>NZ_CP047089.1:1258203-2516406 GCF_009937765.1 Bacillus pumilus | reverse complement strand
TTCTGTCATGAGAAATACGTCTTTTAACAGCTGTTTTGGCTGAGCGAGTATGGTTTCGACAAAGAGAAGCATTCTTTCGTGTAGAAAGTCGATGTCTTCATTGCTGTAGTCTGAGATCTTGTGGTCATATTGAAGCTCAATTTGTCCTTTTTCATCCCACTCTTTCACAGCAACTTGTAAGCCATAGGGCTGGAAGCCATTGTAAAGCTCTATGTATTCAACTTTGTATCCTTCCATTTCCTGCACCATATTTGTGCTATAGGAGTTGATATAGATTTGAAAAAGCTGATCATACCCTGCTTTTGCAAGCTCTAAATCTTTGACCAGTGCATCATAGGGATAACGCTGATGCAGGAAGTAAGCCTTATAGCTTTTTTGAACGTCTGTTAAACTTTCTAACAAAGATAGATGAGGATCAATCTTCATTCGATATGGCATTGTACTGACGGTCATACCGGAGGTGGCTTTTTCCTTTTGTCCGGAACGATTGAGAACTGGCGTCCCAATAATAAAATCTTTTTGCTGGTATCTTTTATGCAAGTAAACGAAGAGTCCTAAAGTAAATAAAGAGTTGATTGAACAATGATAGGTATCTATAAATTCATAGATTCGTTCTGAGAGTTGTCGATCAAGGTAATGGCTTTGCCGATGGCCTTCAATTTGGTCAGTTCCTTTTACCAAATAACTATCAGACACATCAGATAATGCTTCTTTCCAAAATTGCTGATCTTTTTTAAATCTTGGGGAGTTCATATATTTTGATTCTTTATCAATAAATACAGAGTGATTGTCTGCTTCTTGTTCGATAGAGGAGCTTTGGGTAAGAGCAGTGTAAAGCTGGCTAATTTTATCGATGATTACTTTCATCGACCATCCATCTGCTACAGTATGATGGCATTTGATGAAATAACCAGATTGTTGTTCACCGATTTTTAGTACCGCAAATTCGGCGAGAGAGGTTTCTGTTAATTGAAATGGTGTTTTGAAGGCTTTTTCGGCCCATTCTAGCATGTCTTCATGTGCGGAAAACTCATAGGTAGGAATAGAGCTGTCGGCGTTTGGGTCAACGTATTGAAGCGTTTCACCATCTTTCTCTACTAGCTTGAGACGAAGTGATTCTGTCAGCATGATACAAGATGCAATGGCCTGCTTCAGTTTATCGAGCTGCAACGGTCCATTGACGAAAATGATACCGCCAATATGATTGATTGGTGTTCCTGGGTAAAATGTTTCCATGTTCATCACGCGCCGTTGCGGATGTGTTAATGGCCAATATACTAAACTACTAGTCAATTACGCCACCTCTACTTTTCATATAGTTAACATTTCTACGAACATATTAAATCATACAATGGTATATTTGTAAATAATTGAGATAAAATGTCTAAATATGTTCATTTTTTAATCTAGATGCTAGGAAGGCCGACACAGTAAACAGGGCAACGTTGATAAAAAAGACGACTCTTGCCCCAAAGAGATCAGTCATGGTGCTCATAACAAGGATGGACATTCCGTATATAAAAGTTGATAGTGTATGTTGAGCTGATAGTATTTTGGGCAATTCAATTTCACTCAGTGTATCTTGTACATAGGTACGAATGGAAATGCTGCGAAGCTGAAAGGCTGGCCCTAATAAAAAGACAAACAACAAACTCATCCATACAGAATGATTCAACCCTAAACAAAGGGTTAGCACAGCAACGATCACTGAACTGTAAAAAATGTGTTCAAACAAACGCTGTTCCACATGTTTTGCGAACCGCAGCACGAGCAGGCCGCCTAGAATGGTTCCTCCAAAATAGCTTGCGTTAATAAAGCCCCACCATGTTTCTGGCTGGTGTAAGACTTCTGTGACATACACAAGAATAATGGCACCAGTCCATATACTTCTACCACTCATGGACAGCATTTCTAAAATCGTTAATGTTCGAATAGTAGGCTTTTCATACATGAGCTTCCATCCTGAAAAGACCCTTGTAGCTAATGATTCAGACTGTTGCTCTTGTTTAGCGGCAGCCCCAGTATCAATGATAAAGAGCATAGATATGAGCGACAAACTGTATAGAACAAGTGTCGTCAATAGGAGAAACTGTGGTCCAAGAATGCCAATAAACAGCCCTCCTAAAAGCCAGCCAAGTAAAAGGACCAATTGGTCAGAAGTTAAGATATAACTATTAGCTTTTAGTAAAAAGTTCTTTTCTACTAGACGTGGGATCATCGAATTTCGAACAGGAATGGTTCCTCCATCTATCAAAGAAAGGAAAAATACAATGATAAAAAAGAGAGGAATAGTAAAAGTTGATAGTTGTAGAATATAAATGAAAATCAAGCAACCGAAGAAAGCAATTTGACATATTTGCAAATAGATAATGAGTCTTTTCAGCTTAAATTGATACATAAAGAAAGGAATGAGTACTGCGCCAAGTGCTTGTCCAACAAACTGTGAGACAGCCACCATTGATGCAATTAGTGTAGAGTTTGTTAATTGATATGTCAGAATGGTTAGAACGAGGACATACAAAGAATCCCCAAAATTAGCTAGGGATTGTCCCCCTAATAAAAAGTAAAATGATTTGTTTTTCATATTTATCTCCATTTTCTCTTCATTATCACCCATAATAATACATTATTTTCTACACTTCTACTTTTTATAACAATATTTTCATAATTTGATACATTTTAACTAATTTAAAAAACCGCCAAAAGGCGGTTTTTATTTAGTCATATATATGGACGGTTGGTTCTTTGTCTTCAGCATTTTTCGTGATCAAGGCTTCTTGTTGATCTGAAGATGTGATGTTAATTTCGATATTGGTACTCTTATAGTAATCCATTACTTCACCTGTTAAATATTGCGTGAAAGCTACGACTTCCGTTTTTCCGTAGAACTGCATTGGAATTTCGACTTTCATTTTTTGCAGGTTCCCGTCTTTGTAAAAGCCTTTTCCTACGACACCCGTGTAATTCGGGAAATAGTCTTCAACTTTTGTTTTGAAGCGGTCAAATCGCTCGGAATCATCTTTGTAGTTGCCTTTCGCATTATCTGAAGGGAAGAAGACATTCTCCTCTTTGATCGTATCCCAATTGCCGATATCAGCTGAGCCTGCTTTCACATCTGTTTTAGCAATAAAGTTTCCTGGCACGATCGATGATTTTGGTGCTTGCTTATAAAGGGCAATCATGACAGGTACTTTTTGCAATCCATCCATTTGACGAATTCGTTTGATCACTTGTTCAGCAATTTTTTCGCCTTCTGACAGTAGTTTCTTTGAATTTTTCGAAGAATCGATCGTCACTTCTTGCTGAGGATCACCGATATTTTCACGGTAATAATAAACAGAGTTCAGCGCAAGTCCAATGACAACCCCGCCAAGCTGTAAGCTGTTTTTATCTTTTCGAATTAAGTAATTATGCTCTAACATCGAAGCTAAGTAAATTGGACTATTTTCATTTTTAGACTTTGTTGAACCTGAGTTCGGAAGAGCAGGATTTAAGCCTAGATTCTTAAAGTCCTTATCTTCTTTTTCTGCCTTTTTCAAATCACTGCCTGTTTTTTTGCGCGCCAGCCAGCCTAGAACGGTGTCCTCATCTAAATGCTGTCCTTCTTGGAAAAGGTAATCGTTTGTATTAAATGACTCTGTTGCGAGACGCATGAGCCCTGTTTCAAATTCATCGATGTCCAAGCGTGTGTTGAGACGCTCTGCTGTTAATCCTCTTGCAGCCCCTTGTTTAAACGGCAGCACCATTTTGTAATAAGAGTCAGAGATATTGTACATCGGGATGATGGCTGTTTCTTTCGTTTCATCCGTTTTTTGTGTGACCTCTTCGTCTTCCTTTCCCCCAAAAGGTGCACACGCTGACAATACCAGTGTGAGCATTGTCAGCAGCAATAACAACTTTTTCAATAGAAAACACTCCTCTTATTTCTTTAGCTCCTCGAGCATTTTAGCTTCGTCCCAAATTTCAATATTAAGTTCTTCTGCCTTTGTCAGCTTACTTCCCGCTGCTTCTCCGGCAATGACTAAATCTGTTTTCTTACTCACACTACCTGCCAGTTTACCACCTAATGCTTCGATCGCTGCTTTTGCATCGTTTCGTGCCATTTCTTCTAATTTCCCTGTCAGCACAATGGTTTTGCCTGCAAAATAGGAATCACTTTCTTCAACCTTCACCGGTTTTGGTCCTGTATAGGTCATATTGACCCCAAGCTCTTTTAGTTCATTTAGCAGATTGAGAATTTCTTCTTTTTCAAAGTACGTGACAACAGCATCAGCCATTTTTTCACCGATTTCATCAACTTCGAGTAATTGTTCTTTCGTCGCTTGCTTTAATTGATCGATATCACCGAAATGCATCGCCAAGGTCTTTGCCGCTTTGGAGCCAATAAATCGTATACCGAGTCCAAATAATAAACGCTCTAGAGAGTTTTCTTTCGATTGCTCAATCGAACGCAGTAAATTGTCGACAGATTTTTCGCCCATTCGCTCAAGTTGAATGAGTTCTTCTTTCGTTAATCGGTAAAGATCGGACACACGAGAGACAAGCTGTTCTTTGAAAAGCTGTGTAATGACCCGCTCGCCAAGCCCATCAATGTTCATTGCATTGCGGGAAACAAAGTGAATGAGTCCCTCACGTATTTGGGCAGGGCATTCTGGATTGATGCAGCGTAAAGCCACTTCACCTTCGATTCTCACCAGCTCACTATGACACTCTGGGCATTCCGTCGGCATGTGAAACGGCTTTTCTTCTCCTGTACGCTGATCGATCAGTACACCTGCGACTTCTGGAATAATATCTCCCGCTTTTTTCACAATCACTTGATCAAAAAGGCGAATATCCTTTTCTTTGATCAAATCTTCATTATGAAGAGACGCTCGTTGTACTGTCGTTCCTGCTACTTTGACAGGCTCCAGGATCGCCGTTGGTGTGATGACACCTGTACGCCCGACACTTAGCTCAATATCAAGTAGCTTTGTCACGACCTCTTCAGCTGGAAACTTGTACGCAACAGCCCAGCGGGGACTTTTAGCTGTAAAGCCTAGCTCTTCTTGCTGAGCTAACGAATCGACTTTGATCACAATTCCATCGATTTCATATGAAAAATCAGCACGCTTCGTTTTCAGTGTTTCAATGAGCTCGATCACTTCCTCAATCGTTTGGCACGTCCGTCTTTCTTTGTTCGTTTTAAAGCCAAGTTCATCGAGAAGATCGAGTCCTTCGCTTTGCGATTCAACACCAATTTCATCAAGCTCCGCTATACTGTAGACGAAGATATCAAGGTTTCGTTTCGCCGCAATTTTTGTATCAAGCTGACGAAGTGAGCCGGCGGCCGCATTACGCGGGTTCGCAAACGGCTCTTCTTCGTTTTGTAATCTTTTTTCGTTTAATGCTTCAAAGGAAGGTTTTGGCATAAATGCCTCGCCTCTCACTTCAATAGACAAAGGACGTTTGATTTTGAGTGGGATCGAACGAATGGTTTTGAGGTTTTCAGTAATATCCTCACCCGTTGTCCCATCTCCACGAGTAGCACCTCGAACAAACACGCCATTTTCATAACGGAGAGAAACAGCGAGTCCGTCAATTTTCAGCTCGACATTGTATGCGATATCGTCACCGACTGCTTGACGAACCCGGCGGTCAAAATCAAGAAGGTCCTGTTCATTAAACGCATTCCCAAGGCTGAGCATCGGTGTGCCATGACGCACTTTTTGGAAGGCGTCTAACACAGCGCCTCCTACTCTTTGTGAGGGAGAGTCCGCTGCTTTTAAATCAGGGTGCTCTTCCTCTAAAGAGATCAGCTCACGCATGCGCGCATCATATTCAGCGTCAGGAACACTTGGACGATCCAGTGTATGATATTCGTAGTTGTATTGGTTCAAAATCTCGTGCAGTTCCTCGATCCGGCGTTTCGCTGCTTCTTTATCCATCTGCTTCTTCCTTTCAATTCATCCGTTTTATAAGTTCTACCAGTTTATTGCTTCTCAATTGGCGCAAATGCTGCGAGAAGACGCTTAATGCCTGTAGGGCTTGGGAAGGCAATATCAAGCTCTGTGCTGTCTCCACTGCCTTTTACACTGACAACCGTTCCAACGCCCCATTTTTTATGAGCCGCTTTATCGCCCACAGCCCAGCCAATACTTCCGCCGCCTGTGTTTTGAATGGTTTGAGTTTGCGGACGTGAGACAGGTCCCCGTCTTTGCGGTCGTTCTCTTGTTTGGCCAAATGGTGTTTTGGTTTCTTTTTTCTCATTTAGGTTGTCCAATAAATCGGCTGGTATTTCTCGAATGAATCTTGATTCAAGGTTCATGTTTGTCCGGCCGAAGAGTGTTCTCATCTTGGCACTTGATAAATAAAGCTCTTCTTCCGCACGTGTGATGCCTACATAAGCAAGGCGGCGCTCTTCTTCCATCTCCGCATCTTCCATTAATGAACGGCTGTGCGGGAAGACACCTTCCTCCATGCCCATTAAGAAGACAACGGGGAATTCTAGACCTTTTGCGGCGTGAAGCGTCATTAAAATGACCGCATCCTGATCTTCTTCCTCATTTTCATCCAGCTTATCGATGTCTGCGACAAGGGCAAGGTCTGTCAGGAAAGTCACAAGGGACTTGTCTTCATTTTGTTCTTCAAAGTTCTTAGTCACAGAGAGAAACTCGTCAATATTTTCTAGACGACTTTGTGCTTCAATCGTTTTTTCAACCTTTAGTGCTTCACGATAGCCTGTTTTCTCTAGAATTTCTTCTGTTAGTTCTGTGACAGATAAATAATCCTGCATATTGGTCATTTGATCAATGAGCTGTTTAAATTCATCAAGCGCATTGGCTGCCCTTGCACTGAGTCCAATGAAATCTACCTGAGCAAGTGCTTCAAACATAGACAGATCATTCATCTCGGCATATGCCGCAATTTTATCAACAGAAGTTGCACCGATTCCGCGCTTTGGTACGTTAACGATTCGTGCAAAGCTAATGTCGTCATCTGGGTTAGCTACTAGGCGTAAGTACGCCAAAATGTCCTTGATCTCTTTTCTGTCATAGAACTTCGTGCCGCCGACAATGTTGTATTGAATGTTTGACTTCAATAATGTTTCCTCTATGACACGAGACTGGGCATTGGTCCGATAAAGAATCGCAAAATCGGATAATTTACGCTTGCCGCTCTGATGAAGCTGATGAATCTTTCCAGCAACAAATTGTCCTTCACCGAATTCATTATCTGCACGGTAATAGGCAATCTTCGCTCCTTCATCATTTTCTGTCCAAAGATTTTTCGGCTTACGGTTTGAATTGTTTTGAATCACTGTGTTTGCAGCATTCAAAATACGTTTAGTCGATCTATAATTTTGCTCAAGCAAAATCACTTCACTGGACGGATAATCTTTTTCAAAGGAGAGAATGTTTGTAATATCCGCTCCGCGCCAGCGATAGATGGACTGATCCGAGTCACCGACCACACATATATTTTGAAAACGTTGAGCGAGCAGTTTCACAAGCATGTACTGCGCTCTGTTTGTATCCTGATACTCATCGACATGAATGTATTGGAATTTTCGCTGATAGTGTTCTAATACTTCAGGGATGCGTTCAAACAGACGAATCGTCATCATAATAAGATCATCAAAATCAAGTGATTGGTTCTTGAGTAATCGTTTTTGATAATCTGTGTAGACGTCGCTGACCACTTGATCATAGAAATCACCAGCTGTTTTGGCGTATTCCTCTGCGTCAATGAGTTCGTTTTTTGCACTACTGATTGAACCTAAAATGCTACGTGGATCAAACTTTTTAGGATCGATATTTCGTTCTTTTAAAATGTTTTTAATGACTGAAAGCTGATCAGATGTGTCTAATATAGAAAAGTTGCGATTTACACCAATACGGTCAATATCGCGTCGTAAAATGCGCACACACATGCTGTGGAACGTAGAGATCCATATATCATCCGCACCAGGCCCTAAAATGGCTTGTACACGCTCACGCATTTCACGTGCTGCTTTATTTGTAAACGTAATCGCTAAAATGTTCCACGGAGCCACATGCTTTTCTGCCATTAAATAAGCAATTCGATGTGTGAGCACCCGTGTCTTTCCGCTTCCTGCTCCTGCCATCAAGAGTAGCGGACCGTCTGTTGCTTTGACCGCTTCTTTCTGCGCGTCATTCAACCCTTCTAATAGATGATTCGATATTTCATTCATTCCATTCACCGCCAATTCGAACTTATGTTCTATTTTAACCCGTTTCATCTTGTTTGACTATGATGATTTTTTGACTGCGCTCACTGTCTTTAATGCTTCTTTGAAATTGTCATAAATGACGTTTCCTACAACAACCACGTCCGCATGCTGCGCAAAATCTTCTGCCTGTTTTGCGTTTTCAATGCCCCCGCCATAAAAAAGAACCGTATCAGAAAGCACTGCTTTCGTTTCTTTCACTAACTCTATATCTCCAAGCGTTCCGCTGTATTCTAGATAAAAAATGGGCAGCTTCATCAAATGCTCTGCCACTCTTGCATATGCTCTTACGTCATCGATGTCCAGTGCTGTATTTGCTTCTGTAAGCTTGGCCGCTTTACATTCTTCATTTAAAATCACATAGCCTTCAGGCACGATCTCTTCCATTGACATCAAATCACCGAATTCCTTCATCGCGTCCTTGTGAAGCCCAACAATCCAATCAGGATGAGAGCTGTTTAAGACGGTCGGAATGAAATACAGATCAAAGCCCGGCACAATCATTTCATGTGTTGAGATTTCAAGCACACATGGCACAAGAAACCGGCGGACCTTTGACATCAATTGAAGCACGTTGTCCTCTGTCACATTGTCACTGCCGCCAATCAATATCGCATCCGTACCAGATTCGCAAATCGCCTCTAGCTGTTCATCGGATATTTCTTTATTCGGATCGAGTTTAAAGACATGCTTCCACTCGGTAACATCATACATGAAAAATGTTCCTCCATTCGTTTCATTCCATTTAAATATTATAACAAAATCAGTGACCGCAAAAAATGGGTAACCTCCTTCAGCTAAAAGTTTCATTCTTTTGAAAATGGTGTTCATGACTTTAAGTTAGATTGCTGAAAACATCTAGGAGCTGAGAGGGTTGATCTTTGACCGTTCACTGATAGGAAAGTTTTGTATCACCACATGTTATTATACAATAAAGGGACATTTTACTATTGATCAAAAAACCATACATAAAGTAGGTGATCCACTTGAAAAGAGCCATCACATATGATCAAACGATCGACATCGGATACATCTATCTCCTGCCTGTGGGAATTGGGACAATCAAAGAAACCATTGAATTAGATGTAAATGAATGTGTGAACGTAGATATTGACAAAGAGGGCCGAGTAGCTGGTTTGGAGTTATTTGCAGAAGAAACCAAGGTTTTGAAGCATGCACCCGTTTATGAGGATGAGCTTTCGTTACGTTTTACAGATCAGGAAGTTCTCTCAACCTATCATTTATCAGGCATTGAATTTCTTTTCTCGACGCCTGATCACGAAGGGTTGATCGGTTTTACGATTGTCGATCCTCTTCGATATAACATCAAAAAAAAGACAAGAAAAAACCGTTTTGAATGGTCAAAACGGTTTTTCCAAACTATTGTCTCGCTTCATTGAAATAATGGACGGATGTCATGGCCCCTTCATCGACCATCTTGTTGTCTTGAATATCTAATGGATCAGGGTGTCCAGCTTTTTCAGGAATCTTTTCATCTGAGCGGAACATGCTTGCCCATTTTTTGAGATGCTGTTTATTTTTCACTGCTAATAACACTGCACCACCAACCCCTAATCCTGCAAGTACATACGTATTCGGACGCTTATTCATGTATGTTCCCTCCCCTTATGATCTTATTTGTAAGTTACCCCGCCTTTTCATTTCTAAACGTCACAATCTGTTGAAGTGGTTTCTCTTTCAATGAAAAGTGGAATAACAACAGCAACGATAGAGAAAAGAGGGGATTTTCGTGACAACACCTTTCATTGTCATTGTCGCACTATTAGTGATTTTTTTCATCATACCAATCATTTTATTCATCTGGATTTGGATGCGAGATGAAAAACAGGAAGAGCATTCTGTCCTACGAAATTATCCGGTCATTGGAAAGCTACGGTTTATTTTTGAAAAAATAGGACCTGAGCTTCGCCAATATCTGTTTCTAAATGATCGGGAGGAGCTTCCTTTCTCAAGAAGAGAATACGAGCAAGCTGTCATGTCTGGGAAGTACAAAAGCCGGACGATGGGCTTTGGATCAAAACGTGATTTTGACAAGCCTGGCTACTACATTCGCAACGTCCTATTTCCAAAACAACGAGATGAGTTACGCATCAATCAATCTGAAAAAATCCAAACAAAAGTGTATCAGATCGATCAAGACAATTTACTGAGAAGAAGTGAACATACCAAAGAGGTTGAAGCAAAACCTTACTATCTCCATCAAGACGATGTACAAGTGATAGGCGAGCACACATGTCAAAAGCCTTTCCGTGTGAAAGGCCTGATTGGTCAGTCTGCCATGAGCTACGGATCTTTAGGCGACAGGGCCATTACAGCATTATCCTCAGGATTAAAGATGGCTGGCGGTACGTGGATGAACACAGGTGAAGGCGGGCTTTCTCCCTATCACCTCAAAGGCGGAGCCGATATCATATGCCAAATTGGGCCCGGTCTATTTGGCGTAAGAACAGAGGATGGCGCTTTTTCCTTTGAAGAGTTTAAGAAAAAAAGCGAGCACGAGGAAGTCAAAGCCTTTGAGCTGAAGCTGGCTCAAGGAGCTAAAACACGCGGCGGGCATATTGACGGTGAAAAGGTCACCGAAGAAATTGCAAACATCCGTAAATTGCCGCCCCACCAATCCATTGACAGCCCAAATCGATTTGAGATGTTCCACTCCATTCCTGATATGTTTGATTTCATTGAACAGTTGCGAAGTATAGGCGGAAAGCCTGTCGGCATCAAGCTTGTGGTCGGACATAAAGAAAACATTGAGGAACTTGCAGCGTACATGAAAAAAAGCGGAAAGCATCCTGATTTCATTACAGTGGATGGCGGAGAAGGCGGCACTGGTGCGTCCTTTCATGAATTGGCAGATTCCGCAGGGCTGCCGATTTTCACGGCACTCCCAATGGTTCATCAAATATTGAAGGAATACGGTGTCAGAGATCAAGTAAAACTCTTTGCTTCTGGCAAACTTCTCTCACCTGATAAAATTGCGATTGCCCTTTCCATGGGTGCTGACTTTGTCAATATTGCACGGGGACTCATGTTTTCAGTCGGCTGTATTCGCGCCCAAGTGTGTCACACGAATAAATGCCCAGTCGGGGTCGCCACTACTGATCCAAAGCTGCAAAAGGGTTTATCCATTGAAGAAAAGAAATACCGAGTCTGCAATTATATCCTTTCTCTAAGAGAAGGTTTGTTTAACTTATCCGCAGCCGCAGGAATTGAATCTCCCATTCATTTTAATGAGAAACATATTGTCTACAGACAAGAAAATGGTCAGACAAGTGAAGTGCCTATTTTTTCAGGAACACAGCCGTCTGTCTAGTGTAAAATTTTAGAGTCTTAGAGAAACAGAATGACACCAACACAGTACATTAACAAATAAATGAAAAATTGAATATACACAGAATAAAAAGCAGGGAGCCTCCCTGCTTTTTTATTGGACTTTATTAACATTGGTACATCACCATTTTTTAAAAACACTCTCTTCTAATTTCTTAACTGCCAATTTGCTCTACAACCTAGAGCATTCAATTGCATGCATTCTGCTTGGATGTTATTAAAAAACTTTCATTAAGTTTAAATCAAATACATGGTGCAAACGAACCTTCTCAATGTTGAATGGATATTGTACCATTCTTGTTGGATATCCATCATATTAACCGTACTATCAAAACCCATTACTAAAGTATCTAGTTAAATTAAGCTTTTGCAACCAATAGTTGCATAGTGGTTGGTAGTGTGCAACTTATAAAACCATTACAATGACAACCAACATAATATAAAGGGGAGTTGAAAGATGTCATTAGGTTCCAATATTGCAGATAAAAGAAGAGCTTTAAAGTTATCGCAAGAATATGTAACTGAGCAGTTAGGAGTGAGTCGGCAAGCAGTATCAAAATGGGAAACAAATCAATCAGAACCATCGATGAAACATTTAATAAAATTAGCTGAATTATTTGATAGCGACATAAAAGAATTAGTATCTCCAGAACAACCTTCTTGGAAAAAAGACCAAGAAAATCGCATTAAACCAAATCAAAAAGATATAAGGATGCAACTCTCAGCAGTATTTGGTCGAATTCTAATGTTGATCAGTTTTTTAGGTTACACAGGCGCCTATTTTGACTCAGCTGCATATCAACTACCTATTTGGTATTTACACATTTGGTGGGGAGTTCTGTTTTTGACTGGAATTATTTTAACATTTATTGGGGCACGTGATTACTTTAATAGAAAATCTGGTTCAAAAAAAATAATAGGGCTTGATTGTTTATTAGTGACATCCTATTTTCTATATGAAATATTGCCTTTTGAAAGAAATATAAATACATTGGTTTCATTACTTTTTGGTATTTCCATTCTGATTATAATAAACATTTACTTTTTCATCCCTACATGGAGGAAATCAAATCATTAAACAAAATTTTAGAATAGAGTTCCACAACACAGTCTATTAGATGCAGTTAATGTACTGATTTTTGGGGTTCCTAATAGGAATAAGACAAATCTATTGCACAAAATAGTCAAGAAATACGAAAGAGAAAGAAAATAAAAATCAGGACCGCTTCTTTCAGCAAGTCCTTGTTTGTTTTTTCAGCGCTCTTCATAAAAAAACTGTAAACAACGCCATTCTTGTCGAAAAGAATTGTTTACAGTGAAAGCTGTTTTATTTTGTTTCGTCATTTGCCTGCTGTTCTGCTACGCGGTCAAGTGCCATTGTATAGGCATCGTTTCCGTAGTTCAAGCAGCGTTTGACTCGTGAGATGGTTGCAGTGCTTGCACCTGTCTCCGTCTCAATTTTATGATACGTGTTTCCCTCGCGAAGCATACGTGCTACTTCAAGACGCTGTGATAAAGATTGAATTTCATTGATGGTACACAAATCATCAAAGAATCGATAGCATTCTTCCAGGTCTTTAAGGGATAAGATGGAGTTGAATAACTGATCTAAGCTTTTGCCCCTTAATTTATCAATTTGCATCTTTATACATCTTCTCCTTTACTTTTGGCACCGCTTCGCACGACATTCTGCGGAGAAAGCGGTATCTTTCCTGACTAATTTTTTTCAACCTCAGCAATGAGCTTTGAACGAATCATGACAGGTTTGTTTATACGCTGGAAATGCCGTCAGTTCTTTCGTAAGCCGAAGCTTCTTTATCGTATACAAATTCGACAAGTTCTGTCATTTTCCTTGTTCGACAATCTGACAAACTTGTTTGCTTCCGATATCCAGATCACTTCTACTTCATTAGGGCTTCCCTAAAAATACAGGTTGTACGAAAAGCTCAGCGAGACCACAAACATGCGCCCCGCCTCACTCAATTATTCAAAATATGTTGGTCGGCCAGCGTAACCGACAGATTCATTTTTTCATTAGGGCATTTCACTCGTCATGTCAAAGCCCTCTGCTTCAACAACTCCACATAAGCATTTTCACCTACATGGCAGCGAAGAGATCCATTGCTCACGTCTGCCCTATAACAGCGGTCAGAAATCTAGCAAAGATGATACAGCTCCACTCTGTTATATTTTAACGCATTATAGACGGAAAGAGTACAGTTTTTTTCATGACATCAAATATTCCTCTTGGTGTCACTCGAATATACGGCAAATGTGTACTTTGGAAAAAGACAAGTGTATCAATTGGGCAATCAAATGGATAGCCTCTCTCAATGAGCAGCTCTCGCAAGGTTTGTATTTGCTGAAGGACTGTCTCGAACGGTTCAGCAGAGGCACAGCCTGATAGTTGCAGCGGGATTTCGTGCAAAATTTCCCCGTTCTCTGTGAGGACGATCCCCCCGCCAATTTCTTTCATTCGCTTATGTGCAAGCATCATATCTTCTTTATTTTTCCCGATCACTAAAATGTCACCCGTGAGTGAAAACGAGCTGACAAACCCTTGCACTTTGTTTGCAAACCCTTTGAGCATCGTGTTTACACGCCACTCACCTTTTCGGTCAATCAGGCTAAAGAAACTTTGATCATGATCACATGACAGCTGATTCACAGAGTTATCAATCTCCACTGTATAAGGCTCCATGATGACAGCATTTCTCATTTTGACACCTAGTGGCATGGAAAATTGCAAATCACTCGTCGTCAGATCATAGCCTAGATCTAATGGAACAAGCCCGCCATTTTCCCATTTTGTTTCTTGAAATTGATGCTGGTTCTCTCCATCTAATTTGAGGATGACTCCTTTAGATATGACCGTTTCAGGATTTGGATTCATTGGATCATCTAACACATTCAAAGAAGCCAGACGTCCTGGACCGACAACACCTAATAAGTCATCAATTTGATAGTATTTCGCAATGTTAAAGGTCGCCATATTGTATGCATCGATGATAGGCACGCCTTCTTCAAGGGCAATTGCAATCAAACGATTAATCATACCCTCCTCATAAAAATGAGGCGCTGCTCCGTCTGTTGTATAGAAAAAGTGATCATAGTGTCTAAAATCACGCTCATGCAACTCTCTTAAAATGTTCACTAAATCTGGGCGGATGGAAGAATGACGAAGTGAGACATGGTAGCCAAGGGACAAGCGTTTGAGCACATCGTCTGCATTCATCGCTTCATGGTCGCTGTCCGCGCCAAACAGCTTCATTTTTGTTAGCGTTTTCTCAGAAGCGCCAGGGAAATGCCCTTCAATTCGTTTCCGCTGCTTCTTCGTTTCTTGCATGCAATATAAAATGAGATCATCTCCGTCCATCAATCTTGGCCAGCTTGTTAATTCGCCGCCTTGAAGGACATCTGGATGATCAATCCATTCCTTGCGATAGTTGATAGGAAGCATCTCATCTTCATATCTGACTTCGGTTTGAAGATCGTATCTAGACCACCAGAAATACTGAAATGGCTGCTGTTTTAATTCACACAGAGTGGAAAGCGCTTTCTTTTCATTGCTCTGCAAAAGAAGAAATAAGTTATCACTAACCATCGTGGTTGTGCCAAATTGAGACACATATTCTGCAAGTGATTGGGGATTATAAATATGGAACGGATGCGCGTGAGGCTCTATATACCCAGGCACAATGTATTTCCCTTCACAATCAATCACACGTTTAGCTGATTTATTTTGAGGAAGCTCTGCTCCGACATAAACAATTCGATCATCATGTATCCAAATATTTGCTTTCACCCATTGTTTTAAAAACGGGTTTAGCACGAGTCCATTCGTTAAAAGGAGTGTTGGAACTATTTTTGAGTCGACTACATCGATTTGTGTGCGGATGTCATTGTTTCTCCAATTAAAAGTACGTTCGGACATTCACATACTCTCCTTCATTTGTATTAGCCCTATCGTAACATAACAAACCACGTTACGCATTAATGAAACGTTACAATTTCTTGAAATCACACTTAAAATATTTAAAAAAGGAGATTTACCTTCAATGAAACCTAATCTCGGCTTAATGGAAGCGCTCATTCGAATTGCCTGTGGAATGACAATATGTACTGTGGCTGGTTCTTTATATGCTAGAAAACCATGGAGCAAAATGCTGCTTTTGGGCATGATGTTCGGCGGGATGAAGCTTGGATCAGGCATTCTTCGTTTTTGTCCAGTAACGTATATGTGTGAACAGCAGGACACACATAAAGAGAAGGCTGATTGAACAGCCTTCTTTCAAATTGTTGACAAAGTGCTAAAATGATCTTGATTTTAGCACTTTGTCTTCTTTTTTGTGATCATTTTTATATCACTCCGCTGCTTCACACCATTCCACCATCGTACCTGCAATAATTTCTGCGGCTTCAATGACATGCTCAATGTCGATGGATTCATTCGGAAAATGGGCAAGCTCTGTTGTTCCAGGTCCGAACACGATGATCGGGATACCTGCCGCCTGTGACAGTAGTCCTCCGTCTGTTCCCCAAGGAGCAGCTTCGATCTTTGGGGGCTCCTTCTTGACCGCCTCATATTGTTCCTTCAATAGACCTAAAAGTGGATGGTTCGTATCGATTGAGCCTGGAAGCCATCTAGCACCAAACCATTCGACTTCGACAGGATGCTCTTTGAACCATTCATCCTTTTCCCCAAGTCCCATCATCCAATTTTCTAGTTCCTTCTCTGCCTGCTCAACCGTCTCACCTGGCATCACACCAAGTCTTCCCTCCATTGTGACTAGATCTGCTACAGAGGACGGCCAATCACCGCCTTGAATTTTCCCTATGTTGATGGGGATTGGAATGGGGATATGCTGAAATAATGGTTCGGTGATGCGTTGATTTCGTTCTGCTTCAAGTGCCGCTACATGCGAAAGAACGATCGTACTCTTTTCAATAGCGGAAACGCCATGATATCTTGTTCCGCCATGAGCTGCCCTTCCTTTCATATGCAGTCTGAACCACTTAGATCCCTGCTGAATCGGAAAGATTTTCATATGACTTGGTTCTGGAATGATCGCCGCATCTGCTGTATATCCTCTCAGTATGGCTGCAAGAGTACCGGCGCCGCCGCTCTCTTCTTCGACGACACTATGAAATACGACATCTCCTTTCAGCGGAATCTGAAGCGCATGCAGCGCCTCTAGTGCAAAGAGTAAAGAAACATTTCCGCCTTTCATATCTGTTGCCCCGCGTCCATAAAGTCTCCCGTCTATGATATGCCCGCTGTAAGGCGGATATGTCCATTGTTTCGTATCTCCTGCTGGCACAACATCGACGTGCCCGTTTAATAAAATAGATTTGCCGTCCCCTTTCCCCTTCAATCGCCCGGCGACATTGGGACTTCCTTTAAAAGAACGCCTCGGGGAATAGAAATATGGGTGTTCGAGCAGGTCTTCTCCGCCAATCTCCCATACATCTACATCAAAACCAATGGCGGACAGCTTATTTGCTACAATTTGTTGCACCTTTTGTTCGTTCCCTTGGGTGCTTTCACATTGCACCATTTGCTGAAGAAGCGCAATCGCTTCATCTTGGTGCTCTCTCATCCAGCTTCTGATACGTGTAATTGGCTGCAAGTCAGTCATCCTTTCTACACAACAGATTTAACATCAGGCGCTAAAATTAAGGGTGCCTCTGTCGCCCTTATGACATCCTCCGGCTGAAACGGTGGCATGACTTCACGTAAAATGAGCAGCTGTGATTTGACCTCAATGACGGCCATATCCGTAATAATCAAATCTACACAAGACTTCGCCGTTAAGGGCAATGTGCAGGCAGATTTCACCTTTGATTGTCCGTGTTTATCGAGGTGGCTCATCACCACCACAACCTTTTTCGCCTTTTGTGCAAGCTCAATCGCTCCGCCCATCCCGGGTACTCGTTTACCTGGCACAATCCAATTCGCAAGATCGCCCTGACTGCTTACTTCAAGTGCACCTAAAATGGTCATATCCAGCATGCCTTTTCGAATAATGCCAAAAGCAGTCGTGCTGTCCATGTATGAGCCGCCTTTTGTTAATGTAATAGGATAGCCGCCGGCGTTGCACAAATTTGGATCTTCTTCTCCTTGTACTGGTGAGGCGCCTGCCCCCATAATGCCGTTTTCAGCATGAAGCCATACGTTGTAATGCGCTGGAATGTATTCCGCTGCAAGTGTCGGGATACCAATCCCAAGATTGACGATCATGCCATCTTCAATTTCCTGCGCCGCACGTTTGGCTATGCGGTGTCTTAAATCGATGTCTCCCATGCCCATGTCCAGTTCACTCCTTTTGATTGCACGATCTGGTTCACAAATACGCCTGGTGTCACGATTTCCTCCGGATGAAGATTACCAACAGGCACAATCTCTTCCACTTCCGCAATGGTCCAGTCTCCTGCCATCGCCACAATCGGGTTTGTATTCCGTGCACTTTTATCAAATATTAGATTTCCTGCTTCATCTGCTTTGAGGGCATTCACAATGGCAATATCTGCTGTTAGCGCAGGCTCAAGGATATATGTCTTTCCGTTTAGCGGCACGAGCTGCTTCTCATCGAGATTGAGGCTATCCATGCCGACATCTGTCACAATGCCTGCCAAGCCCATCCCGCCTGCTCGTATTTTTTCTGCAAGAATGCCCTGCGGGTAAAAATGAACGTCTAGTGTACCTGCCTGCATTTTCTGTCCGGCTATTGGATTTGAGCCAATATGAGAAGCAATGATCTTCTTGACTCTTCCTTCTGTGATCAGCCGACCAACACCTATTTGCGGGAAACCTGCATCGTTTCCGATCAATGTCAGATCTTTAATATTGGCTTCTAGAATGGCATCGATCAATGATGGCGGAGACCCTACGCCGCCAAACCCGCCAAACATGATGGTCATGCCATCCCTAAAATGCGTGATCACTTCATCTACATTCACTGTTTTGTTCATCATTTTTCCTCCCTACATCGCAGATGGGAAAAACCCTCGGTTGATGACTTCTTGTTCGACCTGCGTAATGGTCTGTTCAAATAATTGAATGAGTTCATCCATCTCCTGCTGTGTGATGGAAAGCGGCGGTGCAATCATAACCGCTGCACCTCCCACTCCATCCTCACCGGCGCTTGCTGGGTATACAAGCAAGCCATTTTGCTTCGCTGTCTCAACGACTAAATGCGTCATTTGAGCATGGGCAGGAAATGGTGTTTTCGACAGGCGGTCTGCGACAAACTCAATGCCAATGAGCAGTCCCTTTCCTCTCACATCTCCTATGATGAAATGGTTTGTTTGCACTTCCTTTAAGGCGTTCATTAAATAGCGACCAGACAGATCCGCTCGTTCAGGAAGCTGATGTTTTTTCATATAACGAATGACAGCCAGTGAGACGGCGGCTGAAAGCGGATTGCCACTATAGGTATGACCTGCCATCACTGAGCCGGAACCGCTCAGAATTGGCGCGATGACATGATCCGCTGAGACGGCTGCCGCAATCGGTGAATAGCCAGCACTCATCCCTTTGCCGAGAACCATAATATCTGGTACGACGCCCCAATGCTCCATCGCAAACATTTTCCCAGTTCGTCCAAAGCCTGTCATGACTTCGTCTGCAATCATTAAAATATCGTTTTCCTCACAGACACGCTTCATTGCTTCAAAATATCCGTCTGGCGGTACTAGCGCCGCTCCCGATGCCCCGACAATCGGCTCTGCAATAAAAGCGGCGATCCTCTCTTTTCCTATACGCTGAATGACCGTTTTAAATTCCTGGACATACCATTCAACCTGCTTGCCCTCTTCCTTCGGCAGCCATGAACGATAGCTATATGGCGGAGACAGCACCGGATTCTTTTCGAGCAATGGTTCAAAGCGCTCTCTCCTTGTAATATGTCCGGACATCGACAGCGCACCGAGGGTGATGCCGTGATAACTCATCCATCGAGAAATAATGTGATTCTTCTCCGCCTTTCCCTGCTCCTGCCAATGCTGAATAGCAATTTTCATGGCTGTTTCCGTTGCCTCTGATCCACTTCCGACAAAAAAAGACCAGTTCAGGTTACCTGGACAAAGCTTGCTCAATTCATAAGCAAGATCTTCTGCTGGTTCATTTGTGAATTGTGATCTGTACGTAAAGCTCACTTTTTCCGCTTGCTCGGTCATGGCATCAATGATTTCACGTATGCCATGTCCAATACTTGCCGTGACAGCCCCCGATGAGCCATCTATATATTTTTTTCCGTCCCGATCATATAAATAAATTCCCTCTCCTTTCACAGCCACAGGATAATGCTGATTCAACATCGGTTTGATTAAGTAATCCCGGGTCTCCACTTTGCCATTCCTCCCTCTCTCGTCAGCAGCTGCCTCTTTCTTTTTCATGAATCGCAAGAAAATTTTGTATACTTGTTATAAGATTAGCTTAATCAAGAGGGCAGTCATCCTCCATTCGCCACATGCCCGAATTTCAGACTCATTTTTTATACATCGTGTATAAGAGAGTTCAAAAGGAGGTCATGAGTCTATGGCGATTCTCGTCAAAGATGCACTTTCACTCGATATCATGAAGGGAACAAAGCTGCTCGCTGGAGAAAATGGACTGGATCGACTCATTGAGTGGGTGACCATCGTGGAAATCATCGAAGACACGTCAAGGCTTTCCGAAGGAGAATTGCTCGTCACAACTGGATTCGGACTTTCTGACAATCAAGAAAGATGCGAGCGGATTGAGGAATTGATTCAATCTCAAAGGCTGTCAGCCATCGCTATTTATAAAGGTGTGTACTTAAGCGACATTCCACCGTCACTCATTCAAGCGGCGAAAAATAGCGGCATTCCGCTCATCGAGATTCCGCCGCACATCAATTTCTCAGATATTACAAAAGCCGTCTTAGAACAAATCGTGAGTAGTCAGCTTCATCAGCTAAAATATTCATCCGCAATTCATCAAAGACTGACCCAATTAAATGTAAGGAATAAAAATGTGACGCAAATTACAGAGGAACTGGCACATCTCACTGCAGCGAACATTGTCGTTCTTGATGTCTTTTTACATCAAACAGCGGCTCATCTCATTAAAGATGAAGTGACGTACTCTCCTGCTTTTGGCTTTCTGACAGATCATGAACCCATTGAAACCATGCCTCTTCTCAAGCAGGCAGAGGAGAAAGGGCGGCTCGTCTATGACACGTGCGGATCGTTCGTCCTCGCCGCATGCCCGGTGATTGCGATGGGTGATATTTTTGGGTTTATTGTGTCTTTAAAGAAAAAGGATACGTGGCATCATCTCGACGCGATTGCCATCGAGCATGCCGGGGCCGTGTATGCGATTGAATGGTTGAAGCAAAAAGCCATTCAAGATACAGAAAACCAAATGCAGGGACATTTGTTAGATGATATGTTACAGCAGCAATATACAGAAGAAAGCTACGTGGTCGAACAAGCAACAAAACTGCAATATGATATGAGCGATGAACAGGTGGTGATCTACTTTCAATTCCAGCATCAGCACACACAGCTCGATCACCAAATGATGCAGCGTCTATCGCAATTACTCACCTCGATCTTTGAACGCAGACATATTCCCTTTTTACTAAAGACGAGACTCGATTCCATTTTTGTCCTTACACCAGCAGGAAAAAAAGCGTTTCAAGAAGCGGAGTGGTATCGCGCAGCAGAGGAGTGCCGGATCACTTGGTCTTATTTTTTCCCCGTGCATCCGATTGTCATTGGTATCGGAAGAGCCTATGACCAGATCAGTCTCTTCGCAAAAAGTGCGAAGGAAGCGCAGTATGCAGCAAGGCTTCTTCCGCTTTTGAAAACAGACGAAAGCATCATTCATTATCAAAAGCTCGGCTTATATGGCATGCTCCTTGAAATGAATGAAGCAGGTATGAATTTGCATGATTTTTACGTGGAACTGTTAAGCCCTTTGCTTTATACGAAAAAACAAGGAGCTGACCTGATCCATACACTCGAAGTGTATTTGGCACACAATGAAAATATTCAAAAATCTGCGGGAGAATTGTTTATTCACAGACATACGTTAAGCTACCGGCTGAAACAAATTGAAACGAGAACAGGCTGCAGCCTCAAATCAACAGATGATCGAATGAAGCTGCAGCTCAGTATCATGGCGTACCGCCTTTCTGGTTTGCTTGATCAGATGAGAACCATTTCATGATTCATTCGGCGTTTTGACCCATAGATTCATATCTTCAATTTTGTCGAAAATATAGCAGTTGTTTTGGAAGCGCCCAGTATACGTATAACCAAGCTGATAAAATACTTGATTCATTCCATAGGACAGTGCACGGGCAAGTGAATAAAAGACAAAGATATGCATCGACTGGAGTTCTTTTTCAAGTGCTAGAATTAAATGATGCATGAATCCTAGTTTTCTATATGAAGGAAGGGTCGCACAATCTGTTAATTCTGCATGACCATACGGCGCATTGATTTCAGCAGATGCTGCACTTACAATGTGTCCGTCATGTTCAACAACATAAAAAATTGTCCCTTCCTCCATTACCTTTTCAATATAATCTGACTCGTTCATTGGCGTAGGGTACGTTTCAAAGACCGTATCATAGAGCTTTGCCAGCTTGTGAATATCTTTCGGATCCGCTTTCCTCATCACATACTCATCCTGCCATGTGCCTTGGTCTTCTTTGATTTCTTTTGCTTGAATGGATGCGACGATCTCATCCTCCTCCAACCAATACGAACTGTTCATTCGATCCTCAGTGAGAAAAAGCGACATACCGTAAGCGTCACTTCCAAGGAAATAATGAGAAAACACCCCTTCAAGCCGAAAGCCTTTTTCTAAAAAAAGCGGCACATGCTCACGTCTTACTTTCACAATAACCTTAGAAGCCTTACAGTCTGAGGCTTCCTGAAGAACAGATTGAATGACATCCCGCACCCTGCCGCTATAATCATCTAAACGGATTCGCTCATTAAATGAATCAATACAGATGAGGGCAGAAAAACGCTCGTTTGCAAGTTTTTTCAATTGCACCATACACTCATTCCTCTCTCATAATTAGTTGATAAAGAATGTCCAAATTAGAAATGACGAAATAGCGATGCCAGAAAAAATTGAAATAATCATATAACAAATGGTTGAAGCTTTTTTCATTTTATTGCGCTTCATTGCAAACAGCATGATGCTATTTATGTTTATGAGAAATAAAATGTGCATGAATATAGCAAAGATTATAATAGCCTTAATTTCCATGTTGTCTCCTTCTGAATAGGTAATCCTATAACACTTCTCCATATTCGGGCTTTATCCCTTCTAATCATCAAAAGAACAAAAAACACCTTTCCATCTCAACAGATAGAAAGGTGTTTTGATTAAACGGATTTCCCCGCAGCTTTCAGCGCACGGGCGCCAATGTCACGGCGGTAAAATAAACCGGGCTGAATGATTTCTTCAACCGCTTCATACACTCTTGTTCTTGCCGCTTCAAATGTGTCGTCAAACGCCGTCACATTTGCTACACGTCCGCCATTTGTGACGAATTGGTCATTTTCTTTTTTTGTTCCTGCGTGGAAGGTCACGACATCAGACACCGTTGTTTGCAAAGCACCGATCGGCGTGCCTTTTGCGTAGTCCTCCGGGTATCCTTCTGAAGCAAGTACGACACTGACAGCGGCAGTGTCTTTCCACTGCAAGTCCACATCTTTTCCGTCCAGAATGTCGAGGAAGACTTGGACTAGATCTGATTCAAGACGAGGGAGAACCACCTGCGTTTCAGGGTCACCAAAGCGTGCGTTGAACTCAATGACTTTTGAGCCTTCTGGCGTCAGCATTAAGCCTGCATATAAAATGCCTGTAAACGGACGCTCTTCCTGCACCATTGCGCGAGCCGCCGGTTTCACAACATCTTCCACTGCTTTTTGGACAACTTCATCTGAAATTTGCGGAACTGGTGAATAAGCGCCCATTCCGCCGGTATTCGGTCCTTTGTCATCTTCAAATGCCCGTTTGTGATCTTGCGCGATCACCATTGGGTACACCTTTTCTCCATTAACAAAGGCCATCAGTGAAAATTCCTCGCCTGTTAAAAATTCCTCTATGACGACAGAAGCACTTGCATCGCCAAACTTTTCATCCTCTAAAAAGTCGTGCAAACAGTTGATCGCCTCATCAAGTGTCATCGCAACGGTCACGCCTTTTCCTGCTGCGAGACCATCTGCTTTAATGACAATCGGTGCACCCTTTTCTTCCACATATGCCTTCGCTTCTTCAAACGATGTAAAAGTGGCATAAGCGGCGGTCGGGATATCGTAGTTTTTCATTAAGTCTTTTGCAAATTCCTTTGAGCCTTCAATAACCGCGGCTTTTGCATTTGGTCCAAATACCTTTAGACCTGCCTCTTCAAATGCATCGACGACACCTGCAATTAAAGGAACCTCTGGACCGACAATCGTTAAGCCGATTTTATTGTCTTTTGCAAAACGAATTAATGCCTCATGATCCCCTTCGTCAATTGGGACAAGCTTCGCAGCATCTGTCATTCCATCATTGCCGGGTGCGACAAATACTTGGCTGACAAGTTCACTTTGGTTCACTTTCCATGCGATGGTATGCTCTCTTCCGCCTCTGCCGATAATTAATACGTTCACACTGTCATCCCCTTAATGTTTGAAATGTCTAACGCCAGTGAAGACCATGGCGATGCCGTATTCATCTGCTTTTTGGATTGATTCTTCATCACGAATGGAACCACCTGGCTGGATGATCGCTGTGACGCCTGCCTTTGCAGCAGCTTCCACTGTATCTCCCATCGGGAAGAACGCATCAGAGCCTAGTGCGCTTCCTTTCGCTTTTTCACCTGCTTGCTCAATCGCAATGTTTGCTGAGCCCACGCGGTTCATTTGACCAGCGCCGATCCCTGCTGTCATTTGATCTTTCGCGAGGACAATGGCATTTGATTTCACATGCTTAACGACTTTCCATGCAAGCTTTAAGTCTTTCCATTCGTCTTCTGTAGGTTCTCTTTTCGTAGGAATAGAGATTGTTGCTTCCTCTAAGCCATACGTATCAATGTCCTGCACAAGAAGTCCGCCATGAACACTTGTTAGCTGCTTTTCTTTTTTACCAAGATCCGCTTCTACATCTAATGTTAATAGACGAAGGTTCTTTTTCGCTGTTAACACGTCAAGTGCTTCTTGGGTAAACGATGGAGCGATGACAATTTCTAAGAAAATCGTATGGAGTACCTCAGCCGTTTGCTTGTCTACTTCACGGTTAAGCGCCACAATGCCGCCAAAAATCGAAGTTTCATCTGCTTTGAATGCACGGTCAAACGCTTCAGCAATCGTTTCTCCTGTACCAACACCGCATGGATTCATATGCTTTACAGCAACAGCCGCTGGCTCCGAGAATTCACGTACGATTTGAAGAGCTGCATCTGCATCTTTGATGTTGTTGTAAGAAAGTTCTTTTCCGTGTAATTGCGTTGCAGTAGCTAAAGATCCTTTGCTTGGAAGAGCATTTTCATAGAAAGTTGCCGCTTGGTGCGGGTTTTCTCCATAACGAAGGGATTGTTTTTTCTCAAACGTGACAGTGAACTGCTCTGGCTCTGTTTCGCCAACAAAGTTCGTTAAATAATCTGCAATGAGGGCATCGTAAGCAGCTGTATGACGGAATACCTTCGCCGCAAGCTCACGTTTTTTCTCAAGTGATACGCCGCCTTCTTTGATTTGCTGAACGACTGAATCATAATCACGAGGATCGACAATGACTGTGACGTCTTGGTGGTTTTTTGATGCCGCACGAAGCATTCCCGGTCCGCCAATATCAATGTTTTCAATCGCTTCTTCATACGTTACATCGTCTTTTGAGATTGTCTCTTTGAAAGGATAGAGATTCACGACAACAAGATCAATCGGCTGGATGCCATGCTTTTCAATCTGTGCCATATGTTCATCGTTTTCTCTCACTGCCAATAATCCACCATGAATGTTCGGGTGAAGCGTTTTGAGTCGTCCGTCCATGATTTCAGGGAATCCAGTGACTTCAGAAATCCCAATGACATCAATGCCATTCTCTTGAAGAAGCTTATGTGTACCTCCAGTTGAAATCACTTCAACGCCAAGTTCTGTTAATTCTTTCACAAAAGGTACAAGATTCGTTTTATCGGAAACACTGATTAATGCGCGTTTGATCGTCATGCCTTCGTCACCTCATTAAGATAATTCTAAAAGTGATTTGATCACTTTTGGATATAGTGTATGTTCTAGTTCATGCATTCTTTTTTCAATCGATTCAAGCTCTTCGCCTTGGTCAATATAGATCGCGGCTTGGTCAATAATCGGGCCTGTATCCATCCCTTCATCAACAAAGTGGACAGTGATGCCTGCCACTTTGACGCCTGCTTGATAGGCTTGTCCGATGGCATCAAGACCTGGGAAAGCTGGCAGCAAGGATGGGTGGATATTCACGATTTTCCCTTTGTATGCTTCAAGTAATGTCGGGCCGATCAGTCTCATGTACCCAGCAAGGAAAACCCACTCTACTTCATGAAGCCTCAGTTGTTCGATGATGGTTTGTTCAAAAGCGGCTTTATTCGGAAAAGCTTTCGGGGTAAAAGCAAAGGAGGGAATGCCCTCTTTCTCAGCACGCTCCAGCACCTTTGCACCCGGTTTATCACAAATCACAATGGCGGCTTCAGCCTGCCATCCTTCTTCTTTTAACGTATCTATAATGGCTTGAAAGTTCGTCCCGCTTCCAGAGGCGAAGATCGCAAACTTCTTCATGAGAGGCTTCCACCGCCGAATGTGACACCTTCTCCTTTTTGAACACGTCCGATGAGAAATGCTTTCTCTCCATCTTGTTCAAGCTCTCTAATCACATCCACAAGATCGTCCTCTTTTACAGCTAGGACAAAGCCAATACCCATATTAAACACGTTGAACATCTCTTCTGCCTTTAACTGACCTTTTTCTTGAATAAAGGAGAAAATGGGTGGTACTGGCCATGAGCCGTTATCAATCTCAACGCCAAGACCTTCAGGCAGCATACGTGGTAAATTCTCAATAAAACCGCCACCTGTCACATGTGCCATGCCGTCCACTTTGCCGGCTTTTACTTGTTTGAGAACAGGCTTCACATAAATTTTTGTTGGTTCAAGAAGCTCTTCACCGAGCGGTCTTTTAAAAGGTTCATACGTTTGATGCAAATCAAGACCAGCGTCTTCCAGCAAAACTTTACGAACGAGAGAATATCCATTGCTATGAATTCCGCTTGAGCTGAGTCCAATCAGCAAATGCCCCTCTTTGATGCTGTTTCCTGTCACGATTTCGTCTTTTTCAACGACACCTACTGAAAAACCAGCAATATCATATTCTTCTTCTGTGTAAAGACCTGGCATTTCGGCTGTCTCACCACCGACAAGTGCTGAACCAGACTGCTCACATCCGTCAGCCACACCTTTAACAATGGATTCAATTTTTACCGGATCTGCTTTTCCAACGGCTAAGTAATCTAAGAAAAAGAGCGGTTCTGCCCCTTGTGCAAGCACATCGTTGACACACATAGCCACGGCATCGACGCCGATCGTATCGTGTTTATCCATTAAAAAGGCAAGCTTTAATTTCGTTCCGACACCATCTGTTCCTGAAACAAGAACGGGCTTTTTGTATGGCAGCTCAGATAGATCGAACATACCGCCAAATCCACCTAGTGCACCCATAACTCCTGCTCGTTTTGTACGTTCAACGTGTGTTTTCATTCGTTTGACGGCTTCGTACCCTGCTTCGATGTCGACACCGGCGTTTTTATATGCTTCTGACATCCCATTCACTCCTTTTAGCTGCTGATTTCCATGTATTTTCGGCAGAATGAAAGAGCAGCATATCAACTCATCTTGACTGCTGCTCCTTTATTCGATTATTTCGTCAAGACCGTTTCCTTCACATGCGGAAGAACCGTATCTTCATATATTTCAGTTGGGTATTTTCCAGTAAAGCATGCTAAACACTGACCGCGCTGCGGATCATCATACTTCCTGCCAATCCCGTCCATTAAACCGTCTACAGATAAAAATGCAATGGAGTCTGCACCGATTTCCTGTCTAATCTCTTCCACTGAATGAGAAGAAGCAATCAGCTCTTCGTGTGTGGATGTATCAATTCCATAAAAACATGGATGTGCGATTGGCGGTGAACTAATGCGTACGTGGACTTCCGTCGCACCCGCTTCTCTGAGCATCGTGACAATTCTGCGGCTCGTTGTACCGCGTACGATGGAATCATCCACCATCACAACACGCTTTCCTTCGACTACACCGCGTACAGCAGACAGCTTCATCCGTACGCCCTGCTCGCGTAATGCTTGAGACGGCTGGATAAACGTCCGGCCGACATAACGGTTTTTAATCAAACCAAGCTCATACGGAATACCTGTTGCTTCGGCATATCCAATCGCTGCAGATATACTGGAATCTGGTACACCTGTCACAACATCTGCTTCGACATGCGCTTCTTCAGCAAGTTTTTTGCCAAGACTCTTTCTCGCACTATGCACATTGATACCGTTAATATTACTGTCAGGTCTTGAGAAATAAATGTATTCCATGCTGCACATGCTGCGGTTAATGTTCATCGAGAAGCGCTCAGATTTGAGGCCTTCATCATTAATGATCAGCATTTCGCCAGGCTCCACATCACGTAAATACGTGGCACCGACGACATCAAATGCACATGTTTCAGAAGCGACAACATAAGCATCCCCAAGCATACCAAGTGAAAGCGGACGTAAGCCGTTCGGATCAAGCGCCACGATCATTTCTGTCTCCGTCATGATTAAGAAAGCATAGGCTCCCTTAAGCATAGACAGTGCATTTTTGATCTGCTCTTTTAATTCCATATGCCCGCTGCGCTTAATTAAATGAGCGAGCACTTCGGTATCAGAAGAGGTCTGGAAAATACTCCCTTGGTTTTCTAACTGCTGCTTTAACTGTGTTGCATTCACTAAGTTTCCATTATGAGCAAGGGCAAGGCTGCCATTGTTTTGCGAACGGAAGAAGAGGGGCTGCACATTTTCAAAGCCGCCTCCGCCTGCTGTCGCATACCTAACGTGTCCAATCGCACCTTTTCCTTTCAAATCCTTTAGCTCACCGTTTTGAAAGACTTCCGTAATCAGTCCAAGGCCTTTGTGTGACGTCAGGTTCTCACCATCTGTTGCAATGATGCCCGCACCTTCTTGTCCTCGGTGCTGAAGGCTATGCAATCCGTAATATGTGATTTGTGGGGCTTCTTCGTGTCCCCAAACCCCAAAGACACCACACTCTTCATTTAAGCCTCTGATTTCAGCAAGCATGGGATCGCTCCTTTCCATGCACGTTCAAGCTCGTTGACCGCTGCATGAATCCATTGTTGTCCTTCTTGATTTTTGACAGTAAACACACCATCATTTGTCACCGTACCGACTTCTTTCGCATCTTTGACAGCCGCAGCAAACGCTTCGCGGTGCTCCGGTTTCACTGTGACAACAAAACGTGACTGTGTCTCACTGAATAATGAAGCTTCGCTGTCTAAATCGATTTGGATATCTGCGCCAAGCCCGTCAGTTCCAAATGTACTTTCAGCAAGTGCTACACCAAGTCCGCCTTCAGACACATCGTGTGCGGATTGAACGAGACCGTTTTGAATCGCAGCGAGCAGAGCTTCTTGACGCGCCAGCTCTACGTCCAAATCAATTTCTGGTGCTTTTCCGTAAATACGGCCTTCTGTCATCTTTTGAAGCTCACTGCCTGCAAATTCTTCCTTCGTCTCACCAATGACGAAAATCACATCGCCAGCTTGCTGGAACGATTGCGTCGTAATATGAGCAGTATCTTCAACCAAACCAACCATTCCAATGACTGGTGTTGGGTAAATCGCTGTTCCATTTGATTCGTTATATAAAGAGACGTTTCCACCGATAACTGGTGTGCTTAGCGTGCGGCATGCTTCGCTAATCCCGTCAGCAGACTTTTCAATTTGCCAGAAAATTTCTGGTTTCTCTGGGTTACCGAAGTTTAGGTTATCTGTCACTGCAAGTGGACGAGCGCCTGAGCAGACAATGTTACGTGCTGCTTCTGCGACGGCGATTTTCCCGCCGACCTCTGGATCAAGGTAAAGATAACGTGCGTTACAATCTGTTGTCATCGCTAGGGCTTTTTTCGTTCCACGGATTCTTAAAACGCCCGCATCAGAGCCCGGTGCAACGACGGTATTTGTCCGAACCATGTAGTCATACTGATCATAGACCCATTCTTTACTCGCAATCGTTGGCTGCTGAAGGAGCTGCTTTAATGTCTGTGCAGCATCTGTAATCGCTGGAGCTTCCACTTTCGTTTCTAAAAACTCACGATAGTATGCAGGCTCACTTGACGGCTTGTGATAAACCGGTGCTTCTTCTGCAAGAGCGTCAACAGGAAGCTCACATACCACTTCACCTTGATGAAGTAAACGAAGCATTTTATCGTCTGTTACATGACCGACTGATACTGCTTCAAGATCGTATTTTTCGAAAATATCAATGATTTCTTGCTCACGGCCTTTTTCAATGACTAGAAGCATTCTCTCTTGTGATTCAGATAGCATCATTTCGTATGCAGACATACCTGTTTCACGCTGCGGAATGAGGTCTAGATTCATCTCAATACCTGAACCTGCTTTACTCGCCATTTCCGCACTTGAGCTTGTTAAGCCAGCCGCTCCCATATCTTGAATCCCAACGAGCGCATCGTTTTTGATGACTTCAAGGCACGCTTCAAGCAAAAGTTTTTCCATAAATGGATCGCCGACTTGAACTGCTGAACGTTTTTCTTCTGATTCATCAGAAAATTCTTCAGATGCAAATGTTGCACCGTGGATACCGTCACGTCCCGTTTTAGCACCAACGTACATGACCGTGTTGCCGACACCTTTTGCCTGCCCTTTTTTGATGTCCTCATGGTTGATTAATCCAACACACATCGCATTCACGAGCGGATTGCCTTCATAGCTTTGATCAAAATGAACTTCTCCGCCGACTGTAGGAATTCCGATACAGTTTCCATAGCCTGCGATCCCTGCCACTACTTCTTCAAACAAGTACTTCACGCGCGGTGAAGTCAGTTCACCAAAACGAAGAGAGTTTAGTACAGCAATTGGACGCGCACCCATGGAGAATACATCACGGATAATTCCGCCGACACCAGTAGCTGCTCCTTGATACGGTTCAATCGCAGATGGATGGTTATGTGATTCGATTTTAAATACAACCGCTTGGTTGTCTCCAATATCAACGATTCCAGCGCCTTCCCCAGGACCTTGAAGAACATGCTCTCCTTTTGTCGGGAATTTGCTTAAAACAGGCTTTGAGTTTTTATAACTGCAATGCTCTGACCACATGACAGAAAAAATACCTGTCTCTGTGTAGTTTGGCAGCCTGCCAATAATGGATTCGATTAAAGCGAATTCTTCATCACTCAATCCCATTTGCTGATACAATTTCTCTTCTTTAATTTGCTTGTGACTTGGTTCAAGCAGTAGTGACATGAGTGTCCCTCCAATTTTTCACGATAGATTGAAACAATTTAAGTCCGTCTGCGCTGCCTAGTAATGAATCCACCGCGCGCTCAGGGTGCGGCATCATGCCGAGTACATTGCCCTCTTCATTCGTAATACCTGCAATTCGATTGACACTACCGTTAATATCGTCTCCGTAAGTGAAAGCGATTTGGTTATTTTCAATAAGCTTTGCTAAAGTGTCTTCATCACAGTAGAAGTTGCCTTCACCGTGCGCTACAGGAACCGAAATGGATTCGCCTTTTTGATAGCCGCTTGTAAATTGCGTTTCGTTGTTCTCTACAATGAGTTCAACTGGACGACAGATAAATTTTAAGTCTTTATTTCGTCTCATTGCACCTGGAAGAATGCCAAGCTCCTGAAGAATTTGGAACCCGTTACAAACACCAAGAACAGGTTTTCCTTCCGCAGCTGCTTTTTTCACCGCCGGCATGATGTTTGAAAAGCGAGCAATCGCACCGCATCTTAAGTAATCCCCATAAGAGAAACCGCCTGGTACGAGTACACCGTCAAAACCATCAAGACTCGTTTCGTCGTGCCATACATATTCAACTTGTTCACCTAACTCATCTTGAATCGCATGGTACATATCGATATCACAGTTAGAGCCAGGCAAGACGATCACTGCAAACTTCACTGTGCGACAACCTCCTCCACCTCATAGCGGTAATCTTCAATCACCGTGTTGGCCAGTAATTTTTCACACATTTCTTTGACGACTGTGTCTAAATCACGATCTGATTTTTCAATGACAAGCTCCATGTATTTCCCGATACGGACATCCTTTACTTCCTGATAAGACATGCTGTGCAAGGCGTGCTGCACGGCACTTCCTTGTGGATCAAGAACGCTCTCTTTTAAGCTGACAAAAATTTTCACTTTATACATGTTTATGGCCTCCAAGTCTTTTGAAAATTTCTTCGTATGCATTTGTTAAGCCGCCCAGGTTTCGTCTGAACACGTCTTTATCAAGCTTTTCGTTTGTCTCTTTGTCCCAAAGCCTACACGTATCAGGTGAAATCTCATCAGCTAGCAAAATACGATTCTCGTGATCTATTCCGAATTCAAGCTTGAAATCAATTAAATTCACATGGCAGTCTGAGAAGATTTGCTTTAACTCTTCATTTACTTGTCTTGTAATCTGTTTCATTTCCTCGACCTGCTCTGGCGTCGCTGCATCTAAAATGCGAATATGATCTTCTGTAATGAGCGGATCGCCGAGTGCATCATCTTTGTAGTAAAACTCGATCAATGGTGTATCCAGCTTTGTTCCCTCTGGAATGCCTAGGCGCTTTGACATACTGCCTGCTACCACATTTCGCACAACCACTTCAAGCGGTACGATCTGCACCTTTTGAATGAGCTGTTCTGTTTCAGAAAGGCGTTTCACAAAGTGATTGTTGATCCCTTTCTCATGCAGCATTTGAAAGATTAAGCTTGAAATTTCGTTATTCAGTCTGCCCTTGCCTTCGATTTCAGCTTTCTTTTCGCCGTTAAATGCTGTCGCTGAGTCTTTATATTCGACATATAAAATATGCTCGTCATCGGTCTGATAGATTTTTTTCGCTTTGCCTTCGTAGAGAAGTTCTTGTTTCACAGTCATTCAGGTTGGCCTCCTAATTTGAATGTTGGCAATTTTCAGGATTGGTCACCTGGCGAGCAGGTGACCCTTTTCTTACGCAAGACCTAGACGTTCGAAAATCATATCGACATTTTTCAAGTGATAATTGTAATCGAAGCAGTCAGCGATTTGTTCAGGTGTTAAGCGTGATGTGATTTTTTCCTCCGCTTCTACTAATGAACGGAATGGCACTTGCTTCTCCCACGCTTCCATTGCTTTTGGCTGAACCGTATCATATGCCTCTTCACGTGCCATGCCTGTATCGATTAATGCAAGAAGAACGCGCTGTGAGTAAATCAAGCCAAGTGTGCGGTCCATGTTGCGTTTCATGTTCTCAGGGAAGACCGTCAAGTTTTTCACAATGTTTGAGAAACGGTTTAGCATGTAGTTCAGTGCAATCGTTGCATCTGGTAAAATGATGCGTTCAGCAGACGAATGTGAAATATCACGCTCATGCCAAAGTGGTACATTTTCATAAGCTGTCAGCATATATCCACGGATCACACGGGCAATTCCCGTCATATTTTCAGAGCCGATTGGATTCCGTTTATGCGGCATTGCTGATGATCCTTTTTGTCCTTTTGCAAAGAACTCTTCTACTTCACGTGTTTCACTCTTTTGAAGACCACGAATTTCAACAGCAAATTTCTCAATGCTTGTTGCGACGAGTGCAAGAGTTGCCATGTAGTCTGCATGACGATCACGCTGCAAGGTTTGGGTGGAGATTGGTGCAGCTTTGATGCCAAGCTTCTCACATACATATTGCTCAACAAACGGGTCGATGTTCGCATATGTGCCAACAGCCCCAGAAATTTTGCCAAATTCGATGCCGGCTTTTGCTTGTTTAAAACGTTCTAGGTTACGCTTCATTTCTTCGTACCAAAGACCAAGCTTCAGACCAAATGTTGTCGGTTCAGCGTGTACACCATGTGTACGTCCCATCATGACCGTGTATTTATGCTCTTTCGCTTTTTCTTTTAGGATGTCAACAAATCTCTCAATGTCCTTGAGCAAGATATCGTTCGCCTGTTTTAATAGATATGAAAGCGCCGTATCCACTACGTCTGTAGATGTTAACCCGTAATGAACCCACTTTCTTTCTTCTCCTAGAGATTCAGATACAGCACGCGTAAAGGCAACCACGTCATGGCGCGTGTCTTGTTCAATCTCTAGAATACGATCAATATCAAAGCTTGCATTCTTACGCATAGTCACAACGTCTTCTTTCGGAATGACACCAAGCTCTGCCCAAGCTTCACAAGCGAGAATTTCTACTTCAAGCCATGCATTAAATTTGTTTTCCTCTGTCCAGATTGCTGACATTTCTGGTCGTGCGTAACGTTCGATCATTTCCCGTTTCCTCCATCTCTTTCAGTCCATATCTTTGTGATGTTTGTCATCCATTCATCATCGAGCTGTTTCATAAAGGTCATATGCCCCATTTTGCGGCCTTCTTTTACTTCATGCTTTCCATATAGATAAAGCTTCGCTTCTTTGAGAAGCTCGGGATGCTCTATTGGGATGTCTACTTCATCGCCTAATAAGTTCACCATCATACCCTCTGATAAAAGGGCTGTGCCGCCAAGCGGTAAACCGCATATTGCGCGAACGTGCTGTTCAAACTGACTCGTCTCACATAAATCGAGCGTATAATGACCAGAATTATGCGGGCGAGGCGCCAGTTCATTGACGAGCAGTTCTCCATCGTTTGTCAGGAACAGTTCTACAGCAAGTGTGCCCACTAGCCCCAGCTTCTCAGCCAGTGTCGTTGCCAGCACTTTTGCCTTCTCCTGAATGCTTTCATCTACTCTTGCAGGCACAATGCTCTGGAACAAAATGTTGTGCTTATGAATGTTCTCAGCGACTGGGAATACCGCGATCTCCCCATGAATAGAACGAGTGACGATCACCGAAAGCTCCATTTGAAATGGAACCCAGCTTTCTAAAATACAAGTTCCATGTGTGAGCAGTGCAGCTGCTTCCTGAAGCTGTCCTTTTTCTTTGATGACGTACTGTCCTTTTCCATCGTAGCCGCCTCTGCAAGTTTTCAGCACGGCTGGCAAACCGAGCACGTCCACTGCGTCTTCCAGCTCTTTTTCATCATGAATGATGCGGTAAGGCGCGACTTCACAGCCTGCGTCTACAATCCCTTTTTTCTCTGTTTCTCGATTTTGAGTTAAAAGAAGAAGTTCACTTCCTTGCGGTAAATTGGCTTCTTCCTTCAATTGATTGAGTGCATCGTAATCAATATTTTCAAATTCATAGGTCACGACATCGCTGATTTCTGCGAGCTGCCTGATTCCATCCAGGTCACTATATGCCGCTGTGATTTCTGTATCAGCAACCTGTCCACAAGGAGATTGTGTGACCGGGTCTAAGACAGCTGCCCGGTACCCCATTTGCTTTGCGCTGACGGCCATGTATCTACCAAGCTGGCCTCCGCCGATAATACCGATGGTTGCGTTTGGAAAAATGGTCTGCTTAGCCAAGCTGATCACTGCTTTCTAGTACAGTCTGTTTTGTTTGCTCTCTTCTTTTCTCAAGGCGAGCAGCGATTGTTTCATCAAATGCTGAAATCATTTGTGCGGCTAGAAGACCTGCATTTGTTGCACCGGCTTTACCAATCGCTACTGTCGCAACGGGTACACCGCCTGGCATTTGAACGATGGATAATAAGGAATCTAGTCCATTTAGTGCTTTTGATTGTACGGGCACACCAATGACCGGCAGTGTCGTTTTTGCTGCGACCATCCCCGGTAAATGTGCTGCGCCTCCAGCACCGGCAATGATGACTTTTAGTCCTTTACCTCTTGCTTCTGTCGCATATTCAAACATCAAGTCAGGTGTCCGGTGTGCGGATACGACCTGTTTTTCATACGGAATGTCTAATTCCTCTAAGATATCGCACGCATTTTTCATTGTTTCCCAATCAGATGTACTTCCCATGATGACACCTACAAGCGGCTTCATTTTGTCCCCACCTTTAAGCTGATATTCGATTTTGTATCGTTTGACACGCTTCCCAAACCTAAGTAGCTTGTCAAACGCCGAACAAAAAGGCCCGATTTGCATTGCATTGTTAGGAAGCAACACAAACCGGGCCATGGTAAGCGCTGTTCGCTTTTGAATTGCCATGTCAGTTTTGTTCACTATCCTGCATAGTCCAGTCATTTACGGTAACTGGGTAGAAACTTATGGGCCATATTCCCAAGATTATATGAGGTTCGTGTTTTGATTTCATGTTTATCTTAACAACGGATGTTCATGATGTCAACGGATTTATCGAACAATCTATGAAGTCGTCGTTTTAATGTTCGGATTTAGACTATTTTTCCTTCAAATACGATTTTTTTCCCAATCGGAATGATCTGAATCGACCCATTTTCCTTCTTTTCCTGAAAAATGGGCTCCTCCATTCGTCGGACAGGCGAGTAGCCTTCCGCTGCCATCTGGGACAACACTTGATCGATCGTCATGTTGTCTTCCACATAGAATTTCTTCTTCTTTGGTTTTGCGGTCATTCTTTAATTCTCCTTTTCTTCACAGCCTTCACCCAGAAGCCGCCGTGAATCGATTTGGGCTCATATGAAATGATAAATGCCTTTGAATCCAGCGTTTTAATCGTTTCATATAATTGCAGTTCATATTTTCTCGGTGTTAAAATTTGCAATGCTGTCCGGTCTCCTTCAAGACCGCCTGCTACCCAGCTAGTGACACCATATCCTTTTTCTCTCAATTGTCTTGGGAGATCGACATCTAATTCTTTTGTGATCACGTTAACAGTTGTGTAGCCAAGAGCCAGCTTCTCTTCAATTTTCATCCCGACAATGATCCCCATCCCATAACCTAGCGCATAAGCAATAACATTTTGGATTTGATCTAAGTTATCAAGTACGATACTTAATCCAATCACATAAATCAGCATCTCAATCGTACCAGCAAAAGCTGCTGCGTACCGTCTGCCTTTCATTGTTAAAATCAAACGCATGGTGGAAAAAGAGACATAGACAATATTAATCACTAAAATGATCAAAACCATGGTGAACGCATTGGATAAAAGTTGTTGAAGCACGATTCGAACCCCCTGCACTAAAAAATCAAATAAAGCACCCCATATTCTACTAGAGAACATACCTTGATACAATCAAATTTGCGCAAGAAAAACACATATATCTTTCGACAAGAACGGTGGTCTTTATTACCAAGAGTTTACCCGTTTTTTCCTCTTCTCAACATGAAAACCTCCTTTTTCAAAAAAGGAGGTTTTCAGTGTGTGTATCATCCAAATCGAACGGGCACAAGTGAAGGAATCAAATACTCTCCGACAATGGCCCAGAGCAGTGCAATGATGACAAGCTCCACCAATAAAAAGACCCAGCCGGTATACATTAAATCACCACGTGCCGTTTTATGATCCGATTGAATCGAGCGAAACAATACGACCGCAATCAACTGGAGACCAAAGAACATCATCACAGATAAAATGACCGTCACATATGGAATATTCAGCATGGCGAATACAAGCCAAAGGATCGATAAAACCAAAACCGGAACAAGTGCGGCACCAAACTTCATGATCACTTCTTTCAGTGATATGTTTCCTTTTAGCATGTACTTTCCGAGTAACCAGACGGTGAGCATCATCAGTGTGAGCAGAATGAGTGTAAAGATCGCTACCCTCAAAAAGGCGTCACCAAAAGAGTAATGAATGCCAAAGCCTAATAAACGAGTCTTTGACGCCTTTAATTGAACATAGTTGCCTAAAGCAAAAAACACGCTGAATAACACAATCGAGATCCAAGCATACTTCATCCGTAATGTTTCCGCTTGATTGATGGCCTGGCTCGGTGATTTTAACATCGCAAGTCCATATGAGCTATAGCGCTTAAACGCGCCTCCTACACCTTGCAGCATACGTTGAATGGTAGAACGCTCATCATCCGATGCCGCTTTTGCTTTCGACGTTCTTCCACGTTTTGCGGCGCTTCTGCTAAGGCGGGATTGCCTCGTTTCTTGATCTATTGATGGCTCTTCAATTTTTAAGTCTGATGTACTTTGCTCTTCATCTTTTTCTAACATCTCATATCAACTCCTATCCAGCACAATCCTGACAGGTTCATACGAATGACCTATCCGGATGACTCCTCTTAAAGTAGCGGAGTCTCTCTGTTCCGTCAAGATTCCTTGACGTTCATACGAATAGACGGATAAAGGATAGCAGAGGTTTTAAATTGGCAAGAAAATAAGGCAAAACAAAAAAACAGCAGCTTCAATGAGCTGCTGTTTCAGCGTGTAGACAAGCCCTCGCATTCTTTGTCAGTCCTGCGCGCTGGTGCTCATGAATGTCAAATTCGCTCCGCGTCAGTGCTCGTCCTTCCTAGACTGCAAAGGTTTTCTATCACGCTGAAAAAAAGAAGACAAAGGGTTAAAATAAAGATCGTTTTAACCCTTTGTCAACAATTAATGATTTAAGAAAGCAAAGTAGAGAATAAAGATCACAAACAATCCATACATAATCGGATGTATTTCTTTGGCTTTCCCTTTAAAGATCATCGTAATCGGGTAGAAAATAAAGCCAACCGCAATCCCTGTTGCAATACTGTATGTGAGTGGCATCATAATCATCGTTAAGAACGCTGGTACAGCAATTTCAAAACGATCCCATGCAATCTTCGCAAGCGGAGCGACCATCAGTGCCCCCACAATGATTAAAGCAGGTGCTGTCACATTCTTTGTAACGATGGATAAAAGCGGCGAGAAGAACATCGCAAGCAAGAAGAAAATACCTGTCACGACAGATGCAAATCCAGAACGTGCACCTGCTGCAACACCTGAGCTAGATTCAACATAAGATGTTGTCGTCGATGTTCCAAGAATAGAACCTACAACAATTGAAGATGAATCCGCTAGAAGTGCTCTTCCTGCACGCGGCAGCTCATTATTTTTCATTAGACCAGCTTGGGTTGCAACAGCCACAAGCGTTCCTGCTGTATCAAAGAACCCAACGAATAAGAACGTCAAAATCACGACAAGCATTTGGATTGAGAAAATGTCTGGCAAATGAATCAAGGCTTGACCGAAGGTTGGAGACAAGCTTGGAATACTTCCCACAATTTGCGTCGGTACTGGGACAAGACCAACAATCATTCCTGCAATAGCTGTCACAAGCATCCCAATGAAGACACCTGCATTCACTCGCAGAACCATTAAAATAACAGTCACCACGATACCAAACACCGTTAATAAGACAGGACCACTATGAATGTTTCCAATCGAAACGAGCGTATTATCATTATTAGCGATAATACCAGATCCTTGTAGACCGACAAACGTAATGAATAGACCAATACCCGCACCAACCGCTAGCTTTAGCTCAGCCGGAATAGCATTGATGATTTTTTCACGGAAACCTGTTAAAGAAAGGGCAACGAAAATCAATCCTGATACAAACACACCAGAAAGTGCTGCTTCCCATGTAATGCCCATGCCAAGAACAACCGAGAAGGCGAAAAAGGCATTTAAGCCCATACCTGGAGCAATCGCAATCGGATACCTAGCAATTAGCCCCATCAGAATACACCCTGCGGCAGAGGCTAGCGCCGTCGCTGTAAAGACAGCGCCTTGATCAATTCGTAATTTATCTGGAAAATCCGGTACCGACACTAAAGCAAGTGTGATCGGATTGACAAACAAAATGTAAGCCATCGCCAAAAATGTGGTTAAACCACCGATGATTTCTCTGCGGTAATTCGTTCCTAATTCATCAAACTGAAAAAACTGTTTCAAGCCAACTGACTCCCTTCATGTCCTTTTGCTTTAGTCTGCCCCATTCACAAGTCAAATAAAAAACGCCCCAACACTTTTGGGACGCTTGACTACATATGTGAATTCAGACCGTGACATAAAACAAGAACAATGCATGATTTATATCAAACGAGTGTGAATTGACGTAGTCAAGCTATTTACGGTAGCTTGGTAGAAACTTGCGGGCCATATCCCCGCTATTATACGACTTCTATCTATTTGATTTCTGTGTCTATTGTACCAACTTCATTTTTAAAACACAATACGAAAAGCGAACATTTTTCAAAGAAACGTCCGCTTCATTCGTCTTATTACACGAATTTGGAAAATCACATCTAGTTCTTTATACACCCTTCTCCAAATCCTTCTCTTTTGCAAAAACCGCTTCGGCTACATGGAAAAACTCTTTCACTGCTGGAGAAGCTTGGGAGAGAGACGGACAGGCAAGCGCAACCTCGCGGTGATGAGAGACATTCAACTGTCGAATGTGCACAAGCTGCTGCGTTTTTAAAAACAGCTCAGGACCTATCGTGACACCAAGTCCTTCCCCAACCATACGAGCAATAGTCGTACAATCGTGTACTTCAAATAAAGTAGCTGGCTTCAATTGAGCCTCAGCAAAAATATCCTCTACATGTGATTGATACATGCCAGTCGGCATAATAAATGGTTCATCCGCCAAATCTGTGATATCTACAATGGACTGCTGGTGAAAGCGATGATTTGGATGATAGGCGACCACCATCTCATCTTTGATCAGCGGCAGCAAGTCAAAAGCTTCATCTGCATAGCCTTTCACAACAAAACCAACATCAATGATGCCAGAGTCCAGCCACTCCAATATTTCTTCATACGTTCCCTCATAGAATTTAAATTCGATTTTCGGATGTTTTTTCTGATAGCTCACAAGCAGCTTAGGCAATAAACAAGCTGATGCACTGGCAAATGTTCCGATTCGAATCAAGCCCGTTTCGATATTTTTCGTTAACGCAATTTCTTGCTGGATTTTCTCCAATCTATTTAACACTTCTCTAATATGCGGGAGAAGCGTTTGACCAATGTCCGTTAGCATAATGCCCTTTTTTCGATCACGAATGAATAAAGACACATCCCACTCCGTTTCTAAACTCGCCACCGCATGACTGACCGCGGACTGCGTCATATTTAATGCTTCAGCTGCTGCGGTAAAACTGCCAAGCTCGACCACTTTTGCAACAATATCAAAGCGAACAAAGCTCATGAGTATTCACTCATCTCCTTCATGAAAAACATCAATTTTACTTATGTTAGCACGGAATTTAAACTAAAGACAACGTATCAAACTGAAGGAAGGGTTCAAAATGAAAAATACATCACATCAGCTATTGATTATTCTTTTAGCTGTCGGTTCATTCGTCACAGGCACGTCAGAATTCGTTGTGTCAGGCATTCTAGATATGATTTCCGTTGATTTAAACATCTCCATTCCTGCTGCCGGGCAGCTTATTACCGTTTACTCTCTCTTTTATGCAGTAGGTGCCCTCTTTTTAGTGATGGCAACATCGAAATTGAACCGAAAAAAGGTCCTGTTATCGGCGATTTTTATGTTTATTTTAGGCAATGTGGTCGCCTTTTTTAGCCATCACTTTATGCTGCTCCTGCTATCCCGAGTCATCATGGCGATGAGTGGCGGCTTATATATTGTCGTCGCCACGAATTATGCAGCACAGATCGCCCCTCCAGAAAAAAAGGGCAGTGCGATGGCAACGGTCATTACTGGATTTACCGTTTCACTCGTACTTGGTGTCCCGATTGGCACATTTTTATCAGGTCATGTGGATTGGCACTATATTTTTCTCATTATTGCACTAGGTACTGCTTGTCTTTTATTCCTGCTTTATCAATTACTGCCACGCATGGAGGGACATTCACATCTGCCATTGAAGCAGCAATTACATCTCCTTCAAGATAGCAGAGTGATCAGCGGATTAGCCACAACCGTCTTTTGGATCTTAGGCTACACAATGGTATTCGCCTATATCTCGCCTTTATTACGACAGACCGCTGGCTTCTCTCTTGAAATGACAAGTATCGCCTTACTCATTTTAGGAATCGCTGCTTTTATAGGTTCACGATTTGGCGGCTTCGCCGTTGATCAATGGGGACCAAACCGAACCATCTCGATCAGCATCATGATCCAGATGTTCACTCTATTCACCCTATTTTTTACACAATTTTCTACAATTAGCGTCTTGATCACACTAGCCATATGGGGCATCGCAACATGGACGACAACGCCAGCGAAGCAGTTTTATCTCATTTCTCTAAAACCTCAAGCATCAGAAACCGTGCTGAGTTTTAATACAGCGATTATGAATATCGGCATGATGCTCGGATCATCAATGGGCGGCGTGATTATTCAGTATACAAATGTAACGAATTTAAGTTGGATTGGCGGGATAGCTAGTTTTGCGGCGCTGATGTTGATTCGGTATTCGTTCAATCGTCATCGACTGGTGGAACAACAGACAAAAAGCGAACATGTATAATCATGTTCGCTCTCTTATTTATTGACTAGCTTTTGACGTTTCTTTTTTGACTGGAATGGTGACCTTTATTTCTTTGTGTGGTGCCAACATATTTAGTTCTGACAAATCAAGATAAAGCCCATAATCTTTAAAAGAAAAATGGTTTAATGATAAAGTCTCTAGATTCTTATCATCAAATTCAAAGATGGATTGCATAGAAGCTGTCTTTACATTCGTCACCTTCGCATGGTTCCCCTTCAAGTAATATCCGCTTTCATAATCTGCTTGTGGATCGGGCCATGATTTCATCTTTTCAATATCGCCTAATCCAATGAATTCACCTATATTCTCCATCACATCCTGATCTAATTCTTTTTGATCTACTCCAGTAAATTGATAATCAAGAATCACAGAACGGTCTTTTTGCTCTATCTTATTGATTTTGATTCCGATGCCATGGTGTTTTGTTTTGAACTGAACAGGCAGCTTTGTCTTGAGAGGAATGATGTGGCTGTATTCTCGTTCGATATCCACAGATGTGTCAAATGTCAATTCGGTCGCCTTTGGATTGATCGGCTGATTCAAAATCGTCAAATGTTCTTTTCTATTTTTATCAGAAGTCAGTTGTTTTTTCCTTAAAACAGTTCCAATCTCAAGCTCATACTCATTTCCTAAATTATCTTTCATCCCATGTATACTAACTTTATCATCTTTGGCAAAACCATTGTAATCAATGGCATATTGAATAGCAGAGCCATTCACTCCATTTTCTACCTTTACATTTCTTATTTGATAACGTCCATTTAAAATAGACACGTCTTTTTGTCCCGCTAGTAAGGTGGTTTTTTGCTTGACCACAGGTAACTTGAAGCGCCAATTCCCTACAATATCCCCAATCTTCGAAATAACAAGCGGGACTTGTTGACCTTGTTTGATCGTTTGTCCATTTGTATAGACTTCCGTCTGCCCAACATAGCGGCCATCTTTCATTTTTTTCAATCCCTGATTGTCGTAACTCGGTTGGAAAGTTTCATTTTTATGATCGAAGTTGTTGACTATGAATGGTACAGAATCTTCCTTTGTATTCAAATTCTCCACAGTAAACGTATAAACAAGCCGCCCTGCATCATAATACACACTGTTTACTTTCACAGTAACCCCTCTTGATTCAGCCCCCTCATTGACATGCTTCACCAACTCACTCTGAAAAAGAGACATTCCTACTTTATCGTGAAACATCATATAAAACTGTCCAATAATCGGGACGCGTGCCATCGCTGTATTAAGAGAAGGAAAAAGGAAGCCTGATGAAAAATAAAGAACGATTAGTATGATGACAGAATATATTGGCGTTCTCCAATTCCATGTGAACAAAAGTCTTTTCTTTTCCGCTTTCACATCTCCTATTGCTTGGCGAACCGCAGAAGTTACTTCTACCATTGGTACTTCAATCTCATCATAAAGCTTTTTCATTTCTTTTCGTTCCATCGACACTCTCCTCCTTTTCCAATGTTTGCTTTAATAGCTTTCTTGCGCGATACAAATGAGTTTTGACCGTTCCTTCAGGCATACCCATCTGCTGAGAAATCATCGAAATCGAATAATCTTGAAAATAAAATAGCTGAATCACAACCTGATATTGCTCGTCTAACACATCAAGAGCATGTTTTAAATCTAGCTTGTCTTCCAAAAAATCATTGCACTCAACGCTTTCGTGCTGCTGTTCAAACGACACAACATCTTGCTGCTTTTTCTTCATCGCAAAAAGTGTATTGATCAAAATCCTAGTCAGCCATGTAGAAAAATAAGCCGGTTCTTTTAATCCAGATAAATGTTTAAATGCTTTAATGACCGTCTCCTGAACAGCATCTAACGAATCCTCTTTATTTCTTGTATAGAGAAAAGCCGTTTTATATAAACGCTCTTGATACATCAGCATTAATGTCTCAAATGCCGGGACATTCCCTCTTTGTGCTTTTTTAATTAGACGCACTTGCTTCATCTCACTCACACCTCCTACACCTGTTAGAGCAAGCTTTCTCTCAAACGGTTTCAACAAACGGAAATTTCTTTTACTTAGCATATGTCGGATAAAAATAGAGAAAGTGAAGAATAGAGTCGAAAGAACAAGTTGGATATTTGATATAATGGAAGAAATATCTACAAAAAGGGGTATGTCGATTGTTTCGATTCGAAGAACCCACGTGTGCTAGCTGTCAGAAAAAAATAGAAGGAAACGAAGAAGTGTACGTTAAGTTGGTCTATCCAAAGAGAAAAGGAATGACAGAGGTGAAGGCTTGGCTGAGGAATGAAGGGGTTTTTTATTGTCAGGCATGTACAGAACAAAAGACATCGCATGGAGGATAATCAAATGAAAAAAATCAACTTTCCACAAACATTTCCAACAATTCATACCGAAAGACTAATCTTAAAACAAGCAACGATCGAAGATGCTGAGGATATGCATACCTATTTATCCAATGAAGCCGTGTGCCGCTACATGGGCATTGATGCTCATGAATCCATTGAAGACACAAAAGGAGAAATCAAGTGGTATGACAATATCTTCAAAGAACAAACAGGCATCCGGTGGGGCATTTCTTTAAAAGATGATCCTGCGATCATCGGCAGCTGTGGATTTCTTAACTTGGAAAAACAGCACTGCCGCACGGAAATTGGCTATGAATTACACCACGATCATTGGAGAAAAGGCATTATGAAGGAAGCGATTACTGCGGTATTGCGATATGGATTTCAGGAAATGAACTTAAACCGGATTGAAGCCATTATTGATCCAGCAAATACGTCCTCTGTTCAATTATTGGAGAAGATAGATTTTGTACAAGAGGGTTTATTGAGAGAGTATGATCTTGGCCAACATGGGTTTGATGATGTGTTTATGTATTCTATTTTGAAGCGGGATTACAATACACAATAGGTTGGAAAACAAAAAAAGCGAGATGCTCACTCGCTTTTTTGTTTGTACTTTTATAACCAGAATAGATCAACTTTAAGTTTGTATTGATGGCAAAACAAAAAGCTGATATTTTAAACGCCTCATCATCACGTGATCAAGCTTATTCACCATGTATGTAATCCGCCTTCAACATGCTGTATATTTCTAAATCAACAACTCCTTTGCCAGACCATAAAACAGCTTGTCTGAGGAGCCCTTCTTTGATAAAACCATTTTTCAATAGGACTTTTTTCGATACTTCATTTGCTGGCATGACCTCTGCTTGAATTCTATTGATATCAATCTCTTCAAAAAGAAATGTCACAAGTGTAGAGACAGCTTCTGTTGCGATGCCCTTGCCCCAATGTTCCTCTGCCAAGAAATAGCCAATCGTCACCGCATTCACTTTTTGATTGAGGTCCATTATTTCAATGATGCCAACTAGCGTATGGGGCATGTTCTTTTGAAAGATTCCCCATTTCACTCTGCTTTTCTTCGTATAATCTCGTTCAAAATGTCCAATCATCTTTTTTACCGTTTGGAGGTTATGTTTGGGAATGATTCCACAATACTGAAAGACTGCGTCATTGTCGTAAATTGAAAATAACTCTGGCAAATGATGCTCTTCCACCTTTTTTAACAATATATTCTTTGACGCAACTACAGGAAAAGTTCCAAACAGACTTTCTATTTGCATCTCTTAATCCCCCTTATTCCTTGATAGGAATATAGATTTTCATTTTGATATCGTTCGGGCCATTCGAATGTAAGACATCTGTTATTTCAAAATCTGGTCCACTTGTTCTTTCATAATTTGAATTTGGAAGCCAGCTACCATAGATATATCTTCTAGTGTTTTGCACCATTTCATGAGATCCACTCACTTTAAATTCTGCATATTTCCCCTCAGGAATCACTATTTTTACAAACCCTTCATTTAATTATAGATCGAAATCCTCCACTTCTTCCCCTACCACAAACGAAAAATGACCATCATCTTGAAAAGAAGTAGATATACCATAAGCCATATGAGGTGCTATTTTCTTTTGAATCTGTTGATAATACTCCTTTTTTCCAAAATCCATATAAAACAAAGGAATGTCAGTGAAATATTCCTCATTTTGAAGATTAGTTTGATACTCGTAACCAATGATATAAAAATTGCCTAATTGAGTGATAACAGGTTTATTCATATTGAGTTCACTGTCTAGCTTAGATTGGTACGCTAAAAAATCCATTTTGTTTTGTTTCTTTAACATCACTCCCTCTTTTCGAAACCTGCCTGGTGTCACTCCAAAGAATTGTACAAAAGCACGAGTAAACGCTTCTTGAGATCCATACTGGAAAGCAATCGCTATGTGTAAGACATTCTGCTTTGTTTCTTTTAATAATCGAGCAGCCTCAGAGAGCCTTCTATTTCTAATATACTCTTGCACAGAAAAACCTGTAATGGCTTGAAACAATCGCTGAAAATGAAACGCTGAAAAGCAGGATTTCGAGGAAATCTCCTTTATACTTATATTGTTTTGGAGGTTCTCCTCAATAAACTCAATTGAATGCTGTATTCTCTCATAGTAATCCATTGTTTCTCCCCCCTCTACCTTTTATTTTATTACTTCCCTCCTCTTTTTTTTGATCATTTGTGCTAATTGTTGATTTTTAATAGACTTCCACTTATTTATTTTTAAAATGCTTTTCCTCTACTCTTTGATATTGCAACATAGCACAAAAAGTCAAGTTTCCTAAAGAGCATTTCCGCTATACTAAACTCACAAGGCAAGGAGGTGCTCGGTTGTCCTATCAAGAACATGAGAAAACGATTCAAGAAACATTGAAATATATTGAACAGCATCTGAAAGATGATTTACCGCTTCAAACTCTAGCGAAACACGCTGGTTATTCTAGGTTTCACTTTCACCGTATGTTCAAAAAAGTGATTAAGAAGTCAGTGGTTGATTATATACGGGAACGACGGATGACCCAAGCGGCGAAGGATTTAATTCATACAGACCAACGGGCGATTGACATCGCATTGCAGTATCGATTTAGTTCACAGGAATCCTTTACTAGAGCCTTTAAGAAGATATATGACATGTCACCCGCACGTTATCGGAAATTATTAAGGAATGTAATTAATGAGGAGGAAACAAATATGGCAGATCATCAGAACACACCTACTGGATGGATTATGACGGGGGATACCCCATCTGACTATGAAACAGGTTTGGATAACAGAATTGTACACAGTGGGACTAACTCCGCTTATTTAAAATCAAATGATAAAAAAGCTGGAGGTTTCGCAACATTGATGCAGCAAATTAAATCTGATCGTTACCGAGGAGAACGGCTTCAATTTTCTGCTTTTGTTAAAAGCGAAGATGTGCAAGGCTCAGCTGGTTTATGGATGAGAATTGACCACTCTTCAGGTGAAATTCTTGCGTTTGACAACATGATGAACCGTCCTATTACAGGAACAAATGGCTGGAATCATTTTAGTGTCGTACTAGATGTTCCAGTAAAAAGTGAAGTCATTGCGTTTGGCATATTACTACAAGGTCCAGGTCACATTTGGATGGACGAACTTAGTTTTAAAATTGTAGATGAAAGTGTGCCAGTGACAGAACAAAATACTGTGGATCATTTAGAGGATGAACCAGTGAATTTAAATTTTGAAGGCTAGCAGACTGAATTTAAGAGGAGGTTAATTGATATGAAAAAAATGGGCGCGATTTTATTGTTCGCTTTGAATTCACTCACCTTTATTTGTGGCCTTGGATTTTTATTTGGTGAGGAGGATACCACATTAAAACAGAAGTAAAATGAAGATAAGCACCCATAGGACAAAAAAAATCAATTGAAAAAGACATCCCTACCACTACCTCTTTTTTGTCATCTTGGTATAATAGAAAAAATCAGAAAAATGAGAATGCGATGATAAGGAATAGTACTTGCCTAAATGTTTTCAGAAAGTTGCTGGTTGATGAGAAGCAATAACAAAAAGGCAAGGAACTCACCTTAGAGTAGCCTTAGTGAAATGAAAAGGATTGATGTAGTTAAGGTCGGCGCCCCACCGTTATATGGGAAGGATATAAGATATAACAATCTGTATCCGAATAAGGGCATGATAATGTAAAGTTATCATGAAACAGGGGTGGTACCGCGTAAGAAGAAGTCTTTCGTCTCCAAGTTCAATCTTGGAGATGATAGGCTTTTTTTATATTCCAATTACAGGAGGAATGGATGATGTTTAACCACAAAAAATACGAAAAGAAATACTTTTTGCCACCGAACCTTACTTATGATTGGGTGAAGAACGAAACATTAGAAAGTGCTCCGATATGGTGCAGTGTGGACTTACGGGATGGAAATCAAGCATTACCTATTCCTATGAACTTAGAAGAAAAATTGGAAATGTTCCAATTACTAGTAGAGATCGGTTTTAAAGAAATTGAAATCGCATTTCCAGCTGCTTCTGATACGGAGTTTAGGCTATTACGGACACTGATTGATCATCATATGATTCCAGACGATGTCACGATTATGGTGATCACGCAAGCGAGAGAGCATATTATCCGCCGGACCTTCGAAGCCATTAAGGGGGTACCGAAAGCGATTGTTCATTTATATAATTCGACTTCAGAAGCGCAGCGCAGACAAGTATTTAAGAAAACAAAAGATGAAGTGAAACAAATGGCAATGGATGGAGCTATTTTAGTCAAGGAACTTGCCGAAAAAACAGAAAGCGATATTTATTTTCAATATAGTCCTGAAAGCTTTCCAGGAACAGAAGTTGATTATGCTTTAAATATTTGTAACAGTGTTTTAGATATTTGGAAACCGACACCAAATCATAAAGCGATCATCAATATTCCGACAACAGTTGAATATTCAATGCCTCATATCTTTGCAAGTCAGATTGAGTATATACACAAAAATCTGTCTTACCGAGACAGTGTGACATTATCTGTTCATCCTCATAATGACCGCGGTTCTGGGGTGAGTGATGCAGAATTTGGCGTGCTAGCTGGCGCAGAAAGAGTCGAAGGTACATTATTCGGTATCGGTGAACGTACAGGGAACGTAGACTTGATCACCTTGGCGATGAATATGTACTCACAAGGTTATGATCCAAAATTGAATTTCAATAACCTAGAAGCGATTCGTAAACAATATGAAAAACTAACCAACATTACTGTTCATGAGAGACAGCCATATTCTGGCGAGATGGTATTCACCGCATTCTCTGGGTCACATCAAGATGCGATATCTAAAGGTATGAAATATAGAAAGGAACATCATGTTGATAAATGGGACGTTCCGTATATCCCAGTAGATCCAGTTGACTTGGGGAGGAATTATCAAACGGATGTGATTCGAATCAATAGCCAGTCTGGAAAAGGCGGCATAGGTTATATACTAGAAACAAATTATGGCATTCAACTTCCTTATCAAATGAATGAAGCCATGGGATATGAAGCGAAGAAAGTATCTGATCAGTCAAATAGGGAATTGTCTGTCGAAGAAATATATCATGTTTTTGAAAAGCAGTATGTTGATTTTCACCCTCATTTCCAGCTGCTTGATTATCAATTTCATAAAGGAGAAAAGCAGGAAGTCACCTTAACTTTGCTGAGAGATCATCAACAAATTGACATACAAGGAACTGGCACTGGAAGTTTAGATGCGATCAGTAATGCGTTAAAAGCATATTTTCATCTCGAATATGATTTGGAAGTCTATGAACAGAATTCTTTGGGCAAGGATTCTCAAGCAAAAGCCTGTGCACAGATTGGAATTTCACATCAAGGAAAAATGCATTGGGGTGCTGGGATTGATAAAGATATTATAGAAGCAACAGTGAAAGCCCTTGTGGTTGCAGTAAATAGGCTAGAGGTTTGGATGTAGATGGAAAAAGATAAACTTGAAAAACATGAAGCGATGCAATATTTAAGAGAATACAACGAGCAAGAAATCTTTTATCAACAATACCAACAGAAAAAGCATGACAATCAATCATTGCAATTATTTTTGAAGGATTATGATCAAAACACTTTCATGCATAAGCAAATATATATAGAAGAATTTTTGCTAAAAGGGCAGAATGAATTTGAAAAAGAGGATACCATGTGGTTAGGTCAGGAGAAAGATATCGAAGTGAGAAAGTATAGCCGTTTTATGCCTCAATTGTCGGCTATCCATGATTTCTTTGAGATGATCTATGTTCTGGAAAATGAAATGTATGTAGAAGTGGAAGATAAAAAAATGGCTTTAAAATCAGGAGATATCGCCTTTATTCCACCTAACACCCTACACAAGCCAATTGTAATGGAGAATACAATCGCAATCCAAATCATGATCCGTAAAAGTACTTTTCAAAAAGTGTTTTTTAAAATGTTAAAAGGCAATCATGTCATTTCAGAATTCTTTTTGAATGCATTATATATAAAAGAAAATAAAAATATTCTTATTTTCCATAGTCACTTGGATAAAAATTTGGTAGACTGCTCTCTTCAACTGTTTACAGAAAATTATAATCGATTTCCTGGATACCAGTTGATTATGAATAATTTGTTTGAGATATTATTATGTCTCTTATTAAGATTCAAACCAAGTCATATGAACGTAAATCAGGTCAAACAATATCGTGATATACGTATGATTCAAATGCTCCAATATATTCAGCAATGTTGTGAGCATATAACAATCCAGGAGATGGCAGAGGAATTTAACCTTTCACCATCTTATCTGTCTAAATATATAGCTCGTAAGCTTGGCAAATCATTTCGTGAGATTCGACAAGAAATAAGATTGGAAAAAGCCTGCGAAATGATAACCAGCAGTAATTTACAAATAAATGATATTGCGACAGCCGTTGGTTATCAAAATGTAGAGCATTTCATTCGTTTATTTAAGAAAAAGTATCACTTAACACCACATCAATATCGTTTAAATAATAGATCATGATAATCATGACATTGGAGAGACTGTACACTAACAGTAATTTTAATCAGCTAACAAATGAAATAGGATCATCTCCATTAAGGAGACAAAGCACAACGATGATTCCCTCCCTAAAAGCAATTACTGTGGACTATTTAGGGAAGCAGAAACAAAAAGTGCAATTAAAAATAAAAAAGAGATAGAAACCCCTTATACACAAAGGTTTCTATCTCTTTTATAACTACTCCCACTCAATTGTAGCAGGCGGCTTACTCGTAATATCATACACCACGCGGTTCACATGCTTCACTTCATTCACGATACGAGTTGAGATCTTTTCAAGTACATCCCAAGGGATTCTTGCCCAGTCACTCGTCATACCATCAATAGAAGTAACAGCACGGATGCCGATTGTATAGTCGTATGTTCTTGCGTCACCCATGACACCTACGCTGCGGATGTCTGGGAGAACCGTGAAGTATTGCCAGATGTCGCGCTCAAGGCCGAAGTTGGCAATTTCTTCGCGTAGAATCGCATCCGATTCACGGACGATTTCTAGTTTTTCTTCAGAAATTTCACCTAGTACACGGATACCTAGTCCTGGACCTGGGAATGGCTGTCTCCAGACGATGTCATCAGGAATGCCAAGCTCTGAACCTAAGGCACGGACTTCATCCTTGAATAGCGTATTAAGTGGCTCAATCAATTCGAACTGCATGTCTTCTGGAAGACCGCCTACGTTGTGATGAGATTTGATTGTTTGTGCCGTTGCTGTTCCGCTCTCAATAATGTCTGTGTAAAGTGTTCCTTGTGCTAAGTAGTCGATTCCTTTTAGCTTGTCCGCTTCGTCATCGAATACATAGATGAATTCGTTACCGATGAATTTACGTTTTTGCTCAGGATCAGACACACCTTTTAGCTTGTTTAAGAAACGATCTTTTGCATCTACTTTAATCACGTTCATGTTGAAACCTTCGCTAAATGTCTTCATAACCCCTTCTGCTTCGCCTTTGCGAAGAAGACCGTGGTCAACGAAAATACATGTCAGCTGATCGCCGATGGCTTTGTGGATCAATACCGCCACAACAGATGAATCCACACCGCCACTTAGTGCGCACAGTACTTGTTTATCGCCTACTGTTTCACGGATTTTCTGCATTTCGATTTCAATGAAGTTCTCCATTGACCATTTGCCATCGCAATCACACACGCCGAAGACAAAGTTTTTCAATAGGTCATTTCCGTACTCAGAGTGACGAACCTCTGGGTGGAACTGAACGCCATAGAAATTCTTCTCAGCTAAGCTCATCGCTGAGTTTGGACAATGTGCACTTGTTGCATCAACTGTAAAGCCTTCTGGTACTTCAACAACGAGGTCACCATGGCTCATCCAAACGACTTGATCAGTCGGAAGGTCTTTAAATAAAGCAGGCGTTCCATTAATGTGGATATCTGCTTTTCCGTATTCACGCTGGCTTGCCGCTTCTACTTTCCCGCCTAAATAGTGAGTCATGAGCTGCATGCCGTAGCAAATGCCTAGAATCGGAATGTCTAGATCAAAAATCTTTTCATCACAGCGGAAAGATCCTTCATCATAAACACTGTTTGGTCCGCCAGAAAGGATGATTCCTTTAGGCGCCATTTCTTTAATTTCTTCAGCAGTTAAAGTGTGCGGATGAAGCTCACTGTACACACCAAATTCACGAATACGGCGTGTGATCAGCTGATTGTATTGACTGCCGAAATCTAGAACCAAAATCATTTCATTTACTAAATTTGTCATGGTGTCACCTCTATGTCCAATATAGTTTTTATAAACGCACAGAAAAAATGAGAGGAGAAAACCTGCTCTCAGTGTGAATCACGCTTTTGAAGCGCCCAGACTCACATCCGAACGCTTCAATTTCATGTATTTTAGAAGGTTTTAATATTCACCTATTCTAACAACAGGATGGTACGGGGTCAAGACTATCTCCTGTTTATTAAATTTTCCCATAACTTTGCCGATTGCCCCCAAAGCATCGACGCATCCTCTCGTCGATAGAGTGCCCGCTCATAGAGTCGCGTCAGCTCTGTCATCAGATGATCTCCATCTTTGTCATCGATCAAAGAAGCAAATTCTCTTAGCGTCATGCCAGGTTTTTTCTCAATTCCCCTGCGCTTCAGCTGCTTTAATAGCGCAGCATACGCATAGAAGAATACTTCCTCCTCTGGCAGACGTTTCACCTTTCTTACAATAAAGAATGGCAGCCATCTTCCTCTGAATCGATAAAGCATCCAGCTTATCAAGCCTAGAAGGATCATAGCTCCTGCCGCAAAACCCAAGATTGATCCAACATGCACCATATTAGGCTTCGCTTGCACTGTTTGTTTCTTTGGTTCAGCCGGCTGTGCTGTCTCTTGCTGCTGCGGCTGTTCTGTCGGCTGATCTTCGCTTGCATCAGAGCTAGGCTGATCTTCTTCCTTTTGATCATCATCAGTTTGATCACTTGAAGCCGATTCATTTGTAAAGGTCTCTGGGTTTGTAAAACCTTTTGTCGGTTCGAAGGTCACCCAGCCTCTGTTTGGAAAATACACTTCTACCCATGAATGCGCATTGTTATTGGTCACTTCGTACACATTGTTTCCATCCATCTGTGTTTCATATAATTGACCTGACGTGTAGCCCTTCACCCATCTCGCCGGAATCCCAATCGAACGAAGTAGCACAATCATCGAGGTTGAAAAATTATCACAGTAGCCGATCATCGTATCAAACAAAAATTGATCCACATAATCTTCTTGACTACTTGGCACAGCGACATTTTGCGTTTCATATGAAAATTTCGCAGACCCTAAGTAATCCTCAATCGCTTTAGCCTTGTCGTACATATTATCCTTCGTTTCCGTTAAGCTGTTTGCCAATGTTTTCACTCGTTCTGGCAATGAGGAAGGAAGCTGCAAATATTCACGGCCAACCTCCTGATTGACCTGCTTCTTTGTCGGTACTTTGATTTTCTGCAAATCCTCAAGGATAAATGTAGGAGATAAGAAACTGACTTGATAGTTCCCCAAATTTTTAGGTGGGTTTTGCATAGACGGGACAATTTTCTCCGTTTTGCCCATGATTTGCAGCGGAATGTTATCCATTGGCATCAGCATGATCGTCCCAATTGGATAGACGGCATGATTAAATCGATAATTCGATTCCATATCGACTCTCGTTTCGTGCTCCTCTGTTTTTACATGCTCGGTAAACCAACGATTCGGTACACTGTCCTCTTTTAGCCGAGTAGGCTTCGTATCATTTGAAGCATCCTCCCAGCCTTTTCCTGTGTAAATACTTTTTGTTTCGACACGAAAGTAGGACGGCTCCTTTCCGCTCCATTTAAAGACCGGTGTTTGGTCCTCACTAAACGGTCCACCAAGCGATGAATCATCTGTACTATATCCCACCTTATTCTGTCCCGCAGAGCCATCTTGATTCGTCACCGCCTTAAAAAACGGGACAGGATCAGGCCATTTCGGATCAGACTTTGGTAAAGAAGCACCGAGTGTTGCTGACAGAAGAACAAGCGCCAGCATGGGCAAAAACCACTTTAGACGCGCCTTCTGTGATACCCGAATGCCTTCAGCCGAACGCAGTCGATCGAAATACAGCAACCCAAGCAAACAAAAACCAAACACCATTATGCGAACGATCGCAAAGGTTGCATCATATGGCGTAAACGTATCCAGAATCGTGACATATACAATCGTCATGAGTAAAAAGAAAAAGATACGTTGCTGATAGACCACCCAATAATGAAGCAAGTAGACAAGCAGCCATAGCAAAATATAAAACAATAATGTGCGGAAGGAGGGATACATGTCACTCCACATGCCTGTGCTCATCAAGGTGATATTATCTTTAATATCATCAAATAATGCAGCCGGATAGCTTGGCTCTGCTTGATAAAAGATCAAATATAAGGCGAGCAAAATCAAGCCAGTACAAACAGGAAACGTCACATACCACTTCAAACGAAAGAATGTAAACAAACAGGTAAGCCCTATAAAAATGATGAAATAAGACGTATGACTCGTCTCTGTAAAATCTTGAAGCGGTCGAAGCCACTCCCAAAGCAGCAGAAATGCTACAGCATAATAGATGAACAACTCAAAACGGCTTTGCCGCTGATGCGTATGCAGCATAAATGTTTGTCACCTCACAGTTCTTTCGTGCAGCCGGTCTTCAAATAAAACGGTCGTGCGTATTCCCGATGACTTCAGCCGGTCTACAAGCTGTTTTTCTTTTGCCGTGTATCGATCCACGGCTCTCTTCACTAAAAGAACAGTGATGTTCTTTCTATTTCGATTTCCAAAGAGGCTCTCAGCAAGCTCTTCATGTAGATGACCCGTAACGACATATTTTCCAGCGTATTGGTACTCACTCGCTGCGAACGCTTTATATTCATGTGCGCGAGAAGGATGGTGCTGCACCATTGTTAAAAAATAAAGCAAGTCCTGCAAATGAGACTCTCCTTGATCCACTCGAAAGACATGTTGATCACCAAGTGGGACAAGGCCTGCCGGAACTCCTTTTTTCACTGCCGATTGGAGAACTGAAGCTGTAATAGAAACGACGGTCTCAAATGCCGCTTCATCTGTAAAATCAGCAAAAACGACAAGATCCTTTGTTTGATTCTGTTCAAATTCCTTCGTCATCAGCTGGCCTCTTCTAGCTGTCGTCTTCCAGTCCACCCAGGCAAAACGGTCTCCTTGCTGGTATTCCCTTACACCTGTAGTCACATGGGTCGGTTCATTTAACCAAGAGTGAACCGCTTTGCCTCCATTTTCATTCACTGACTCAGCAGACTCAACCTGAAGATCGAGCATTTTCGGATAAACAAGCAGCTTTTTTTCTAACGGGATGATGACTTCTTTCTCCACAAAACCAAACATATCCCCCGTTTTGATTCGAACCGCTGACAAATGATGTTCCCCGCGCATGACATCATTCAATTGATAGGAAAAACGCCACGTTTTCCGAAACCAAGGAAACAGCATTTGCTTCATTTCAATTTGTTCCTTTAAATGAAAGGTGTCTGGAGGATCATCCTCAATCAAGACGTAAACGTATGGAAATGGATTTGTCCGCTTGATTTCAAGGTCAACGGACAGCACGTCTCCCGCCTTCAAGCGGGTTTGTTGTAAAGTCCTTTTCGCTGTCACTCTCAGCGGCACGAGCGCAAACAGCAAAGCATACAACGCATATGGTAAAAATGCATAAAAAAGGAACCAACTCACAAACCCTCCCTGAAACATGGCATAACAAAAAACTGCCGCAGTGAGAATAATGAGCATCATCACCCGTAACCATAATGAAAAAGCGAAACGATGACCTAATTTCATTGAGTCATCGACTTTTGAACTGGCACGCCAATTTGTTCAAGCATTTGTCGCAGCAGTGTCTCCGCCTTCTTCCCTTCATACGTCGCTTCTGATGTCAAAATCATTCGATGCGGTAATGTATAAGACGCCAAATACTGTACATCATCAGGAATCACATAATCTCGCCTGTTCAACAGTGCATACGCCTGAGCCGCTTTCATAAGGGCGATCGATCCCCTTGGACTCACACCTAGATAGACAGATGGATGCTGACGCGTCGCCTGTGCAATTTCCACAATATATTCTTTAATGGATACATCCACATGAATGGTCTGAACCGCTTGCTGCAGCGCATGGATATGATCCTTTGTCATCACTGCTTGGAGCGTATCAATCGGGGACTGCTTTTCCTGCAAGTTGAGTACCTCCAGCTCCTCTAGCATGGTCGGGTACCCCATTTGGAGCTTGAATAAAAAACGGTCCATTTGCGCTTCTGGTAGCGGATAAGTCCCTTCATATTCCACTGGATTCTGCGTAGCCATGACGAAAAAAGGATCAGCAAGCAGCATTGTTTCTCCGTCCACTGTCACACTGCCTTCCTCCATCGCCTCGAGCAATGCTGACTGTGTTTTTGGAGAGGTACGGTTGATCTCATCAGCCAAAATGATCTGTCCCATAATGGGTCCTTGCCTAAATTCAAATTCATTTGTCTTTTTATTATAAATCGACACACCTGTTACATCAGATGGCAAAAGGTCAGGAGTGAATTGAATTCGCTTAAACTCACAGCCAATCGATTTTGCCAGAGCACGAACCATCATCGTCTTCCCAACACCAGGCACATCCTCTAGTAGCACATGCCCCTTCGCCAAAATCGCAACAAGGCTTAATATCGCAATGTCTTTCTTCCCAACCATGACTTTATTGATGTTATCTACGATTTTTTGTAAATCTGAATGCATTGGTTCATCAAATGCCATCCTGATCCTCCTATCACGTTTCCGTTAATTTCATATAGTCTAACTTTACCATACAACGCGCAATTGCATAAAACATCAACACATAGAAAAAAGAAGCCTTCTCACGATGGAAAAGACTTCTTCTCTTCTATTGGCTCACCTGCTGGCTCCATATGAACATGAGAATGTAAAATATCATGTTCCTTCTTCATTCTACGTTCAATCTCATCTGCAATATCATGGCTTTCTGCAATGTTCAAGTGCGGCTCGACCTCCACTACTACATCCACATGGACCGTACTTCCGAGATAGCGTGCCTTAATATCTTTCAAATCGCCCACCCCAGGTGTTGCTTCAATGGTCTCTTTATATTTGGACATATCTTTTATATGAAAACCATCCGTTAACGAATGAGAAGCATCTCTGAAAATCTCCCACGCCGTTTTACAAATAATGAGCCCAATGACAAACGCTGCAAGTGTATCAATCCATGCCAGCTGAAATTGAGAGGCGATAATCCCAACAAATGTTCCGATACTCACATACGCATCTGATTTATTATCAGCAGCTGCTGCATGAAGAGCCTGGCTATTGATCCGTTTGGACAGATTACGGTTGTAAATATACACACCATACATCAACACAGCACTTCCTGCTGCCGTCCAAGCTGCGATCATATCAGGCGTTTGATGCTCTGATGAGAAGAGCGACTGACCTGCACTCAGCAAAACCTGAAGTCCTACAAGCATCATAATAAAGGACGCCACAAGAGACGCAATGTTCTCTGCTCTAAAATGACCGTATGGATGATCTTCATCAGGCGGCTTTTGAGAAATACGAAGTCCAATCAACACTGCAAGAGATGCAATAATATCCGTCGTATTATTCAATCCATCTGCCGAAAGAGCCTCTGAATGAAACGTATACCCAATCAGAAGTTTCACTGCAGATAAGATCACATAAGCAATGATGCTGACCCAAGCACCTGTTTCACCTTGTCTTAATTCGTTATAGCGCTCCATGTCAAACCGCGCCTCCTCACACATCACTTTTCTATTATTTATCTTACAAAGCAAAGCCCGTGTGGGTCTACAGCAACATGATTCGCTTGTGTCAGCAAAATAGGATACATAGAAATGTGTTGACCTAAGTAAACTTATTTTTACAAGGTCAATTGACCTCAAGACCTACTCCCATCAACCTTTTCCTCATTCACTCTGTGAGGATCATATGGGCAAGTTCACTCTTACTAGTAAAATTTCAGAATAATTTTATTTTAAGACACAACTTCTCTTCATCCGATCTTATGCTATTTTTAAGAATGAACAGAGGAAAAAGAGGGAACATAATCTCTCAAATCCTTTATACTTTTTAACATCATGTTAAGAGGTTTGAAATGTCAGTTTGATAACCTGTCCAATGCTGAATGACAATTCAGTATGATAAAATTTAAAATATTCTAAAAACAAATTCTCTATCAAGAGAAATGTTTGGAGGTAAAGACATGTCCAACATCACAAACGGTCTTCAAAAAAATCTTAAAACAAGACATATTTCCATGATCTCCATTGCCGGAGTTATTGGCGCAGGGCTATTTGTTGGTAGCGGCGCTGTCATTCATTCTGCAGGGCCTGGATCCATTCTTTCCTATTCTTTTGCCGGACTTCTCGTAATCTTTATTATGAGAATGCTTGGAGAAATGGCATGTGCCTATCCGACAAGCGGTTCCTTCTCACAATATGCGAGCGATGCCATCGGTCCATGGGCCGGTTTTACAATTGGCTGGCTTTATTGGTTCTTCTGGGTGATTGTCATCGCCATCGAAGCCATTGCCGGTGCTGCCATTATTCAGTATTGGTATGGAGATGCACCTGTTTGGCTCACAAGTCTTATCCTCACTATCCTCTTAACATTAACAAATATCTTTTCTGTTAAATCTTTTGGCGAATTTGAATATTGGTTCTCATTAATCAAAGTCGTCAGCATCATTCTATTCCTACTCATCGGTTTTGCATTTATCTTTGGTTTTGGTGGTCATCATACTGTAGGTCTTGCCAATTTAACAGGGAACGGTGGTTTCCTTCCAAATGGATTCAGCTCTGTTTTACTCGGGATTGTCGTCGTCATCTTTTCCTTCATGGGAACCGAGATTGTGGCAATAGCGGCCGGAGAATCAGCAGACCCGGTCAAGTCTGTGACAACAGCTACCCGCTCTGTTGTATGGCGTATCATCGTGTTTTATGTCGGTTCCATCGCTGTCGTTGTGACCTTGCTTCCGTGGAATTCAGCGAGTATTTTAACAAGTCCGTTCGTTGCGGTATTAGAATACATCGGCGTCCCATCAGCAGCTCAAGTCATGAACGTCATTGTTTTAACAGCCGTTCTATCTTGCTTAAACTCCGGATTGTACACAACGTCCAGAATGCTTTATTCACTGGCAGAAAGAGGCGAAGCACCGAAACGCTTTATGAAAATCAGCAAACGTGGCGTTCCTGTAGCCGCTACAGTCGCTGGCACCTTCTTTTCTTACATTGCCGTCATGATGAACTACTTTTATCCTGAAACCATCTTTTTGTTCTTAGTCAATGCATCCGGTGCAATTGCCCTTCTTGTCTACTTGGTCATTGCTGTGTCACAATTAAGAATGCGTCGTAAAATCGAAAAAGAAAATCCAGAACAGCTCAAAATCAAAATGTGGCTGTTCCCATATCTCACGTACTTTACCATTTTGGTTATTTGCGCCATCTTGATATCGATGCTGTTTATCGAATCAATGAGACCTCAGCTCATTTTGACGAGTATCATTACCTTCAGTGTGCTTGCCGCTTATTTCATCTTTAAACCAAATAAAAAAACACCTGCAAATGCAACGCTTGAAAATAAGCATCCATAATGCTCCCGCTGAAAAGCGGGTTTTTTATTTTATTCACCTATTTTCATGTCCGCACTTATACTGTATCAAATTGAATTTTTAAGTGAGGATTAGACAACATGAACCTAGAAAAATTTGTTGACGAGCTGCCAATTCCAGAAGTTGCGGAGCCCGTCAAAAAGAACCCACGACAAACGTATTATGAAATCGCTATGGAGGAAGTATTTCTAAAAGTTCATAGAGACCTGCCCCCAACCAAGCTATGGACCTATAATGGCAGTTTGCCTGGTCCAACCATTCATGCGAATCGAAATGAAAAAGTCAAAGTAAAATGGATGAACAAATTGCCACTTAAACATTTTCTACCGGTCGATCACACGATTCACGAAGGCCATCATGATGAACCAGAAGTCAAGACCGTCGTTCATTTACATGGCGGCGTCACACCAGCAAGCAGTGACGGCTATCCAGAGGCTTGGTTTTCACGAGACTTTGAAGCAACCGGCCCCTTCTTTGAACGGGAAGTGTACGAATACCCAAATCATCAGCAAGCCTGCACATTGTGGTATCACGATCATGCGATGGCATTGACACGATTAAATGTGTACGCCGGATTAGCTGGATTTTATTTGATCTCAGATGCGTTTGAAAAATCGCTAGAATTACCGAAGGATGAGTATGATATTCCGCTAATGATCATGGACCGTACGTTTCAAGAGGATGGCGCGCTGTTTTATCCAAGCAGACCAAACAACACGCCAGAAGACAGTGATCTACCAGATCCGTCTATCGTGCCTTTCTTTTGCGGAGAAACCATTTTGGTCAATGGAAAAGTATGGCCATATTTAGAAGTGGAGCCACGAAAATACCGTTTTCGTATTTTAAATGCGTCTAATACAAGAACTTACGAGCTGCATCTAGACAATGATGCGACGATTTTGCAAATTGGATCTGATGGCGGCTTTTTACCAAGACCTGTTCACCATCAATCCTTTACCATTGCTCCTGCTGAACGATTTGATGTCATCATTGATTTTTCAGCTTACGAAAACAAAACGATCACCCTTAAAAATAAAGCCGGCTGCGGACAGGAAGTAAATCCCGAAACAGATGCCAACATCATGCAATTTAAAGTCACTCGACCGCTAAAAGGGAGAGCACCTAAAACATTACGGCCTATTTTCAAACCGCTTCCACCACTTCGGCCTAGTCGCGCTGATAAAGAGCGTACGCTCACTCTTACCGGTACACAAGATAAATATGGCCGCCCTATTTTATTGCTTGATAACCATTTTTGGAATGACCCTGTCACGGAAAATCCTCGGCTTGGCAGTGTAGAGGTTTGGTCCATCGTCAATCCAACAAGGGGCACACATCCCATTCATTTACATCTTGTTCAATTTAGGGTGATAGACAGAAGACCATTTGATACAGAGGTCTATCAATCGACAGGGGACATTGTGTATACAGGACCGAACGAAGCCCCTCCTTTACATGAACAAGGCTACAAGGACACCATTCAAGCGCATGCCGGTGAAGTCATTCGAATCATTGCTCGCTTTGTTCCATACAGCGGCAGGTACGTGTGGCATTGTCATATATTAGAGCACGAGGATTATGACATGATGAGGCCGATGGATATTATTTAGTCACATGAAACCGATCCCCAGTGACATACGTAAAAATATGTATTGAGTAAATCATGTCAAAGGGCTAACAGACAGCGATATATTAGCCCTTTCCTTCCTTTTCATTGAATCATTCTAAAATATAACAATGCATGACTTAAAATGACATTTATTTGTACATTCAACACTTAAAAAATTGACGCAGCAAACCGATAATACTACTATATACCTATTGCATCTAACATAAGGCACATTTGCCACAATGAACGAACAAATGGAAAATTGCGATAAAAAACGGAGGAGTTCAATTTGAATGAAGAAAAAGAGACTTGCCAGATCACACAAGAAACAACGGCAGGTAACATAGAGGAGCTTTCAATTCAGAAAAACGAGAGCATTCGGTCAAATATTGAACAGCTAACAATTGAACTCGGTGAACAAAAAGAATTCAACCACTTCATTTTAGATGAAAAACAAAAGGCCATCATCACATTATCTGCCCTCATTACAAAAGGCGATAGTGATGAAGAATTAAAGACTCATTTTGAACAAGCATTACATATCGGACTTTCTGTCATAGAGATCATGGAGATTATCAAGCACTGTACAAAAGTTGCTGGATTCCCGCACTCCATTAATGCCCTGTTTATTTTTCAAAACTTATTAGACCATAACACCAAATAAATCAGTGAAAACGAGAAGCTTTCTGTCCTCTCGTTTTTTTATGTCCACTCATATTACTCTCTTTCTTTTCCTCTGTCACATAAGCAAAATATGAAAATACCACACATTTTCCACCTTAAAAACTGATTTTCCTTACATAAATTCCTCAATTTATGCACCATGTCAAACGGTAAAATAAAAAAACGTCCAGTTATATCAATAACTGAACGTACCTTTTACCGATTGACAGTGAAATTATTAACAATCCCGCCATCTTTCTCCCAAGCGGCATCCACTGTTTTCTTCTTAATATTGTATTCAAATATTGTTCTTACCTTTGCTTTTCGACCGGTGTCATCCTTTAATTCTTTTGCGTTTTTAGCAACACCTAAGAAATAAACAGAAGATCCATCCGTAGAAAATTGCGGCTGTGCGGCACTTAAAATATGCACATCCTTACTATTCTTAACGAGTGTCGTCGTTTTTCCCGTTTCTACATCAAGCATTTTTATAGTGGATACTTCTTTTTCTTTTCGCACCTTCACTTCTGTATAAATCAATGTCTTATGATCTGGTGAAAATGAAATATCATTGATCGTTTGTGAGATGCGTGCAATTTGCTTTCCCTTCGCGCCTGTCTGAAGGGTGATCTTCATGGTCGTTGGTTCAGGGTCTCTTCCCTTTTCATTCGCTTCATCGGTTTTCTTGTAATCTTCTTTTAAGGAATAATGCTGGATTGCCAAATGATTTGACGCCGGATCATAAGCAAAAGAACTTACCGTGTCATCCTTACTTTTCTCTGGATACAATACCTTCACTTTGCGTGTGTTCACATCAAACATAGCGACATAAAATTGTTCCCCGGAATCCTTATTATATCTAAGATATAACTGTTTCCCGTCTCCAGACAGCCTCATACTGTCGATGGAATCATGACTCGTAAAAAGCGTTTTTTCTTCATCTTTTTTTACATTCAGTTCTCGAATACTCACTTTTTGCGTGTCTTCATCCGTGTACGTGTAATATAAAAGCTGTTTCGTAGAATCATAAGCAATCGAAGGATAGGCGGTCAGTTTCTCTGTATGAAGCGCCCGATCATGCAGATAATACGTATTGTTTAACTGTTGATCTGTAAATGAAACGAGTAATTCGTCTTTTGCATCCTGATTTGTTTTCACTTTTCCCGCATGCTTCGCCTCTTGCCCCGGCTTCATTAAAAAGAAGATGACGGCCGCAATCACTGCGACTCCGATGACTGTGATGATCCACCATGTTGATTTTTTCATTGCCTTTCAGACCCTCTCTACAAGAAAAGAAGCCAGAAAATGAACTTTTCCCGCTTCTTTGCATGCCTATGTATTAATAAGTGTAATGCCCTTTTACGACACCTTTACTTGTTTTATACCCTAGTGCTTTGAATGCTTTTGGGCTGACATCTAATACAGCGTTTGGCATTCTACCTACATCATATTTATATACTGTAATCACTTTATGTGGTTTCGCTTTTGTTGTCACTCTTAGTTTTGTACCTTTTTTCGGTACGTCAAATCCCATTTTAGTTGCTGCATCCCAATGACCGAGTTTTTTTCCATCTGCGCCTTTTTTACCGACACCATTATACCAAGTAATATTGCCGCTTACTTTTTTTGCACTTGCTCCATGTGAGAAACTAAACGCCAAAAATAAACTAGCTACTGTTACGATTGTCGCGATAAGCTTTTTATTCATTAAAAAATCCTCCGTATTTGGTTTCTGCATTCATTATACATGAAGATGCACCCAGTTATTTTACAGACACATTACAATTCGAATACAAGTTGACCACTTTTTGACCGATTTTTTTTATAAATACTTCCAAAAGAAGCCAGAACATTGTAAGTAGACCACCATCTTTCATTTTATATAATGAAAGTGAATCAACTTTAAGGAGGAATTTTCATGAAAAAATGGTTTATTGTTTTGAGTGTAAGTTTGACCTTCGTTTTGATGCTATCAAGTATCCCCGCATCTGCAGCTAGCCCTCGTCACGGCGCGATTGTGACACAAACGGATGAGGCCAAATGGTCGGGTATCTCGACTGATATTGTCTTGCCGAAAACAGCTACCATTAAAAATGGCTATGCGGACTGGTATCTCGGTCTCGGCTCTGCCGTTATAGAAAGTGGTATTTCAAAAACGCCTTCTGGCTATAAGGTCTTTCTAGGTAGCGGCTCACAAGGCGGCAGTCAATACTGGAACAGTAAATACGATAAGAGCATTAAAGATGGCGCACGTGTCAATTTAAAGCTCATCAATAATGGTGATGGCACAGTGTCACTATACGTCAATGGGACATTGCGCTATAAACAGCCTATTTACAAGCCTAGCCGTTTGAAAAACCTCGATGTCGTCAAAATGGTACATGGCGTACAAGATAATGGAACAAACAGCTACTCACAAGCAAGCTTCTCAAATGTACAGCTTCGTGCGAATACTTCAGGTAGTGTCTATAAAAATTGGGATGGATCCATCAAATCATCGCTTTTACGTAAGAATTTAGAGTCTGGTGCTGCGGCTCCAAAATTCACTGTCATTTCTTCTGTTCCATTAAGTACAAGCCTTTCAGCACAATAAGAAAAAAGCGCCCGATAGAGGGTGCTTTTTATTGTTCACAGCTTATCAACACTTCTCTTTTAATCAAATCAAGGATTCGTGGTAACATAAACATACATACTGCGAGAAAAAAGGAGAACGAACGTGAAAAAAAGTCTACTTGTTTTCATGAGCCTAGTTGCAAGCCTCTTCATACTAGCAGCTTGCTCAAATACAACAAACGAACAAAAAACAGAAACGAAGGCACTTCCAACGATCAATGAACGCATTCAAAAAGAAACGAAAGAAGTCATGGAGCAGTCTAAACTTATAAAAGACACGGACATCACCGTTGATCAAAAGAAAAAAATTATTTCTTTAAACGTAACAGTTTCTTCTGATACCAATAGTGATTACGCTGAAGTCATCGGTTTAAACTTTGCCAAAACGCTTGCCATTGGAGCTTCAACTGAAAAAGAAAACAATCTTCATAAACCCGAAAATGACAGTCTTGGCGCCCTGTATTCTTTTTACGGCCTAAACATCACCGTGAAACAAGAAAACGGCAAAGTGCTGGCAAAGGGAACGAAAAAAACAAATGAAACAAAGATCACTTGGGAAAGAGCCCAATAATTTAGAAAAGCTTGTAGAGGATCACTCTACAAGCTTTTTTCAAGTTTATACAAACAAATCGTCTCTCATCGCATCGACCAGTGTGTGAATATCTGAGTGAGCCCATGATGCTAATCGTGCCAACAAATCATCTATACACTCATACAAATGACGTTCCCTCAAAATATACTCCTTATAAAATGGAATGACAAAGAAATAGAGCAAATCAGCCAATTCAAGCGCAACGATATCGTTATCCTCAACTTCTAACGCCTGTCCAATACGTTGAATCAGCCAATGCAAATCTGCTTTCTTTTCAATCGGAACATACATGATTTGATGAATATAATCCGTATCCTTCGCTTGTAAAATCCGCTCAGCCGCTTCCTTTGACAGCGCCCCAATTTCTGTAGAAGATATATTCACAACCGCTAATTCATCCTCTGATCTCACTTGATTCATTTGCAGCAAGTTTTGGTCCATCTCGACTCACTCCCCATTTCTCAGATACTTTTATTATAAGGAATTGATCTGATTTTTTATGGAAATAGTGGATTTTTTTATGTAATTTTAAAGAAAATGTGACATTATAAGCCAAGGTATCTTATATCTCTCAAATAAAAAAGCACTCTTGATCATAAGAGTGCTTTCTATGTAACTTTCAAATGTTTACAGCATGATTGTTCATCTTTCTCTTCAAACGTATTACACATAGCAATAAAAATCCCACTCCCTATTCGGAAGTGGAATTTCACTCTTTCTTTATTTATCACGCTTTTTCGATCCAAACAATCCAAATACGACGGCCAATGCAACAATAATCGCTACCCAAGTAGTAAAGCCCATGTGATCACCGCTTTTCTTTTTAAAATCATCTCATTTCTTCATTTTAGATAAAAATTTTAAAATCACTGTCTCTTATGTAAACGATTGAGAAGCGGCGAAGGTTTCAATTCATTATTATTTCTGACTAGATGAAGACAAAACAAAAACCCCTATATTTCAAGGGGTTTTTGCGGGTGTTACATCATTCCACCCATTCCACCCATGCCGCCCATATCTGGCATTCCGCCGCCTGAGCCGCCTTCTTCTGGTTTGTCAGCAACGACTGCTTCAGTTGTTAGAAGCATTGCTGCAACAGAAGCTGCGTTTTGAAGTGCAGAGCGAGTTACTTTTGTTGGGTCAACGATTCCTTTTTCGATCATGTTTACCCATTCGTTTGTTGCTGCGTTGAAGCCTACGCCAATTTCTTCGTTTTTCAAGCGCTCAACGATGACTGATCCTTCAAGACCTGCGTTGTGAGCGATTTGACGAATTGGCTCTTCAAGAGAACGTAGAACGATGTTCACACCTGTTTGAACGTCTCCATCTGCTTCGATTGAAGTGACTTTTTTGTATACATTTACAAGTGCTGTACCACCACCGGATACAATACCTTCTTCAACTGCTGCACGAGTTGAGTTGAGTGCATCCTCGATGCGTAGTTTACGCTCTTTTAGTTCTGTTTCAGTTGCAGCACCAACTTTGATGACAGCGACGCCACCAGCTAGTTTAGCAAGACGTTCTTGTAATTTTTCTTTATCGAATTCAGAAGTTGTTTCTTCAACTTGCGCACGGATTTGGTTCACACGTGCTGCGATTTGAGCAGAATCTCCTGAGCCTTCTACGATTGTTGTGTTTTCTTTTGTCACAACGACTTTAGAAGCGCGGCCAAGCTGACCGATTTCAGTTGATTTTAGGTCAAGTCCTAGGTCTTCTGTGATTAACTCTCCGCCAGTTAGAACAGAGATGTCCTCAAGCATAGCTTTACGACGATCACCGAATCCAGGTGCTTTTACTGCCACTGCGTTGAATGTTCCACGAAGTTTGTTCACAACAAGAGTTGCAAGTGCTTCGCCTTCTACATCTTCAGCAATGAGCAATAATGGTTTTCCTTGTTGTACAACTTGCTCAAGTACTGGAAGGATTTCTTGAATGTTTGTGATCTTTTTATCAGTGATTAAGATGTAAGGATTTTCAAGAACTGCTTCCATCTTATCAGAATCCGTCACCATGTATGGTGAAGCATATCCGCGGTCAAACTGCATTCCTTCAACCACTTCAAGCTCAGTTGTGAATCCTTTAGATTCTTCGATTGTGATCACGCCGTCGTTACCTACACGCTCCATTGCTTCAGCAATTAGGCTTCCAACTTCTTCATCTGCTGCAGAAATAGACGCAACTTGAGCAATTGATTCTTTGCCTTCGATTGGTTTAGAAATCTCGTGCAAGCCTTCAAGAGCTACTTTTACTGCTTCTTCGATCCCTTTACGAACGCCAACAGGGTTTGCACCAGCTGTTACGTTTTTAAGACCTTCACGGATCATCGCTTGAGCTAGAACTGTTGCAGTTGTTGTACCGTCACCAGCTACGTCGTTTGTTTTGCTTGCAACTTCAGCCACAAGTTTTGCACCCATGTTTTCAAATGCATCTTCTAATTCGATTTCTTTTGCAATCGTTACACCATCATTTGTGATAAGTGGAGAACCGAATTTTTTCTCTAGAACTACGTTACGTCCTTTAGGTCCTAAAGTGACTTTTACAGCATCTGCAAGTGCATCTACACCACGTAACATTGCGCGACGTGCTTCTTCACTGAACTTAATATCTTTTGCCATAATAACGAAACCTCCTCAGTCTTTTTAAAAATTTATTTCAAAGTTTTTTTATGTGATTAACCAATAACAGCTAAAATGTCGCTCTCACGAAGGATTAAATATTCTTTGCCTTCATATTTCACTTCAGTGCCTGCATATTTTGAGAAGATAATGCGGTCGCCTGTGTTTACTTCTAACGCAACGCGCTCACCACTTTCAAGTACACGACCTGAACCTGCTGCAACAATTTTACCTTCTTGCGGTTTTTCTTTTGCAGAATCCGGTAACACAATACCGCTAGCGGTTTTTTCCTCAGATTCAACGAGTTCAATGATTACGCGATCGCCTAATGGCTTTAACATAAGAAACAACCTCCTCAATTTTTATATGTAGTCTTTTTTTAGCACTCATCACCAGTGAGTGCTAACACATTTATTATAATAAAGAATGTCTTCTGCAATTTCAAGTAAAAACCTTTAAAAATTTTTACGCTTTCATGATCTTTTTTCAACTCAGATTCTTTCCTTTTCATCGAAAAAGAAGACTTGTGTTACAATAAATCTAGTTCTTTTAGTAAAGGGGTTTTCGTTACTTGAAAAAACAATATTGGTACATCATCTTAACGTATATATTGGTGCAGCTTTCTGCGATTCCTTATGTGTTCATCATGAAATGGTTAGGCTACATTCAGACACCGATGACACAAGCAGAGCTCTCTAAATTGTCAGGTACATGGACAATTATTAGTTTCTGTGTCGGATTAATCATTATTCTGCTCATTCTTCGGACTGTGCCAAAAGCTTCACTTCGAAATGAAGCACCGGCTTCAGTCGGCGCGGCAATCGTTTGGATCATTGTCGGTTTCTTTCTTTCGCTCTTTGCACAATCAATTGCGGGGGCGATTGAACAATATGCATTTGGCATTGGCAGAGAATCTGAAAATACTCAAAACATCTTATCCATTATGGATGCAGTTCCATGGCTTGTGATCGTCATCGCCCTGATTGGACCGATATTAGAGGAAATCATTTTTCGAAAAATCATCTTTGGTGTGGTTTATGAAAAAACGAATTTTTTCATTGGAGCACTTGTCAGTTCAGTGGTTTTCGCTGCTGTACACAATGATTTCCCACATATCTTGCTCTATACCGCAATGGGCTTTACCTTTGCCTTTTTATATGCGAAAACAAAACGAATCATTGTTCCAATCGGTGCTCATATGCTAATGAACTCGCTTGTCATTCTTGTGCAGATTGAGCCAGTAAGAAAAATGATTGAAGAACAATCTCAAACAATGCAAATGATTATTGGAGGCTTTTTCTCATGAGAAACCCTGTTGTATGGGGCATCATTTATTTTGCCGTAGGTGTGGCTTTCACCTATATGGCCATTCAAAATCCAGGTGACATGTGGTCATTTTACAGCATTTTGCTGATGGTGTTTGCGGCCTATAATATCAATATCGCGCTTAAAATGTTTGCCTTCTCTGTCAAACTCAAAAAACAGCAGCAAAAATAAATCAAAAACCATTTTCCGTACGTGGGAAATGGTTTTTTTATGGGGGGACACGTTTTCATGGAACAAGAAAAACTGAACATCTTAAATGAGCCAGAAGAGCAGATGAACATTCAATTACAAAAAGAAGAAGTCGCTGGACTTTACAGAGCAAAGCTAATGGATGCACAGCAGCTATTCACTAGAAAAATTGACAACATGAAGCTGGAGGGTTTTGAAATTGATAAAGCCGGAGAACGACGTAAGGAAAGCAAAATAGTCTGTGTAAAAGATTTTGTCCCGCATGAACCCGCCTATTATGAGCATCTATTCCAAGCAATCAATCAATTCCTGTCAAAATAGAAAAAACATCGTGACCCTTATTTGGATCACGATGTTTTTTATGAGACATCATCATTTTCTTTCTCCTCTGTCTCTGTTTGCTGCATTTTACGATAGGTCACTCTCGAAATGACAATACTCACTTCGTACAATACGAGCATCGGCAAAGTAACCATGAGGTGGGAAACGATCTCTGGCGGTGTAATCAGTGCGGCAATGACAAGGAGGACAAAATAGGCATACTTCCGTATTTTTGATAAAAACATCGGTGTGATGATGCCAAGTCTTGTGAGAAACATCAACACAACGGGCATCTGAAACAAAAAGCCAAATGGAAGTGTTAACTGCATCAGAAATGTAAAATACTCATGAATCCCAATGACTTGCTCTACATTTAAATCATTCGACATCCGTATCATAAAATCAACGACAAACGGAAACAAAATAAAATAAGAGAAAGCCACACCGCTTAAAAATAAAAGCAGTGCAATCGGAATATAAGCAAGTGTCACCTTTCTTTCTTTATCATATAAGCCAGGGCTCACAAACGCCCATAGCTGATACAAAATCACGGGACACGTCAAAACCAAAGCAATGACAAATGCGAACTGCATAAACACGTACAGAGGATCTGTGAGCTTAAACGCGTTCAGCGTCAGTGTTGCCGCTTCATCCGTATTTTGTAAATATACAATGACCGGCTTAGCGAGAAAAAAACCTGCCACCATAAAGGCAACAAAAAACATCGCAATGACCACTAAACGTTTTCGCAGTTCCACAATATGCTCCATAAGCGGCATATCTTTGACATTCATGAAGCTCATCCTATTCTACTGATCTTCTTTTTTCTTATTTTCTTCCTGATCATCAGCTAAACCCTTTGTGGCATTTTTGAATTCCCGTAATGTATCTCCTGCTGCTCTTCCTAATTGAGGAAGCTTTTTCGGCCCAAAAATAATGAGCGCAACAATCGCAATCAGAACCAAACTTCCAGGACCAATCGGACCCATTTGCTCCACCCCCTTTACCCCTTTTCGTCAATCCTCCTGTGTAATAGAGTAATGCTTTAAGAAATACACAAGAGACTGAAGTTCAACCGCCAAATCTATATGATGAATTCGAATGTGTTCCGGCACATTCAATCGGGCCGGCGTAAAATTAAGGATCCCTTTGATGCCAAGGGCAATCAAACGATCTGTAATGGGTTGAGCTGCTACGGCAGGTACTGTCAAAATGGCAACAGGTATATCTCCTACCTCTTGAACATGCTCTTCAAGCTTATCCAAATCATAGACAGGCACGCCGCCTATCTCACTACCTATTTTACTCTCATTGACGTCAAAAGCCATTGAAATTTTTGTATTATTATTTTTGATGAAATTATAGTGTAAAAAAGCAGTCCCTAAATTCCCGACACCGATGAGCATGACATTGGTCATTTCATCTTGGTCAAGTGTCTTTCTGAAGAAGGTCAAAAGGTAATCGACATTATAGCCATACCCCTTCTTCCCAAGTGCACCAAAGTACGAAAAATCTCGGCGAATGGTAGCAGAATCCACTTTGACTGCATCACTAAGCTCTGCCGATGAGACCCTTTGTTTTCCTGATGCATGCAGATTTTTTAAAAAACGGTAATATAGCGGCAAACGTTTGGCTGTCGCTTGTGGAATTTTTGACTGATCTATATTCATATAAGGTCCTCCAACTTAAATATCAGATGCTCTGTGAAAATCACCGTTTTTCCCGCCTGTCTTTTCAATTAAATAGGTAGGACCGATGATCATGCCTTTATCAATCGCTTTGCACATGTCGTAAACGGTCAGTGCACATACTGAAGCAGAGGTGAGCGCTTCCATCTCCACACCCGTACTTCCTTTTGTTTTCACCTGTACTTGTATGTTCAGAATGTGCGCATTTCCGTCTTCCTCCCAATCAAAGGAGATATCCACTCCTTTTAATGCAAGCGGATGACACATTGGAATAATGGTAGATGTTTGCTTTGCTGCCATAATGCCAGCAACCTGTGCAACAGACAGCACATCCCCTTTTCCAATTTCACGTTGCTCTATTTTATGAAACACTTCTTTTATCATACGAACACTTGAAGCAGCAACAGCGGTTCTCATAGTAGATGATTTGTCACTAATGTCGACCATCTTTGCTCTTCCTTGTTCGTTAAAGTGGCTAAATTGCCTCATCTTTTCAACGCTCCCTCACTCAAATGATACACTATTTTTTCCTATCTGTCTTTCATTTGAATATGGCGATTGTATGTAATATTTGCTGGTTTACTGCTGATAAGCTACACTTAACATATTATAGCAGAGGTGAAGTTACATGATGATTCTACAAGTGAATCAGCTGTCCAAATCGTTTGGTGCTGATACCGTTTTAACGAATATAAAATTGGAAGTGAAAGCAAGGGATCGGATTGCCATTGTAGGTCGTAACGGCGCAGGCAAATCCACCCTTTTGAAAATCATTGCCGGTCAATTGTCTTACGAACAAGGTGAGATCATCAAACCGAAAGACCTATCGATCGGCTATTTAGCACAGCATACCGATGTGACGTCTACACGTACGTTAAAAGACGAATTATTATCGGTTTTTGATCATTTAAAAAAAATGGAACAAGAGATGAGAACCATTGAAGAGAAAATGGCTTCTTCCACAGGTGCCGAGCTGGATTCCCTCATGAAAACCTACGACAGGCTACAGCAGGAATTTAAAGATCAAGGCGGCTATCAATACGAAGCAGATGTCCGCTCTATTCTTCATGGGCTCGGCTTTAGTCACTTTGAAGATGAGACAACCGTTCAATCCTTAAGTGGTGGTCAGAAAACCCGTCTAGCGCTTGGAAAGCTCTTATTAATGAAACCACAACTCTTAATTCTGGACGAGCCGACCAACCATTTAGATATTGATACCTTATCATGGCTGGAGCAGTATTTGCAAAATTATACAGGCGCTATTCTGATCGTGTCCCATGATCGATACTTCTTAGACAAAGTGGTGAACCATGTATATGAAGTTTCAAGAACGGCTATGAAAAAGTTTGCAGGCAACTATAGTAAGTATCTTGATCTGAAAGCTGAGCAACTAGAGCGTGATATGAAGCTTTACGAAAAGCAGCAAGAAGAAATCTCAAAGCTTCAAGATTTCGTAGATCGCAATCTAGCAAGAGCCTCGACCACAAAGCGCGCCCAGAGCAGACGCAAACAGCTGGAACGGATGGATCGTTTAGATAAGCCATTAGGTGATGAAAAATCCGCAAACTTTCATTTTGATATTACGAGACAAAGCGGCAATGACGTGCTGAAGGTACATGATCTCGACATTCGTTATGATGAAAAAATACCGCTTCTATCCTCTCTTTCATTTCAGATCAAACGCGAGGATAGCGTGGCACTCATTGGTCCTAATGGGATCGGGAAATCAACCCTTTTAAAAACGTTAACGAACACATTAAAGCCTGCAAAAGGCGACATCACCTTTGGATCTCATGTCACCATTGGCTACTATGACCAAGAACAAGCCAAACTGACATCCTCCAAAAAAGTGCTCAATGAGCTTTGGGATGACTATCCTCACATGAATGAAAAAGACATTCGGACATGTTTAGGGAACTTCCTCTTTTCCGGTGACGACGTCTTAAAGCCCGTTCATGCATTAAGCGGTGGAGAAAAAGCGCGCCTTGCCCTGGCAAAGCTGATGCTCCAAAAAGCCAATTTCCTGATACTTGATGAACCTACGAACCATTTGGACTTAGATAGTAAGGAAATTTTAGAAAATGCGCTCATTGATTATCCGGGAACTATCTTATTTGTCTCGCATGACCGTTATTTTATCAACCGCCTAGCAACGAAAGTATTCGAGCTGTCACCTACAGAAACAAGAGAGTATCTCGGTGACTATGACTACTATCTTGAAAAGAAAGATGAACAATTAGAGCTTGAGGCGATTCAAGAAAATGAGGCGCTTAAAAAACAAGCAGCAAAGCCAGTTGAAACAGCAAAGCTTTCTTATGCAGAAGAAAAAGAACTAAAAAAGAAAGAAAGACAAAAGCAGCGTAGAATCGAGGAAATTGAAGAACGGATTGCTATCATTGAAGCGAAGCTTGGTGACAATGAAGAGCTTCTATGTGATCCTGCTATTTTTCAAGATCACGAGAAGGTCCAAAACATTCAAATAGAAAATGATACATTTCATCAAGAGCTCGAATCCCTTTTCGCAGAGTGGGAAGAGCTATCCGAATCTTAATGGGCGCCCTAATGGGTGCTCTTTTTTCCTTTAGTGGAGATTTCTTATCCACATTAGTATCCACAATAAGTTCTTTATTATTCTTTTGAAAAATAGACTTATCCACTTTGTCCACAGATATTTAATCACATATCCACATAAAAGATCATATTTATGCACATCCCCATCATTTTATAACGAAATTTTCTAACAATTGTGGATATACCCGGATTGCTTGTGAATAAATCGCTTTCATTAAAAATGAAAAAAACCTGTGTATCCACAGGCGTTTTCATTCATATGAGACAAGTGGTAAGCCCGGCTGGCCATTCATCGCCATATCGCCTCTTATTCCTCTCTCAAACGCAATGGTTCCAGCAGCAGCGATCATGGCTGCATTGTCTGTGCAAAGAGATAACGGAGGAACAATGACCTTTACGTCAGGAAGCTTTGTGAATGCTGTTGTTAAGGCTTCTCTCAGACCTTTATTGGCAGCGACGCCACCAGCTAGGACAACCTGCTTGACGCCATAGGCCTCTGCCGCTTTTAATGTTTTTCCAACAAGTACTTCAATGACACTTGCTTGAAAACTTGCTGCCAAATTCTCTGGAGCAATTATTTCATCTTTTTGAGAGGCATTGTGTAGTGTGTTAATAACAGCTGATTTTAATCCACTAAAGCTAAAGTGATAAGAGCCTTCTTCAAGCCATGCTCGTGGAAGCTTAATCGTTGGCTCTCCTTCATGTGCTAACCGATCAATATGAGGTCCGCCTGGATACGGAAGACCCATCGTCCGGGCCACTTTATCGTAAGCTTCTCCAGCCGCATCATCTAATGTTTCTCCGATCACCTCAAATGATCCGTGCTCTTTCATTAGTACAAGTTCAGTATGTCCTCCAGAAACAACAAGAGCCAAGCATGGAAACTGTAATTCATCTACAAGTTGATTTGCATAAATATGCCCTGCAATATGATGTACACCAACAAGAGGAATTTGATGGGCAAAGCTCAGTGCCTTGGCTGCATTGACACCAATCAGAAGGGCGCCAACTAAGCCTGGTCCTTCTGTGACAGCAATGGCATCTAAATCTTGAAAGCTCATATTGGCCTGTGTCATCACTTCTTCTAACACGATAGTAACTTGCTCCACATGATGCCTTGAAGCGATTTCTGGGACAACACCGCCAAATCGTTTATGGCTTTCTATTTGCGACGCGACTACATTCGCTACAATTTCTTTCCCATTTTTCACAATAGATGCAGCTGTTTCGTCACAGCTTGTCTCTATACCTAATATGAATCGATCTGTTTGTTCACTCATTTATATTCACCCACATGACCAATGCATCTTCCCCATTATCCGTATAATAATTCTTTCGAATAGAAGCTGGTCTGAAACCAAGCTTTTCATAAAGGGATTGTGCAGGTGTATTTGAAACCCGCACCTCTAAAGAAAGATGATCTGTCTTTTTTTCTTTACAAAATTCCATGACATATCGCAGCAATGCTTCCCCGTAACCCTTTCCTCTATGCTCAGGGAGAATTGCAATGTTCGTAATTTGTGCATCGTCCATGACGATCCAGACCCCGCAATACCCAACAGGTTGCTCATCTTCTTCAATGAGAAAATAATGGCTGTACTGGTTATGAAGAATCTCATAGACAAATGATTCTTTTTTCCAAGGGGCAGTAAACGAATGCACTTCAATCGTATACACCTCTGGAATGTCCGCTACCGTCATTTTTCGAATCTCTGTTATGTTGAGATTATTTTTGTCCTTCAAGCCATTTCACTTCCGCTTCTGCCATACGAATATAGTTAGGTACAAGCTGATGGACATCCTCTGCAGGACGATCTGTCCCTAAAAAGGCAAGCATTGAAGGTCTTGGGTTATGAAAAGCTCCCTCTGCGATCACAGCCGTTTCTCCTAAAATGGAGCGAATGCTCTCTTCATGAAGATGCACATCCTGTCCAAGAAATAGGACAGGCTTTCCTGTCTTTTTCAGCTCATGAAGCCAATCCGTGAGCAAGATATTTTGGTCTTGTTTGATCTCTTGGATTTTTCCATCTTCAAACATATATAGCCCAGTATAAACTTGTCCTCTTCTCGCATCAAATAGTGGTGAGATCCATCCATCAAAGTATTGACCATTTGCCGCAAGTGTTTCCAAACTCGAAACAGCCGATATCGGGATAGACAGCGTCCATGCGAGTGTTTTTGCAATGGTCACACCGATTCGAACGCCAGTGTAGGAACCAGGTCCTTTTGCTACAACAATTTTACTTAGTTCACTTGGCGCTACACCACATTCTTTCATCAATGCCTCAACAGTCGGCATCGCTCGGACGGAATGGTTCTTTTTTAAATACGTAATACTTTCACCAATCACTATGGAATCTTTGACAAGGGCAATTCCTAGTGTATGGTTTGACGTATCAATTGCCAGTATGGTCAAATTCTTTCATCTCCTTACAAAGGGTCTCATAGCGTTCCCCTTTTGCACTAAACGTAAGATGACGTTCTTCTTCACGTTCTGTTCTTAGCATTTCTATTTTCAAATAGGAGGAAGGTAATTGAGGTCCAATGAGATGTGCCCACTCAACCAAGCATACACCTTCGCCCTCAAAATATTCTTCAAGACCGATATCTTCTTCCGCATCTTCCATGCGGTACACATCCATATGATAAAGTGGCAGTCTGCCATCGGTATATTCTTTAATAATCGTAAAGGTAGGGCTGTTGACGATACGGGTAATCCCTAAGCCTTCTGCAAAGCCTTTTGAAAAAGTCGTTTTGCCTGCGCCTAAATCCCCTTCTAATGTCAAAACATCGCTCGGCATCACAAGTTTGGCCAAAGCAGCGGCAATTCGTTTCGTCTCATCCGCACCTTTTGTCGTCCACATTAATTTCACAGTGGGTGTCACCTCATTTCTTAAAATGATTATATCCTTTTTTCATTAACATTGTTTGCTGTTCATTGTCTTTTAATAGAACGCTTGCTGCCTGATCACCTTTGACTTGTCCAATGCGTTTGACTTGAATGTCTTTTTTTCTACATTGCATTTCAAAGCTATCCCAATCAGCCTGTGGAATTGTACCAGTTAATACAAAGTCTTCCCCACCAAATAACACCCATTCCAGCCAGTCTTTACGCAGGACTGGTAAATCTGGATGTATGGGGAGCTTATTTGCATCTATCTCTATCGTCACATGACTCGCTTCGGCTATCTCATTCAGCTCACTCGCTAATCCATCACTCACATCATTCAAGGAGACCCTTGAGTAACTTGAGCAAATGAGACCAGCAGCAATGTGAGGCTGAGGTTTTTTATGACGCTCAAGAAAAAAGGCTGTGTCGACTGCCTTGGGAGAGTCTAATTCGTTCATTAAAAGTGATAAGCCCGCAGCTGATGAACCAAGCTCACCTGTGACAAAGACGATGTCTCCTGTCTGAGCACTGTGACGATAACAAGCTTTCCCTTTTGATACCTCGCCAATGACTGTCACTGTAATGATAAAGTCACTGTGAGTGGCAACCGTATCTCCACCAATCAAATCCATTTGATAAGTATCAGCCAATGCTTTCATTCCCTCGTAAAGAGCTGACACGACCGTCTCATCACCATGAGGCGGGATAGCAATTGATACAAGATAATACTTTGGAGTTCCTCCCATTGCGGCGATATCACTGACATTGACCGCTAGTGCTTTAAAGCCAATCTCAAAAGGTGTGGAAAAATCAAAGCGAAAATGAACATGTTCCACCATTGTATCAACACAAACGACCTCTTCACAATGTGAATGAGGTTGATAAACACTTGCATCATCACCGATGCCCATAACCAAAGAACGCTGATGTGTTTCTGTTGGTGTAATTCGGCGAATAAGATCAAATTCATCCATAAAAAGACAGCCCCTTCATGCAATCAATTGATTGAGTAGACACGATGTCAGACATCATTAATATAGTGTAAGCCACTATGAGTTTCAGTTCCAATGAAAAATGATATAAAGAAAGCCTGGTATGAAAAAACCAGGCTGGGTTGAAGTGATCTATCTTTTCTTTTTACATAACATGTAGCCAAAGACAAAACCATTCAATATATCTTGGATACGTATAAAAAGAAAAAGACATAAAAAAAAACGAAACTATACGTTTTCGTTTACAAGTCATAAAAATGGCGGTCCGGACGGGACTCGAACCCGCGACCTCCTGCGTGACAGGCAGGCATTCTAACCAACTGAACTACCGGACCAATTTGGTTGCGGGGGCAGGATTTGAACCTGCGACCTTCGGGTTATGAGCCCGACGAGCTACCGAACTGCTCCACCCCGCGACGATATAAATATAAATAACAAGCTTGGCGGCGTCCTACTCTCACAGGGGGAGACCCCCAACTACCATCGGCGCTGAAGAGCTTAACTTCCGTGTTCGGTATGGGAACGGGTGTGACCTTTTCGCTATCGCCACCAAACCTGATGGAGAGAATGTTCTCTCAAAACTAGATAACAATGTTCAAACTTCACAATAGAATATAGGTTAAGTCCTCGATCTATTAGTATCTGTCAGCTCCACGTGTCACCTAAAGCCACTACTTCTAATTGATTTCTTCTTTCTTCTTCACGTTTCGATAACATGTTTATCCCCCACAGATTATTGTTATTACCCTTATTATACAAAAAAGCTTGTAGACTTTGTCTACAAGCTGACCTCATGCATTTGCATGAGGTTTATATTGATTTTCATAGGTCGATCAGACGGACAGAAAGTATATCGTGTACTTCGGTTAATTCTTTGACAATTTCGTCCTCAAGATGCTTGTCGAAAGAAAGCATCATGATGGCTTCGCCGCCTTTTTCTTTACGTCCTACTTGCATTGTCGCAATGTTGACATCATGGTCGCCTAAAATTTGTCCAACCTTTCCAATTACACCAGGTGCATCAGTATGCTGGATGTAGACAAGGTGTCCATCTGGATAAAAATCAATATTAAATCCATTAATGGAAACAACGCGTTCTCCTAAATGCGGGATGTAGGTTGCTTTAAGAGTAAAGGTTGAAAGATCGCCTTTGACTTCAATAGAAATGCTGTTTTCGTAACCAGATTCGCTGGAAGAAATCTTTTCACTAAAGCTAATGCCGCGTTCTTTTGCCACCATTCCAGCATTGACTTCATTTACAGTCGAATCAACACGCTCTTTTAAAAAGCCTGACAGAAGACTTTTTGTAATAAAGGATGTTTCGAGTTTTGAAATAGAGCCTTCGTAAGAGATGCCTACTTCTTTTACTGGTTCTCTCATTGATTGAGAGACAAGACGTCCGAGTTTTCCTGCAAACTGATGATAAGGTTGAATTTTTTTGAACTCGTCTTTTGTCATCGCTGGTAGGTTAATAGATGACATCACAGGGAGTCCTTTTGCAAATTGAAGTACTTCTTCAGATACTTGTGCCGCTACATTTAATTGTGCTTCCTTCGTCGATGCGCCAAGGTGCGGAGTTGCAATGACAAGCGGATGGTCTACAAGCGGATTATCAGTAGGAGGTTCTACTTCAAATACATCGAGTGCAGCTCCTGCAACATGACCGCTTTCAAGCGCTTCAAGAAGGTCACGCTCATCAATGATACCACCGCGTGCACAGTTCACTAGGCGAACGCCTTTTTTCGTTTTTGCAATTGTTTCTTTATTAAGAAGTCCTCTTGTTTCTTTTGTTAATGGGGTATGTACAGTGATAATATCTGATACTTCGAGTACTTCATCAAGTGATTTGGCATTGACGCCGATTTTTTCTGCACGTTCCTTTGTCAGAAAAGGATCAAATACGTTGACTGTCATGCCAAATGCTCTTGCGCGTTGGGCGATTTCGCTTCCGATTCTACCAAGTCCAACAATCCCAAGAGATTTTCCATAAAGCTCGGCACCAACATATGCACCTCTGTTCCATTCTTTTGATTTTACAGAAATGTTGGCTTGTGGAATATGACGCATAAGCGAAGAGATCATCGCAAATGTATGCTCAGCTGTAGAGATCGTATTACCGTTTGGTGCATTGATCACAATGACACCATGCTTGGTGGCTTCATCGATATCAATATTGTCTACTCCCACACCAGCACGGCCGACAATTTTTAATGAAGTCATCTTTTCATAAAGCTCTTTGGTCACTTTCGTCGCACTTCTGACAAGTAAGGCATCAAATGTGTGTAATTCATCTTCTGCTTCTGTTACATTTTTTTGGACAATTTCAACAAAATCTGATTCTAAAAGTGGTAAAAGACCGTCATTGCTCATCTTATCTGAGACTAAAACTCGAAACATCGTAAGATTTCCTCCTAAAATAAACGTCATAAATATCTGATAATTTACCATATTCCTTTTCACTGTGTCAATCAAATTAAAGCAGTAAAGCGAAAAAGAAAACACGAACATTTCTTAGTGTCTTTATAAAGAATGGACACCTTTAAACAAAAGATAACCAATTTTTTCGCATTTGTCATTATAATTTTTAAGTTTTTTACGATTTTTTAAAACTGATGAAATTGCTCAGGATTTTTATCTGTACAAATGCTCATATATCATATATAATGATGTCGAATTGAATAATGATCAATCTTCGGGGCAGGGTGCAATTCCCTACCGGCGGTGATGAGCATAGTCTCTAAGCCCGCGAGCCTTTTTTGGCAGGATTCGGTGTGATTCCGAAGCCGACAGTATAGTCTGGATGGGAGAAGATGGAGGTTCGTAAACGTTGAAAACTGAGTTTTTCACACGTTTATTTGTCTAGCCTAAATTCCCCGCTCCTGTTTTCATGAGCGGTTTTTTTGTGGCTGAAATTGAACAATCCTCTTTTCGTTAGATTTGATCGAAAAGGAGAGAGAATATTGAATCAAAGTAAAGTAAAACGTTTAGTTGTCACCAGTATGCTTAGCAGTATTTCATTTGTGTTAATTTTATTGGATTTTCCTTTCCCAGGGCTTCCAGCGTATTTGAAAATTGATTTCAGCGATATCCCAGCGATTATTGCGATTTTAATTTATGGACCAGGTGCAGGAATCGCCGTTGAGGCATTAAAAAATGTTCTGCATTATCTCATTCAAGGCAGTATGTCCGGCGTTCCAGTTGGGCAAGTCGCGAACTTCATTGCAGGCACACTATTCATCTTACCAGTCGCCTTCATGTTCAAAAAAATTAAATCAGCAAAAGGAATGGCTTGGTCAATGATCATGGGTACATTACTTATGACTGTGATGATGAGCATTTTAAATTACTTCTTATTCCTGCCAGCTTACACATGGTTTTTAAACGCACCAGAACTATCAGATCATGCGCTCAAGACGACCATTACAGCGGGGATTTTACCTTTTAACTTTATTAAAGGAATCATCATTACCATCGTATTTAGCTTCATTTTTGTGAAAATGCGTCCATGGTTTGAAAATAAACGCCGACTTCAAAATAGTTAATATAAAAAAAGCCCCTGCATAAGGGGCTTTTATACTATTCATGCTTAAGTGGGTCTCCCTCGAAAGATTCGTCCGCAACTTTGATTGAGTCAGTTGGACATCCTTCAAATGCATCAAGCATATCTTCTTCAAGTACTTCTGGAACTTCTACAGTCCCTTGGTTGTCGTCAAGCGTAACAAATGCAATGCCTTCATCATCATAATCATAAATGTCTGGAGCAGCTGCACCGCATGCGCCGCAAGCAATACATGTGTCTTTGTCTACAATTGTATATTTTGCCATGTTAAAAAAATACCTCCCAAATAGTTCGATGGAACACATGGTTTAACCTTTTTAGTTTCACCGATAAAAAACAATTTCCTCAAACCTTATTGTAATGATTTTAAATTCACATTTCAACTGTAAAGTGAATGAGAATGCTTATCACATAAGGGTTTGTTCATAACTTTCCCCCATAAATTGAGTTTAAACATTTCTTATTGTATGAAATCTGTTAAAATAAAGGGAGAAAATATTCGAATTTTGTCAGGAAGACAGGTGCTTTGATGAATGACTCTTCATTATTTGGATGTCATGTTAATGGACAGCGTATATAAATTGAACGGTGAACGCTCCATTAGTGCTGTCTACCATCTTTTTAAAGGAAAAAAATCATCACAAACCATACAGGATGCCAGCTTGTTTGAGCTTTCCAGGTACTTCGGCTGTTACCCGGGGTTTACGAGAGACCAGCTGAATCGCTCTGCTTTAAAACTTGAAGAAAAGCACTACATTAGAAAAAACGATGAGACACTCAGCATCACTGAAGCAGGGCAGCGAATGCTACACCAGCATTTTTCTGAAAAACCGATGCCTACTTATTTTCATGGTGCCAAATATCATGATAAAGCAAAGATGCTATGGATGAGGCTTTCTTTACTTGTACAAGTGCTTTCTCACCATATGGCTGGATCACATCAATATGTTCCGATACAAAGAGATGTCTCAGTTCAAAGCTGGACGAAATCTTTTTTGAAACAGCATCAGCAGAAGAGCAAGCTTTCAAAAGATCTGCATCATGAACTAGAAAAACTTCTGATGAACCTAAGTGAGCAAGAGGCAGTGATTTTTGTTTACTCATTGACCTCAAATGAACGAATCGGGCGTACGTATCAGCAAATGGCGGAGTGGATGAAAGAAGATGTGTGGTATGTGTACCTGCTTTTTTGGAATGTACTCCATTATTTTATTCAATCTGCCCAAAAAGGTGAGGCACCGATTTTGCAGCAACTCATAGGTGACCTTGAATTTAAACGCGTGTTAACAACTTCTACTCAAAAAACACTGGAGCTTGTCCAAAAAGGATTTGATATTGAACAAATTGCTCACATTCGTTCATTAAAAAAGGCAACGATTGAAGATCATATTGTAGAGCTGTCGATACATGAGCCAAGCTTTTCAATAGAGCCATATGTGAGTATAGAAGAGCAGCAGGCAATTCTTGCTGTAGCTAAAGAGCTGCAAACAAATAAAATGAAGCTGATTAAAGAAAAACTCGAGCATCCATTTACTTATTTTCAAATAAGATTGGCACTGACAAGGATGGTGAAAGCAAATGGATAAGCTTCATCAGACGCTCATGCGATACTTTGGCCATGGCACATTTAAATCAGGTCAAGAGGACATTATTCGAAGTGTGCTGCATCAAAAAGACACGGTTGCCATGCTGCCTACTGGTGGAGGCAAGTCACTTTGCTATCAAATTCCCGGTTATATGACAGACGGGTTAGTTCTGATCATTTCGCCGCTTTTATCGCTAATGGAGGACCAAGTCGAACGAATGAAAATGCGCGGGGAAAAACGAGTGGCGGCACTTAACAGCACATTGACTTTTCAGGAAAGGCGACATATCATTCGGCATTTGCCATCATATAAATTTCTATTTGTCGCACCTGAGGCATTGATGTCAGAAATGCTCTTAGAACAGCTCAAATCGATGCGTATTGGTCTGTTTGTCGTCGATGAAGCGCATTGTATATCAGAATGGGGGCATGATTTCCGTCCTGAATATTCGAAGCTTGGAGAATGGAGAGAAGCGTTAGGTCATCCTGTGGCTTTAGCTCTTACAGCTACAGCAACAAAACAAACGCTAAAAGATACTGTGCAAACGCTAAGATTACAGCAGCCAGACTTTCATATTCATTCCGTCAATCGCCCGAACATTGCCTTAGTCAAAGAAGTACACGAAACGAAAGAAGCAAAAGAGAAACGGGCCATTGAGCTTGTAGATTTCCTGCAAGGACCAGGCATTATTTATTGCCCGACCCGGCAAATGACAGAAGAACTTGCTCTCTATATGAAACAAAAAACCAATCAGCGTGTTGAGTTTTATCATGGCGGAATGGATGCGGGAGACCGTATGCTTATTCAGCAGCAATTTATTAGTGATCAGCTTGATCTCATTTGCTGTACGAGTGCTTTTGGCATGGGAATTGATAAAGCAAATATTCGATTTGTCATTCATATGAGCCCACCGCAATCGATTGAAGCATTTATGCAAGAGATTGGAAGAGCGGGAAGGGATGGAAAAAACAGTGTGAGCATTCTTTTATATACAGAAGAGGATGCAGAAATTCAGCAACACTTGATCCAAGCAGATGGATTTGACGATCCAGAAATTGATTTCTACCTAGCACAACTGACACAAATGCAGATAAATGATGAAAAAAAATTACGTGAACGATTAATGGAAACAGGCCTTCAGGAGACACGTGCAAGAATGCTGACGCATTATTACATGATGCATGAGTCCGAGCAGCGCCCGGCAATCCTTAAGAATCTAAAAGAAAAATTACAGGACAGACAAACAGAAAAGCTGAGAAAGGTGTGGCAATTTAAAGAGCGGATCATGGATCATAACTGCTTTAGACAATCTCTGTTATCATACTTTCACGAACAGATTGATCAAACAGAGCGCGCGTCCTCTGATGATTGCTGCTCTTCTTGCGGACTGAACCTGTCTGATTATGAAAAAAAAGAACAATCATTGGAGCTGAATGAAATGAAACACTGGAAGACTGTGCTGGATCGTATGTTTCATCTGACAAAAGAGGCGCAGCATTGATAGAACAACATCGCCGAATCATTGAAAAATTAACCGATCGACAAGTCGTAGAACAGCTGTATTTCACGCAGTTGCTTATGCTTATCGTTTCTTTTTTACTAGGCATATTTATGTTCAATCAATGGACAGATTTTACATCCCTTTGGCAGATTCATGATATGCGCATTCTGACTCATGGAATTGGCGGTGCTTTGCTCGTCATTATTGTGGATGCGATTGTCATGAAGGTGTTTCCCGCTCATATGTATGATGATGGCGGTTTAAATGAAAAGATGTTCAAAAACCGAAGCATCCCGCATATTGTTTGGTTAACACTTCTCATTGCCTTTTCAGAGGAAATACTATTTCGCGGAATTGTTCAACAACAATTTGGGCTAGAGATTGCCAGCATCGTGTTTGCGCTTCTTCACTTTCGCTATTTATCAAAAATACTCTTGTTTATCCTCGTGGTTTCCATTAGTATTTTTTTAGGACTTTTATACGAGTGGACGGGAAATCTATTTGTTCCTGTTATGACACATTTTGTCATTGACTTAGTCTTTGCTTGTCAAATTCGTTTGAAATATAAGGGGAGGGATGAACATGGAAGAAATGTCGAGAATGCAGAGAAAGAAGGAGCAACTCACCAACAACCATGACGACAATGTAGAGGAAATTCTTGAAGAAAAAGTACAACCTTCTGATGACTCTCACTTTCCTACACGAGAAGACTTTCATGAATATAAGAAACAGCGTACGAAAAAAGTGCGCAATCCTTTGTTTACGACATTGGCTATTATCTTTCCTATTATCGTCATCACTGTTTTCTTTCTATTGATCTACTACACATCACAGGAAATAAACCATAATAATCAAGATGTATATAATATCGATTCTACATCAAGTGCCGACACGGACCCAGTTCCGTCAGCACTAGCCGATACAAAAAAAGACGCAAACGCTGATAAAGCGGATGCGTCTGACGAAGAGAAGAAAAAGAAAGATGAAGAAAAAGAAAAGCAGCAGTCAAAAGAAAAAGCAGAGCAGAAGAAAAAAGAAAAAGCTGCTAAAGAGAAACAAGAGCGTGAAAAAGCCGCAGCTGCGAAAAAGCGGGAACAGCAGCAGCTAGCTCTCCAAAAACAGCAAGAAGAGAAAAAACGAAAAGAAGCCGAGGAGAAAAAGAAGCAGGAAGAAAAGCCAGTTCGTGTCGTGCAGCACACAGTTGGTCCAGAGGAAAACCTGTATCGAATTTCGATGAAATATTACAAAAGCCGATCGGGTGAAGAGAAAATAAAAGCGTACAATCACTTAAATGGGAACAGTGTATACAGTGGTCAAGTTCTCAACATACCATTGGAAAACTAATTACCTGACATGAACGAAGGAAAATGCACATACATATGTAGAAAAAAGGGACAGGGTGTATGTGATGACTTTGCACGCAATCAGCCGCTATATGGATCAGCCGACACAGAAAATGATGGAAACGTTGATCAAAAGAAAGCTTAAATATGAGGGCTTTGCCAAACAGTGCAAAAGGTGGCAATGGACAGCCCTTTTGTCACTGGCAATTCTTTTGTTTTATTTTGTGATAACGGCAAATAAAGGAGGCTCTCTTCAGCCAGAAGCAATGATTGCAACACTGCTCGGTCATGAGGTCTTTCTATTTTGGATCATGGCTGAGGTGTTTGCTTTTTATGCTTCTTATTATTATAAGAAAAAAGAAGAAAAGGCTGAGGATGAATATCATCGCCTCAGATGTGAGATTATACAAAAAAGCACAGACTTATGGCCGCAATCAGATCAGTGGAAAGAGCGTGAAGCGGTTTTTCACTATATGCACCAGCAATATGACATTAATCTCTATTATGAAAGTAAATAAATGCGTAAAAAGACGTTTTAATAGTTGAAACGTCTTTTTTCATTCAAGCGTCTTATGAACGACACATATGCAAGGGAGCCATTTATGATGAAATATGCCATCGGATTTACCGCCGCCATTGCGGCTGTTACAACAGGTGTGTGTGTAACGGCAAAAATGGTGAAAACGGCAAAACAAAACAACATCAAAAAGCATTACTTTACAATAGAAGCACTTCAATCAGATCGACCAGCAGTGATTTTCTTTATTTCTGATACACACCGCCGGCTCATTCATGACTCATTATTAGCCGAGGTCACACAAGAAAAACCGGATGTCATTATGATAGGCGGGGACTTAGCAGAAAAAGGTGTACCCTACGCCAGAATAGAAGAAAATGTAAAACGTTTATCAAGAATTGCGCCCGTTTATTTTGTTTGGGGAAATAATGATCACGAGCTGCACCAGCAAAAGTTTAAAGGAATTCTTCATGCTTTCGATGTGACGACTCTGCAAAATGAAACGGCTGTGTGGGATTTCGAAGGCCAGCCAATCAAAATTGGAGGTATTGATGATATTCGGCTTGAAAAGGCGGATTATGAAGCGATACGACCTGAGTTCGTGAAAGGTGACGTAAATATTCTCTTATCACACAACCCAGATGTACATCATTTAATGAGTGAAGATGAGGGGGTCAACCTTGTTTTGAGCGGTCATACGCATGGAGGTCAGATCCGAATTGGGAAATTTGGTCCGTATGAAAAAGGAAGAACAGGTCAGGTCAAAGGCGCATTTTTTCTCATTAGTAATGGTTATGGGACAACGAAGATTCCAATGCGTCTCGGGGCTGAGCCAGAAACCCATTTGATCTATTTAATGCCTGTCAAAAAGCGATAACTGGATGCGCCTTCAATATTTTCCATAAAAGTCACCGTAAGCATAGCTTCATGCTTGTCTTCCGACTTGACACAGTGTAAACTGAATACAAAATTAAGAACCTATGACTCATCATCTCATATACTACAGTATGATGTGTGTTTAGAAGAGGCAGGAGGGAACGTTATGCGACTGGAGCGTCTGAATTATAATAAAATCAAAATTTTTCTCACACTAGATGACCTGACAGACCGGGGTCTTACGAAAGAAGACCTTTGGAAAGATTCGTTCAAAGTCCATCAGCTGTTTAAAGACATGATGAACGAAGCGAATCAGGAGCTCGGTTTTGAAGCGAGTGGACCGATTGCTGTTGAAGTATTTTCACTTCAGGCGCAGGGGATGGTCGTCATTGTCACAAAGAGTCAGCAAGATGATGCTGATGATGATGAGTTTGATGAAGATTACATTGAGATGCAAGTCAAACTCGACGAGAGTCATCATGTGCTCTATCAATTTGCCTCATTTGAAGATGTGATTCAACTGTCCCATAGTTTAAATCGTATTGGACTTTTAGGGGGTACAGTTTACCATTATGAAGGACAATATTTTCTCAGCCTTGATGATTTTGAAGAACTATCAGCTGATACCGTCATTTCCATTTTAGCGGAGTTCGGTTCTCCTACGACATTAACGATTCATCGGTTAAAAGAATACGGAAAAGTGATCATGCAAGATGATGCAGTGAAAACGATTCAAATGTATTTTTAATCACTTTTTTCTATTATATTTAATACTGTTGTGATGAAACAACAGTATTTTTTTATATCCTTTTTATATTTATAAACGCTGATATTTTATTTTGATAAAAAACGTTTTTTACCTTTGCTTTACCAGTACGAAGGTGTATACTATTGCTTGAAAGGGAGCAGTAGATCATGAAAGATTTCTAGGGGGTTTATTTTAATGGCAGCCGATCAAAACGCCGCTCATAACGCAGAAGATAAGCTAGATGTTTTAAAGTCAACTCAAACCGTCATACATAAAGCGCTAGACAAATTAGGTTATCCGCAAGAAGTGTATGAATTGCTGAAGGAGCCAATTCGTCTATTAACTGTGAAAATTCCAGTACGGATGGATGATGGATCAGTGAAGATTTTTACTGGTTACCGCGCGCAGCACAATGATGCTGTCGGACCGACAAAAGGCGGTATTCGTTTCCACCCGAACGTTACTGAAAAAGAAGTAAAAGCGCTTTCAATTTGGATGAGTTTAAAATGTGGTATTGTGGATCTTCCTTATGGCGGAGGAAAAGGCGGTATTATCTGTGATCCAAGAGAAATGTCATTTAGAGAGCTTGAAAAACTAAGCCGTGGCTATGTTCGCGCAATCAGTCAAATCGTTGGTCCAACGAAAGATGTACCAGCACCAGATGTGTTTACAAACTCTCAAATTATGGCATGGATGATGGACGAATATTCTAGAATGGATGAATTTAACTCGCCAGGATTTATTACAGGAAAACCAATTGTTCTTGGAGGATCACACGGACGTGATACTGCAACAGCAAAAGGTGTGACGATCTGCATCAAAGAAGCGGCGAAGAAAAAAGGAATTGACATAAGCGGCGCACGTGTTGTCGTACAGGGATTCGGAAATGCAGGAAGCTACTTGGCTAAATTCATGTATGATGCTGGAGCGAAAATCGTAGGAATTTCAGATGCTTACGGCGGGTTATACGATGAGGATGGTCTTGATATTGACTACTTGCTTGACCGACGTGACAGCTTTGGAACCGTGACTAAATTATTTAACGATACCATCACAAACCAAGAACTGCTTGAGCTCGATTGTGATATCTTAGTACCTGCAGCCATTGAGAACCAAATCACTGAAGATAACGCGGCAAACATTAAAGCTAAAATTGTCGTGGAAGCAGCGAATGGCCCAACGACACTTGAAGGAACAAAAATTCTTTCAGATCGTGGAGTACTGCTTGTCCCAGACGTACTTGCGAGTGCGGGTGGTGTAACGGTTTCTTACTTTGAATGGGTGCAGAATAACCAAGGGTTCTACTGGACTGAAGAGGAAGTCGAAACTCGTTTAGAAGATATGATGGTGAAATCATTTAATAATATTTATGAAATGGCGCAAAATCGCCGTATCGATATGCGTCTTGCTGCATACATGGTCGGCGTACGTAAAATGGCTGAAGCTTCTCGTTTCAGAGGCTGGATTTAAGCGGCTCATTTGCATCGCGCCTTAAAATCTCCTATCCTTAAATAGGAGATTTTTTTATTGAATGAACAACTCATGAAACAGCTAGCAATTGTTATTGCATTGAAACGACAGGAGTGGAACAAATGAAACAAGAAAAAGCGATCATAATAGGAGGCGGCCCATGCGGACTATCAGCTGCCATCGCATTCAAGCAAATCGGCATTGATGCACTTGTCATTGAAAAGGGGAATGTCGTCAATAGTATTTATCATTACCCAACACATCAAACCTTTTTTAGTTCAAGTGAAAAGCTTGAGATTGGTGATGTCGCTTTTATTACTGAAAATCGCAAGCCCGTACGTATCCAGGCACTTTCTTATTATCGAGAAGTAGTCAGACGAAAAAGCCTGCGTGTACATGCCTTTGAAAAAGTGAACGCTGTGACGAAAAAAGACGGTCATTTTACCGTGAGCACATCAAAAGACGATTATGTATGTGATTATGTCGTGATTGCGACGGGCTACTATGATCATCCAAACTATATGAATGTCAAAGGGGAAGACCTTCCACATGTGTATCATTATTTTAAAGAAGGACACCCATACTTTGATAAAGATGTAACGGTGATCGGTGGGAAAAACTCAAGTGTCGATGCTGCGCTAGAACTTGTGAAATGCGGAAGTAGAGTCACTGTACTGTATCGAGGCACTGAATATTCATCTAGCATCAAACCTTGGATTTTGCCAGAGTTTGAAGCACTTGTGCGGAATGGAACGATACGAATGGAGTTTGGAGCGCAGGTGCAGGAAATCACAGAAGAAGAAGTGATTTTTACAAATCAGCAAGAGCAAACAGAGCGAGTGAAAAGTGATTATGTTTTTGCCATGACAGGCTATCATCCAGATCATTCTTTCTTAGAAAAAATGGGAGTGACAATTGATCAAGAATCAGGCCGTCCAGCATTTGATGAACAGACGATGGAGACAAATGTAGAAGGTATTTTCATTGCAGGAGTCATTGCAGCTGGAAATAATGCCAATGAAATTTTCATTGAAAATGGGAGATTTCATGGTGGGCTTATTGCAGAAGAAATCAACAACAGAATGAACGGATAAAAAAAGAACTGGATCCTTTTAAGGGATTCAGTTCTTTTGCTATAAAATGGGATTATATAGAAAGTAATTTTCATAAAAATGGGCTCGATTCATATAAAAAATGGGTAAATCATGGTACGATAATGAAGGATAATGTAGGGAAAGAGGTCTGGTTATGATCGCAATCATCTCAGCAGGTTTAGCTCCCGGCATCGCACTTTTAAGTTATTTTTATTTGAAAGATCAGTACGACAATGAGCCGGTACACATGGTCATCAGATCTTTTATGCTAGGCGTTATACTTGTGTTTCCAACCATGTTTATTCAATATGTCCTACAGGAGGAGCATATCACCACGAACCCTATCTTGATTTCATTTGTGACGTCGGGCTTTTTAGAGGAATCTTTAAAATGGTTTATTTTAATGGTCAGCGTCTATGCACATGCCCAATTTGACGAACACTATGATGGGATTGTATATGGAACAAGTGTCTCACTTGGTTTCGCCACACTTGAAAATATTCTTTATTTAGTCGGTCACGGGGTTGAATATGCGTTTACCCGTGCTTTATTACCCGTCTCAAGTCATGCTTTATTCGGTGTTGTGATGGGGTTTTATATCGGCAAAGCCCGCTTCTCTGAAAAAAAAGAGCAGCGCAAATGGCTGATTCTTTCTTTAACGCTTCCTGTGCTTTTTCACGGCCTTTATGATTTCATATTGTTAGGGATGAAAAATTGGGGATATATCATGCTGCCATTCATGATTTTTTTATGGTGGTTTGGCCTGCGAAAAGCAAAAAAGGCTCGTTCTGTGAAAATGGTGCAAATTTAAAAAAACGTCTTATCAGTTGATAGGGCGTTTTTTTGTCTTTTCATCCATTTCTCTCCTGTGTTGAATGTATAAAAATAGGGATTGGAAGAAATATATATTCAAACATCAAAAGTACAGGAGGATCAAAAATGGACAAAGCTCGTTTCATGAAAAAAATCGTCCTTATCTTCTCAATCGTTCTACTCGCAACCTCACTAATGACAACTGAAAAGAGTGAAGCCTTCACAAGTCAAGTCATTCAGCGTGGTGCAACAGGAGAAGATGTAGTCGAGCTGCAAGCACGGCTCCAATACAATGGCTTTTACAATGGCAAAATTGATGGTGTATATGGCTGGGGGACGTACTGGGCCGTTCGCAACTTTCAAAGCCAATATGGTGTAAAGAAGGTCGACGGACTTGTAGGTAAACAAACAAAAAGCCTCTTAGTTCAAAAGACAAAATACTATAAAGACTTTGTTCAGCAGCAGCTGCAAAAGGGGAATGAGTTTACCCATTATGGCGGGAAACCTCTTGATCAGCAAACGAAAGCTCCAGCGAAAAGAAGTTCACAAAAAAAGACAGCTCAAGGTGCAAAAGAGAATCAAAAAAGTCAAGGTGGAGCATCTGGAAAGTCTGCGAAACAGTCAGGCAATCAGCAAGCAAATCAAACACCGAAACAAACGGCAGCCAACATGCCAGGTGGTTTTTCTAGTAATGATATTCAGCTCTTATCACAAGCGGTATATAGTGAAGCAAGAGGCGAGCCGTATGAAGGACAAGTGGCGATCGCTGCCGTCATCTTAAACCGTTTGAACAACTCGACTTTTCCAAATACAATCGCAGGTGTTATTTTTGAACCGCTTGCATTTACAGCTGTGGCGGATGGTCAATTTTATATGTCACCTAATGAAACTGCAAAAAAAGCTGTATTTGATGCCATTAACGGCTGGGACCCATCTGAGAGTGCCGTCTATTACTTTAATCCTGATACAGCGACTAGCCCATGGATTTGGGGTAGACCACAAATTAAACGCATTGGGAAACATATTTTCTGCGAATAGAAAGAGGTGTAAATAAATGATCAGAGGAATATTGATTGCCATTTTAGGAATTGCTGTTATCTCAACAGGTTATTGGGGCTATAAAGAGCATCAAGAAAAAGACGCAGTGCTTTTGCACGCAGAGAATAACTATCAGAGGGCCTTCCACGATTTAACGTACCAAGTGGATCAGCTGCACGACAAACTTGGAGCAACGCTTGCGATGAACAGCCAATCGTCGATTTCACCAGCACTTGCAGATGTATGGAGAATGTCTTCAGAAGCACATAACAATGTGAGTCAGCTTCCGCTTACATTAATGCCTTTTAACAAAACGGAAGAATTTTTGGCGAATGTCGGAGACTTTAGCTACAAATCATCAGTGAAATCCCTATCAGATGAACCGTTAAACAAAAATACGCACAAAACCATTACGTCATTATATCAACAAGCATCTGATATTCAAAACGAACTGAGACAAGTGCAGCATCTCGTCCTCAACAAAAATTTAAAATGGATGGATGTTGAAATGGCACTTGCTGATGGTGACCGAAAGAATGATAACACCATCATTGACGGGTTGAAAACAGTCGAGAGAAATGCAGATGCATTTGCAGATGTCGATCTCGGACCGACAAATGTGTCGACAGAAGCAGAAACACGTGGCTACAATCATTTAAAAGGAAAAAAGATTTCAAAGAAAGAAGCGATACGCATAGCCCAGCAATTCACACCTGATCATAATCAACATTTTAAGGTGAGAAAAAGCGGAAGTAAAACCAATCGAGATGTGTACAGCTTATCAATGTCAGATCCTGATAGTAAAGCGAATTTCTATTTAGACTTGACTGAAAAAGGAGGGCATCCCGTTTACCTTCTTCAAAATCGAGACGTAAAAAAACAGAAAATCAGTTTAAACCAAGCATCAGAAAAAGCACTCAGCTTTTTAAAGAAGCAAGGATTTGATGCAGAGTCTTTCCATTTAGATGAAAGTGCGCAATTTGATAATATCGGTGTATTTACCTATGTACCACTACAAAAAAATGTACTGCTGTATCCAGATAGTATACGCATGAAGGTCGCATTAGATGATGGAGAAGTGGTTGGATTTTCAGCAAAAGACTATTTAACGAATCATAAAACAAGAGACATCAAAGCACCTAAAATCTCACAAAAAGAAGCGAAGAAAACACTCAATCAGCATGTGAAAATCGAAGATACTCATGTGGCAATTGTTCAAAACGATATGTCAGAAGAAGTTTTATGCTATGAGTTCCTTGGAACGATAAAAAATGATACGTACCGAATGTTCATTAATGCGGATACCGGAAAAGAAGAACGAGTAGATAAACTAAAAAACGCAGAACCTATATATAAAGACCTATAGAAAAGGAAGTGAGGAAAAGGCGAATAAGCCTTTTCCTTTTGTTTTATACATGGTTTAATATAGGAGAGGATATGATTTCACAGATGAAAGAGTGATGAGGAATGTTACAAATAGGGGATGCAATCACAATTGAATATGTCAATGAGAACAAAGAAGTGAAAACTGCAAAATCGAAAGTTTTGGAAAATAATAACGATGATATTTGCATTAATTATCCAGCTGATAAAGAAACGGGACGCACGATCTATTTGAACCAGCAAACAGAAATCACCGTTTTCTTTTTCGATGAAAGTCAAATTCCATACAAATGCACAAGCGAAGTCATAGGCAAGAAGAAAGAAGATATTCCGATGATCGTCATTTCCATTCCGCCAAAAGAAGAAATGATTCGACTTCAGCGGAGAGAATATCTGAGAGTCGATACTATGGTCAAAGCCGCGATCACGCAAACGGGTGAAGAATCCTTTGACACGTTTATTGTCAATATGAGTGCTGGCGGCTTAGCCATTGCTGTTCCTGAAGGTGTCTCATTGAAAGAAGACGGAGAAGTGATCACAGAGTTTGAACTTCCGCTGAAAGAGCCTGTCAAAATTAAAGCGGTTGCAGAGATGAGCCGAGTCTATCAAGATGAGCAGACTGGTAAAACAAGAGCGATCATGGAGTTTTCTGAGATCTCAAATGATCAGCAGCAGCACATTATGAAGTACTGCTTCCAGCAGCAGCTTTTAACACGTGTGAAAAAAGCATAAGAATAAAGGATGTTAAAAGCTTCCATACTAGAGGTGATAGATTCTAGCGTGGAGGCTTTTTGTATGAAGACAATGGAAAGATGGTTATTTAAAGCGGTGCTCATTCAGCTTGTCTTATTATTAGCCGTTCAGATTACACTTCATTTGACGAAAGGAGAACTATTTTTGTCAAAAGTCGTGCAATACGAGGGTGTAAATAACATGAGCATTGAAGATTGGATCGAGACGTTTAAGCAGAAGGATTGATAGAAAATTCCCCCGTTTGACCGGTGATCGTGTTACAATTCATAAGGGAGATTCAATCAAGGAGAGGTATTATGAAAAAGAAATTATCTATCGCAATTGACGGTCCTGCTGCAGCAGGAAAAAGCACTGTGGCAAAAATTGTCGCAGCAAAAAAATCATATATTTATATCGATACAGGTGCCATGTACCGAGCGATTACACTTGCGGCACTTCAACATGGTGTAGATCTTGAAGATGAGCAGGCACTTGATGCACTACTGAAAAAAACTGTGATTGAACTTGTCTCAACAGGCGAGGGTCAAAAAGTTCATCTAGACAATACAGATGTGACAGAGGAGATTCGCACAGACCGCGTGAGCAACCAAGTATCGGTTGTCGCAAAGCACAGAGCTGTTCGGGAAGAAATGGTCCGCAGGCAACAAGAGCTTGGTAAAAAAGGCGGTGTCGTCATGGACGGAAGAGACATAGGTACCCACGTTCTTCCTGATGCCGAAGTGAAAATCTTCTTGCTTGCCTCTGTAGAAGAAAGAGCAAAACGCCGCTTTGAGGAGAATCAGAAAAAAGGCTATGATGTCAATTACGATCAGCTGATCGAAGAGATTGCAAGGCGTGACAAGCTTGACTCTGAGCGCGAAGTTTCACCGCTAAAGAAAGCGGATGATGCCATTGAAATTGACACCACTTCTCTTTCCATTCAAGAGGTAGCAGGTAAAATTTTAGATGCAGCAGACCGCGTAGAGAAACAGTAAGAAATTTTAGAAAACTTTTATAAGTTAGAGGTTTATCTCTTGACAAACAAGGTCTTTTATTAGAAGTTTATACTAATACTATTTTTATTGATCATTCAAGCAATTCTGTTGATTTGAATGTTTCTATAATACATACTCGGCTGGCAATCATCATGCTTAAGACACATATTCACCCAGTCGTTTTAACTAAGCTGTGTAGGTTTGGACCAAGGAGGTTATCGAAATGACAGAGGAAATGAATCAAATCGATGTTCAGGTACCAGAGGTTGGAGATGTAGTGAAAGGGATTGTTTCTAAAGTTGAGGACAAGCATGTCAATGTAGATATCGTCAATGTGAAACAGCCTGGGATCATCCCAATCAGTGAATTATCAAGTCTTCACGTTGAAAAAGCATCAGATGTCGTGAAAGATGGCGACGAATTAGAGCTTAAAGTAACCAAAGTCGAAGACGATGCTTTGATTTTATCGAAACGTGCTGTTGATGCAGACCGCGCTTGGGAAGACCTAGAGAAAAAGTTTGAAACAAAAGAAGTATTTGAAGCTGAAGTAAAAGACGTTGTAAAAGGTGGTCTTGTCGTAGATATTGGTGTGCGTGGATTTATTCCTGCATCTCTTGTAGAAGCGCACTATGTTGAGGACTTTTCAGACTACAAAGGTAAAACACTCTCACTTGTCGTGGTTGAACTTGACCGCGAAAAAAATCGTGTAATTCTCTCGCACCGTGCAGTAGTGGAGCAAGAGCAATTAGACAAAAAGCAAGACTTCTTGCAAAAACTTGAGGTAGGCAGTGTGATTGACGGTAAAGTGCAACGCCTTACTGATTTTGGTGCATTTGTAGACATTGGCGGCATTGATGGATTGGTTCACATTTCTCAACTATCCCATGCGCATGTTGAAAAGCCATCTGACGTAGTGGAAGAAGGCCAGGAAGTCCAGGTCAAAGTACTAGCTGTTGATCGTGATAACGAGCGTATCTCACTATCTATTAAAGAAACATTACCAGGACCTTGGAGCCAGATTGGCGAAAAGGTAAAACAAGGTGATGTGCTTGAAGGAACTGTCCAACGTCTTGTAAGCTTTGGTGCATTTGTTGAAATTCTGCCAGGCGTCGAAGGACTTGTGCATATTTCCCAAATCTCTCATAAACATATCGGTACACCGCATGAAGTCCTTGAAGAAGGGCAAACTGTGAAAGTCAAAGTGCTTGATGTGAATGAAGATGAAGAGCGCATTTCACTAAGCATTCGTGATTTAGAAGAAAATCCTGAAAAACAAATCGAAGAGAATTATCGTCAATATCAGGCGAAAGAAGAAAACACAAGCGGATTCCAGCTTGGTGACCTGATCGGCGATAAGCTCAATAAATTAAAATAATTTGGTGATCAAAATTGACGCGAGCAGAAAGAAAGAAACAGCATATTGAACATGCCTTGTCCACTGGACAGCATGCAGAAACAGGTTTAAAAGATGTTTCCTTCGTTCACGTCGGTTTACCAGATCTTGCGACATCACAAATTGATACACATACAACAATTGGCGGACTGACTTTCGGTTCGCCAATTTTTATCAATGCAATGACTGGCGGGGGCGGAAAATCGACCTATGAGATAAATCGCTCTTTATCAATCGCAGCGAAGGAAACCAATATTCCGGTGGCAGTTGGATCACAAATGGCTGCGCTAAAAGATAAAGAAGAAAGACGTACGTATGAAGTTGTTCGAAAAGTGAACCCAAATGGAATTGTCTTTGCGAATTTAGGCAGTGAGGCAACGATCAAACAAGCGAAGGAAGCAGTTGAGATGCTGGAGGCCAATATGCTCCAGATTCATTTAAATGTGATTCAAGAGATTGTCATGCCTGAAGGAGACCGTGATTTCAGGGGGGCACTTGAGCGCATCGCAGCTATCGCCGAATCAGTTGGTGTGCCTGTTGTCGTAAAAGAAGTTGGATTTGGTATGAGCAAGGAAACGGCCAAAAAGTTATTTCATGCTGGGGTTGCTGCCGTTGATATAGGGGGATTTGGTGGTACGAACTTTTCTAAGATCGAAAATCTTCGCCGCCAAAAAGCTCTTCATTATTTTGATCAATGGGGGATTCCAACTGCAGCGAGTCTTGCTGAAGTACATACAAGTTTTCCAGACCAAACGGTTTTAGCCTCGGGAGGTATACAAGACGCCCTTGATGTCACAAAATCAATTGCTCTTGGCGCATCCGCTGCTGGTCTAGCTGGCTTTTTCTTAAAATCACTGACTGACGGTGGGGAAAAAGGTCTCATCGCAGATATGATAGATCTTCAAGAAGATGTGAAGATGATGATGACAGTCCTTGGCGCGAAGACCATTGAAGAACTGAGACAAACCCAAGTAGTCATTTCAGGTGATACAAGTCATTGGCTCAAAGAAAGAGGCATCGACACAACGTACTATAGTGTAAGAACAAATAAGAAAAAGGGTTAAAGCGAGTTTAGCCCTTTTTCATCTAAGGCATGTGGTGATCACATGCTTTTTTTATTGATTTCTTTTTCGTGCGCTATCTGGACCTTCTAGTGCTGTTGCCCCTTTATAATGAATGGATTGATCACGGTCGGATTCCACTCTTTTTGATGCCTTTAAACGTTTTTCTTGTCTATCTCTTCCCATCATACATCCCTCCTCATCCATTAGGGTGTCACCTCTTGTTTTTTTCATACAATGCCCAAAGCGATCCCTTACGTTTAAAAAATGGTGATTTTCCCATAATGTAATTGAGGTGATGAGACGTTGGAAGCTTTGTACTATTATTGGTCCATATGGTTCGTTTGGATTATCGTGACATTTATTATGGAAAAAAGCTTATGGCGCAATGTGTTAGGCATCTGTGTTCTTGTCCATATTATATGTAGTCATTTCATGATATCCATGTTTGACATGAGCCTGAATGCGGGGTATTTGATGACCTTTTTATATGCATGTGCAGGTTTTGTTCTATGCCGGTCTGGTCATCAAATAATGAGAATCATACAATTAGGTTCTATGGTGAGCGCATATGCCTTTTTTATGATTTTTGCATTATATGACCCGGTTTGGTTCACGCTAATAAAAGTGGATTGGGTCGTATTTGCCTTGCTGATCTTAATGTCTTTGACATATGGACATGATTTCAAAGAACGAGTCACCTTATGGATGATGTCTATATGTCTTGGCGAAGCCCTTTATGCGCTCACGATTCACCGCCTGACATCATCGATTGTCATAGGAGATCTCTCTTTTCTGTCCCTTGTTGTTCAAGGGTCCATCTTCCTATTAGGTGTCGATCAGCTTGAAAAGCTCTTGAACGCCCGTTCATCAAGAAAACCAGTAAAAGGGGCTGCAAAATCAACATGACGGATTATACGTTTCCTGTGATTATTGGTGTCATCTTTGGGATGGCGGCAAGGCTTTATATGTTAAGAACAGATTACCGGCAATATCCTACGTATATTCATGGACAAGTAATTCACATTGCGCTTGGTTTTATCGCTTCAGGACTTGGTGCGATCATTATGCCTGCACTCATTCAGGAGGAATTTACGGCGATTACGTTTCTCACACTGGCGGCCACGCAATTCCGAGATGTCCGCAATATGGAAAGAAATACGTTAACTCAGATGGATTCATATGAGCTAGTATCAAGAGGTAGTACATATATAGAAGGCATTGCCATTGCCTTTGAAAGTCGAAATTATATTGCGATTCTCACGGCGCTGATTACGACCACAGCTTGCATTTTCTTCTCGCTCATTATTGGGACAGTGGTCGGTATTCTTTGTTTTTTCTTGGCAAAGCTATTAATGTCTGGCAGTCAATTAAAGGATATTGTCAACATACAAAAAGGAGAGCTCCGCTTTGATGGGGCAGGGCTTTATGTGAATGATATTTACATCATGAATATCGGACTGCCCGAAAAGCAAAAGCTCATTTTAGAGCATGGGATGGGTTTTGTTTTGACACCGAAAAATTTCAACGCAGCCACAACAATTGCTAACCTTGGGCAGCGGCAAGCCATCTTATTTGATTTATCCAATGTACTTGGTGTGTATCGCGACTCTGGTGAACCTTCGCTCTGTCCGCTCGCAAAACGAGATCTAAATAACGGCACACTTGGTGTGTTCATTTTACCGCAATGGTATCGTGAAGATCTGGCTGTCCGTGTATTAGAAGAAGTACCCATTTTAGAAAATGCCATCAGAATGCCGACAGAGTTCATAAAAAAGAAAGTGAGGTAATAGGGCATGGCGAACACCATTGAACAATTTATACTCGCTGTGGCTACAACAAATAAAGAGCGAGTCATGGGCGGAACAGCAGTTTTTTTCTGTGAAAATAAAGAAGAACTCGACATGTACGCGATGAATTTAGAGGCCATTTTAGATGGCATTGCACACGGAATTGGAGAAGACCTTTACTTGATTGTCAAACATTTTTAAGTTATTCATTGTGGTCTGATTAAAAATTGATATAATATATAAGTTGAACCCTTCATGTTTGAAGGGTTTATTTCATAAAACTGAATGAAAATTTTAAATCCCGGTTGAAACATGATGATGAACATATTGAATCGCGGCTGGATTGAAAGGAAGGGTACTATGGGTAAACCTGTCGTAGCCATTGTTGGAAGGCCCAACGTTGGAAAATCTACAATTTTTAATCGAATCGCAGGCGAAAGAATATCGATTGTAGAAGACACACCTGGTGTAACAAGAGATCGAATTTATAGCTCTGCTGAATGGTTAAATTATGACTTTAACTTAATAGATACTGGTGGAATTGATATTGGTGATGAGCCATTTTTAGCGCAAATTCGCCATCAAGCAGAAATTGCAATGGATGAAGCGGATGTCATCATCTTTATGGTGAATGGCCGAGATGGTGTGACATCAGCGGATGAAGAAGTCGCAAAAATTTTATATCGCACGAAAAAGCCAGTTGTACTTGCTGTTAATAAACTGGACAACCCTGAAATGAGAAGTGATGTGTATGACTTTTATGCACTAGGGTTTGGTGAGCCATATCCGATTTCTGGAACGCACGGATTAGGTCTTGGTGATCTACTTGATGCAGTTGCAGAACACTTTAAGAACTTACCAGATACGCAGTATGATGAACAAGTTGTCCAGTTCTGCTTAATTGGCCGCCCGAATGTAGGGAAATCTTCTTTAGTGAATGCGATGCTCGGAGAAGACCGCGTCATTGTCAGCAACATCGCCGGCACAACGAGAGATGCTGTCGATACGATGTTTGCGTACAATCAGCGTGACTTTGTCATTGTTGATACAGCAGGTATGAGAAAAAAAGGAAAAGTATACGAAACAACAGAGAAATACAGTGTGCTTCGTGCATTAAAAGCCATTGATCGTTCTGATGTTGTCGCTGTTGTTCTAGACGGTGAAGAAGGCATTATTGAGCAAGATAAACGTATTGCAGGCTATGCACACGAAGCTGGTAAAGCCGTTGTAATCGTTGTGAACAAATGGGACGCTGTTGAAAAAGATGAGCGTACGATGAAGGAATTTGAGCAAAACATTCGTGAGCATTTTCAATTCCTAGATTATGCACCTGTCTTATTTATGTCTGCTCTCACGAAAAAGAGAATTCATACGTTAATGCCGTCCATTATTACAGCTAGTGAAAATCATGCGATGCGCGTTCAAACGAATATTTTGAACGATATCATCATGGATGCAGTCGCAATGAATCCAACACCGACACACAATGGACAGCGCCTGAAAATTTATTATGCGACACAGGTGGCCATTAAGCCTCCGTCCTTTGTTGTGTTTGTAAACGATCCAGAGCTTATGCACTTTTCTTATGAACGTTTCCTAGAAAACCGTATTCGAGATGCGTTTGGTTTTGAAGGAACACCGATTAAAATATTTGCGAGAGCGAGAAAATAAAAAGGGTGAGCAGAATGAAGAAAATTACAGTACTTGGAGCAGGAAGCTGGGGAACAGCGCTTGCTCTTGTATTAGCTGATAATCATCATGATGTACACATGTGGGGACATAGACAAGAGCTCATTGACCAAATCGATGAGAAACATGAAAATCATGATTACTTGCCAAATGTCGCACTGCCAGCGTCTATCAAGGCGACGACAGACATGAAGCAGGCGTTAGAGGGGACAGACGCTATTATTGTCGCTGTACCTACAAAGGCCATTCGTGAAGTGTTGAAGCGGGCAAATGAGCTGATCACGTCAAAAGTGCCGTTTGTTCATGTAAGTAAAGGGATTGAACCAGATACACTTCTGAGAATATCTCAAATGATTGAACAAGAAGTCCCAGACGAGAAAAGAGAAGCTGTCGTTGTCTTATCAGGACCGAGCCACGCTGAGGAAGTAGGCTTGCGTCATCCGACAACTGTCACTGTTTCATCAGAAAATATTGAAGCAGCTCAATTTGTTCAAGATTTGTTCATGAACAACAACTTTAGAGTCTATACAAACCCTGATGTGATTGGTGTAGAAATTGGCGGCGCACTGAAAAATATCATTGCTCTTGCGGCAGGAATCACAGACGGGCTTGGATATGGTGACAATGCAAAAGCGGCGCTCATCACTAGAGGACTCGCTGAAATCGCACGTCTCGGTACAAAAATGGGAGGGAATCCTCTGACATTTGCGGGCTTAACGGGCGTTGGAGATTTGATTGTGACATGTACAAGTGTTCATTCACGTAACTGGCGCTGCGGAAATCTGCTTGGTAAAGGGTATAAGCTTGAAGAAGTGCTCGAGAAGATGGGGATGGTCGTTGAAGGCGTCCGTACAACAAAAGGCGCTTATCAGCTCTCCAAAGAATACAAAGTCAGCATGCCGATTACAGAGGCTCTTTACCACGTCCTGTTTGAAGGGAAAAAGGTGGACGATGCTGTCGAGTCATTAATGGCACGTGTGAAAACACATGAAATGGAAGACCTTGTGAACATGTTTGAGAACCAAACAAAATAAATGGAAGACTAACTTAGGCGTGTAGAGGATGCAAGAAGGGGAAGACTTGCATAACATAGCAATGAAGTTTGAATAGAGCTTTGCCTCTACAGAATGAGGAAAAATAGTCGACCTAATGACTGAAGCGGAGTCCCCCTCTTTGCTTCAGTTTTTTTATGCGCTTTTTTCTGAATGATTGGAAAAATGATTGATATTTACCTTATTTTTGGTTTAGAATGAAATATAAACGCTTACAATTTGTTCGTTTTAAAGGGGGACAGGCACGATGAGTTTTGCTTTAATCAAGATGTGGTTTGCACTTGGTTCAATGGGGCTCATGTTTTTAGCTGTAGTAACCATTTATTTCAGTCGATTTAAGCTGAAGAGCCGGTTTCTTAAAATAACAGCCTCGACCGTCGCATATAGCTTGATGCTGATATCAGGTATCATTGTGTTTTTAGTTGTATTTAGTGGGCCGGTCAATGAATAAAGAAAAGGAAGAATGTGATGATCAAAGCAAAAGTCAGTGTCACGTTGTTAGCACTTATGTTACTAACAGGTTGTCTGTATCCAGAAAATCGCAAAACTGAAAACCGTGTGCCGTACGAAGAGCAGCTACAAAGCGTTCAGACAGCGATTGAGGAATTTCAAAAAGCAACAAATGGTCTTTTGCCGATTGAAACGAAAGAAGGAGACACGCCGGTTTATCAGAAGTACGTCATCGACTTTAAGCGCTTGTCACCAAGATATTTACACGATGTACCGTCTACTTCCTTTGAAGGCGGGGGAGAATATATTTATGTCCTCACAGACGTCGAAAAAAAACCAACTGTAAAACTGCTTGATGTCAAAATGACGCAAACCATCAGTGAATTACGGCTTAGGATCAAATTATATCAAGATGAACATACATATCCGCCATACGGCAAAGTCGTATCAAACAATTTATATACGTTAAATGAAAAAAAGCTAGGCTTAAAATCGCCGCCTACGGTCATGAGCCCTGTGACAGGGAATTCCCTCCCATTACTGATTTCATCAAATGGCGAAATCTATGTGGACTACCGCAGTGATTTTGCTCATATTTTAAAGAATACGAAACAAAAGTTGAAACCAGGTGAAAACATTCAAGATGTCTATTGGCAGGAAACCCCGTTTGTACCCGCGTTTTCTGTCCCATATACCATCAACAAAAAAGGCGAGCCCGACTTTTTAGAAAAAAAGACCTCATAAACAAGAATGAACCTTTTTCCTCTGCATATAAATGAGGAGAAAGGTTTTTTTATGGCTAAACATACTCTCAAAACAAAAAAGGTGTCATATTCAAATAGGACAACGTCATACACATATATTGTCCAGACACCTTTCAAGCAAGTTTGATTGAAGAATAGAGTATTTTATTTGAAAACGAGGATAGCAAGTCCGGGAGGGGATCACTTGGAAAAAGTCGATATTTTCAAGGATATCGCTGAACGAACAGGAGGCGATATATATTTAGGAGTCGTTGGCGCTGTTCGTACAGGGAAATCTACGTTTATTAAAAAGTTTATGGAGCTCGTGGTGCTCCCGAATATCAATAATGAGGCAGATCGTGCAAGAGCACAGGATGAATTGCCGCAAAGCGCAGCAGGAAAAACCATTATGACCACTGAGCCAAAATTTGTACCGAATCAAGCGGCATCGATTCATGTGAGTGACGGTCTTGATGTCAACATCAGGCTTGTCGATTGTGTAGGATACACTGTCCCAGGTGCGCGCGGGTATGAAGATGAAAATGGTCCAAGAATGATTAACACGCCGTGGTATGAAGAGCCAATCCCGTTCCATGAAGCTGCGGAAATTGGCACACGCAAGGTCATTCAAGAGCATTCAACCATCGGTGTTGTGATTACAACGGATGGTTCCATTGGGGAAATCCCAAGACATGATTATATTGAATCTGAAGAACGTGTGATTGATGAACTCAAAGAGGTTGGAAAGCCGTTTATTATGGTGATCAACTCTGTGAGACCCTATCACCCTGAAACAGAAGCGCTGCGGCAGGAACTGAGCCAAAAATATGATATTCCAGTACTCGCCATGAGTGTAGAAAGTATGAGAGAGCAAGATGTCCTCAGTGTGCTTCGTGAAGCATTATATGAATTCCCAGTCCTAGAGGTGAATGTGAACCTTCCAAGCTGGGTCATGGTGCTGAAAGAAGATCACTGGCTGAGAGAAAGCTATCAGGACTCAGTGAAAGAAACTGTAAAGGATATTAAAAGATTAAGAGATGTTGACCGTGTCGTTGGTCAATTCAGTGAATTTGACTTTATTGAAAGAGCGGGCTTAGCAGGGATTGAAATGGGTCAAGGGATTGCGGAGATTGACCTGTACGCCCCAGATGATCTATATGACCATATTCTAAAAGAAGTGGTTGGTGTAGAAATTAGAGGGAAAGACCATCTTCTAGAGCTCATGCAAGATTTTGCGCATGCGAAGACAGAATATGATCAAGTATCAGATGCCTTAAAAATGGTGAAGCAGACGGGATACGGAATTGCGGCTCCGGCTTTGTCTGATATGAGTTTAGATGAGCCAGAAATCATAAGACAGGGTTCGAGATTCGGCGTACGACTAAAGGCGGTTGCACCATCTATTCATATGATTAAGGTAGATGTAGAGAGTGAATTTGCACCGATTATCGGAACTGAGAAACAAAGTGAAGAGCTCGTCCGCTACTTAATGCAAGACTTTGAAGATGATCCGCTTTCGATTTGGAATTCTGATATATTTGGGCGCTCACTCAGCTCCCTTGTCAGAGAAGGCATTCAAGCAAAGCTGTCACTGATGCCAGAAAATGCAAGATATAAACTGAAAGAAACACTTGAAAGAATCATCAACGAAGGATCAGGCGGTTTGATCGCGATTATTCTATAGCATGTGAGACCTCTCATTGACAGGGGTCTTTTTTTGCGTATGGAATGAGTCATAAAAAGACAATTGTATAAAGATTAGTCAGATTCAGGTTGAAATTAGGAATATTCGTTCGCAAAAGTGCCCTTAATCCTTGACGAATAAGGATTCTTACCTTTAAAATGCTTGATATGGTATTTCATATGTGTTAATCTACTTACAGAAAATCTTCACTTTGTTGGACAAACATTCCTTCAAAGAGTTGTTTTCTAATGAAAAGCCATGTATACCGCTTTCTAGACGCTATTTTTTTCGAAAAAAGTGTATAGAAAGAAGATGAATTGTGAAGAAATGATAACAATCTATTGAATGCATATTTTTGGGAGGAGGTGAAAGGCATGAACAAGACAGAACTTATTAACGCGGTTGCTGAAGCAAGCGAGTTATCTAAAAAAGACGCGACAAAAGCAGTTGATTCTGTTTTTGATACAATTTTAGATGCACTTAAAAATGGTGACAAAATCCAACTTATCGGTTTTGGTAACTTTGAAGTACGTGAGCGTTCAGCTCGTAAAGGACGTAACCCACAAACTGGTGCAGAGATCGAAATCCCTGCAAGCAAAGTACCTGCTTTCAAACCAGGTAAAGCACTTAAAGACGCGGTGGCAGGTAAATAATCGTTATGTGTAATGATCCTATTGCAGGAGTTATACATATACAGTTTCGCACTGGTCTAGAAAAGCCCCTTTCATAAGGGGCTTTTCCTTTTGAATCAAAAGGTTTGTTTAGAACGCTCTCCTTTGCTTTTAGGATCTGAAGTGTGCTAGAATCTGATTGAAATGTAATCGCCTTTGGAGGATATAATACATGAGTGAAATAAATAAAGAACTAATCGAACACGCAGTACGCGATATATTAAAAGCCATCGGAGAAGATCCAGATCGTGAAGGACTTCTTGATACCCCTAAACGAGTAGCAAAAATGTATGAAGAAGTGTTCTCGGGATTAAATGAAGATCCAAAAGAACATTTTAAAACCATTTTTGGTGAAGACCACGAAGAACTCGTTCTTGTAAAAGATATTGCTTTCCATTCAATGTGTGAACACCACCTTGTACCTTTTTACGGAAAAGCTCATGTCGCTTATATTCCGCGCGGCGGAAAAGTGACAGGACTTAGCAAACTTGCAAGAGCTGTAGAGGCTGTTGCCAAACGCCCGCAGCTTCAGGAACGCATCACATCGACCATTGCAGATAGTATGGTGGAAACACTCAATCCGCATGGCGTGATGATTGTCGTTGAAGCAGAGCATATGTGTATGACGATGCGCGGAGTGAAAAAACCAGGCGCAAAAACAGTGACTTCAGCAGTACGCGGTACATTTGCAAATGATGCAGCGGCAAGAGCAGAAGTGCTTTCCTTTATTAAAAACGACTAATTCAATAGATGGAAGGTGAACAGATTGAGTGAAAATAAAGCATCTGATTTTGTAGTGATTAAAGCCAATGAAAATGGTGTAAACGTCATCGGCTTAACTAGAGGCTCTGACACAAGGTTTCACCATTCCGAAAAGCTCGATAAAGGTGAAGTGATTATTGCACAATTTACTGAGCATACGTCAGCGATCAAAGTAAGAGGCGATGCTGTCATTCAAACAAGCTTCGGGGAAATTCAAAGCGAAGCAAAGAAATAAATACTTGAATGCACTTGATAGCATCAAAGTGAGAGCTGATATGGTATAATAAATCTCTATACAACGTGCAGGGCTACATATGAAACTGTAATTTTTGGGACAAGGGTGATATCTTTGCAAGACATCTACGGAATTTTATCTAATCTAAATATAAAATTAAATAAAAAGCTTTCTCATCCTTATTTGGCGAAACATTTACGTGCGCCACTCATCGATGAAGATAAGCTCCTTCTTTTTCATGCAATGTTTGATGAAGCTCAAATTGATGCAGAGAAAAAAGAAAATTATATTTTAACGGCGATGCTTGTGCAAATTGCCCTTGATACCCATGACGAAGTCACAACTGCTGCAGCGATCAAACAAGACGAATTCAAAAATCGTCAGCTGACTATCTTGGCAGGAGACTATTTCAGCGGTCTCTATTATTCTCTTCTCTCCGACATGAAAGACATCTACATGATTCGCACGCTCGCAACGGCGATCAAAGAAATCAATGAACATAAAATTAGACTATATGATCGATCCATTCAAGATGCGGCGCACTTTTATAAAAGTGTAGCAACGGTTGAGTCTGCGTTATTCCAAAGGGTTTCTGAGCATTTTCAATTAACGCATTGGAATGAGATTGCAAGTCGTTTCCTTGTTTATAAGCGTTTCATGAAACAAGCAGAAGATGACAAACATTTAAAACTTTTTTTGAACGATAGCCATACGGACGCCTATACATGTTTTGACAACTTTGAGAATGAAGGCTATGAAAAGGCCAGACGATCAATCAAGGAGCATCTCGTTTCATCTCCGGTCGTTCAAAAAGAGCTATTAAATCGCCTGGATCATATGAAAAATGAACCTGCGTATCATCAGAAAGTGGAAGAAGGGTAAGTCATGCAGCAATCAAAAGAACAGCGAGTACACGGTGTATTTGAAAAAATTTATAAAAACTACGATCAAATGAACTCTGTCATCAGCTTTAAGCAGCATAAAAAATGGCGCGATAAAACAATGAAACTCATGAATGTTCAAAAAGGAGCCAAAGCATTAGACGTATGCTGCGGAACAGCCGATTGGACCATTGCGCTTGCTGATGCTGTTGGAGACAAAGGTGAAGTCAAGGGCCTTGATTTTAGTAAAAATATGTTGAGTGTTGGAGAAACGAAGGTGAAGAGTGGGGGCTATAATCAAATTGAATTGCTCCACGGAAATGCGATGGAGCTTCCTTTTGAGGATAACACATTTGATTATGTCACGATCGGTTTTGGCCTACGGAACGTCCCAGATTACTTAACGGTGCTAAAAGAAATGACAAGAGTCGTGAAGCCTGGTGGAATGGTTGTCTGTCTAGAGACATCACAACCTGAAATGATTGGGTTTAAACAAGGCTACTATGTCTATTTCAAATACATCATGCCGCTCTTTGGTAAACTGTTTGCCAAAAGCTATCAGGAGTATTCATGGCTTCAAGAATCAGCCAAAGCGTTCCCTGGCATGAAAGAACTAGCGGCTCTTTTCGAAGAGGCGGGTCTGTCTGATGTCTCGTATCATCCATTTACAGGCGGTGTAGCAGCAACACATATCGGAAAGAAGCTTTGAATAAACGATATTTGGGTGAAAATAATGAAACTAAAAGCAATGATCTCTTTTTTAAATCATGATATCGATATTATCGAAAAAGAGCTTGAACAAACAGTTCGCTCTGATTATGCATTATTAAGTGAAGCAGGTCTTCATTTGCTGCAAGCGGGCGGAAAACGAATCCGTCCCGTTTTTGTTCTCCTTTCAGGCATGTTTGGCGACTACGACATTAATAAAATTAAATATGTTGCCGTTGCGCTTGAGCTCATTCATATGGCATCGCTCGTTCACGATGATGTCATTGATGATGCAGAGCTGAGAAGAGGCAAGCCAACGATTAAGGCAAAATGGGACAATCGAATTGCCATGTACACAGGAGATTATATGTTTGCAAGATCGCTTGAGTATATGACAAAGATCAATCATCCGATGGCACATGAAATTTTGTCAAAGATGGTCGTCGAGCTCTGTCTTGGTGAAATCGAGCAAGTGAAAGACAAATACAATATGGATCAAAACCTGCGTACATATTTAAGAAGAATCAAACGAAAAACAGCCTTACTCATTGCAGGTAGCTGTCAGTTAGGTGCAATAGCAGCAGGTACAGATGAGAAAACACATAAAGCCCTTTACTGGTTTGGCTACTATGTCGGGATGTCCTATCAGATCATTGATGATGTGCTTGATTTCACATCAACTGAAGAAGAGCTTGGTAAGCCTGTTGGAGGGGACCTTTTACAAGGAAATGTCACACTCCCAGTCTTATATGCACTGAAGAATCCTACACTCGAAGGCCAATTAAAGCTGATTAATAGTGAAACAACAGAAATGCAGCTAAAGCCTGTGATTGAACATCTCAAACAAACAGATGCGATCGATCGCTCGATTCGAGTGAGTGAAATGTATTTGAAAAAGGCATTCGAACAGCTAGATAAACTTCCTCGAGGGCGAGCAAGAACATCACTCGCTTCCATTGCCAAATATATTGGAAAACGAAAATTCTAATCAACATATTGTTGATTGGTTTTTTTGTGAAATTTTTTGTCAAAAATTGATTATTGTATAAAAAAATGATACGATCACTTTGTAACAATGTAAGCCTATACATACATAAACGACGGGGTGGAGAACGTATATGGACAAAACATTTCTTATGGTCAAACCTGATGGTGTAGAAAGACAATTAATCGGTGAAATTGTGTCAAGATTCGAAAAAAAGGGGCTTCAGCTTGTTGGTGCAAAACTAATGAGTATTCCAAAAGAAGTAGCAGAAACACATTACGGAGAGCATAAAGAAAAACCATTTTTCGGGGAATTGGTTGACTTTATTACATCAGGACCAGTGTTTGCAATGGTATGGCAAGGTGAACAGGTAGTCGATGTCACAAGACAGATGATCGGCAAAACAAACCCGAAGGAAGCGCTTCCGGGCACGATAAGAGGAGACTATGGATTGACAGTTGGAAAAAACATTATCCATGGTTCAGACTCACCAGAAAGTGCTGAAAGAGAAATCAACTTATTCTTCAAACAAGAAGAAATTACAAACTGGGATCAAACCATCTCAAGCTGGATTTATTAAAATTCAAGCCAAGGTGTTCATCAAATGAGCACCTTGGCTTTTTTATATGAATATTTCTACACGAAATTTCGCATGAGAAGATACAAATTTTCGATAAAAACAGCTATACTAGGACAAAGATAGATGAGACAGGAGAGGACTTTGATGGATCAATATCAAGTATTTGTCGGGAAATGGAAAAAACTAACCGGAGTGGATCTTAATTTATATAAAGAAGCACAAATGAAACGAAGATTAACGTCACTTTATGATAAAAAAGGCTATAGAGATTTTGAAGCCTTTGCGGCTGCCCTTGAAAAGGATAGAGCACTATTAGATGAGACGATGGATCGAATGACGATTAATGTGTCAGAATTTTACCGAAACTATCAGCGCTGGGAAGTGCTTGATCAAAAAATTCTCCCACTCCTTTCGAAAAACGGTGGGACCTTGAAAATATGGAGTGCGGCATGTTCGACAGGAGAGGAGCCATATACACTCTCAATGCTGATGCTGCTATCAAGCCATCCACTTGTGAAGGACTTCCAAATTATTGCAACTGATATTGATGATAAAGTGCTGCAATCAGCTCAAAAAGGAAGATACCATGAACGATCACTACAAGAGGTACCAGATCAAATCAAGCAAAAATATTTCACAAAAGAAGATTCTTCATTTTACACTGTGAAAGATGAAGTGAGAAGGCATATTCAATTTAAAAAGCACAACCTTTTAGCAGATCCTTATGAAAAACAGCTTGATCTTATCGTGTGCAGAAATGTCCTTATCTACTTTACAGAAGAGGCAAAAGAAGAGATTTACATGAAAATGAGCAATAGTTTAAAACCAAATGGCGTATTATTTGTTGGTTCAACTGAACAAATTTTTCACCCGGAAAAGTTTGGACTGACATCTGCTGATACTTTCTTTTATCAAAAGAAGGGTATGTAGCTGACTTTTTAGTCATAAGTGTGTTATCATAGTTTTACTTAAAAGCGTTAATGCGATGAAGGGAGATTAAGTCATGAGATACTTAACAGCAGGTGAATCACATGGTCCACAATTGACCACAATTATTGAAGGCGTTCCAGCGGGACTTTACATAGAGCAGGATGACATTAACTATGAATTGGCTAGAAGACAAAAAGGTCACGGCCGCGGCAGAAGAATGCAGATAGAAAAAGACCAAGCGAAAGTATTAAGCGGTGTTCGCCACGGGAAAACATTAGGTTCTCCTATTGCACTTGTCGTTGAAAACAACGACTGGAAGCATTGGACAAAAGTGATGGGGGCAGAGCCGATCACAGAAGAAGAAGAAAGTGAAATGAAGCGTCAAATTTCACGCCCTAGACCAGGACATGCGGATTTAAATGGTGCGATTAAATATGGACACCGTGATATGCGAAACGTATTAGAGCGTTCATCAGCTCGTGAGACAACTGTTCGCGTAGCAGCAGGCGCAGTCGCTAAACAAATCTTAGCTCATTTAGGAATCAAAGTAGCAGGCCACGTTCTTGAAATTGGCGGAGTGAAAGCAGCTCATACGGCATATGAATCAATTGAAGATTTGCAAAAGGTAACGGAAGAGTCACCTGTTCGCTGCTACGACAGTGAAGCAGGTCAAAAAATGATGGATGCCATTGATGAAGCGAAGAAAAATGGTGATTCAATTGGTGGAATTGTGGAAGTTATCGTTGAAGGAATGCCTGTTGGAGTCGGGAGCTATGTTCACTATGACCGCAAATTAGATAGCAAGCTTGCAGGTGCTGTCCTGAGTATCAACGCTTTTAAAGGGGTTGAATTCGGTATCGGCTTTGAGGCGGCTTCTAAAAATGGCAGTGAGGTCCATGATGAAATCATCTGGGATGAAGAAAAGGGCTATACGAGAAAAACAAATCGCTTAGGTGGTCTTGAAGGCGGAATGTCAACTGGTATGCCAATTGTCGTAAGAGGGGTCATGAAACCAATCCCAACGCTTTACAAACCGCTTCAAAGCGTTGACATTGAAACAAAAGAACCTTTCTCCGCAAGTATTGAACGTTCTGACAGCTGTGCTGTTCCTGCCGCAAGTGTTGTCGCAGAAGCAGTCGTGGCTTGGGAAATCGCCAATGCTGTAGTGGAGCAGTTTGGCCTTGATCAAATTGACCGCATTAAAGAAAATGTTGAAAAAATGCGCCAGCTTCAGAGGGAATTTTAATGAAAACATTGGAAGTTAAGACGTCTTCAGCTACTTATCCTGTATACATCGGTGATGGGATTAAACGCAATATCGTCGACTTGATGACTTCCACGGGGCATTCCTATACGAAGCTCTTAATCGTCACAGATACAGCGGTTGATGCCATTTACGGTGATGAAATGGTTCGATTACTTGAACAAAAATGGTCTGTGCATAAAGTGGTTGTGCCAAGCGGAGAGCAGTCGAAATCTTTTGCTGAGTTTGAGCATATTCATACGAAAGCCATACAATTTCAGCTAGATCGCTCCTCGTGTATCATTGCGCTTGGAGGCGGCGTAATTGGCGATTTGGCTGGCTTTGTTGCTGCTAGTTACATGAGAGGTATTGATTTTATTCAAGTTCCGACGACGCTGCTGGCACACGACAGTGCAGTTGGCGGGAAAACGGGGATTAACCATCCTCTCGGTAAAAATTTAATCGGTGCGTTTCATCAGCCGAAAGCCGTCATTTATGATACGAGCATGCTTGAGACACTATCTCAAACTGAAATGAGGTCAGGCTTTGCTGAGGTCATCAAACATGCCCTCATCTCAAGTGAAGACTTTTTAAAAGAGCTGATGTCTATTCGTTCTTTGGATGAATGCTCAAAAAGCGAGCTCGCACATATGCTGTATCAAGGCATTGAGGTCAAAGCGTCGATTGTTCAAAAAGATGAAAGAGAACAAGGTGTGCGTGCATTTTTGAATTTAGGTCATACACTTGGGCATGCCATTGAAGCAGAGTATGGATACGGCGTTATTACACACGGAGATGCTATTGCAATCGGCATGCAGTTTGCGCTATATGTGAGCGAAAAGAAGCTGGGGCTCAGCCTTCATCGTACGGAACTAAAAGAGTGGATGAAAAAACTCGGATTTCCGGTACAAGTCACCCAAGATATTTCCACGAAAACATTTGTTGACCGGATGATTGGTGATAAAAAGGCAAGAGGTGGAACCGTTCAATTTGTTTTATTAAAACAGGTTGGAGATGCTGTCTTGCAGTCTTTCACAAAAGATGATCTGCATCAATGGCTCGATGAATGGAAACGGGAGGAGGGATGTCTATGATGTTTCGCGGGATACGTGGGGCTACAACTGTGACAGAAGATACAGAAACAGAAGTGTTAAACAAAACGAAACAGCTGCTAGAAGCGATTATTTCAAGAAATGAAGTAGATCCAGAACGTGTCGTGCAGATTTTAATTTCAGCTACACAAGATATTCACTCCGTTTTTCCGGCAAAAGCCCTTCGTCAGTTTGAAGGGTGGACGTATGTGCCTGTTACTTGTATGCAGGAGCTGGACATTCATGGCGGTCTAAAGCATTGTATTCGTGTGTTAATGACGGTCCAAACAGACACAAAGCAGGAAGATGTGCAGCATGTGTACTTGGAAGAAGCTGTGACGCTTCGCCCTGATTTACAGTTGACAAAAAACAAGGAATTATAATACGATATGAACAGCCGAAGTTTACACACAGGTGTAAACGGCATTGCAAGTTTAGAGAAGATGAGAATGAGACTAGGGTAGTTGAGATGAGTAGAGTTGAGCTGAGATACGATACTTCTATTTAATCATACTGCCTAAAAGAGCACCCCTCTTTTAGGCTTATTTCTTATACTCATACAAACCCTCTATAGGTCCCCCTCATTCTCCTTAATCCCATTTAAGGAGTGTGCTTATGAATTCCCATTCAAATGTAACCCGATTTTTAAGGGACAGCGAGTCCCACAAAACGATCCCGATTGTTGAAACCATTACAGTTGATACGCTCTCACCGATTCAAATTGTCGAAAAACTCAAGGCAGATATTGTGTATCTACTAGAAAGTAAAGATGAGTCTTCTAGCTGGTCGAGATATTCCTTCATCGGATTACATCCTTTTTTAACCTTACATGATGACCAAAACGAATATATTGCACGTGACGCTGCTGGGCAGGAGGTCATGAAAAAACAAGAACTGAAAGACTTATTAGACTGGATGAAAGAGCAATATCAAATCAAGACACCAGATGTTGACATCCCGTTTACAGGCGGGGCAGTTGGGTATTTAAGTTATGATCTTATTCCAAGCATTGAACCTTCTGTCAGGCCTCACCGAAGCGCATCAACGACAGACAATTGTACTCTATTTGTCTGCCAAACGATGATTGCTTTTGATCACGAAACGAATCACGTTCATTTTATCCAATACACCCAGTTAACCGGAAATGAAACAGAAGACGAAAAAATACAAGCTTACAAAGAGAATCAAAAGCAGCTTGAACAGATGATTCACAAGCTCCATACAAAGATTGATATGAAAGAACTGATTTTATCAGGGAATATGAACGAATTACCGTCGTTTGAACATGTGACATCAACCTATGAAAAAGAGCAATTTCTAAAGGACGTAGAAAAAATCAAAGAATACATTCGAGCGGGTGATATTTTTCAAGGCGTACTCTCACAGCGTTTCGATATCCCAGTGTCAGTGAGTTCATTTGAATTATATCGTGTGCTTCGCATTGTGAATCCATCTCCATACATGTATTTTATGAAATTAAAAGACCGTGATTTAGTCGGAAGCTCACCAGAACGATTAATTCATGCCAAAAATAGGAACTTAGAAATTCATCCTATTGCAGGCACTAGAAAAAGAGGAGCAACAAAAGAAGAGGACGCCGCGCTGGCAAGAGAGCTACTAGAAGATGAGAAAGAAAAAGCAGAACATTACATGTTAGTAGATCTAGCCAGAAATGATGTCGGCCGCGTAGCAGAATACGGCAGCGTATCCATACCGACCTTTACAAAAGTAGTGAACTTCTCACATGTCATGCACATCATCTCCATTGTGACAGGGAAGCTAAAGCAGGATACACACCCAGTTGATGCACTCATGTCCGCATTTCCAGCAGGCACATTAACAGGGGCACCAAAAATAAGAGCGATGCAATTATTAAATGAAATGGAGCCAGAGCCAAGGGAAACGTATGGCGGCTGTATTGCCTATATTGGATTTGACGGTAATATCGACTCTTGTATTACCATTCGCACCATGAGCGTCAAAAATCAGACCGCCTCCATACAAGCAGGCGCTGGCATTGTCGCAGATTCTGTACCAGAAAATGAATGGGAAGAGACATGTAACAAGGCAGGAGCGCTTCTGAGGGCCATTCAGCTTGCTGAACATATTTTCTCAGAAAAGGAGAGTGTGCAGGATGAATCAGCGACTATCAGCACTTGTTAACGGAGGTTTCCTATCAGAAAATGAAGCACATCAACTCATGTATGATATGATGAGCGGCTTCTTAACAGATGCCGAAGTCGCTGCAAGTCTATCGATTTTAGCGCATAGAGGAGAAACCGCTGAAGAAATGACAGGCTTCGTGAGGGCCATGCGGCAAAAAGCAGAACCAGCGGAAAGATCGCTTGATGTCGTTGACACATGCGGTACAGGGGGCGATGGACTTTCCACATTCAATATATCAACTGCAGCTGCAATTGTAGCTTCCGCCGCTGGTGCTAAAATTGCCAAACACGGAAATCGTTCAGTTTCTTCTAAAAGTGGAAGTGCCGACGTCCTAGAGTACCTTGGAATTCACATTCAATCCACTCCAGAAGAAACAAGGAGACAAATACAAGAGAAAAACATGGGCTTTTTATTTGCACCAATGTACCATTCATCTATGAAACAAGTAGCGGCTGTCCGCAAGCAGCTTGGCTTCAGGACGGTATTTAATTTATTAGGGCCGCTTTGCCACCCGATGCAAGCCAAAAAGCAAATCATCGGTGTGTATGCAAAGGAAAAGGCAAAATTAATGGCGGAAGCCCTTGCCCCATTAGAGCCAGAGCATGTCCTGTTTGTATGCGGGGAAGACGGGCTGGATGAACTAACAATTACAGCAAATTCGTATGTGATTGAACTCAAAAAAGGTGACATGACAGAATATACGCTAAACCCAGAAGACTTTGGACTGGCGAAAGGATACTTATCAGATATTCAGGTCCAATCACCAGAAGAGAGTGCAAAATTGATTCAGAATATATTGAATCATCAAACAGTAGGGGCGCCTCTTCATATTACAGCGCTGAATGCCGGAGCGGCTTTATATGTCGCAGGCAAGTCTGAAAGCCTCATGGCAGGAACATTAAAAGCATTAGAAACGATTAAAAACGGAGCAGCCAAAGAACAATTGGCACGTTTAAAACAAAAAACGAAAGAGGAAGAGATCTATGCTTAATCAAATCATTGCACGCAAAAAAGAACATATCCAAACGTTACAGTTACCTGATGATGGACACTTTGAAAGACGCTCATTTAAAGAAGCCCTTGTGAACACCCACCGCTCGATTGGGCTGATTGCTGAGGTGAAAAAGGCATCTCCTTCCAAAGGAATCATTCAGCCAAATTTTGATCCTCTGCAAACAGCAAAAGCATACGAAAAATCGAATGCTGATTGCTTATCAGTCTTAACAGATGAACCATTTTTTCAAGGAAAGAATGAGTATCTTTCCCTCATTAAAAAACACATTGCACGTCCCATTCTAAGAAAAGATTTCATCATCGATTCCATACAGATAGAAGAGTCAAGACGTATCGGTGCAGATGCCATTTTATTAATTGGAGAAGTGCTTGAACCACAACAGCTGCATGAACTCTATATTGAAGCGAAGGAAAAAGGATTAGATATTCTTGTCGAAGTTCATGCAGCAGAGACGCTGGAACAAATTTTAAACCTATTCACCCCTGAAATCATTGGCGTGAATAACCGAAATCTAAAAACCTTTAACACAACAGTTGAGCAAACAAAAGAGATTGCCCCACTTGTTCCAAAGGATTGCTTACTAGTAAGTGAAAGCGGTATTCAAACGTTTGATGATCTGACCTTTGTCAAAAAACATGGAGCGAGTGCTGTTCTTGTAGGTGAATCATTAATGAGAGAACCATCACAAGAAAAAGCCGTTCAGACGTTATTTGGAGAATGAGCACTATGAAACCTTTTTTAAAATATTGCGGAGCGGGCTCACTAGAAGATGTAAAATGCATTGCTCAATCTCAAGCAGATGCGATCGGATTTATTTTTGCGCCAAGTAAAAGACAAGTCGATCCAAATCAAGTGAAACAATGGCTCAGCAAGTCGCAGTGCCGTAAAAAGATTACGGGTGTATTCGTAAATGAAAACACCCAAAAAGTGTGTGACATCACAAAACATATTCCTTTAGATATCGTGCAGCTACATGGAGATGAAACAAAAGAGGATGCAACACAAATAAAACAACAAACAGGGACGGTAGTGTGGAAAGTCTTTCATCACGATCCCGATATAAAAGGAACACTTGATAAAATGACGGCATTTGCGCCATTTGTTGATGGCTTTCTCATTGATGCGAAAGTAAAAGGGATGAGAGGCGGTTCTGGCACAGCTTTTACATGGGAAGCGGTACCTTTATACAATCAGCATGCAAAACGGCTTGAGAAAACATGCATCATTGCAGGCGGAATTACACCGGAAACGCTGCCAGAGCTTCTTGCCTATGGCCCAAGAGCGATCGATCTTTCAAGCGGCATAGAAGAAGACGGGAAGAAAAGCAGCGCTAAGATCAAAGCGCTCGAAGAAAGGATGTTAAACAATGTACGCATATCCAAATGAGCTTGGCAGGTATGGAGAATTTGGAGGGAAATTTGTTCCTGAGACACTCATGCAGCCACTCAAAGAAATCGAACAAGCATTTAACGAATTAAAAGAAGACCCCGCTTTTGAGCAAGAATATCTTTCTCTATTGCACAACTATTCAGGCAGACCGACTGCACTGACATATGCCGATCAATTATCCGCATACCTCGGCGGCGCAAAAATCTATTTAAAAAGAGAAGATTTAAACCATACAGGTGCTCATAAAATCAACAATGCACTTGGTCAGGCCCTGCTTGCAAAAAAAATGGGCAAATCAAACATCATCGCAGAAACAGGCGCTGGACAGCACGGAGTAGCAGCTGCAACGGTGGCCGCAAAATTTGGATTATCATGCACGGTGTTTATGGGAAAAGAGGATGTGGAGAGACAATCTCTCAATGTATTCCGAATGAAGCTCCTTGGCGCTGAAGTCATACCTGTCACAAGTGGAAACGGCACATTAAAAGATGCGACGAACGAAGCGATTCGTTACTGGGTTCAGCACTGTAGTGATCATTTCTATATGATAGGTTCAGTTGTAGGACCTCACCCGTATCCCCAAATCGTCAGTGAGTTCCAGCGGATGATTGGTGATGAAGCAAAAGAGCAGATGCTTAAAAAAGAAGGCAGGCTCCCACATAAAGTCATTGCTTGTGTTGGCGGCGGAAGTAATGCGATTGGAATGTACCGAGCGTTTTTGGATGATGAGGTTGATTTGATTGGTGTAGAAGCGGCTGGAAAAGGAATTGATACACCGCTTCATGCAGCAACCATTACGAAGGGGACAAAAGGGGTCATTCATGGATCTTTGACCTATTTAATCCAAGACGAATTCGGCCAGATTATTGAGCCCTATTCCATTTCAGCTGGTTTAGATTATCCCGGGATCGGACCAGAGCACGCCTATTTACATGCGAGTGGACACGTTGAATATGTGAGTGCTACAGATCAAGAAGCCCTGGATGCACTAAAGCTGCTGACAGAAAAGGAAGGAATTCTACCAGCGATTGAATCAGCACACGCTTTAGCCAAGGCATTTGAGATGAGCAGGACGATGAGTGAAGATGAAATCATCCTTGTCTGCCTCTCAGGAAGAGGAGATAAGGATGTGCATACATTAATGAATGTGCTTGAAAGTGAGGGCAAAACGAAATGATCACATTTCAATTAGAGCAAGGCGAGAAATTATTCATCCCATTTATGACGGCAGGAGATCCGTCAGAAGAAATCACGATCGATTTAGCTTTGTCCCTTCAAGCAGCCGGTGCACATGCGATTGAGCTAGGCGTTCCTTACTCCGATCCGCTAGCAGACGGTCCTGTCATTCAAAGAGCCTCCAAAAGAGCTCTAAATCATGGCATGAATATCGTAAAAGCGATAGAATTAGCAGGGAAGATGAAAAAAAACGGTGTAAAAATTCCTGTTATTCTATTTACGTATTATAATCCTGTGTTACAATTAGACACAGAATACTTTTTCGCTTTACTGCGCAAAAACCATATTTCGGGACTCTTAACACCCGACTTGCCTTTTGAAGAAAGCAGTGAGCTGCAAAAGAACTGTCAATCATATGACATTTCATATATTTCGCTCGTTGCACCAACCAGTAAGGAACGATTAGTAAATATTGTAGAGCAGGCAGAAGGTTTTGTGTATTGTGTTTCATCTCTTGGTGTAACAGGTGTCAGGCAAACCTTTGACGAATCGATTACTGATTTTATTCAACAAGTGAAACAGCTGAGTCACATACCGGTTGCGGTCGGTTTTGGTATCTCAACAAGAGAGCAGGTAGACTCAATGAATAAACTGAGTGACGGCGTCGTTGTAGGCAGTGCACTTGTGAAAAAAATTGAAGAACTTCAAGATCAATTGTTAGCAAGTGATACACGTCAAGACGCTTTAAGAGAATTTGAAACCTATGCAAAAACATTTAGTCCCCTCTATTCATTCAAATGAGGTGAAACTTTTGCAAATCAAAGATCAATTAAAACAACTAAAACCATATCAACCTGGGAAACCAATTGAAGAGGTCAAAAAAGAATATCAATTAGACAAAATTGTGAAATTGGCTTCAAATGAAAACCCTTTTGGATGTTCCACACATGCAAGAGAGGCGATACAAGCTGAGCTTGAACATTTAGCGATCTATCCAGATGGATACAGCGCAAGTTTAAGAACAGAGCTTGCTGAGTTTCTTCAAGTAAATGAAAAACAATTAATATTCGGGAATGGCTCAGATGAACTTGTGCAAATTATTGCTAGGGCATTCCTTGACCAACATACAAATACCGTCATCCCATCTCCGTCTTTTCCGCAATATCGTCACAATGCAATCATTGAGCGGGCAGAGATTCGAGAAGTGCCGCTTTTAGACGGAGGAGCTCACGATCTAAAGGGCATGCTTGATGCGATTGATGAGAACACGAAGGTCGTTTGGGTATGCAACCCGAATAACCCGACAGGAAATCATTTGTCAGAATCTGAGCTTGTGGCGTTTTTAGATCAAGTACCCGCTCATGTACTTGTGGTACTAGATGAGGCATATGTCGAATATGTTCGTGCGGAAGACTATCCGAACAGCTTATCTTTATTACACAGTTATCAAAATGTTATCGTACTCCGAACGTTTTCAAAAGCGTATGGGCTGGCGGCGCTTCGAGTAGGCTATGGCATTGCATCAAAAGAGTTGATTACTGCGATTGAGCCAGCGAGAGAGCCGTTTAATACGAGTCGTATCGCCCAGGCAGCTGCTCGAGCGGCGATAAAAGATCAGGACTTCATTCGATCATGCAGACAGAAAAATGAGGCAGGTCTCAAACAATATCAAGAATTTGCTGACCGTTTTGGACTATTTATTTATCCGTCTCAAACAAACTTCGTGCTGATTGATTTTAAAAGGGATGCAGATGAACTATTTCATGCATTATTAAAAAAAGGCTATATTGTTCGATCTGGTAAAGCACTTGGTTTTCCAACGTCTTTACGTATTACGGTCGGAACAATGGAGCAAAATGCAGAAATTCTAAGTACACTTGCTGATTTATTGCAGGGCATTCGTGCGTAGCATAACTATAAGTCATATCCTTTTACAGGATATGGCTTTCATTGTACCAACCTCATACATATAAGCTTTTGAAATGGCTTTTTTAATTTTCGCGAAAAAACAGGTGATGAACATGAATGATGCAAATGAAACAATATTAATCGCTGGACTTGGTTTAATTGGAGGTTCCATCGCACTGTCGATTAAAAAAGAGTATCCCTATAAAAAAATTGTTGGATACGATGTGTCTAAAGAACAAATGGTTGCAGCAACAAAGCTAGGTATCATTGATTTAGCAGCTGATTCATTTGCAGCAGGTTTGGCTGAATCTGCGACTATAATTTTGGCAACACCAGTTCAGCAAACAGTAAAGATGCTTCGTGATATTGCAAACTCTGGAATTGAGAGAGAGCTTACAATTACCGATGTCGGCAGCACAAAGCAAAAGGTCGTCCATTTTGCAGAAAAAACGCTTCCTAATCACTATCAATTTATTGGTGGACATCCAATGGCAGGCTCTCACAAGTCAGGTGTCATTGCAGCGAAAGACTTTTTATTTGAAAATGCGTTCTACATTTTAACGCCAGCAAAGGAAACAAACCGCGATGCTGTTGATCGTTTGAAGGACTTGTTAAAGGGAACAAATGCTCATTTTATTGAAATGACCCCAGAAGAACATGATGGTGTAACAAGTGTGATTAGTCATTTCCCGCATATTGTTGCTGCCAGCCTTGTGCATCAAGCGCATCATTTTGAAGAACACTTCCCACTTGTTAAACGGTTTGCTGCTGGAGGCTTTCGTGATATTACACGTATTGCATCAAGCAATCCTGCAATGTGGCGAGATATCCTTCTGCACAACAAAAATAAGATTTTAGACCGGTTCCATGAATGGAAAAAAGAGATCGACCGCATTGAGACCTTTGTGCAGCAAGAAGACGCTGAAGGCTTGTTCTCTTATTTTCAAGAGGCAAAGGAATATCGTGATGGACTTCCTTTGAGGAAAAAAGGTGCTATACCTGCTTTTTATGACCTTTATGTGGATGTTCCAGATCACCCTGGGGTCATTTCGGAAATTACAGGGCATTTAGCAAATGAGAACATCAGTATTACGAATATCCGTATTATTGAAACGCGGGAAGATATAAATGGGATTTTACGCATTAGCTTTCAAACAGAAGACGACCGTAAACGTGCAGAGATCTGTATAAAAAATAGAGCGAATTACGATACATTTTATGCTGACTGAGGTGACAAAGATGAAAATTCATAAACATGCTCCTATGAATGGAGTCATTCATATTCCAGGTGATAAATCCATTTCTCATCGATCAGTGATGTTTGGAGCAATTGCTAATGGGACGACAGTGGTGAAAAACTTTCTCCCAGGAGCTGATTGTTTAAGCACAATTGATTGTTTTAGAAAGATGGGCGTTGACATTGAACAAAAAGGGACAGATGTTGTGATTCATGGGAAGGGACTGAAAGAGCTGAAGGAGCCGTCTGACGTCCTCGATGTTGGAAATTCTGGTACAACCATTCGATTAATGATGGGAATATTAGCTGGTTGTGAGTTTCACAGTACACTGATCGGTGATGAGAGTATTGCTAAAAGACCCATGCAACGAGTAACAGGTCCACTTAAACAACTAGGAGCGAAGATAGATGGTAGAGCAAACGGCGAGTATACGCCGCTGTCTATTCGTGGTGGTCATTTAAAAGGAATCTCATATGAGTCTCCAGTCGCAAGTGCGCAAATTAAATCCGCTGTCCTTTTAGCAGGGCTTCAAGCAGAGGGAACAACGACATTAACTGAACCACATAAATCAAGAGATCATACAGAAAGAATGCTCTCCATGTTTGGTGTGAAACTAGACGAAGATGAACAAAGTGTTTCCATTGAAGGCGGTCAAACATTAAAAGCAACAGATATATTTGTTCCTGGAGACATTTCTTCAGCTGCATTTTTCCTTGTTGCTGGATCGATTGTTCCTAACAGCCGAATTGTGTTAAAAAATGTTGGGCTAAACAAAACAAGAACGGGTATTATTGATGTTTTAAAACAAATGGGTGCGAATCTTGAGATCAATGAAGTAGATGCAAAAGGCGGAGAGCCATATGGCGATTTAACAATCTCGACCTCTTCATTAAAAGGGATCGAAATTTCTGGTGATGTGATTTCAAGACTCATCGATGAGATTCCGATTATAGCGCTTCTAGCAACACAAGCAGAAGGAACAACGATTATTAAAGATGCTGCTGAGTTAAAAGTAAAAGAGACCAATCGAATCGATACAGTCGTGTCAGAACTTAAAAAACTCGGTGCTGATATTGAAGCAACAGATGATGGTATGAAGATTCATGGTAAAACCCCGCTTCAAGGCGGCGCTGTTGTATCAAGCTACGGAGATCACCGAATCGGTATGATGCTTGGGATTGCTGCATGTATCACAAAGCAAGCGGTTGAGATTGAAGATACAGATGCTGTACGCGTCTCATACCCGAATTTCTTTGAACATATTGAATACTTAACCAAAACAGTCTGAGGATGTCCTCAGGCTTTTTCTTTCCTTAAGCATATTTGTAAGGAATATAGCATAGCTTGTCTCAAGATGAAACCTGGAAAAAAATCATTTTATTTGATCAAAAAATGAATTTTAGGTGTTTTCAGTTTACAAAACCTTCGTTTCGTAAAGGATGAAATGAAAAACAGTCTTTAAAACACAAAATTGGGTTCATTTTAAAAGTGCAACATATTTGCTGGATGAGTACCTGTCGATTATGATATGAAGTAACAATAGTTTAGGTTTTTGGAAAACAGAAAGGAACGGTTTGATTTGAATAGTTCATTACAAGAAGCCATAAAATTAGTTGAGGCGGGTGAGACTGAAAAAGGACTTCAAACACTTGCTCAGGCAGAAAAGCATTTGCATGATGAAGAAAAGGCTCAGGCAGCTCAGTTATATTATGATTGGGGAGATATCGATAAAGCGAGAAATCTCATCAGTGATTTACATGATTTATATCCAGAGGAAACAGGGTTAACATGTTTTTATGCAGAACTTCTGATTGACTCTGATGAAGAAGAAAAGGCAATTTCGGTATTAGAGACAATTCCTGAAGATGATGCTGCATATCCAGAGAGCCTACTGTTAATGGCAGATTTGTATCAAATGCAAGGGCTATTTGAAGTCAGTGAACAAAAACTCTTAAAAGCAAAAGAGTTGCTTCCGAATGAAGCCATTATTGATTTTGCATTAGGTGAATTGTATTTTTCGCAAGGTCTTTCAAAGAAAGCGGCTGACTATTTCTACAAGGTCGCAGATCAACAACATGAAGTTGGCGGCGTCAATGTTTTTCAGAGGCTCGCTGAATCACTCAGCACAGCTGGAGAATTTGAAGATGCGCTTGAATGGTACGAAAAGGCAGTGAAAGGCCAAACAGACCCGAATACCCTTTTTGGTTACGGATTTACAGCGATGAGGGCTGGTCGAACGAAAACAGCCATTCAGCAGCTTTCCGAACTAAAAGATATTGATCCATCTTATTCGTCCCTTTATATGCCTTTAGCAAAAAGTTATGAGGAAGAAGGACTATATCACGAAGCTTTAGAGGTAGTCAAAGAGGGTATTAAAATTGATGAGTATAACAAAGAGTTATATTTATATGGTGCAAAGATTGACTTGAAAAATGGGGATTCAGAAGATGCGAAAAAGTTGCTTCAAGAAGCTCTTGCTCTTGACCCGGGCTATATTGAAGCGATTCAAACATTGCTCGCGATCTACTTAAATGAAGAGCTTTTTGATGAAATTCTAGATGTCATTAAAGAGGTTAAAAGCTTTGGGGAAGAGGATCCAAAATGGAATTGGTATGCTGCATCTGCATCTGTTGGACGAGAGGAATATAAAGAAGCAGCAGAGTACTTCAAGCTGGCTCTGCCTGATTTTGATGAGGAACGTGACTTTTTATATGAATACGCGACGTTCCTTTTAGAAGAAGGCAGACAAAAAGAAGCATTGCCTCTATTACGCAAAGTTCTTCAGAAAGATGGCACAAATGAAGAAATCGAAGAAACGATTTTAAGAATTGAAGACGAAATTTCCTTATAGTTTGCAGGAATGAAGAACTGGTTTGTTGAATAATTCATGTATAGCAATTTAATTTACGATAGAGGAGGGAATAACATGCAGACCCCTGTTTCTGTCAATGAAAAGAAGGAATTCATCCGGTGGTTTTTAAACCATTATCAGTTAAAGCGAAGAGAGTGTGTTTGGATATTAAATTATTTAATGAGTCACGACTCTTTGATGGAAAAGGTTCATTTTGTAGAGCAAGCAGAATTTTGCCCAAGGGGAATCATTATGTCAACACACTGTGTGGATGAAGTTCCCTTTAGATTTTATAAAGAAAACATCATGACGACAGATGCTGAAAAGTCATTTCATGATATTCGCTTGAATAAACAGCAAGATTTGTTTATTCAATTGAATTTCCGTTCTGCTTATCGTTCGCCGGAATATGCAGCTGTGCTTGAAACAAATCCTCATATTCCAAAGGATCTTTATGAGAACGAAAAAGATAAGGATCTTGCAGAGAAAGTACTTGAACACTCAATCGCAACTTTCCAAAAAGAACGACTTATGAAAGAGATAGATGAAGCACTTGACCGTCATGATCAAGAAACATTTAATAAGTTAGCAAGAGAATTAAGCCTTTTGTCATAAACTGAACGCATAAGCCTTGCCCTATCCAGGCAGGGCTTATGTCATGAAAGAGGGGAAATTGATGAAGTTTCACGCGGAGGATGCGGATCGCTTTTTACAATCTAAAGATTACATTGATACCGCTATCATTCCATTAGTTGGAATAGATGCGAATCAAATCAAGCAAACCGTATCTTTAGGGGAGTTTACTATTCTTGTAGCAGAGGAACTTGAAAGGCAGCTGAAAGGGCGGGTCTTTCTTTTTCCATCACATACATATGTAGAAATCAATGATCGAAAACTAGAAGACATCTTCACGATGAAGCAATCGCTTGAAGATCATTTTCAACATGTCGTATTGATCTCATCTGATCACGGGTGGAAAGAGCATGAGCCTGTTAGTGAATCACTATTTTTATTAAAGCCGGTCCCGCTCGAGCATTTAAAGGTAGAATTAAAGCAAAAAATCGTTCAAGACAGTGTGGAACAAATTTTGAACTTTTTGTTACAAAAGTGGAACCCTTCATAAAAACCCTTACATTTGCATTGTACATAGCTTTTTAGGCTGTTGACCTTGTGAATAGATTGATATATTATGAGGGTGTCCTAGTTTTATGAAATTTTTTCTAATTCAGTTATAAAGTAGCTGACGACCTGAGGGGGGGAGAAAAAAATGAGCGAGAAGAGACATGGAGTGTCCAGGCGTCAATTTTTGAATTACACGTTGACCGGCGTGGGGGGATTTATGGCCGCTGGAATGCTCATGCCTATGGTTCGCTTTGCGCTTGACCCTGTGCTAAAAGGAACAGAGGATCAGGATATGGTTCAAGTTGTCAGTGTTGATGAACTGACGAAGGAACCGAAGCGCTTTGACTTTAAAATTGATCAAGTAGATGCATGGTATGAGTCAAAGGAATCTAGGTCAGCATGGGTGTACAAAGAAGGGGATGAAATTGTCGCTTTATCGCCAATCTGTAAACATTTAGGATGTACAGTGAACTGGAACAGTGATCCGAAAAATCCAAACAAATTTTTCTGCCCATGCCATTATGGGCTGTACGACAAGGATGGTACAAACGTACCCGGAACTCCGCCACTTGCACCGCTTGACCATTATAAGCAGCAAGTGAAGGACGGATACCTCTATCTTGGAAAAGCTGTGCCGAAAGGGGAAGGGTAACGATGCTTAACAAGATTTATGATTGGGTAGATGAGCGGCTGGACATTACACCAATATGGAGAGATATTGCGGATCATGAGGTGCCTGAGCATGTCAATCCAGCACATCATTTCTCCGCTTTTGTGTACTGTTTTGGCGGTTTAACGTTTTTTGTGACAGTCATACAAGTCCTTTCGGGCATGTTTTTAACGATGTATTACGTGCCAGATATTAAAAACGCATGGGAATCTGTTTATTATTTACAAAATGAAGTGGCATTTGGTCAGATTGTTAGAGGGATGCACCACTGGGGTGCGAGTTTAGTTATTGTCATGATGTTTTTACATACGCTAAGGGTCTTTTTCCAAGGGGCGTATAAAAAGCCTAGAGAGCTCAACTGGATTGTTGGTGTGCTCATTTTCTTTGTGATGCTTGGTCTTGGATTTACAGGTTATCTCTTGCCATGGGATATGAAGGCGCTATTTGCGACGAAGGTTGGTCTTCAAATTGCAGAAGCGACACCTTTCATTGGGAAAGAGATCAAAACGCTGCTTGCAGGTCATCCTGACATTGTAGGGGCACAAACGCTGACGAGATTTTTCGCTATCCATGTCTTTTTCTTGCCAGCGGCATTATTTGGGCTGATGGCTGCCCACTTTATTATGATTCGTAAGCAAGGAATTTCTGGACCGCTATAAAAAAGTTGCGTTTGATGAATGTTCAATGAGGAGGGGATGACTTTGCATAGGGGAAAAGGGATGAAGTTTGTCGGAGACTCTAGAATTCCGGCAGAAAGAAAACCTAACATACCTAAAGACTATTCCGAATATCCGGGAAAAACAGAAGCCTTTTGGCCGAACTTTCTCTTAAAGGAATGGCTTGTAGGTGCCGTTTTTTTAATTGGATTTCTTGTCCTAACTGTGGTTCATGCACCTCCGCTTGAGCGGATGGCTGATCCAACAGATACCGGCTATATTCCGCTGCCAGACTGGTATTTCCTATTCTTGTACCAGTTATTAAAATATGAATTTGCTGCAGGTGGCTATACGGTAGTTGGTGCGATGATTATGCCTGGGATTGCGTTTGGTGCACTGCTGCTCGCACCATTTCTTGATTCTGGTCCTGAACGTAGACCGTATAGAAGACCGGTTGCAGTGGGGATGATGATCCTTGCAGTCGGCGCAGCAACATATTTAACATGGGAGTCTGTTGCTACTCATGATTGGGAAGCAGCGGCAAAGCAAGGTGAAATTAAGAAAGAAGCAGAAATTGATACATCGGCGGCAGAGTATAAAATTTATCAGGAGCAAACATGTATCTCCTGTCATGGGGATAACATGCAGGGCGGAGCAGCCGGACCGTCACTTGTTGACAACGGTCTTGCACCTGAGGAGATCGCTAAGATTGCTGTTGAAGGAAAAGGTAATATGCCTAAGGGTATCTTTAAAGGCAGTGATGAAGAACTTGAAAAGCTGTCTAAATATTTATCTGAGGTCAAATCTAAATAATTCAGTTGTTTAAATGCAATTACAAGGATATACTCAAAAGAGAAAAAGCTGGCGCTGTCAGCTTTTTTTCTGATTTTATTAGATCGTGAGTGAAGAGACGTATGAGATGGATTCAATATCTACTAGCCACACGCTATATGCTTGTGCTAATCCTGATAATTAATTTCCTTGGCACTGTGTACGGCTACTATTGGTATATTCCACAGCTTGTTGAAACGCCAGCTATCTTTTTAGCTTTTGTTCCAGACAGTCCAACGGCAAGCTTTTTCTTTTTATTTGTTCTACTTGCGTTTTTGATGAAACGTAATGCTCCTTATTTTGAAGCACTTGCCCTCGTGACCTTAATTAAGTACGGGTTATGGGCTGTAGGAATGAATATCTTTGTCCTTTTATCTGTTGATGATTTTCCGTGGGAAGGATACATGCTGATTGGGTCCCACTTTGCGATGGCGGTTCAAGCCGTATTGTTTGCACCGTATTATCGTTTTAAAATGCGTCATTTGGTCGTAGCTGGCATATGGATTTTACATAACGATGTGATTGATTATGTATTTGGTATGATGCCGCGTTATTCTATGCTGTCTGCCTATACAAACGAGATCGGCTACGTCACGTTTTGGTTAAGCATTGCCGTTCTTCTTGTTTCATATTATCTGGTCCTATCGAAAAAATCGATCAAGCTTGAACTCCCTTAACAATATTGGTCTAACCTTGTCCTTTTCTTCATACGCTGTATGGAGAAGGGCTAGGAGGGACTTGCATGAAACGAAAGCCAATCGCGATAATTCTATTATTTTTTCTCGTATTACAGCCATCTGTTGCCAAAGGCGAGGAAACAGCAGCTAGTGTGCTGCAAGAATTAACGGAACTATCAGATTCAATCTTTCAATTAACGAGACAAGCTAAATATGATGAGGCGTTACAGGTCGCATTGTATGTTGAAAAGACATTTAAAGCTGAGAATTGGCGCGGAACGCTGACAAATACGCAGATTCGACAAATTACAGTTGGCTATCAAGATATCATAAAAGGGCTGCCGCAGGAAGAATTGAATGAGCGCGAAAAGCTTCGTTATGCCTCACAGTTTAGAATGCTACTCGATGCGATCCAGTCAGACTCTGAGCCACTTTGGGGTTCGCTGGAGAAGCCCATTATGGGGTCTTTTCCTACATTGAAAAAAGAAGTGAAGGATCCGGAGTCAACGACGTTTTATGAAACTTGGAATGAGCTAGTTTCTTTATACGATATGATCTATCCGAGTTTAACCATTGATGTTTCGCCTGAAAAGCTGCAAACGATTAAGCAACACATGGAAGTGATTGAGCAAGGTGAATTTTTAAAAGCATCAAGTGGGACAAAGCTTGAGCGCCTCACAAAGCTTGAGGAAGATTTATCGAGTGTGTTTGCTCACGTGGATCAAGATGAGGCTGACCCATCGCTTTTATGGGTCATTTTAACAACAGGAAGCATCATTTTATTAACGTTAACGTATGTAGGATTTCGGAAATACCGTGCTGAGAAAGAGAAGAAACAAAAACGACAAGCTGACTATCCGAAATCATAAAAAAGAAGCACCATTTTTGGGCTTCTTTTTTTAATGCGGATTAAGCGGCTTTTTGTGTTCATCTAATGTGAAGCCTTCCCCAAGTACATCATGGACGTCACTGACGGATACAAACGCATGAGGATCGACTGAGGTCACGACGCTTTTGAGATGGACAAGTTCATTTTTCGGGACGACGCAATAAAGGACGTTGCGCTCCTGTTTTGTATAAGAACCAACCCCTTTTAAAACGGTGACACCTCGCTCCATTTCCTCTGTAATTTTCTTTTGAATGATGTCATCTTTTTCAGATATGATCATGGCGCCTTTGGCTGCGTAAGCGCCTTCTTGCATGAAGTCAATGACCTTCGCAGCAACAAATACTGCGACGAGCGTATACATGGCTTCTTTGTAATTTAAATAAGTAAGAGAAATCGTAATGACGCAAGCGTCGAAGATGAACATTGTTCGCCCCATAGCCACTTGATAATGCTTGTTGATGAGTCTTGCGATGATGTCAACACCACCGGTAGTACCACCGAACTTAAAGATGATTCCAAGGCCTGTTCCGATAAACACACCAGCAAAGAGCGCGGCAAGGGCCAAATCGTGCTGAAGAGGCATATGTATTTGAAAGCGCTGGAAGATGGCGAGAAAGACAGAAAGACTGACGGTGCCTACAATTGTATAAGTAAACATGGTTCTGCCGAGCATTTTCCAGCCGATAAAAAAGATCGGAATGTTTAAGACAAGGTTTGAAATGGATGGGTCAATGTGGAATAGAAAATATAAAAGCAGTGTAATACCTGTAAATCCGCCTTCCGCCAAATTGTTCTGCATATTAAAATGAACAAGACCGAAAGAAAAAATCGCAGATCCTATTAAAATAAATACGATATTCTTAAGACGAATTTCTTTTAGCAAGAGACCACTCCTTTTTTTGCTTAGACAGCGATAATATTATATGGTATGGGAGAGAAACAAGCAAACTGAGTTTTAAACATTTGTCAAATATTTATGATTTCGCTAACATGTAAGAGATGGATAGGAGGATGAGCTTCATGACGAATGAAAAAACGCTGCGTTACGTGCAGCAAGAAGTAGATGATTACATAGGACAATTTAAAGAAGGCTATTTCAGCCCGCTTGCCATGATGGCCCGCCTGACAGAAGAATTAGGCGAGCTAGCAAGAGAGGTCAACCATTACTATGGAGAAAAGCCGAAAAAAACAACGGAAACAGAAAAAAGCATGGAAGAAGAAATTGGCGATGTTTTATTTGTGTTAACATGTCTCGCTAATTCACTAGATATATCATTAGAGGAAGCACATGATCGTGTGATGCATAAATTCAATACTAGAGACAAAGACCGCTGGACGAAAAAAGAAGGGAAGTAGAGACGATGACGAATCAAACCATCAAAGTAGTAATCGCTGGAGCAAGAGGAAGAATGGGGATAGAAGCTGTGAAGCTGGCAGAAGAGACGAGCCATTTTGAGCTAGTGGCAGCCCTTGATCACGCGCACGAAGGAAAAAAATTATCTGATGTGATTCATACAACATCTGAGGCGCCAATCTATACAGATATTGATGTGTGTCTTTCAGAGACAGCACCTGATGTCTTAATTGATTTGACGACACCAGAAATAGGAAAAGTACATACAAAAAAAGCGCTTGAACATGGCGTACGTCCAGTCGTCGGAACCACTGGATTTTCTGAAGCTGATCTGAAAGAGCTCCAGCAATTAACAGAAGAAAAGGGCATAGGCTGTATTATTGCACCAAACTTTGCTGTCGGTGCGGTCTTAATGATGAAGTTTGCCAAAATGGCAGCAAATTACTTTCCTGACGTTGAAATCATTGAGCTTCACCATGATAAAAAACTAGATGCTCCAAGCGGTACTGGTCTTAAAACTGCTGAAATGATTGCAGAAGTTAGAGAAAGCAAAAAGCAAGGACATCCAGATGAGAAAGAATTAATAGAAGGTGCACGAGGCGCAGATTATGACGGGATCCGCCTGCACAGCGTAAGGCTTCCAGGTATGATTGCACATCAAGAAGTACTATTTGGAATGGACGGACAGACGCTCACCATTCGTCATGATTCTTATAACCGCGCCTCATTTATGTCAGGTGTAAAGCTTTCAGTTGAACAAGTCATGCACATTGATCAACTCGTCTATGGTTTAGAAAATATCATTGACTAATAAGGAGTGAATTCCTGATGAACATTGCTTTAATCGCTCACGATAAGAAAAAAAGTGACATGATCCAATTTGCCATTGCGTACCGTGATATATTGGCAGATCATACACTTTACGCAACAGGGACTACAGGTTTGAGAGTGAAAGAAGCGACGGGGCTTCCCATTCATCGTTTCCAGTCAGGCCCGCTTGGAGGAGATCAGCAGATTGGTGCTTTAATTGCTGATAATGCAATGGATCTTGTGCTCTTTTTTAGAGACCCGCTTACCGCGCAGCCGCATGAGCCAGATGTATCTGCACTCATTCGGCTTTGCGATGTGTATACGATCCCACTAGCCACCAATATGGGGACCGCAGAAATTTTAGTCAGGAATTTAAATAAAGGTACGTTTGATTTTCGAGATGTAGCAAAAAACGGAGGAACAAATGAAACGACTTGATATCCTTGCTTTCGGAGCCCATAGTGATGACGTAGAGATCGGTATGGGCGGAACGATTGCAAAATACGTAAAAAAAGGGGCGCGTGTCGGAATTTGCGACTTGACCCAGGCTGAATTATCTTCGAATGGAACGGTAGAGAGCCGTCAAGAGGAAGCAAAAGCGGCTGCCGCCATTTTAGGCGTGTCAACGCGAATCCAGCTCACGCTGCCAGACAGAGGTCTTTATGTAAATGACGAAGCAATGAAGGACGTTGCAAGCGTGATTCGTACATACAAACCGAAACTGATTTTTGCTCCGTATCACCAAGATCGGCATCCAGATCATGGTCATGCGGGTACACTTGTTGAAGAAGCTGCTTTTTCGGCAGGGATACATAAATTTGAAGATTCATACAAGCAGCCTGCGCATAAAGTAAGTCAGATGTATTATTACATGATTAACGGTCACCATCGTCCAGATTTTGTGATTGATATTTCTGAGGAAATGCATCAAAAGATTGATAGCTTGCATGCGTATCAAAGTCAATTTGTGAAATCTGCGAATTCAGTTGAGACACCTCTTGTGAACGGATATATTGATTTTGTCAAAATGAGAGAGTCTATGTATGGAAGGGAAGTCAATAAAGCTTATGCAGAAGGGTTTATCACAAAGAAACCACTTTTGATTGATGACGACTTACTTGGGGGGTAATTATGAAAAAACTAAAGGTCGGAATCACTTGTTATCCAAGTGTCGGCGGATCGGGCATTATTGCGACGGAACTTGGAAAACGTTTAGCTGAAAAAGGGCACGATGTTCATTTCATTACCTCAAGTATTCCGTTTAGGCTCAATAAAGTGTATCCGAATATTTATTTTCATGAGGTGGATGTCAATCAATACGCTGTTTTTCAATATCCGCCTTATGACCTTGCATTAGCAAGTAAACTGGCAGAAGTCGCAAGACGAGAGAAGCTTGATATTATTCACGCGCATTATGCGGTGCCTCACGCCGTCTGTGCGTACTTAGCGAAGCAAATGACTGGACACTCTGTAAAAGTTGTCACGACGCTTCATGGGACGGATATTACGGTTTTAGGCTATGATCCATCATTAAAGGAAGTCATTCGCTTTGCAATTGAATCATCAGACCGGGTAACAGCGGTGTCGCATTCATTAGCTGCGCAGACGTACGACCTCATCAAACCGAATAAAAAGATCGAAACAATCCATAATTTTGTCGATGAGCGTGTATACTTGCGTGATGATCACAATGTGCTGAAGAGACACTATGGTCTTTTAGATCATGAAAAGGTCGTCATCCATGTATCGAATTTCCGCAAGGTGAAGCGGGTGCATGATGTCATTCATGTATTTAAAAAAATCTCTGAACAGGTGAATGCAAAACTGCTGCTCATTGGGGATGGTCCTGAAAAATCGGTTGTTTGCGAACTCGTGAAAAAGCTGGGACTAACAGATCGCGTGTTATTTTTAGGAAAGCAAGAGAAAGTAGAAGAGCTGTATTCCATCAGTGATTTGAAGCTGCTTCTATCTGAGAAAGAGAGCTTCGGACTAGTGCTTCTTGAGGCAATGGCATGTGGTGTCCCATGTATTGGGACTGATGTTGGCGGAATTCCAGAAGTCATTACACATGGGGAAACAGGTTTCCTTGTCCCGCTCGGTGATATAGACGCGGCAGCTAAACACGCAGTCTCTATACTCAAAGACAAAGCGCTTCATGAGCAAGTGTCGGCGGCGGCCCAGTCTAGCGTTCAAGCCCATTTTTCTTCTGAAAAAATTGTAAGTGAATATGAAGAGCTTTACCTAGAATTGATCGAAGGTGATGATGAACATGAATGAACCATTCACACATGCGATCCCTATTTTACATACACTGCACGAACATGGATATCAAGCTTACTTTGTCGGCGGAGCAGTGAGAGATGTCCTTTTAGGCAGGGAAATCGGCGATATCGATATAGCAACGGATGCAACGCCTGATACGGTCGAGTCTTTATTTGAAAAAACAGTTGATGTTGGCAAAGAGCATGGCACGGTCATAGTGTTACATGATGGGATGAGCTATGAGGTGACGACGTTTCGAACTGAATCAGAATATGAAGATTTTCGCAGGCCGAAAGAAGTGGCGTTTATCACATCCTTGAAGGAAGATCTTTTAAGAAGAGATTTAACGATCAATGCGATGGCCATGGATATAAATGGAGAAATCATTGACCATGTTGGGGGCAAACAGGATATTGAGCGGAAACGAATTCAAACCGTAGGAGATCCTGCGTGCCGCTTTCAGGAAGATGCGCTTCGTATGATGAGAGCGATCCGTTTTTTAAGCCAGCTTGGCTTTGAGCTCGCTGCAGAAACAGCTGAAGCAATGGAAAAAGATAAGCACCTCCTTGCCAACATATCCGTTGAACGCAAAAAGATTGAAATGGAAAAGCTTTTAAAAGGACGTTATTGTGAGCGGGCGATCAAAGTGCTTATTTCTACCAAATTATATGAAGAATTGCCGGGTCTCGAAAAGGATCGTCTGCAAGACTCCTTTCAGACATTTCCGTATTATTTACTGGATGGGCTGGAAGAAGTATGGGGGGCTGTCATCCATTTGCTTGGCTTAGATGAAGAGAAGGCCGTACTCTTCTTAAAAGAATGGAAGCTGTCAACAAAGCTATTGAAAGACGCGGTCGCTATTAGCCGATACGTCGATTGTGAATGGAATGCCGAAAAGATGTTTGAAGCTGGTGAACACGTGCTTTTATCTAGCTTGAAAATTACACAGCTAAAACACGAGCGGCGCATTTTCTTTGACGAGCTGGAGGTTGCCAAGAGTTCTTATGATGCACTGCCGATTAAAACGCTTCAAGACCTTGCTGTTTCAGGAAAAGATTTAATGGCCTTTCGGCAAAAGACATCAGGTAAATGGATCGCAGAAGAGCTTGATATGGTGAAAAAAGCCGTTCTGCACAATCATTTGGAAAACCGAAAAGAAGCCATAGAGGAGTGGCTTACCGCATGCGATCAGCAATTAGAAAACGATTAATTGAACTATTTACAGCATCTAGTCAGGACTTTGTCTCGAGTCAGCAAATATGTGATGAGCTTGGTTGTTCTCGAACAGCTGTTTGGAAACATATGGAGGACTTGAGAAAAGAGGGTTATGAAGTAGAAGCCGTCAGAAGAAAGGGTTATCGTCTGCTTCGTAAACCGGACAAAATTAGTGAGGACGAAATTCTATTTGGTCTAGACACAGAGAGTTTTGGCAGACACATATATTTTCAGAAAGAAGTTGCATCCACCCAGCTGATTGCCCATGATCTTGTAAATGAAGGTGCGCCCCACGGCACGCTCGTTGTCAGTGATCACCAGACAAACGGGAAAGGCCGCCTTCAACGGGCGTGGCATTCACCAAATGGGACAGGCATCTGGATGAGTCTCATTCTACGACCTGAAATTCCTCTGCATAAAGCGCCGCAGATGACGCTTTTGGCATCTGTCGCCATCGCAGAAGCCATTAAAGACCAAACAGGACTCGGACCTTCGATTAAATGGCCAAATGATATTTTATTAAATGGCAAAAAAGTCGTTGGCATTTTGACTGAATTAAAAGCAGAGGCGGACCAGGTTCATGCGGTGATTATTGGACCGGGCATTAATGTGAACCAAACGGCTGTTGATTTTCCTGATGAACTAAAGAATATCGCCACGAGCCTGCGAATGGAACTGAATGAAAAAGTGGACCGTGCTGCGCTCATCCAACAGATCATGTCCAATTTTGAAAAAAGATATGCTGATTATATAAAGCATGGATTTGCGCCCATTAAACAATTATGGGAATCGTATGCGATGACAATCGGTCAGCATATTGTGGCCCGCACCGTCAATGGGCAATACACTGGAAAAGCGCTCGGAATCAATGAAGAAGGTGTATTATTGCTTGAAACGGAGGAAGGGATCCAAAAAATCTACTCCGCAGACATCGAGATCAAGTCAACTTAAGTGGAACACCCGGCACAATTTTGATATACTTCGTGTGGGCAGTATCTGAAAAGAGCTGTACCTGTTAGAAACAAAAATTTGATCAATTTCTGCCTTGATCCTAAGGGACTTGGACAGAGGGATGATTCGCCGTGCATGAGAAATCAAAACATGTGATGTGAGGCAAACCATCTCCTCTCCAGAATGAGGAGGAACAAATGAAGACAAAGCTAGATTTTTTCAAAATGAAAGAACAAAACGAACCAATTGTGATGCTGACAGCATACGACTATCCATCTGCAAAGCAAGCAGAAAAAGCGGAAGTCGACATGATCTTAGTGGGTGATTCACTTGGGATGGTTGTACTTGGACTCGATTCGACAATACAAGTCACGATCGATGACATGATCCATCACACAAAAGCAGTGAAAAGGGGCGCAAAAGACACATTTATTGTGACAGATATGCCATTTATGTCTTATCATTATTCATTAGCAGAAACATTAAAAAACGCAGCACGCATCATGCAAGAAAGCGGTGCGGATGCCTTAAAGCTAGAAGGCGGAGATGGTGTATTTGAATCCATTCAAGCTCTCACAAGAGGCGGGATTCCTGTCGTCAGTCATTTAGGCCTTACACCTCAGTCAGTTGGAGTACTTGGCGGTTATAAAGTGCAAGGAAAAGACCACGAAAGTGCGCAGAAATTGATTGAAGACAGCTTGAAATGTGAGGAAGCTGGTGCGATTGCACTTGTCCTTGAATGCGTACCTGGTGAACTGACAAAACGAATTACCGACATGCTGAAGATTCCTGTGATCGGGATTGGTGCAGGGGCTGAGGCAGACGGACAAGTTCTTGTTTACCATGATGTGGTAGGATACGGGGTGTCTAGAACACCTAAGTTTGTGAAACAATACGCGCAAATTGATACATTATTAGAAGAAGCGCTTATTCAATATACGAAAGAAGTAAAAGCACACACATTTCCAGAAGACAAGCATACATTTCATATCAAAGAAGAAGTCCTTGATGGTTTATATGGGGGGATCAAAAAATGAACGTTGTCACCCATATTCACGAGTTGAAGGAATTGATTAAGCAACATCAAGAAAAGCAGCATTCCATTGGCTTTGTCCCAACGATGGGCTTTCTTCATGAAGGACATTTGACGCTTGCGAAAGAAGCAAGGGATCAAAATGACCTTGTAGTCATGAGCATCTTTGTCAATCCTCTGCAATTTGGACCGAACGAAGACTTTGAATCCTATCCACGGGATATGGAAAGAGATCAGCGCCTTGCAAAAGAAGCAGGAGTAGATATTTTATTTACACCTGATGTGAAAGAAATGTATGCAAATGAACCATCGATCACGATGACGGTTCGAAAGCGGACGGATGTCTTATGCGGGAAAAAACGTCCGGGACATTTCGACGGTGTTGTTACGGTGCTTACAAAGCTATTTCATCTTGTAGCACCAACAAATGTATACTTTGGTCTAAAGGATGCACAGCAAGTCGCTGTGATCGACGCGATGATCAAGGATTTCTTCTTTGATCTTCACCTTGTCTCAGTACCGACAGTTAGAGAAGAAGACGGTTTAGCGAAAAGTTCAAGAAATGTGTACTTGTCTGATAAAGAAAGACAAGAAGCACCTGCTTTGTACCGCGCACTGAAAAAAGGACAGTCAGCGATTGAAAATGGTGAACGTGACGTCAGTCGCATTTATCAGTTGGTAGAAGAGGATATTCTTCAAACAAGCGGGGAAATTGATTATATTGAAATTTACTCCTATCCAGAGCTTGAGCCGCTTAAGCAGTTAGCAGGTCAGGTCATCATTGCGATTGCGGTGAAATTCTCACGGGCAAGACTGATTGATAATGTCATATTCCATGTTCCTGAAAGCGGTGAAAAGCATGTATAGAACCTTTATGACTTCTAAACTTCATAAAGCGACGGTAACAGAAGCAAACTTACATTATGTTGGAAGTATCACCATTGACGAAGATTTACTTGATGCGGCAGGTATGATGGCAAATGAGAAAGTACAGATTGTCAACAATCACAATGGCGCGAGACTTGAAACATATATTATTCCGGGTGAAAGAAAGAGCGGGGTCATTTGTCTAAATGGCGCAGCAGCAAGATTGGTTCAGCCGGGTGATGAAGTGATTATTATCGCTTATGGAATGCTCTCAGAAGAAGAAGCAAAGACGCATACACCAAAAGTGGTCGTGTTAAATAAAGAAAATCAAATTGAACAAATGATTGGGCAAGAGCCTGCGAGAACGATTTTATAACGCATGCTCCAATGAAACAGAACAGTTTAAGAAAAGAAGCTGTTCTGTTTCAGCTATTTTTGCCCAGAGCGTGTTTCACTTCGAGTGAAACGAGGAATTGAGGTGTCCATTTTATGGCCGATCAAAGGTTTGTTGTCGTTGATATTGAAACCACCGGGAATTCACCCAAAAAGGGTGATAAAATCATTCAAATTGCTGCGGTGGTCATTGAAAATGGACAAATTGTCGAACGGTATTCAAAATATGTGAACCCGGGAAAACCGATCCCAGGATTTATTGAACAGCTGACAGGCATTCAGCAGCATATGGTTGACGATGCGGTGTTTTTTGAGGATATTGCCCAAGAGGTGTATGATCTCATTCAAGGCGCTTATTTTGTTGCGCACAATGTTCATTTTGACTTGAATTTTTTAAATGATGAACTAAAAGCATGCGGGAAAAATGAGCTAGATGTGCTAGCGATTGATACAGTTGAAATTTCTAGAATTCTTTATCCAGAGCTTGAAGGCTATAAGCTCACTGAACTAAGCGAAGAGCTCATGCTTCCACATGACCACCCGCACAGGGCGGATAGTGATGCGGAAGTTACTGCTATGTTATTTTTAACCTTACTCCATCAATTAACGCATACACCGCAAAATGTGCTAAAGCAGCTGCGTAGATTATCCTCTTATCTTTTAAGTGATATAGGACTTTTAATCCAGCAGCTTGAAACGAGTGATGCTAGCCGCGAAAATTCATTGGTAGAAGTCGGCTCTTTTGCTGTTAAAGATGTCACCAATTCTGAAAAGGATACGACAAATTCAGTAGGGGAAGACGATGAACAGCTGTTTGAGGAGATCAAAAAGAAGCTGCCCCAAACAGTGGAAGGCTATGAAGTAAGAGAAGGACAGCTCAAGATGATGAATAAAGTGAGAGATGTGTTTCATGAAAGAGCTTATGCTTTAATTGAAGCGGCACCAGGTATCGGAAAAACGCTCGCATACCTCATACCAGCTGCATTAGAAGCAAAGAAATCAGGAAAACCTGTTATTATTAGTACATATTCCATTCTTTTGCAGCAGCAAATGCTTCAGCGCGATATGCCGATTTTAAATCAATTGCTCCCATTTGAACCAGCAGCCTGTGTATTTAAAGGTCGGGCGCATTATATTTGCTTAGATAAGTTTGAGCATGTACTGCATGAGGAAGATGATAACTATGATGTGGTCTTAACGAAGGCGCAAATATTAATGTGGCTCCTTGTAACAGAAACGGGTGATTTATCTGAGCTAAATTTACCGTCGGGAGCTGCCAATATAAAAGACCGAATTTCGTGCGTGCACATGCCGTTTACATCGAAAAAGCGCCGGTTTAAAGAATACTGCTTTTATGAGCGTGCGAAAAGAAGGGCCAAAACAGCTGATTTAATTTTAACAAATCATCGCCTGCTCTTATCACAAACGGAGGCATCATCTATCTTTCAGCATGCAGACGTATATGTGATTGACGAGGCTCACCAATTTGAGAAAACAGCCAATGAAACGCTAGGGGATAGCGCGTCGTATATCCAGCTTCATGCGAAATTAACGCAGCTTGGCTCCTTACAGGGCGGTTTGTTAAAGAAGCTGAAAAAAAGATTTCACGCTTCCGGCTTACAGACGGACACCTTTATCGAAATGGATGAGTATCTTCATCAGCTTCAAATGGAAAGTGACGCCTTTTTTAGTACCGTCCATTCTTTTGTCAAAAGGACAAAACCAAAAGCAGACATCAATCGTCTCATTCATAGAGTACGTCATCAGTCGAAGCATGCGCAGTGGAAACGGATTAAAGAGACGGCAAGTAAGCTTTGTTCCTTGTTAATTGCTTGTGAAAAGCTGTATGAACAGCAAAAAAGCGAGCTTCTTCAAAAAAGTGATCAACTGACAGAACACTTTGCGTTTGAAGCAGAGGAATACGATCAAGTGATGTCGTTTATGCAAACATTTTGCAGTACGCTGTACCGGTTCATTTTTGAACCGAAAAACGATGAAACGGTTTGGATTGAGATTGATGCAAAGGGTGCCAAAAACGCTGTCTTTATGCATGCACAGCCGCTAGATACTGGAGAGCTTTTAGCAGATCGCTTTTTTATGAACAAAAAAAGTGTTGTTCTCACATCAGGGACACTGACAATCAATGGTCGCTTTGATTATTGCTTAGAACGATTTGGTCTGCAGGACTTTTATCCGCATCTTGTACAGATTGAATCACCGTTTGAACTTGAAAAACAGCTCAAGGTGATTGTGCCAGCTGATATGCCGCCGATTACGAACCGTGATGAGCGCGACTATGTAAAGCAATCAGTACGGTACATTAAGTTGATGGAAAAGCAGCACCAGGCGAAGATATTGGTGTTGTTTAATTCACATGAGATGTTAAAAGCAGTATATGATGAACTGAAAACAGAAGGGATGCAAGCTGCCCTTTTTGCTCAAGGTTTGACGGGTGGTAGTCCTGTTAAATTAACGAAGATGTTTAAATTAGCAAAACATGCGATTTTACTTGGTACGGGTAGTTTTTGGGAAGGTGTCGATTTTCCTGGATCAGAGCTGACAACAGTCATTATGGCACGTCTTCCGTTTCGACCGCCTGATTCACCGCTTATTGAAGCAAAATGTGATGCCGCTAAAAAACAGGGCAAAAATTCGTTTAAAGCCGTTGCTCTCCCAGAAGCTGTGTTAACCTTTAAACAAGGTGCAGGCCGCTTGCTACGCTCTGAAAAAGACATAGGCACATTGCTCATTTTAGACCGCCGAGTGAAAACCGCGTCATATGGAAAGCTATTTTTAGAATCACTCCCTCACGCGCCGGTTCACGAGATGACAAGAGAATCACTTGAGGCGTATATAGAGGAGCTCAACAACGAAAAGCCGCTGTCATAAGCGGCCTTTAGCTGGTGTGGGTTTGGAGTTAATTTATCGTAACGGCTTTTTGTGTTCCGTTGTAAAAATAGTATCGGTTCCCGCGCCGAAAAGTATGACTAACAATATTTACGTACCGAGGAGGAATTAGAAGTGGAAAGTAAAATAGAGGTACTTTCAACTGTTCACATTAAGCATTCAGAGGACCTGTATAAAATTGTTGACTTATTGAACAGAACGCTTAAAAGAGAAGATCTCATGTTTGGACTTGCATTAGATCAAGAAGATCAAAATCAAGCGATATTTACAATATATCGCACATAGGGGAAGCTTGACATGAAAAAAATAGTTTGGATCATCTCATCCGTTGTGGCTTTTGTTTTGCTTATTGGCATCATCAGCTTTACATGGATTTATCAGATTGCCATGGGGCAAAAAGAACAAGGTCATGAAACGGCGATTGAACGAGCGAAAAAACAAGCAGACATCGTACAAGTGGAGCAAGTAGAAACCTTTGTCGGAAAAGAAAAACAATTTATTGTGGAAGGGAAAAACAAACAAAATGAAACAACCTATGTTTGGGTACCTGCCAGCAAAAAAGAAAAAGTGATCGCAAAAAGGGCAAAAGATGGTGTAACCTCAAATCAAGCAGTACAAGCTGTTCAAAAGGAGAACACGGTCTCTAAGCTAAAGGACGTTCAATTAGCAAGAGAAGGTGATGTACTCCTTTGGGAAGTGACGTACTTAAATGAAAACAATCAATACAGCTTTAGCTATGTCGATTTCTCGACAGGACACGTAGAAAAAAATGTAACACCATAGTTTCTCCTGTCTTGCGTTGACCATGCTGATTTAGAACGGTTATAATAAAATGTATGAAAAAAGAATCACACCTATCGAAAAGGTGAGCTTCTTTCTGGCTTTGGAGGGAATTATGTTGAAAACAACGATTAATCAAGTGTTCAAACATGTCGATGAAGATGTAACCATCGGCGCATGGATTGCCAATAAACGTTCAAGCGGTAAAATTGCATTCTTGCAGTTGCGTGACGGGACAGGCTTTATTCAAGGAGTCGTAGTAAAAGCAGAAGTAGAAGAGGAAGTCTTTAAGCTTGCAAAATCAGTCACTCAAGAAACATCTGTCTATGTGACAGGACAAGTAACAAAAGACGAGCGTTCACCTCTTGGTTTTGAATTGCAAGTGAAATCCATTGAAGTGATTCATGAAGCAACTGACTACCCGATTACACCAAAAGAGCATGGAACAGAATTCTTAATGGATCACCGTCATTTATGGCTTCGTTCTAAAAAGCAGCATGCCATTATGAAAATTCGTAACGAAATCATTCGTGCTACATATGAATTCTTCCATCAAGAAGGCTTCGTGAAAGTAGATCCGCCAATTTTAACTGGAAGTGCACCTGAGGGCACAACGGAGCTGTTTGCGACGAAATATTTTGATGAAGACGCATACCTTTCTCAAAGTGGACAGCTTTACATGGAAGCTGCTGCTATGGCACTTGGGAAAGTATTTTCTTTCGGTCCAACATTTAGAGCTGAAAAATCTAAAACAAAACGCCATTTAATTGAGTTTTGGATGATCGAGCCTGAGATGGCTTTTGTCGAATTTAATGAAAACCTTGAGTATCAAGAAAACTATGTAACTCATGTGGTTCAAAGTGTACTTGAAAACTGTAAAGTGGAACTGCATACACTTGGCCGTGATACAGCAAAACTAGAAAATATCAAAGCACCATTCCCGCGTATCACTTACGATGAAGCCATTAAATTCTTGCAAGAAAAAGGATTTGACGATATTGAATGGGGAGATGACTTCGGCGCGCCTCACGAAACAGCGATCGCTGAAAGCTACGATAAACCAGTGTTTATCACTCACTACCCAACATCATTAAAACCATTTTACATGCAGCCTGCACCAGATCGTGATGATGTCGTTCTTTGTGCAGACTTGATTGCTCCAGAAGGCTATGGAGAGATCATTGGCGGTTCTGAGCGTGTTCATGATCTAGAGCTTCTAGAAGCAAGATTGAAAGAACATGGACTAGATCAAGAAACTTACAAATGGTACACAGAATTAAGACAATATGGTTCTGTCCCGCATTCAGGTTTCGGTCTTGGACTTGAACGTACAGTTGCTTGGATTAGTGGAGCGCCGCATGTGCGTGAAACCATTCCTTTCCCAAGATTATTAAACCGTTTATATCCTTAAGACGTGAAAGCCTCCAACATATGGAGGCTTTTTCAAACATTTTTGAAGGAGCACGTGAAATAAAACGTGATATACTTAAAGTGAAGAGGTGTATCCGATGAATAGGCAGCAATTTATTAATATGCAGCAAATGGGGTCGACCAGTTTGCCTAATTTGCTGATTGCTCATTATGAGCAGTTAGGACTGAATGAATCACAAATGATGGTGATGCTTAAGATTAAAATGAATGAAGAACAAGGTGTGTTCTTTCAAACATTTGAAGAGCTTTCCCATGGGATGACCATTTCAGCTGAAGAGTGTGCGTATATGGTTCAGCATTTAATTCAAAAAGGATTTATTTCGATTCAGCCGTTTGAGGACGGGTCTGGTATTCAGCATGACCGTTACTCAGTTGAGCCATTATGGGGCGTGTTGTATGACTTTTTAGAGGCAAAACAAGCGAAGGAAGGTCAAAAACTCCATGTACAAGCTGAAAAGTCTTTATATGCTTTATTTGAAGATGAATTTGGCAGACCGCTTTCTCCTCTTGAAGGAGAAACACTCTCCATCTGGATGGATCAAGACCATCATGATGCTGAAATGATCCGCCTAGCATTAAGAGAAGCGGTGTTATCAGGAAAATTAAATTTCCGTTATATCGACCGAATTCTGTTTGAGTGGAAAAAGAAAGGGCTGAAAACAGCGGAAGAAGCAAAAGAGCATAGCCAGCATTTCCGTTCTCAGCAAAAAGCGCCACCTTCAAAAGAAGAGGCGTCAACATATAAGCGACAAGTTCCTTTTTATAATTGGCTGGAACAATAACCAATAAAGGAGAAGTCATGTTATCAAAAAAACAAATCAATGAATGTTTAGATATTATAGGAGATATGTTTCCAGAAGCTGAGTGTGAGCTAGTTCATTCCAATCCATTTGAACTTGTGATCGCTGTGGCACTCTCAGCGCAGTGTACAGACGTGCTCGTCAACAAAGTGACCAAAACGTTATTTCAAAAATATAAAACACCAGAAGACTATTTAAGTGTACCACTTGAAGAATTGCAGCAAGATATTCGTTCGATTGGTCTTTATCGAAATAAAGCCAAAAATATTCAAAAGTTGAGCAAAATGCTAATTGAAGAATATGGCGGGGAAGTGCCTAAGGATCGGGATGAGCTTGTGAAGCTTCCTGGGGTGGGCCGAAAAACAGCAAATGTTGTCGTTTCGGTCGCTTTTGGGGTGCCAGCAATTGCAGTCGATACACATGTAGAACGTGTCAGCAAGCGACTTGGAATCTGCCGCTGGAAGGATTCTGTTCTCGAAGTAGAACAAACCTTAATGAAGAAGGTACCAGAAGAAGATTGGTCTGTGACGCATCACCGCCTCATCTTTTTTGGCAGATATCACTGCAAGGCCCAGCGTCCGCAGTGCGAATCTTGTCCACTTCTTGATATGTGTAGAGAAGGGCAGAAGAGGCTGAAAAAAGGGTTGGTGAAGCTGGCATGAGCGGGGTCGTTGTTTTTTCCTCATATGTCGAAAAACTAAAAGGGAAAAAGATAGAGTTGAAAGGTGAGCGAATGGACATCCTTAGAGAGCATCCACTCGCATATGATCTATCATCAGAACGTTTAACAGATGAGCTTCCATGGCAGAAAACAGAAGAATTTGTTCCTGTGATGTTCGAACTATGGAATGAATTAAAAGAAAAAATGCTTCCTCGTTTTGAAACAAGAAAGTCTCGGTGTGAAGAAGATGATATGCTGCAAGGGATTGTCAGTATGATTGCGGTGTTTTACTGGATCAAAGGGGAGAGAATTCAAACGCTTGAATGGGAACATATTAAGCAAGAGACATTTCCCGTTGCCCCTATTAATTGGACAGAACGTTTAGAGTTCATTCTGCTAAAACCAACTCAATATCACTGCTTTATTCAACTAGACGAGCTATACACAGAACTAAAAAAGCAGTATGGAAAATATGAAGCACTTAAAAAGATTAGACAAAAGCGTTAAAAAAGCACTTGCCACAGAGGCAAGTGCTTTTTCATTATTCATTTTCTTTTCGATTAGGAGAAGTTGATTGCGAACTTGAGCTTTGTGTGTTCGTTTTCGTATCATCTTTCTTTTTATCTTTATTGTCAGTTTGTGAGTTGCTGTTCCCATTTGTACTGTCTGAGCCATTATCGGAAGAACCATTATTTCCGTTTTCCGTATTTCCGCCTTGATCCTGATCTTTATCTTTGTCTTGATCTTTTTTATCATCTGGCTTTTGCTCATCAGTGCCTGGGGGTTGATTTTTGTTATCGTCAGTCTTGTCTGTCTGCTCGTCATCAGGCTGCTGCGGTTCTTCTTCTTTGTTCTCATCATCTGCTTTTTCTTCTTCATCTTCATCATCCTTGATGGTGAGGAAGGTAGAAGCTGCTTTACTTGTAACATCCTCTACAGTGGCTGTTACTTGGAATTTATAAGTAGAGCCAGGCTTCACATCAGAGATGACCGCTTCTTTAGCAGAACTGTTTTGAATGTCTTTATAGCCGCCGTTATCAACCGCTTGTTTTACATTAAATGTAGCATCTGCGTCGTCATCATAGCCCCAAGTCAGTGTGATGGATTTTTTCTCCTCATCGTACACTGCTTTTAAGTCAGATGGCTTATCGGCTTCTTTTTTCTCATATGTGTCAGATACTTTTGTCGGAACCGTTCCTTTTACAAAGTATTCTGTTGTCTTCTTATCACTTGGTGTATTTGGTCCGGCTAATTTCGCTGGATCCGATCCTTTTTCAACCGTCGCTTCAACGACACTGTCTGGTTTTTCAAATGAGCCGCTTCCATCATCAATTTGAGAAATTAATCGCTGGAAGACGATTTTGGCAACACGCTGCTCATAATCTGTGAGCCACATTTTGCCGTCCGCATCTTTTGAATTACCGATTCCAGTCCAAACGGCTGCTGTATATTGCGGCGTATAACCAACAAACCACGAATCTTTCGCACCGCCAGAAGGAATATTGTATTTATTAATATCATCTTGTGTAAAGTTCGTTGTACCTGTTTTACCAGCAACTTGAACGTTCGGTACTTGTGCAAGTGTACCAGTTCCAGATTGGACAGCAGTTTTTAGCATATCTGTGACCATAAAGGCTGTGTAGTCACTCATAGCCGCTTTAGAATCTGGTGTAAGGTCAAGCTTTGTACCGTCATTAAATTCAACAGACGTGACAGCATGCGGTTCGTTATAATATCCATTATTACCGAATGCACTAAAGGCCCCAGCCATTTTTAGAGAGGACACGCCATCGTCAAATCCACCGATTGAATAAGACTCTGGAATGTCTGACGGTAAGTCCATACCTAAGTTGTTAGCAAATTGAACGGCATTGTCTGTGCCAGCTTCTTGGAAAGCCTTTAGGGCAGGGATGTTTCGTGATTGTGCCAAAGCACTTCTCATCGACATTTTCCCTAAATGTCTTCTGTCAAAGTTATTAATCGGTGTACCGTTTGAGTACGTATACGGCGCATCATCAATTTGCTGGTACGTTGACCATTTTTTGTTTTCAATGACAGGACCGTAATCTAAAATGGGTTTAATTGTTGAACCTGGCTGACGTTTTGCATCAGTTGCATAGTTAAAGCCGCCGGCTGGTACATCACGTCCACCGCCAATAGCTCGGATTTCACCATTTTTTGTATCAAGCAAGGTGACACCCGCCTGCATACCTTTCGTAAATCCAACAGAATCCCCATTGATAATATCATCTAGGTGATCCTGAGCTTTACGATCGAGTGAAGTATAGATTTTTAATCCATCTGTTGATACATCTACTTTGGCTTTTTTCTGTACTTCTTCCATGACTTCTTCAATATAAGCAGAGTACTTACTTGAGTTCTGGCTCTTATATTTATCAGCAGGCACTACGGTCTTTTTGACAGGGGTTGCTTTTGCCACTTCATAGTCTTTCTCAGAAATATAGCCTTGTTTTTTCATGAGGCCTAACACGATATTACGACGTTTTTCTGCTGCCTCAGGATTTTTCACTGGGTTATAAGCAGAAGGGCTCTGCGGCATACCTGCAAGTGTGGCAGCCTGTGCAACAGTTAGCTTATTTAAATCTGTCACGCCGAAAAATTGTTCAGCCGCTTTCCCAACACCGTAAGCATAAGGCGAGAAGAAAATGCGGTTTAAATACATTTCTAAAATTTCATCTTTAGAGTACTTTTGCTCAAGCTGAATCGAGAGCCATACTTCCTGTACTTTACGTTTTAACGTTTTTTGATTGGTAAGTAGAGTATTTTTCACAACTTGCTGTGTAATTGTACTTCCACCTTCAGCTCCAAAGCCGTCCTCAACGTTTGCGACAAGGGCACCGCCAATACGGATTGGATCAATCCCGTGGTGTTTATAAAAACGTGCATCTTCCGTTGCAATAAATGCTTCTTTTACCACATCGGGTATATCTTTAATCGAGACATACGTTCTTTTTTCCGCACCGACTTCTGCAAATACTTTTTTGTCTATGTCATAAAGCTTTGAAGAATAAGGTGTTTTGAGCTTACTATCATCAATTGAAGGAGCGCTTGATGCAAAAACGGCAAAAGTTGTGATTCCGGCCACTAGACATAGAAGACCGATCACGAGTAAAGATAAAAATATTTTTTTAAATAGACCTGCTTTCTTTTTGCCTTTTTTGTTCTTTTGCTTCTTATTGTTTTCTTGACTTGCTTTACGTCGCTGTTCACGACTTGTAAATTGATCAGACATCACATCTCAACCTTTCGTGTTAAACCTTTTTCGAACGTTATTGATACTCACTTTCATCCGAAAAATGAAGTGTCTCCACTACTTTAATATAATCAATTCTTGGCGAATATCCAAGTGTCATTAAGTGACCGGCTTCCATTAGTTCATCTTTACTAATGGATTTCCGGCCGTTTAGTTTCTGCCGTTCCCAGAAGAAAAAGAGATCTGAAGCGGGCAAATAATAAACGGAGCCAAATGCGGATATAATAACGAAACAAATACCGCCTTGCTTTTCAACCTGTTTCATATGCTCAATTTGATGTTCATGAAAATTTTTGAGCGGAAACGAGGTGGTGCTTTTGGTTTCCTTTGCTTCAAAATCGATATAGCGCCCTCTGTACACTCCATTATAGTCTGTTGTGGATGATTGTTTAAAATAGGCTTCTTTGATCACAGCAGCGCTTCTTTTTGGATAATCCACGTTCACAATTTGAACGGGGGTAGGCTTTTTATGAATGACTGCGATCCCGTTGACCAAATAGTACTGGTTGGTTTCGTTTAAGTCAGCCTCAAGAGTCATCCCGCGGTTACTATAAGAGGATTCGCCGCTAATTCGTTTTTTTGTCCCAATTGGTTGAATGGGCTGATACGATTTTCCGTTTGGATACCGAATCATCAAGTTTCAGCCTCCTTTTAATGCATTTTGTATTGGAGAGATACTTATGTTGTCACAAGAAGAGCACATCATCACTCAGCATATATTGCGTGAAACGAAAGTGAAAAATAAAGACAACCTGACGAGGACAAATGCTTACAAGCGCTTTTATGATCGTCATCCAGAGATGAAATGGTCGCTGCTTGCTTCCTTTGTCTCGAGAAATGCTGGATGGTCTATGACGGATCTAAAGGGCGAGCTCTTCCATCCAGGTTTAACAGATCAAGAGGGGCACCTTTTTTTCACAGCATATGAAAGAGCGAATTGGCTGATCTTTTCAGATGCTTACCCCCAGCTTCTTTTGTATGAATGGTCTAAGCGGTGCGGCAAACCTTTGTTCCATCTGCTTCCGTATTTTTCTGTCTCTCGTTTTATGAGCACTGAGTGGGAACGTTTTTGGCTAAAGCGTGACACAGAGCGTCTACTTTATGCACTCATCATAAATGAACAATATACTATACAATCTCCTATTATACAAAATCCTCTTCTGAAAAAGAATGTTTTTCACTCGATTCAATATCTGTTTAGCGAGTGGGGACATTTTCAAACCGTTGTTTTCCCAACGGTTGACGGGCATTTGTACGGGTTAACCATACGGAAGTTTTCCAACGTAAAAGAGCGTATTACATTAGGGAAAAAACTAGCGAAACTATTATTTCGGGCCGATTTATTTTCGGATTTTTATCATTTTTTGCATACTGTTCCGCATACCGGATCACGGTTTGATTTTGAGCCGTTTTTAGGGATCGCTAGAAGGTCAACACCTTTTCTTCGAACTGTTTATCCAGTGATGACACATTCATTAGACGATCAAAGAGAAGATTGGTTTCAAAAGAAATTGAGCCCAACTTTGTTTGATGAAGAGACGTTACCAAAACAAATTGAACTGACCGACTGGTATTTTCATAAAAAAAGACAGCTGCGTTTTCTTTTCTCATTAGAGCACTATTTTTTGCATAAATAAAAAGCAGGGGGTACCTGCTTTTTTACGTAGATGGTCGATTAGGACCGCCAAGCTTTTTATCAAGCTGATCTGTACTGTTTTCTTTCCCTTTTGGCTTTTGCTCTTTTGGTGCTGGCTGCTTTTTCATGAAATCTACCTCCTTTGTCCTTAGAATTTACACAATCGGACGCAATCATACAAAGAAGGACAAGCAGATGTCGAAAAGGAAGAAATAGCGCTCATCTACACATAGATTGGCGATTTGCTTCTAGTTTTGTCATGTGTGAAGGAGGGTGTGAAAGAAAAGAGAATGTAACGAGAGACGATAAAGGAGGAATCTGATGATGAGCGAATTTGTATCAAAAGAATCCATTTTGCAGTTATTAGAGGAAATCGAACGAAAAATTGATGCGGTGGAAGAAGAACTATCTCTTGCTGTGAATGAAACAACACGAATAGCCATAGAAGAGCAAGAGCAAATGATAGACCGGCTTGAATCGGAAGTAAAGGACTGTGAAGGGAAGATTCACGTAGCTGAGTATCAACTGGCGGCAAGACCGGCATACCACGCAGGGTAGCTTTCTATTTGAGCAATAAGTAAACGTTTGATAGGATGGTTCATAGAGGTGAACACTTTGGATAATCAAACATTACTTGAACATACACAAAACTTGAGAATATGGATCGAAGAGGCGTATGAGCAGTACCAAAAGGGAAAGGCTGAAGAGGAATACCCTGTTTATGATTTTCACACAGACATTCAGCCAGCCGTTGAGACATTTGATCAGAAAATGAAAGAGTGGCTCACTGCTGCGATCTCGTTTATTCATCTGGCGAAACCTAGATATTTACACGAAGAACAGCTTGAAGCCGTCAAAGAAAATGGGAAAGAAGTTGTCCTGCAATCTTATTTTGGCAAACAGCATGCACCCCGTGTGAAAAATTTAGTTGAGTCAGTGATTTACACTCTGAACCTTTTAATAGAAGAAATTAACAAGCGCAGCTGAAGATATGGCTGCGTTTTTCTTATTGCTGCTTTAGGCACATCTTCTGTTTCTCATCATAATATATGAGTGACAAGACTATGCGCTGAGAGCGAGAGGAGCGAGATATATGATCCCTTATTCAAACCAGCAGCCTTATGAATTCAATCCATTCAATCAAGGGCCTTTTCCGTATCCAGAAATGCAGCAACAGCCTCCGCAGCCTCCAGAATATTTCATGCCGCCGCATCAAGGTGCCATGAGCCAGGCATCACCTGCTGTCTATCAGCCGCCTTATGGATACCAAGAAAATGTGCCGCCTTTTCAGCCGCCCGAAGCGATCAATCAGCCCCAGATGCAGCCATCAGGCATGATGCCCATGCAGCAGCCTATGAACCCTTATCCTTTGCCAAGACCGCAAAAACAGCAATCATCTCAATTTAAAAGTGTACTATCGCAATTCAAAAAAACGAATGGACAATTCGATTTTAACAAAATGTTTGATACAGCTGGGCAAATGATGAGTACAATGAATCAAGTAGGCTCATTAGCGAAAGGATTTACGAGCATTTTTAAAGCATAGTGAAAACCCAATAGAAGGATCTATTGGGCTCTTTGCTTTGGTGCCGTCACACGAAGCGTTTGATCTTTCCACACGCTTTTCATGTTCGTCTCATCTATTTTTGCCGGCATTAAAATGGTTTTTGTAAAGCTCGAATACGAGGAAGCTGTATCCGTTTTGATTGTTTCTTGCACGGATAAGTGTAAATATTGGGCTTTTACTTCTAGTGCGATATCGCCTTCGACAAAATGGTCGGGAAATTGGATTGCGATATACACAAACTGCTCATCCTCTGTCACATCGGTCGTAATCGATGCAAGAGAATGCGATGTGGTCATGAGCGCCTCCGCACTATTTAATATCTCATGAAACGGGGAGGATGCGAAAAATTGTTCAATCGCTTCATAGAGAATATCTTCATTAGCCAGCAATTCATGTTTCTTTTCGCCTTCATGTTTCATTTGGAATCACCTCTTATCTACAGCCTATGCAGAAAGGACTCAGGCGGTTATCAATTGATGAGAGGAAAAAATTATGATTAAATAGTGTTGAATGAAGCAAGGTGTATGAGCGCAGCGTTTCATACACGGAATAGATCTAGAAGCAAAGCTTGAAGGGAGCAATTGACATTGCTGAAAAAATTATTCGGTTTCGGGAAAAACCAAGATGATGTAAAGGAAGAAATCATTTATTCTCCAGCTGATGGAGAGTTAATGGATATGACGGATGTACCAGACCCTGTTTTTTCTCAAAAGATGATGGGAGACGGCGTAGCAGTCAAACCAAATAGTGGCACAATTGTGTCACCAGTAGAGGGTGAAATCATTCAGCTCTTCCATACAAAACATGCAATTGGCATTCGAACACTCTCAGGGCTTGAGCTTCTGATTCATATCGGACTTGAAACAGTGGGATTAAATGGTGAAGGATTTGAAGCGCACATCAAAGAGGGAGATAAAGTGAAGATCGGTGACCCTCTCATTACGTGTGATTTAGAACTGATTGAAGAGAAAGCGGCAAGCACAGTGACGCCGATTGTCATTATGAATGGTGACTTGATCGAGCAACTCGATAAAGAACCAAAGGGAACTGTTGAAAAACAGACATCTAAGCTTTTTACCGTTAAGTTAAAATAATAGAAAAAAAACTACCCAAATGTATGAGGGTAGTTTTTTTGATGACATTAATCTTCCATCGGAACCCAGCCTTTACTCGCTTCCATAACAGACCACAATCCTTCTGGAATCAAATACTGACCTTTTTGGCTTCGTTTAATGACAGTTTCAATCTCGCTTTCTCTGCCTTCTTTAATCTTCTTTGCCCAATCTGGGTCGACGATCAGTTCACGTGCGACAGCGATAAGCGGAATTCCTTGGTTATAGGCACTTAGTGCATCTTCGGCTGTAATGACGCTGCCTACACCGATGAGCGGAAGAGTATCGCCACAGCGATCTTTGAGCAGCTCCATACGCGTCTTATCCGTATCTGCACCGCGTCTTGCTTTAGAGTCAATCTCCATTAAAGAGATATGCAAATAATCAAGGTTTTTCGTTTTAAGAACATCGACTAAGGTAAACGTCTCTGTCATCGTTAAACCAGGCGTTTCTGGTTCTTCAGGGGATAATCGATATCCAAAGATAAACGGTTTTGTCGCATGCTTTTCGATTGCTTCTTTTACTGCATCCACAACAGCGATAGGGAAAGCTAGACGCTTTTCTTCATTTCCTCCCCACTGATCTGTCCGCTGATTGCTATGCGGGGAGTAAAATTGCTGTAATAGATAACCGTTTGCACCGTGGATTTCCACACCGTCAAATCCTGCTTCGACCGCTCGTCTTGTCGCTTCTTTAAAAGAGGCAATAATATGGACAATTTCCTCTTCTTTTAAAGCACGTGCCATCTGTTTTCCATCTTTAAACACGTCACTTGGCGCAACTACATCACCATTTGGAACTAGGTGAGGGAGAGCCTGAGAGCCGCCGTGATGAATTTGAATGATGGCTTTTGTTCCCTTTGCCTGAATCGCAGAAGCTAGTTTTTTCAGGCCAGGTATATCTTCATCTCTTGCGATAGAAGGCTGTCCTTCAAATGCCTTACCATCTGGAGTCACGTTCGCACATGCTGTGATCACCATGCCCATATCACTAGATCTAGCTGTAATGAAATCAATTTCCTCTTTAGAAATAGTGCCATCCTCGTGAGAACCGAAGTGTGTCATTGGCGCAACAACTAACCGGCCATCAATCGATGCACCTCCTGGAAACGTAAATGGTTCAAATAAAGGCTTAAATTCGTTTTTCACTCTCATCATCTTCTTCCTTGATAAAATCATTTCACTATAGAAGTGTAATAGATACTGTTACAACACTTCAAAGTATTTGCTCATAAGCTGCGAATCAAAAAATTGCCGCCTAGTCATGCAAACAAATATTCGGTACACTATGTAAGAGAGGTGATGCGATATGAAAAAGAAAACAATGAACGAACTCATAGAAGAATTAAAAAAAGACGAACAGGTAGAACATTGGCATGAAATTGAAGCGAAGCCTGCACAGACTTCTCCGTTGCCTGAAAGAGTGAACGAAAAGCTGAAAAAGGCGCTTGAGAAACGAGGCGTGAGTGAACTCTACATTCATCAAAAGGAAGCCTTTGAACGTGTGATGGACGCGGAGCATGTCGTAACTGTCACACCAACAGCTTCAGGTAAAACACTTTGCTACAACCTGCCAGTCCTTCAGTCGATCGTCGAAGATCAGACAAGTCGCTCCCTTTATTTATTCCCAACAAAAGCGCTCGCACAAGACCAAAAGAGTGAACTTAACGAGATCATCCACGAGATGGATGTTCCGATTCATAGTGAAACATATGACGGGGATACCTCTCCTGCCATTCGGCAGCGAGTCAGACATGCAGGACACATTGTTATCACAAACCCAGATATGCTACATTCAGCCATTTTGCCTCATCATACAAAATGGGTCAGCTTGTTTGAGAATTTGAAGTATATTGTCATAGATGAGCTACATACATATCGAGGCGTATTTGGTAGTCATGTGGCGAATGTGATTCGCAGGTTAAAACGAATTTGTGCATTTTATGGAAGTGATCCAATTTTCATTTGTACGTCCGCAACAATTGCGAATCCAAAAGAGCTTGCGCAGCAGCTAACGGGAAGCAAGATGCATTTGATTGAGCGGAACGGGGCACCTAGCGGTAAAAAGAATTTTGTGTTTTACAATCCGCCAGTTGTGAATAAACCACTAAATATTAGACAAAGTGCCGCCACTGTCGTTAATCAACTCGCTAAAACTTTTTTAAAGGAAAAAATCCAAACGATTGTTTTTGCTAGAAGCAGAGTAAGAGTTGAAGTGATTTTAAGTCATATTCAAGAGCTAGTGAAAAAAGAGATCGGTCCAAAATCAATTCGTGGATATCGCGGAGGCTATTTACCAAAAGAGCGGCGCGTGATTGAAAAAGGATTGAGAGAAGGAGACATTCTAGGTGTCGTCAGTACGAACGCACTTGAATTAGGTGTGGATATAGGTCAGCTCAAGGTCTGTATCATGACCGGGTATCCTGGCAGTGTAGCGAGTACATGGCAGCAGGCAGGCCGTGCTGGAAGACGTCATGAGGAAGCACTCATTATTATGGTGGCAAGTTCCTCACCCCTTGACCAATATATTGTCAGACACCCTGAATATTTCTTTAATAGACCGCCTGAAGCTGCCAGAATTAACCCAGAAAACCTCATTATTTTAGTGGATCATTTAAAATGTGCATCCTACGAGCTTCCGTTTCGGGAGGATGAACAGTTTGGCGACATGGACGTAGAAGAGATTTTGCAATACTTACATGAGGAAGGCGTTCTCCATTTTAGCGGGAATCGGTATTATTGGTCAGATCAGTCATTCCCGGCACATGGCATCAGCCTCCGGTCTGCAAGTCAGGAAAATGTCGTGATTGTGGATCAATCAGATGTGGCGAATGTTCGGATTATTGGAGAGATGGACCGTTTCAGTGCGATGACGCTGCTCCATGAGGAGGCCATTTATTTACACGAAGGGGTTCAGTATCAAGTGGAAAAGCTAGATTACGAGCATCTGAAGGCTTATGTGAAACAAGTAGATGTAGAATACTATACAGATGCGAATTTAGCTGTTCAACTTAAGGTACTTGAAATCGATCAGACGACAGAGAAAGAAGCTGTATCTGTTCACTTCGGTGATGTGACCGTCAACGCAATGCCTACAATATTTAAAAAAATCCGTCTGAGTACTGGTGAAAATATCGGGTCTGGACCGATTCACTTACCAGAAGAAGAAATTCATACGAGTGCGGCTTGGTTTGAATTACACGAGGCAGAGCGGAGATTTGAAGAGAAGACACTTGAACAGCTCCTGCTAGGCATCGCAAATGTTCTTCAGCACATTGTACCTGCTTTTGTCATGTGTGACCGTTCTGATATTCATGTGGTTTCACAAATTAAAGCGGCACATACCGGAAAACCGACGGTCTTTTTATATGACCATTACCCTGGCGGAATCGGTTTAAGTAAGGAAGTACAAGCTCGTTTCGATGAAATAGCAGGCGCAGCCATTCAGCTCATTGAGCGGTGCCGCTGTGAAAATGGCTGTCCATCCTGCATTGGCATGGAAATGAAAGAGGTCAACGGAAAAAGCAGCATTGTTGAATTGATGTCCGTATTTTAAGAGAAAGGAGGGGACATCTGCTCATGTCTTTAAAAGGGAAATTAAACAGAATGAAAAAGCATCTATCGCACAATCAGCCACACGAAAACCGGCAGAAAACATCAGAAGGACAACCTCAGCCTGTGACTTCAGAAAATATCCCATTTTTAAAAGAATGGGAAGCATTAGGTGTGTCGCCTTATCATTTTGAGGATTCCTTTTGTCTGATTCGGGAAGTCACCTATTCATTAGATGATCAGCATGGGCGCTATTCGTTTGCGGAGCTGCCGAAAGTCATTGAGCAATGGAACGAAAGCGACATCCAGCATTCGCTATCGGCTAAAGGGTACAAGCCGCACGAACTGTTTTTCTTCGATACTGAAACAACAGGATTATCTGGCGGTACGGGAAATATGATCTTCTTGCTTGGACACGCACGTGTTTTTTCTGACAAAGTGGTGGTGAAACAGCACCTGCTCACCAATCCAGGAAATGAAGTGGCTCTTTACAAAAGCTTTCTAGATGAAGTAAATGTTGAATCGCTAGTTACATATAATGGTAAATCATTTGACTGGCCGCAAGTGAAAACGAGACATACACTTTTAAGAGATCAAATTCCAGCACTTCCCGAATTCGGCCATTTTGATCTTTTGCACGGATCTAGACGATTGTGGAAGCATAAATATGAACGGATGGCGCTATCTGTTGTGGAAAAGGAAGAGCTGCACGTGCAGCGTGAAAACGACACGCCGGGGTTTTTGGCACCGATGATTTATTTTCATTTTTTAAAGGAACAAAACCCGAAGCTGATTGAAGGAATCTTGACTCATAATGAATTAGACGTCTTATCGTTAATCAGTCTCTACATTCATCTATCCAAAAAAATACTATCTGTGGATGCAGTAAAGGAACACAATGAGAAGTATGCGCTCGCTAGGTGGCATCTTGCTCATCGGGATGTACAGGAAGCAACAAAGCATTTGCAGGAATTAACGAATGCTGATTTTGAGCATGCGAATCAGGCGTCTTATGATCTTTCAATGCAATATAAACGACAAAACAAGTGGGATCAAGCGGTTCAAATATGGGGGGGATTATTTGCATCAAGCGATGTCCATTTAGCATTAAAAGCGGGTATAGAGCTTGCGAAGTATAAAGAACATCGTGAAAAAGATACAAGATCAGCTCTTTCTATCACTGAATCGTTATTATCATTCTCCTCGTTAAGTCAGCGGGAAACTGAAGAACTTGAAAAGCGAAAAAAACGGCTTTTGAGGAAAGCTGGGCAATAAACATTATTGCCCGGGAAAGCGCAAAACATGACAACGTTCGGCTCTCGGCCGAAAATAAAAATTGTTTAGCACTTTTATTGTAGAAAAGTCACGAATCCTGTAAAATAACGTTAGATATTGAATGAGGAGCGTAGAGCATGTATAAGGGTCTTTTCTACTTGTTTTTTCTTGTTGTCATTTTGGTCGCTTTTGTGTTTTCAAACTATAAGGATGTTTTCCTTGCAAACTTTTAAAATAGGTTAATGCATTAGTACATGTACACCTCTTAATTCATACATTGTTAATGTAAGAAAATTAAGGAGAGGGGAATGCTACATGTACCATCATCATCATTGTCAGCCGAATGTTACACAGCCAATTGTTCATCCGACGAATCATTGCTGTACACACAGTGATTCCACAACAATTGTGCCGCATATCCATCCGCAACATGTGACAAATGTTCACCATCAAAATTTCAAACATGTTCACTACTTCCCGCATACGTTTTCTCAGGTGGACCCGGCAACACATCAACACTTTAACTGCGGTGGACCTTGCTGTAACAGATAAAGTGGAATGGGACTTTTATAAGTCCCTTTTTTTAAAAGCAGGTGAAAAAATGAAAATTATTGCTGTCACAGGGTACAAGCCATTTGAGCTTGGAATATTCAAACAAGACGAGCCTGCACTTCAATACATAAAAGCGGAGCTTCAAAAAAGGCTGACGGCTTTGATTGAAGATGGACTGGAGTGGGTTCTCATATCAGGCCAGCTTGGGGCAGAAATATGGACAGCCGAAGTGGTATTTGAGCTTCAAGAGGAGTATCCAGCGTTAAAACTTGCTGTCATTACGCCATTTTATGACCAGGAAGAGCGCTGGAATGAACAAAACAAAGAGTTGTATGAAGGAATTCTTGCACAGGCCGATTTTGTAGAAAGTGTCACGCATAGACCGTATGAAAGTCCGGCACAATTTAAACAAAAGAACCGTTTTTTTATTGAAAAAACAGATGGACTCCTCGCTCTGTATGATCCGGAGCATGATGGCTCGCCAAAGTACATGATCAAAGAAGCGGAAAACTATACCGATTACCCCATTATGTACATCACAATGGATGATTTGAGAGCGCAAGTTGAGGCGGAAGATCCGTTTTTTGATGAAAAGCAAGAGAAAATTTGACAACGTCACGTATTTCTGAAAAAATATACTATGAATTCACGATATGAGGTGAAAAAGATGCTTGCTGATAAAGTAAAGCTTTCTGCGAAAGAAATTTTAGAAAAAGAATTTAAAACAGGTGTCAGAGGATACAAACAAGAAGAAGTCGATAAATTTTTAGATATGGTCATTAAAGACTATGAGACATTCAACCAAGAAATCGAAAAGCTTCAACAAGAAAACCTCCATTTGTCTAAACAGCTTGAAGAAGCCGTTGAGCAAGGGAAAAGACAGCCTGCACAGTCTAATACAACAAACTTTGATATTTTAAAAAGACTATCTAACCTTGAGAAACACGTTTTCGGAAGCAAACTTTATGATTGAGCCTTGTTGAAAAAGCTTGTGCGTCATGTCATTGTCGTTTATAATAACGCTTGTTGATTAACGTTCGGGTAATCGCTGCAATGCATTTAGACATTGCAGAGGAAAGTCCATGCTCGCACGGTGCTGAGATGCCCGTAGTGTTCGTGCCTGGCGAAAAGATAAGCCAGGGCAGCCTGGGAAAGGCTGACGGCAGGAAAAATGCCTACGTCCTTTTAGGATATGGCAAAGTATCCTTGAAAGTGCCACAGTGACGAAGTCTCACTAGAAATGGTGAGAGTGGAACGCGGTAAACCCCTCGAGCGAGAAACCCAAACTTGGTAGGGGAACTTTCTCAAAGGAACCAAACGGAGAGAAGGACAGAGTATTCTGTAGATAGATGATTACCACCTGAGTACGAGGCATTTGCCGTTTGCAGTACAATGGAACAAAACATGGCTTACAGAACGTTATATCCGTTATTATAAACATGATGAAAACAAAGCTCTCCTATTTCAACATATGGAGAGCTTTTATCTTGGAATACATAAAAGGACGAGAAAACAGGTGATAAATCAATGAAAACCTATACACTTATCGCAACGGCTCCAATGGGGATTGAAGCGATTGTTGCAAAAGAAGTAAGAGACCTTGGCTACGACTGCACAGTAGACAACGGAAAAGTAATTTTTGAAGGGGACGCTCTTGCGATTTGCCGTGCGAACCTTTGGCTGCGTACAGCAGACCGAATAAAGGTACAAGTCGCTGAATTTTCGGCAAAAACATTCGATGAGCTGTTTGAACGCACAAAGGCGATTGACTGGGCTGCATTTTTACCAAAAAACAGCACGTTCCCAGTCATCGGTAAATCTGTGAAATCACAGCTTGCCAGTGTGCCGGATTGCCAGCGTATCGTCAAAAAGGCGATCGCGCAAAAGCTTATATCCTCTTACAACATACAGTCTGAATGGCTTGAAGAAACAGGACCTGAGTATAAAATTGAGGTTGCCCTTTTAAAAGATAAAGCTGTCCTCACGCTTGATACATCTGGTGTAGGTCTTCATAAACGGGGGTACCGCATGGATCAAGGCGGAGCACCTATTAAAGAAACCCTTGCGGCTGCACTCGTGCTATTAACGAACTGGACACCTGACCGTCCGTTTGTTGATCCCTTCTGCGGATCAGGAACAATCGCTATTGAAGCGGCCATGATTGGACAAAACATCGCCCCAGGGTTTAACCGAGATTTTGCTTCAGAGTCATGGGAATGGATTGGTGAAGACGTATGGAACAAAGCGCGTCACGAAGTGGAAGAAAAAGCAAACTATGATCAGCCGCTCCACATTATTGCAAGTGATATCGACCACCGGATGATAGACATTGCCAAAATGAATGCGGAAGAAGCAGGACTCAGCGAATTGATTGAGTTTAAACAAATGCAAGTGAAAGACTTTCAAACAAAAGTAGATTACGGTGTGATTGTCGGAAATCCGCCTTATGGAGAACGACTCAGTGACAAACCAGCTGTTGAAAAAATGTATCAAGGAATGGGCGAAGCATTTAAAAGCCTAGACACATGGTCCATTTATATCTTAACGTCACACGAAAAGTTCGAAGAGTGCTTTGGTAGAAAAGCAACGAAAAAGAGAAAACTGTTTAATGGTTTTATTAAAACAGACTATTACCAATACTGGGGAAAACGCCCACCTAGAAAACAGACAACTGAATCATAAAAAATGGCCACACCTACAGAGGAACTGACCCCATAAGATGAGACAAATAAAAAACACCTTCAAGTTTGAAAAAGGATCGTTGTGATCCGAAATAAAACATGGAGGTGTTTTTTCTATGGGGACAAGAGTGAGTTATCCGGTTGAAGTCAAACAGAAGGCTGTGGAAATGAGGTTGGCAGGCGTACCTATGAAAGAGATCATGCAGAAATTGAATATCAAGAATAAGACGCAGGTTCAGACATGGGTGAGATGGCATAAAGCTGGGGATACACACAGGTTCGAACAACCTGTTGGAAAACAATATACCTATGGAAAGGGTCCCGAGTACTCTTCTGAATTAGAGAGACTACAGGCAGAAAATCGCTATTTGAGTCAACAGAATGAAGTTTTAAAAAAGTACAACGAATTGGAAAGGAAGTTGATAAGGAAACGTCAATCAAACTGGTAGAAGAATTGTGCAAAACGATGACGGTACAGGACATCTGTGTCCATTTAGGTATCTTACGTACTTCGTATTATAGATGGAAAAAGGATTTGACTCAGACTCATTCTAAAAGACAACTAGAGAAACAGGTCGGCACGTTGTGCCGAAAGCACAAATATCGATATGGTTATCGGAAAATCACAGCCATACTAAAAATGAGAATGCGTATTAACCATAAAACTGTTCAACGTATCATGCAGAAAAACCAGTGGCAATGCCGGGTTAAAATGAAAAAGCGTAAGAAGAATGGGCAGCCTTATGCCGTAGCCGGTAATATACTGGATCGGAATTTTCAGTCTGATCGCCCTCTTGAAAAATTAGTAACGGACATCACGTATTTGCCTTATGGACAGAAACAATTGTACCTTTCCAGTATATTGGATTTATATAATGGAGAAGTGATTGCTTTTACGATTGGTGATAAGCAGGACACAGACTTTATCTTAAACACACTTAATCAGCTCCCAGCACTGCCTGAGAATTGCGTGTTACATAGCGATCAAGGTTCTGTGTATACATCTTACGAGTATCAAAAAGCTGTTCATATAAAAGGCATTACCATGAGCATGTCCCGTAAAGGGACGCCCGCTGATAATGCCTCCATCGAATCGTTTCATTCCTCACTAAAGTCTGAAACGTTCTATCTTAACAGGATTGATCGTACTACGACCACCATCGTAGAACGCACTGTCAAAGAATACATTTATTATTATAACAACATTCGTATTCAAACGAAACTAAACAACCAATCACCGATAAACTATCGGCAATTGGCTGTATAAAGGTGTTTTGATTCCTGTCTCAAAAACGGGGGTCAGTCCCAGAAGGTGTGGCTTTTTTTACCCGAGAAAGGTATAAACCTTCACGGGACGGAATAAACTGAACTTGATTTTAAAAAAAGAGGTGTCTCTATGATTCAATATGATCAATTTCAGTTAATCCAAAAAGCACTCGATTCGACTGCTCAAGAAATGAAAGGGCAAGAAGGTGGACAATCTGCTCAGCTAACTGCAGCCATCGAAGATTTAGCGCTTGCTCAGGCTTACATAGAGCGATCTGAGCATGCATTTTTAATGAAAGAAACGTATCAACATCGTTTGCGGTCATAAAAAATATTGTCATTCCCCAGCATAAATGTTACTATAGAATGTCTGAATGATTCAAAAGTTGGGGGTTGAAGCAGGTGACAGCATCTCGTTTGCCTTTTTCATTATCAAAAGAACATAATTTTTACGAAGAACTGGGCAACTGGATTGGTGATGTGTTCTATGACATTTTGCCAGAAAAGGGCTTTGATCTTCGAGATGAACAAATATTTATGGCTTTTCAACTAGAAAGAGCCTTTAAAGAAAAAAGTGTGATGTTTGCCGAAGCTGGGGTAGGCACAGGCAAAACCATCGTTTATCTATTATTTGCGGTCACATATGCAAGGTATACAGGGAAACCAGCGATTATTGCTTGTGCAGACGAAACGTTAATTGAACAGCTAGTGAAACAAGAGGGTGATATCTATAAAATTGCCAATCACCTTGATATTCAAATAGATGCGAGATTAAGTAAATCGCATGACCAATATTTATGCTTAAAGAAATTAGAGAAAACCATGCAGCGTGAAGATGATGAGAAGTGGCTCGATATTTATGAATCGCTTCCTTCGTTTGTTCATGAATCACATGGGATGCAGAACTTTTATCCGTATGGTGATCGGAAGGAGTACCCAGAGCTATCCAATGATGAATGGTCACGTATTGGCTATGACTCGTTTCAGGACTGTTTGACGTGTGATATGCGTCATCGCTGTGGTTTGAATTTATCAAGAGATCATTACCGGAAAGCAACAGACCTCATCATCTGTTCTCATGATTTTTATATGGAGCATGTGTGGACAAAGGAATCCCGCAAACGCGAAGGTCAGCTTCCGCTGCTTCCAGAACATAGTTCAGTTGTATTTGATGAAGGCCACCTTCTTGAATTTGCCGCGCAAAAAGCACTGACATACCGAGTGAAGCAATCCATGCTCGAAACCTTTTTAGAGCGCCTGCTTCATAACGATATACGTGAGGAGTTTGCCGAACTCGTTGAAGATGCACTTTCTACAAACGATGAGTTCTTCTATCTCTTAAAAACACATGCCAAAGAAATCAAGGGCTCACATCGACTTGAAATTGGACGTGTGGATGAGGTGAAGCGTTCTGCAAGTGAATTGTGTGATTTACTTGAAAAAATCGGAGAAGCACTCGTATTTGAATCAGAGATGTATACAATTGATCAATACGAATTGTCTGTTGTAGAAGAGTACATTGAACAAATGGCGTATTCTCTGTCACTTTATCAAAAAAATGCGATTAGCTGGCTTGAAAAACAAGAATTAGATACAACATTTGTTGTGATGCCAAAGACTGTCGCAGAGGTGCTTGGTGAAAAGGTATTCTCGCAAAAAAGACCATACATTTTCTCTTCTGCTACATTGTCTGAAAATCAATCCTTTGATTATTTAGCTGAAAGTCTTGGGATTAAAGATTACTTATCAATGAGTGTCGCTTCGCCGTATGATTACGATGAACAAATGAAGATTTATTTCCACGGGATTCAGCAGCTTCAAGAGCAAGAAGCAAAAGGACAGCAAGTGATCACTCAGCTGAAAGATAATGGGGGACGGTCTCTCATTTTGTTCCCTTCATTTGATGAACTTCATTTCTTTAGAAAGCAGCTTGAGGCATCGAATGAATCACTGCCTTTCGACGTGTACTTTGAGGGAGACGAAGAAATCAGTACAATTGTTCAAAAGTTCCAAGCAGATGAGACATCTGTGTTATGCTCTGTTCACCTTTGGGAAGGGCTGGATATTCCAGGACAATCATTAACAAATGTGGTCATCTGGGGACTTCCATACCCGCCTCATGATCCCGTATTTGAGGCGAAACGGAATGAAGCAAAGGATGCTCGTGCTGAAGTCGACCTTCCGTATATGCTACTGCGCTTGCGACAAGGTATTGGAAGACTGATTCGGACAAGCCAAGATGCAGGAACCATCCATATTTACTTTGACCATAAGGAAAATGCAGAGCTTCAAAGTAAAATTGAATCCGTTCTGCCAGTGAAGCCAATCATTACATCCTAAATCATATATAACGAGAAAAGAGAGGAGGATACCATCTGCGTATCCTCCTTTTTCATTGACAAAAGAACATTCCTTGAAGTAGCCTTGAAACGTACATACATATTTTATCGATTGGGGGAACAAACGTATGAGTCTTGAAGCACAAGAGAAAGCGTTTTATCAATTACTAGGAAAAATCGCCCACTATACGGAGGCGCTCCATTTACTTTACTGGGACTCTAGAACACAGGCGCCTAAAAAAAGCGCCGATTTCAGAGCTGAAACGATCGGACAATTATCAAGTGATATTTTTAATATGAAGACTTCTGATGAAATGAGAGATCTTCTTGACGCATTAAATAAACACCGAGATGAGCTGTCAAAAGATACACAAAAGGCGCTCGAATTATCACAAAAAGAGTATGATGAAAACAGCAAAATTCCGAAAGAAGAATTTAAAGAATACTCGATTTTACAATCAAAAGCAGAGCATGTCTGGGTAGAAGCAAGGGAGAAATCAGACTTTTCCCTCTTTGCACCATACTTAAAACAGCTCATTGATTTTAACAAGCGTTTTATTCAATATTGGGGCGTGAAAAAAACACCATATGATGTGCTGCTCAATAACTATGAGCCAGATATGACGGTTGAACAGCTCGATCAAAAGTTTGGTGCACTTCGTGATGCCATTGTTCCTCTCGTGAAAAAAATCGAAGCCTCTCCTCATAAACCGGATACTTCATTTTTATCGAAAAGTTTTCCGATCGACAAACAAAAGGAACTGAGTCTTTTCTTCTTAAAAGAATTAGGGTATGACTTTGATGCAGGACGTCTGGATACAACAGTACATCCATTTGCTGTGACATTGAGCAGAGGGGATGTTCGTGTGACGACCCGTTATGATGAGCATGATTTTCGGATGGCGATTTTTGGCACGATTCATGAGTGTGGTCATGCCATCTATGAGCAAAACATTGATGAGGCGCTGAGTGGAACGTTATTATGTGACGGCACATCAATGGGGATCCATGAATCACAGTCTCTTTTCTTTGAGAATTTTATTGGCAGACATGAAGACTTCTGGAAAACGTATTATCAAAAGCTTCAAGAAGCGTCTCCTGAGCAGTTCAAAGATGTCTCTTTAGAAGAATTTGTGCATGCAGTGAATGAATCGAAGCCAACTTATATTCGAATTGAAGCAGATGAGCTTACATACCCGCTTCACATTATCATCCGCTATGAAATTGAAAAAGCGATATTCAATGAAGAAGTGGCGGTCGAAGACCTGCCTGCACTGTGGAATGAAAAATATAAAGCATATCTTGGCATTACGCCTCCTAATGATGCACTTGGCATCTTGCAGGATGTTCACTGGTCTGATGGTAGCTTTGGATATTTCCCTTCATATGCCCTTGGTTATATGTATGCGGCGCAACTAAAGAACCAAATGATCAAAGATTTACCGAATTTTGATGAGTTGATTCAAAATGGGTCTTTTGCACCGATAAAAGAATGGCTCACAACTCATGTTCACCAGCATGGAAAACGCAAAAAGCCTTCTGAAATCATTCAAGATGCGACTGGTGAGGAATTAAATGTACAATATTTAATCGATTATTTAACTGATAAATATACGAAACTGTATTTGTCTTAAATAAATGGCACCCTTTCCTCAAAAGGGTGCTTTTTTGATGCTTGAATATTCTAAAAACGAACGTTTTGATCTTATTTATTATTTAAGTTCGGTATTTTTCTAGAAAAGTGCTTTCCAAGCGTCTGAAATCTTGTTATAATTTGAACACTATAACACTCATATAATCGCGTGATGATGGCACGCAAGTTTCTACCGGACACCGATACTGTCCGACTATGAGTGAGCAAATGAAACAGCTCTTGTTTGAGTTGAAGATCCGTGGATCGTTTTCGCATTGCTTGCTCCTCATGGACAGCAATGCTTTTTTTATGCGAAAAATGAAAATGTTTGCCAATATGCTGGGAGGAAGAATGATGGAATTGTTACGTCAAAAAATTGAGAACGAAGGAATCGTTCTGTCAAATCAAGTGTTAAAGGTAGATGCCTTTTTAAATCATCAAATTGATCCTGTCTTAATGCATGAAATCGGGCAAGAGTTTGCTAAATTATTCAAGCATGATGGCATTACAAAAATTATCACAATCGAGTCTTCAGGTATTGCACCTGCTGTGATGGCTGGACTAGCTCTTCAAGTACCCGTTGTTTTTGCTCGAAAACGTCAATCACTAACACTAACAGAAAACCTATTAACAGCGAGTGTGTACTCTTTTACAAAAAAAGTAGAAAGTACGATCGCTGTCTCAAATACGCATCTCGGTGAAAAAGATTGTGTATTAATCATCGATGACTTCTTGGCGAACGGTGAAGCCGCTAAAGGACTTGCCGCAATAGCAAAGCAGGCGAAAGCAAAAGTAGCGGGATTTGGTATTGTCATTGAAAAGTCATTCCAGCCAGGAAGAGATGCGCTTGTTCAAATGGGCTACCGCGTCGAATCCCTTGCACGTATTGAATCACTTGAGGAAGGGAAAGTCACGTTTGTACGAGAGGTACAATCATGAGTGCTGCTAAAAAAGCGAAAACACTCTCGCTAGGGATTCAGCATGTGCTGGCGATGTATGCTGGAGCCGTTCTTGTACCACTCATTGTGGGAGATGCACTTGGCCTCACACCTGCACAGCTGACTTACTTAATTTCGGCAGATATTTTTATGTGCGGGGCTGCCACGCTTCTTCAACTATGGAAAAACCGTTTCTTTGGTATCGGTTTGCCAGTTGTATTAGGATGTACGTTTACTGCAGTTTCTCCTATGATTGCGATTGGTTCTAAATACGGGATTTCGTCTATCTATGGAAGTATTATCGCTTCGGGGTGTATCATCATTCTGCTTTCCTTTTTCTTTGGGAAGCTTGTGAAATTTTTCCCACCTGTCGTGACAGGGTCTGTCGTCACCATTATTGGGATAACCCTTATTCCAGTAGCGATGAATAATATGGCAGGAGGAGAAGGAAGTGCTGATTATGGTTCTTTTGAAAATCTAGGCCTCGCTTTCCTTGTGCTGTTTATCATTGTGCTGCTCTATCGATTCACAACTGGCTTTATGAAGGCGATCGCCATATTAATCGGTATTCTCCTTGGGACAGCCGTTGCTGCATTTATGGGGAAAGTGGAAACAGCTGAGGTGGCGAATGCGCAAGTTTTTCGCATGATTGAACCATTTTATTTTGGCATGCCTACCTTTGAATTTGCACCGATTATGACGATGACGTTAGTTGCGATTGTGTCATTAGTCGAATCAACAGGTGTTTATTTCGCATTAGGTGATTTAACAAACCGCTCATTAAATGAGAAAGACTTAGCGAAAGGCTATCGCGCAGAAGGGATTGCTGTGTTATTAGGTGGTATCTTTAATGCTTTTCCTTACACAGCCTACTCGCAAAACGTTGGGTTGATCCAGTTGACAGGGGTCAAGAAAAATCAAGTCATCGTTGTGACAGGCGCATTGCTCATGTTATTTGGACTTTTTCCTAAAATTGCTGCATTTACGACGATTATTCCAAAGTCAGTTCTTGGCGGCGCAATGGTAGCCATGTTTGGGATGGTCATTGCCTACGGTATTAAAATGCTCTCGCGTGTGGATTTTGCCAAACAGGAAAACCTACTTATTGTTGCATGCTCAGTGGGGATCGGCTTAGGTGTCACCGTTGTGCCGCAAATGTTTGACCATCTGCCAGAATCAATCAAATTATTAACAAGTAATGGCATCGTGGCCGGCAGCTTTACCGCTATTTTGCTTCATATTATTTATCACATGATTCCTTTTAAAAAAGAAGGCGGGCAGGATCTGATGGAAGAGCCTAAGCAATCTGTTATGTAAACCCCTCTTGGAGAAGGGGTTCAGATTATGGACAAAGAGCTAAAATGACCTTTTATTTTAGCTCTTTGTCTTCTTTTTAGCTTGATAAAAAACTTTTGAAGCCCTAGGATCCTAGGAAAGAGCGTGTGAGGATTTGTCTACAAGCTGAAAGCCCGCATCTTTTGGATACGGGCTTTTTGTGATTAGCACTATTAATGTTGTACCGGCGGCATTGATTCGTTAATGACGGCAAATGTATAGCCCCTTGCTTTTAGCTGGATAATTAGGCTATCTAAATAGTTTGTGGTAGAGGGTTGATCATGCATTAAAATAACTTTTGGTTCCCATGGTTTATTTTTCTCAAACATTTGCAATTGATTCAATACCTCTGGAACATATTGTGAGTTTTTATATCTCCAGTCAAGGCTATCAATCGTCCAGTCCCAGTAAATAAAGCCACTTTGGTTTAAACGTACTTTTTGATGATATGTTAAATTTGGAACACTGCCATAGGGGGTTCTCACAAGACGGCTGTAGACGCCTGTAACAGAGGCAAGAATACGCTGAGCTTCTCTCATTTCATTTGCGGGAGACTCGCTGTTCTGATAAAAGAGGTTTAGATCATGCGTCATGCCATGAAGACCTAATTGATGTCCTTCTTGATAAAGTCTTTTCACAGTTGATTGGTGTGCTTGGATTTGCGGTCCAAGCATAAAGAACGTCGCCTTCACGTGATGTGCTTTTAATACATTTAACAGCTGATTTGATGTAGCAGAGGGACCATCATCAAATGTTAAAAAGACCGTTTTATTCGTTGCCTGTTGGTTTGGATTGGTCTTAAAATGTGTATCCAATGTTCTTGTAGACTGATCTTTTGCTTGCCCATTTGTCGCCTGTAAATGGGGTTTAGACATATCCCAGATAAAAAAGAGAAACAGTGTAAGAAGCACTAAACCAATTACCTTTGAGAGAAGTATCGTGTTGTAGGGTGTCTTTTTTTGGGAAACCTTTTTCATGACAATCACTCCAGTCAATTAAATTTTGAGCCGAACCATGTTGTCGATTCTATCTTTTTTCACTGTTTTTCTTGGTGCTCATATTGATTAAGTTTATAGTGGGGAAAAACCTGTTTATATAGAAAATTCATATAAATTAGAAAATTTATGGTTGTTACTTTGTGTTGATCAGCAAAAAAGGTGAGATCGAAACGTTAATATGTATACGCTAAGATAGCAGCAGATTTGACCATTAATTCGAAGCGAAAGGGAGATTCCGTATGAAAGTGTTGTATCATGATGATTTCATTGAAAAAAGGGTGCTCATGAAAGGTGTGGGTGCCTTACGGTCTGAACACTTCTCTTTTAGAGGTGTTTTTTTGCATAAAAAAAGCAGGTTCGCTTGGCTTGGAACGAACCTGTGAAGGAGGAAAACTACATCATGTTTTCACCTATATTATCCAATATTTATCAATTGTCGTCAAGACAAAAAGTTAGACGGAGGAAAATGTTTTGACTGAATTGTGACGCTTTGGCATGTATATCCTTTTTTCAATAGGGGATATTAACCGAAAAAAGAGGTGAAGCCGATGGCGTACATTCTTTCAGTTGGAACGAGTCACCCGAAGCATCACGTGGATCAGAAAACAGCTGCTGATTTTGCTAGGTCTCAATTTAAACGTTCGTTTAAAGATATTGACCGGCTGCTGAGAGCATTTCAAAATGGAGAAATGAAAAGTAGGCAGTTTGTGCAGCCCATTGAATGGTATCAGACGCACCACTCTTTTGAAGAGAAGAACAATATCTATTTGGAAAAAGCCCTGACTCATGCAAAACAAGCAATCATACATTGTCTTCAAGATAAGACGTTTCTGAAAAAGCCAGTCCCAGTTGAAGAGATTGATGCATTGTTTTTTATTTCAAGTACTGGCTTATCGACCCCAAGTCTAGATGCAAAACTTATGAACGTCCTTCCTTTTTCTCCTTATACGAAACGAGTACCAATTTGGGGCCTAGGGTGCGGAGGCGGTGCAGCAGGGCTGTCGCGGGCTTATGAATACATAAGGGCGTTTCCAGAAGCAAAGGTACTTGTTGTTGCCTGTGAGCTGTGCAGTTTAACGTTTCAGCCGCAAGATCAATCAAAAAGCAATTTAATCGGCACCTCCTTGTTTGGAGACGGGACGGCAGCGGTTCTTTTAACTGGAGGAGAAGCTGCGCTTGAATATGCCCATTTAAAAACGGTCCCTAAAGTACTAAGCACGCAATCCGTCACAATGAAAAATTCCGAGGATGTGATGGGCTGGGACTTTACAAGTGACGGCTTTCGGGTTATTTTCTCACGCGACATTCCATCGATGATTTCAGGCTGGTTAAAAGAGCAGGTGGATCAATTTTTAGAGGAGCAAGGATATTCAACTAAAGACCTGTCCGTTTTTCTAGCCCATCCTGGTGGGAAAAAAGTAATTGATGCGTATGTTGAAAGTCTATCTTTACGAGAGGATCAGCTATTTTCTTCAAAAGAAGTACTCAAACAACACGGAAATATGTCCTCTGCCACAGTTTTGTATGTCATCAAGCATTTCCTTGAACATCAATCTGCTGAAGCGGAGGAGCTAGGACTTTGCGGAGCACTTGGTCCGGGCTTTTCTTCAGAGTTGCTGCTTATGAAGTGGGAGGAGGTCTTGTCATGATTGTTTGGCTTGTCATCGGTTTCTTCGTTTGTCAGCGGCTTATTGAAATGCTTGTCGCCAAAAGAAATGAAAAGAAAGTAAAAGCAATAGGTGCCATTGAATTTGGTGCGAGTCATTATCCTTATATGGTCGCAATGCATACGGCTTTTTTTCTCTCACTTATAGTGGAGATAAAGCTTTTACATAAAGGTCCATCACAGTATTTTCTTGTATTGCTCCTTTTCCTGATGGCTACACAAATCATTCGGTACTGGGCATTGTGCTCCCTAGGGACGTACTGGAATACAAAGATTTTAGTCGTGCCAAATGCAATGATTGTTAAAAAAGGGCCGTATCGTTGGTTGAAACATCCTAACTATGTAGTCGTGGCGATTGAGCTTTTATTGATCCCGTTATTGTTTGATGCGTATGTCACTGCCATTTTGTTTACATGTTTAAATGCATGGATGATGGTTGTACGAATTCAAACAGAGGAGAAAGCATTAAATCAGTATTTGCTAAATTAATATTGAAAATCATTATCAATTGTGCTACACTTTCATTAATGATAAGCATTCTCAATCATGAAGGATGGACGGTGATCACATGACAATGATTTTCTTGCTCGGTACGGTGTGTGTATATAGCCTATTAATTGGCTTCGTATTAAAAGGTGTCTCCAAAAAATCTGCTTCCTGATTCCAGTCAATTGCGACTGATCGGGTAGCAGATTTTTTTATTTCCTCAGATCAGAAGAAAAATCTCTTTATTTTGTGTAAAATGGTATCACATACATAACTGACTTTTCTAAAAACAAAGGGGTTTATCGTCATGAAAGACTTGTCTATTCGAGATTCGCTCGTTCAAACTGCTGGAGCTTTATATCAAAGCTTTCTCAAAAGGAATGATCATGAGCGAGCAGCCAAACTTGCATCGATTATCAAAAAGGAAGCAGAAGAAGAAGTATATATCGCATTTACCGGTCATTATTCTGCTGGAAAGTCATCACTTGTGAATCATCTGCTTCATGATCACATTTTGCCAACGAGTCCAATCCCAACAAGTGCAAACTTGGTCATTGTGAGGAAAGGGGAAAGTGAAGTGCAGCTTCACACCTCTGATGGCCGTTTTGCAAAAATGAGCGGCTCTTATGATAAAGAAGCTGTACAGCGTTTTTGTAAAGATGGAGAACAGATTGAAATGGTGGAAATTAGCGGTGATTATAGAGGCCTTGAAGAAAATGTGGCACTGATTGATACGCCAGGAATTGATTCAACGGATCATGCACACTTTTTATCTGCTGCTTCTATTCTTCATCAAGCAGATGCTCTTTTTTATGTTGTTCACTACAACCATGTTCATTCTGAAGAAAACATTCGTTTCATTCGATCCATCAAAGAAAAAGTGCCAAATCTATATTTCATCGTGAATCAAGTAGACCGGCACGATGAGCATGAGACGGCATTTGAAGATTACAAAAATCAAGTGATTGACATGCTCCTTAAAGAGGGCATTGAAGAAGATCATTTATACTTTACATCTGTAACCGATGAGACCCATCCAAGAAATGAAATGATTTGTTTAATCAAAAAACTGCAAGAATTACAGACATTGCCCAAGGCCTCACTTCGGGCTTATACGGAGCAGAAAATTGAGCATGTCTTAAAAGAACACATTGACTCGTTAAAAGAAGACCTGCAAGGTGAGGAGCTTGAGTCACAGCTCGAAGAAAAAAGAAAAGAAGTAAAAGAATTGGAAGCGAAAATTCACTTCATTGAAAATGGAGCCAAACAGTTAGAAGAAGAAGTATCTAATGAAATCGAGAGCATTTTGAAAAATGCCAACCTAACGCCATTTAAAATGAGAGAACTCGCAAGTGACTATATTGAATCAAAAGCACCTGGTTTTAAAGTGGGGTTGCTTTTTGCTAAAAATAAAACGGAGCAGGAAAAAGAAAAGCGGGCTACTGACTTCTTAACAGATGTCAAAGCGAGAATGAAGGCAGAAGTGGACTGGCATATTGCTGAGCTACTAAAAAAAGAAGTCAAAAAACATCAACTTGGTGAAGACTTATTAAATCAAGTGATGGCGTTTGAAACACCTGTACAAGAATCACTTCTTGAAAGTGTGATTCATCATGGAGCAACGTTCTCCAATGAATACGTACTGCAATATGCAAAAGATGCTGGCGAAGCCTTGAGAAGACAGGCTAAGCAACAAGCGATGCCACTGATTGAACAAATGGTGGAATCGCTGAAAGCCAAGCTTATGGAAGATAGGGTAGAACAGCAAGAAAAATGGGCTCAGTCTGCAAAAGAGCTCCAAACACTCGAGCAGTGTACCAAAAAAAATGAACAAATGAAGCGAGATATTCAGCATCTATGGGATATATGGCAAAATGGAACGGATGAAAAAATCGAAGAAGATTGGTTTTACGCGAAAAAGAGACAAATGCAACATGACCAGTTAAAGCAGGATCTAGCGACCATTCCACCTGAAGAGAGAGACCAAGAAAAACCGAACAAGCAGATAGAGCAACCTAAAATGCGTCAGTCACAGCATGTCACGACGGCACAGTCGATTGCCCAGTTTGAGCAGCTTTCTCAGATTTTATTGCCATTAGATGCGCTCCAATCTCAAAGAAAGTCCTTTGAAAAACGAACAAAACGGCTGCAAGCGAAAGAATTCACACTCGCTTTATTTGGGGCTTTTAGTTCGGGGAAATCTTCCTTTGCAAATGCTCTCGTTGGGAGAAAGGTGCTGCCATCCTCTCCCACACCAACAACGGCAACCATTAATAAGCTGACTCGGCCGACGGAAGATCACCCTCATGAAAGTGTCAAAGTGGTGTTCAAAACCGAACAGGATATATTAGAGGAGCTCAATCAGATCCTAGGATTTCCGGTCTCAGACGAAAAGGGAGAGACGTTACCATCAAAGCTCGAACGAACGCTGAAAAAAAGACAGCTTGAACAAGATCACCGCATTATTGTTGAACATTTTTTACACGCACATACCCGTTTCCTTGATCACATTACGAAGCAAACGCCGCTTCATGTTACTCTTCAAGAACTGAGGCCATACGTGGCAGAAGAAGCTGTTTCTTGTGTAGTGAAGGAAGTGACGGTTTATTTGAGTACACCTCTAACAGATAAAGGGCTGACTATTGTTGATACGCCAGGCGCTAGCAGTATGAATAAGCGTCATACAGAGATCGCCTTTCAATATATGAAAGACGCAGATGCGCTTCTTTATTTAACTTACTACCAGCACTCTTTTTCGAAGGCAGATCGGTCATTTTTACGTAAGCTTGGGCTTGTAAAAGATTCATTTAGCATGGATAAAATGTTCTTTATTATCAATGCAGCGGATCTCGCAAAGGATCAAGCAGAGCTTGACACCGTCTTTGACTATGTGAAAAATGAGCTTACAAAAGAGGGCATAAGAAACCCTAACCTTCATCATGTGTCCAGTAAGGAAGAGATCGACGGGAAGGGAGAGACGGCTTATAATCAATACGCAAAGCTTAGAAAGCAGCTCGACTATTTTATTGAGGAAGAATTAACGAAAGATGCGATCGAGCTGTTATATTTTGAAGCTGGTACGTTATGTAGAACAGTCGACAAACTGCATGCGTCGCTGCATCAGTCAGAAGATGAGAAGCAAGCGGAAAAGAAGAAGATAGATGCATCGTATGAAGCGATTCTTGATCAAATGAGTCATGTAAAACAATCTAAGCTAGTGACAGAAAGTGTGAAAAAGGACTTACTTGAGCAGCTCTATCATATTGTGCAGCGCCTGTCACTATTTGCGAATGATCTGTTAAAGACAGCCTTCTATCCTGGAATATCCCAAGGGAATTTCGGACAGCAATTGAAAAAAGCACTTGAGAAGGCACTAAAGGATTATGAATTTGAATTTGTACAGGAGTTAAAGGCACTTGATATCCGGATGGAATCGTTTATTCTTCAATACTTCCAAGAGGAATGGGAGAAAGGATTACAGGCGGCATGTGCAGATGACCCTTATTTTTCTCTCTCACTGTCGCCGCCAGAAGAGAAAAATGCTGAACTGAAACAAATTGAAGTCAAAGCTGAACTGACGCCATTCGAACCGATCTTAAAGAAACAAAAATCAGCGAAAGTTTTCTTTGAACAGAATGGTAAGGCTGCTTTTATTGAAGGGATTCGAGACATTCTTCATCAGGTAACCACGAAATGGGCAGATAAAGAAAAAGAAGAATTACTAAGCAGGTACGACATGATGGTGAAGACGTTTACTGAAAGATATGAAACAGAAGCGCTCGACCAGCTAAATGAACAAAAACAAACATTTATCACGAGCCTCACGACAGATGCTAAAGAGCAGGCGGTCATTGAACAAGTTTATGAACAAACAAACGAATGGAAGAACCAGTTGAAATCCATTTGATTCATGGTAGACTAAATAAAAAAAGAAAGCAGTGATACAAAATGACGAGCGTACACGAAGAGATCTCCGCACACTCACAAAAGCAGCATGCTCATATCCAGTCTTTTCTTGAGCTTGAACAGAAAAGAGAACAAGCAATAGAGATGGCTGTATTCAAATGTGAGCAAAACGAGCCATTTACAACAGACGAGATCAACGCCATTACGTCGAAGATGAATGAGCTTGCACGAGGCGGTATTGTTCCATTGCGTAAGCTTGTGACGAATGATATGGTCAGGGAGTATGTCGAGCGGAAACAGAAGTAAAGAGTAACATTCGCTTTTTTGGTCATCTTAATGAATGTAGCGAGAAAGGGGAATGATCATGAAAAAAAAGCAACAGACAAAGCAGCAGGATGAGCGTGACCCTAAACAAAAAGACATGCCGTCCTATGCAGAAGCAGAATCGAAAAAAATGCAATACGGTCAAAAGTAAACAGGCTGCCTCTTCTTTTCCAAAAGAAGAAGGCGCCTTTTTTATGTCTAGTTTTGCGTTATGTGATAGAATAGGAGTATTGTTTTGAAAAGGGAGTTTATAAGAATGAGTAAACACGTACTGCTTGTAGATGGAATGGCGCTTTTGTTCAGATCGTTTTATGCCACGGCCGTCCATCGCAATTTTATGATAAATGACCACGGTGTGCCGACAAATGGAGTGAATGGCTATTTGAAACACTTATTAACAGCTGTACAAACATTTGAGCCAACTCATATTGTGAGCTGCTGGGATATGGGGAGTCAAACCTATCGAAACGAATTGTTTCAAGATTATAAAGCAAATCGTGGAGAGGCGCCTGTCGAGCTCATTCCGCAATTCGATTTAGCAAAAGAAGCTACAGAAGAACTAGGAATTGTGAACATTGGTTTAAAGGGCTTTGAAGCAGATGATTGCATTGGTACTCTTGCTGCGCTTTACCAAAAAGAAGCACGTGTGACTGTCCTAACTGGTGACAAAGACTTACTGCAAATTTTGAATGAACAAGTGACTGTTGCCTTGATGCAAAAAGGAATTGGCAATTATAAGCATTATACAAAAGCCTTATTTGAAGAGGAAATGGGAATCTCACCGAAGGCACTCATTGATATGAAAGCACTCATGGGTGATGCAAGTGATAATTATCCAGGTGTCAAAGGAATCGGAGAAAAAACGGCTTTGAAATTTATTCAAACCTATAAAACGATTGACGGTTTGTTAGAAAATGTCCATAAACTAACGGCTGCACAGCAAAAGAAAATGCAAGCAGGGTTAGAAGATTTGCAGCTTTCTCGTTTATTGGCAGAGATCAAATGTGATGTCCCGCTCAGCTGCCCAATTGATGAAGCGAAAATGAACATCAATCAAGAACGTGCTGCTGCTATGCTAAGGCATCATCAAATCAAAGGAATCGAACCGATGATGAACCGCTTAAATATAAGAGAGATCAGCTAAAGCCGATCTCTTAGGTTTATCTTTTTGTATTGCTTTTCTTCGCGCTATTTTCTAGCTGAGATAGTGGCTGTTTATCTTTTGTTTGCGCATCACCTTGTGGGGTTGTCCCATTTGTGACACGACCTTTATTTTCTTTATCCAATCAGTATCACCTCACATACATTAGCATAACCGAAAAAAAGCGATTCATCCTTTAGAAAGGTGAATCGCTTTTCTAGCGAGCTGATCTGCTACTTGATTTTCCTTACTCGGAATCCATTTAATAAAAAATAAATCAAAATTGCTTTGAAGCTCGATCATCTCTTTAATAAAATGCTGAAATGCTGGATTTTTAGCAAATCCTGCATTGGCTGCGCGGTCAACTACTTGTGAATCTGTGCGAAATGAAACGGTACGCAATCCTTTTTCCACGCAGATTTTCATCCCTTCGATCAGAGCAGAAAATTCTGCTTCGTGATTGCTCATGGACCCTAGAGGAATGGAAAAGGATTCAGCCTTTCCATTATATTTGATGAAAATGCCGATGCCAGAAGGACCTGGATTCCCTGCACTTGCACCATCAATGTATATTTCAGCTGGCAAATTACTTCACCCTTTCATCAAGTGGAACCATTTTTTTCGCTGCATAAGCGTATGGTGTGGAAATCGCAGCGACGATAAATTTAATGACATATGTCGTGATAAAGATTTCAATCCATACTTGAGTTGGATACGTGCCAAGAAAGGCAATGGTCGTGAAAATCAATGTATCAAGAAGCTGGCTAATCATCGTACTTCCAGCATTGCGCATCCAGAGCGCACCATCAGAGGGAAATATCCGGCGAATAAACGAATATACATAAACATCTAGCATTTGACTGATGATATAAGCAGCGAGACTGCCGAGTGCCACCCTTGGCATAAAGCCAAATATGGTTTCCAACGATGATTGTGAGATATCAGATGGAGCAGGATCAAAAAGCAATGCCTCCTGCATGACAATAGTTAGTGTTAAAAGGGTCGTAAAACCAATCCAAACCGCTTTTTTCGCTTCATGTTGTCCATATTTCTCATTCAACACATCCGTTGCAAAAAAGACACTGCCGTACAAAATATTTCCAAGTGTGGCTGTTAAGCCAAACAATTCAACGGTTTTCACCACTTGTAAGTTAGCGGCTGCCGTCGCAAAGCCAATCCAGACGAAAAGGCCCATCTTGCCAAATCCTTTATAAAATAGAAGAACAATGATAAAATTAATGATCGCAAATAAGATCCAAATACCTTCATTAAACAAGTGACATGAACTTCCTTTCTGATTGTAAAATGTAACTTTTTGATTATAGCATAACGTATGTTTACCTTAAAAGCACGGGAAGGCGATGTGATCAATGAAATTAAGAGCACACTACACAATGAAAGTGAAATCGATTGGGGCCATTGCTTTTTATCAAGAAGATTGGTTGGAGCTAAAAGAGGCCCTAAGGTTAGCAAAACATATCGACAAAAAAGAACCCCAGTCACTTCTATCATTTGAAGATGAAAAAGGGGCCATGTGGTCTATAAAAGAGCTTGAAAAGCTAAATGAAGAATTAAAGCTTGAACCGGATGAGCTTCAAGTCTATTTTGATGCAAGTTTTCATAAAGAAACAGGCGACTCTGGTCTTGGTGTTGTCGTCTACTATAAGCTAGGAAAAGACGCTTATCGATTGAGGAAAAATCAGCCTTTCCAAGGGAGCACTAATAATGAAGCAGAGTATGCGGCTTTATTTGAGGCAGTAAAAACTTTAAAAGACCTAGGAGCAAGCAGAAATTCTGTCACGATTAGAGGAGATTCACTTGTTGTCATGAATCAGTTAAAAGGAGAATGGCCTTGTTATGATGATGTACATAACAAATGGCTAGACCGAATTGAAGCGGACTTAAAAGAGCTGAAGCTGACGCCAACCTATGAAGCCATCGATCGGAAACAAAATGCAGAAGCGGATCAGCTTGCAAGACAGGTTCTTGCAGACGTCCCAATCGAAAGTACATTGAAATTAGAAGCAGACGGAGCTGAATAATGTGGATAAAAAAACAGCAGTACAAGAATTGACCGATCTTCAAGACACGTATTGTTCAGATTGTTTGATTAAGAAGCATTTTCGAAAAGAATTTGGCAAAAAATATGCCCATTCCTTTTGTATACAGCAATGCACCGTTGGAGAGAAAATAAAAGAATATGGCAAAACGCTACTCAAAAAATAAACGGATGCACCGGTTTTCCCTTCTCAAACATCCGTTCTTGAAAAAAAACGGATAGAATGTGTAAAAAAAGAACATATTCCGAAAAATGAGCCGATATAACTATAGAAAGTTTTGGTTGAGTTACTTTTTGACTAAGTGACGGATATTAGAGGAAAAGGGGAAGGCCGGTATGAATAATAAGGAGTTCGAAACGGTATTACATCGAACATTTCAAGAGGTGTACAGCGATCTAGAGCAACTTGTAGATGTAGCAAAGAAGGGAAGACCTTTTCTCGAAAAAGATATTTCTGAAATTGAACAACGACTAAAGCAAAATATTTTAGCAATTGAAATTCAGCTGAAAATCAAATAAGAGAGGCATAAGCCTCTCTTTATTTTGCATCATTGATTTAGTTGATTAGATTTTTGTTACGTTTGCAGCTTGAGGTCCACGATTACCTTCAACGATTTCAAAAGAAACTTCTTGTCCTTCTTCTAAAGACTTGTAGCCGTCACCTTCGATAGCTGTGAAGTGAACGAATACATCGTCTCCGCCTTCAACTTCAATGAAGCCGAAACCTTTTTCATTATTGAACCATTTTACTTTACCGTTTTGCATATTGCTTTTTCCTCCTAGTACTGTAGCATACCTTTTGGCATACTAAAAAAAATTTTCATCACCTAACGACTTTGCAGTTGCTAAATGATGGTTCCACTATACACCATTAAAAGTAAAGCGTCAAGCAGGAGAGCCAAATTTTGAGCAGAATGTTTGATTTTTTGGATAAATAACAATAATAGCTAAACCGTCCCCATTTTCTGAAACTTTATGCACAGTTTGTCCGTATATAAAAAAAATACAGAAAGAGGTGCTATCATGAATCGTTATACACTCGAAGAATTTGTTCAGAATACGCAGCAGGAAGATAAGGGAGAAGGGGTTTTTGAACTTGAAACACCAAGACTTTTAGAAATTAATTTGACGGATACCATTTGGGCCAAAACAGGGGCCATGGTTTCGTACCGAGGCAAAATCAAATTTGAACGTGAGGGCGTGTTTGAACATGGTGTCTCAAAGATGTTCAAAAAAATGCTATCAGGAGAAGGCACTTCACTCATGAAGGCAACAGGTGATGGGAAATTATATGTAGCAGATCAAGGCAAAAAAATCTCAATTCTGCGTTTGGCTCAAGGGGAATCTATTTTTGTGAATGGGAATGATTTGCTCGCATTTGAACCTTCAGTTCGCTGGGATATTAAATTGATGAAAAAAGTGTCGGGGATGCTTGCAGGTGGATTATTTAACGTCAAATTAGAAGGACCAGGTCTTGTTGCGATTACGAGTCATTATGAGCCGCTCACATTGATTGTTCAGCCGGGGGACTCTGTCTATACAGATCCTAATGCGACAGTTGCATGGTCAGGGGATTTAAAAACGGAATTTGTGACAGATGTTTCATTCAAAACCTTTATTGGTAGAGGAAGCGGCGAGTCTATTCAAATGAAATTTAGCGGAAGTGGATTTGTTGTCGTGCAACCGTTTGAAGAAGTGTACACAGCAAATGGAAATCAAGGATAAAGAAAAAGGTGTCCGTCATTGACGGACACCTTTTTATGATAATGCGCGAGCATATGTTTTGTTATTCGTGATGAGATCTGATTGCTCAACGATATCTTCCAAAATGGTTTGAGAAGAATGCTTTAAGTGAAGACTTTTCATGTTTTGTTTCATGCTTTCTAACTTTTCTTCATCTTGAAGCAAGTTGGTCACAGATTCTAAAATGTCTTCATGTCTGTTGATGACGATGGCTGCACCATAATCCTCAAAGAAATGAGCATTTTCCTTTTCTTGTCCAGGGACAGGCTTGTAAAGAATGACTGGGACACCGAGTGCTGTTGCTTCTGTTAAAGTAATGCCACCTGGTTTTGTGATCATACAATCTGTTACTCTGAACAATTCATCAATTTGTTCCACATATCCAAGCGCCTTCAATTGATCTGGATGTGTTTGTTCAAGATCGCTTAGTGATTGTTTCAGCGCTGCGTTCTTTCCACATACAACAACAATTTGTACTTCACTGTCTAGAAGCAATGCTTCACATAATTCCTTGACATTTTTCAGTACACCATGAGCACCGGCCATAATCAGAAGAACTTTTTTGTTTGATGATAATCCATATTTTTTATAAATCTTCGATTTTGGCACGTCTGCTTCAAATTGTGGTCTAATAGGAATGCCTGTCACTTTGACATCGCTTGGATGTGTGCCGATTTCCACTAATTTTTGTTTCACATAATCGGTTGCAACATAGTACCGGTCGATGTTTTCATGTACCCAAATCTTATGAAGACAAAAATCTGTCATCACATTAAATGTCGGGATGATTTTTCCTGTTTTGTTTCGGTATTCAGGAACAACAATCATTGGGAATGTAATAATAATGATATCTGGATTGTGTAATTGAATAAGTTCATCAAGACGCTTATTTCCCATCTTTAAATAAATGTTAAATTTGCGTTTATTGTAAATTTTATCTACACCGTAATAAAACAAGCGATAAAATTGTTTCCCAATGGAAAAGCTCTTCAAGTATAAATATTGAGTCACTTCCGACACAATGGGATTTGATTCTTGATACAAATTAGAAACTACAACATGCTCAAACCCTTGGGATTTGCACTCATCATACAGTGTTTTAGCCACCTGCATATGTCCATTTCCATAATTTGCGGTCAAGATTAATATTTTTTTATTGGTATTCAAGAATATTCACCTCAAATGTAATCAACAACAACAAAACTTCGTACGAAAACTATTAATCTCATAGGTCTACATATACATAAAGATAACATATAAACAGTCAGAGCATATCGTTCGTTACGAAAGAATTAAACTAATTTTAAAAAACAAGAAGACTAAATTGATAATGGAAGACAGAGCCATTTGTATTTTAACACATTTTGACCATTTATCATCAGACTACAGTCTATTTTATTCCCAAACGTATGGTGTTTCTTGATAAACATAATAATTGAGCCAATTCATAAACAGTAAAGTGGCATGGGCTTTCCATCGATTCACTGGGACTAATGCGTCACCATCTTCTATAAAATAGTGAACAGGTTTTTTGACTGTATCATCCTTCAACAAATCTCTTTCATATTCCTGCTTCAATGTGTCTGTATCATATTCAGGATGTCCAGTTAAAAATACTTGTTTATCATCATCTGAAACAATTAAACAAACTCCCGCTTCTTCAGAGACACTCAATACTTTCAAATTCGGCGTGTTTTTTAATTGTTCTGTATTAATATCTGTATGCCTCGAATGTGGGACATAGTATAATTCATCGAAACCTCTGACTAATCTTTCTTTTTTCTCTTTCACAAGATGCTCAAATACACCAAATTTCTTCTCGGCAAGTTTGATTTTCTCAATACCATAATGGTGATACAGGCCTGCCTGTGCACCCCAGCAAATGTGAAGAGTAGACGTCACATTCGTTTTACTCCAGTCCAAAATCTCCTGCAGCTCTTTCCAATAGGATACTTCTTCAAAAGCTAAATGCTCAATTGGTGCGCCTGTGATGATCATTCCATCAAATTTTTTATGGCGAATCGATTCAAAGGTCGTATAAAATTCATCTAGATGCTCTCTCGACGTATTCTTCGGTGTATGCGTACTTGGAATTAAAAAAGTAAAGTACACTTGTAAAGGAGAATTTCCGAGCATTCTGAGTAGCTGCGTTTCAGTTTGTATTTTTTTTGGCATTAAATTTAAGATCACGATATTCAAAGGACGGATATCTTGCTTGAATGCCCTTGTCTCATCCATGACGAAAATGTTTTCGCTCTCTAGTATTTGTTTTGCCGGCAGATGAACTGGTATGTTTATAGGCAACTCGCCACCCCCTGAACCAAAGCTAATTTCACTTCATTATAGGAACTTTCTGGCGATATTTCAATGTTTCAATTATGTTACAATGAAAAACAGAGCAAAAACAAAGCTGTTTCTCGAAAAAAGGAGGCCGTTTATTTATGATCACAAAGCATTTGTCAGATATTGACATCGCCCAACAGGCAAAACTGAGACCTATTCAAGACATCGCAGCTAAGCTGCAATTACATGACGAAGAATTAGAATGCTATGGTTTCACAAAAGCGAAAATATCTTTGACTATTTTTGACCGTTTAAAAGAACAAAAAGAAGGACATGTGATTCTTGTCACATCCATCAACCCAACACCAGCAGGTGAAGGGAAGTCCACAGTCACAGTCGGACTCGGTCAAGCCTTCGAAAAAATTGGGAAAAAAGCAATCATTGCAATGCGAGAGCCTTCATTAGGTCCTACAATGGGCATAAAAGGCGGTGCAGCAGGTGGAGGATATTCACAGGTGCTGCCAATGGAAGAAATCAATCTTCATTTTACAGGAGATTTTCATGCCATTACTTCAGCACATAATGCGTTATCTGCGTTCATTGATAACCATATCCATCACGGAAATGAACTTGACATCGACGCGCGCCGCATTGTATGGAAGCGAGTGCTTGATTTAAACGATCGTGCATTAAGACAGGTCGTAGTCGGACTTGGTGGGCAGGTAAATGGGTATCCTAGAGAAGACGGGTTTGACATCACAGTTGCCTCCGAAATGATGGCCATCCTTTGTTTAGCAGAAGACTTAACTGACTTAAAAAAACGTCTTTCTTCTATTGTTGTTGCCTATAATCGAGACGGGGAGCCAGTCACAGTTGGTGCACTTGGATATGAAGGTGTTCTGACGTTACTTTTAAAAGACGCACTCAAACCGAATCTTGTACAAACGATAGAAGGAACTCCGGCCCTTGTTCATGGCGGTCCTTTTGCCAATATTGCGCATGGATGTAATAGTTTAATTGCAACCAAAATGGCGGCGAAATTAGCCGATTATGTCGTAACAGAAGCTGGATTTGGAGCAGATCTTGGAGCAGAAAAGTTCCTGAACATTAAAACAAGAGCTGGTGATTTCAAGCCTGGTGCAGTGGTTATTGTGGCGACTGTCAGAGCATTAAAGATGCATGGCGGAATGAAGAAAACAGAACTCAAAGAAGAGAATACACAAGCTGTATTAAAAGGTATACATAATTTAGAAAAGCATATTGAAACAGTGCAAGCCTTCGGTCTTCCATATATCGTCGCAGTTAACAGGTTTATCACGGATACAAAAGAAGAGATTCAAGCGATAGAAGATTGGTGCCTTGCACATGACCATCCAGTCAAAGCTGTGAATGTATGGGAAGAAGGAGGCGAAGGCGGGACAGCACTTGCCGAAGAACTCACGACACTTATTGAAAAGAAGAAGAACAGCTTTTCCTATTTGTATGAAGAGGATGATTCCATCGAAGAAAAATTATCTAAAGTTGCCAAAGTGGTTTACGGGGCAGACGGGGTCACACTCACTTCAAAAGCAAGAAAGCAGCTGGCAGCCATCGAAGAAAACAGCTGGGGACATTTACCGGTTTGTATGGCAAAAACGCAATATTCACTTTCTGATGATCCAGCTCTTATTGGGAGACCTAAAGGCTTCACCATTACGATTCGTGAGTTAAAGCCATCTGTAGGAGCAGGATTTATTGTTGCTTTAACTGGAAGCATTCTGACAATGCCTGGATTACCTAAAAAACCTGCGGCGCTCGAGATGGATTTATTAGAAGACGGCAGTGTGACAGGACTCTTTTAACCGGAAGCATAAAAAGCGATTTTATAAAAGAAGCATGTTACGATAGGAAAAAGTGAATCCTAGGAGGCTATGAGATGTCAATATATGATATTCAGGTCAAGACCATTAACGGTCAAGAAAAATCAATGGCAGATTACAAAGGAAAAGTCCTCATTATTGTTAACACAGCAAGCAAATGTGGACTAACTCCTCAATTTAAACAACTGCAAGAACTATATGATCAATATCATGAAAAGGGCCTTGAAATTTTAGGATTTCCATGCAACCAATTTATGAACCAAGAGCCAGAAGGAGAAGAAGCCATTCAAGAATTCTGTTCTTTGAATTATGGGGTGACCTTCCCTATGTTTGCGAAAGTAGATGTTAATGGTGACAATGCGCACCCGCTTTTCAAACATTTAACAAGTCATGCTAAAGGTGTACTTGGGACGAAAACAGTGAAATGGAATTTCACAAAATTTATCGTGGATCAAAACGGAGAAGTCACTGAGCGTTTCTCTCCGAAAACATCACCAAAAGAATTAGAAAGCTCCATCATCGCTCTTTTGGACAAATAAGGTGTTGACCGTCATGCAGAAAAAACAATTGGAGGCAGCTGCCTCCTTTGTTTCGGATCGGCTGAAATATGAACCGACTGGACACGATGCGGCTCATATTGATCGCGTGCGGCAGCTTGCCTGCCACATGGCTAATCAGGAAGGCGGCTCCCAGTTTGTGATTGAAATGGCAGCGATTGTTCATGATATTATTGATGAAAAGCTGTCGAGTGAATGGAAACTTTCACCAAAGCAGCTTGAGCTTCAGCTCCTTTCTTGGGAAGTTCATACGCGGGATATTCGTTATATCATGGACATCATTACAACGATGTCTTTTCGTCATCGACATAAGCAGAATAGACCAATATCGTTAGAAGGGGCCATTGTTCAAGACGCAGATCGGCTTGATGCGATAGGAGCAACCGGTATTGCGAGGGTGTTTACTTATGCAGGCGCAAAAGGGGAAGCTCACTATACAAAGGACACGCAGCAGGGCTCCGTACTAAAGCATATGGAAGAAAAACTGCTCAAATTAAAAGACTTAATGAATACTCGTTCTGGAAAGCAGCTTGCTGAGGAGCGGCATGATTTGATGAGCCTGTTTATCAAGACATGGAAAGAAGAATGCGGCCTTACAGATGAGTAGGGTCTTTATGTGTGTAAGGAGGATGTATAGATGAAAATAACAGCGATAGAACCGACGCCAAGTCCAAATACGATGAAGGTCATTTTGACAGAAGCGCTTGCCGGCGGTAAAAGCAACAACTACAAAAAGGATCAAAAAGAAGAAGCGCCAGAGATGATTAAACGTATTTTAAACATTGAAGGTGTAAAAGGTGTTTATCATGTCGCAGATTTCTTAGCGGTTGAGCGTAATGCGAAGTTTGACTGGCAGGGCATTTTGCAGCAGGTCAGAGAAGCCTTTGGTCAACAAACAGAAGGCCTTCAGGAAGGATCGCAGTCTGGTGGTGACACATTTGGCGAAGTCAAAGTGTTTGTCCAAATGTTTAATGGAATTCCGATGCAAGTTAAATTAACCGACGGTGAAAGAGAAGAGCGATTCGGCATGCCTGAACGCTTCCAAGCAGCTATTTTAAAGCTCAGAAGCAGTTCAGACAATGTCGTATTTGAACGTGTGTGGAAAGAACATGGCGTTCGTTTTGGTGACTTTGCAGATATTGGCCAAGAAGTCACAGAAGAGCTGCAGGCAGCCTATGACGACGAGCGTTTAGCCCGCTTAACAGAAGCGGTCAAAGAAGGACAAGAAGCTGTAGATCGACAGGTGAACCGAAAGGCATATGATGTAACAGAAGATATGCTGCGCGAGGAAGACTGGAAAAAGCGTTTTGCCCATTTAGAGCAAATGCAGCCAGAACAAAAGGATATCCCTGTTTTAATGAAAGCAATGGAAGACCCTAAAACTTCCATTCGCAGACAAGCTGTTGTGAATGCTGGAATGATTGAAGATCCTGCTATTTTGCCTATTCTATATAAAGGGCTTAAAGACAAAACAGTGACAGTCCGCAGAACCGCTGGAGACTGCATTTCAGACCTTGGTGATCCGAGCGCTATAGAAGCAATGATTGAATCATTAAAGGATCCAAGTAAACTTGTTCGCTGGCGTGCAGCGATGTTTCTTTATGAAGAAGGTGACGAAACAGCACTTGACGCATTAAAAGAAGCTGAGCAAGACCCTGAATTTGAAGTCAGCCTTCAAGTGAAAATGGCAATTGAGCGTATTGAGCACGGAGAAGAAGCGAAAGGCTCAGTATGGAAGCAAATGACAGAAAGTGGAAAAAATGCATCAGAATGATGAGACTTATGAACAAGCTGCCTATCATTGGTAGCTTGTTTTTCTTAAAGTCGTAGACAGAAAAATTTTTTTAGAAAAATTATTTTGAATATTGTTGAAATATACGAAAAAACTCTATATAGTAGTACCAATATAGAATATTGGAGGTCAGATTTTATGACACGAACCTTGCTGAGCGCTAGCTTCAGCAAACATGTTGGTCATCGTTCATTCATCGGTGGCTGAATAAACAGAAAATTTGTAAAATAAAATCAACTCAAAATCATACAGTCAACAAGACTTGTAGTATAGGAGGCTTTTTAAACAGATGGCAGAACTTCGTAGTAACATGATTAAACAAGGAATTGACAGAGCACCTCACCGAAGCTTACTAAGAGCAGCGGGGGTAAAGGATGAGGACTTCGGCAAACCATTTATTGCTGTATGTAATTCCTATATTGATATTGTCCCAGGACATGTCCATCTTCAGGAATTCGGAAAGATTGTGAAAGAAGCTATTCGTGAGGCTGGCGGGGTCCCATTTGAATTTAATACGATTGGGGTCGATGATGGAATTGCAATGGGTCATATCGGGATGAGATATTCACTACCAAGCCGTGAAATCATTGCTGACTCTGTCGAAACCGTTGTATCTGCTCACTGGTTTGATGGAATGGTTTGTATTCCTAACTGCGATAAAATTACACCAGGGATGATGATGGCAGCGATGCGTGTCAATATTCCGACGGTCTTTGTCAGCGGTGGTCCGATGGAAGCGGGTAGAACAAGTGATGGCAGAAAAATTTCACTTTCTTCTGTATTTGAAGGCGTCGGTGCTTATCAGTCAGGTAAAATTAACGAAGAGGAATTAAATGAATTAGAACAGTTCGGCTGTCCGACCTGCGGATCTTGTTCAGGTATGTTTACAGCAAACTCAATGAACTGTTTAGCAGAGGCACTTGGCATTGCTCTTCCTGGAAATGGAACGATTTTGGCGACATCACCAGAGCGAAGAGAATTTGCGAAAAAGTCAGCAAAACAACTGATGGAGCTCATTAAAAAGGATATTAAACCGCGTGATATTGTGACTGAAAAAGCCATTGATAACGCATTTGCATTAGATATGGCACTTGGTGGGTCAACGAATACTGTTCTTCACACACTGGCGATCGCAAATGAAGCAGGTGTTGAATATTCACTTGAACGCATCAATGAAGTAGCAGAGCGTGTGCCTCATTTATCAAAACTTGCGCCAGCTTCGGATGTTTATATTGAGGATTTACATGAAGCAGGCGGCGTCACAGCTGCGCTAAATGAATTGTCCAAAAAAGAAGGCGCACTTCATTTAGATACAATGACCGTCACAGCGAAAACGCTTGGTGAGAACATTGCCGGTCATGAAGTCAAAGACTATAATGTCATTTATCCAATCGATAAGCCATTTACTGAAAAGGGCGGCTTAGCCGTTTTATTTGGAAACCTTGCGCCAGATGGAGCTATCATTAAAACGGGCGGTGTACAAGATGGGATCACACGCCACGAAGGGCCTGCGATCGTATTTGAATCCCAAGAAGAAGCTCTTGAAGGCATTATTAATAGAAAAGTAGAAGCAGGACATGTTGTCATCATTCGCTATGAAGGACCTAAAGGCGGACCTGGTATGCCAGAAATGCTTGCTCCTACTTCACAAATTGTCGGGATGGGACTTGGACCAAAGGTTGCTTTAATTACAGACGGACGTTTTTCCGGCGCTTCTCGCGGCTTGTCTATCGGACACGTCTCTCCTGAAGCAGCTGAAGGCGGTCCGCTCGCTTTTGTTGAAAATGGTGACCATGTCGTCGTCGATATTGAGCAGCGCATTTTAAGTGTCGATGTTCCAGAGGAAGAATGGGAAAAAAGAAAAGCAAACTGGAAAGGCTTTGAACCAAAAGTGAAAACTGGCTATCTTGCTAGATATTCAAAACTTGTGACATCAGCCAATACAGGCGGAATCATGAAAATTTAATCTGAAATAGAACATTTGAAAATTGGCTCTCTCTATAGTATCCTTTATTCACAACAAAAGGATTTTAGAGGGGGCTTTTTTATGTCAATGGCATATGAAGAATATATGCGCCAGCTCGTTGTGCCAATGCGCCAAGAGCTGACAAGTGCAGGATTCCAAGAACTGACGACGGAAGAAGAAGTAGAACAAACGATGCAAGAAGCTGAAGGAACAACATTTGTTGTTGTAAATTCTGTATGCGGCTGTGCGGCAGGATTAGCACGCCCTGCAGCGACTCAAGCTGTGATGAAGGCAGAAAAAGCGCCAGACAAAATTGTCACAGTATTCGCTGGGCAGGACCGAGAAGCTACGGCAAAAATGAGAGAATATTTCACTGGTGAAGAGCCATCATCTCCTTCTATGGCCCTTTTAAAAGGAAATGAGCTCGTTCATTTTATCCCGCGTGACGAAATTGAAGGTCATGAAATGGAAGATATCATGAAAAATGTCTTAACTGCATTCGAAAAACATTGCTAATACACGTGTTGAAATGCCCTGCGATCAGATCAGGGCATTTTTTCTTGATCATGATGGAGGAACGATATGCTCATTACTACAAGCTTTAGAGCGAATGAACAAACGATTGAAACAGCGAAGGCACTTGCAGAAGATTTACATGGTGAGTATGTAGAAAGACGCAAACAATCTGTCAAGCAGCTTGCGCTGAAACGAGGAGATGTCCTTGTTGTCGGGAAAGAAAGGTTTGAATGGTATCAGCCAAATGGTGAAAAGTTCTTCTTTCATCCAAGCTCAGCGATGTTCAGGGTGAAGCGGCTCTTGCGCGAAGAAAAGGATCCTTTAATTGAAGCAGCACAGCTAAAGCCAGGCGATTCCTTTTTAGATTGCACACTTGGCTTAGGATCTGATGCGATGACTGCAAGCTTTGCGGTAGGCAGGAAGGGAAAGATCGTCGGGATTGAAAAGAATTCCATTACGGCATTACTTGTGCGAGAAGGACTGAATACGTGGGAGACGGGGATAGAGGAAGCAGATGAAGCGATGAAACGGATTTCTGTTATCAGCGGAGACAGTATCGAGCAGCTAAAGAAGTATCCTGACGGTTCATTTGATGTCGTCTATTTTGACCCAATGTTTGAGGAAACGATTCAAGAATCTACAAGTATAGCGCCGCTACGTCATGCAGCAGAGCATGACTTTGATCATGAAGCAGCTGTGCTTGAAGCGTTGAGGGTGGCAAGAAAAAGAGTGGTGTTAAAAGATCATTGGAAAAGCACACGATTTAAAGCGGACTCTTACCAATTTCAGGTCATCAAACGAAAAACAGCCCAATTTCATTATGGGTATATCGAGAAAGAAAAAAGCCCTTACTAAGGGCTTTAATCCGTAATCTCCATATAGACAAAATAAAACAGTGTTAGCAAGGAAGCTGTGACGAAAAAGCCTTCAAGCATACCCATTCCTCCCAAATTTTAGTTGCCTGTACTGTAATTGTAAACGTTTTATTATGAAAAAGAAAGTCTCAAATCAGTGACCAAATTGAATGACTGAAAATTCATTATATGCTAGAATAGCAGTATGATAACTTATGGAAGGAATTAGATATCATGAAGATGTGGATGAGAAAAACGCTTGTTGCGCTCTTTACAATTGCAACTTTTGGTTTGGTTTCTCCTCCGTCGGCTTTGATGACAGACAAGCCATCTGAACTTTCTTCACCTGATAAAACGCCTTATACAGCGGTTTATGATTCATCAGATGAATTGCGCAGCTGGGAACGATCGCAAGAGGCAAGCGAAGAGCAGGTAGACCCCTTTGAGCAATATAAGGAAGAGGTTCTATCAAGTGCAGAAAATCAATCCTTTCTCAAATTCGGACGTAAAATCACACCTGTCATTGAAGACGAGTACAGAGAAGAGATTCAACCGAAAATTGAACAAGTATTAACCGATGTTTTAACAAATTTCAAAGATGACGAAAAATTTCAAGATGTTGTGTTAACTGATCAGCCTTCAAGCGGAAATGGTGAAAAAATCTTTCACATCTACAACCGGAAGACTGGAGAAGATTTGCTCCGTTTCCATGTGAGAAGAGATCAGCCGCCACACAGCGGATATTGGTTTAACTTTCACTACCATACAGCAGAAGATGGATTCCAGACGCATCATGAACTCGGTAATATTTACTGGGACAAAAACACCCCGCCGAGCTGGATGAGCCACTAGAAGGAGATGTCATGCCAATTGAAAAAGTATACAATGAACGAAATGGTGCAGATTACAAAACAAATGTTAAACGAACGTGGAGTGAAAATTGAAGATATTGCACACATTGTGCTAAAGCTTCAAGAAAAATATCATCCAAACCTTCCACTTAGTGTCTGTATTGAAAATGTTGAGAAAGTGTTGAATAAAAGGGAAATTGTCCATGCGGTTTTAACAGGACTTGCCCTTGATCAGCTGGCTGAAAAAAAGCTATTGCCAGAACCTTTGCAGCACTTAGTTGAAACAGATGAGCCGCTTTATGGAATTGATGAGATTATTCCGCTTTCCATTGTCAATGTATATGGATCAATCGGTTTGACCAACTTCGGTTATTTAGATAAAGAGAAATTTGGTATTATCAGAGAATTAGATGAAGGTCGCCCTGGTGAAGTGCATACCTTCCTTGATGACCTTGTCGCTGCGCTTGCCGCAGCAGCAGCAAGTCGTATTGCTCACTCACACCAAGATATTAAGGACGAAGAGCAGGATCGGGTGAATCAAGTATAAAAAGAAAAACATGTCTGCTCCTCATGCAGGCGTGTTTTTTTGGTTTAAACAAAAGCAGAAATAAGGTAAACTACAACAAGAACATAAATAAAGGATGAAAAAAATGAAACAATACAAAGAGTTATGCCGTCATGTATTACAGCACGGGGATGAAAAAGGTGACAGAACGGGAACAGGCACAATCAGCACGTTCGGTTACCAGATGAGATTTGATTTGCAGGAAGGATTTCCACTTTTAACAACAAAGAAATTGCACCTGAAATCAATTATTCATGAGTTGCTTTGGTTTTTAAAAGGTGATACAAATGTCAAATACCTTCAGGAAAATGGTGTCCGTATATGGAATGAATGGGCAGATGAAAATGGCGAACTAGGCCGTGTGTACGGAGCGCAGTGGCGATCTTGGGCTAGTGGAGACGGTGAGACTGTGGATCAGATCACAAAGCTGATCCACGATATCGAGCATAATCCCAATTCAAGAAGACTAATCGTCAGCGCTTGGAACCCGGGTGAAATTGATCAAATGGCGCTGCCACCATGTCATTGTCTGTTTCAATTTTACGTATCAAACGGAAAGCTTTCTTGCCAGCTTTATCAAAGATCGGCAGATATCTTTTTAGGTGTTCCATTTAATATTGCTTCATATGCTCTTCTTACGATGATGATTGCCAAAGTCACAAATCTTGAGCCAGGAGAGTTTGTTCATACGCTAGGGGATGCTCATATTTATCAGAATCATCTTCCTCAGGTGAACATGCAACTAGAGCGCGAGGAACGCACGCTTCCGCAGCTTCGCATCACAAGAGATGTGAAGAGCATTTTTGATTTCACGTTCGGTGATTTTGTACTTGAGAACTATGATCCGCATCCGCACATTAAAGGAGAAGTCAGTGTATGATTTCGATGATTGTGGCGACAGGAAAAGACAGAGTCATTGGTCAAGATAATCAAATGCCTTGGCATTTACCAGCTGATTTAGCATATTTTAAGAAGGTCACAGGTGGCCATACGATTGTCATGGGCAGAAAAACGTATGAATCCATTGGACGAGCGCTGCCTAACCGCCGTAATATCGTGCTCACAACAAGTTCTTCTTTTGAAGCAGAAGGATGCGAGGTTGTCCATTCCATTGCCGATATTTTGGAAATTGGAAAAGGTGAGACAGAATTATTTATCATTGGCGGGTCTAAGCTGTATGAAGAAATGATGCCATATGCGGATCGTCTATATATCACGCATATCCACCATGCGTTTGAAGGAGACCGCTACTTTCCTCATTACGATGAAAACAAATGGACGGTTGTATCACGCGAAAAAGGCCATCGTGACGAAAAGAACCCCTACAATTATGAATTTGTCGTTTATGACAAAAAAGGATAAATGAGTAGGAGGAGTACGGTTGTTTCGTTATTGGTTTTTAACGATTTATGTTGTTGTATCCTTTTTTAAAAGTATGAGGCATTTGCATGCCCATGAATTAACTGATCCGCGCATTTCCTATACGAAACGAATGCATCTCATACATGAGCATGCGAAAAGGTTTGCCCGGGGCTGTATTGATCAGTCAGGATCAGTCATGACCATTCACCAGCAAAAGAAGCTGCCGGATGGGCCCGTTATTTATATCACGCAAGCACTGAATCCAGTTACGATGACATTATTAATTGGCCATCTTGAAAAACCACTTGCTTTTATGGCAAAGCCGAATCTTTTTCGATATCCCATTTTAAAACAATGGCTGAAAAAGATGGCGGTTATTCGCCAGAATCAATCTGACGATGCCTTATTAGAAGAAGCGAAGGAAAGAATCTTATCTGGTCAGAGTGTATTGCTTTCAGAAGCACAGCGCCACATGGCAGAGGCACTTGCTGAAGATTGTGATTGTCCGGTTGTACCGATTGAAACAAGTGGAACAGATCGTCTATTAACTGGTAAAGTCGTAAAAAGACTGCATCCTGTGAATGTTGATATTCATATTAAAGCACCTGTCATGATGAGCGATTACGCCCAAAAGCGGGCATAGAAAAACCAGCATCCGAGAAGTGGATGCTGGTTTTTTTCATGCAGCAGGAATGTTCACACAGTAGAACAGAATGCAGAAGAACATTGATGCACTACCGCCCAGAACAAAGCTGTGCCAAATCGCATGATGATAGGGGATTTTCCGCCAAATATAAAAGATCGTTCCTACCGAATACAATAGACCGCCTAACAGTAAGAGGCCAAACCCTGGACCTGTTAACCCAATGTAAAGTGGTTTGATGGCAATGATAATCATCCAGCCCATTAATAAATAAACGAGGGTAGATACAATGATAAACCGTTTGACGAAAAAGATTTTAAAGACAATTCCGCCAGCAGCAAGAGCCCATACAATCGCAAGAAGCGTATAGCCGAGTGCACCTTTTAATGGTCCGAGTAAAAAAGGCGTATATGTACCAGCGATCAATACATAAATAGCCGAGTGGTCGAGAATTTCAAATACATCTTTTGTTTTTTTATGCCGAATGCTATGAAGCAAGGTCGAGCTTAAATAGAGCAGTAGCATGGATGCACCAAATATTGAAAAGCTCACGATCTCTGTGACAGTGCCGTATTGAACAGCGAATAACACGAGAAAAACAATGGCTGGAATGGATAAAATCACACCAATGCCATGTGTAATGGCGTTTGCAATTTCTTCTTTTACAGTAAACAATGGATGTCCTCCTTTTATTGAACCGGTATATAACCATCAAGTGACTTTAGGAATGACAGACCTTCAAGTGTAATCTTTGTGCCGGCCCTGCCTTTTCCTTTCGTCACGTATGCTTTTTTCTCAAGGTCATCTAATCGGCTCCTCACCTGCTGAGGGGTCAGCGGGATGTCGCCTTGTTTGCTTAACTCAGACAAGATGCGCCTGCTAGCAGCTTCACCTTTCTCATTGAGAGATTTAATAGCTTCTAGCAGGAAAACAAACTCTTGCTTTTCCATTAGTGTGAGCTGGTGTTCTTCCTTTTTTCCTTTTACCTCTGGTGAAAGAGGGGTTAACACAAAGGGCGGCAGGTGGTGTAAAAATACCGTTTGCCCCTCGAGAATGACTGCAGCATATTGAACGATATTTTTAAGTTCCTGGACGTTTCCTTCAAACGGATACTCCTGCAAGGTTTCCCAAACACTTGGATCAATATCAGGTGTCATGCTCAGCTCCTGAAAGAAAGCAGTTGTTAACACAGGAATGTCTGTTTTTCGATCTGCTAATGACGGCAAAGGCAAATGGAAAACATTTAAGCGATAAAACAGTTCAGGTAAAAAGGTAGATGAAACCCTCAATGCCTCTATTGATAAAGACGAAGTGGCAATGATTTTTGTTGCAGGAGAAATTTCTAGAAAACGAATGACCTGATGCTGCATTGGAATACTTAATGAGGCAATTTCGTCTAAATAAAGAATTTGACGGGTTTTTTCCGTGAAGGCTTTCTGCAACGTAGCTTCATCTAGGATGGGACAATATAGATGTGTCAGTGAAGCGTTTGAAGCCGATGCATGAGCAATTTCATAGGCAAATCGCGTTTTGCCTGTGCCGATTTCTCCTGTGATCAAGACTGGCTGTTCGTGTTTTGTGAATTGCTTTGCTAGGTGAATGGCACGCTTTATTTCTTGATGCTCTCCATATATAGACGTAAACGAATGAGTGGTCATCGGGTGATTCCTTTCTTTATGGTTCTAATTGGTTCAATTGTAACACCCAATAAAACCAAATGTACAGAGAAACGAAAAAGTTTATAAAATTTATACTTGATCCATGATCTATTGGTTTATTTTTTGAATATTCATGTTATAATGACAAATTAAATAAGGTTAAAGAGAAAGGATCTTGTACATGAAACCGTTGCTCAAAGAAAACACGCTAATTCAAGTGAAAGATATTTTAAAGGCCCATCAAAATTTGAAGGATGTAGTCATTCATACACCTCTTCAAAAAAATGAGCGACTTTCTGAACGATATGAATGTAATGTCTACTTAAAAAGAGAGGACCTTCAAGTAGTTCGTTCCTTTAAATTAAGAGGCGCTTTTAATAAAATGAGCCAGCTTCCAAAAGATAAACTAAAAAACGGCATTGTCTGCGCAAGTGCAGGAAATCACGCACAAGGGGTTGCCTATTCTTGTAAATATCTAGGTATCCACGGAAAAATCTTTATGCCTGCTACGACACCAAGGCAAAAAGTATCTCAAGTGGAGCTTTTCGGAAAAGAATATGTTGAAATTATCTTAACCGGAGATACGTTCGATGATTCATATCATGAAGCAGTGAAATGCGGAGATGAAGAAAAGCGTGAATTTATCCATCCGTTTGATGATTTGGATGTGATGGCAGGACAAGGAACGACTGCTGTAGAAATATTAAATGATATCGAAGTGGAGCCTCACTTTTTATTTGCAAGTGTTGGAGGTGGAGGTTTGTTATCTGGAGTGGGTACATATATTAAAAATATCGCCCCAGAAACCGAAATCATCGCAGTCGAACCGCTTGGCGCAGCATCACTCCATGCTTCCCATGAAAAGGGCAAGGTTGTGACACTTGATTCCATTGATAAGTTTGTAGACGGAGCAGCGGTTCAGCGGATTGGCGAAAAGACGTTTACATCTCTACAGTCTGTTGTTGATAAAATTAGTCTTGTACCTGAAGGGAAAGTATGTACAACCATTTTAGAGCTTTATAATCAATGTGCGATTGTAGCAGAGCCGGCAGGTGCACTTCCGATCGCAGCGCTTGATGCTCACCGCGAGGAGATTAAAGGGAAAAATGTTGTCTGTATTGTCAGTGGAGGAAATAATGACATTGGCAGAATGCAAGAAATCAAAGAACGGTCGATGATTTATGAAGGGCTTCAACATTATTTCATTGTCAATTTTCCGCAAAGAGCAGGTGCGCTTCGGGAATTTTTAGATGAAGTATTAGGGCCAAATGATGATATTTCCCGCTTTGAATATACGAAAAAGAATAACCGAAGCAAAGGACCTGCGCTTGTTGGCATCGAATTGAAGGAAAGAGATGACTATACGGCGCTCATTGAACGGATGAATAAAAAAGGATTCCATTATGTTGAAGTGAATAAAGATCAAGATTTATTCCACCTATTTATTTAGGCTTAACAGAACATGGGAAAAGAGGATTGATCGTTTGTGCTGCTCAAAACAATATGTTTTAGACGGATGGATGGAGCTCAGATCAAGGTAACAGAAGTTCCTGTACTAAAGGGAGATGAGCCGCATTGTTTCATGCTCACCTTTAGACTTGAAGCTTTCTTGAAAAAAGTCTATGTATCTAAAGGAAAGAGGGCTGTGTACTCTTTCAGAGAGGATGTGAAACGTAACGTCAAGTGGAGCACATATGAGCAGATCTATCAGGAGCCTACACTGAAACACAATGCGTAAAAAGGAATCTTTGTCAAAGGGAGTGAGCGGCTGTTTTGAAATGGCTGCTGCTCAGCTTGGCAAGGATTTTTTTCATGCAACCAAGAAAATGTGACAATTTCAAAAACGTTCTGACAGTTGTTTTCAACTATGCGTGAAATAAGGTAATATCATATGTAAAGACTAAGACAGCAAGGATGAGACGATAGTGAAACAAATTAAAATTGTAACAGATTCTACTGTGGACCTTCCGCAAGAAAAAATCAATGATCTTTCGATTCACGTAATTCCGCTCAATATCTCCATTTCTGGGGTTGATTATATTGACAGAGTGAATATACAGCCAGATGAATTTATTGAAAAAATGGAGGCCGCTGAAGAATTGCCGAAAACGTCTCAACCTGCGATCGGTCAATTCGTCGAGTTATATGAAAAGCTAACGGCAGATGGAAGCGAAGTCATTAGTATCCATTTAACGGGCGGAATGAGTGGTACAGTTCAAACTGCTGAAAGCGCTTCGAAAATGGTAGACGGAAACATTACCGTGATTGATTCAAACTTTATTTCCTATGGATTAGGATTTCAAGTCACCAAAGCAGCCGAACTTGCACAAAATGGTGCAAGCCGCGAAGACATTATTAAAGAAATGGATAAAATCCGCCTTGAAACAAAGCTATTTGTCACAATCGATACATTAGAAAATCTCGTGAAAGGTGGAAGAATTGGAAGAGGGAAGGCGCTGATCGGCTCACTTCTTCACATCAAACCAATTGCCAGCTTAACAGACGGGGTATATACGCCGGAAGCGAATGTGAGAAGCTATTCTGCTCTTGTCCGCTATTTAACCAAACAGTATGTACAGGCGGTGAAAGGAAAAACAGTTCAAGCCATTGGGATAGCGCATGCAGATGCATTAGAACTCGCTGAAAAGCTCAAATCAGCGCTGCTTGATCATACACCTGAAGCTCTTGTCGACATCGCCTACACTACTCCGATTATTTCGTGTCACACTGGAAAGGGCGCAATAGGTTTTACTTTTTATACCGATTGATTTGAAAAAGGGGATGGACGTGTCATGCTTAACAAAAGGGGAGCCTCACTTGGTGCGCTTATGATCATAAGCGTGCTTCTTTTAGTCTCATGTTCAAATGGACAAATCAAAGATGCGTTAAATTATCAAATACAGCCGTTTGAGTATGAAAATCAGGATGGACAAAAGGTGTCGTTAGATGATTTAAAGGGGAAAGTATGGGTGGCAGATTTTATATTCACAAGCTGTGAAACGATCTGTCCGCCGATGACCGCGCATATGACAGAGCTGCAAAAACGGTTAAAAGAAGAAAAATTGGATGCACGTATCATTTCCTTTAGCGTGGACCCGGAGGTAGATTCACCGAAAAAGCTAAAAGAATTTGCAAAAGCATATCCTTTATCCTTTAAAAATTGGGATTTCCTCACTGGCTATTCACAGTCTGCGATCGAAAAATTCGCAATGAAAAGCTTTAAAACCATTGTGAAGAAACCTGAAGATGAAGACCAAGTGATTCATCAGTCATTGTTTTTTCTAGTTGATCAAGAAGGAAAAGTGATGAAAAATTATGATGGTGTACAAAACACGCCATATGATGACATCATCAAGGACATCAAAACGCTGATCCGAAGCTAGCATAAAGATGTTCAAATGAGCAAAAACATGATACACTTTTTTAATCAGAAAAAGGAGGGACATCATCGTTTGAAGGCTCGTTTGATTTTGATTGTGATGTCTCTAGCTTTTGTTCTTTCTGCATGTTCCGCGCAAGAGGCTGGCATAAAGGATAAACTAGAAGACACACAAGACGTAAAAGAACATATTACCATCGCAGCGGTTGGAGATTCCTTAACAGAAGGAATCGGAGATCAACAAAAAAAAGGATATGCAGGCATGACCCGTGATAAGCTAGAAGCGGTGGACGGCGTGCAATCTGTCACATTAAAAAACTATGCCATTAAAGGCAGTAGAACGGTAGATTTATTAAAAAGATTAAAAGAAAAAAAGGTGCAAGAGGGTCTGAAAGATGCTGACTATATCTTCTTTACGATCGGCGGCAATGATTTAATGCATGTCGTTCGTCAAAATGTACTCAATTTGACGTTTGCTCCTTTTCAAAAAGAGCAGGGGCCTTTTGAGGAGCGCTTTAAAACCATTCTTGCTCAACTGAGAGAACATAATGACCATGCGAAGATCATGTATGTAAGCATGTATAATCCTTTTAAATTCAGTCTCACTGAGCTGAAAGACATTGATGAAGTCGTCAAAGACTGGAATGCCGTCGCCAAAAAAGAACTAAAAAAAGACGGCAACGCTAAAATGATCAACGTAGCAGATTTATTTGAGGAAGATTCTGATGAAAAATTACTGGCAGATGATGATTTCCACCCAAACCAAAAGGGGTACTCTCTTATGGCAAATCGATTATTCTCCAAAGTGAAAAAAGAAGGACTGCCGAAGGAATAGGGTGAACGTATGAAAAAGTGGAAAAGCTTATTTTTTATTTTACTTGCAATCAATCTATTGATTGTACTTGCCTGCGGTATTTTAATGTTGCTGCCAGGCGGTCAATCCGCTTCAACGAAAGAATTGAAAAGCGAGTATTCTTTTAATATATCTAGCTCAAAAGAATCACTCACTAGCTTTATCAATGATTATTTGAAAAATCAAGGGTCAAGTGATATGCCAGACTTTCATGTGGCGATCGATCAAGATGTGAAAGTAACAGGCGCCATTAAAGCTTTCTCTTCGACGATTGATGCAAACGTCTCATTTACGCCAACTGTTGAAGATAATGGTGATGTGCTTTTGAAAGTGGATGGTCTTTCAATTGGTCAATTAAGCATTCCGGTTAGTTTTGTTCTAAGCTACATGGGCCAGTTCTATGAACTGCCAGAATTCGTTCATGTGAAACCGGATCAAAAAACGGTTGAAGTGCGCCTTTCAGAAATGCCACTGACGAATGATATGTATGTGAAAGCGAACAAAATTGATCTAGAGAACGATGAAATTGAGTTCTCCTATTATCATCCAAAGCAATAGAAAGTGAGTCAGGAGTGAAATCATGAAGCGAGTCTATCAATATTTTAGTTTACTGTCGTTTTTATTTGCTGCATACTTTGGCATTACAGCTGCCACTGATTTACGAGCAGAAAATATCGATCAGTTTTACTTAAATATTGCCTATTGTGCATTATTTCTAGGTATCATGATTCTTGCTTTTGATTTTCAAAAGCAAGAAAAAGCTGAAGATGTCTCGTAAAAGAGCCTTTCCTCTATGGAAAAGGCTCTTTTTTATATTTGCTGAGACAAGACTACCTTCGCCATAAGCTCTGGCTCTCCGTTAGCAAAACCATGAAGCAGAATGAGATATGCACGATTAGCTTGCAGATGAACTTTTGGAATATCAAGCAATATACTTTGAGTGCCGGCGGCTTTTAATTCAAAATGATATTTATTCGGAGAGAAATGATGAATGTGAGTGCCGTTTACATAGTGAAGCTCCTTTGCCAGCATCCCTTGATCACGTTCATATAGATCAATGGAAGGAAGGTCTGGAGACAGATGGACAAAGGTAAGGGCTGAAAGGTCCTCATGTTGAATCAAAGGGTCTTGCCGCTCTGTGAGTAGCGCAAAACCTGCATGTGCACCTGTGATGCATAAGGTGTAAATCTCGTCACGCTTAATTATCATACGAGAATGAAGAACTCTTTGTTTTGTAGCTAGCTTGAACACTTCTATCTCATACATTCCCTCATCCCACTCCATATAAGCTGTTAATTGGCTGTAAGGTATTTTTTTCAAGACCTCATTTCGGTTCACATATACAGCGAGCTCATTAAGATCTGGGGCAGCGTGAAAGAGCCGAATAAAGGCTTTATTTGCAGGACTGCTCTGAGGGTGCTCGAATCCCGCAGCGAGTGGACGATATGGATATTTATGATAAAAGAGCTGCTGCATGTTATCAATCCCTCCTTTCTTATACGATGGTGTTTTTTGTAGCGTATGCATGTAAAAGGTGATCTGTATAGGCAAATGGGACATAGAAAAAAGCCTGACGTTTTCCGTCAGGCCCGCATGTTAAGAAGGAGAAGAATATTGATGATATTCAGCTAGCTTAATGAACGTTTTTTCATCCTCAATGAGGCCACAAACACCGCACTGGACTTTTATTTGTGGACCTTGATAGCTCATGTGAAAAGGAGAAAGCTGCTCTCCTTCGTATCTTTCAACAACTGCTCCGGTCGCAGGGTCAAGCTTCACAGGTTCTGAAAGCTGCTCAATCAAATTAAAGCGCGTTCTGTTCGTTTTACAGTTTGGACAAAGATAAGGGCTCGTCATGGTTCATTCCACCTCTTTTTATCTGTAGCATGTCCAGAGCGCTAAATTCTATGCTTAATCCTTTTGACTTTTATCCAGCTTTTTAAATAATTTGATCATTGTTTTTAGTTCCTCGTCGTCGAATGATTCAAATCGCTCCATAAAGTATTCTGTTTTCTTTTTCTCAAAATGCTCAGTAATTTCCTTACCCTTATCGGTTAAGTGGATTTTGATGATGCGGCGATCCTCTTTAGAACGGATACGGGTGATCCAGCCCTTTTCTACAAGTGTGTCGGTTACAGCTGTGATATGGCTTGCTGACACTCCTAAAATGGACGCAAATTCCGTTACTTTTTTTGCCCCTTGCTCACGAAGCAGATTTAAAATGAGAAATTCATTCCGAGATAATTCGTTTTCGAGCAGGCTGTTAATCTCATAACGGATCTGCTTAAATACGGTTCTCAGTAAGGTATCCATTTCATACATCATTTTTTTTCTTTGTTCCAATCATTAAACCCCCATTATATTTTAAAATACGACAAAATGCTTTTTGATCATTTAGGTATACAAGTCGTATCATTTTCATTATTTTTCATCATGTTATAATATGATGATACCATTTTTTAAATGAAGGGGGCACTAATATGTCTGAAAAACAAGAATTAGCCACATTTGCAGGAGGCTGTTTCTGGTGTATGGTTAAGCCTTTTGATGAACAGCCGGGCATTATCAAAGTTGAATCAGGGTATACTGGCGGACATACAGTGAAACCGACCTATGAAGAAGTATGTACAAATACAACGGGACATAGAGAAGCGGTTCAAATTACGTTTGATCCAGACGTTTTCCCATATGAAAAGCTATTAGAACTGTATTGGCAGCAAATAGACCCAACAGATGATGGCGGGCAATTTGGTGATAGAGGAGAGTCCTACCGCACAGGTATCTATGTTCATCATGACGAGCAGAGAAAGCTTGCAGAGGCATCGAAAGAGAAGCTGAACGAAAGCGGCATCTTCCAAAAGCCAATCGTAACAGAAATTTTAGATGCTGCTCCTTTTTATCCCGCAGAGGAGTATCATCAGCACTATTATAAAAAGAATAAAATGCATTATGAACGTTATCATGTCGGTTCTGGCAGAGCGGGTTTTATTGAGTCCCATTGGAGTGATAAATCATGACAAACGATAAAGAAAAACGACTAAAAGAATTAAACCGTATGCAGTACGAAGTCACACAGAATAATGGCACGGAGCCGCCATTTCAAAATGAATTTTGGGATCATAAAGAAGAAGGCATTTATGTCGATATCATCTCAGGCAAGCCGCTTTTTTCTTCTTTAGATAAGTTTGATGCCCATTGCGGCTGGCCGAGTTTCACAAAGCCGCTTGAAGATGAGGAAGTAGCGGAGAAAGTGGATAAAAGCCATGGGATGGTGCGGACAGAGGTACGCAGCAAGACAGCTGATTCTCATCTAGGCCATGTCTTTCCTGATGGACCTGGACCAAATGGTCTTCGGTATTGTATTAACTCAGCCGCTTTGAAGTTTATCCCAAAAGATGATCTTGAAAAAGAAGGCTATGGGGATTTGAAACATCTATTTGATTGATCTATTGAAAAATCGTCACATGGAAAGCATCTGCTTCCATGTGACGATTTTTTATTTTTTATGATGCGTGTGATGTAATTGTTCAATGATGTGGAACAGCTTTTCTTTTGTAATGAGAGGCGCTTCATTGGATGTGTAATTGGTTAAGTCGACTTTTTGAAAGTCAGGATGACGTTTGGGCCTTGGCAAAATGGCATAAAATTGTTCATGCTCAAATAGTGCATCTGCTTCGTGCTGAAATGTAAGCTCTTCGTGAAGCTTTTCTCCAGGTCTTTTCCCGACAACGAGAATCTCCGGAGATGCGACACTGATTTGATCAGCATATTCTTGAAACGCTTTTAAGAGATCAGCAAGCTGTAATGACTCCATCTTGAGAATGAATGTTTCTCCGCCTTTCATCATGATGGCTGCTTGAAGTGTGAGGGAGACAGCCTCTTCGATGGACATAAAAAAACGTGTCATAAGAGGATCAGTAACAGTCAAAGGTTTTTCATTTAACAACTGCTGGAGCATGATGGGAATGACGGAACCTCTTGATCCAAGCACATTGCCAAAACGCACAGAGCAAAACATCGTTTTTTGGTTCGGATTACATTCGTTTGCTTGGAAAAATAATTTTTCTGAAATTAATTTTGTTGCACCCATGGCATTTGTCGGAGACACTGCTTTGTCAGTTGAGATATTGACAACATGACTGACCTCATGTTCAATCGCAGCCTCAATGACGTGCTGCCCGCCGATAATATTTGTTTGTACGGCTTCAAACGGATTGTCTTCACAAGTAGGTACTTGTTTTAAGGCGGCTGCATGAAAGATGATATCAACGCCTTTGACGAGCTGTCTCACTCGGCTTGCATCTCGTACATCCCCTAAAGCGAAGGCCACTTCTGGGTGATCTGCATACTCATTTTTCATCATGTATTGTTTGCTGTCATCTTTGCTGAAGACGATAATCTTCTTTGGAAAGCATGCTGTTAATTTTTTCACAATTTGACGGCCGATTGAACCTGTACCGCCTGTGACTAATATTGTTTTATCACGAAAAAAAGCCCTCAAATTCTTTTCTATCTTTTTGGACATATCTAATCCCCCAACTCTCATTTCTCTACTTTGCATCATATGTGAAAGAGTGGTATCCGTTTGAGGAAAAGAACCACTTTCTATATAAATTAGGTGAACACATTATAACCATCTGCTTGACGTGTTAATAGAATATGGAGAGATAAGAGAATAAGTAGAAAAACGAGAGACCTGAATACTTCAGTACTGCGATCAGCTCAGGAGAAAATGAAGAGAGCTTTGCGCGAGGGGAGAAGGGAATACATGTATAGGGGAAATCGTATATTAGCCTTGATACCAGCTTTTAGAAGCAGGCGCGATCAGCATGATGAACACATTCGCGTATTGGCGGAGCGGCCGCTCATCTATTGGACCATTCAGCCGTTACTGCAAATGATTGAGTTAGATGAAATCATCGTCTCTACAGAGGATGTCAATACGCAAATCATTTCTTCTCACTACGGAGCCCATGTAATTGAACTGCCAGACAGTCATGTAACAGAACAAACACCGTCACTCATAGCGGTGAAACATGCGCTTGCTTATTTAGAGCGTGAGGGGAAGACATTTGATATTGTTCTATATTTACATCCATCGTCTCCTTTAAGACAGCCGGAAGATATAGAGAAGTGCTTGGAGCTTTTAGTAGAAGGAAGTTATGACTGCATGGCATCTTTTACAGAGGCGTTAGAAAACCCAAATGAGACATGGACATTGCATGAGAATAATGAAGCCACTTTATATAAGGACAATCATTACTTTTTCATGCCAAAAAAAGAGCAGCCATATACGTATGGTCGTTTAAATGGAGCAGTGTATGCTTTTCATGTTCCATATGCAAAAGAATGCATTCATTCCTTTTTAGAAGGATCTGTTGGAGCGTATATTATGGATCCCCAAAAATCACTTGTGGTGAAACAGGAAGAAGACCTTGAGAAAGCGGAGAAAGTCTTATTGGCTCGTAGAGATGCGGAGGGTTAGGCATAAGATGAATTTCAACGAGAAAAGCGCCCTGTCATAGGGCGCTTTTTACGATTTCATAAAGTCTGTGTGGAAATGACTCAAATGTATTCCAGGAAACGACTTGTTCGTAATTGTTTTGTGCGATTGCTTTTCTTTTCACGGCATTTGATCCATAATATTCAACCTGTTCTAGCATATCGTCCTTATCTTTATAAAAAGCGAAGCTTGAAAAGGCTGGAGGCGGTTGTAGATCCGTCAATTGAAAGCTTCCCGCTGCAGCGATATCAAACGCTCTATTGTTCAGGCTTACATTTTGAATCATGGCTTTGTTTTTGTTATAGGCAAATTGAGCTGGTCTGTGCGGATTAAGAACAATCGCTGATTGTTGATAGATTCCCGCCATTTGCTGAGGACTCAGCCAATTGGTCACTAATGTGAGATCTCGATCATGTCTTCGTGACTTATTTAAATGACGATGCCATTCCTTACCTGCTACGAGAATGCGCCATTTTTTCTGCTGTAAGAGTGTATCAATGGCTTTCGTGCGATTGGGATAAGGATAGCCAATGAGTGCAATGTCGTAGATGCACATTTTTTCAGACGATTCGTTTTTTTGAAAAATACGTGTATTTGCCGGAATGGGAAAGTAGTAGGCGTCACCTATGCCCAATTGCTTGTAAAATGGCAAAGCTCCTTCATCAATTGTTAATATGAGCCGCGCATCATGTGCACAAGCAGCTGACACATCTGTATAAAAAGGATCTTCTGTCATCCACAAAACGATCGGGATCTTTTCTTGTTTGAATTGATGAAGTACTTCGCTCGGAACATGATCACCGATCATCATCAAAACAAAATCCGGAGAAAATGTCCGGATTTTGTGCATGTGAGTGGGTAGAGATTCTCGGTTAATCTTTACACATGAAAAGGGGGAATCAATGAAGCTCTCTTCTACCCATTGATCAAACATGTGATAGATTCCGCCGTAGCCAGAGCTGATATAAAGAAGCTTCATGATGACCCTCTCACATTAAGACGTGAACGTAACACTTTCAACTTTATCTACATCTAATAAAGTCGTTGCAGAGCCTGTTGGTGTGACTGAGCTTTCTTGTGTAACAAAGACAACACCTGTTGACGCATCGAATGATACGAATTGAACTGGCCCGATTAAGTCTCCTGAATCAGTGACAATGCTAATGACAGTTCCTGGTGAAAGTCTTGCAAAAATCCATCTTGCTGGCTGAGATACATCGAGTGTTGTAGCAGAATCTGAAGGTGATGCCTCAGCTGCCACTTCACTTAATAAATCATTCAATTTCTCTTCCATTTGAACTCCTCCTTCTTCAAGATTAACTGTTAATGCACGAGTAAGTGGTTTGAAAAACACTTTAAATAGTTCTTTTTTTAATTCGGCACGCTTGTCGTTCATTTTTTCCCCATCCTTTCTTCATCAATTCAAACTCACCCCTATGTATATGCCGTTTATTTTTTTTTGTATAAGCAGAACGCTGATTCCTTGTTCTTTTTAAAATTTAATCACTTCACACATTTTTAAAAATGTTTTCAAATGCTGAGGCTAAATGAAGTGAATCTCATACTCTAGTAAAGATTAAATGTGAAGAGAGAGGGATTATGAATGGAATTTGATCAATTATTAAATGGTTGGAACGAAGAATTACTAGAAGCAGAAGGAGTACTTGAAGTCATCTTGATTTTACTTCTTCTTCGTCTATTAGAAGAAAGTGAGGAAGAGAGTGTGTCAGACATTAAAGAATTACTTCGTCCATGGCTTGAACTTGGCATTCCAGTGCCACGCGTTCATTTAGTCAATGGAGATGTCCTTCAAAACGTAGTTGTTGTGCAGCTCTTTGATTCAGTAGCGGTCTTTAAAAACGCGACAAATCAGCTAAGAGTGAATGTTCCTTACGTGAACATCGTCAGCTGGGGGGCTTTTTAATCTAATTAAAAAGGATAATGATCATGAAAGTATCGGTGATTTTAACAAGTTACAATAAACCTGATTTCATTGATCGTGTGCTAAAGAGTATGATGGAACAAACGTATTCAAATTGGGAGCTTCTCATTATGGATGATGGCTCAGAACAAGACACCATCGAAAAGATCCAGACCTATTTAGAAGATGAGCGCATTCATCTATATTCACGCACGGTTCATCCTGCAAAACGGCTGTTAACTGTACGGTATGCGACGCTCATTAATGAAGCGTTAGCGCGTATAACAGGTGAGCTCATTTGTTATTTAACAGATGATACAGTGTATCAACAAGAACGTTTGCAGAAAATGGTGGATGTTTTTCAGTCGATGCCTCATATAGATATAGTGTATTCCTCGCAGCGGGTCGTGCATGTTGATAAGCAATTAGTCGAGACGATGAGCTTTGTGCGTGAAGCAGACCAAATATTGGAGCATGCGTCCTTTCAAGTGGATCATTGTTCGGTCATGCACAGAAGGCGTTTGCTTCCGCTCATTCATGAAAAATACGGACAATATTGGGATGATGAGGCGAAACACTGGCATCATGCAGATTCTGTTTTTTGGATGAGGCTGAATCAATTTGCTGCGTTTTATCCATTAAGAGATGTGCTTGATACAACGTATAAAACGCCCCATTCCTTTCATCATTTGTTTTCGAGTATGCCGTATGATCTCATTGACGGAACGGTGATTGAAAAGGAAGGGGACTACTACCAAATCGCAAGCGGGAATCTTCATAGAATTGAAAGGTGCTGGGTGAACGAAAAAAATAGGCGCGCCATTCGGGTTCCTTCGTTATGTGCGATGAAATATGAGATAAAAGATATGCTGGCAGTACCCAATTATACAGTTGTCACGGCAGATCATGGGAAGACGTTCTATTATATTGAAGATCAGAAAAAAAGGCGATTTGCTTCAAAGCGTGACGTGCAATATTTTCAGTTTCACTCTAAGGAGATCTATACGATTTCAAATGAACGCCTTCAGATGTATGAAGATGGAGGCATGATTCAAGTGTCTCCAGTATTTCATCCGCCAAACAGGAGGCTCTTTAAATGGAAACAAGAGGTGTATTTACTGATGCATCACACCTTTTGCCGGATTGACCCTGAGGTTGTCAAGCGATTTGCTTTTTATCATCAGCCCATAAATTTATACCCTTCCCAATTTACTTTATTTCAAGAAGGAAAGCCGATCATACCGCTGTATATGGAATCGCTGCAAGAATTCGATATGTCTCTTTATCAAACATCAGGGCGAAAGCACTCCTCATAAGAGGGGTGCTTTTTTGACGCTATTGACAAAAAAAGCAGGAAGTTGCACGGAAAAAGCGAAACATGAAAGGACAGAAGAACGTGTGATGAAGCTGATCAAGCCGCTGAAAATCCGGCAATGGATGCCGGTTTTTCGGCACTGAAAGTGAGGGGGAAAGAATGGGGAAGGTTGTCGAAAGAGCGGATTGGTTTGAATTAATTTTAGAAGCCATTGATGAAGCGATCCATGTTGTAGATGATCAAGGAATGACGATCTTTTACAATCATAATGCTGCTAAGTTTGACTGTTTACAAAAAGAAGAGGTGATTGGTAAGTACATCCTTGATGTGTATCCTTCATTAACAGAAAAAACAAGTACGCTGATGCATGTTTTGAGAACAGGGAAGCCCATATATCATTCGCTGCAAACCTATTTGAATAAAAACGGCGAAAGAATTGAGACCGTCAACACGACATTGCCAATTATTGAAGACAGCCAGTTAATAGGTGCTGTCGAAGTCGCAAAAGATGTATCGAAACTGTCAGCCCTTTCGAATCGTTTAGATCAAAAAAAACGAATACACGATGCGGCTGGAGTAGAACAAATGCACAATTTTTCTTCATTTTTAACAAATGATCCGCTCTTAAATGAAATGCTTGAAAAGGCAAAAAAAGCTGCTGCTTACCCGTCATCAGTTGTTGTCTACGGGGAAACAGGGACAGGGAAAGAAGTGCTCGTTCAAGCCATCGTTCATGAATCTGACCGGAAAAACCAAGTGTTCATTCCGCAAAACTGTGCAGCACTCCCAGAGTCGTTACTTGAGAGCTTATTGTTCGGATCTGTCAAAGGGAGCTATACGGGCGCAATTGATCGCAAGGGGCTCTTTGAATTAGCTGATGGAGGCACGCTTTTTCTTGATGAACTGCAAGCGATGCCGCTCACGCTACAGACAAAATTATTACGTGTGTTAGAGGATGGCGTGGTGCGCCGTATTGGGGATGCAAAAGCGATTCAAGTAGATGTAAGACTCATTACTGCACTCAATATGGACCCATTTGAAGCGGTGAAAAAGCAAATTTTAAGAGAAGACTTATTTTATAGACTGCATGTGTCATCTTTTCATATCCCGCCGCTTCGTGAGAGAAAGCAAGACATCCTGCTACTTTCCCGCCATTTCATTCAAACCTATCATCAGCAGTTTTCAAAAAAAGTCAAACGCCTTTCTGAAGAAACAAAGCAATTGTTTATGGCTCATCACTGGCCGGGGAACGTTCGAGAATTAAAACATACCATTGAGCATGCTGTATTGATGATGCCAAAGGAAGCGGAAGACATTACACCTTCATATCTTCCTGCTCATTTACGTACGCAGAAGCTTGAGGATGAAACACCCGATGCCTCCTTAAAAAGTCAGGTCTCTTCATTTGAACAAACACTTATTCAGGAAGCTTTAAACAAGCATCAAGGCAATATTAAAAAAACTGCCGCAGCTTTAAAAATCCCTCGACAAACGCTGCAATATAAACTGAAGAAATATGCAGATGCCGAAATATAGGCACCACCATCCATTCAATATCAAGGGTAAAGCTCCTTTTATAAAGAAAAGGGGCATTTTCCCATGTTGGCACATAACTTGCATAGTATAAGATGAATGCTGATAGGGGGAATGGATATGAATCAGAAACTATATGAACCGGCACGTCATTGGAAGGACATTGAGCTTTGGAAAGATGTACCTGAGGAAAAATGGAACGACTGGATTTGGCAGCTGACGCATACCGTGAAAACGCTTGAAGATTTAGAGAAAATCGTAAACTTAACAGAAGAGGAAAGAGAAGGGGTGAAGATTTCCACCAAAACCATTCCACTCAACATTACACCCTACTATGCCTCATTGATGAATCCAGACGATCCAAGATGTCCAGTACGTATGCAATCTGTGCCAATTGCTGAAGAGCTTCATAAAACAAAATATGATCTTGAAGACCCTTTGCACGAAGATGAAGACTCACCTGTCCCGGGGTTAACGCATCGATACCCAGATCGTGTGCTCTTTCTTGTAACCAATCAGTGCTCCATGTACTGCCGTTATTGTACGAGAAGACGTTTTTCTGGACAGATCGGTATGGGCGTGCCAAAAAAGCAGTTAGATGCTGCTATTGGATATATTAGGGAAACGCCTGAGGTGCGGGATGTGTTAATTTCCGGCGGAGATGGTCTTTTGATCAACGATCAAGTGCTTGAATACATTTTGAAAAACTTACGAGACATTCCGCACGTTGAAATCATTCGGATAGGTACACGTGCACCGGTCGTCTTTCCGCAACGCATTACAGATGAGCTGTGCGAGATTTTGAAAAAATATCATCCGGTTTGGCTAAATACTCATTTCAATACAAGCATTGAAATTACGAAAGAAGCGAAAGAAGCGTGCGAACGTCTTGTAAATGCTGGCGTGCCTGTAGGTAATCAGGCCGTCATCCTTGCAGGAATTAACGACAGTGTGCCGATTATGAAAAAGCTGATGCACGATCTCGTGATGATACGGGTCAGACCTTATTATATTTATCAGTGTGATTTATCTGAGGGGATTGGCCATTTTAGAACACCAGTATCAAAAGGTCTTGAAATCATTGAAGGCTTAAGAGGACATACGAGCGGCTACGCCGTGCCAAGCTTTGTTGTGGATGCACCAGGAGGCGGGGGAAAGATCGCCTTGCAGCCAAATTATTTATTATCGCACAGCCCTGACAAAGTCGTCCTTCGTAACTTTGAAGGTGTCATCACCTCTTACCCTGAACCAGAGCATTACGTTGCAGGCCAGGCAGATGCGTATTTTAATGAAATTTATGAAGAGAAACAAGACCCGGCAATTGGTATTACTGCACTATTTCAGGATGAAGCGAAATCGTTTACGCCAGAGAATTTAAGCCGGATGAAACGAAGAGAAGCATATGAAACAAATCCTGAGCATGACACACTCAAAAACAAACGTGAAAAACGAGATGAATTAAAAGAGAAAAAATATCAAGCGCAGCTTAAAAAAGATCAAACTGTAAAGGAGGAGAAATAGCCTTGCTGACATGTGATTGGTGTGAGGAAAATAAAGCAAACGCAGAGCAGACAACAGTCTATTGGGAACTGATCACTGGTACACAATCCATTGAAATCATCGAAACACCGTCCATTTCCTGCACGCATTGCGGTATGACATATCAAAAGGATGAGACGGTCAAAGAGATAGAAGATCAATTAATTTTAGTGGATCAGACAAAACTTCCAGAAAAAATTTCATATGAAGAATTAATGAGCATGGAGCGGTTATTAAAGCGAAATTACTTTGACTTTTCATCATAAGTTGTACCTCCGCCTATACAAGTCATCAAATTGCTGTATAATATAACAACAAAATAGAGTGTCGCGGAGGGAAAATAGGTGAAGTCGTTTTACCATTATTTAATGAAGTACAGACATCCAAAACCGAAAGATGAAATCAGCCATTTTGCAAATGCTGCTTATGAGGATCACAGCTTCCCGAAAGCGTCCACTGATTATCATGAGCTGTCTGCCTATTTGGAATTAAATGGCGATTATTTAAGCTCAATGACAACATTTGACGAAGCGTTTGAGCAATATGATGTAGAAGTCAAAAAAAAATAACACACAACCGCTTTTTCCAGATGGGAGAAGCGGTTTTTTGATGAGAAATAAAATGGCGTTTTGCATGGTGTGGTTGCCCATGCAGAATTCCTTGCGCCGGCATACGATACGTTAAGACCAAAAGTCGGGCAAGGGGGAGACAGAATGAAGGCGAAAGCACCAAAATATCAAGTAGGGGATATTGTCGTCGTTGTCATGTACGGCACAGTCGGAACGATTACAAAAGTCCATCAAATTGACCAGCACTATTTGTATGAGGTCAATCATAATGAGGTGCTTTATTTTGAAACATCACTTCAGCTTTACGATGAGTACGACGGGGTGATTGTGGATACAGAAAAGCTGGACATTGAATATGAGTTCCTCATTGGCGATGTTGTATATGTAAAAGACTACGGAAAAGAGCTATTTAAAATTATTGGCCATCGGACTGAAATATGGCGATACCTTGATGATGGCTGGGAAGATGTCATTTACGAACTCACGAGGCTAAAGGACGGAGAGTGGCTGGAAACAGAAGAGGAAGACTTAACGCTTGTCCTGAGGAAATATGAGATGGACCAGTTCGTTCATCAGCTTCTTTTTGTGCATTACGTGGGTGAAACTTCAAAAGAAATGGAAGAAGATATGGTGCAAACGGCTCTATTACAATTAGAAGAGAAACAAGAAAGCGAAGCATCACTAGAATTCCTCGCTGTATCTATAGTGGATGAGCTTCTTGATATTTATAATGACTATAAAATTCTCTACGAATTTTTCGAAGATCCAGAATACAAAGATATGATGGATTTTATATTGGAAAGTTTACACGAGCATTTTGGTTAAAGAAAGACTTGTCCTAACACGAATAAAAAATAAGGCACACAGAAAAAAACAATCACATAAAACCATCCCCTCAAGATACGGCCCATCACCTGATCAAACATTTCTCCATCTAATATGTTGAACCATTTCATTGCCTCAAACCCCTTTTCTTTTTGTTTACTGCATTTATATGTATGGAATGAGCCATTATGACAAACTGTAATAAAAAACAGGCGACGTTCATACATCATAAAAAAGGAGGCGGAATGTAATGAAAGAAGCAGATTTGGTGATTGATACAGAGGAAATTGCGGAATTCTTCTACATGGAGCTGATCAAAAGAGGGTACATACCTGCGGAGCTGGAAACGTTTGAGCTGGCTGACATTACGTTTGAATATATGCTGAAAAAAACAATGATAGTTGAAGAAGAGGCGTGGTAGGCACTATACTTTGAAGAGATTCTGAAGAGAGGGAGGAGAATCTTTCGCGTGTATATCTTATGTCTTTTGATTTTATTTGGCGCCATTGCTGCGCTCATGGTATCTGGTGCGGGTCAAGCATTGGACAACCAGATCATTTTATCGTTTGAGAGCATCAGACTCCCTTTTTTAAATGATGTCATGCTGACTTTGACAGACTTTGGCATTAGTGCGCTGCTCGTGCCCATCATGCTCATTTTCAGTGTCGCTTTATTCATATATAAGCGCTATTACTCTATCATGATGCTTTTTCTATTATATCTCACAGAAAAAACCATTAATCATGAACTAAAAGGGCTGTTTGCTAGAGAGCGCCCAGCCTTTGATCATCTTGTCAATGAAACGTATTACAGCTTTCCGAGCGGACATTCGATGAATGCAGCCACCATCTATCCGTTTATAGCTTACCTACTCGTTGAAATGATTCCATGGCTGAAAGAAAGGCAAAAAATCGTCTATTTGATCACAGGGATCTGTGTTCTTATGATTGGGGTCAGCAGAATGTATATCGGCGTTCATTTTTTGACAGATGTGGCAGGTGGTTTTGCGATAGGACTTGCTTTATTCCTCATTTGTAAAAAGATTGACGAAAAATTGTCTGTCATTCGACAAAAGTAGAAGAAGGAAATTGACAGATCCCAGCCAATTTTATATAAAAGGGGAGGGATTTGAATGCAATTGACGTTGAGATTTTTTCAAAAGAAACCTTCAGCATTTCACTTAACCATTTATCAGACACCTGAATATGGCGCTGCAAGCGGGCATCAGCCTGTGTACCGGACAAAAATTGGCGGCAGAACACACCTGGATGTTCTGGAAAAAGCATTCTCGACATTTAATGTACATGATACAGTCCCTAGTGATTACAATGCACGGTTTATGACAACAGGCGATATTGTTGTGATTGATGATAAGAAAAAAGGAAAGTGCTATTATCAGCTTTTTCCGGCAGGATGGAAACGCAGTGAGCGACTGATGACAATGAGTTAAATAGATGATTGATGATGCCAGCTTGAGCTTCAGCTGGTATTTTCTTTTTTGGGCTCAATCGTTTATACTTAATAGGACAAATCACATAGTAAACGTAAGTGGAGGCTAAAAACATGAGTGTACATATTGGAGCAGAAAAAGGACAAATTGCAGAAACGGTATTGCTGCCAGGCGATCCGCTTCGTGCGAAATATATTGCAGATACATATTTAGAAGATGTCGAATGCTATAACGAAGTGCGCGGCATGTATGGTTATACTGGAACCTACAAAGGAAAGCGCGTTTCTGTACAAGGAACTGGAATGGGCGTACCTTCTATTTCGATTTATGTGAATGAACTCATTCAAAGCTATGATGTTCAAAACTTAATCCGCGTCGGATCTTGCGGGGCGATCAAAAGGGATGTCAACGTACGTGATGTCATTTTAGCTCAAACCTCTTCAACAGATTCACAAATGAATCGTGTGGCGTTTGGACCGATTGATTACGCACCTTGTGCTGATTTTGGACTTCTTAAGAAAGCTTACGACACAGCGGAAGCAAAAAATGTCGCTGTACGTGTCGGCAATGTATTTACAGCAGACCAGTTTTATAATGAAAAACCACTGGAGCTCATGGCTCAATACGGAATTCTAGCAATTGAAATGGAGACAACCGCTCTATATTCGCTTGCAGCAAAATTTGATCGAAAAGCGTTATCTATTCTGACAGTGAGCGATCATGTTCTCACAGGAGAAGAAACAACGGCTGAAGAGCGTCAAACGACATTTGACGAAATGATCTTAATTGCGCTAGACTCCGTTTTATAATACTATAAAGGGTGTGCTACGATGTAGCGCATCTTTATTTTTTTAGAAGAGCAAAAGGAAGGTATGTCATGAAGAAAAGCTATAAAATACTCTCAATCGCATCGATTCTTGGTTTGACAGCCGCATTATCGGGCTGCCAGTTGCTGGATCAAAAAAGCGGTACATCTGAATCGAACAAAACAAACGAACAAAAAAGCGCAGAAAATTCATCTACCCAGCAAAACTCAAACAATACAGCAGATTCATCTGATCAAGAGCTGACGTTAAAGAGTGAATATTTCAATGACATCAAGGTGGTAAGCGGGCTGAAAACCATTCAAAATCCTGCAAACGTGCTAGCACTTGTCAACAAAGAATACGCATTACCAGGAACCTATAAACCTTCTGATCTCGTTGTACCAAAAGTAGAATTCTCTTTTTCAGAGGATATTGAAAAACGATATATTCGTAAAGAAGCAGCAGAAGCACTTGAGACATTATTCAAAGATGCGAAAAAGAAAAACTTCGAGCTGGCTGCCGTATCTGGCTATCGTTCCTATGACCGTCAAAAGGTCATTTTTGATAGTGAAGTCAAGTTAAAAGGCAAAGAAAAGGCGCAAGAAGCAGTAGCATTACCAGGCGAAAGTGAACATCAAACAGGCCTTGCGATGGACATTTCTTCAAAAAGTGCCGGTTTTGACATCTCTGAAAAGTTTGGTGAAACACCTGATGGCAAATGGGTGGCTAAAAACGCCTATAAATATGGTTTTATCATTCGCTATCCAAAAGGAAAAGAAGATATTACAAAATATGAATATGAGCCGTGGCATCTACGTTATGTTGGAAAAGAAGCCGCAAAAGCGATGCATGATCACGATTTAACATTTGAAGAGTACATGAACAAAGTAAAGAAAATTTAATCAAATAAAAAGGCCTCCCAGCTATTCGGGGGGCCTTCTTTATTCTTCTTTTAAAAAAAGAACAATCCTGCTAATGCAAAACCTGTAATGAACCCAAGCCCGATGCCATAAGCGGCACCCCAGCCGTAATATCCACCGTAATAACCAAAGCCAAAGCCGCCGCGAGAACCGCCGACTGGACGAATATACACTTTACGGTTTGTCACCCGCTCAATGCGTCCAACATGTACTCTGCCATTACGATCTGTGATTCTAGCGACTTTTCCCATATGCTGCTGACAAAGCTTTTGATAGCGCTCCATATTTTTCCTCCTTATGACAAACTCTTTTCATTCTTATCCTATGCGAGAGACCTCATAGAGTTTGGACAAAACATATAGGAGATTCGCTCATTTTATACAGTACATTCAAATAGAATGTGGCTTAGATGCTTTCGGTGCGCCTGAATCAGATCGTAGTGTGTTTGCATCGTTTCGTAAAGAGAAGGCGGGATATACTCAGATAATTCCATTTCTGTCGGCTCTTCTTGTACCATGTGTTCATCAAATGAGAGAATGCGAACGTCTTGTAATCCTGCTGCTTTTAGCTGCTCCTGCCAATCTTCAACTGAAAAGAGTGCGTGAAACCCGTAAAAATCTCGAACGGTCGCAAGCTCCTTCGGCGTAAGGGGTGCTTTTAATACTGCTTCATTTGCAATCATTTGACTTCCAGGAGCAAGCACACGTTTGATCTCAGCAAGTGCTGCTGAAAGGTTCGTAAAGCTTAAAACAGATTCACTAATCAGAAGATTGAACGCTTCATCTGGGAATGGCAGCTGTTCGATCGATGCTTGCAATGCGCGGATCGGCAGTTCTTCTCGTTCAAATCGCAGATTGGCTTTTTCAATCATCAAAGGGTGTGTATCAATCGCCTCTACCTGATAACCAATATTGCCTAAATATGCCGCCGTTTGTCCAGTTCCGCATCCTGCATCCAGTATACGTGCCTCTGGCGTCAATTTTATATGCTCAAGCATCGTTTTTGTTAGCTCTATTCCACCAGGATGGGCACTAGATACGCCAAAATAGGCAAGCATTTCTACATAATCACTCATAAAATCCCTTCTTTCCTTATCAAGTTCCTCTTTAAAGATTATGCAATGTAAGGTCAAATGGCTTATCTTTTCAAAGAGAACTTCGATCCTTTGGTTGACGGATGGTGCATCGTCCTTGATAATAATGAAAGGAGATAAAGGTGGTGTTTTTTTGAAAAAACAATTTAAGTTCGTCATCGCCATTCTAGTGACAGCGGCACTGTCCTCAGCGATTACATTTGTGATCACAAAACAAGGGGCTGTCAATGTCTCAGGAGATGAGAAGTTTAGTAAACTCATGGCTGCGTATACGAAGGTAAAAGATGAGTATTACGAAAAAACGGATGATCAAAAACTAGTAGATGGTGCGATTCAAGGAATGATTGCATCACTTGATGATCCATACTCTACATATATGGATCAGGAGGAAGCCGAAGGATTTAACAACACCATTTCTTCATCATTTGAAGGAATTGGTGCGCAAGTAGAAGAGAAGGATGGACAAATTTTAATTGTCACACCGATAAAAGGCTCTCCTGCTGAAAAAGCCGGGTTGAAACCTCATGATCGTATTTTAAAGGTGGATGGAAAAAGCACAAAAGGCATGTCAGTCAATCAAGCAGTCTCTCTAATCAGAGGGAAAAAAGGTACCGATGTGAAGCTGCACCTTAACCGCCAAGGAGTGGGCAATGTTGATGTGACCATCACAAGAGACACCATTCCGGTTGAAACAGTGTATGCAAAACTCACAAAAGACAAAATAGGAGAAATCCAAATTACGTCCTTTGCTGAAACAACATCGAAAGAGTTAGATAAAGCCATTGATGACCTCGAGAAAAAAGGGGCAAAAGGGTTTGTCATTGACCTGAGAGATAATCCAGGCGGCATCATGACAGAAGCGATTGAAATGAGTAATGACTTTATCGATAAAGGGAAAGTCATCATGCAAGTAGAAGAAAAAGGGAAGAAAGAAGAGTACAAGGCTGAAAAAGAACGTAAAGTTCATCAGCCGGCAGTTGTCCTTGTAAATGGCGGCTCAGCCAGCGCTGCAGAAATCATGGCAGCGGCTCTGCACCAATCTTCAGGTATTAAAATTATTGGTGAAAAAACGTTTGGTAAAGGAACTGTTCAAAATGCGCAAAGCTATAATGATGGTTCTAGTGTCAAGTTAACCATTGCTAAGTGGCTGACGCCGGATGGTTCATGGATTCACAAAAAAGGAATTGAACCACAGGTCAAAGCATCACTCCCAAGTTATGCAAAGCTGCCATACTTAAGCCCGAAAAAAACGTATCAGCTGAATGACAATGGAGATGAAGTCAAAGCGGCTCAAAAAATGTTCCAAGCGCTTGACTACAAAGCAAAAGCAAATGGTGAGTACGATCAAGCCTTCCAGACGATCGTCAAAAAATTCCAAACAGATAACGATCTGAAAGTAGACGGAATTTTGACGGGAGATACAACGACAGTACTGATGACAAAAATTCAAGATAAGCTAAAGAACAATGATACGCAAATGAAAAAAGCAATTGAAGTCTTGAAAAAAGATATGAAATAAAAAAACAGTCTCATCAGATGACTGGTTTCGGACTGTAGATAAACCCCACCTTTACTTTAAGTAGAGTGGGGTTTTTATATTTTTTGATAAAAACTTAAAGTGTTTTACGATGCATAGCATGCACTGAAACCATTTTGGGATAAGGTAATACTTCCTTCTTTTTTGCTCCATCTAACGCTTGCTAAGTGAGAATATTTGTACAAAAAAAGCTGCGATAAATAATTTATATTGACAAAATAATTTAGTTATGCTATAATTTACTTTTAAATTTTTTGAGTATATAATAGGATTCTCCTGGCCAGGAGAATCCTATTTTTTTGTTCTAAAATGAAGGAGTGTGTCTGTATGAAGAAAAATGAATCAAGTGTGACTTCGTTAATATCGGCTTTTGCCAGATCCTATCATAGTCAATTTGATACCCCTAAAATCTTTAATGATTATTTAGCCAAAGAATTCATTTCGGAAAAAGAATTCACTGAAATCAAAGAAAATATGGTCCAAGGCATACACTTCTTCAACAAAGATATCGCACAGAAATTTGAGGGAAATACAGAAGAAATATTAAAATGGATTACACAAGTCCAACTTTCTCCAATCACCTTGTCACGAGCTGCGTATTGTGAAAAAATATTACTTCATGAGGTAGCGCTAGGATTAAGACAATACGTCGTACTTGGTGCTGGATTAGATACTTTTAGTTTTCGACATCCAGAATTGGAAAACAGCTTAGAAATATTCGAAATTGATCATCCCGCTACACAGGAATTTAAAAAGCAAAGGTTGGACGAGGCTAAATTAAAAATCCCAAGTAATCTTCATTTTATTTCTATGGACTTCACCAAAAATTTGTCCTATCAAAACCTAAAAAATAAAGGATTTGATCACAAAAAGACGTTTTTTAGTCTTTTAGGTGTTTCTTACTATTTAACGAAAGAGGAAGTTTCAAGCTTAATAGATGATTTATTCACCAAGGTTCCATCAGGAAGTTCGATCGTTTTTGATTATGCAGACGAAAAACTATTCGAAGAAAAAGGAATCTCTAATAGAGTTGAAAATATGGTGAAAATGGCTTCAATAGGCGGAGAACCGATGAAATCATGTTTTTCGTACTTTGAAATCGAAAAGATGTTAGAAAAATCAGATTTACTCATTTATGAACATTTATCACCTGAAAAAGTGAATGAACTGTATTTTAACAATAGAGAAGATGACCTGTCAGCTTTTGAGACCATTCATTACATTCATGCTATAAAAAAATAAAACACAATGAACATGGTGTTATAGTAGACTTTGTCTTCTTTTCAGCGTGATAGAAAACCTTTGAAGTCTAGGAAGGACGAGCATCGGAGCGGAGCGAATTGAACATTCGTGAGCACCGAAGCGCAGATCTGACACCGAATGCGAGGGTTTGTCTACACGCTGAGCAGTCCTCATAAGGGACTGCTTTTTTAATCTCATACTTCGTTTAGGGTCGTCGCTGTTTTGTCGTGATCTTTTTCAAATAGATCATTCATGACAGAATTGGCTGTGACCTTCTTTTGAAAGAATGGATTCAAAAGAAGGATGACCACAACGTTTGCTAGTAAACCAAGAAATCCTTCATAAAGACCAAACGTGACTTGTGAGATATTGGCTGTAAAGGTGACGATGATGCCAACAACTAACCCCGCAATCGTTGCTTCTCTCGATTGTTTTTTCCAGAACAAGCTGATCGCAATGGCAGGGAAGATTTGAACCATTCCTGAAACACCAATGAGCTGAAGCGTTACAAGTGCTGTTGGGAAGAGCATTCCGAATAGTAGAGCCAGCCCAATGACGATAAATACCATTGAACGAGTGATCATGGTCAATCTTTTAGGTGATACATTCGGATGAATTAAATCACGATATAAATTATTGGCAAATAAATTCGATGCACCAATGGCCATGATCGAGCATGGAATGAGGGAAGCAAGTGCAATCGTTGAATAAGCAAGACCCTGCATCACGCCGCCATATGACGTTTGAATTAAATGAAGAAGTGCAAATCTTGGATTCGTATCTTCTGGTAAGACTAAGAAGGCAATAAATCCAAGGAAGATGACCAAAATCAATACAATGTTATAAAGAGGCAAAAACATACTGTTTTTACGGATAGCATCTGCACTTTTGGCTGTGAAAACCCCTGTTGCCGCATGTGCCCACATAAATAAAGCAAGGGCAGAAACGCCTGAAGCGGTAATGAACCATAAAATACCTTTAGGGCCGCCGTCAGGAATTGTCAGAAGCTGTGGCGCTTCCTTCGCTAACGTATTCATCATCGGAGTCCAGCCGTTAAAATGAATGATTGGTAGTGAAACCACCATAAACAGCATGATGACCCAAACGAGAATATCTTTGATAATCGCTGTATATGTAGGACCTTTTATCCCGCTGAAAAATGTATAAAGTGCAACTAAAATAAATGAAATAATAACAACTGCATTCACATTAATATAACTAGTTCCAGCGACAGTTAACGTATCTTGAATTCCGCTTAGTTGAAGACAAATATAAGGAATGAGCATAAGTACTCCAATAATCGCAATGAGACTGGATAACAGCTTGCTGTCAAAGCGCTCACGTGCATAGTCAGCAAGCGTTGTGAGGTTGTGATTTTTCGCAACCGTCCATAGCTTTGGTAAGAAGAAATAAGCAATAAAATACGCAAGAACTGAATAAGGAATAGCGAAAAAAGCGACACTTCCAGCTGTATAGGCTGTACTAGTGAGCCCTAAAAAGGTATAAGCTGTGTATAAATCGGCGCCAACAAGGAACCAGACGAGCAGCCCGCCAAATTTCCTCCCGCCGACAGACCATTCCTCTACTGATTGTCTGGATGATTTATCACGGCCAGCGGCAAATCCAATGACCACCACGATGAAAATGATACTTGCTGTAATCAATAAAGCTGTCAAATTTCCTTGCATTAGTCAGTTCCTCCATTTGAATGTTGCATCCGATAAATGATAAATGTACAGACTGGTGTGAGAACAATCCATAGTAAGAGCCAGAAATGGAAAAAAGGCAGGCCGATCACAAATGGATGAATACGATTCGCAAAGGGCAGCAGTGCGAGCTGTCCGATAAATGGAATCGCTATAAGTAGTGCCAGTATCAATTTTTTATTCATGATTCCCTCCTGAATTTTTTGTAATTTCATAATAATAGCAGTTGTCAGATTAGATCACAAGACCATTTTCAGAAAAAACAATCATTTTGGAGAATATCATACTAATATAACGCTTTCATTCTTAAAAAAAGAAAAAGTGTAGATGAAAAGGGGGGAAGTAAAAAGAAAATATGCAAAAAATAATATTTAAAGCAAATAAAAAAAGCCCCAGCACGAAAGCTGGGGCCTTGCCATTTTTTAAAGAAAATCAGAAACTTCTTCGATGTCGAAACGGTTGCTTTTATGAGCTTCTTTCGCTGCTTTACCAACTGAAATCAGCATGACTGGCTCGTAACGGCCGCTTACATTGAATTCTTTGATGAAGGCTTCCTTACTGAAACCACCCATTGCACATGTATCATAGCCCATTGCTTTTGCAGCAATCATTAATTGCATAGCAGCTAATGAAGCATTTGAATACGCAGCTTCACGTGCATACTGCTCGCTTTGATATGCGCCATTGATTTGAGTCATCAATGTTTCTTTGATGTCTTCAGTAATGAACCCTTGTTCTGCCAGCTCACTGTAGATTTTTTCGCCATTTTGATTGGCTTCAAGATCACCTAGTACAGCAATAACAGCTGATGCTTGTGAGATTTGTTTTTGGTTATAAGCGATTGGAAGTAACTTCGCTTTGGATTCAGCACTGTGGAACACAGTAAAATGCCAATGCTGAAGGTTCCACGCAGATGGAGCTTTTGTTGTGATATCAAGTAGCTCTGTTAGCTCTTCTTTTGTCATTTCATGAGTTGTATCATACTCTTTTACTGAAGCTCTTTGTTTTAAAATGTCAATCGTTTTTTGATCAGTCGCCATATGGATATTTCCTCCCGTTTTTGCAAATAGTATGGTACAATAACTAAAAAAGTGAGAAACTTACTTATTGTAACTAGAGATATTTTAAATTGTATACCGTTAGTTTGTCAAACAATCATGAAAAGAAAGGCTGAAATTTATGGAATTTCAATTATGTCCACACATTCAGCAAGCTTTTTTACTGCTAGGCAAAAGGTGGAATGGTCTCATTATTCATGTATTGCTTGATGGTCCAAAGCGATTTAAAGACATGACGGACATTATCCCATCTATCAGTCAGAAAATGCTCGCAGAGCGTTTAAAAGAACTTGAGGAAGAAGGGATTATAAAGCGAACTGTACTTCCTGAGACGCCTGTTAAAGTCATTTATTGTTTAACTGAAAAAGGAAATGCGCTACATGATGTGTTTCATGAGGTATCTAGGTGGGCAGGGGAATATACAGCATCTCATGAAAAAAAGGAGCAAGCCTAGTTTCAGGTTTGCCCAAACGTTTTGACTCCTGATGAATATGCTGATCTTAGGCACATGACAAAGGAGGAGAAATGCATGTACCCTCATACTCCGTATTTCCGAGGCGGCGCCCCTGGCATTCCGCCATATGAATCCAGAGTCCCTTTGTTTTTTGGTTTTGGCGCTCCTTTAGTCGGCGGACTGCTTGGCGGATTTTTAGGAAGTGCGATTTTTAATTATCCCCGTCCATATTACCCGCCACCACCACCGCCTGTTCCACCACCTTATGGCGGAGGATATCCACCATATTATTAAGAAAAAAGAGTAAGCCTGCTTCTATACAAAAGCAGGCTTTTTATAATGGAATATCGATTTCAGAAATCCCCGGATCATCATGTTTTAAAAACATAATCTCCAAAATACCGTCCTGATATGAAGCTTTCGTTCCTTTTCTTTTCACAGCAGCAGGGAGGACGACTTTCTTCTGCGTACCTTCCTCAGGAAAATGATCAATAAATAGCAGGTTGGCTGTATGTTTGATTTTTACTTTTTCTGTGTTCGGCCGAGCAAGCTCAAGCTTAACGAACACGTGATCAGTGGTTTCAAACACTTCCACTTCGGGTTCTTTTTCTTTTTTGACGTCTGTTTCTTTCGTTTTTTGATGTTGAGAGAGTGGGTCCTGAAAAGGGAACTGAGCAGGATAATTGGAGCCGAATACACTTTCCATCACTTGATTGACGTACTGCTCGACGTCTTTAGGGTCTGAATTTTTTAAGGCTTCTTTTGAAAATTGCTTTTGAAAAGGGAATAATCGGTTCCAGTCAAACATGCAAATCATCCTTTCTAAATGCCCTGAATTAGTATATGCCCATTCACTTGAGTGCGTGCTATAATATACGATAGGTTTAGAAAGGAATGGTTAGATTGAACGAACAACAGCAATCAAAAGGTGTTCTCTATACGGCAGCATCTTTTACATTATGGGGGTTATTCCCGTTATATTGGAAACTGATGGAACATATTTCGTCAGGCGAAATTTTAGCGCACAGAATTTTATGGTCATTTGTTTTTATGTGCGGTATTCTTCTGTATTTAAAACAAGTCCGGCCAGCCATGCAGACAGTGAAGGGTCTCATGCTCGATGGTAAAGCACTTTTTTCATTACTACTATCTGCTATTTTAATATCGGTTAACTGGTATGTGTACATTTGGGCAGTCAACCATCATCTTATGCTAGAAGCTAGTTTAGGGTATTATATTAATCCGCTTGTCTCTGTTTTACTAGGGATCATTTTCTTGAAGGAGCGGCTCAATAAATTACAAACCATTGCGATTTTAATTGCCGCAGCAGGAGTGATTCTTTCTACGATTCAGTACGGTTCATTTCCTGTTGTTGCCATATTACTTGCCTTTAGCTTCGGTTTTTATGGATTGATTAAAAAAAGAATGAGCTTTACGAGTGCCATTGGTTTGACCATTGAAACGCTGCTTCTCGCACCGGCAGCTCTTGTATACTTATTGTTCTTCTTAAAAGAACCTGTCGTGACAATGAATCCTAACAGCTTCGGATCGCTTGGTCTGTTATTCTTCGCAGGGGTCTTTACTGCGGTACCGCTTCTTTTATTCTCTGAAGGGGCAAAAAGAATTCCTCTTTATCAAGTGGGTATTTTGCAATACATTGCACCAACGATTACGCTGTTTTTGGGGTTGTTTGTGTATCACGAGCATTTATCTTCAGCTAAAATTGTGACGTTTCTTTGTATCTGGGTGGCGATTTTATTGTTTACGACCTCTCAATTACGCATGAAAAAAACAGCGAATTCTCATTAAGTTCGACGAGCAGTTTGCTTTTTTTTGAAGGCGGATCATGTCATAATAAGTTGTTACCAAAACTGTAGAGGTGATTACATGTCATCAGCCAATGAGCTTACAGCTGCTTATCAATCTTTATGGAAAAATCGTCAGCTTGATGTCGACAATATGACTTCTTTACTCGAGGCAATTTGTGATGATTTAAGTGATGCGCGCACTCATCCGAGGGCGAGAAAATCATTCCATCAAAAATATGTACTTGCTGTAGAGAGAATATTAGAAAGTGGGCTTGGGCATGATCATCAACTGCAGCTGATCAGCTTACATACAAAAAAGCTGCGCGAATTAATTCAAAATGAAGGAAGGAACCACTCATGAAACCAATTCAAACGGAAGATGTCACAGCACATCTTGAATCGTTTTTAAATCGCCCAGTCTTCGTTCATCTTGAAACGACGACTGGTTCTTATTCAGCTCATGTAAATGAACAAAATATGACGGTCGTTGCCTATATCCGCAATGCGAAAGTCGTCTATTCACAGGCAAAAATAAAAGGACAAGGTCCGTACCGTGTTGGAATGAAAACAGAAGATGGTTGGATTTACGCAGAAGGCTTAACCGATTATGAATTTGATGACCAAGGCCGCTTGCTGTTAGCAGGGCACTTGCCAGACGGGAAGCTAGCGATCTCATTACAAATTAGTGAAACACCATTTCAGGTGTAGAAGAGAGGGTGACGAGTCATGAATGAACATGTACTAGTGATGCTGCCTCACCCAGATGATGAATCGTTTGGGGTTGCAGGTCTCATTGCACAAAGCAGAAAACGCGGCATCCCAGTCACGTATGCATGCGGGACACTTGGGGAAATGGGTAGAAATATGGGCAGCCCAACATATGCCAATCGGGAAACACTTCCTGAGTTAAGAAAACAGGAATTAATCAATGCCTGCAAAGAAATGGATATCACAGACTTACGTATGCTTGGTCTTCGCGATAAAACGTTGGAATTTGAGGACGACGAGTATTTAGCTGATGTGATGGAAACCATCATTGATGAAGTCAAACCTACACTGATTGTCACGTTTTATCCTGGACATGGTGTACACCCTGATCATGATGCGACAGGGGAAGCAGTAATCCGCGCTCTTTACCGTAAGAAAAAAGAAGATCGTCCTGTCACATACTGCATGGCGATTACGAAAAATAGAGAAGAAGTGCTCGGAAATGCAGATATTACGATCGACATTACAGATGAAGCAGATATCAAATTAAATGCTTTAAGAGCACATAGAACGCAAACAGAAGGCATGCTGAGAGAGCTTGAACAAAAGCTAAAAAACAAAGAACCTGTTGTCCAAAAATGGTTCGATGAAGAAATCTTCTGGACATACCAATGGAATGACTAAATAAAAAGCAGCTGACATCGATCAGCTGCTTTTTTGTGTTGTATTTAGTGACTGGGCGCTTGCTGAAGCAAACGTTTTTCCATCAATCTGAGACGGATAAAGAGGACAACAGCACCTGCTGCAAGTCCTGCAATGAGACCAATCCAATACCCGAATGCCCCATACGAGGTATAGGTGCCAATCAGATAGCCGGAAGGAAGGCCGATCACCCAGTATGAAACAAATGCGGCAATGAGCGTATAGTTCACATCTTTATAGCCGCGTAGCGCCCCTTGAATAGGTGCAGCAATGGCATCTGACAGCTGGAAAAAGATCGCATAAATCAAGAAGTGCTGTGTCAGCTGTAAAACAGCCGATTCAGCTGTATATAAACCAGCAATTTCTGGTCTAAATAATAAAATGAGTGCTGCCGTAAACAAGGAGAATAATACCGCCGTTCCAATTCCGATATAGCTATAGCTTTGCGCATCTTTATAGCGCTTGGCACCGGCTTCAAACCCAACGACAATCGTTAAAGCCATTGAGATACTGAGCGGTAAAATATATAAGATTGAAGCAAAGTTCATCGCGGCCTGGTGACTTGCAATCGTCACAGTATCAAAGTGCCCCATTAATAACGTAACAGCAGCAAAGATACTCGTTTCAAAAAAAATCGCAAACCCAATAGGAAGACCAATTTTCAGTATTTGCCCCATACGGGAGATATTGATTCGAGGCAGTTTTTGAAACAAATGAAATGAGGCAAAGGGTTCTGCTTTCATGACAATACAAATACTCATGATAAAAATTGCCCAATACGTCATCGCAGAAGCAAGGCCAGCTCCCGCACCGCCAAGCTTTGGAAAGCCAAAATTCCCAAAAATAAATACATAGTTTAACACAAAGTTAATCGGAAGTGCTGTTAACGTGATAAACATCGTTACACGTGTTTTTCCTAATGCATCAATAAATGACCTAAACACCGAATAACCAAACAGCGGGATAATACCAAAAGCAAGAAAACTTAAGAAATGGCGGGCAATATCCTCTACGGATTGTTCCAGTCCAAGTCCCCCTAATACGTAAGGGATGCCAATTGTTCCAATCGTAATCACACAGATACTTAAAAGAAACGATAAATAAATCGCCTGAAAGACAGCCTTTGGAACATCTTTTTTATGCCCCGCGCCCATCAGCTGCGCGACAATTGGCGTAACGGCCATTAATATACCAGCAAGTCCTGTATAAACGGGTGTCCAAATGCTTGAACCGATCGCAACACCCGCAAGGTCTTCTGCACTCACTTTTCCAGACATGACGGTGTCTAAAAACGTAATAAGCGAAAGACCCGCTTGAGTGATTAAAATCGGAATCAACATAGTTAAAAATAGTCTCACCTTAGCTCGAATGCTATTTGTTTCTCTCATCATAAGTTCCTCTCTGAACAGAAATAACGAGAGGATTATATCATGCTATGTAAAAAAATCAATTCTCCGTCGGATTATTTTTCTTTGATGGCTTCGTTTTTTTAAACATTTGGGCATAAATAAAGGAAAGACTGACAACACCTAAAATGCTGCAAGCATATTGAATCACTTTCTGAACGGTCATTATTAAGTCACCTCCATAACAATAGAATGCGCATCATTTGTTATTTTATGACAACGAAAAGGAGGAGGGAAAAGATCAAATGATCAATCGTACAAATGAAGAAGCACAATTTAAAGTGGGTATGAGAACACACTTGATGAAAATTATGAAAGATGCAAGTGACATTATCGATTCTCTTGATGAAATTGAGCAATGTCTACTTTGTGATCTTGAGTCATTACATGATGAGTTTAATGAAATGCATGCAGAGGCTTCCTCGTTTTATTTGCAATCGTATATGGAAGAATACACACCCGGATTTGCTCAATTTTCGTTAGCCATTGAAAACTTATCAAAACAAAAACACGGGGCATTGATTGTGATTCAAAGGCGGGATGAGGTTGAGGATTTTATTCAAAGAGGGACAAATCTTCATGCGAAAATAAGTGCATCATTAATTGAAAGCATTTTCTACCCAGGAAATCCACTTCATGATGGTGCGCTTTTAGTCAAAGAAAATACGCTCGTATCTGCGGCAAATGTGCTGCCGCTTACTTCAAAAAAAGTCAGTCCTTCTCTCGGGACAAGACACAGAGCTGCGATTGGACTCTCTGGCATGACCGATGCACTTGTTCTCGTCGTTTCAGAGGAAACAGGGAAAATGTCATTTGCGAAAGAAGGCGTCCTTTATCCGCTCACTGTAAAAGAGCCTGAAATCAAAAAATAAAAAAGCACTCGCTGCATTCTTCATTCGGAAGAATGCTTTTTTCATTCGAGGAGAAAAAACAGGCAATTAAGTAAAAAGTCATTTGATACAGAAAAATTTGTCATGTAGAATAGAACTATGAAACTAGCAACGTGCTTGTTTTGACAAATTTCTAAACGTCAACTTAAAAATTCCTTAAAAAATGTTTATAAATACAGTAATCTGCCGATACAAACGATATGGCTTTGTTTTAGCATTTTGAGTTGACTGCTTTAGCCTATTTGTTATTGCCCAACGTCTACATGTCGAGTAATATAATAGAAATAAAGATAAAATAGTGCAAGAGAAGCAGAATCATTAAATGCTAAACTTAAAACTAGTACATATGTCTTATTGAATGAAATCATGAAAGGCGGAGATTTATCTATGAAGAAAAAAGTAGTAACCGGCCTCACAGTTTCAGCGATCGCTGGCTCAGCTGTGTTTGCTGCACCGGCAGAAGCACAGACGATCAAGGTGAAAAGCGGTGACTCACTTTGGAAGATTGCCGAACAGTACAATACAAGTATTTCGGAGCTTCAATCTCTTAATCAACTAAAAACGACGATGATTTTTGCAGGACAAAGCTTGAAAATTCCTGGCGCAAAAAGCACAAAATCAAGTACTTCAACTGGTTCAAAAGCAACGAAATCAAATGCTTCAACGACATCAAGCTACACTGTAAAGCTTGGAGATTCTTTATGGCTCATTGCAAACAATCATAAAATGTCAGTCGCAAGCTTAAAAAGTCTCAACAGCTTAAACAGTGACTTAATTCGTCCTGGACAAAAGCTAAAAGTATCTGGAAGCACAAAGACAAGCGGGAGTCAGTCATCAAACTCCTCTTCAAATTCCAGCTCAAACAATAAGACAACGAACTCAAATAGTTCATCTTCATCAAGTACATACAAGGTCAAATTAGGGGATTCTCTCTGGAAAATTGCCAATTCGCTCAATATGTCGATTGGTGAAATCAAAACATTGAATGGGATCAAATCTGATACGATTTATCCGAATCAAGTCTTAAAAGTAAAAGGGACGGCTACATCAAAACCAAGTCAGCCTAAAGCACCTGCAAAACCAAGCAATCCACCTTCAAACGGTAACCAGTCTTCAAGCGGGAAAGCGACATCTTATACTGTAAAATCAGGTGATTCTTTATGGAAGATTGCGAATCAATTTAAAGTGCAAGTTCAATCCATCCGTACAGCTAACAGCTTAAAAAGCGATGTGCTTAGAATTGGACAAGTTCTCAAAATTAATGGTGCAGCTTCAGGCTCAACTGGGTCAAATGGTTCGACGTCTAACGGCTCGACAACTCCAGTCAACAATGACAAAAACAATGTGCCAATGAATGCAAAAATCACGACGATGATTCAAGAAGGGAAAAAGCTGACAGGCATCCCTTACAGATGGGGCGGCAATACACCATCTGGATTTGACTGTAGCGGCTTTGTTTACTATCTCATTAACAAGGTTTCATCTGTCTCGAGATTAAGCACAGCAGGCTATTGGAGTATGATGACACCTGTGAGCACACCTCAAGTTGGCGATTTTGTTTATTTCACAACGTACAAAGCGGGTCCATCTCATATGGGACTATACCTTGGCGGAGGAGATTTCCTTCATGCAAGTGACAGCGGTGTGGGGATCTCGAACTTGAGCAATCCATACTGGAAAAAAGCCTATTTAGGTGCAAAACGTTTCTTCTAAAAAAGCCGATTTTCGGCTTTTTTTGTTTGCCTATTGATCAGGTTGTCCATACTGATATCAAAAGGGGGCAATCATATGAAAAAGTCAGTGTGGTTGATCATGATGTGTCTGGTTTTTGTCACAACAGCATGTCATGCACCGCCGAAAAAAGAAACGACAGAAGAAACCATTGAAGTTGCAGCACCTAAACAAGCACCGGTTACCACGCCACTCATTAATGAAAGCGGGCAAAAAATAGGAAGTATCGAAGTAAGAGACTCCTCAGAAAATGGGCTGGATTTACATGTGAAAGCAAAAAATCTGCCGCCAGGTCCTCATGGCTTCCATATTCACGAAACAGGAAGATGTGAAACGCCAGATTTTGAAACGGCAGGGGCTCACTTTAATCCCACACACCGGGAGCATGGCTTTGATAACCCAAAGGGCCACCATGCTGGAGATATGCCTAATTTAGAGGTTGGGGCATATGGACAAATTGACGTTGTCGTGAATGTACCAGATGTGACGTTAAAGGGAGGAATGAACCAATTAATCGATCAAAATGGGCGCAGCTTTATCATTCATGCAGAAGCAGATGATTACTTAAGCAACCCTTCTGGAAACTCAGGGAAACGCATCGCCTGCGGAGCAATCACAAAAGAAATGGTAAAATAACAGATGTCTAGCCTTTATGTATTGAGTGCATAAAGGTTTTTTTAGTATACTTGGTGAGGAAAATGATCGAAGAGAGGAATTAATCATACATGTTTAACGAACAATCACTCCCAGAAGAAATTCAAGCAATGATTGAAGCAAAAGCAAAAGGACTAGAAGAAGAATTCCGTCCGCTTATTGGAACAGGCGGCTATGAATCACAGGACACGTCTATCATACAAGATGCGATGATTGCACTGGCACTTGGCAAAAATGTTCTTTTAAAAGGGCCGACCGGTTCAGGTAAAACAAAACTAGCAGAAACTTTATCTGCTTTCTTTCAGCAGCCGATGCACAGTGTGAACTGCTCAGTTGATCTTGATGCAGAAAGCCTGATTGGCTATAAAACCATTCACAATGATGGTCAAGTTGCTTCTATTGAATTTATAGAAGGACCTGTAACAAAAGCAATGAAAAAAGGCCATCTTTTATATATTGATGAAATCAACATGGCGAAGCCCGAAACCTTGCCTATTTTAAACGGTGTACTCGACTACAGAAAAATGATGACCAATCCATTTACAGGCGAGGTCGTTCGAGCAGATGAAGGCTTTGGCGTAATTGCGGCCATCAATGAAGGCTATGTCGGCACAGTCCCACTAAATGAAGCGTTAAAAAACCGTTTTGTTGTCATTGACGTTCCATATATCGGCGGTGGCATCTTAAAGGATGTACTGCAATCTCAATCTGTATTAAAGGATGAACGCTTGATTGATCAATTCGTGCAGCTCTCATCAGACCTCATTACACAGGCGCACAACGGGCAGGTAAGTGAAGAAGCAGCATCCATTCGCGCACTGCTAGACACATGTGATCTTGCGCAATACATCCCGCCGCTTCGGGCAGTTGAACGAGGGATTGTGGAAAAGCTAGAAGATGACCGGGAAAAAGCAGCGGTAAGAAATATTGCCCAAACATTATTCGAGTGAGGTTCTGAGCTTTGAAATTCATCAAATTTAATGACAGCAGAATCGATTCATTTTTATTTATGGAATTAACGGATTTAGCCAAAACGTTAGCGAAAAGTGATGATGTCGAGCTTGAATATGGCGTGCAGTCCTACTATGATCCTTTTGAAAAGAAAATTTTCATCAGTCATTTTTGGGATGACCGTAAACAAGAAGACATGACAGCTGGGCTGAAAAGTGATGTATTCCTCCGAGCAGTAGGTACCGTTTATAGTGATCTGAGTGTCTTTCAAGAAATCATTCGCTATGCTCACACAATATCCATTCCAGATTTGTGTAAACAGTTATTTATGCTCTTTGAAGATATCCGGATTGAAGAGCGGATTAAACGTGAACGTCCAGGAACAAAAAAGGTATTTAAACGAAGAAGAGAACTGTACCGGCGTCATTTTAAGACGCAATTAACGATTAACCAAGAGCGGAGCATTTTAACAGATGCACTTTATTGTGCAATGTATGTGAAGCTGACAGCAGATTCGCCGCTGGAAGAAATTCCGCCTCTTCACGAGCAAATCAACCCAATGATTCCGTTTATTGAATCAAGTCTCGAGCGTGTTTATGAAGCGCATTCAACCGGAGATATCGCAGTCATTGTCAAAGAATTAATGGAAGGTTTTGATGAGCTTCTTGATAAAGATATGCTGAATACGTACTTTTTCTTCCCCGAATTGGATTATGAAAAAGCGGCAAAAGAACCGCTATTTCATGACTTGAAAAGGAAACCTAAATTAAGTGAGGACATCAAAGTCGACCGGGAAAAAGAGGGTGATGAAGACATCCACGAAGAGTATATGGAAGTGTGGCACCGGGAAACAGAGGCCCCATCAAAAAGCTTCCTTCAATTTGATTTAGAGCACGGCGGGAAAAGTGATCTCGGGAAGGATGCAGCAAGAGAAGGCGATGACGGAGATCAAGCACTTGGCACTGTCCAAGGCTCTGCCAAGCAGACTCATCGAAAAGATTATTCAAAGCTTGAGGCGCTGGAAGAGGCTGAAGGCGAAGAAAGCGGGGCGGATGCTCATGAGAATGGAAAAGAGAACAAATATGCATTTCCAGTCATGATTTCACCAGAACCTCCCGCGCCAGAGCAAATCGACGTATACAAACAGCATGCCAAGGAGATTGAGCCTTATCAGAAACGGCTAAAACAGATGATTCAAAAAACGCTCGAACATAAAAAAACATGGCCAAAAACGGATCTTCATGCAGGACGACTGAGTAAAAAGCTCATTCGTTATTTTACAGAGTCAAATCCGCGTCTCTTCTATAAAAAACAGGCACCTTCTACGGAGATTGATGCTGTGTTCACTTTATTAGTGGATTGTTCTGCCAGCATGTTTGACAAGATGGACGAGACGAAAAAAGGCATTGTTTTATTTCATGAAGCCTTAAAGTCCGTTCAAGTCCCACATCAAATTGTGGGGTTTTGGGAAGATACAAACGATGCATCAGAAACAAGTCAGCCGAACTATTTTAACACAGTCGTGTCGTTCAAAGATTCTTTATTTGATGCAGGCCCTTCCATCATGTCTCTTGAACCGGAAGAGGATAATCGGGATGGCTATGCGATTCGCCAAATGACAAAAATGATATTAAAAAGAAGAGAAGAGCAAAAGTTTCTCATTGTATTTTCTGATGGAGAACCGGCTGCATTCAGCTACGAACAAAATGGGATCGTCGATACACATGAAGCAGTTCTTGAGGCGAGGAAAAAAGGCATTGAGGTCATCAATGTGTTTTTATCCAATTCACCGATCGAAGAAGCGCAGATGAAAACGATTCAAGATATGTATGGCAAGTTCAGCATTTTTGTACCAGATGTCGATACATTGCCAGATGTTTTATATCCGTTACTGAAGAAATTACTGCATAAAAGCATTGGGGCATAAGGTTTTGCCCCTTTCCCTCAAAATATTTTTCGGAATGATTTAAATTTTTTGTTTTTCTGTGAATTTTTTATCTTTAATTGAACAAAGAATGTAGAAAGTAATCCGAAACAGTGGTAGAATATTATTGGAAGCGTTTTATTACATAAATTTGGTCATTGTGTTCTGGAAGTTATATCGAGATAGTGTTCAATCACTTGATGATCAAAGTTGGGGGTAGTGTTCAAAATGTTTCAAAATGATGTGAAACAACCGTTGAGTTGGGAAGAATTTCATGGTCCGAACCTCGGCTATGTGCTCGAGCTCTACGATCAGTATGTCCAGGATCCTACTAGTGTTGATGAAGATCTAAGAGGCATATTTGATGAACTTGGTGCACCACCGAGTGAAATGAAGGAGGAAATTGGGAAAAAAGAAAATAGCGTAGTTACTTCTGAACAAATCCAAAAGATAGCATCAGTCGTTAAACTGGCAGAAGACATCAGAACGTATGGCCATTTAAATGCTTCCGTCAATCCTCTTCGCAAAGAAAAGGAATTACAAGAGCTGTTTCCTTTAAAGGAGTACGGCTTAACAGAAGAAGACGTCAAGAATATTCCAATATCTATTATTAGTCCTGACGCACCAAAACACATTTCAAACGGCATAGAAGCCATTAACCATTTGAGAAATACGTATAAGCGTACGATTTCATTTGAGTTTGATCACGTACATGATTTCGAAGAGCGGAACTGGCTCTCAAAATCAATCGAGTCTGGTGAATTATTTAAGAAAAAACCAGCCGATAAACTAGTTTCTGTATTCAAGAGATTAACAGAAGTTGAGCAGTTCGAACAGTTTCTTCATAAAACATTTGTTGGGCAAAAGCGCTTCTCGATAGAAGGTTTAGACGCACTTGTCCCAGTACTTGATGAAATTATTTCAGAGTCTGTTACACAAGGGACTTCAAATATTAACATTGGAATGGCACACAGAGGCCGTTTAAATGTATTAGCACATGTGTTAGGAAAGCCATATGAGATTATTTTCTCGGAATTCCAGCATGCGCCGAATAAAGAGCTCGTTCCATCAGAAGGCTCTATTGGCATCAGCTACGGATGGACTGGTGATGTAAAGTACCATCTAGGAGCGGATCGTCAAATTAAAGACGAAGATACAAAGAGTGCGAGAGTCACGCTTGCTAATAACCCAAGTCACCTAGAATTCATTGATCCAATCATTGAAGGTAGCACACGTGCCGCTCAGGAATTGCGTACTCAAAAGGGATATCCAGCTCAAGACGTTGAAAAGGCATTAGCCATCTTAATTCATGGTGATGCAGCATTTCCTGGAGAAGGAATTGTGGCAGAAACATTAAATTTAAGTCAACTTGTAGGCTATCAAGTGGGTGGAACGATCCATATCATTGCAAACAATATGATCGGATTTACGACGGAAAGCAATGAATCTCGCTCAACGAAATATGCAAGTGACCTTGCAAAAGGGTTTGAGATTCCAATTGTTCACGTCAATGCAGATGATCCAGAAGCATGTTTAGCAGCTGTTCAATTAGCTGTGGAATACCGCAAACGCTTTAAGAAGGATTTCTTAATTGACTTGATCGGTTACCGCAGATATGGTCATAACGAAATGGATGAGCCTTCTACGACTCAGCCGATGCTATACGATGCCGTCAGAAAGCACAAAACGGTCAAGAATATCTTTGCAGATAAACTTGTCTCAGAAGGTCTTCTAACGAAAGAACAGCGTGAAGAAATCGAGCAGGCTGTAGCGACGAGAATAGAAGAAGCCTATCAAAAGGTGCCTTCAAAGAAAGAGCATACGATTCAAGAAATTGAACTGCCAGAACCAGTATCAAATGGCTTCCCAGCAGTGGATACATCGGTAGAATTTGATGTATTACGTAAGCTGAATGAAGAATTGATCAGCTGGCCGGACGATTTCCAAGTATTTGGTAAGCTTAAACGGATCCTTGAAAAACGGGCAAAAGTGTTTACAGATGACCGTAAAGTAGAATGGTCACTTGGAGAAGCACTTGCATTTGCATCTATATTAAAAGACGGTACGCCAATTCGAATGACCGGACAGGATTCAGAGCGCGGTACTTTTGCTCAAAGAAACCTTGTTCTTCACGACAGTCAAACTGGAAATGAATTTATTGCTCTTCATGAGCTAAGTGATGCAAACGCATCATTTACTGTTCATAATAGTCCACTGTCAGAGGGCTCAGTCATCGGGTTTGAATATGGTTATAATGTCTATTCTCCTGAAACGTTAGTCATTTGGGAGGCTCAATTTGGAGACTTCGCAAATGCGGCTCAAGTGTATTTCGATCAATTTATTTCGGCTGGACGTGCAAAATGGGGACAAAAATCAGGTCTAGTGATGCTCTTGCCTCATGGATATGAAGGACAAGGTCCTGAGCATTCAAGTGGAAGAACAGAGCGATTCCTGCAATCAGCTGCTGAGAATAACTGGACAGTGGCGAACCTCACAAGTGCAGCGCAATACTTCCACATTCTAAGAAGACAGGCGAAGATGCTGCTTCGCGAAGAGATTCGTCCGCTTGTCATCATGACACCGAAGAGTCTGCTTCGTAACCCGAACTCATTGTCTGAAGTCCAGGAATTAACGGATGGACAGTTCCAACCAGTTCTTGAACAACCAGGCCTTGTGCATGATCATGAAAAAGTATCGCGCCTTGTGCTATCTAGCGGGAAGGTATCCATTGATATTAGTGATCGTTTTACTCAAATGGAAGAGCCGAAAGATTGGCTTCACATTGCGAGAGTGGAACAACTATATCCATTCCCAGCCAAAGATATTAAAGCGATTTTATCAAAACTAACAAACTTAGAAGAAATCGTATGGACGCAAGAAGAGCCACAAAATATGGGGGCTTGGGGATACATTGAGCCATATTTACGTGAAATTGCGCCTGAAAAAGTAAAAGTACGTTACATCGGCCGAAGAAGACGTTCAAGTACGGCTGAGGGCGATCCAACTGTGCATAAAAAAGAACAAGAACGAATTGTATCTGATAGCTTGACTCGCAAAAACTAAGGGGGAAATGAAAAATGGCGGAAATTAAAGTACCTGAATTAGCGGAATCGATCTCGGAAGGAACGATAGCTCAATGGCTCAAGCAGCCGGGCGATTATGTGGAACAGGGAGAATACCTGTTAGAGCTTGAAACAGATAAAGTCAATGTCGAACTGACAGCCGAAGAATCTGGTGTACTCAAAGAAGTGCTGAAAGATTCTGGTGACACTGTACAAGTTGGAGAAGTCATCGGAACAATTGCAGCGGGTGAAGCTGGCGGAAGCGAGACCGCAGCTCCAGCACCTGAGCAAGAGTCTGCACCAGCTCCGAAAGATGAACCGGCTGCTGCTCAAAAAGAAGAAGCAGTGAAAGAAGAGCCGAAATCTGGTAATGGCAGAACCATCGCTTCTCCTGCAGCTAGAAAACTAGCGAGAGAGAAGGGGCTAGACTTATCTGAAATTCCAACCGTAGATCCGCTGGGCAGGGTACGAAAGCAGGATGTTGCTTCTTATCAAAAGAATGAAGCACCTGCAAGTGCACCAAAAGCCGCGCCAAAAGCAAATGCTGCGGTGCAAAATGAACAACCAGGAAAGCCAGTTGAACGTGAGAGAATGTCGCGCCGCAGACAAACGATTGCCAAACGTTTAGTTGAGGTTCAGCAAACGGCTGCAATGCTGACGACATTTAATGAAGTAGATATGACAGCTGTGATGGACTTAAGAAAGCGCCGTAAAGATGCCTTCCTTGAACAAAATGATGTAAAGCTTGGTTTCATGTCCTTCTTCACAAAAGCAGTTGTAGCAGCACTGAAGAAATATCCGCTGCTTAACGCAGAAATTCAAGGTGATGAGCTTGTCTTGAAGAAATTCTATGACATCGGCATCGCTGTTGCTGCTAACGAAGGACTTGTCGTACCGGTTGTCCGTGATGCAGACAGATTGTCGTTTGCAGGGATTGAAAAGGAAATTGGTCATCTTGCGAAAAAAGCACGAGATAACAAATTGTCTCTAAATGAGCTACAAGGTGGATCATTCACGATCACAAACGGCGGAACATTCGGTTCACTGCTTTCAACACCAATTTTAAACAGCCCTCAAGTTGGAATTTTAGGGATGCACAAAATTCAGCTTCGACCTGTGGCAATTGATGAAGAACGTTTTGAGAACCGTCCGATGATGTATTTAGCTCTTTCTTACGACCACCGGATTGTCGATGGAAAAGAAGCAGTTGGATTCCTTGTCACGATTAAAAACTTGCTTGAAGATCCAGAGCAGCTATTGCTTGAAGGATAATCTTCAATTTGAAAAGCTAGCACCTATTAAAGGGCTAGCTTTTTTTCTTTTCACTTTCAGCATTTCCTCTTTTTGACCAATATGTCGCAAGCCAGGAACCGGATAAATTATGCCACACACTAAAAATGGCACTTGGTACGGCTGCAAGTGGAGAGAAGTGTGCTGTTGCTAGAGCTGCACCAAGTCCAGAGTTTTGCATGCCTACTTCAATCGAGATGGCTCTTCGAGAAGGGATATCCATTTTGCACCACTTTGCAATAAGATAACCAAATAAAAGACCAAGTCCATTATGTAAGATCACAACGGCCAATATTAGCAGACCAGATTGAAGAATCTGCTCTTTATTTGCACTGACAACCGCTGCAATGATCATAACAATTCCGGCGACAGACACAAGCGGTAGTGCTTGAACCGCATAGGTTACTTGTTTTTTGAAAAATAATTTAACGATGACCCCTAAGACAATAGGAATGAGCACAACTTGTACAATTGATAAAAATAGTGCTTCTGGCGATACAGGTAACCAAGATTTTGCAAAAATTAAAATGAAAACAGGGGTTAAAAACGGCGCAAGTAATGTTGATATGGTAGTGACAGCTACAGATAAAGCTGTATTTCCTTTCGCCAAAAAAGTCATAACGTTCGATGCTGTACCGCCTGGGCAACAGCCTACGAGAACAACTCCTACTGCGATTTCGGACGGGAGTCTTAGTCCGTAAGCTAACAAAAAGGCGAGAAGCGGCATGAGTGTGTACTGCGTCAGTACCCCGATCAGAACATAAAGAGGTTTTCGAAACAGTTCTTTAAAATCTTCAGCAGATAAAGTAAGCCCCATCCCAAACATAATAATACCGAGTAAAAAAGGAATATAAGATCCAATTTTAGAGAATTCCGCAGGAAAGGCGAATCCAAGAAATGCAAAGACAATGACCCAAATCGCAAACGTTCTACCTGCAAACTGACTAATACTTAAAAGAATCTTCATATATTGCTTCATCTCTCTTTCTATACATATCTTTTTTATTTTAAATGAATTTTCTGAAAAAACAACCCATTCTTTATCAAGTTGTTTATAATTATATTATGTAAACCATAAATACTCCATATAAGCGGATGCCTACATGGAGTAGCGTTGTTAAAAAGGGGTCCATTTCACTTGCTGAGCTTGCTTAAGCCGTGCTTCTGGCTCATGCCAGTCAACGACATTCCACCAACGATCTACATAGGCCGCTTTTTCATTCAGATATTGCAGATAGTAGGCGTGTTCCCATACGTCAAGAGCGAGAAGAGGGATCACATCCCATTGTGATAAAAATTGGTGGCGTTCTGCTTGTAAAATCTCTAATCGCTGAGATCTGGGCGCCCAAACGAGAATCGCCCAGCCGACACCTTCTACTTGTTTAGCTGCAGCAGAAAATTGGGCTTTGAATGCATCATAGCTTTCAAACGATTGTTCAATCTGGCGAAGCATTTGCCCAGTGGGCTTTCGCTTCCCTGAAGGACTCATGGAAAACCAAAAAATGCAATGTAAATAGTGTCCCGCACCATTGAAGGCAAGCTCCCGTTCCCAATGCTTGATCATCTTAAAATCATTGGTTCTTCTCGCTCTTTTTAAGGCAAGCTCAGCTTGGTTCAGACCATCAACATATGATTGGTGATGCTTCTGGTGATGCAAATACATAATTTCTTTTGAAATAAACGGTTCTAGTGCATCATACCGGTAAGGGAGAGGGGGTAATTGATGACCGCCAACTGCTACATCTCGCATTGCATCTTGTGGAATTATATCCTCTGCAATACTTTCAGCCAATGTGTACCACTCTTCTTCACTGGAATGCTCATCATTCATGATGAACGATAAATGTTCTGCTTTTTGACGGATGTTGTCATCTTGAATTGCATCTTGAATGGAGCTAAGCCAATCTTTAAGCTGCATACGATATTCTTCCTTATTCATTTTTACGCCTCATTTCTTCTAAAAATGTGGAACAAGCCATCATTGGAAAAACAAATGGATAGCTATGATAGGTAATGTAAAATTGCTTTGGAAGACCAATGCCTACTGGATAGTGCAAAGCTTTACTCGAATGCTGATGTTGAATCAAAAACGAGATGGCTTTTAAAATCGATTTGTCATCTGGCTGCACGTATTGTAAAAGTGCCTCAGCAGCCCAAGCCGTTTGAACCACTGTTCCAAATGGAAGCGGGACATATCTTTTAACCTCTGAACTTTTACACGATTCTCCGAAGCTGCCATCTTCTAATTGAATGGTTTTTAAAAATCGACATGCTTTTTGAACAGCAGGATGCGATGAGGGGATGCCACTAGCCTTTAGTCCAGTTAACGCAGCCCAAGTACCATAAATATAGCAAACGCCCCATCTGCCGTACCATGATCCGTCCTTCTCTTGATGATCAAGCAGCCATTTCACACAATGATCTTTTTGCCTTTGCATGAGTGGTGACTTGTCGTTCTCTTCAGAAGCGATAAGGTGGAGCACACGACCTGTAATATCAGGAGTAGAAGGATCAATGGCCGCATCCTCAGCAGATTCGAGCGGGAGATGACGAAGCAAGAAGTGATCTTGATTTTTTTCAAAAGCTGAAAAGCCACCATCCCGGTTTTGCATGGAAAGAAGCCAATCAAATCCTCGTTTCCACTGAACAGGAGCATAAGTTTGAGGAATGGCTTTTAACACAATTTGCGTATCATCACAATCTGGGTTATTTGTGTTCAAATCTGAAAAACCAAAGCCTCCCGGAGCCGCATGCCGGTTATGGATTGCCCAATCTGCTTTCTTCATTTGCTGCCGGTTCAGTAAGTACGTAAAAGACTTTTTAATAACTGGATCATCTTGTGTTCTGCCCGCTCGCTGAGAAGCATAACTGACAAGCGCTGTATCCCAAACAGTAGATGTAGAATTCTCAGCGTATTTCTTCCCCCCACAGTCAGTGACTAGCTGTTTCATCCCTTTGACTGCTTTTAAAATGAGATGATGTCCCGGAGAGTATCCAAGACTCATGAGAGCATAGACCATAAAAATACTGGCACTTAAATAGCTGTACAGCGTGCCATCTTTTTCAAGACGGTCAAACATATATCGCTTCGCTGCCTCATACCCGAAAAAGTCGAACCTGCTGTCGAGTGCTGTATACGACCGCATGTACGCTAGAAAGTGGTGAGTGGAACGTTCTTCTCTTGCCATAAACCAGTCAAAAGGATTTTTAGACATGTTCGCATCAAGATGTGATAAGCTTGGAAACTGCTCATGGGAAGTATATCGTTTGTTAAGTGCAATCATCATTGGGACAAAATGAATTCTTGCATAGGCACTAAGATGATAGAAGTGAAGCGGGAAGTATGTAGGGATGAGTAAAAATGAAAGTGGGGCATAGAAGTATGGCCAAGGGTGCATTCCATTGACGGCAAGCATCCACTTTGTCATAAAATGAACGTCTTTTAATCCACCTTTTGATCGTATATATCGTGCTGCTTTTTCCATATGCGGCTCATCTTGTTGATACCTGCCTGACACAAGCATTCCGCAGTAGCCTTGCACAGTCGCGGTTACATGTCCCGCCTGATCATGATACAAAGAGAAAGAACCATCCTCATTTTGCTTTTCGCGAATTGCTTCTGCCAATTGATGAACCAAAGCCTGATCCGTATCGCCGACAGCCTTTAATAACATAATTAAAAAAGCATTTGTCATCATGGACCCTTCAAAGCAGAAGACAAAAGCGCCATCTTCTCGTTGTCTATGCTGCATTTGCATGTGCAGTTCATCCATATATACGTTTACTTTCGTTTTGAAATCTTGCATATTCTGCCATGCTCCTTTCCTTTATTACTATATTCAGGAGCCTGCCTGTCACATGCAATCACAAAAAAGCCGATGACTTGGTCACCGGCTTAATAGGCGTCATTAGTCTTGGAGGTTAATCCACACACTTTTGACTTCTGTATAGTTGTTAAGGGCGTATGATCCCATTTCTCTGCCAAGACCTGATTGCTTGTATCCTCCAAACGGGGAGGCAGCATCAAAGACGTTGTAGCAGTTGACCCAAATCGTGCCTGCTTCAAGGCTTGCAGCAATATCATGGGCATGCTTTAAGTTTTCTGTCCAAAGTCCTGCGGCTAATCCATAGTCAGACTGGTTGGCTCTTTCGACCACTTCTTCAATGGAATCGTAAGGAATCGCAGATAGGACAGGTCCAAAGATTTCTTCTTTTGCGATGGTCATATCATCTTCTACATCTTTAAAAACAGTAGGGGAGACAAAATAACCAGCCTCATAAGGGCAATCGCCACCGACAACAGCTGTTGCACCTTCTGATTTACCTTTTTCAATATAGCCTAACACGCGCTCATGCTGTTCTTTACTGACAAGAGGCCCGATTTGTGTATCTTGATGAAGACCGGCTCCTTGTTTGAGGGATGTTGCATATTCAGCCATTTGATCAACAACCTCATCATATTGACTCCGGTGAACAAAGACCCTAGAACCTGCACAGCATACTTGACCTTGGTTAAACATAACCCCATTTAAAGCACCAGGAATGGCTTTCTTTAAATCGGCATCTGGCAAAATAATGTTTGGTGATTTTCCGCCAAGTTCTAATGTGACTCTCTTAATGGATTTGGCAGCTTTCTCCATAATGAGTTTCCCAACACTTGTTGACCCCGTGAAGGCAATCTTGTTTACATCAGGGTGATCGGTTAAAGCGTTCCCAGCTGTTTCACCAAATCCAGGAACGATGTTAATCACACCTTCTGGGAAGCCGGCTTTATCTACTAATTCAGCTAAATAGAGCGCAGAGAGGGGTGTTTGTTCTGCTGGTTTTAACACGATGGTGCAGCCAGTCGCAAGTGCCGCACCCATTTTCCACATGGCCATAAGTAGCGGGAAGTTCCAAGGAATGATTTGTCCTACAACGCCAACAGGTTCATGACGGGTATAGTTAAAGTATCCTTTGCTGACAGGAATGGTTTGTCCGCTTATTTTGGTTGTCCAGCCCGCATAATAGCGCATATGCTCGATTGCGAGAGGGATATCTGCATTGGTTGTTTCATTAATTGGCTTCCCGTTATCTAGAGTTTCAAGCTGCGCGAGCTCTTCTTGGTTTTCTTCCATTAAATCAGCAAGCTTAAACATGAAGCGGGCGCGTTCGGCGGCAGACATGGAGCGCCAAGGACCATGAAAGGCTTTTTTGGCTGCTTTTACTGCCTCATCAATGTCTTTTGCACCTGCTTCATATACATCAATAAGGGTTTCACCTGTGGCTGGGTTAGGAGTTGAAAAGGTTTTGTTATCGTGACTTGTGACAAACTGGCCATTAATGTAGAGTTTTTTCGTCCCTTGGAGAAAAGATTCGAGTTTTGAACTAATTTGAAGTGTTGTAGAGCTCATAAATAAACAAACCTCCTTAAAGAAATGGATTGTTCTGCGAGTTCTAGGTGGAAAAGCGGACTTGAAGCAAATGATCTAGTATACGCACATGAATGTAAACGTATACATTCATCATATTACACGACATCTTTGAAAGCAATCCATAACACTCATTGCATTTCATGAAAAATTGGCTACAATAAATGTATAGATGAAAAAAGGAGTTTTTAAATCATGATCCATCAAAACTGGCAAACGGCTCAAACGTTAAAACAAGTAAAATGTATACATACGAATGCGAAAAAATATATGGTCGACCGTGCACTAACCGTTGGCAGCACATATGAAGTGAAAAATGAAACAGAAGAATTCCTGTTTGTCGTTGATAATACAGGTAAAGTCGGCGGGTATTATAAAGAGTATTTCGAAGACATTTCTGCTGAATGATTTTGGTGATCATCACTCATACTAAGAAAAACAGTAAAGGGTGATGATGATGAAAAAGAAGCAAACAGATGAGCAGAATCAACAAAATGCTTGGCATGATAACGAAGATGCTGATATGGCGATTACACTTGAGCAGATTTCCGATGTGTATGCAGAGGGAACTATTGAAACACCAAAAGACGAATAGTCATTTTTAAACAGTGATTTGAAAAAATCACTGTTTTTTTTATTGGTCACAATTTACCCATTTTCTCAAAAAGAACTGAAACTTTTTTCCTGCTTTACCTGTCTAAATAAGTAGAGGAAAGAGCATCGAATCAAAAAGAAAAAGTTAAATGAAATTTAATCTATTCGTAATGGAATAACGACCATTTATAGCGTATTCTATAAGTGAGAACAAAACGTATCCACAGAGCGTGTGGCCGTTTTTTCATAAAGGAATTTGATGGAGGAAGAGGGGGTTTACGTGGGTATTTTTTCTGTCAGTAAACAAAATGATAAGAAATTCGAATCCTTACTAATTGAAGGGGAAAGAATTGAAGCTGTTTACAGACTGCGTCACGACCAAATTTGTTTCACCAATAAACGACTGATCTTTGGCGATAACCGCGTATTTTCTAAAAAGAAAGTCAGGGTCTCCTTGCCGTATCGATCAATTGAAAGTTTTGCCATTCAAGAAGCTGGCGTGTTTGATCAGGACACAGGTATGTTGCTTGTCACAAGCTCAAAAGTATTTGAACTCGATTTTTCGAAAGAGACGGATTTGAATGATGTGCAAGCCATTTTAACAAAACATCTCTGCTGATCAACCTTGCGATTACATAGATCACATGCACTTTTCTCATTCTTCGTATTTATTTTAATAGATCGCACATTGCCTGAGCCCTTGCCCATATTTTCTGGGAAGGGCTTTTTTTTTACGTGTTTGAATGATAGCAAAAAAGGATAAAGATGAAACAGATACAGAAAGGAGAATGAACAATGAAAGTATTAGTTGCTGGAGCAAATGGACATACAGGTAGGCTCGTCATTCGTTATTTAAAAGAAAAAGGACATGAGCCGCTTGCTCTTATTCGAGATGAAAAACAAGCGGATGCGCTAAAAGAACTTGGTGCATTACCTGTCATCGGTGATCTTGAACAGGATGTGACAGATGCTGTGAAACAAGCAGATGCTGTCATCTTTGCAGCTGGTTCAGGCTCAAAAACGGGGGCAGATAAGACGATTGCAGTGGATCAAGAAGGTGCAAAACGTCTTGTTGACACAGCGAAAAAAGAAAATATTCAGCATTTTGTGATGCTGAGTTCCTATAATGCCGATGATCCAAACCAAGGAAAAGGACAAGGAAGTATGGAAATTTATTATGAGGCAAAAAGAAAAGCAGATGAACACCTTAAACAGTCTGGGCTTTCCTATACCATTGTCCGACCAGGTGCCTTGCTGCATGAGGAAAAGACAGGAAAGATTGAAGCTGCAGCGCATATTCCAGATGATCAAAACATTGAGATTTCAAGAGAGGACGTAGCTACTGTTCTTGTGGAAAGCTTAACAGAATCCAATGTGAAAAATAAGTCCTTTGATTTGATTAAAGGCGATAAATCAGTAGAAGAAGCACTTCGCACCTTGTAAGAGAAGAAAGCTGCTGCCAATTAGGCGGTGGCTTTTTTGATGTTTTCAATTCCTTTGTAGCGGGAAGGTATTAAGAAAGGAGTGATTGACCGTGGGCTTAACGAAAGAACAAAAAGCTGATTTATACGAGAGATTGAATCAATTAAAGGAAGATGTAAAAGGGTCAAAAAAGAAAGAGGAATCTATGCTAAGTGAATCGAGCGAGATTTCAAATGGTGTAGGGAACCATATCGCTGATCATGGAAGCATCTATTTAGACCGCATGACCGAACAAACGCTGGACCAAGTTGATGACCAGCTTGAAGCCGAAATTGATGCAGCACTGAAACGAATGGAAGACGGAACATATGGGATTTGTGAGAAAACAGGGAAAGAGATTCCCTATGACCGTTTAAAAGCAGTTCCCTATACACGCTATTCAATTGATGCGAAGAAAAACGAAGAAACCACTCAAGATCCAAATGAGTTTGACCGTAATTTCTCTGATCAAATGCGTGATTTAACAAATAGACAAACAATGGATCAGATGCATTCAGATACGTATGAACGATTAGAGGAAGAGCAGGATGTTGACATAGATGATGATAAATAGGATAATAAGTGGAATTTACATTTTTTCAGAATAATTTTTTCTTATGTGTGCAAGGACAAATCTCTTGTATACACGAGTTTTTTATAGAAAAAAGATCTCTTGAAATTTAATAAACTTTCGTGTAATATAGTTTAAAGGCTGCGATGTGCGTAATGTTAATTAAGTTTTAACCTTTAAGCTGTAATAGGGAGTTTTATATTGAAGCTGGAATGTCATGCCTCCTTAGAGAGGAAGACAGGAACGTTTCTGCAAACACCCACTTTGAGGAGTGGTGGTTTAAAACTTTCTTACTTAGATTACGGCATCCGCAGCTTTTCCTAGGATGATTCAAGCCATTTTCCATTTCGGAAAATGGCTTTTTATTTTGCGAAAAGACGAAATTGGATTGAATGCCTGTAGAGGCAAGAATCTATGTTAAAATAGACAAAACAAATGACGGAGAGGGAATTGGATGTTAGAACAAGCAGAAGCACTCCTGAAACAATATTATGGCTTTGATGCCTTTAGAAATGGACAGAAACAAGCCATTGAAGCGATTGTAAATAAACAAAAGGATACCGTCTGCATTATGCCGACAGGCGGAGGGAAGTCAGTTTGCTATCAGATCCCTGCGCTCATGATGGAAGGGACAACGATCGTCGTATCTCCGCTTATATCTTTAATGAAGGATCAGGTGGATGCGTTAAATGAGATGGGCATACGTTCTTCCTTTTTAAACAGCACCCTGTCTGCATCTGAAATGAATGAAAGGCTGAAAAAATGCGAAAAAGGGGAATATGAACTTCTTTATATCACCCCTGAACGCTTACAAAATGAACGTTTTTTTCAGCTGCTAGATCGGTTAACGATTCCTTTAATTGCAATTGATGAGGCGCACTGTATATCCGAGTGGGGACATGATTTTAGGCCAAGTTATCGCTTCATTCAAGAATGCTTGAACAAGCTGTCAAAAAGACCGGTGATTGTCGCATTAACAGCTACAGCGACGAAAAAGGTCCAACAAGATATATGTGAACAGCTTGGTATAAACGGAGAAGAAACCATTTTTACTGGGTTTGCTAGAGAAAATTTGTCCTTTCAAGTGATCAAAGGAGAAAACAGTGAACGTTTTATCACACAATATATGAAGAAAAACAGTCTTGAGTCTGGCATTATTTATACTGCCACTCGTAAAGAAGCGGATCAAATTTATCATCGACTAAAAAAACAAAAGATCAAAGCTGGTGTTTATCATGGTGGCTTGGATGATCATACGAGAGAAGAGCAGCAAAACCTCTTTTTAAATGATGATATCCAGGTGATGGTCGCCACATCAGCATTTGGCATGGGGATCAATAAGTCGAATGTGCGTTTTGTGATCCATCATCAAATTCCAAGGGATATAGAAAGCTACTATCAAGAAGCTGGGCGTGCCGGTAGAGATGGGCTTGAAAGTGAATGCATTTTACTGTTTTCACCTCAAGGTGTAAGGGTGCAACGTTTTCTCATTGAACAGTCAATAGAAGATGAGACGCGCTACCAGCATGAGTTGCTTAAATTAAGGCAAATGGTGGATTACTGTCATACTGAGCAATGTTTGCAGCAATTTGTGATGGATTATTTTGATCAAACAGCTAGTTCGCCTTGCGGTAAATGCAGCAATTGCCTTGATGAAAGAGAGCGTGAAGAGGTCACAAGAGAAGCGCAGATGGTGTTATCTTGTACAGTGAGAATGAATGAGCGATTCGGTAAAATGATGATCGCCCAAGTACTGGCAGGCTCTAAAAACAAAAAAGTGCTAGAGCTAGGTTTTGACCGCCTCCCTACATATGCTTTAATGAAACAACATTCGGCTCAACAAATCAGTGACTTCATTGAATTTTTAATTACAGAAGAGTATTTGCACATGTCTGAAGGGGCTTACCCAACACTTAAGGTGACCCATAAAGGGAAGAAAGTGCTAGTTGGACAAGAGGCAGTGTATAAAAAGCAGGCGATCAAAGCAGAAGCTATTCAAGAAAATGATGCACTATTTGAGCGATTGAGATCGCTTAGAATGAAGCTAGCTAGAGAGCAAGGTGTTCCGCCTTTTGTTGTTTTTTCTGATCAAACATTGAAGGAAATGTCAGCGGTAGAGCCTCAAACAGATGAAGAATTACTCCAAATTAAGGGGATTGGCGCTCAAAAAAGAGAGAAATACGGAGATGTTTTTTTAGAAGAAATTCGTTTATTTATAGAAAAAGAGAAAAAATAAAGAGTTTGAAAAAGAAAAATAAATTTTTTTCGCTGCATTTGGACACGTTTTCATCAGGCCGTTTTTGATCCTTTTAAAACCTTGATATGGCAAGGAATCAAGCCGTTTTGTGGTCTGATTTACCAATGGAGAGAGATGTTTCATGTAAAGGAACTGTAATCTAAAACATATCGTTTTGTTATTGAATTGACATTTACATATGTTACGATAGCACTCGTTAGCCGCCATAAAAAGCTAACAAGGGAGGATTTACTTTATGAAGAAGACTATTATGTCCTTGGTTGCTGTTGCAGCAATCTCAACAACAGCATTTGGAGCACAGCAAGCTTCTGCAAAGGAAATCACTGTACAGAAAGGTGATACACTTTGGGGAATCTCACAAAAAAATGATGTGTCTCTAAAGGACCTAAAGGGTTGGAACAATTTATCTACTGATATGATCTATGTGGGTGATAAATTGACAATCTCTTCAAAAGAGAAAACTCAGGAGCAGTATAAAGTCCAGAAGGGGGACAGCCTCTGGAAAATCGCTCAAAAATTCAATGTGTCAATTAGCGATATTAAGTCTTGGAATAACTTAAACTCAGATATAATTATGGTTGGTTCAACACTAAGTGTTGCTGGCCAAAGCTCGGCTCCGGTAAGCTCAGAACCTGTTCAAAAACAGGAACCTGTCCAAAAAGAGCAAACAACGAAAAAAGCTGCTCCTAAAAAGGAAACAGCTAAAGCAGAATCATCTTCTGCTAGTCAGAGTGTACAAAAAGAAATGACTGTTACGGCTACGGCTTATACAGCAAATGATGGTGGCATCTCAGGTATCACTGCAACAGGGGTAAACTTAAACAAAAACCCAAATGCAAAAGTAATTGCAGTAGATCCTAGTGTCATTCCATTAGGAAGTAAGGTTTATGTTGAAGGCTACGGTGAAGCCATCGCAGCAGATACTGGCGGCGCAATTAAAGGTAACAAAATTGATGTACATGTACCAAGCAAATCCCAAGCGAAAAATTGGGGCGTAAAATCAGTCAAAGTAAAAGTACTTAACTAGTAAAAAATTGTTTTTTGGAAGAAAGCATCAGGTGGCGGCCTGATGCTTTTATTGTACCCTTTTTTTGGTCAAAAATACACATATTTTTCTGAAAAATTTGCATTTTCGACAAAAAGCAGCGCATATCATATGATACACGCTGGTTTTTTGTCGTTAGCTGTCCACCCAATAAATTTCTCCGCTTTGTTCTTTCCAATTGATCTGGACATCAAATTGATGCTTTTCATAAAAATGAATCAAGCGATCCACGTGATCCCAGTCTCTTTTGACGAGGTCACCAGTAATCACCGGGATGTTCTGCTCTCTAGCGATTTCTTTTAAATGCTTCATGCAGATGGAGCCGTACCCATTATCTGGCGGGCCTTTAATATCGGCAATATGAATCTTTCCTTCTTCAGGATATTCCGCAATTAAGGAAAAATCAGATTGTCCGCGAAAAGCTTTTTCACAATCGCTGAGCATAATTTTACATGTATCTGCACTTTCAATGGCAGAGACGATCAGCCATTCATCTTCTTTCGCTTGATCGATGCCAATGATTTTTGCTTTTTTCGAAATATCTTTCATGTTTTCTTGCATTCGATACATTTGGAACTGCAATTGCTGTAATTCTTGCTCTAACGACTTCACATCTTTGGCTGTTTCCTGTAAGATTGACAAGTCCATTACTCCTTTCCTATCAGAAATGATAAAAATCACATAAATTCCAATTTTAAAGGAAGTGAATGGATCTTTCAAGCCGTTAGAACGCCTGCAACTTGCAAGTTTGTCTAAAATTCGACGAAGACAGCGAATTCATTGACTTTATAGAGAAATTTAAATAACATACTCTTAGTCGGAACTAATAAAGAGAGGTTTTCAAACATGAAAGAACAGAATCAAAAACCGAAAAATTTTACTGGTATTGTGATCATTTTAACAATTGCCATAAACGGATTAATCGCTTTATTATTTTTAATGCCAAAATCAGATAAATTTAGTCATCTGGATATTACATTTTTGCCGTTACTAAATGCCGTGATGAACAGCTTTACGTTTATCTTTTTACTTTCAGCACTCATCATGATTAAACAAAAAAACATTAAAGCGCATAGACGATTTATCTTTGCTGCATTTTCAACAACACTGGTCTTTTTAATTTCGTATGTGACCTATCATTCAATGGCAGCTGATACCCATTTCGGAGGAGAAGGGATCATCCGTCCAATTTACTTCTTTATTTTAATCACACATATCGTCTTATCAGCAGTCATTGTACCGCTTGCCCTGATTACGCTATTTAGAGGCGCACAGATGCAAGTCGAGCGCCACCGTAAAATTGCTCGCTGGACAATGCCGCTATGGCTTTATGTCAGCCTTACTGGCGTCATTGTCTATATGATGATTTCTCCATACTACAGCTAACGTATGTCCAACTGGACATACGTTCTTTTATTTACAAGATGCAGTGCTTTGGATAAAATGGGAATTGGGTATCCGACTTGCACGGTATCTTCCCATCTATAGACTCACATCATTTCTGGCCGTTTGCTCGTTTGGAGAACAACAATTGAACGAAACGGGGGTTATATGATGACTGAACAACTGCAGTATAAACCGGGGCTTGAAGACATTGTGGCAAGCGAAACGTCGATCTCATACTTAGATGTGCAGCAAGAAGAGATTGTAATTCGCGGGTATGACCTCATCGAGTTGGCACAAAAAAAGACCTATTTAGAAACAGCCTATCTGCTTATTTATGGAAGATTACCAGATGCCATGGAATATCATCAATTTCAGCAAGACATTTCCTCACAAACCAACTTACATCCGACCATTCAAACCATTTTAACAAAACTGCCAAAAACCACCCATCCGATGGATGCCATGAGAACGTGCATATCTGCTCTTAGTGGATACGATGATGCATTACAAGATCGATCAGAAGCGTGCCAGCAAAGACGTGCTGTTCGATTACTCGGCCAGCTGCCGGCGATTGTCGCTGGAAGCTATCATATTCTCACAAAAGACGCCGCTATTTCTCCAGATCAGACCAAATCCTACACTGAAACCTTTTTAACCATGCTAACCGGACGCACGCCAACCCAAGACGAAATCACCGCTTTTGACCAAACACTCACATTATATAGTGAACATGAGCTACCTAATTCAACATTTGCTGCTAGAGTCATTGCTTCCACACATTCTGACATGTATGGTGCTTTTACTGGAGCAATTTCTTCATTAAAAGGTGACTTGCACGGGGGAGCGAATGAAGCCGTCATGCATATGCTTCTCGAAGGAAAAACAACAGAAGGCTTCCTTGCGCTCATTGAGCGAAAATTAGCTGCAAAGGAAAAGATGATGGGCTTTGGCCATAGGGTATACATGAGAAAAATGGACCCAAGAGCCGCTCTTTTAAAACGATCATTGAAAACGCTTACCGAATCAAAGGGCGATACAACGCTGTATGACATGTGTGTAGCAGGAGAGGCATACATGAAAGAGAAGAAAAATCTCTATCCAAACCTTGATTATTACGCCGCACCTATTTATTACGTGCTCGGGATTCCAATTTCACTTTATACACCGATTTTCTTTGCTGCAAGAGCTAGCGGATTAGCTGCTCATGTCATTGAACAGCATTTGCATAATCGCATTTTCAGACCGAGAGTCCGGTATTTAGGACCAAGAGGATTAAAAGTTTCAGATGATGATAGAAAAAAGGGGGAATGAACATGAATAAAACAGCAGTCGCCAATCAAACGGATCAGCTATTAGAAGAAATCGCAGCCTACGCAGTAGACGGAGAAATTACAAGTAAAGAAGCCATTGAAACGGCACGTTATGTGCTGATAGACACACTTGGTTGCGGAATGCTGGCGCTCAATTTTCCTGAATGTACGAAGCATCTTGGACCGATCGTCCCTGGAACTGTTGTACCTAACGGAGCAAGAGTTCCAGGCACTTCCTTTGTGCTAGATCCTGTTCAAGCCGCTTTTGATATAGGCTGTATGATTCGCTGGTTAGATTATAATGACACGTGGCTTGCAGCGGAGTGGGGACATCCGTCAGATAACTTAGGCGGGATATTAGCTGTAAGCGATTATATTAGTAGAACACGGCTTGCAAACGGAGAAGAGCCGCTTTCGATGAATGACGTGCTACATGCGATCGTCAAAGCACATGAAATACAAGGCGTACTGGCATTAGAAAATTGTTTGAATCGCAATGGCTTGGATCATGTGCTATTTGTCAAAGTAGCAACAAGTGCTGTTGTATGTGCATTGCTTGGCGGAACAAAGGAGGACGTGCAGCACGTTTTATCACAAGCGTTTGTTGACAATTCTCCGCTTAGAACATATCGTCATGCCCCGAACACAGGATCAAGGAAATCATGGGCAGCAGGTGATGCAACAAGCCGCGGAGTGAGACTTGCAATGATGACACTTAAAGGGGAAATGGGCTATCAAACGCCGCTTAGTGCAGAGAAGTGGGGCTTTGAAGATGTTCTGATGAAAGGAAAATCTCTCACACTTGCTCAGCCGCTAGGATCATACGTCATCGAAAATGTGCTTTTCAAAATTGCTTATCCTGCTGAGTTTCACGCCCAAACGGCTGCAGAAGCTGCTATGATCCTGCATGACGCTGTAAAAGATCGATTGGATGAAATTGACCGGGTAGAGATTACAACACATGAATCGGCGATTCGAATTATTGATAAGAAGGGACCGCTGTATAATCCAGCAGATCGTGATCATTGCTTGCAATATATTACTGCGATTGGATTGATCTATGGGGAGCTCACGGCTGACCATTATGAAGAAGAAACGGCGCAAAATCCGGCTATTGATCGTCTCCGGGATCAAATGGTCGTCAAAGAAGATACACAATATACAGCGGATTATTTAGACCCGAAAAAGAGATCCATTGCAAACAGTGTGCAGATTTTCTTTAAAGACGGGACGATGACAGACCGAATTGAAATTGAATATCCACTTGGTCATCGCAGAAGAAGGCAGGAAGGTATTCCTCTGCTCGAAAAGAAATGGTTCTATCATTTGAAGACGAGATTTCCGCAAAAACAAGTGGATCACATTGTGTCACTCTGTCAAAATCCAAATCAATTAAAAACAACGACTGTACCAGCATTTATGGATTTATTCGTCATATAAGGGGGAACTAGTGTGTGGATCGTGAATGATGAATCAAGTCAAGCAAATTTAGCCGCAGCCTTTCAAGAACAAATGCACAAATCAGCTTTATTTCAAATCCCAGGCGTTCACGATGGAATGTCTGCGCTTTATGCAAAAAAAATGGGCTTTCAAGGGCTCTATTTATCTGGCGCCGCTTTTTGTGCCAGCAAAGGGTTGCCTGATCTCGGCATGATCCATTCAACGGAAATGGCTGAAAAAGCGAAGGAAATCATTCGAGCTTCTCAGCTGCCGCTTTTGGTCGATATGGATACTGGCTATGGCGGTGTATTGAATGCTGCAAGGGCGGCAAAGGAAATGGTAGAGAGCAAGGTGGCAGCTGTTCAAATTGAAGATCAGCAAATGCCGAAAAAATGTGGGCATTTAAACGGAAAATCACTTGTTCCAGTAGAAGAAATGGTCGCAAAAATCAAAGCCATTAAACAAGCGGCACCAACGCTTTTGGTGATTGCGAGAACTGATGCAAAATCTGTAAGCGGAATGGAAGATGTCATTCGACGGGCCAATCTTTACGTAGAAGCGGGAGCTGACGCTATTTTTCCTGAGGCACTCATCACCGCAGAGGACTTCACGCATGCGTCAAACAATATTAAAGGTCCGCTTCTTGCAAACATGACGGAGTTTGGCAAAACGCCTTATTATCATGCAGACGAATTTTCAATGTTTGGGTTTCAGATGGTTATATACCCTGTGTCATCACTCAGAGTCGCTGCAAAATCATATGAGCGTTTATTTACAGAAATCATGGAGAAGGGGACGCAGCAAGGAATGCTGAAGGACATGCAAACGAGACAAGAGCTGTATGAAACGATTCATTATGATGAATATGAGGAGATGGATCAGCATTTAGCGAAAACGATCCTGCCGGAAATCGGAAAAGAACATCGATAAAATGAAAAGCACTTCCATTTAGGAAGTGCTCAGCGTGTAGACAAACCCTCGCATTCGTTGTCAGTCCTGCGCGCTGGTGTTCACGAATGTTATATTCGCTCCGCGCCAGTGCTCGTCCTTCCTAGACTGCAAAGGTTTTCTATCACGCTGAAAAGGAGACAAAGGGCTAAAATAAAAATCATTTTAGCCCTTTGTCAACAATCTGAAGCACTTCCATTTAGGAAGTGCTTTTTTTACGATGATGGTGAGGATGACGAAGCCAATTTCATCTTTTCTTCAACTGTTTTCGTTTTTTCTTTTACTTTTTCAGCATAAGTGAAGTCACCGAAGCAATATGGGTAGCGGAAGTTATCTTTGTTGCCTCCGCACGTATAGACTTCTGGGTTTCGTTTCACTTGCTTTTTAGAGTATTGCTTTGCCAATTTCTCGGAATGTTTTCCCCCGTTTTTTGCAACAAAATCAATATAGCCAATTCCCATATTATAGCTTTGAATAATGGTTTCCAAATCAACGCCTTTTTTCTTCCCATGCTTGTACATAGTAGAAAAATGATGGACTCCTTGTTTAATGCTTTTCTGAGGGTCATTGATTTCATTTCGTTTCAAACCAAGAGATTCAGAGGACTGCATTGGATCTCCGCCTCTGCCTTTTGATTCTTGATACATCATACCGAGGATTAACGCGGTATATTGATCTAAATCTTGATCTCTTAACTCTGTTTCTACAAGCGGTTTGAAATCATCCAATCTCGACAAAACAATTGATTCCGTATCAATCGGCAACTTTTTTAACTCCTTTTGATTAAAGGACATGACAATGGCTGCTAATACGAAAACAAACAGAAAAATCGTGAAGCAGCCTGAAATGGCAAAACATCCTGTTTTTTTCTTTTTCAAGGTCAGTTCACCCCTGTTTTGCCCCGCTTTTAAAAGGGAAGTACAGCCTTTTTATTATGCCATATCCTGCACAAGATACCAAGTGAAAACCTGATAATCAATCATATCCAAATGTAAATTCGGGTCTTGTTTTCAGTCTGTAGCAGAAATAAACAAAACCGATAATCAGCCAAAGCATACCAATGATTAATGCATTTGTACTGATGCTCGTTAACAGCCATAGACAAAAGGCCGTCCCGCATAGAGGAATCACTGCGTATCTCAATGTATTGAGTACACCTCTTTGTTTTTGTTTAACGAAATAATACGCAAAAACCGATAAGTTCACAAATGTGAAGCCAATCAACGCTCCGAAGCTAATAAAGGAATATATGACTTCAAGTTCGCCAACGACTGCGGTTAAGGAGAAAGCACCAATTAATAAAATATTAAAAACAGGCGTTTTTAATCTCGGGTGAATATATCCGAAGAAACGCTTCGGTAATGATTCATCTCTCCCCATTGCATATAAAAGCCTTGCTGCACTTGCATGTGATGATAAGGAAGAAGAGATAACAGCAACCATTGTGCCAGCTAAAAAGAACGAGTGGAGAAAGGCGCCGCCCACAAATTCCGCAATTTCAAGTGAGGCAGCATCGGGATGGTTGAACTGCTGAAAATTTGGAAATACTTGCTGCAAAAAATAAGACGTCAAGGTAAACAGTACGCCTCCAATGGCAACAGTTAAGAAGATGGCAAGTGGGATCGTCTTTTTTGGCTTAATAGTTTCCTCAGACATGGTCGAAATCGCATCAAATCCTAGAAATGAAAAACATAAAATCGTTGCTCCTGAAAAAATAAGCGCTGGATCTAAGCTCGCCGAATAAAATGGCCGGGCGGATAGTAATTCTCCGCTACCTGCGTTTTGCGTGAGCCCATAAATAATAAATCCAACAAAAGTGACGGCGACAATGACCTGAAAAGTCACAAATAGAGCCGTAATGTTGGCTGTAAGCCGGATACCGATTACATTGACAGTCGTTATGGCGATAGCAAGTATGATGATCCAAATGTAATGAGGTACATCAGGAAAGGCTGCGGTTAAATAAGCACTTCCAATCGCAAAATTCACCATAGGCAAAAATAAATAATCCAGTAAAAGTGTCCAACCTACAAGAAAGCCAACATGAGGATGAATACTTTTTTGCGCGTATGTATAAGCAGATCCTGCTTTTGGAAAAGCCTTCACCATATTCCCATAGCTAAGCGCTGTCAATAGTAATGCAAGTAACGTAAATATATAAGCTGCCGCGACGTGTCCTTTCGTCAGCTGAGCCACAATGCCGTATGAATCAAATACGACAAGTGGATCCATATAAGCAAGCCCGATCACCACAAGTGGAAAGACGGTCAGGCTGCGTTTTAGTCTTGGCTCCTCAGTCAATTTGCCTATCAGCTCCTCTAAAAAAATGAATAAATAATGCTCATTTTAAAAAGAATGCTACCAAGTGTCAATGCTATTTGAGTAAATCTTTTTTCTAAAGTGTGCTCTCTTTGCACGCCGGACGTTTTGGTATATGATGATACATAGAATAAGTCGTGATTTGACGGACAAGAAAGGTGAAGCAAAATGAAGGAAGAACTGAATACAAATCAAGAACAGGAACGGATGGAGCTGGATGATGAAAGTTTATTTCTTGTCTCCCAAACCTTTAAAGCTTTATCTGATCCGACACGTATTCGAATTCTGCACCTGCTGTCTCAAGGTGAACACTCGGTTAATGATATAGCAGAAACACTGAATCTCATGCAATCAACCGTTTCTCATCAGCTGCGCTTTTTAAAAAATCTTCGTCTCGTGAAATCTAGACGAGCAGGGACTTCCATTTTTTACAGCCCTGAAGATCAGCATGTGATGGAAGTGCTTGAACAGATGATTCACCATGCACAGCACGATTGATAAAAAACCTTCCTACGTTAATAGGAAGGTTTTTATGCATGATGCACATGTGTCGATCGTTTACTTGCTTTCATCATGTGAAAAGAAAAAACAACATAGTAAGCCGCTAAAAGAAAAAAGCTGAGCATGGTCATCGCATCATCGCTTACGATGTGCTGATACAGTTCAACGACACTGATTTTGGTGATCGAATGGTTTGTCAGCTCAACCAGCTTAAAACTAAGCCTAGATAAAAACAAACATAAAATGAAGCTTTCAATCCATTTACTCGTTTTCATATACAACCGGCCATTTTCTTCTTTCATACGAATCGTCTGATAGGCATGAACAGCGAGGCTGCTTCCAAAAAGCATGCCAATAGCAGCATAGATGATGATACTATGATTTTGCCATCCTTCTGATAGGAGAATAAGGGCTGAAAGACCAAAGAGATACATTCTCATCAAAAGCCTGATGGGGCGTACAAGCTGATAGCGTCTCATTCGATTCATTCGAATCATGATGCAGATCAATATAATACTCCCAATCATGAACAACTGCCACACGTTATGTGTCATGATGCAACCTCCTCCTGCACGTGCAGGGATGTAAACGAATGCTGGCTGTTACTTATCTTTACCATTCTTTCTTTTTTTATCAAAACAAAACCTACATTTATGAAAAAGAGGAAAAGTCATGAAAATTGACCGTATTTTATCTACTGTGATGTTGCTCATTAGCAAGAAGCAAGTACAGGCAAAAGATCTTGCTGAACTTCACGAAGTGAGCACGAGGACCATTTATCGTGATATTGATACCATCAATCAAGCAGGAATCCCTGTTGTGACAACCCAAGGAGCAGGTGGCGGCATTTCACTTGTTGAGGACTATCGTTTAGAGAAAAAATTATTTACCGATGATGACATTGAAGTCATTTTAACAGCCCTTGAAAGCATGATGAGTGCGTACTCCTTTAAAGAAAGTGAGCATGTTCTGAAAAAAATCAAATCGCTTATTCCCACGCAAACAGGTGAAAACGAAAAACAGCATCATGTCTTCATTGATTTAAGCTCCTGGGGAAAAGACAGTCAGGCAGAGCAGAAGCTCCAGCTCATTCATACAGCTGCGTCAGCGCACCAATACATTCAGTTTACTTATCGTAATGCGAAAGGTGAAACTCTTCCACGCAACGTGGAACCTTATACACTCGTTTTAAAAGGGAGGCATTGGCATTGGTATTTGTATGCATTTTGTTGTGTAAAAAAAGCTTTTCGCCTGTTCAAGCTGACTAGAATGACGGGTCTTGTCGCCATTTCAGGGTATTTTCAACCGAAAAGAGTCAAAAACGAAGAGAAGCCTTGGAATGACTCTTGGCAAGAACAACCATCAGTCAGCCCTGTCACGCTCAGGTTAACAGAAGCATCAGTGGGGAAAGTAAAGGAATGGGTAGATGAGAATGAATTGAACGTCTGTTCAGACGGCACTTATCTTGCCACCATCACCGTACCTCTTGATGATTGGTTAAATAGTTTCCTATTCCACTCAGGTCCAGAAGTCGACATTCTTTCTCCGAAGCATGTCAAAGAAGCATTTGATCTCCAGTTGAAACAATTTCTCAAACGATTAGAAACTTGACACAGTGTTGTCAGGTTTCTTTTTATATGATAGAAAAAAAGGAGATGAGAATGTATGTACGATATCGTGACATTAGAGAAAAAATGGATAAAAGGGTTATCTGTTCGAACAACAAACGAAATGGAGCAAACAAAAGAGCGAAAGATTGCTCCACTCTGGCAGCAATTTTTTGCGCAGCAGCTTCACGGAGGGCAAGCGCCCGTCATAGGATTGTATTCAGATTATGAAAAAGATGAGCATGGCTCTTATTTATTTACGGCTGGACAATTCGTGGATCAGCAGTTAGAACAAGTTATAGAGATTCCTGCGTCCACCTACGCAAAATTCCGAACGAGAAAGGGACCGATTGAAGAGGTCGTATTGGAAACATGGCAGCAAATTTGGACGTGGGATGAGCGCCATTACCGCACATATACAGGCGATTTTGAATGGTATGACGAAAGATCTTTAGACCCAAAAGAAGCGCAAATTGATATTTATATTGCGGTTGATGAAAAAATGCTTGCTAAAACTAATAGTATTAGTTAATATAAAACTAACAATATTAGTTTTAGGGGGACACTTGATGAGATTGACAACTTTTGACCGTCTGCACCAGCTCACATTAATGCCAAGATTATTCCCGGTAAACTGTTATGTTTTTGAGGAAGAGAATGGACTGATCTTAATTGATGCTGCGTTAAAAATGGCAGCAAACCCGATCATCGAATTTGCTCGACAAAAGAACAAGCCTATTAACAAAATTATTCTTACTCATAGTCATATGGATCATATCGGCGCATTAGATGAAGTGAAAAAGGTTTTTCCAGAGGCTGTCGTCTATTTATCAAAACGCGATGCCCGCCTATTTGAGGGTGACTTGTCCTTACTTCCTGGCGAACCCCATCAAAAAATCAAAGGCAGTTTTTCGAAACATATTCGTACAAAACCGGATGTGCTTGTCGAAGAAGGGGATGAGATTGGACCGCTGAAAGTCATTTCGACACCAGGGCACACACCTGGTAGCATTTCTTTATACGATGAAAGGTCAAAAATTGTGATAGCCGGTGATGCCCTTGTAACAAAAGGCGGCTTATCGGTCACGGGTGAACTTCGCTGGACTTTCCCTTTCCCGGCTTTTGCTACATGGGATGCAGAAACTGCACTCAAAAGCGCCGAAAAATTACTGGCACTTCGCCTATCCTGTCTTGCTGCAGGACATGGCGATCTCATCATAGAACCTCATGAAAAGCTTCAAGCTGCCGTTCATAAAAGGCAGCAGCAGCTGAAGAAAGGGGAGCAGTAAACCGTGTCTCCAAGAATGGGAATCACGCAAGAAAAAATCATTGATACTGCAGCCGCACTTGTTGATGAAGAGGGTTTTTCTGCTTTGACCATTGCTACATTGTCTAAAAGACTGAACATCAGACCACCTTCCCTTTATAATCATGTATCTGGTCTTCAGGAAATTCAGGCGGCACTCGCAGAAAAAGGACTGACCATGCTACGTGAAAAAGGCATACACGTAACAGAGGGGCTGGATAAAGAAGGAGCTGTGTTAGCCTTTGCCAAACAGTATGTTCAATTTGTCCGCGAACATCCAGGTCTTTATGAAGCAGCCTTTTCACATATGGAGGACAAAAAAGTAAGAAGTGAGGCCGAGCGCCTTGTTGAATTTGTCCAATCGATCATGACCCGTTTTGGTGTCAAAGAAGAAGAGATGACACATGTGGTCAGAGGATTAAGAAGCTTATTGCACGGCTTTGGTGATATTTCAAATAAAAAGGGATTTCAACGAAAAGAACAGCTTGAAGAGAGTGTGAGCTATGCGGTCAAGCTTTATATCTCAGGTGTGTTGCAAAAAGAAGATCTGTCTTATTGACAGGTCTTTTTTTGGTAGTGAATCGATATGTTAAAGAGGCGGCCATCTTGAACCAATTTTTTGTCAAAAAAAGAATAAACATTTGACAGTTTTGTGAAACATGTTATGATTATTATGTGAAACAATTCACATAGAGGAGTAGAGGCAGATGAAAAGAAAGCCTGTTTATGTGGAAACAACCATTCATGCACCGATAGAGAAAGTATGGGAACATACGCAAAATCCAAAGCTTCATGAACAATGGGATTTGCGTTTTTCAACCATTTCATTAAATGAACCTCAAAACGAACAACCCCAATCCTTTTTGTATGAAAAGCATCTTGGGTTTGGTTTAAGTGTCACAGGGACAGGAGCTTATCGAACAAGAATGATGGATGAACGGAATGAGCGGGCATCCTCACTAAATTTCAAATCGTCACACCCATTGTCTTTTATCAAAGAAGGCAGCGGTTACTGGAAGTATATAAAAACAAGCGACCACATTGTGTTTCAAACGCAATTTGATTACAAAACGAAAGAAGGAAAAGGATGGACATGGGCAGACAAGATTCTTTTTCGCCCAATGATTGGATTTATGACAGCCTTTAGTTTTGGTGCATTAAAGACGTGGCTTGAAAAGGGAACGCATCCCCGGTTATTACTAGAGAGAACACTTGCTCATTACGGGATTTGTTTGCTGTTTGCCATCGTCTGGCTATGCCAAGCGATCATTCCTTTTTCACATTCGGCTTTTGATCATAGCATGAGTTTTCGATTGTTTTATGCGCTTTTAGGCGTAGCATGGCTAATGCCCAAATTATCAAAGAAATATCTCTTCATTTTACAAAGTATGTTTCTTCTCATGATGCTTTGTATAGGAATTCTATCTCCGCAAACGACGCTTCATGAACCGCTTGTGATGAGTGCATTTTTGATTTTGTCGATTGCAGGTATGTTCAATTTAAAAGATTGTGTAGATGTATTTTCCATCAAACGAAAAAGGGGAGGTAGACATGGTCGTTCATCGTCATCAAGTAAAGGATTACGATAAACTGCATCCAAAACTAAAAGAGAGATACAACCGCGCATTTACTGCTGAAGGTACTATGGAAGAAATAGGCGGCGGGTCAAGACTCATTCGATTGATCTTCAGAATGGGTCCACTATTTCGTTGTTTTTTCCCAGAGAGAGGGGAAAACATTCCTTTCCAAATTGTCAACGAGCCCTTTGTGACAAATAAGGGGGAGGAAGGGATGCACTGGTATCGAACGTTTTATTTCCCAAAGAAGGAGCGGCACTTTGATGCAGATATGATCATTGATCAGGAGAGTCATACCGTACTAGACTATTTTGGAAAGCCTAGACTTCTTGTGTCAGAGCTTCATTTTACAGTAACAAAGCATGGCTTCTTGCACATCCAATCCGGCCGGCAGAAGTTTTTGATGTTCGGAAGAGAATGTCCGCTGCCTTCATGGCTTTATGGTGTGTCAGATGTAACAGAAGGCTACGATGAGTATGCAGGTGAATATACCATTTATGTCCACGTGAAAAATCGCCTGTTTGGTACTCTTTTTACATATAAAGGTCGTTTTACAGAAAGGATGTCTCATGATGAATAAGTGGCATTTGGCATCCAGTCTGATCTTCATGTCTTATTTTATCGCCACTCGTTTCATGACAGGTCTGATAGCAGAATTTTTTGTTCTCTTGGCCATTCTATTTTTTCTTCCCACCGCCTTACACTTTTTTGAGAAAGAAGGGAAGAAACACAAGGAAGAGAGGCTGATCGGGTTTTTAATGAAAGCCTTTCCATTAGCTTCTCTTTGTGCAACTGCTGCTTTTATCTATCATTCTGCTTGGTTCGCATCGGGATGGCTTTTATATACAATCTTATTGGCGTTATTTAGATTTTCTCGTTTGCTGAAAAGAGGAATCTTCCCGCTACATGAGCTGATGATTGATGGCGCATGGATGTATCTTGCTTTAGGCGGGCTATGGTTTTGGCTTTATACAGCAGATATACAGGTGATGACATTTTCGCCGATTATTGTTCTTTTGACCGTTATTCATTTTCATTATTCTGCTTTTTTTATCCCGCTTTTTTATGGATTTTTAGGACGGCAGCAAGCAAATGAAAGAGCTTTATACAAAGCGGCGGGATGGGTGATTTTGCTGTCGCCTGTAATGATTGCTGTGGGGATTAGCTTTTCCCGTCTATTTGATACGTTCAGTGTCATACTTTATGTGGTGGCCCTCTACATATATGGCATCCTTTGTATGAAAACAAGATTCCGGTCAACTTTGGCAAAAGGTCTTGTTGTGTTTTCTAGCTTAGTTTTAATGGGGACGATCGTGTTATCACTTCTATATTCCGCTGGGATGCTGATGCGTGTGACCTACATTAGCATTGATCAGATGATTTGGTTTCATGGCAGTATCAATGCTTTTTTTGTGATATTGCCAGGTTTGATTGGCTGGCTGATTGAAGGGCCGAAGGATCAATTAAAGCAGAAGAACTTTCCGATTTCGAAAGTGCATGGCCGGTTTCAAATGATTTCTTTTCAAGAGGAAAGTGTGCATAACCCTGAGAAGCTGGGTTTAGTCGATTCGCTTGATGAATTAAATGGAACGACATTTTCAGCTGATAGGGTGTCACCTGTGATTCGCAGATTTTATGAAGATCCTATGGCTTTTACATTAAAAGCGGCCGTCAGCTTTCATTGGTGGATAAGGCCGTTCGTCTTTTTACTTCAACCACTATTTAAGCAAATAGGGCAGCTTTTTTTGGGGTTATCTCGTCATCCATATGAAATGAAGGGACGTCTGATTAGATTTCAACATCCGAAGGAAGAAAGGAAAAATGTTCGGGCTTGGATACGGCACAATGTAAAAGGAGAGCAAGTCTTTTTTGCACTATATGCTCTTCATCACGATGCAGCTACGGGTTATATGAATATTGCGCTGCCGCTTCCATATTCTCAACTGACAGCTATTTTAAGGCCTTTTAATGAGAAAGAAGATTTTATATTAAAAAGTACATGTCCAAAAGGCAGTACCGGTGACGAAGGATTGTATTTGCATACGCCTTTTATCACCATGCAACTGCCAATGGAAGAAAGCTTTCATATGAAACCGGAGACGGATCAAAGTCTCACAGCGGTACATCAAATGAAGCTTTTCGGTATTCCTTTTTTAACGATTCATTATCAAATTGACAGTGAAAGTCATCATGTTAGTCAATGATGTCACATGGTTCACCGTGCCGAATAATGTTCACAATCGCTTGCCCATCACTCGGATGATGATCTGCATACTGGACTGGCAGAAGTGCAAAAAATACATAGTAGACTGAGAAGTAAGCAAATTGATAGAAAAATTGGTGCTCTGGCAGGAAATCATTGGCGATCATTGTGTTCAGTATGAGAACACTGAGCAAGTTGCATAATGATCCGCCTAGGTAGACAAGAATGTGAGACAATCGGTTGTTTTTTCTCATTTCTTCATAGTGGCAAAATGCATCTAAAAAATAGATTCGTCTAATTTCAACGACGCCGACTTTCAACACTTTTTTACCTCTGCCAAGAGCAAAAGAAACCTTTGCTCCAAACATCCACGCAACCAAAATATGGCCAAGTTGATGCAGGATGGCAACAATAGGAAGAATAACAAAAAACGACCAGCAAAACGTCCACATATCTGATAACGTAAACAAGTGTGAACCCTCCCAAAAGTATTCGAGAGGAAGCAGTAGGATTATTTGCCATTCTACCGAAATCATTTTTATGATGCAAATATTTAATACATGACCATAAAATTATTATGTAAACTAAAAAGTGATTTAACGCTTTGTAGGCTTTTTGAACCTCCTCGATGACAAAATGAATGTGCTACAATGAATAATCAATAGATTACGTTACCTTTTATGAAGGGGAGAGAGGCAGATGGCAGATATTGAACAGTTTTTGGCGTTAGATATTCGCGTTGGGACGATCATAGAAGCAGAATTTTTTGCAGAGGCAAGAGTGCCTGCGTTGAAGCTAAAGATTGATTTTGGTGAAGAAATTGGTGTAAAGCAATCTAGTGCTCAGCTCACAAAGCGTTATACAGCAGAGAATCTTACTGGCAAACAAATCGTAGCGGTCGTGAATTTTCCGCCAAGAAGAATTGCTGGGTTCAAATCAGAAGTGCTTGTCTTAGGTGGCATGCCGTCAAAAGAAGACGTGGTTTTACTAGCGACAGATGAACCGGTTGAGAATGGAACAAAAATAGGGTAAGAAAAAAGACATCTTCCTAAGAAGATGTCTCAGCTTGTAGACAAAGTCTACAAGCTTTTTTGTATAATAAGGGTAATAACAATAATCTGTGGGGGATAAACATGTTATCGAAACGTGAAGAAGAAAGAAGAAATCAATTAGAAGTAGTGGCTTTAGGATTGCCACACACCTAGCGAAGCTAGGCTAGGTGTGTGGGAGGCCTTTTTCATTAAATCTCATCCATCATAATTACGATGAAAATAAAAAAGCCTGTAGAAAAACATGAGTTTCTCTACAATCTGAAAGTCCCTCTATGGGACTTTTTTTATTTGTTAAAAACCAAGCGGATGAATCGAGGAAATGTCATCTATTGCTAATTCAACTGGATTTCCCCCGCCCGCTGTTCGAATGACCACTGTATCTTCTTTTCGATCCATAATAATCCCTCTATATGTTTTACCATCAGCTTCAATCAAGCAAAGGGCTCTTGGCATATTATGAGGCAGGCTTGTGAGAAAATCGACTTTTTCGTCAATACTCATCTGACTTAAAGGCTTTTTCACTCGTTTTCTTCTAGGTTCTTCTTTTGTTTCATGAAATACACCTTCTGGCGGCTTTTCCTCTTCTCGCTCGGGTTTTTGTTCTTGTATAAGCTCTGGTTCTTTCGTGATGTCTTCTTCTTGGGTAAGATCTGTTTCTTGAATCATGTCTTGCACTTGCTGACGCGCAGGCGGCTCGGCTTCTTTTTTCTTTTCGATTTCTTGAGCAACGGGGTCCTCGCGCGTACTTTCTTCCATCTTGTCTTTTTTACTCTTAGACATTTCTTGTGGTTTTTCTGATTTCTTTCGTTTTCTTACGATATTTTGCATGGCTGGCATTGATTCATCATAGCTCGGCTGAACAATATACATAAGCGGCTTCTGGTTCTCATCACCTTTATTTGACATACTAATCCCTCCTGAATGATTCATTCCTTATATATATGAGCGGACGCCTCAAATCAGAAGAAAAATAAAAAAACAGCATACCTTCATTCGGTATGCTGCAAATCATTTATTTGTTTAGCGAGCAATGATATGGAAGCCAGAATCAACATGCAGATTCTCACCTGTCATGCCGCGTGATAGATCGCTGAATAAGAATAGAGCTGTATCGCCAACTTCTTCAGGAGTCGTTGTACGGCGAAGCGGTGCACGCTCTTCAATATCCTTCAGAATGGTATTGAAGCCACTGATGCCTTTTGCAGACAGCGTACGAATTGGGCCAGCAGAAATACTATTCACACGGATACCTTCTGCGCCTAAATCAGCTGCTAAGTATTTCACACTTGCTTCAAGTGCCGCTTTTGCTACACCCATTACGTTGTAGTTAGAAACTACACGCTCTCCGCCTAGGTATGTAAGCGTGACGATGCTCCCGCCTTCTGTCATCAATGGACGTGCTGCTTTTGCTACAGCCGTTAATGAGTATGCACTAATATTGTGCGCCAAAAGGAACCCTTCACGATTTGTATTTAAGTATTCACCGACAAGTTCTTCTTTGTTTGCAAATGCAATCGCATGCGCAACGCCATGAATGACTTGTACTTTTTCTTTAATTGTAGCGAAACATTTTTCGATTTCTTCATCACTTGTCACGTCACATGGAAGAATGATTGAATCATCGCGCTCAAGTGTGCTTGCAAGTTCTTTTACAGATTCAGCAAGACGATCTCCAACATAAGTAAAAATCAAACGAGCTCCAGCTTCGTGAAGTGAGCGAGCAATTCCCCAAGCGATGCTTCGTTTGTTGGCAACACCCATTACCACGATATTACGGCCTTCTAAAGAAAAGTTCATATGTAATAAAGCCTCCTATTTTTTCAAGACATAGTATTAGTACCTGATCATAATATTATCACAGATCATGAGAGAATGACAATTTCCGCTGAAAGAAAGTTTCTTTTTCATCAAAAAACCGTCCTCTCAAGTGAAGACGGTTCGATTCTTTTATCGTTTGAGCCGGTTTTGCTGATATGCAAAATGGTTGGTAGGTCCGTGTCCAGCTCCAATATTCAAAGGAAATTTGATGGCTTCATGGACAAAGGTTTCTGCTGTGTCAAAAGCCTCTCTCATGGAGTATCCTTTCGCAATTTCAGCTGTTAATGCCGCTGCAAACGTGCAGCCTGTGCCATGGGTATGCGGAGTATCAATATGTTCGTTTGTGACTTCTATAAAGCCCTTTCCATCATACAACAGGTCTGTAATCTTCCCGCCAGATGGACCGTGACCGCCTTTGATCACGACATGTTTCGTACCTAGCTCATATAAACGCTCCGCTGCTAGATAGCGATCTTCTTTTGTCTGAATATGCATGCCTGTCAGTACTTCTGCTTCAGGTAAATTCGGCGTTACGGCATAGCTGACAGGCAGCAAGTGTGTTTTCAACGCTGAGACCGCATCTTCATTTAATAAAGAAGCGCCTCCTTTTGCGATCATCACTGGATCGACAATGAGCTTCATGTCATATTGAACCGTTTTATCAGCAACTATCTTGATCATGTCTGCGCTCCACAGCATCCCTGTTTTGACGGCATCTGGCAGTAAATCCTCTGCCACTGCATCAATTTGACTTTCTAACGCCTCGTTTGACAGCGGATATACCCCGTGAACCCCTAATGTGTTTTGTGCAGTAATCGCTGTGATCGCAGACATTCCGAACACACCGAGCTCCTGAAAGGTTTTTAAATCAGCTTGAATGCCTGCTCCGCCGCCAGAATCAGAACCTGCGATTGTGAATGCTTTTTTGATCGTCATTTCTTCACACCTCTCATTAGCCAATCCATTGATGATAAATGGTTCTTGCTTTGGCAATATCATTTGTGCCATGGACAAGTGCTCTACCGTCTTTAAACAAGACAAGCTTATATTCACCCTTTTGACACGAAAGCAAATACGGATTTTCAAGGACATCCATCCCTGCTTTCTTTAATCGAAAAGCCACTTCTTTTAATGACGGCGGAGTTTCGGCTGCACTTCGGATTTGGACCGTATTGCGGCCGCATAGTACATCTGCCTTTGCTCTCTTGTCATAGGAAAGAAAAGGATATGTTTTCATTCCGCAACTTGGACATTGTTTTTTCTTTAAGGAGCTGGCTGATCGAATGTCAGAACGCTCATTGCTCCATAAATCAAAGGATCTTAAAATCGGCGTCACTTGATGACCGGTTAAATACTTCAGGGCATCTGCCACTTGATATGATGCGACCTGCTGCACAACTGGACTAATGATACCGGCTGTATCACATGTCATGCCTTGTGCAGGTAAATGTTCAAGCAGGCAGTGTAAACACGGTGTTTCTCCAGGAATGACAGTAAATTGAATACCATAGCTGGCAACGCAAGCTCCATAAAGGAATGGAATTTGATGTTTGACAGCCGCATCATTAGCGATCATTCTCACCTCAAAATTATCCACTGCATCGACAATAATTGAAGCGCCGCTGACTAGTTCATCAATCTGTTCAGCGGTCACATCGACGACGATTCCTTTGACCTGCACGTCACTATTTATCTGTTTGAGTCTTTTTTCAGCCGCTATGGCCTTTGGCAGCCGATCCTGCACATCTTGCTCTGTGTAAAGCTGTTGACGCTGAAGGTTACTCCATTCAATATAATCTCGATCCAAAATGGTGACAGATCCAACGCCAGCACGAACGAGCATTTCCGCACTAGCTGTTCCAAGCGCTCCTGCGCCAATAATGACGGCCTTTGAGTCATTTAACCGCTTTTGTCCCTCTGTGCCAATTGGCTGAAAGAGCTCTTGGCGTGAATAACGTGTGCTCAAAATGCCGGCATTCCTTCCTGCGGACTGCTTGCTGTCCCGTAGTTTTTCAATGGAATCCGGCCTGCCTCAAAGCCTAGCCTTCCTGATTCAATCGCCAGTTTCATGGCTTTAGCCATCTTCACAGGGTCTTTTGCACCTGAGACAGCTGTGTTCAATAATACAGCATCAGCCCCTAGCTCCATCGCATAAGCCGCATCCTTTGGAGAGCCTACACCAGCATCAATAATCACCGGTACTTTCGCCTGCTCGATAATGAATGAGAGATTCAGAGGGTTTAGTAAGCCTTGCCCTGAACCAATCGGTGAAGCACCTGGCATAATAGCATGGACACCAAGCTCTTCTAATTTTCTTGCCAGTACCACATCATCCGATGTATAAGGTAGCACAATAAATCCTTCTTCGAGTAACATTTCAGATGCTTTTAACGTTTCGACTGGATCTGGCAGAAGAGACCTTGAGCAGCCAATGACTTCTACCTTGATCATGTCACACAGTCCAGAAGCCTTTGCTAAACGAGCAATACGAACTGCCTCATCCGCTGTACTTGCACCAGCTGTATTCGGAAGCAGCGTATATTTAGATAAATCAAGCTGCTCCAAAAAATTTGGCTGAGATGCTTCGAAAATGTTCATTCTTCTCACAGCAAAGGTTAATATTTCTGCTTCTGATACGTTCACGGCTTCTTTTTGAACTTCAAATGATGGATATTTCCCTGTACCAAGTAATAATCTAGATGTGAATGTTTTTCCGCCAATGTGTAGCATGTTGTCATCCTCCTCCTACAAAGTGAACGATTTCGATCGTGTCATTAGGTTGAATTTTCACTTGTTGAAACGCTTCTTTATCAATAATTTCTTGGTTCTTTTCTACAATCACTACTCGATTTTCAAGCTGATAGTCTGTTAGCAGATCATAGATCGTTCCATTCTCTTGATCGAAATCAACGATTCTGCCATTCAATTGAATTTTCATACAAATAGTGCCTCCTTTCGGCCAATACGAAATGCGTGAAGCCATTCCTTTTTGACCGGTTTACCTATTATCAGGTCGCGAATGATCTCTCCAGTAATCGGGGCAAGTAAAATACCATTTCTGTAATGCCCTGCGGCAAAAAGGATGCGCTGATCTTCTGGATGTCTACCAATGTAGGGATGCCGGTCATTTGTCGCCGGACGAAGGCCAGCCCAGCACTGATCAATCGGCATCTCCTTGATTGAGGGCATCAGCTGAGAAGCTTTTTGAATGACAGCTTCAATGCCCCCAAGCGTCGGAACAGTTTGCCACTCGTTTGGCTTCATCGTTGCGCCAACGACCAGTTTGCCGCTATCTCGTTGAACGATGTAACAATGATCATGGTAAATGGTGTGTTCGAGTGCTGGACCCTGATTCCATACAGACACACATTCTCCTTTTACTGGATAAAGAGAATGAGATAATCCAAGCTCTTCAAAAAAACGGCCAGACCACACACCACTCGCAACAGTCAGGTCATCACATGTGAATGTTCCCACTGTTGTTCTAATCGCTAACGCTTCTTTCTCCCGCTTCACTTCAATCACGGGTGTACACTCTTTCACTTCTGCACCGTACATGACCGCTGCTTTCCAAAATGCCCGGCAAACGGCATAAGGTTCAACATGAACATCTTCTTTAATCAAACCTGCTCCTAAGATGTTCTCTGCCATTTGAGGCATGCATTTTTTTACGCTGCCTGCGTCTATCCACTCAAATGTAGACAAATGCTGCATCCGGCAAAGTGCTTGTTTCTCCTCTTCTGTAAAAGCTACTTTCATGATACCGCCCGCTGATGTTCGAATATCAATGCCAGATTCATGCCGTAGATCGACTTTTAACTTCTCGTACAATGATTGGCTTGCTCTGCCTACTTGAAAAAAAGTATCCTCATAACCCTCTCCTTCAGCATGTGCACCAAGCATTCCAGCAGCCGCACTTGTCGTTTGCTTCCCTACTTCACTCGCTTCAAATAAGACGACCTGCTTTCCTGCTTTTGCAAGGTGATAGGCAATGGACATCCCTATGATTCCACCACCAATGATTGCCACATCATAATGCTTCTTCATAAGGATTCTCCTTTACTTGTTTAGAAAATGCTTGTGCCATTTTGCGCGGCTGATGATGAGTAAAAATTCCAGACATCACCGCTATCCCTTTCACATTCACGTGTCTCAATTCTGGAACGCGCTCAGGTGTCACTCCACCGATCGCTACAACTGGAATAGATAGTAGAGATGTCAGTTCTTTCACAAGCTGTACGCCTCTTGCCTGAAGTCCTGGTTTACAAGTGGTGTCATATACGTGCCCAAATATGACATACTCTGCTCCATTTTTCTCAGCTGCTTTCCCTTCTTCAATCGAATGAACTGAGACGCCCGCATGAAGGTGTGGGAATTTTTCCCGCAGCTCTTTTGGCGAAAAGCTATGACCTGGGAGATGTACACGGTGAATATTAGTGAGTAGCGCAACGTCTACTCTGTCGTTGATGATGAGCTTTTCTTTCGGAACACCTTCTAAAAGGAGACTTTTCACGAGATCAACAAGCTCACTTGCTGTTTTAGACCGTTCCCGGATATGAATAAAATCGACTTCAGATGCAATGGCTATTATTTGTTTGATCAGCTCTTCTGCAGGAAGCGAATCATTTGTCACTGCGTGGAGTTCCATTTGCACCAACCCCATCTAAGCATGCTGTTTGCCACATTTCTTTTTGATACGCCATCTCCCAGAAATGGTATTCGTAATAGCTAGAAATCACAAAATTTTCTTTCATATTGGCCCGCACATGTTCTGGTGCTTTTTCGGCTAGTTCATCAAAGCGGTTGACCTGTTCAAAGACGAGCTCCTTAAACCAATCCCCTCCATATGTCAAAATCCATTCTTGATAAATCGGATGGTCAGGTGTAGTTTGTTTTAGCTTTTCACCCACCTCATAATAAAGCCAGTAGCACGGCAATAACGCAGCCAATATCTCTTCGAATCGTCCGCTTTTCACAGATCGGTACATATGAGAGGTATACGCATAAGCAGTGGGAGAAGGCTTAAAGTTCTTGATGGCTTCATCTGATATCTTTAAAAGCTCTGTAAATTTTCTATGCAGCGATAGCTCCGCTTCATACGTTCCCTGCGCATGATATGCCATTCTGCCCGTCGTATGTAAGTCCTCACTAATCGCCGCTCCATATGCTTGAACCTTTGCAAAATGAGTTAAATAATATGAATCCTGCATCACGTAATATGTGAAACGATCGAGTGACAGCGTGCCATCTCCAATTCCTTTCACAAAGGGGTGTGTGAAGCTTCCATTCCACCATGTTGCTGCTGCTTCTTTACATTCAGTTGAAAACGTCATGTTTCTCTCCTCCTGTTTTTCCATATAAAAAAGCCACTTTCCGCATGGAAAGTGGCTTGGAATTTGTCAAAAGCATAGTCAAAAACCGCACCACTTCCCTACGCAGGTATGAACCTGTTCAGGTAATGAGGGTCTAAAAGTCAATACTTTTATCTCAGCCCTTTTAAAGGACTCCCCTAGTGGATCAAATATATGATGTTGTACTTCTATCTTAATCAGGAATTGTTCATTGGTCAAGGGTTCATTGTTACTCTAATTGAGCTCTTAGTCCTGCCACATATTCACGAGAGCCCGATACAAGCACACGGTCTCCGCTTCTAAGCGTCGTATCTCCGTGTGGGACTAAACTGTCAATCCCTCTGAAAATACGGACAAAGACCAAATCGCCAGTAAACGGAAATTCCCTCAGCATTACATTGTGATAGCGATGATTGTTCATTTGAATTTGATACAAGGAAGTATCCTCATTTGTTAATAATCGAATCGCATCTGGTGCTTCAATCAAGGCTCTAAGCACCGTTTTAGATGATAGGAAATTAGAAAACGTATCAATTCCTGCTTCCTTCAATTCCAGCTCTGCCTCAGCTTTGTTCACACTCGCAATGACTTGTTTCGCTCCTTCTTCCTTTGCAAATAAAGCAATTTCCTTATTTTTCGTCTCACTGCCAGTTGCGACGACGAGGACATCCTCCTGGCCAACGCCTGCCTTTCGCAGCGTCTCATCATTGTACTCTTCAATCGATTCAACTTCAAAGATGGAGTCTGCAAGCAGCGCTTCTTTATTTTCTTGAAAGACATGCAAAATTCGAATATCATATTCATCCTGATGTAAATCGAGTGTAACAGGTAAGGTCAGCTGATTTGCACCAATAAAGGTCACACGTTTTTTATGGCTCGCAGCTTGTTCTTTTTTAAACAGCGCTTTAAACCAAACCGGCGTTAAAATACTCGTGAGTACCGCGACTAGAATCAGCGCTCCAGACATTTTATGGTCAATGACTCCGAGCCGCTCCCCGATCGTCGCAGCTGCAATGACGAGTGATAACGTCGATGTTAATAAAAAGCCAGAACCGATCACTTTTTTCATGTCATACCATTTTTTCAAATAAAGAATCGGGATGAGCTTACTAATGAGTAAGGCAATAAATAGCAGCGGGATCATGATCATAATGGTTGGGTCTTTGAATAGTGCCCATATATTCAAATCCACTCCGACCATCACAAAGAAGATAGGGATCAAAAATCCGTAGCCAAATGAATCCAGTTGCTGAACAAGCTCTTTATTCGGCGAGAGAAGAGACACGAGTACGCCCGCTAAAAACGCTCCAAGAATATTTTCAGCACCGAGTGATTCAGATAAGGCAACTAAGACTATAATGAGAGTAAAGATCGCCCTTGTCCCAATTTGCACGGTCCCTTTTGACATGGACTGAAAAATTGACTTTGTCTTAAATACGCGACCAAATAAATAAAGAAGGATGCCCGCAGCAAATAATAAGAGCAGAAGCCACATATTCCCTGTACCATCGCCATAAATGGAGGAGAATACAGCAAGTAAAATCATCGTCACCAAATCTGCAATGACAGCGACAAGCAAGATGATTTGACCGATATTTGTCTGCATCAGCTTTTCCTCTTTTAAAGTAGGAACCACAACCCCTAAAGAGATCGTCGATATAATGAGCGTCATTAAAAAGGCATTTTGAATAAACCCTGCAAGGACAAACGCATAGGACAGAATAAAAGAAATACTAAATACGCCAAGAAACACAATAGTGGCTGCTTTAAACGTATTTGGTTCCTTTAGACCATTTGGTAGTTCTCGTGCTTTCTTCTTTGACTCAAAAGAAGAAAAATCTATTTCAAGTCCACTTAAAAACATCAGAAAAATAAAACCGAGCATGGATAACGTATCTAACCATGCATCATGCTCAACTACTAGTTGAAGACCGCTTTTTCCAATGATGAGCCCCATGATGATTTCAGCAACAACGACCGGAATGGTCAGCTTAAATCGGTGCAATAAAAGTGGGGTGAAAAAGGCAACAATAATGACGACAACGAGTGATGAAACAGATGTATGCTCCATTGGCTAAAGCCTCCTAACATTGATGTTTAATCTTTTAAGGTTTACGTTAAAGCATTGATTCTAACAATTGCCTAAATGAAAAGAAAGCCATTCGTTATATGTTCTAAAATTCAAACTTCTTTAACCCCGATGAATGGATGAGAAAGATCAGGAGGAAATCTTATGAAATTTGATATCATTGGTGATATCCACGGCTGCTACGAAGAGCTGCTTACCCTCATACACAAACTAGGATACGAACTCAAACATGGATTACCCGTCCATCCTGATAAGAGAACGCTAGCACTTGTCGGTGATTTAACAGATCGAGGTCCTCAGTCAGTAGATGTCATGCGCTTTGTCATTCATGCCTACTCACATGGCGCGATCCGCTACGTACCTGGCAATCATTGCTTTAAGCTTTATCGCTATTTGAAAGGAAATCCTGTGAAATTACTTCATGGCATCGAAACCACCGTAAATGAAATAAAACAACTGCCGCTTCATGAACAAACGACATTGTCACATGAATTTAAGCAGCTATTTGAGAAGGCTCCGCTTTACGATGTACTTATTCCTAATGAACTGGTGATTGCTCACGCAGCGATGAAGGAAAAGGACATTGGTAGAAAGCCGAACAAACAGATGCGATCCTATTTATTATTTGGCGCAGTCACAGGAGAAACGTGGCCGGATGGACGACCGGTGCGGAAGGATTGGGCAAAGGAATATCGCGGAAAACCATGGATTGTCTACGGACATACACCCGTGAAAGACCCGCGATTCGTTGGCAGAACCGTCAACATTGATACAGGCTGTGTATTCGGCCACCGGCTGTCTGCCCTCAAATATCCTGAGCTTGAAACGATTTCTGTTCCTTCCTCTATGCCTTATGACGATTCAAGGTTTCAGCATTTCACATCATAAAAAAACCCGGTCCTGCGCTTGCAGGTAGCCGGGTTTCTCTATTTAAAGCAGCAATGATTTCATGTCTTCAGGAAGCGGAGCCGAGAATGTCATTTCCTCCCCAGTCATCGGATGAGGAAAGACAAGAGTCTCACTATGCAGTGCCTGCCGGTTCATCCGCTCATTCGTTCCGCCATATAACGTATCTCCGATGAGCGGGTAACCAAGATACTGCATGTGAACACGAATTTGATGGGTTCTCCCCGTTTCAAGTGCTAGCGCCACATCTGACATGTTCAACTCAGCGTCCACTGCTCGAACTGTAAAATGCGTCACAGCTTCCTGTCCAGTATCATCGACCATTCGCTCAATGATACTATCTCCTTTTCGAGCAATTTTTGCTCGAATGGTGCCATGCTTTTCTTTGATCATGCCATGTGTAAACGCTCTGTATGTTCGTTTAACCGCTCCACTTTTCTGCGCTTTTGATAAAAGGCTGTGGGCAAAGCGATGCTTGGCCACAAGCATGACGCCAGATGTATCACGGTCAAGACGATTCACCAAATGAACTGTCAGCCGAACAGACTGCTCTGCATAATGGTGCAACAACCCATTTGCAATACTGTGCTCCGGGTGCTCACGGGAAGGAATGGACGGGATATATGGCCTTTTATTCAGCACAAGGACATGCTCATCCTCGAATAAAATATCAAGCGGAATCGGAGCAGGCTTTAGCCCTTCACTCACTTTTTCCTTTGGGAATAAAATAGTGAGCCTGTCTCCATTATGCAGCTTGTATCTCACAGTAACATGCTCTCCATTAATGAGGAGATCACCGCCATCAAATTTAATATCTGTCAGCATTCTTTTCGAAATGCCAAGATCTATTAAATAATCCTTTAAAAGCAGCCCCTCTTCTTTGGCTGTCATGGTTTTGTTTAACGTAAAGTATTCCAGCGAGAACGACCTCTTTCTTATTCTCCTTTTCCGATAAAGGAATCTTGCACCCTTTTCCAAAACGGAAATGGTCTAAATCGGGCAAAACGGACATTCTCGTCTGCTACCCGGCATTGAATGGATTTGACGTCCTTATGAAGCAGCGTCAAATGATCAATGGTTACCTGAAAATCGACATCATTCCTCGGTTTAATGACACAAGTATGATGGTCCGGTAAAATCAGCGGCGAACCGACCGTTCGAAACACTCTGTTGTTGATGGAAGCCATTTCTGCCAGCTGAATGGCTCTAATGGAAGGGTGAATAATAGCGCCACCAAGTGCTTTATTATAAGCTGTACTGCCAGACGGTGTAGACAGACAAAGACCGTCACCTCTGAATGTTTCAAACAGCTGACCCCTAATTTCAACATCTGCCACTAGTGTCCCTTCCATACTCTTAATCGTACATTCATTCATAGCCAAATATTTCTCTTCTCTGCCGCCGTCGTTGTATCTGACAATGACTTCTAAGATCGGATATTCCACAATGTGATAAGGCGTTTTCGCAATAGCTAAGACGAGTTTTTCAATTTCACTTGGCACCCAGTCAGCATAAAAACCAAGATGACCTGTATGAACACCCACAAAAGCTGTTTCATTCAGACGGTCACTATAACGGTGAAATGCATAAAGTAGGGTGCCGTCTCCACCAACCGTAATGACAAGATCTGGTTCCTCTTCATTGAGTTCCATCCCAAAATCTAATAAGTAGGTCTGAATTTTATTTTTGAGTGTGTCAGATACAGAATTCCCTTTTGAAGAAACTGCAAATTTCATGAATTCTTCTCCTTTTCCACCTTGCTGCTATGAGAGGGCAGCTTCATATTTGATCAAGCACAGGCTCAGCTATCGTTTTTCTTTTTCCGGGAAAATGCTACTTGTGCTTCTTGAATTTCCCCTCTAATTTCAGACATCTCATCATCAAGAAGAGACGCTGCCTCAGAAGCTCTTTGAAGGCGCAGCTTGACTTTCTCCGGGATATTCCCGCTATATTTATAATTCAGAGAGTGCTCAATCGTCGCCCAAAAATTCATCGCAAGTGTACGAATTTGGATTTCGACAAGGAGCTGCTTCTCTCCGTTGATCGTTTGCAACGGATATAACACAACAAGGTGGTACGAACGGTATCCGCTTTCTTTATGCTCTGCAATATAGTCGCGTTTATCAACAACCACGAAGTCTTTTCGTGACTGAAGCATTTTTTTCACGACTTGTATGTCTTCTACAAACTGGCACATAATGCGAAGCCCAGCAATATCCTGCATCGTTTCAATTTCATGCATTGGAATATCTTTACGCTTTGCCTTTTCTAATATGCTGGCAACGGGTTTCACTCGGCCTGTGACAAATTCTACTGGTGAATGGTCATCCTCGAATTCATACAGCTTTCGAATGCCTTTTAGTTTCACTTTTAATTCTTCGACTGCTTGTTTATACGGTGCGAGGAATTGATCCCATTGTTTTTTGTCCATGAAACTTCCCCCAATTCCATATACCTAATTATTTCAGAGGAATGTGCTCTTCACTTTCTCTTCCATATCTCCGTAATTGGCATTGTCTTTAATATTGTCGATTAAATAATGTAATTCTTGATGAAGCTGAATGAGTTCTAACGAATGTCCTTCCGCTGCCAAATAGACAGGGATGTCAAGTGTCATTGCTTCTTTTAATGGAGCCCATGTATCTTCCCCTAAGATAAGATATGAAAAGGACTCCTCATTTTCAAGTATGTAAACGAACGCAAAGTGATCAGAATCAACAAGCATTTGTCCTGATGCTTTTGCTTTTTGGATTTGCTCTTCTGACTTGGTCGTCAAAATCAGCCTGTCTTCTTTTAAAGTTGCTTCTGCGATTTCAATTCGGTTTTGCATCATGATCTCCTTTACAACAAAGTACAGCTTTATTTTATCATATCAAGTTCAATATTGATAAACCGAACTTTTGGAGAAAATCCTATTTTCTTTTTATAAATGACTCTTTCACGTCATTACCCTTTGATTTTGGCACAAACGGAAAGAGAAACAATAGATAAAAACAGTCTTTTACATGATGAACATACTTCATGTACAATAATCATATTTCCTCTAAATGAAAGGTTGATGTCAAAATGGCACAGGAAATTGAAATAGAACTAAAGCAATTATTAATGAAAGAAGAATTTGAACAGTTGAAACAACATTTTCAATTGAAGGATTCTGATTTTCATACGCAAACCAACTATTACTTTGATACACCCCAATTTGATATAAAATCTCAATTCGCTGCATTAAGAACGAGAGAAAAAAACGGTCAGTGGGTTCTCACGTTAAAGGAACCACACGAGATAGGCTTGCTCGAAACCCACCAAACGATCGCTCCTCCTTCAAACCTTGATGATTTTCAGTTGCCAAAAGGTGAAGTGGCTGACAGGCTAGACCATTTGAACATTCAAAAGGATCAAATTGTGTATTTTGGTTCACTTGAAACGTCGAGAGCTGAAAAAAAGATCAAAGAAGGCTTAATTGTTTTGGATCACAGCCGATATTTAACAGTAGAGGACTACGAACTTGAATTTGAAGTGAGCGACCTAGAAATCGGACAAACCGCATTCTCCGCATTGCTCCAACAATTTCAAATCCCTGTACGAAACACGAAAAACAAAGTCGTACGTTTTTATGAAGAAAAAATGAAAACACAGAATAGATGAATTCCTTGAAGGAGGAACATGATGAACGTCAATCAACTTCAATCCTTTATGCAGCTCCAAGCGCTTAAAACGTTACAATCAGACCCTGGACAAACGCAAATGCAGGGCGGCCAAGAATCGAATGCACAGGCCTCATTTCAGTCGCTGTTGCAAGATTTTTTAGGCGGATCAGAATTATCACGCCTCCCGCTATCCATTTCTGCATTTATGGGAACGGACCCATCAACGGCTCCGAACACACAATATGCACGTACAAATCCATACTTATCTGCTATCGCTGGCGGTGAAGAGCTTCAAGCTCAACCTTCATTTGCGAATGACGCTCAATTAAATACAGCGAATGGTATTGGAAATGTCTTAAACAACAGCTATACGCCGCCCCTTCAAAAGGCTGTTTCAAGCGGCTCATCTTCAAAAGAAATTAATCAAATTGTGTCACAAATGGCTCAAAAACATGGTGTTCCAGAAAAGCTGATTCATGCGGTGATCAAGCAAGAATCTGGCTATCGTACGAATGCAGTGAGCCATGCAGGCGCACTTGGCCTTATGCAGCTTATGCCATCTACAGCTAAGTCACTTGGCGTGAATAATGCCTTTGATGCGGCCCAAAACATTGAGGGCGGGACGAAGTATATAAAACAAATGCTTCAAAAATATAATGGAAATGTCTCACTCGCCTTAGCTGCTTACAATGCAGGCTCAGGAAATGTTGATAAATACGGCGGCATTCCACCATTTAAAGAAACACAAAATTATGTAAAGAAAATCACAGCACAATATTTCGCTTAAACCGAAGAGAATAACCTCTTCGGTTTTTTGTATGTCGCTTTTCACCCTTTTTTGACTGAATGTGTTATGATATGGTCAATTGATCACGGAACCCGCCTCTCCCCTTATTTCCAATAGCCCAAAGCGGTTTGTTTGTGGAATTGAGTTGAGGTTGTTAAAATAAGTATACAAGAACAGAAACAATCAAATAGAACAAACTGAATATCACTTTTGAAATAAATGAATTTTCAATAGGGTGTGACATCCTATTAACTACGAGTAAAAGGAGTAGTCAACATGGTACAATCGTTTAACGCACCTTACGAAGCGGTTGGAGAGGAACTTCTATCGCAACTTGTTGATACTTTTTATGAAAATGTAAAGTGTCATCCTTTGCTTCATCCTATTTTCCCGGATGACTTAAAAGAAACAGCAAGAAAACAAAAACAGTTTTTAACGCAATATTTAGGCGGACCCCCGCTTTATACAGAGGAGCATGGCCACCCTATGCTACGGGCGAGACATCTCCCTTTTCCGATTACTGAGGAGCGGGCTGACGCATGGCTTGAATGCATGGAGGATGCAATGGATCAAGTAGGATTAACCGGCGATATTCGTGACTTTTTATTTGAGCGGCTTTCTTTAACGGCTCGTCATATGGTCAATCAAACACCTGAAAAGGATGGACGATCTTGAGCTGCAATACGCATGATCAATATTTCTCACACTGTCACGGACATCCTCAAAAGCCGATTGAAATCTATGTATTCATTGACCCTCTAAGTCCAGACTGCTGGTTATTAGAGCCATCTATCAAAAAATTAAAAATGAAGTACGGCCGTTTTTTCACATTACGAACAGTGACAAGCTCTAGTATTAATGCATTGAATCGAAAACGAAAAAAGCATTTACTAACTGAAGCATGGGGGAAATTTGCGACCAAAACTCAGACCAAAAAAGAACAAATGCTGTCTGAACAAATTGTAACTTCACCTTATCTCGCCTCGCTTGCATTAAAAGCGGCTGAACTTCAAGGCAGAAAATGCGGAATGAAATTTCTGCGTCTCATTCAAGAATCACTTTTTTGCCATCAGCAAGATGTCACAAGTGAACACGTACTACTAGAAAATGCGAAAAGCGCTGGACTAGACATCGAGGAATTCCAGCGCGATATTCATTCTCAAAGTGCTGTCAAAGCATTAAAATGTGATATGAAAATTGCCGCTGAAATGGACGTGTCTGAACTACCGACCTTTGCCTTTTTTAATACAGTAAACGGAGATGAAGGATTAAAAATTTCAGGTGCGTACTCTTATGATGTATACGAGGAAATCCTTTTTGAAATGATTGGTGAAAAACCAACCCCTTCAGAACGACCTCCAATTGAATGGTTTATTGCTTACTTTCAATTTGCATCTGCTAAAGAAATTGCGGTCGTTTATGACCTGACACTTGAAGAAGTTGAACGAGAAATGAAAAAGCTGGCTTTCGCTAAAAAAGTCGAACGTGTACAAGTGCATCAAGAAATGTTTTGGCGCTATAAAGAAGATGATCATCATTCAGATCTTGATGTCTATCGTTGTGAGAATGAACATGGGTGCTGACCCATGTTTTTTCTTTACCTCTAAAAAGGAACGTTTGTTCTTTTTGAAACCACGAAGAAACCGCGCCGGGATAAGCGCGGTTTCACTATGTCTTAACGACAACAAAGGGGATGGGAGAAATTTTTCACGGTCAAACAAAGGGGTAATGTTTGTATGTGATTAATTTCACATCTGTAGTATATCAAATTTTGTCGACTTATGACAACAGATATACTATATGTTCATATTTTTGTCACAAAACATAAGAGGGTTGTCACTTTCATATAGTGAAAGTAACGAAAAAATGGAGGGATCTGCATGCGTAGCACAACCATTGGACTTGTTTCCATTGGCTTCTGTTTCTTTTTAAACATATTAGGCTTAATGAAAATGCTTCCTCTTTATCTCACCTCACCACTCTTATTTGCTGCAATCCTTTTTACACTTTATCGAATGAACCACAGGAAGACCTTTAAGGGATTTAAAGGTTGATGATAAGGAGCGGCCTCTACATACGAAGAGGTCTATTTTTATGATAAAAAAACTCCTGTCAAAAGATGAGTTTGCACTCACACGTCTGACAGAAGTCTTTTCATTACTCACCCATTTTAGAGATGAGCTCTTCCATTTCTTTTAATTTTTCTTCGAACAATTGACATGCTGCTTCGATTGGTTCTTTGGAAGCCATATCAACACCTGCTTTTTTCAGCACATTAATTGGGTAATCAGAGCTTCCTGCTTTAAGGAAGTCTGTGTAGCGCTCCACCGCAGGTTTTCCTTCTTCTAAGATTTGCTTGCTTAATGCCTGTGCAGCACTATAGCCTGTTGCATATTGATAGACATAATAGTTGTAGTAGAAGTGAGGGATTCTCGTCCATTCCAATCCGATTTCTTTATCCACAACCATGCCGTCTCCAAAATACTTCTTATTCAGGTCGTAATAAAGGTTCGTCATGAATTCTGGCGTTAAAGCCTCTCCTTCTTGTGCTTTCACATGAATCAGATGCTCAAACTCAGCAAACATCGTCTGTCTGAACACTGTTCCTCTAAATCCTTCTAACAAATGATTTAGCACATACAAACGCTGCTTTTTATCATCTAGATGATTCAACAAATATTCACCTAGTAACGCCTCGTTTGTCGTGGAAGCTACTTCAGCTACAAAGATACTGTAGTTTCCATACGGATATGGCTGGTGTTTTCTTGTATAGTAGCTGTGGACAGAGTGCCCAAATTCATGAGCCAGTGTAAATAAATTATCAATATTATTTTGCCAGTTCATGAGGATATATGGATTTGTGCCATAGCTTCCAGATGAATAAGCACCGCTACGTTTCCCTTTATTCTCATAAACGTCTACCCAGCGATTATTGAGCCCCTCTTTTAACACAGAGACATATTCTTCTCCTAATGGCGCTAACCCTTTTAGCATATAATCCTTTGCTTCATCGTAGGTTAGCTTCATTCCAGCATCTTTTACAAGTGGCGTATACAAGTCATAATTGTGCACTTCATCAAGCTTTAACACCTTTTTACGTAATTCAATATAACGGTGTAGTAACGGTAAATATTGATGAACGGTATCAATGAGATTGTCATATACTTCTTCTGGAATACTGTTTCGAGACAGTGCTGATTCTCTTGCCGATTTATAATTTCGAACTTTTGCATAAAAATTATCCTTTTTAATCGAGCCACTCAGTGTCGAAGCAAGCGTGTTTTTATACTGATCGTACGTTTTATACACAACTTTAAAGGCATTCTTTCTCACTTCACGGTCATCACTATTTAAAAATGTGATAAAGTTTCCGTGGGTAATTTTCTTTTCTTCCCCATTTTCATCCTTTACAGAAGGGAACGAAATATCAGCATTGTTAAACATACTAAAAGTAGTAGATGAAGTTGAGAGAGGTTCAGATGCCTCAGCTAATAAGGCCTCTTGCTCCTCACTTAGGATATGCGGACGTTCTTTATTAATTTCTTCAAGAGCATGAGAATACAGTTTTAATTCTTCTTTTTCCAAGATAAACTGCTGCAATTTATCTTCTTGAATCGATAAAATCTCTGGAACAATATAAGCAGAGGTACTAGAGAGCTGTGTAAATAAATTCGATGCTTTATCATTCAGCGCTTGAAATGATGAGTTCGTTGTATCCTCATCGTATTTCATGTGCGCATATGTATAAAGCTTACCAAGCTTTTCAGAAAGCTGATCCTGAAAGGTTAGGGCTTCATACAGTACATCAGCAGAATGAGCGAGCTTGCCTTTAAATTGGGCGAGCTTAGGAATTTCTTTTTTGACCGCTTCAAATTCCTTATTCCATGCATCGACGCTTTCAAAAATATCTTCAAGTCGCCATTTGTTTTCTTCTTTTACTTCGCTTCTGTCCGGTAAATGGTTGTTATTGCTTTCTGAAGTCATATGAATCCCCCTTGCATAAGTTGTGTTGAACCAACCTTTCGGAAAGTGAAAGAAATTGGTGTTGTATTTATCTTCTTTGTTTTGAACTATATTTGTCAAATCATATGCAGAAATAAATACCAAACAGACTAAAAAAATGAGAAAAAAGCGTTTCTTTCTATTCAATCGCAGCACCACCTTTTTCTTATCATGATCAAAGTGGGCATGAAACATGCTAATGAAATAAGAAAGCATCTCGTTTGAACGCTTCATCTACTGTTTGTATCGGCTTTTGATTTGATGCTACTTCATAATTACCCTCTTTCGTCATGCGCAAAAACCCTTGTCTGACAAGCGCATGAACATATGATGTGATGACCTCTTTTATTTCTTCTATTGAAACATCGCCATAACGAAGCTTTACTCCTTTCATCTCGATACACCGCTTGATTTCTTTCATCAACAGTTGAATCGTCACTGGACTGCTTCCTTTTTTTCTTATCATCCAATCGTATAGACACCCCTGCCAGACATAAACAGGGCTTGTAAAGATGTACGCTTTGCGTAGTGGGATAAATAATTCAGCCGGCAAAAAAGGGAAAGCTGTTTGATGATGCTCATAAAAAACGTCTCTTAATCGTTTGCTTTCATTTGATAAAATACGAGGAGGTCGCTGCCTAAATTGCTGTATACATCTTAGCCATTGTGTAGAGACTTGGCGCTTGCTTGAGGGCTGCGATAGGATATCTGAAAATTGGCGATATGCTGTTGGCGATCTGACAGTTATAGCGGCACATATTTTTGTTGGTTGAAATACAAGGAATTGAGCAAGATGGATGAATCGATTCTGTAGCGGACAGTAAAAAATCAGACTCCCTTTCTGTGATTCTCTCAACATTCCCCAATGAATCGAGGAGAAGGAAAAGAGCTGGGCAGATTTTCGCTTTAAACGATTTGCTCCTATGATCCATATAGGGAAGTGGCCTGCTTGACGGAGTCCTGCTGTCCTTTTACGGAGCTCTTGCCGTGAAATATTTGAGCATTGATATTCGATTGCATAGCTTGTTCCTCCAATAGAGACGGCCACGTCAGGACGTTGATGAACCTTTGACACATACTTTTCAAGCACCGGTTTATGCCCAAGCCGCTGAAGCCAATTCATAATGGCTTCTTTTCCCGCTTGATGATAAGCCGTTTCGCCTGAGGCTAGTGGACATGCAGTGAGCTGTTTATGTGCAAAATGATAGACACGTTGTTCACCAAGCTTTAATTGCACTTCTTCCCTGCATTCTGGGCAGTAAAACTTGCACGTCGCCCTGACATGCTCCAGCCGGTTTTTAGATAAAAGATGTGTAATACGAATAAGCTTTCCATTATCCATAATCGCTGTATTCATTCAGCTCGCCCCTTAGTCTTTGATGACCGTATTATAGCTTTTTCGTCTAAAAGAGAGCGAATCGTCAAAATGATCTTTTGTTGTGTGAAAATATAATTTTACTGATGTTTTCTTGAGGAAAACGAAAAAACCCCCTTGATAAAAAGGGGGGAAAATACAATCTTTATAGTAATGGCGATAATAATCTTGCTGTTGATTCAAAGAGTCTGACCCTTAACGGTCTCTTTGCAAATTCTTCTGGGACAATCTCGTGAGACTGATCTAAATCACCTAAGAAGTCGTTTACAAGCTTCTCAGTGCTTTTCGTTTTATAGAGGAAGGCATTTACTTCAAAATTCAAATGAAAGCTTCTCATATCCATATTGGCCGTTCCTATTGAAGCCAACTCGCTATCCACAATGATAAATTTACTATGCATAAAGCCTTGATCATATTCATACACCTTTGCACCTGCTTCTAAAAGCTCAGGGAAGTATGAACGGGACGCATGGAAGACGATTCGTTTATCTGGATTTTTCGGTGCAATAATCCGTACGTCTACTCCGCTTAATGCAGCAATTTTCAGTGCAGACAAAATATCATCATCCGGCACAAAATATGGCGAAGCGATCCAAATAGACTTTTTGGCAGAGATAATCATGGAGAAAAAGAGATTTTTAATGACTTCCCACTGTTTATCAGGACCACCAGCGATCATTTGTACACCTTCTGTTGTGCTTTCAAGGTGACTGAAATCTTTAAAGTAGTCCACACCTGCACATCTTTCATTCGTCATATAGTACCAATCCTGCATGAAAATCTGCTGCAGATCACGAACAGCTTCACCTTTAATCATCAAATGCGTGTCACGCCAAAATCCATATTGTCTGCTTCTACCCAGATATTCGTCTCCAATGTTCAGCCCGCCAACAAACCCAACTTCTCCATCAATCACGACAATTTTTCGGTGATTTCGGAAATTGATTTTATTATTTAACAGGGGTAGTCTCACAGGTAAAAATGGAACGATCTGAACGCCAGCCTTTTCGAGGTCAGCAATATATTGACGTGAAAGCTTTAAGCTTCCTACATCGTCATATAAAAAGCGGACAATCACGCCGTTTTTCGCTTTATCAATGAGAATATCTTTTAATTCTTGTCCAAGGTCATCGTGGCGGAGAATATAATATTCTAAATGAATGTGATGTGTCGCTTTTTTGATTTCTTCAAATATATGAGAAAATGTTTCTTCTCCGTTGGTCAGGACTTTAGAGGACGTGCGATACGTAATAGGGGTATGTCCAAGTCTGTGAGCCAGCTTAAATAAGAGCTGCTGATGATCGCCCATATGCGTCATCTTCTCAATTGCTTCTCTATGAATATGTTCATCTTCCTGGATTAACTGTTCGTCTAGAATCGCTTTCTTTTCAAACAGCCTTCGCTTTTTGATATTGCGTCCAAAGAAAATGTAGAACAAAAAACCGAATAACGGAAAGCTGCCAAGCAGGACAAGCCACGTGATCGTTTGAGATGGATTTCGGTTTTCCAAGAATATGACAAACCCGATGAAGATAATCGATAAAGTGAATAGAACACTGACAGAACTTAATACACTTACCGCCAAATCTCCGGCAATTAATTGAATGACTAAATAAGCACCTATCGTAATGATAAGAAAAAATAGAACTTTGACTAAATTTCTCATTTCATTTTCTCCTTGCCGTTCTCTTTATTTACCTATTCATTCAGATAAAAAAGCCGATTCCTCTATAGAAATCGACTTTTGTTGGTTACGAGAAGTGCTGTTGAATCGTTTCAAGGGCATTTCCTTCGATAATCAGCTGACCGTATTCTTTCAGTCTGTAAATGCTGACCACTGATTCATGAGCATATTCAAGCAAAATGCTGAGCTTATTCTCCACTTGCTCATCTGACAAATCCTCGTGGAAGTCAACATATAGATAATAACGGTTTTCAAACGAATATAAACTTGTGGTAAAATCCTGCATATTTAATTGAGAAAGTGCAATCAAATCTTCAAAGTCATCCATTTTCAACACAAATTGAAGTTGAAGTTTTTTGTCCTTCTCATTATGGTCTTCTTGATCCTGCTCTTCTTTTTGAAAATCATCAAGTAGTGCGTCTAGACTTTCTTCATCTGTTTGATCTTTTTTATCTTCTGGAATCGGCAATTCGAGCTTTTGTCCATCTTTAGAAAGTTGGGCTTTCGTCACGACAATTTCAAGACCTTTGTCAAGTGCCTGCACTTGAATCCAAAGTGGTCCCTCAACTGCAAATTCTTCTTCTTCGTGCACTTCGTCCATTACTTCCCAAAACAGCTCTTCACTGCGTTCGCGATTATACCAAATCTCTTCACGGTCAAATCCGCGGTCTTCAATATCACCGTAGGAAATATAAAATTTTACTGTATGTTCATTTATTCTTTCGATTTCCATTTTGCCAACCTTCCCTTCTATATAAGATGTTGAAGGGACATACAAGCTCCCAATTAATAGTACTTTACTACACTTTACCCGTTCCGTCTACATGTTAACCTTTTAAAGAATTGAGGTATTGCTTCGTACTGTCTATTTTATGATAAAACATGAATAAAAGAAATAAAAACGCATTTTTTGCAGAGAAAACTTACAGAAACATATATTTGAATTGTCTTCATATATTGGTTGTACGAGCTCTATTAGACATGAGGTGAAATGGATGGAAACAGAGTGGCTCATATCCTTACTGATGATTATTGGCATCGATCTGATTTTAGGCGGTGATAACGCGTTGATCATTGCGATGGCTAGCCGCAGCTTGTCAAATGACAAACGCAATAAAGCCATATGGATCGGCACACTTTTGGCCGTGCTGATGAGAATTACAATGACAGGTGCCGCAGTTTATTTATTGACCATCCCTTATTTGCAATTTATCGGCGGACTTTTTCTCCTTTATATAGGATACAATTTGTTAATTGAACAAAAAAAAGAATCGATTCGTATTAAAAGCAGCGGCTCCCTTTGGCGTGCGGTACAGACCATTGTGATTGCCGACCTCTTTATGTCACTTGATAATGTGATTGCTGTTGCAGGAGCGGCAAAGGGCAACATGTTGCTGACTGCCTTTGGGCTGATGATTTCAGTACCGATTATTATTTGGGGAAGTAAGCTGATTCATGCGGCTTTAACCAAATTCCCGTTTCTTTTATACGGAGGAAGTGCTCTTTTGGCTTTTACTGGCGGTGAAATGATTGTTCGTGATGTGAAATTGAATGAATTTATGGCACAGCACGCAACTCTTGAATTGATGCTCCCTTTTTTAACAGTCATCATGGTCATTTTAGCCAGCCTGTTTTACGAACAAACGGCTGAAAACAAATAAAAAAAGCTGCCAAATGATCGGCAGCTTTTCGTTTTTTCTATTAGTTAGCAAGTCGCTGAGCTTCTCTGAGTTGGAATGTACGAACCGTTCTTGGAAGGAAACGTCTAATTTCATCTTCATTGTAGCCAACTTGTAGTCTTTTTTCATCCAAGATGATTGGACGTCTTAAAAGACCTGGATGCTCATTGATTAGTTTATACAATTGTTGAAGAGGCATTGTCTCAACATTCACATTTAGCTTTTGGAATACTTTTGAACGTGTTGAGATAATTTCATCTGTACCGTCTTCAGTCATTCGAAGAATTTCTTTAATTTCATCGATTGAAAGAGGCTCTGAAAAGATGTTTCTCTCTTGATACGGAATATTGTGTTCTTCTAACCACGCTCTTGCTTTTCTACATGATGTACAGCTTGGTGATGTGTATAATGTTACCATAAATCTTCACTCCTCAATTTGTAGAATGAATATTGATCTGTATTCTTAAATTAAAATTGTTCTAAATAAGTAATCTTTATAGTGATTATACTATAAAAAAGTAAGTGTGAACAGATTTTCTTGCAATTTTTGTGACAAAAACTAGACAATTTCATTCATTTTGTAGTGTTGCTTGATGTCTGAACATTCTCATTTAGTCGAGATGATCGAAAATATTTTTTTGTTTTCTATTTTCAATGACCTTTAATACATCATCAACATCTTCATACGACTGCCCATACCATTCCTCGTCTTTATACGTATGGATTCGTTCATAGGTCTTCCTCATAGCCTCCATCATTTCTTCCTCATTATCTATAAGAGGCGACCAATAAAGGATTTCCATGCGGTTCACTTCATTTGTTGCAAGTGACCTGCGTTTATAACCGATTGATTCTGCATGCTTGAAGTGCTCTCTTTGGTAAAACTTTAGGCGTTTTGCAGTATCTGCATCATCTTCATCTACAGGCTCAACCTCAAGCAAGATCGGTTTCTTTTTTTCCTTCAGCTTATGAATGAGCTTTGATCCGAGGCCTTCACCTCTTGCATCTCTGGAAACAAATAAATAATCAATAAAGATGAAATGATCAAATTCGTCGTACATCATCACATGATGAGGTCCTTCCTCCTTATGATAAACATCACTTCTTTCCTTTAATAAAGCTTCCATATGCTCTTTTGACTTCATTTCTTCTATCGGGAAGTATTCACTGAGCTTTTCATACCAATTCATGGATCCGCTCCTTATGATATCGTTAAGAATCACTTCCTTAGATATTCCCGATTTCCTGCTATTTAAACGCCTGTACTAGTAAGACGCAGAAAAGTCTCCTCTAGTTTCACTTTTTTTCAAACAACAGAAAAAAGTTTTATATCGAACGATTCATGAGTAATTGAAAACAGACAAACAGGATGAGTGTCATCCCAGTTTGAAACATGATGAAATAAAGATACTTTCTGCGGCGTGCTTCCTCTTTCTGATTGCTTAATTTCCGGTGAAGCATATATTCCACGGAAAAAGACGCAATGCCAATGAACACCATAAATATGAGCATCCACTGCACTCCATTTGGCTTTCTCAAAAAAGACGTTGAAAAAAGCATGAATACAATGAGAAAGTGAAAGAATGAATAGCGAAACGTCTTCCATATCGACATCTGATTTCCTCCTAGAACCCGTTTGTTGTTAACTAGAAATTACCATTATCGCATTCTTTTGTAAAATAAAAAAAGAAGCACTGACGTAGCAGCGCTTCTTCTCTCTTATGATTGTTTTGCCTGAAGCTCTTTGAATTCTTCCTCTGTGCAGCTCACAAAGTGGCCTGGCTTCACTTCACGGAACTCAGTGTTCGTTCCTTTGTGAACAGATGGATCATACTTGATTCGTTTGCGGTTACGCTCATAATCTGGATCTGGAAGCGGAATCGCAGATAGTAATGATTTTGTATATGGATGAAGCGGGTTTTCGTATAATTCATTCGCTGGTGCCAGCTCGACCAATTTCCCGAAATACATTACGCCAATGCGATCGCTGATGTATTTTACCATAGACAGGTCATGGGCAATGAATAAGTACGTTAAGCCTTTTTCTTCTTGAAGCTCTTTCATTAAGTTGACGACCTGTGCTTGGATCGACACATCTAATGCAGAGATTGGTTCATCGGCAATAATGAAATCTGGTTCAACCGCTAATGCACGGGCAATCCCAATACGCTGCCTTTGACCACCAGAGAATTCATGCGGGTACCTGTTTGCATGCTCTTTGTTCAAGCCAACAGTTTCAAGCAATTGGTACACACGCTCTTTACGTGCTTGCTTTGTTTTTGCTAGGTCATGAATATCGATGCCTTCTGCAATGATGTCTTCAACTTTCATTCTTGGATTGAGTGAGGCATATGGATCCTGAAAGATCATTTGCATTTTTCGATTAAATTGCTTCAGATCAGCAGTCGATTTTTTATCATGAACATTCTGTCCATTAAAAATAACCTCACCATCTGTTGCATTATACAAACGAATGATACTTCTTCCAGTAGTCGACTTACCGCAACCAGACTCACCTACTAGCCCCAAAGTTTCTCCTCTATAAATATCGAAGCTAACATCATCAACAGCTTTTACTTCATTTGGTTTGCCCACATTAAAATATTGCTTAAGATTATTCACCTGTAAAATAACATCTTTTTCACTCAATGTGATCCCCCCCTTTTTGCGCTTTAAATTGTCGCATTCTTTGCTTAATCGATTCAGGAGGTTCTACTTTGGGCGCATTAGGATGTAATAGCCATGTAGCTGCATAATGCGTTTCTGACACTTGATATAAAGGCGGCTGCTGTTCAAAATCGATTTTCATCGCATATTGATTTCTAGCAGCAAACGGGTCACCTTTTGGAGGATTTAGCAAGTCTGGCGGCGTACCAGGTATAGCAAATAATTTCTCCTCTTTTGCGTCCAGACTAGGCATAGAGCTTAATAATCCCCAAGTATAAGGATGCTGTGGGTTATAGAAAATCTCATCAACTGTACCAATCTCGACAATTTGACCACCATACATAACCGCTACACGATCAGCTACATTCGCAACGACCCCTAAATCATGCGTAATAAAGATAATCGATGTTTCAATTTTCTTTTGTAGATCCTTCATCAGTTCTAAAATTTGCGCTTGAATTGTAACATCTAACGCTGTTGTCGGCTCATCAGCAATTAATATTTTAGGATTACAAGCAAGAGCAATTGCCACCACAACCCTTTGTCTCATACCACCTGAAAATTGATGAGGATATTGCTTAAACCTTTGTTCAGGTTTTGGAATACCTACAAGGCTGAGTAGCTCAAGTGCTCTTTTTCTAGCTTCTTCTTTACTAGCATTTTGATGTTTTAAAATTGGTTCTATAATTTGTTTGCCAATTGTCATTGTAGGATTTAATGAGGTCATTGGATCTTGAAAGACCATTGCAATATCTTTCCCACGTATTTTTTGCATTTGTTTATCAGAAAGTTTTGTTAAGTTTTTGTCTTGAAACAAAATCTCGCCTTTTTTCACTTCAGAGTTAGATTTAGGAAGCAACCCCATGATTGATTTTGAAGTAACCGATTTTCCTGAACCAGATTCTCCAACAATGGCAAGCGTCTCACCTTTCTTTAATTCAAAATTCACACCTCTTATTGCCTTGACTTCACCAGCAAACGTGTGAAATGAGATATTTAAATCATTTACTTTTAGAATGGTTTCTTGTTTATTCATCATCATCACCGTCCCGTACTAATCTTTCATTTTTGGATCAAGTGCATCTCTCACACCGTCGGCAACAAGGTTAAAGACGATCATGATAACACTAATGATAATTGCCGGATAAACCATTTGATATGGGAAAGCAATCATTGATTTAAATCCGTCTTCAATTAGCGTCCCTAGTGAAGCTTGTGGCTCTTGGAGACCTAACCCAATAAAACTTAAGAATGCTTCGAAGAAAATTGCACTAGGAATGGTGAACATTGTATTAATAATCATCACACCTGTTAAGTTAGGCAACATGTGTTTAAAGATAATTTTAAAGTTGCTTAATCCCAAAGTTCTAGCGGCTAGTACATATTCCTGTTCTTTCAGCTTCATGACTTGGGCTCGTACAACCCTGGCCATACTGATCCACCCGGTAATACTTAGAGCAATAATAATTGGAATAATCCCTGGCTTTAAGACGAGAATCATTAATATGACAACGATCAAGTTGGGAATACCCATTAGAACCTCTAGAACACGTTGCATCGCATTATCAATTTTCCCGCCAAAATAACCAGAAATTGCACCATAAGCAACACCAATAATTAAATCGATCACAGCTGCAACAACAGCAATAAGCAGTGAGATTTGAGTTCCTTTCCACACACGTGTGAATAGATCTCTCCCAAGATTATCCGTACCAAACCAGTAGTAATGATCAATTCCTTTTTGTTCATAAGGGTTGACCACATCACCACTTTTCAGCGTTCTTTCCCCAGTAAATGGAAGGAAGCTAACATGCTCTAATCCTTGGATTCGAGGAGGTAGGTTCGCTTCAGACGTTGTCTGAGTACTAAAATCTTTACCACTAATTAATGGTCCGACGATAGCCATGAATACAATTAAAAATAAAATCACTAAACTTACAACTGCGGCTTTATTCTTTTTGATTCTAAGCCATGCGTCTTGCCAATAATTCAGACTAGGTTTCTCAATTTTTTCAGCAGAAAATGTATCAACACCAGCGGGTTCAAATAGACTTTTATCAATATTTTCTTCTTGCTGTTTCATCATTTGTTACCCCCTGCTACACGAATTCTCGGATCGATAATTCCATATAGAATATCGACAATAAATACAACCACAACAAAAAGAACGGCGAATAAAATTGTTGTTCCCATAATAACTGGATAGTCATTTACAGTAATAGCTTTAACAAACTGCTCACCAATTCCAGGAATTGAGAAGATTTTCTCTATTACGAGAGATCCCGTCATTAAACTAACAGTTAGTGGACCAAGAACTGTAACAACAGGGATCAACGCATTTCTCATTGCATGCTTAAATGCTAATTCGAAATAGCCTGCTCCTTTGGCCTTTGCTAGTAAAATATAATCTGTCTCAAGAACTTCAACCATTTCTGTTCGCATAAAGCGTGCACAAATGGAGATAGGGAACATAGCTAATGCTATTGTGGGCAAAATTGTATACTCGAATCCATTCCAAAATTGAGTTGGTAGTAAACCTAATTTCACCGCAATAAAGTACTGAAGTAATCCCGCGAATACAAAACTCGGTATTGATTTACCGATAACTGCCAAGAAAGTAGCAGAATAATCTATCCATGTGTTCTGCCTTAAAGCTCCAACTACTCCCAAGAAGATACCAACAATCGTTCCTATAATAATCGCTTGAAGGCCTAGGACAGCAGATGGTCCTACTCGGTATGAAAGAAGTTCTGTTACGGAGGTATTGTTGAATTGGAATGAAACACCTAAATCTCCAGTGAATGTATTAATCAAGTAGTGAAAGTATTGAATTGGAATAGGCTGATCTAGCCCATATTTTGCATTAAGTACAGCTTGTTGTGCTTCTGACAATTTTTGAGCATTAACAAAAGGAGAACCCGGAATGAGTTTCATTAAGAAAAAAGTGATTGAAACAATGATGAAGAGGGTAACGACCATGAAGCCAACCCGTCTAATTAAGTATTTCAGCATACTTGCACCTCCTGATAAAACTGACTTTTCTGTATATTTCGACATATTTCTTTCAGTGAAAAAGAGAGTATATTCAGAGAATACACTCTCTTTTCTATAAGATTGTTAATTATCCTTCAATTTTCATCCATTTGTAGCTGAATTCTGGTCCAACCTTGTGAATGACAAATCCTTTAACTTTGTTACTAATCAGATAATTAGTTGCTCTCTGATAGATTGGTGAAAGTCCTGCGTCATCTTGTAGTAATACTTTTTCAGCTTCTTGTAAAGCTTTCCAGCGTTCTTCAGGTTTAGCAGCTAACTTACCAGATGCATCTTTTAAGAGTTGATCATATTTCTTATTAGAGTATCCCATGTGGTTGTTCCCACCACCTGTGATAAATAAGTCAGAGAATGTGATCGGGTCAAGATAATCTGGGCCCCATCCAGCCATCTGTAGATCGTAATCCTCTTTCTTATCACGATCAATACGAGTAGCAAAAGGAACACTTTGAATATTAATATCTAAGCCAGGTAAAGTTTTCTCAAGCTGATCTTTAATGAAAGCTCCGATTGTTTTAGCAGTCTCAGAATCATCACCTAAGTAATTAAGCGTTACTTTAGACGTTCCTAATTCTTTTAGACCTTTTTCGAAAAGTTTCTTAGCTTCATCTTTGTTTGTTTCTAAGTATTTAGGCATTCCATCGCGGAAGTCTTTTCCGTTTTCATCATGTACAAAGTCTTTTGGAATTTGATAGTATGCAGCAACTGAACCATTCTGCAATACATCTTTTACAAACGCTTCTTTGTCAATTGCTGTTGCAATTGCACGACGAACATTTTCATTCTTTAATGATTTATTTCCTTGGTTCATTTTCAACCAGAACACAGTAGGTTCTAGTAATCTTTTCATTCGCTTATCACCTTCGTACTGAGAGATGATTGCAGGAGTTGATAATTTAGGTGTAATATCAGCTTCTCCAGCTTCGAATGCGTTAACTGCTGCTTGTGGATCTTTAGATACTTTAAAAGTAAGTTTTGTCATAGAGACATTCTTTTTATCCCAATATTCTTCATTCTTTTTGTATTCCCAAGTTGTTGCTTGTGGTCCATCCCAAGAAGAAAGTTCATACGGTCCATTGTATACAAGGTTCTTTGCAGTTTTCGCATATTTATCACCTTGTTCTTTAACGAACTTTTCATTCACTGGATAGAAAGTTGGGAATGAAAGTAGAGATTGGAAGTAAGGAATTGGTTTTTCAAGTGTGATTTGCAATTCTTTATCGCTTACAGCTTTAATTCCTAGTTCATCAGGCTTTGCTTTTTTGTTGTAAACCTTATCAGCATTTTTGATTTTACCAACCATCATATATGGGCCATACTCAGACTTTTGATCTGGATCTAAAGCACGTTGCCAAGCATAAACGAAGTCTTGAGCTTTAACTGGATCACCATTAGACCATTTGGCATCTTTTAGTTTAATGTTATAAACTGTTTTATCTTTGTTAGCTACTGGTTCGCCATCTGCCATACCAGGTACTAATTCTTCTTTATCATTGAATCGATACAAACCCTCAAAAACGTTATTCATAGTTGTGAAACTAATTGTATCGCTTGCTTGGATTGTATCCATTGCAGGCATTTCCTGTGATTCTAAAATTGTAGCCTCTTGTTTTGAATCTTTGGATGCAGTGCCCTTGTCGCTACTTTGTTTACCTGAACATGCAGATACAAAAATAGTCAGCACCAATAAAAAAACTAAAAGCAGTGAAAATTTAGACTTTTTCATCTAGTTGTTGACCTCCCCTTCATAAATGAACTACAGGAACTATTATACTAGCAAATAAGTAATTGTGCATTCATTTTTTTAAGAAAATTTTCATATTTCGATGATTTTTTAATAAATTTATTAAAAAATTGAAACAAATTGGGTATTTCCCTTTAATTTTGTGATCTGAAATACCTAATCAGAAGTAATCCTGTCTATACAATTGGCAATCTTCATGATTCATTGTAAACTGATATCAAGAATTTTGTTAAAACAACTGCTTAATTCCTTGTTTCGTTTTTCTTATATAGTGAAAGTCTCGAATTAAATGTTTTTATTGCTATTTTAGTACAGTAAAGTTTTAATGCACAGGAGTGATTGTTATCAGATTTTTTATTCTTTTAATTAGTTCTAATTGCCTTGTATTTATTTTAAGTTTCATTTTTTATGGGCACCTCTCTCTCTTAAGTATGATTAACATCACTTTTTATTTAGCATCGATCACTTTGCTAATATGGTTATCGTTAATCACTTTAAAAAGTGGTTTTTTTGATCAAACAGCTCACAGCTTTCGAAAGGTATTTGATTCATTAAACAAGCAAAAGGGCACTATTGACGATGATTTAAACAAACATTTATCATCATCTTTCCAAAGTAATTTTCCCTTCATGAAAATAATAGGTTTTAGCTTATTAATTGAAATGTTTATTCTGCTCTTCATTTATTATATATAGGCTTTGACTTTTGATTTTTGCTTCATTATAATGAATTCAATTATACTGTTGCGATGAAAAAGAAGAGTACATATATTCACCATTTATAGAGAGTCTGCGGTCGGTGCGAGCAGTCAATGGCATATATGGAATGGGCTTTGGAGCAGCTAACCGAACACTTTTGAAAGTAAGTAGGCTTAGACGGAGCAGTCTCCGATATCAACGTCTTGAGTGATTTCCATGTGAAATAACAAGGGTGGTACCACGGTTCATTCGTCCCTTTTCTGTTGAAAAGTGACGGGTGAGCCTTTTTATATTGAGGAAAAGAGGTTTTAGTATGACAAAGAAGACAATTTTTTCAGGCATTCAGCCGAGCGGTTCGGTCACATTGGGGAACTATATCGGAGCGATGAAGCAATTTGTCGATTTGCAACATGATTATCACGGATATTTTTGTGTCGTCGATCAGCATGCAATTACGGTGAGTCAGGACAGGCTAGCTCTTCGCCAAAATATTAGAAGCTTAGCAGCTCTTTATTTGGCAGTTGGACTTGATCCAGAGAAGGCGACATTGTTTATCCAATCAGAGGTACCTGCCCACGCCCAGGCAGGATGGATGCTTCAATGTGTTGCTTATATTGGGGAATTAGAGAGAATGACCCAATTTAAGGACAAATCCGCTGGTAAGGAAGCGGTTGTTTCAGGACTATTAACGTATCCTCCATTAATGGCTGGTGATATCTTATTATATGGTACTGATTTAGTCCCTGTCGGAGAAGATCAAAAGCAGCATCTTGAATTGACTAGAACGCTTGCTGAACGTTTTAACCGCAAATACAATGACATTTTCACTGTACCTGAAGTGAAGATTCCAAAAGAAGGCGCTCGGATTATGTCGTTAGCAGATCCAACGAAAAAGATGAGCAAATCCGATCCGAACCAAAAATCCTTCATTACTTTATTAGATGAACCAAAACAGCTTGAAAAGAAAATCAAAAGTGCTGTGACGGATTCAGAAGGCATCGTTAAGTACGACAAAGAGAACAAGCCCGGTATTGCGAACTTACTGACGATTTATTCTGTGTTAGGCAACATATCGATTGCAGAGCTTGAGCAAAAATATGAAGGCAAAGGGTATGGTGAATTTAAGGGAGATCTTGCGAACGTCGTCGTTGATGCTTTAAAACCAATTCAAGATCGATACTATGAACTCATTGAGTCAGATGAGCTTGACCGCATTCTTGACGAAGGTGCTGAAAAAGCAAATCGCGCAGCAAATAAAATGCTGAAAAAAATGGAGAATGCAATGGGTCTAGGTAGAAAACGCAAATAAAAAAAGCTTGCAGCGTGATGTGCTGCAAGCTTTTTCTAATTCACCTTTGATTCATTTTCCATTTCCCAAAGCTTTTCAAAAAACGGCTGTCCCTTAATCATTTTTTCACAGAAGGCTAAATGATTCTCTGACCATCCATCGATGGTTTCATTGTAAAGCATGTTCCAAATCTCTTCGAATGACATTCGCTTAATTTGATTGTACATACGCGGGTTCCATTCCGTATACCAATACGCAATCTCCGCCCTGTTTTGAAGACCTTTTAATTGATCGAGCGCCATAAACATGAGCTGCTTCAACTGTCTTTCTTTTCTTGTTAGTCCGCTGATGTGCTGCGGCGGTAAAGACAAAATATGATACTCCTTCGACGACTCAAGACTGTCCTGAGAAAATTCATATTCCTCAGCCTTCACATCTTTCACCATTTCATACACCAATTGCTCCTGCCTTGGGATTAAGCGGCTTTTCCTCACAGGAATGGAATACCCAATCGTATCCACCGCAATAATTCGGATACCGTCCGTGACCACAAAGCAATATTCTAGTTTACGCCGTTCATGATTTTTTCGAATATATGATTTCTCAAATACAGATTCTAGCAGCGTCTTCGGTAGTTCTGAAAGATCATTCTCTATATAATCATACAAAGGACTCTGCACCTTAAGTAAAGGTACTTGATCTAACAGCTCCACACTGTCCTCCTTACGCCACTCATGAAAATGACACACATTGTAGCCATTTTCTTCCCCTTCAAACCAATTCACCCATACGTCATGAAGAAATAACATAACCAATCCCTCACTTTATAAAAACTGTTGTCCACAGTATGGGCAAGGGATAGAGAAATTATTCCAACTTTATTAAACTTCAAGCTGGGCAACTGACGGTTTGTCTTTATTTTTTTTCGTGACAGTTAATAAGGCGGAAAAACCTTTCATCCGCATTGAGAATAAACTGATAGCGAGCAGTACTAAGCCAGAGATGGCTGTAATCCAAATGACACCAATATATTTTGAAAACATACCGGCGATGATTAATCCAAGAATGATACCGAAGTTAGAGAACATTTGTAAGATGGACATTGCACGTCCTCTATAAGCATTTGGAGTAAGCCCTAGAAATAAACTGCTAATCGGCACATTCAAGAAAGCATTCATTAAGCCGATACCAAACACCCAAAGGTAGACTGGTGGTAACCCAAACAGTGCTTCTAGAAACTCAACCGGTATGATGACCATCATCCAAATTCCCATAAAGATCGTCGTTGTCATTAATATATAACCAGGTTTGAATTTCCCAAGCAAGTAAGGACCTAAAATGGAACCGATGACGGCTCCGATACCCGAAAATGCTTCAATCATCCCAAAATGAAAACCTGATACTTGAAACTCGTGCAGCAAAATAGAGTTGGATGTAGTATTAAAAATTCCTGCGATAAACATGACTTGTGTTAATAAAAGGATTAAAAAGGCAAGTGGTGCTGATTGAAATACGACCTTCAATCCTTGCTTGATCGCCGTCCACTGTTTTTCTTTAGACGTTGAAAGGCTCGCTTCCCCTTCCTTATTGTTCTTTTTCACAAGTACAGCCGTCAGCAAGATAAAACATGCGGATAGACTATAAGTAAAAATATCGATAATGAGTAGAGCTGTCGGTGAAAAGAAAAGAAGAAGTAGGCCTGCAATACCAGGACCCGCAATCTGCATAACGGAATAAATACTTTGAGAAACCCCCATCGCTTCTGTAATATTTTTTTCTCCCACTACAACCGGAATATACGAGGAGCGCGCTGGATAAAAAAAAGCACTTCCTATACCTGATAAAAAAACGAGGATAATGACATACACTGGATGATGTAAACTAAAGATCATTCCTATTAATATGAAAGACCGAAATAAATCGGCTGCAATCATAATATGATGTTTTTTGAATCGGTCTGCCGCAACACCACCAAATAAGCCAAAGAAAAACATGGGTGAATATTGACAAAATAACACAAATCCAATTAATAACGGATCATTCGATGTAGTTCCAACCACATAAAGGATGACAATAGTTGTAAGACCGTCCCCAAAACGGGAAAATAATTGTCCCATACAAAACATAAGGAATTGTGGCTGCTTCAGGATAGCGATCAATAAAATCAACCTCTAATCTTCTCGTCTGAACTATTTATTTACGTAAGAAAGTGCGTGTGATTGAACACGCACTTCTCAGAATGAATATAAAAGTCACTTATTTTGTGATGATGATAATAACGTTTGTTTTCATATGACTCACCCCCTTTAATGCTTCATTTTGTGCATAAAAGTATCGTGTTGTGAGCTTCTACGTTATATGAATTACTTTCAAAATCTCCATAAATATGTTTGACGATAAAACCAGCATCTTTTAGCATATTTGTGATTTCAGCTACACTATATAACCGCATTGTGATGACATGGTTGGTTGTTTTGTAATTCACTATCCTTGTTTGTTCTATTTTAATAGTGCTGTTTACTATATCTAACTGTCTTTTTTCTAAGGCATAGCCTGTCTTTTCATCTCCAAACCAGATAAGTGGATGGAAATACTTAATAAGAAATTCTCGATTTGCAAGGTGAAGTAGTAATGTTCCACCTTCATTTAAACATGAATACATGGACCTCAGCATTTTCATGTTCTCCTCATCTGACATATAGACAATCGATGTTTCCATATTAAGCACAACATCATACGTTCGAGGGGGATGAAAATCTCTTCCATCTTCTAAAAATGTTGTCACTTGGTGATTTGACTCTTTTTCAATATGCGCCAAAAAATCCTGATTAATATCCAGTCCATCTATTTGAAAACCTGCCTGCCAAAGTTTAAGCAGGTGTCTTCCATGTCCACAACAAAAATCTAAAATGTGCGGATGATCATAGTTTTGAAGAATTTTTCTTTGAATAAAGTCAATTTCCATATCCACATTTTGAGATAAAAGACGTGAGTAAATCTCTTTATACTGGAAACCAAAAAAGTTTGTACCATCATCTGAAATTGGTGTTTCCACTTTAACAGACAATCAGGAGCCCCCCTCTCAATCTCTTATTCACTGTAAATCTATGGTACTATATCAAATTTCCTTTTTCAACCACTTTTGATATTAAAATACATTTTTTTGTTACTTAAGTACGTCAATTTACTTTAATTTTTTAGGATCAAGGGCATCTCTTAGTCCATCACCTAAGAAGTTAAAGCATAAAACGGTCAGCAATATGAGTAAACCTGGGAAGAGCGGATACCACCACGCTTGCACCATAATCGAGAAGTTTTGTGCATCTTGTAGCATGTTGCCCCAGCTCGCGGTTGGCGGCTGTATGCCAAATCCTAGATAGCTCAGCGTTGATTCAGCTAAAATGACGGAACCTACTTTAAGGGTAGCTGACACAATAATAGGACCGATACAGTTCGGTAAAATATGTGAAAAGATGATGACATGGTTTTTCGTTCCAATGGTTCTTGCTGCGAGTACGAATTCTCTTGTTCGTAGTGATAAAAATTCACTGCGGATCAGTCTCGCGGTTGTGGTCCAGCCGGTCAAAGCAAAGATGAAAATCAATTTATCAATGCCCGGCTTGAAAATGGTGACGAGCGTGATTAAGAGAAAAATGTCAGGGATCGACAACACAACATCCACAAATCTCATTAACAAGGAATCAACAAATCCTTTGAAATACCCCGCTACCGCTCCGACCACAGTGCCAATGGTAATCGCACCGACCACCGAGACGAAACCGACTAATAAAGAGACTCTCGCTCCATAAAGCACCCTTGAGAAAATATCTCGGCCAAACTTGTCAGTTCCCATCAAATGCTCTGCACTTGGCGGTTGGAGCCGTTTTAATAAATCTTGCTGCTCTGGTGCGTAAGGGGCAATCACAGGAGCGAAAATGGCTGAAAAGATAATGATCAATAAGATCACGGAGCCGGCAACCGCCAATTTATTTTTGAAAAATTTCTCACAAAATAAACGCAGCATCGTCTCTGGCTTTGGCGGAAGTCCCTCTTTTAATTTGAGATCAACAGGAGGCGTTCCCATATTAGGCTGTGCCAATTGTGCTTCAGCTCCCTTCTAATATTCAATACGCGGATCAACGATCGCATAGAGAATATCCGCAATTAAATTTCCAACCACCACGAGCACTGCGGAAATAACAGTCATCGCCATAATGACCGGATAATCTCTCGAAAAGGCAGAATCAATAAACAACTTCCCTAATCCTGGCCAAGTGAAGATTTGTTCCACCACGACTGCGCCGCCAATAAAGGATGGAATCATCAATCCGAAAATTGTAATGACAGGCATAAGACCATTTCTTAATCCGTGTTTGAAAATGACTTTGTTTTCTCGAAAGCCTTTCGCTCTTGCGGTCCGAATGTAATCCTGCCTCATGACATCAAGCATGCTCGACCTTGTGTACCGCGTGAGCCCCGCCATATCAGCGGTTGCTAAAACAAAGGCTGGTAAAATGATGTGATGGAGCCGGTCAAATAGATTAAAATCGGTGTTTAAGGTAGACACGCCGCCTGTCGGGAACCATCCTAAATTCACAGATAACACCATAATTAGAATGAGTCCAAACCAAAAATTCGGAATAGCCAGTCCGATAAAAGATGTAACTGTAATGCCGTAGTCTAGCTTTGTATATGGACGTTTTGCTGAAAGAACACCGAATGGGATGGCGATAATCAGGGCGACTAATGTAGAAAAAATCATGAGGATGAGGGTATTTGGCAGCCTAGCAAAAATCAAATCAGCCACGGGCGTTCCCTTTTTCACAATGGAGGTGCCAAAGTCACCTTGAAGCATATTGCCAAGCCATTTCATATACTGCACATATTCAGGATCGTTCAAGCCGTACTTATCAATAAAAGCTTCCCGGTCTGCCGCACTAATGGTTGGGTCCATCATAAGTGACATTGGATCGCCTGGTGCTGCTTTCATAATGGCGAAGGACAAAATGGTAATCCCAAATAAGATGGGAATGGAAAGCAATGTCCTTCTAATGATATATGTAACCATATGCACAACTCCTTTTTCATCGGATCGCCATACTGTGATGAAAAAGGGCTAAAATGATCTTTCTTTTAGCCCTCTGTCTTCATTACAATTTGATATCGGAACCCTTTCAATCTAACTGGTGCTCAGTGAATGTAATCATCGTGAGCACCAACGTGCCTGACTGACATGGAATGAAAGGGATTATCTTCACGTTAAAGGAGAGAACTTTCCTCTTCTTTCACTAACAGCCTACTGTTCAATCCACCATTTCTCGATTTTGTAATACTCATCTTTCGGGTGGTATGAGTAGCCTTGGAGATTAGATGGCATCGCGCGATGTGAGTTAGCATAGTAAAGGAACGTATATGGTTGATCTTCTGCAATCAGTTCATAAATTTTTTCATATGCCTTTGAATATTCTTTTCGATCACTTAAATTCTTGGCATCCACTAACAGCTTATCGACCTCTTTATTTTTATACCAGATGTTATTCAAGCCTTTTTCTGACTGGCTTGAGTGGAAGATGCTGTATTGGTCAGGGAATGTCGCAAGGCTCCAGCCGAGCAGTAGCGCATCATAATCCCATTTAGGCGGTGTCGTCTGTTCAATAAGTGCGCTGAATTCCACAATTTGTGGCTTCGCTTCCACACCAATTTCCTTGAGCTGCTGCTGGACAACGACAGCAATGTCTTCACGGACTTTGTTTCCTTGGTTGGTCTTTATGACAAAGGAGAATTTTTTACCATCCTTATCAAGATAGCCATCCCCATCTGTATCCTCCCAGCCCTCTTCTTTCAGCATTTTTTTCGCTTTTTCTTGATCAAACTCAAACACTGGAACACGATCATTCTTTGGATAGTTCCATGACAGCGGGCTCTCTGGAATGTTGGCTACTTTGCCGTCTCCATCCAACACTTGATCGACAATCGTTTGGCGGTCAATGGCATGTGTGAGCGCCTGGCGCACTTTTTTACTTTTAAAGAGTTCATTTTTCTGATTCCAGCCAATGTATGAATAATTGAGCCCTAGATCAGATTCAATTTTAATGTTGCTGATTTTTTCAGCCGTTTGCAGCTCTGCTCCCGGAACAGCAAAGAAATCAATATCACCTGCTGAAAGCTGGGCAATTGCTGCATTCTGATCAGGAATGGTTTTAATTGTGACGGTATCAAGGTATGGACGTCCATCCCAATAATCGTCAAAGGCTTCTAGTTTCACGTAGTCGCCTTCTTTCCACTCGGCAAATTTAAATGGACCTGAACCGATTGGTTTTTTTCGGTTAAATTCATTTTCACCGAGATCCTTTACAGGCACATCACCTAAAATATGCTTGGGCAAAATGCCGTAGCTTCCTAGTGTGACATTATAGAAATAAGGATCTTTTTTGTTGAGCTTGAATTCGATTGAGTAATCTCCTGTCTTTTTAACAGAATCTAATACTTCAAAGCCTGATCCGCGCTCCCCGTTGTAGTCCTTATTGATCGGAATGCTGTATGTAAACACAACATCATCAGCTGTCAGTTCCTCACCATCATGAAACTTTACGCCTTTTTTAATGGTCACATCAAACTGCTTCCCGTCATCAGATTCTTTAATATCTTCTGCGAGTGATAGCTGAGGGTTCAACTTTCCGTCAGTCTGAAGTAAAAAACTGTAGATTCTTTCTTCAATATCAGAGCTCGCCACATCTGTTGAATAAAGCGAGTTAAATAAAGTTGGTTCTGCAATGGAACCGATGACAAGATCTCCGCCCTGTACAGGTTTACCGGTGGATTTCTTTTCATTGTCTCCAGAGGTTTTATTTCCACTAGAGCAAGCCGCAAGCATGAGCGTGAAGATCAGCAATAAACTGATCAATATGGATTTTCTATTTCTATTCATATACAATTCCCCCTATCCTTTTTTAAAAATGACGACAGATGCCGCTTCATCCCCCCTCTCAAAGATGAAATCATGCAAGTCGATTAAGCGTCGTAAAGGTGACAGGCAACGAAGTGGTTTGGTTTTAATTCTTGAAATGATGGTATTTTTTCTTTACAGATTTGTTTCGCATGCGGACATCTTGTGTGGAATACGCACCCTTTTGGCGGATTCGCAGGACTTGGCAGATCGCCTTGAAGCATGATCCGCTCTCTTTTGACCTGACCCTTTTTACGGGTAACAGGGACTGAAGAAAGCAGTGCCTGTGTATATGGGTGGAGCGGTTCATCGTACAGGCTGTGCTTATCAGCAAGCTCCATCATTTTGCCGAGATACATCACGCCGACTCGATCACTAATGTGCCTGACCACACTTAAGTCGTGAGAGATAAACAGATAGGTCAGGTCAAATTCCTCCTGAAGCTCCTCCATCAGATTAATCACCTGTGCCTGAATGGATACATCAAGTGCTGATACCGGCTCATCTGCGATAATCATTTCGGGATTCATGGCAAGCGCACGAGCAATGCCGATTCGCTGCCTCTGCCCGCCAGAAAATTCATGGGGATAGCGATTTGCAAAGCTTGGATGAAGGCCCACCTTTGATAGAAGCTGTTCTACTTTTTCATTTCTTTCTTTTAAGGAGTATAAGTGATGTGTTTTGTAGGGTTCTTTGATGATGCTTCGAAGTGTTTTTCTAGGGTTGAGTGATGCAAAGGGATCTTGAAAAACCATTTGAATGTTTTTTCGTGTTGATTGTCTTAACTTTGATTCCGATATACGGGAGATGTCTTGCCCTTTAAAAAGGATTTGACCGTCAGTTGGTTCATATAAACGAATCATGGTCCGGCCTAATGTTGATTTACCGCATCCTGATTCCCCCACTATGCCTAACGTTTCACCTTTATAAATCTTCAAATCTATGCCGTCAACAGCTTTGACTGCACCGACTTTCTTCTGAAAGACGCCTGCTTTAATCGGAAAATATTTTTTAATCTGTCTCAGTTCAAGAATGGTTTCTTTCTCTATTAGATCTGTTGCATGTGGTTGATTTTGAGCAAGGGTCATGTTTGGGCTGCCTCCTCATATAAGAAGCATCTGACGCTTCTGCCATTTTCAAAAGTCCTCAGCTTAGGTAGCTCGCCTAGGCAGCGCTCCTTCACTTGCGGGCATCTAGGAGCAAAGCGGCAGCCGGCTGGGAGTTGATCTGGTGCTGGGACATTCCCTTTTATCGCCGCTAGCGGCTGTATGTCTCCGTCAATGACAGGAATTGATTCAAGTAGTCCTTCTGTGTAAGGATGAAGCGGCTGATCAAATAATTCTTCGACGGTCCCATTTTCAACAACCTGTCCGCAATACATGACAATCACTCGATCTGCCACTTCAGACACGACACCTAGATCATGCGTAATGAGGAGAATCGATGTACCAAATGTCGTGCATAAGTCTTTCATCAATGTGAGCACCTGGGCTTGAATCGTAACATCTAGGGCAGTTGTCGGCTCGTCTGCAATGAGAAGCTTCGGATCACAGCTTAGCGCAATGGCAATCATCACTCTTTGCCGCATGCCGCCTGATAAACGGTGCGGATAATCTTTGATGATTTGTTCCGGTCTGGAAAAACCAACAAGCTTCAGCAGATCAATCGCTTTTTTCGTCGCTTCTTTTTTTGAAAGTTTTTTGTGATAGATGAGGATTTCTGTTATTTGTTCCCCGATGGTTAGGACGGGATTAAGTGAGGTCATGGGTTCCTGAAAGATCATCGATACGTCATTACCACGAATGTTGCATAATTCCTTTTCACCATATGTAACGAGATCCTTGCCATCAAGCTTGATGGAACCGTCCATAATTCTTCCACCAGTGCCGTTAATCAAGCCCATAATGGATAAGGACGTAATGCTTTTACCAGATCCAGACTCACCGACTAATGCGACAGTTTCTCCTCTGTTGATGCTGAAATCAACGCCGTCTACAGCAGGTATCGCTTCTTTTTTTCGAAAAAAATAGGTTTTTAAGTTCTGCACTTCAAGCAGCGTGGTCATGTATTCGCCCCTTTCACCATCAATCAAGATCGATCTAAAAATTGCGCCTTTTTTGAATAAAAAGAATTATCAAAATTTATATTTGTATATTATTACATTGTTATGACGAAATCAAGAAGAATTTAGTAAATTTGTAATATGTCTCTTTTTATGTGAATCATTCACTTTATGAGTCTATCGCCTTTAAAAAAGTTTCGGACGGCTCTGCAATCATAGACTCCTCGCTGAATCTGTGCTCATTGAAATACTTTTTCACAATATAATACCCAGTGGCGTAACCAAGCATTTTGGGGTAGTTCCCTTTTCCATAAAGGAGGTTCTGTATCAGTCTTTCGTCGTCCTGCACTTTTTGATCAAGATGACTGGATACCCATTTCTGATACATACGCTGAAGCTGCGATTCGTCATAGAGAGTGGTCCATTTGGCTGTATAGCTTTCTCCGTATCTATGATACACAGCATATTCAGCGAGTCCCTCCATCATGATTGTATCAAGGAATGTAAAATCTTTTTCTTCTTTCGTGAGAAAATGTAACCTGCATACATGGTGATATTCATGAGTCAGCAATGTACCGATGCGTTCCTTCGGGGTATTTGGCGACAAAAACAGAAAGACCTTGTCGTCAAATGCCATGCCGGATTGATAATAAAATTGCTCTCTAATTTCTCTGCTGCTCTCATTGACTGGCAAAATAAAGACTGGAATGTCAGGGCCTTTCCACTGCTTTTGCAGCGCCCTGTATTCTTTCATAACGAGCTGGAAGTACCCTTTTTCTTTGAGCTGGTCGATCATGTCTTTGCATGATTTAAAAGACCGAATCATGCCGTGATGCTGCAGGTGGGAGAGAATAGAGGACCATTCTTTTTCCTCCGCCCCTTTAAAATAAGGAACAAAGCGCGACGCAAGCTCCTGAAATGATGAAGATTGATGAATGAGATATTGTGTATTGACTAGACCCATACTGCTAAACACCTCCATTTTCATCATATGCAAAAAAGCGGCAATCTGATTATAGATCGCCGCCTTCTTAGGAAATATTATGCTTCGTATTTTTTAAAGATAATTGTCGCATTATGTCCGCCAAAGCCAAGTGAGTTACTTAGAGCCACTTGTACTTCTTTTGAACGTGCTTCATTTGCCACATAATCAAGATCACATTCTTCATCCGGTGTTTCAAGGTTAATGGTTGGAGGAATGACGCTGTCTTTAATCGCAAGTACAGAGAAAATAGCTTCTACTCCGCCTGCTGCGCCAAGTAAGTGACCTGTCATCGATTTTGTCGAACTGATCGCAAGCTGATTTGCATGCTCTCCGAACACTTCTTTAATCGCCATTGTTTCAAATTTATCGTTGTACGGTGTGCTTGTTCCGTGGGCATTGATATAATCAATTTCTTCCACAGACAAACCAGCATCTCGAATTGCTTCTTTCATTGCGCGGACGCCGCCTTCTCCGTTTGGAGCCGGTGCTGTAATATGATACGCATCACCAGTTGATCCATATCCAACGATTTCTGCATAAATCGTCGCGCCACGTTTTAATGCATGCTCAAGTTCTTCAAGGACGACAATTCCTGCACCCTCACCCATAACAAATCCGTCACGGTTTTTGTCAAATGGACGGCTTGCTGTCTCTGGATCAGGATTTGTCGAAAGAGCTTTGTTCGCACAGAAGCCAGCAAACGACATTTTTGTTAACGGCGCTTCTGTTCCGCCTGTGATCATCGCATCTGCATCTCCGCGCTGAATGACTTTAAATGCATCACCAATTGAGTTTGTACCTGTTGCACATGCTGTTACAGTACAAGAGTTAACCCCTTTTGCGCCAAGTGCAATTGAAATTTGACCTGTTGCCATATCTGGAATCATCATTGGAACGAAGAACGGGCTTACGCGTCTTGCTCCTTTATTTGAATACACTTCAAACTGCTCTTCAAATGTTTCAAGTCCGCCAATACCAGATCCAACCCATACACCAACACGTGGTGCGATTTCATCTGTGATTTCAAGACGTGAGTCTTCTAGCGCCTTTTGAGCAGCAACAACTGCATATTGCGTGAAGCGTGCCATTTTTCGTGCTTCTTTTTTCTCCATGTAATCTTCAATGTTAAAATCTTTTAATTCTGCAGCCACTTTTGCTGTATATTCACTTGAGTCGACACGTGTGATTGGTCCAACTCCTGATACACCTGCTAAAGCATTTTTCCATGTTGATTCTACATCGTTGCCAAGAGGTGTCAAAGCACCCAATCCTGTAACAACTACTCGTTTTTTATCCATTAATTTGTGCACCTCACTCTTTTATCGGCCCCATCGCATAGCGATTGCGCCCCACGTTAATCCGCCACCAAAGCCTACCATTACAATCACATCGCCGTCATGAATTTTTCCGGCTTCAATTTCTTCACATAGTGAAATTGGAATGGATGCTGCTGATGTGTTTCCATATTTATGGACTGTTTTCGACATTTTTTCAACTGGCAGCTCTAGGCGTTCGCGGGCTGCTTCCATAATGCGAATGTTTGCTTGATGCGGGATCAAGAAGTCAACGTCTTCTTTTGATAGTCCAGCTTTTTCGATAACGTTTACGCTTGACTCGCCCATTTGTCTTACAGCAAATTTAAATACTTCTCGTCCATTCATGATTGTATGATCTTTTTCATCTAAGTACAAGTGCTTACCGCCTCTTCCATCGGCTCCAAGCTCAAATGAGAGAATTCCTTTCCCTTCGCTGACCTCTCCTAACACAGCAGCCCCTGCTCCATCTCCAAACAGAACAGCAGTATTGCGGTCATCCCAGTCGGTTATGCGAGAAAGTTTTTCAACGCCAACGACGAGCACGTGCTTGAACGTACCTGATTCGATAAATTGTTTTCCAGTAACAAGCCCATACATAAAGCCAGCACACGCAGCGCTAATATCCATTGCACATGCTTTATGTGCACCGAGCTGCTCTTGAATCATACAAGCGACTGTCGGAAATGCTTGATCTGGCGTGACTGTCGCCACAAGAATCATATCGATATCTTCTGCAGCTACATCTGCGTCAGCTAATGCTTTTTTTGCAGCAGCAAGCGCCATATGTGATGTATTGACATCATCAGAAGCAATTCTTCTTTCTTCTATACCTGTTCTAGTACGAATCCATTCGTCAGAAGTTTCAACCATTTTTTCTAAATCAAGATTTGTTAACACTTTTTCAGGTATATAGCGGCCAAGGCCAATAATTCCAGCATTCATTGAATAAGACTCCTTTTACTCATACGAGCATGTGATATTGTGATCTTATATTAGTATCTGGTACTAATTTTACCTTATTTTTTTCTCCTTGGCAATACAAACGTCTAACCTTTCCACTCACTTTTTTCATAGATTATTGATATACCAGTAGTAGAAAGGAGCATTTGATATGGCGCAAAAAGATATTTTTTCGGCGATGATGTTTGGTCAGCCGCTTGAAAAGGAGAAAAGCAAGACAGAAACAAAGGAGGAACGCGTGGAGACAACTTCAAGTGAAGACTCCATTGACTACATGCATGTCATGAATCAAATTGGGAACATTATGAACTCCATTGATGAGCTGAAGCCTGTGTTTAAAGATGTTGGCCCTATGATTAGTGCCTTCAAGAAAAAATTATCATAAAAAAAAGCCACTATTCTGTGGCTTTTTCTGATTCTGCATCTGCTTTTCCAAGCTCATATGCCTCTTGCATAACAGATGTAAACAATGATAAAAGCGGCTGAAGAGCTTCAGGCTCAAGCTGAATACCTGCTTTATCTAATTCTTCTTTTGCTTGCGGAAAATACTTCATGGCAATTTGTAAAAATTCCATCGATTTTTCGTGCTGCATCATCGTATCCTCACTTTTCATTTGGCAGTTTGCCAGTTTTTTTGTAAGTCGCAATATCACTTTCAATGTCTTTCAAAAAAGCACGGTCAATGGTGGAACTAAATTTCCCCATTTCGATCACTCCTTCTTTAAAGTCAAAGGAGTACTCACCTTGTTCATTTAGCTTGCCTTCATTAAATTTCTTCGCAATAATACTGTACGCTTTATCCACATGCTGAACGGTGCTTGTTAAGACGGTATGGCTACCGAGGTTGGATTGATCGGTGACATATCCGATCGCTGATAAATTATCGGCTTTGATTTGTTCAATGACAGGGATATTATAACCATCACCTGCTGGATATACAACATCTACGCCCTGTTTTTTCAATTTTTGATAGAGCTCCACGGCTTTGTCCGCATCATCCCAGTTTTCGACAAACTCGGCAAGCACTTGTACATGTTCATCTTGATATTTTGCACCTTTGATAAAGCCGTCTACTTCGCTTTGCCAATCATATGTAGCAAGAATACCAATCTTTTTTGTTTTTGACATATGTGCTGCTGTCATGCCTCCAAAAAAGCCCATCGCTTCACCTTTAAATGTCACATTCGCAACATTATCCGCCTGAGGCTTGTTTCCATTTACCGTGATAAATTGTGTTTTCGGATAATCTTCACTAATTAAGTTGAAAATTTCGCTGTATTCACTGCCATGGCCAATAATCAAATTGACTCCTTTTTTGTGAAATTCTTCAATGGCATCAACGATTTTCTCTTTGTCGACCATTCCTTCCTTATAATAAACATCTACACCAAATGTCGATTGAATATTTAATAAGCCTTTATAACCTTTCGTTCCCCAAACTTGATCATTAATTGTATCGGGGACGAGTAAACCCACCTTCTCAATCTGTCCTTTTAAAGGTGCCTGTGAGCAGGCAGATAATAGGAGAAGGAACGAAAAGATCATGACAAGCCGCTGATACTTCATGCCATGTTCAACTCCCTTTGCCACATGCAGGCATGAACCTGTATGTTAAATATAGGTTTATTTTATACTGAAAAAAGATAAGATGGAAGATCATTCTTGCTTTTTGTCGAAAAATGTTGAGTTTTGTCTTTTCCATTCTGCTATCATTTCTTCTGCTTGTTTGTCATCTGTTTGTCTCTCCACCTTCAATTCATGTGTTATTTCCTGTCTTTGTTCAGCGCCTGATGCCCAATTGAACAAATCCCTTGCGACATCTTCTACAAAAAATGCTTCTTCACGCTTCCTTCTTTCTTCATCAAGTGTCCATGGTCCAAACATGCGAGGTAGAATAACTACCGGCACATTCTGATTGGATGATTTATCTTCAGTTTTTTCATAAAGAACACGGTATATGCCATGCGTCGCTTTCAAGCCTTCTTGTCTTTTTTCTGGTTCTTCTGATTGAATAAAGATCAGATCGTACGTGTCTTTCCCATCCTGCAGGTCAATAACACGGAAAAGATCATTTCTGCCAAGCCACATCATTCGTTCTTCTAATAACATCTTTTGCTCTTTTGTTTGGTGATGAGGACATGTGATATCCACTTGCATGCCCTCTTTCATCATATATTCACACAGTGCTAGGCCAAAAAATTCATCTGCCCCTATGATCAGTCCTGTTTCCATGTTCATGTCCCCTTTTTTAGCTTATCGAATAAAAAGAAGAGCCCTTTCCATGAAGGGCTGTTATTATCCTATTCATCACAATTCTCTTTCATGCGATTTATAAAACTTGTGAATGGATTGAAAGATTCTTCTCGGATGATCAAACATATGCAAGGTGAGATCGATCTGACAATGCTCTGGATTCTTCATGTGCTGATCAATAAAAGGCTTTGCATGCAGTTCATATGCATAAGGTGCACCGTTTAGTCTTTGCCATATGTGAATTGGTACATGAGCAGAATGATCAGGGCAAGCTGGGAGCGGATACGTTTCCGCTTCCTTTTCAGAACAACCGTAGCTCTTCGCCAATTCTTTGATCAGCTGTTTATAAAAGAATTTGTGTTCCTTTTCTCTTTCTCGTTGTGCATGGAGATGCAAGCATGGATTCACGAGTGCAATGGATCTTAGCACTTCTGGCATCTCTTCCGCAAGGCTCATAGCAACGAGTGCCCCCATCCCCTCTGCTAGCACATGAATTTCCCGGTTTAATATTTCTTGTTTTAATGTGTGATGAACGAGCTGCTTTGCACTAAAAACAGCATCTTCGCATCCCCAGTGATTCCCATGAAGATGACTATTAAACAATGTATATCCTTCATCCTTTAAGGCAGTTAAAAGCTGGTTTCTTCCATAGTGCTGAAGCCAGAATGATGTATTTTCCTGCACAAAGTGATTTCGGTCACCGAGGATAAGAATGCCAAAGCCATTTGGTTTTTGAGGAAGGTGAATGACGTTCCACTGGGAACCAAGCTGGAAAAACCGTTCGCTTACACCCATATGGCCAGCCTCCTTTCAGTGATTCTGCTTTCTATGATATGAACAACAACTCTTGTAGGAATAAGGAAATCCCCTAATGACAGAAGAATTCTTTTTATTTTTATAGCAGAAGGTCTAAAAATGGTCACATAAAGGCTAAAACAGTCTTTTCCCCTCACTCGTATCTATGGTATGATAATCAATAGATTGTTACATAAAGGACGGTGGGATTATGCATTATATTATCACCCTCATTTGGACTTTTCTGCTGACACATATGGCTGGTTACATCGTTGCTTCGATGAATGGCGCTGCTTATGACTTTACTTTGACTTCTATTCTTGCAGTGGTGTTTACGGTTATTTTATTCATCTTTGCTGAAGTAAGTCCAATGAAAGAAACGGAAAGTTCAACAAAACACTCTTAATACGTAAGAGAATGTGAGAAAGAGCTAAAATGATCTTGATTTTAGCTCTTTTTCTTTTTCCTTGAAATGCGGTACGCTAAAACCCCCTGTAGCCACAGGGGGTTTTTTTTATTGCTTACACTTCGACGGTTTCGGACTTCTGTTTGTCTGCTGTCAAATGGCTTTTCGCAAGCCCTGTAAACAGGAAGATTGCGATACCTGATAAGATTTCAAGGACCCCACCGCCAGCAATGACAGGTCCCGCTCCAAATCTTTCTGCCAGGACGCCTGATGCGACAGCTGCAAGTGGGAGGAAAACATTTGATGAAGCATTGATCACCGCGTATACTTGCGGCTGATCATCTTGGTCAACAGACGTTTGAATAATGACCATTTCCGGTACATTGATCGCACTAACGGCGGCACCGAATATAAAGGAAGCAAGTAGAACAACCGGCAGCCATGTACTCATCCCTGTAATAAAGAATGCAGCCCCTTCAATCATACCAGCGACAATAAAGAACAAACCAAATCTCTTAATTTTCACTTTCGCTAGAGCAAAGCCCATCATAAACGCGCCGACTGCAGCAACACCTCTTAAAATGGAATACACCATGGAATCGCTTTGCAGTGCTTCTGCTACGTATACAGCAGAAAGTGCCTGCCACGGAGCTGCGGCGACATTCATTAAAATACAATACAACGTCAACGCAAATAAAATGTGATGATTTTTGACGACGAGAAACCCTCTTTTTAAGTTATACAAATATGTATTCTTTGCTTGTTTAATGCCTGCTGCTTTGCCCTCATCGGTTTTCTTTAATTTCACACCGATAATAAACAGGCCAGATATGATAAATAAGGCAGTGGTGATGAGCAGAGTATCTGCAGGTCCGATTAATTTGACCAAGAGACCAGCCACCATGACTGCTGCAAGTGCGACAATTTCAAAAGAAGATTGCAGAATGGCATTTGCTTTTTGAATGAGATGCTTCGGTACAATCTGCGGTAAAATCGCCACCGAGGCTGGGTTATACGCTGCACCTGTTGCCGATTGAATAACCATTAATGAGATCAATAACCATAATGGCAATAGATGCGAAAAATGCAGTATCGGAATAATGAGTACAATGGTTGCTCGAACGACATCTGAAGCGAACATCCATTTAGACAAATGGTGCTTTTTCATAAGAGGTCCTAGTATAGGGGCTAGCAAAGATGAAGGAAGTACGGTTACTGCTAGGAGAAGTCCTGTACCGAGCGCTCCATCCCCTCTCAAAATCAATAGCCAAAGGACGGATGTAAAAGCAAAACTTTCTCCTGTGTTTTTGATGAGTCTTGATATGAATAATGAGGTGAAGCGTTTATTCCAAACACTATCACTGAGATTCGTCTTTTCCATCACACAAATCCTTTCAACAATTTAATCTTATTTACATATTTTACCTTAAACACTCTTTTATTCATACTATTTATTTGAAAATTTGAACTTAATTGTTTTTTATTATAAAGAAAAAAGAGGCATGACACATGCCTCTAAAGACTTATTCCAACCGACTCTTAGTCAATTGCTTATGGCTTTCTCTGATAGGTCCAAACACGGTTATGGTTCGAGTTATCCGGAAAGACATCGCCTGCTTGAAGCTTAATCTTTAAAGGATCTTTCACCATACTGCCGGTTTCACCGATCTCGACGTACACACCATTATTTGGTGCTTTATTCCCTGATTTAAACTGATGCTGCTGACCCATTTTCATCCTCCTTTCTCATTGATCTTATTATGTCCCGTGACTTACCTCTCCAATCCTTTATGCAAAAAGTCCCTGCTCATATGAGTCAGGGACTTTTTATATTTATTTAGATGGTTGATACATGAGCTCTTTGATTAATGCTTTTTGTACATGCAGGCGGTTTTCTGCCTGTTGAAATACTTTTGAGTGCGGTCCGTCAATAATGTCTGCTGTCACTTCTTCTCCGCGGTGTGCTGGGAGACAATGAAGGAAAATATAATCTTTTGCTGCATGATGCATTAGTTCATCATTGACTTGATATTCTTTAAATTCAGCAAGGCGTTTCTCTGTTTCTGCTTCCTGCCCCATACTTGTAAATACATCGGAATAAATGACATCTGCATTTTGAACAGCAGCAACAGGGTCTGTTGTAACGATAACTTCTGCGCCTGATTGTTTTGCAAACTCATGTGCTGTGTCTGTTACTTCTTGAAGTGGTTCATAGCCTTTTGGTGATGCAACTGCAATATCACAGCCTAACTGTGCACAGCCAACCATCAAGGAGTGAGCTACATTATTTCCGTCACCGATGTAAGCGACTTTGATTCCTTTTAATGTTCCTTTTGCTTCTTTTATCGTCAATAAATCTGCAAGTGCCTGGCATGGGTGGGAGTAGTCAGTCAGTCCATTGATGACAGGAATGGACGCATATTGTGCCAATTCCTCGACCTTCTCATGTTCAAAGGTTCGAATCATAATGCCGTCTACATAGCCAGATAGCACCTGCGCTGTATCACTGATTGTTTCTCCTCTGCCGATTTGCAAATCATTTGAGCTGAGGAAAAGCGCATGTCCCCCCAGCTGCGTCATTCCCGCTTCAAATGATACACGGGTTCTCGTTGACGATTTTTCAAAAATCATCGCTAACGTTTTCCCTTTGAATAAATCTTGGTATGGGTTTTGTTTCATTTCTTCTGCTTTTTCAATTAAATAAGCAATGTCATTGATTGAGAAATCTTTTAATGATAAAAAGTCTTTTCCGTATAATGTCGGTTGCAGGTCAACTTGACTCATGCCGTCACTTCCTTTTTGTATAATTCTTGGAGCGATACTGGTGATACATCTCCATTTTTCCCTTGCAGGAATGCTTGAACTGTTTCATATTCGGTAAGGACCTGGACCCCATGTGTGAGTGCTTTTACGCGTTGCTCTTTTGCCTCTTCATCTTCGCCTAAATGGATATGAAGGGTTTTATCTTCGTTTTGCAGCCAAGTGTCAAAGCTATCCGTCCAGACGTCAAAGCCTGCATGTTTTGCTTCATCTACCAATTGTTCATTGCCTTTTATAAATAAGCTGCCTTTCTGATGCCAGATCGACGCAAACACTTTTTTCAAGGCGCTTTCGGCGTTCTTGCCTACACACATTCCTTCTCCTGTCGCTTTCATTTCAGGTGTCAGCTTTAAGTCAATATCTTGAATAGCATGTGATGAGAAGACTGGGAATTTGACCGCTGTTCCCCCTTTGTTTTTCGTTACTGGGTTCAGTTCGTCAAGCGTCGCACCCGCTAATAATTGAGTCGCAAGCGGAATCATGTCAATGCCCATTACTTTGCTGACAACTGGAACGGTCCGGCTTGCCCGCGGATTCACTTCTAGTACAAGCGCCTGATCCCCTTTGATCACAAATTGGATATTCATAATGCCCTTAAACGCTAATTTCTTCGCTATTTGTTCGGACGCAATATGCACCTGCTGTTTGATGTCTTCACTGATGGAGACACTTGGCAAGATGGCAAAGCTGTCACCTGAATGGACACCCGCTTTCTCAATATGCTCCACGATCGTTGGGATGAAGGTCGTTTTACCGTCAGAAATTAGATCCACTTCGACTTCTTTTCCAGTGACATACTCATCAATTAAAATGGGGTATGGCAAATGATCTGGCTGATCAAGTAGTGACGTCAAATGCGCTTCTGACTGGACAACCATCATTCCCATTCCACCAATGACATACGATGGGCGAATTAACACAGGATAACCGATGCTTTTAGCATGCGTGAGCGCTTCTTCTTTTGAATGAGCTGTATCTCCTTTTGCATGAGGAAGGTTCAGTTCATCAAGAAGCTGATAGAACAAATCACGATCTTCTAGCGCATCTAGCGTGTCAAAGGATGTACCTAACAACGTAATGCCCGCTTTTTCCAAGCCTTCTGCTACATTGATCGCCGTCTGTCCGCCAAATTGCACGATGACAAAATCAATTTGCTCTGCTTCCACAACGTTTAAGATGTGCTCTAATGTAATAGGCTCAAAATATAAACGATCGGCGATTTCATAATCCGTACTGACCGTCTCTGGATTGTTGTTCATCATGATCGTTTCAAAACCAAGCTTTTGCAGGGTAAGAACGCCATGCACCGCACTATAGTCAAACTCGACTCCTTGCCCAATTCGAATTGGACCAGAGCCAATGATGAGTGCACGCTGTTTTGTTTTCTCTTGATGCTCTCCATCACTTTTGCCAAAGTATGTGGAATAGAAATAGTTCGTTTTTGCATCAAATTCCGCTGCACATGTGTCGACAATTTTAAATGAAGCCGTAATGCCATATTCTTGACGAAGCTGCCTAATCGCTCCTTCACTATTGCCTGTTAGAAGAGCAATCGTTTCATCAAGGAAGCCCTTTTCCTTTACCTTTTTCAAGGTGTCTTTGGAGAGCGTTCCCTCATGGTTCTTTAATTCTTGTACTAGCGTGATCATATTGTTGAACACATGTAAGAAGAATCGATCGATTTTCGTCGCTTGATGGATCGCTTCAACTGTTTCCTGTCTTGAAAGTAGCTCCATGACAGCGAAGAAACGTCGATCGTCTGGTGTTTTGACTAGCTCAAACAGTTGTTCAGTCGATTGATCTTTCAATTCTGGCAGGTGGAAGCCCTTTGTTTTAATTTCAAGGGAGGCAACGGCTTTTTGGATGGCTGATTCTAAATTACGATCAATCGCCATGACTTCGCCAGTCGCCTTCATTTTTGTACCTAATTGACGATCTGCCTGTTTAAATTTATCAAACGGCCAGCGCGGGAATTTCACGACGACATAATCGAGTGCCGGCTCAAAACTAGCATAAGTTGTGCCTGTGAGCGGGTTTTTGAGTTCGTCTAGTGTATAGCCTACCGCAAGCTTTGCTGCCATTTTAGCAATCGGATAGCCTGTTGCTTTTGAGGCAAGAGCGGACGAACGGCTAACCCGCGGGTTTACCTCAATGACAAAGTATTCTTTACTGAGTGGATCAAGGGCGAATTGGATATTACATCCCCCGACTACATCCAGTGCAGAAATGATTTTCAGGCTCGCTGAACGAAGCATTTGATAATCCTGATCCGTTAATGTTTGCGAAGGGGCAACGACAATCGAGTCTCCTGTATGCACACCAACTGGATCGATATTTTCCATATTACAAACCGTAATACACGTATTTTGACGGTCTCTCATGACCTCATATTCGACTTCTTTAAAGCCTGCGATGCTTTTTTCAACTAAACACTGATGAATTGGGCTCGCTAAAAGGGCTCCTTCAATAAGAGGTTTAAACGCTTCTTCTGTTAAAGCGATTCCGCCGCCCTTACCGCCAAGTGTATAGGCAGGTCTTAGAATGACTGGGAAGCCTACTTCTTTTGCAAATTGAAGGGCATCCTGTGCATTATCCACAATTTCACTATCTGGCACAGGTTCGTTCAACTGCTTCATGAGAGCACGGAATTTCTCTCGATCTTCACCGTTTTCAATTGTTTCAACTGACGTTCCAAGCAGGGTTACCCCGTGCTTTTTCAGCACACCAGCTTTTTCTAGTTCGACAGCAAGGTTTAAAGCGGTCTGTCCACCAAGGTTGGCTAAAAGCCCATCTGGTTTTTCCTTTTCGATGATTCTTGTCACTGAATCAACTGAAAGCGGTTCAAAATAGATTTCATCAGCAAATGATTCGTCTGTCATAATGGTTGCTGGATTGTTATTCACTAAAATCACTTTGTAGCCCTCTTCTTTTAGGGCCATACATCCTTGTGTTCCTGAGTAATCAAATTCTGCTGCCTGACCAATGATGATTGGACCAGACCCGATGACTAGAATGGTTTGTATGCTTTGATCTTTAGGCATGTGCGACTTCTCTCCTTGCTTGTTTCACTTTCTCAATAAAATCATCGAATACCCATTCACTTTCAGCAGGCCCTGGGTGTGCTTCTGGGTGAAATTGAACTGACATAATGAGCTTCTCTTTATGAATGAACCCTTCGACAGATCCATCATTGACATGAAGGAATTTCACGTCCACTTCTTTGTCATTCATGCTTTTTTCATTCACTACATAGCTGTGATTCTGACTCGTCATGAAAACACGTTTGGATTCTGTATCTTGTACAGGGTGATTCGCCCCGCGGTGGCCAAATGGTAGTTTATACGTATCCCCGCCAAGTGCAAGAGCGATTAATTGATGACCTAAGCAGATCCCAAGTGTCGGGAAAGTCATCATGATCTCATGAATGGTTTTTAAATATGGCTTCATTGTTTTGGGATCTCCAGGACCATTTGATAGCAGGACTGCATCTGGCTTCATTTCAAACACCTTTTCCAGCTGTTTGTACGGAATAACGGTTACTTTACAGCCGCGCGCTTCAAGCGAATCTGCTATTGATTTTTTAAAGCCAAAATCAATCAGCGCTACATGTTCCTCGCCGCTGCCTTGAGTGTAAATTTCGTCCTCTGTCACCTGTGCAACCACATTGTCTTGTTTCATGGCAGGCGGTGTTTCGTTTTCATCTAAACTGATCACAGCGTTCATCGTCCCATTTGCCCGGATGTTTTGCACGACTGCACGTGTATCTGTATGTGTCAGAAGCGGGATGTTCCACTTCTGCAAATAATCTTTTAAGCTAACCGCTGCAAGATGGTGAGAAAAATGGTCGGCTGCTTCATACACAACAACAGCTTTCACTTGTGGTTTTTTACTCTCAAAGTCTTCATGATTAATACCGTAATTTCCGATAAGTGGATATGTGAAAACAATGATTTGCCCCTTATAGGAAGGGTCTGTGAGTACCTCTTGGTAACCTGTCATCCCTGTAAAGAAAACCACTTCACCTGTCTTGCCAGCTTCTCCTGTCAGATCTCCTTCAAAAGAGGCTCCATCTTCTAAATTTAAATAACCTTTCATGCTTGTGTCACCCCAAATTGAATAATTAGTAATATAAATGCATTTTTATGCGTTTTGGTGTAAAAAAATTTATACCGTCACTGTTTCATTTGCTAAAACCTGAGTAAGCGCATCTATCGCTTGATCTATTTCTGCTTTTTCTACATTCAGCGGAGGCAATAATCGAATCACATTTGGACCAGCTGGAAGTACTAGCAATCCTTGTTCTCTTAGGGCTGTGATATAATCCCCGACTGGCTGACGACATTCAACCCCTGCCATCAATCCTTTTCCGCGTACTTCTTTTACGATATTCAGTTGTTTTAGATCTTGCAGCTTTTCTAGTAGATAATCGCCTTTTTCTTTCACTTCTGTCAGAAACTCATCTTTGAAAATCACATCGAGTGTTGCATTCACTGCGGCCATGGCAAGCATGTTACCACCGAAGGTTGTTCCGTGTGAACCTGGTGAGAATGCGTCTCCTAATGCCTTTTTCCCGATGACTGCACCAACTGGGAAGCCATTTCCTAATCCTTTTGCAGAAGAGATAATATCAGGATCAAGTCCCGTTTGTTCGTATGCAAATGCTGTTCCTGTACGTCCTATACCCGTTTGAATCTCATCTACGATCAGCAGTGCTTCATGCTTTTGGCAAAACGCTTGAACGGCTTCTAGAAATTCTGTTGTTGCTGGATTGACGCCACCTTCCCCCTGCACAACTTCGAGCATCACCGCTGCCACATCACCGACTTCACATGCGGCAATCGCTTCTGGATCATTGAACGGTACATAATGAAAGCCTTCCAGCATAGGACCAAAACCCGTTTTAATTTTATCTTGACCTGTAGCAGCCATACCAGCATACGTGCGCCCATGAAAAGAGTGCAAAAATGTCACGATATTTGTTTTTCCTGTTGCTTTACGTGCTAATTTGATCGCACCTTCATTTGCCTCAGCTCCGCTATTACAGAAAAACACGAGATCACCTGAACTATTTGCAGCCAGTTTTTCTGCTGCTTTTTCTTGCAGTCCATTTTCAAATAGATTCGATACATGCCAGACATGATTAAGCTGCTTCTTGATGGCTTGATTGACCTTTGGGTGATTGTGACCGAGATTTGTGACTGCTATGCCTTGGATAAAGTCTAAATATTTTTTCCCATTTGTATCAACTGCCCAAGAACCTGCTGCCTCTTTAATTTCAACATTCCACCGTCCATATGTTTGAAAGAGATGACTCACAGGACCGCCTCCTTTTCCTTCACAATTCTTGTTCCTTTAAAAGTTTCCCCTGTAAAGATACTGCCTTTGCCATTCACGATCATGACTTCATCCACATCTCCTGATAAAGCACTCAAAGCGGATTGTACTTTTGGAATCATTCCCCCGGAAATAATGCCTTCATCAATGAGCGTGAGAGCTTCTTGTTCGGTGACGACATCTAATAATTCACCATTTTTTAAAATGCCTTCCACATCTGTTACAAACATGAGCTTATCAGCTTTCATCGCTCCTGCAACAGCTGATGCTGCTAAATCAGCGTTTACGTTTAACGTTTGGCATTCTTCTGTCATAGACAACGGTGCAATCACAGGAATAAACTGTTTTTCCATTAATGCTTCTGCCATCTCTGGATGCACTTCTTTGATTTCACCAACGTACCCGTACACGTCTTGATCAAGAAAATCAGCGACAAGCATCTGCCCATCTTTCCCAGACACACCGACAGATGAGATATCATGCTTTGCGAGCTCTGATACAAAGTATTTATTGACCGTGCCCGAAAGGACCATTTCTGCTACCTCTAATACTGGCTTTGTTGTTTTGCGCTGTCCGTCAACAAATTCTGTTTTTACATCTAATTTTTGAAGCATGTTCGTGATTTCAGGCCCTCCACCATGGACGATAGCCAGCTTAAATCCAGCTGCTTGAAGTGATCGGACATTTTCATAAAAGGTATTTGAAAGTTCTCGAATGACACTGCCTCCACACTTGAATACGATCGTTTTATCCATGTCTATCTCCCTCATCATGTGCGATAGCTCGCGTTAATTTTCACATAATCATAAGTAAGGTCACAGCCCCATGCCGCTGCTTCACCATTTCCCTCATTCATTTGAATCAAAATTGTGATCTCATCCTGTTCTAGATACGCTTTTGCTTCCTCTTCTGAGAAAGGCTGTGGTTCATTATGTTTAAACAGACATTGCCCGCCTAAATACACTTCTACCTCTTGCGGTGTGACGGACGCTGCGCTATGCCCAATCGCTCCAATGATCCGTCCCCAGTTGGCGTCGGTACCGTATACGGCTGTTTTCACTAGACTTGAACCGACAATTTTCTTCGCTATGATACCAGCTTCTAAATGATTTTTAGCACCAGCAACTTGCGCTTCAATTAATTTCGTTGCACCTTCTCCGTCTCTTGCAATCTCTTTAGCAAGATCCTCACAAGCTAGCTTTAATCCTTCTTTGAACAACGGCCATTCTGGATGCTCTTCACTTAGAACTTCATTTTCTGCCATACCATTTGCCATCACGAGTACCATATCGTTTGTCGATGTTTCTCCGTCGACAGTAATTTGATTAAAGGTCACATCAGTAATATCACGCAGTGCGTTTTGCAGAGCTTCTTGTTCGACATTTGCATCCGTTGTCACGAAGCCCAGCATTGTTGCCATGTTCGGATGAATCATGCCAGAGCCCTTCGCTGCACCTGAAATGAGAATCTCTTTGCCGTTTATCGTCAGGGTGTATGTTGTGTTTTTAATGACTGTGTCTGTCGTTAAGATGGCCTCTTCAAAATGACCATTTCCTGCTTTTGCTTCTTTCAGCTGAGTGATGCCTTTTTTGATTTTATCCATATCCAGACACTCTCCAATAACACCAGTAGAAGAAACAGCAATGTAATCAGGTTCTACCCCTAACATATCTGCACAGGCTGCCTGCATTTCGTATGCGTCTTTCAAACCTTGCTCACCGGTACATGCATTGGCGATAGCACTATTGACAATGACACCTTTTAATTGCCCTGTCTTTTTTAAGCTTTTCTGAGTGACTTGGAGAGGCGCAGCTTGAAAGTGGCTTTGTGTGTAAACCGCCGCACTCGCTGCCGGCACTTCACTGACGATCAGTCCAAGGTCTTTTTTTGAATACCGTAATCCAATATGAATCCCCTTTGCTTCAAAGCCTTTTGGTGAGGATACGTCACCGTTTATTTTAACAATGCTTTTTTCATTCAAATCAATCATATTTGTTGTCTCCCCTGTTCTTATGGATAGAGAGGTGTCATTGTAAGGCCCGCCTCTTCATCTAAGCCTTTGATGATGTTGAAGTTTTGAACCGCTTGGCCGGCTGCGCCCTTCATGAGATTGTCGATCACAGACACAATCGTGAGTCTGCCTGTACGTTCATCTAAATGAAAGCCAATATCACAGAAATTACTGCCGTATACTTCTCTTGTTTGCGGATATACTTCGTGATTTCTCACTCTGACAAAATAGGAATCTTCATAAAAGCCTTTCATATGCTTCATCAATTCCTCTTTTGTGATATCTGATTTCAGCTGAGTATACATCGTCGCCATAATCCCCCTTGTCATCGGGACAAGGTGTGTTGAAAATGTGATGTTCGCCGTTTGCGGACTCCATTCTCTTAATATTTGCTCTATTTCAGGTGTATGTTGATGTTCATTTACCTTATAAATTTTGAAGTTGTCGTTTAGCTCTGAAAAATGCGTTCCAAGTGAGGCGGATCGTCCTGCACCGGACACTCCTGTTTTTGCATCTATGATGATCATAGATTCATCAATTAGATTCTGTTTCATCAGTGGTGCTAAGCCGAGAAGAACTGCGGTAGGGAAGCACCCTGGGTTTGCAATGACTTCCGCCTTCTCAATCGTTTCACGATTCAATTCCGATAACCCATACACAGCTTGTTGAACAGATGATTGATCAGCTGCCCTTCGTTTATACCAAGCTTCATAGGTTGCACCGTCTTGAATGCGCAAATCACCTGATAAATCAATGATAGGCACTCCTTGGTTCATGAGCTTCGGTGTGAGTTCACTTGATACGCCTGCTGGTGTCGCTAAAAACACAGCATCTGTTTCTCGCACAATGGCAGCAGGATCAATGGCTTTTAATGTTTGATCAGTAATCGTTGTTAGATGCGGATAAGATTGACTGTATAATTGCCCATCACCACTCGATGAATACAATATACATTCCTCCACATGTGGATGTTGCTTGAAGATACGAACTAATTCCGCTCCACCGTATCCTGTAGCACCTATAATACCTATTTTCAACGTTAATACACCCTCTTGATCTTTGTGAAATTATTTAACATTATAACATGTATAAAAATTAATTCAATTGTATATTTAATATTTCTTTTCATTTTTTTTCATAAAAAAATCCACATATCTTCGTGAGACATGCGGATTTATCTTTCATATTTCATCATGATGACGATGAGGGCACTGCATAAATATAATATGGAGCTTGCATAAAAAATGAAATACACGGTGAAGAAATCTGCAAACAGGCCGCCAAGCATAATCGCTATCGATGAAAAAAGAGCAGTCCAAAAATGATAGCGGCCGACCTCTTTCATTCTTTTATTCTCTGTTGTCAGCTCCGTGACAAGCAGTTTTTCCCCGTGCTTTTGAAAGCCGCCTAGCGCACCAAGTGCAAGCTGAATCATATACACTTGCTCGACTTCTGTGATATGAGGAAACAGCAATAAAAGAAATGCCATTCCGAACGAATGAATGATTAAAAAGAGACGCCTGTCAGTGGTCTCTGGTAGTTTCCCTAAGAGTAAATGAATAAACGCTCCGCTTAAACCAAACAGACCATAGGCAAGACCAAACTGTGAATAGTTTGAACCAACATTTTTAATAAAAAGAATGTAAAAAGGGAAAATCAAACTGCTAGCGAAAAACAGCAGGCTTTGTGAGTAGACGAACCATTTCATTGCTTTTGCATTCATTGTGTATTGTACCTTTCATAAAAATAATTGATAAATCTGCCATCTGGATCTGCTTGCTTTTTCTTTTGGAAGAATACATCGGTTTTAGGATAGGCCCGCTTCATTTGTACCTTCGTTTGATAAGGCATGTACGGTAAGTAATAGCTTCCATGGTGCCGAAGCGTGATATCTGTCATTTGCCGGATGATCCGCTCTGCTTCTGCCTTCTCTTCTTTCTCAAAACCATAATTCACTAAAAGAACAAGGGCAAACATATCTTCTTTCGCATATGAGAGATCCGCTTTTTCATTTTTTTGTACGTAGCGTATTGTGATATTCATTAAGTTCAATTCTTCCTGTTGTAAATAACTTCTCATGTCATCGATATACGCACGAAAGCGGTCCACTGGGACGAAATATTCCTGAAGTACATCTGTATCTGACTCATTTTCATATTCTAAATAAGCAGAATCTGAGCGCATCACATTGTTTCTAGTGATCAGCTGATCATTTTGACTTTGGAAATACTTCTTTTGCAAATGCCAGAGCAGATCTTTCCCCATATCAAATCTTCTTGAAAGACCAAGCATAAATTTGAGTGGCATGACGAGTTGATCCTCTTTCAGCTCTTGATATGATTCAATCTCTTGTTGTGAAGTGAGGGAATAATTCGTTACATACATCTCTTTCAAAAAGTTGGTTTTCGCTGTTGAGATTCTGGCAAGATGCATGCGTACTTCTTTATTTTGTTTCACATGCTTTTGAAAATAATCCGTATACTCATCGTAATCTAGAGAGGTTGTCTCCATTTTATATAGTTCATCTTTTGTTAAAGAAAGCTCAACATCTAAAATGACACCGAATAAACCGTATCCTCCAATGACCGCAGTGAACAAATCATCGCCCGGCTTCACTGTGACAATCTCGCCATCTGCTTTTAACAGCCTAAAGGAACGAACTGTGTCAATGAGTGACCCGTAACGAATGTCACGTCCATGTGCGTTTGCACTTAAAGATCCGCCAATTGTAAAGATATTTTGCGATTGCATCACCTTCACAGCAAGACCATATGGGTTCACATATGTTTGTATGTCATCCCATGTCACACCACTTTGGACCCGAATCGTTTTCTTTTTTTCATCAAATGCTAAAATCTGGCGAAATTCCGTCATATCAAGCACGATGCCATTTTCATAATACGTGTGGCCACCCATGCTATGCTGTTTCCCTGCAATTGATATCGGCAACTTTTTTGCTTTCGCTTCTTTTAATACTTCTTTTAACGTGTCTATTTCTTTTCCTTGAACGACTTTTTTTATTTTGACAGGCATGAGATGACTGACATCTGTGAAGGCTTCAAGATCTTTGCTTTTGTGTACTTGCTCCTCACGAATGGTGATTGATGCAAAAAATGCAGCAGTGTATCCCATTAAAAGAACAATCCATAACCATTTTCGTTTCATTATGAGGTACTCCGTTCTGTCATATTACACCCATTATATCAATCCGTTCTCTTCCCCTACCTTATTTTTTCATAAAAAAACCTGGCATGAGTTCAACTCATACCAGGCATTTTTATTAGTGCTTATTGAATACCGAGTGCAATTTTTGCGTATCTTGACATTTTGTCTCGCGTCCAAGGCGGATTCCATACGATGTGAACTTCTGTTTCTTTCACTTCTGGAAGATCACTTAATGCTTTTTTCACTTCATCCACGATCACTGGTGCAAGGGGACACCCCATTGATGTTAAGGTCATCGTGATATCCGCTTTTCCATTCTCATCAAGATCGACATCATAGACAAGTCCAAGGTTGACGATGTCGACATTTAGCTCAGGGTCAATCACCTGTTCTAGGGCGCCTAAAATATTTTCTTTCAATGCTTCATCCATGATATCCACTCCTTTTCCATTAGTATAACGTACTTTTTCTTTTGACTAAACGTTTGTGCTTTTCAGATGTGTCACAAACCAGTCAATCGTTTCAAACATTGCTTGTCTTGAGACCTTATGGCCAGCCTGTCCATCTGTAATAAAACGAATTAGCTGCGGATCTTCTTTATATTGGGTTGCTGCTAACTCATCATAAAGAGCTTTTGCATGACGGTAAGGGACAACTGGATCGTTTTCTGCATGCCAGAATAACAGTGGCCTTTTATTTAATCGATCTGTTTGCAGCGTTAAATCATAAGGACGCAGAGCGTCTAATTGCTGTTGAACCTCTTCGTCTGTAATGTCTTGCATCAATCCTTTGTGCCGCATGTCCATAATTTGTGCTTGTAGGAATGTCGTATATTTCGGACTGCCCATCAGGCTAACTGCCGCTTTAATCCAATCATGCTTGGCGAGTGCACCAAAGGTTGTGATGCCGCCCATGGAAGTACCTGCAACACCGATCAGATCGGCTTCAATCAATTGTTTTTCTTGAAAATATATTTTGAGTATATCGATTTCACGTATTTCGTTCAGGACAATTTCCCAGAACCTTGACGCCAGTTCCTCTAAGTTGAGGTTTTCTGATCTTACACCATGATAAGCACAGTCAGGCAAAATCACTCTCATGCCTTTTTCCGCCAAATGAAAGGCGAAGTGTAAGTTGTGCTCGCGTGCACTTGTAAATCCGTGTATAAAAAATACAAGCGGGAGCGGTTTGTCTTTATTTTCAGCTTTTACGATATGTAAAAATGGAATATCGCGCGTAATTTGCTCATCAATGGTGATCACAGCCTATGAATCCTCCTTTATCATTCCCGTCTTTGTTTATTTTAACATGTAGACAACAAAGATGTGATAAAGATACACTATAGGTAGAGGCGCCGCACGAACTGCCTCCTATCACTTACAGATCAAAGGAGATTTTATGGAGACTAAACCTTACCTAATCGCACTTGACCTGGATGGCACGTTATTAAAAGATGATAAAACCATCTCTACACACACACTTGACGTCATTCAAAAAGTGAAAGACAGCGGGCATCATGTCTGCATTTCAACCGGCCGGCCATTTCGTTCCAGCTCTCCTTATTATCAGCAATTACAGCTTGATTCACCCATTGTGAATTTTAATGGAGCGTTTGTCCATCATCCTCTTGATGAAAAATGGGGCAGATTTCATACGTCACTTGATCTTCAAGTCGTTAAACAGCTTGTAGACATTAGTGAAGAGTATAAAGTGCACAACGTGCTAGCTGAAGTGTTAGACGATTTGTATTTCCATTATCATGATGAGAAGCTCATTGATATATTTAATATGAATGCCAATAAAGTCACTGTTGGAGACCTTCGGGACAACCTTGGAGAGAATGTGACGAGCGTGTTGATTCACGCCAAAGAAGAGGATGTCGGAGCTATTCGAAGTTATTTATCAGATGTTCATGCAGAAGTGATTGATCATAGGCGATGGGCTGCTCCGTGGCACGTGATTGAGATCATTAAAACAGGTATGAACAAGGCCGTTGGGCTGCAAAAGATCAGTGATTATTACGGCGTTCCACAGGAGCGGATTGTGGCATTCGGAGATGAAGACAATGATTTAGAAATGCTTGAATTTGCCGGATGCGGAGTCGCAATGGGCAACGGAATCGATGCCGTTAAACGTGTTTCAAATGAAGTCACTGATACAAACGAACAAGATGGGATTGCAAAGTTTCTAACGAATTACTTTTCGCTTTAATTTTTCCATTCATACATACCAGATGGAAGCGGGCATACTACCTTTAGACAGGTTGTCCTGTCAGCTTGTGTAAAGGGGCGGATTCCGAATGGGTAAAAGAAGCAAATCGAAACGCTTTATACAACAAGGTAAAGATTCAGTCAGTCTGCATGATGCACGTTTTCCTTATCGTTCTACGCTTGAAGAAGCTGCGGAGGACAGGGGAAATATGAAGACTGATGCTTCTGGAGGTTCATTGTGAGAAACGAACTTTTTGATCAAGCCAAATCATTTACGGAAGAAGCTCTTACTTCTTCATTTTCATCTGGGTTAGAGCGTCAAGAGGCGGTCAAACGAGCCAAAAATGCCGTATCTTCTGCATTTGCCAATTCGACAGATGCGGAAAGAAACCAGCTGCATACCTTCCAAGACTTGCTCGATGATCTCTAACATAAAAGAAGCTGTCCATCACTGGACAGCTTTTTCTGTTTCTCATGAAGCTGAAAGCACTTATTTCACTTGGAATGTTTTCTTTTCTGTGATTTGCTTCAGCCCTTCTGCTTTTCCTTTAAATGTGACAACCGCTTCATACGTTCCCGGCTTGACACCATTTGACCATGTATCTTGAAAATCATAGGCTTCGCCTTTCTTCAGGACAAATGATTGGATGGCCTGTGTGAACATACGGTCTTTTGAATAACGGTATTGTTCATTTCCGTTTTCGTCATACACACTGAGCTCGAATTTCTGGCTTGTGTTAAAGGTAAATTCAATATCTCGATCTGATTCATTTTTCAGTGACATGTTAAATTGAACCGAAGAACCTTTCTGGACGGGGTCTACTGTGAGCACAACCGTTTTTTCTCCCATTTGACCGGATACCTCCTTGTTTGGTTCATCCTTTTTTTGTTGTCCACAAGCGGTTAAAATCAATACAATGAGAAGAAGTACCAATCCTTTTTTCATTCGCTACCCACCTTTTAATCTCGTCTGAAAAATCCAAGAATATTAGTTGTTTGCACAATATTTGTAAAGGCTTTTGGATCGACTTCTTTAATAATTTGTTCAAGTTCATACAGCTCATACCTTGTAATAACGATCACCATCATTTCTTTTGGCTCGTTGGTAAAAGCTCCCTTTGCAGGTACAGTCGTAATGCCTCTGACCATTTTTCCATAAATAGCTTCCTTGATTTCATCTGCCTTCTTCGTCACAATCATCGCAGTCAGCTTCTCATGTCTTGTATGGATGGCATCAATGACCCTTGTGGTCACATATAATGTAACAAGGGTATATAATGCTTTCTCCCAACCTTGTAATAATCCTGCTGTAAAAATAATGATACCATTTAAAATGAAGAAATACGTGCCGACTGGTTTATCCTTCCATTTCGCTAAAACCATAGCAACGATGTCGAGTCCGCCTGTCGATGCCCCGTATTTGAGCGTGATCCCAATCCCTACTGCGGATATCACGCCGCCAAACACAGCATTTAGTAATATATCATGTGACACACTCGTTTCTGGTAAGATTCCGAGGAAAATGGTCGTCAGTGCAACACTGATAATGCTGTAAAGCGTAAAGGAACGGCCCACTTTCATCCAGCCTAAAATGCCGACTGGAATATTTAAAATAAATAATAGAATCCCTGTGGATATATAAAATGGCGCATATTGATCCATTAAGCTGGATAACAACTGGGCTACCCCTGTAAACCCGCTCGCGTATACATCAGCTGGGATTAAGAATAAATTCAGTCCAATCGCATTGAGCAGTGCACCAATGACGACGACAATGAGTTTTTTTGCTTCTCCGATGAACATATTGTCATTCCTCCACTTACCATTCTCTCTATGGTTTTCCCTAAAATTTAGAATTTGAACACGAAAAAATGATTTCTGTGATATAGTTAGGCTAAAAAGTTGCAAAATATGGCTGATTTTTTTAGAAAGAAGGGATTTTGATGACTGTTCATATCATAGCAGACAGTGCTGCTGATCTGCCTCTTTCTTATTATGATGAACATAACATGACGCTCATTCCGCTCCGTGTATTGCTTGGCGAAGAGGAATTTGAAGATTTGATCACCATTGAACCAAAACAAGTATTTGATGCGATGAGACAAGGTGCCAGCCCAAAAACGTCACAGGCTTCACCAAACCGAATTAAAGAAGCCTTTGTTTCTCTTGCACAAAACCATACATCTGCAATCTATGTTGCCTTTTCATCAGAGCTTTCCGGTACATACCAAACGGCTGTGATGATGGCAAACGAAGTGAAGGAAGAATACCCTGATTTTGATTTGCGAATCATTGATTCTAAATGTGCTTCACTCGGCTATGGGCTTGCTGTCAAACACGCTCAATCACTTGCCATTGACGGAAATACAATACAAGAAATTGAAACGTCTGTAAAGCATTTTTGCGAATCTTTACAACATATTTTTACTGTAGACGATTTATCGTATTTAGCAAGAGGCGGAAGAATCAGTAAAGCGTCCGCATTTGTTGGTGGTTTATTAAGTATTAAGCCCATTTTACACGTTGAGGATGGAAAGCTCATCCCCCTTGAGAAAATCCGCGGACGTAAAAAGCTGTTGAAACGCATTATTGAACTGATGAAAGAACGTGGAACGGATTGGTCAAATCAAACAGTTGGCATTAGTCATGGTGATGATCCTGCACTTGCAGAAGACATGAGACAATTGATTGAAGCCGAATTTCATCCAAAAGAAATTGATATTCAGATGGTCGGCGCAGCTGTTGGGTCCCATTCAGGTCCAGGCACACTTGCCATCTTTTTTACAGGCAAACCATAAAAAAGCACCCTTCCCTGACACATCGGGAAGGGTGCTTTTCTTATCATTTATGAAAGTTTAAAACGGTGGACGGTTTCATTTAACCTTGCCGTCATGCTCATGAGTTCTTCTACCTGTTTGTTCATTTGATGGAATGATTGCAGCTGTTCATTGGCAGAGGCAGAAATTTCTTCACTGCCGGCTGCTGTTTCTTCTACAACCGCACTAATATTTTCAATTGAGTTGAGCACTTGTCCGCCAAGCTCTGTCGATTGGACAATTTGGTCGTTTAAGACCGCCATTTCTTGTTTAATGTGCTGTGCTTTTAATTCTATATCTTCAAAGGAGTGTGAGGTTTTGTCCATCGCATCCTGCTGCTGAAGTGAAAGCTCGACTCCTTCTTTGACAGTTTGACTAATGGATTGAATGCCTCTTTCAATATGACTGACCATATCAAAGATTTGTCTTGTAGCGGTAGATGATTCGTCGGCAAGTTTACGAATTTCATCTGCTACAACGGCAAAACCTTTTCCAGCCTCACCTGCTCTTGCCGCTTCAATCGCCGCATTTAGCGAAAGTAAGTTTGTCTGATCCGCAATGTCCGAAACTGTTTTGGCCATAGCCGAGATCTCGCTGGCATATTGCGTGAATTCTCCTGCCGACTGCTCGATTTGTCTTGTGGCATGTGTGTTTTTTTCAATCGCCGTTTTGGTTTCTGTTAACGTGTGCTTTCCACTATCCACTGCTTCTATCGCATCCTCTGTACTTTGGATGACGGTTTGTGAACGTTCGGAATTTTTACGTCCATGCTGATCCATCTTTTCAATCAAACTGACGCCATGCTGGAGATCCTCTGAAATGGCTTGTGATCCATTCGCCATTTCGTCTGTCGAGACAGATACTTGATTTGCAGATTCCATCAGCTTTTTATTTTCATCATCTAACTGGATCGAGAATGTCTCTACTTGACTTGAGACATGACTGATTTCTTTAATCAAACTAATCAGTTGATCTGTCATTTGATTAAAGGATTCATTCAAGCCGCCAATTTCATCCTTACGCTGAATGTCCATTCGCTCGACAGCAAGGTTGCCTTCTGCGATCTGCTTCGCTCGGTAGGAAAGTGATTTAATCGGTGTCACGATGGATCTTGTTAATCCAATATTTAAAAAGACAGCAATGACAATCAGTGTGAGGGCTGCGACGAGTGCACTTGTGATGATCCATTGCACATTATCCGCTGTATTCTCTAGATTTTGTTTATACGCTTCTTCTGCTCTTTTATTCATTGTATGCACGTCATTTAAAACGCCATCAATTCTTGCAGCGACCCGTCTTGCATCTGATGCATTTTTTTCACCAATGGCACCATTCGCTTCCTTGGTCCACGTATCATATTTTGCATTTAACCTTGTTAATGCAGCTTTGTTGATATTCCCTGCGTTTTTGTTTAACGTTTGCAGCTGTTTTTTTGCTGTAGAAATATCGGTTTGAACAACTTCTAGCTGTTCATCAGAAAGTGTCATTGAGTAATTGGTCATGGCTTGTTCAACACTTTCAAAGCTTGCTTTTGTTTTTTGAACATTTAATAAGGTTTGAACTTCTGTTTCATTTGAAGATTGGATCTTTGTCATACTGACAATGATAAAGGCGATGACGCCAACTGCTAAAAGAAGTGAGACGAGTGAGTTGAGTAAAATTTTGATGCGCAAGCTCATGATGCGTCCCCCTCTTCTTTTAGCAATTTCTGCTTCAGTTCATTTACTTTTTTGGTTAATGTTTCAGCATTCTTCAGCACCCGAATTCTTGCCATATCGATTCCGTCATTGCTTAAATCGTAAATAACATGCCCATTTTTAATTTGATTGCTCTTGACAAGCTGTTCGCTGAATTGATACACCACTTCATCGACTTTTTTCACCATGGACGAAATCACCGCTTTTTCAGCAGTGTAGTATTGATCGCTATCGACACCAATGGCATACTTGCCTTCTGATTGTGCTTCTTTTAATACACCAACACCTGTATATCCTGCTGCAGCATATAAAACGTCTGCTTTCTTTTTGATCATGTCTTTAGCTATTTTACTGCCTTTGCCCGCATCACTAAACGTATTGGCATAGGTCGATAAAATCTTGATTTTCGGATTCACTGATTTGGCGCCTTTTTGGAACCCTTTTTCAAAACGATGAATGACATCCGCATCGACACCGCCAACAAATCCAATGACATCACTTTTTGTTGTCATGGCAGCAAGCGCGCCTGCTAAATAGCTACCCTGCTCTTCTTTAAACGTCACGGAGGTCACGTTTTTCAGTTCAGATACGGCATCAATGAGCAAGAACTGCTTCTTCGGATATTTCTTTGCGACTTTTTCTAAGTCTTCTTGCATACTAAAGCCTACCCCGATGACGAGGTCATTGCCAGCTTTTACGAGCTCGGTCAGCCCTTTTTCATATGTATCGGTTTCTGCAATTTCTCTATAATCAAATTCAATTCCTAGGTCATCACGTGCTTTTTCTAATCCTTTAAATGAAGAATCGTTAAATGATTGATCACCAAGACCATCATCTGTGAGCATAACGCCAATATGCTTCGCATTTGATGCTGGTGGTTTCCCTTGTTGATTGCTGCATGCGGCTAGCACCATAAGCATGGCTACCAACAGAAGTAATGAAATTTTCACTTTCATCCAAACACACACTCCTTTTATCATCCTTACTCCTTTCTTATCGGATTTGAGAGGCGTTGTTTCAATGGCTATGTGAAGGTTTTTCATGACTTTTTTCACTGAAAAAAACCAATATTTATACAAATATAAAAAAAGGGATAAAACCATGATGATTTTATCCCTTTTTCTTTATTTCATTGTCATATGAAAACCCATAAGGTTAAGGTTCTCTTTCACGCTGCTCATTTTTTCTCGTATGTCCAGCCCTCTTTTTGGTAGACTAGGCCGTTTTTCATCAAATGACCTAATGCCCGTTTAAAGGCTGCCTTGCTCATTTGGAATCGTTCGCGGATGTCTTCTGGATCGCTTTTATCTCCATAAGGCATCGCACCATTTCTCGTTCTCATATAAGTTAAGATTTCTTCTGCATCGACAGATAACGCTTCCTGTTTTCTAGGAAGCAGAGACACGTTCACAGTTCCATCCTCTTTCACTGCAATGACGCGTCCTGTCACGGTCGATCCTAATCTTGGCTCTTCCTTTCGTTCTGTCCGGTGGATAAACCCTCGCACCCCTGTATCTGTCAGCATAAACGAGCCTGTCGCAATTAAGCGATAAATTGTTCCAGTGATTTCTTTGTTCATTAAGGTTTCGGGTGCCTCAGTAAATAAGTCACTGATCACATCTTCTGTGGCTGGCTTCGCGAACATTCTACCGTAGCTTGTGACTTTCAGCATACAGTAAAGTTTGTCTCCTTTTTTCGGCCATGCTTCCTCAAAAGGAGGGAGATGTTCTGTTGCGACAAGTGCATCCTTTGACAAGCCAACATCCACAAATGCACCCATGTCTTCTACGACGTCTACGACTTCTACCCAGCCATATGTATGCGCATTGATTGTCGGTATTTTCATCGTTGCAGCTAGCCTTTCTTCATGATCTACGTATAAGTAGACCTCTACTTCATCTTGGTCATCAATATCTTCTGTCATTTCACTACGGTGCAAGAGGACCGAATCTTCACCATCTGTCAAAAAGTAGCCGTATTCCATCTCGTTCTCTATTTGCAAGGTCAGTTGCTCACCTGGTCTCATGTTCTCTTCCTTCCTATCTGCTCGTACAAGAGCGTTCGTTCATCTTTTGATTCACTTTATTCTACTATACTTCTCCTCACATGAACATCTCTAGTTCTGTTAGCTAAAGTGGACAAACCGGACACGATTTATACCGCTGCCAGCAGAACTCTTTGACTCGTCTCTTCGATAAAGTTTCTTCTTCTCCACGTTGCATGATAAAATAGACGCAATATCTATACATGGAGGTCATGTGTTATGGCAAAAGAAAGCTCATTTGACATTGTATCGAAGGTTGAACTGCCAGAGGTGCAAAACGCCGTTCAAGCAGCGCTCAAGGAAATTAAAAATCGTTATGATTTTAAAGGAAGCAAAAGTGATATTTCTCTTGAAAAAGAAGAGCTCGTGCTCATCTCTGATGATGATTTCAAGCTGGAGCAACTAAAAGATGTACTTGTGACAAAGCTGATCAAACGAAATGTTCCAACTAAAAACATCGACTACGGAAAAACCGAGCATGCCCTTGGCGGAACCGTACGCCAGCGCGCGAAGCTGATCAGCGGAATTGATCAGGACAACGCCAAAAAGATCAATGCACTCATTAAGCAATCCGGCATCAAAGTGAAATCACAATTTCAAGATGACCAAGTGCGTGTAACAGGAAAAAATAAAGATGATTTACAAGAAGTGATTTCTCTTATGCGTAAGGCAGATTTACCGATTGACGTTCAATTTATAAATTTTCGATAAATTTCAAATTTTCCATTGATTATTTCCGATTTTTTCGATACAGTGGATGGAAGTTCAATTCATTGACATGTTCATATCGCTTTCTTATTAAGAGAGGCAGAGGGACTGGCCCTGTGAAGCCTCAGCAACCGGTGTAGTAGAAATCTATTTTCTATGACCAAGGTGCTAAATCCAGCAAGCAACTGCTTGGAAGATAAGAAGAAGAATTACGATACAGCCAAAAAGTCTTCTTCTTATCAGAAGGCTTTTTTTGTTACATAGAAATAAGGAGGAAACCAATGGGCCTATTACAAGACTTACAAAACCGCGTACTGATTGCTGACGGTGCAATGGGAACACTTTTATACTCTTACGGCATTGACCGCTGCTTTGAAGAATTAAATTTATCGAAAGAAGATGAAGTAAAGCGCGTGCACGAAGCATATGTGCAGGCTGGTGCGGACATCATTCAAACAAATACGTACGGCGCAAATTATATTAAACTATCCCGTTACGGTTTAGAGGAAGAAACAAAGCGTATCAATACAAAGGCGGTACAAATCGCAAAAGCAGCCGCAGGTTCTGCTTATGTCCTTGGAACGATTGGTGGCATTCGAACGTTTAACAAAAATGCCTACACGATTGAAGAAATTAAAAGAAGCTTTAGAGAGCAGCTATACATCCTATTAAATGAAGAACCCGATGGAATATTGCTAGAAACGTATTATGACATGGAAGAAGCGAAGGCCGTTCTCCAAATTGCACGCAAAGAAACGACGCTCCCCATTGTCATGAACGTCTCCATGCATGAACAAGGCGTGTTACAGGATGGAACACCGCTTAGGGATGGTTTATCTGAATTGTCCTCTCTTGGCGCAGATGTCGTTGGCATTAACTGCAGGCTAGGCCCTTATCATATGATTCAGGCACTCGAAGGCGTACCGATTTTAGAAAATTCTCATTTATCAGTCTATCCTAACAGCAGTCTTCCCTCACTTGAAGAAGGCAGACTCGTCTATGATACAGATAACGATTATTTCCGAAAAAGTGCACTCGAATTTAGAAATCAAGGTGCACGTATTATCGGTGGGTGCTGCGGAACAACGCCTCAGCATATTCACGCAATGGCTGAAGCGGTCAAGGATTTAGCCCCGATCACTGAAAAAGAAGTGAAAGTATTAAAAGAAGAAATCATTTCGATTCAAGATCAGCGGACTGAACCAGGACTTGATGAGCTCGCTACGAAAAAACGGACGATCATTGTAGAGCTTGACCCACCGAAGAAGCTGAATTTCGAAAAATTTCTCGTCGCGGCAAAGGAATTAAAGAATGCAGGCATTGATGCCTTGACATTAGCTGATAATTCTCTTGCAACCCCGCGCATTAGCAATGTGGCTTGCGGCGCATTATTGAAACAGCAGCTTGATATGCGTTCACTCGTCCATATCACATGCCGTGATCGTAATTTAATTGGACTTCAATCCCATTTGATGGGTCTCGATACCCTTGGTTTAACTGATATTTTAGCCATTACAGGCGATCCTTCTAAAATTGGGGATTTCCCAGGGGCAACATCAGTTTATGATTTAACCTCCTTTGATTTAATCCGCCTGATTAAGCAGTTTAACGAAGGCCTTTCTTTCTCAGGAAAGCCGCTTGGCAAAAAGACCAATTTTTCAGTAGCTGGCGCGTTTAACCCGAATGTTCGTCACATTGATAAGGCGGTCAAACGTCTTGAGAAAAAAATCGAATACGGTGCTGATTATTTTATTTCACAGCCTGTATATTCTGAGGAACAGCTTGTGAAAATTCATGAGGAGAGCCGTCATTTAGATAAACCGATTTATATTGGCATTATGCCATTAACAAGCAGCAGAAATGCGGAGTTTATTCACCATGAAATTCCGGGCATCAAATTATCTGATTCCATTCGTGACATTATGGCGAGGGCCGGTGAGGATAAAGAAAAGCAGCGAGCAGAAGGCTTAGCGATTGCCCGCTCTTTATTAGATACAGCCTGCGAATTGTTTAATGGCATTTATTTAATTACCCCTTTCCTACGATCAGACTTAACAGCAGAACTAACCACCTACATTCATCAGAAAGAAAAGGAGTCAAACATCCATGTCAACTATCACTGAACAGCTTAAGAAACGCATCCTCGTCCTTGATGGTGCAATGGGGACCATGATTCAAAATGCCAATCTCACAGCAGAAGACTTTGGTGGCGAAGAGTATGAGGGGTGTAACGAGTATTTGAATGTAACAGCCCCTCACATCATCCGCACGATTCATAAAGAATACCTTGAGGCAAGCGCCGATCTCATTGAAACGAATACGTTCGGGGCTACAAAGCTCGTCCTTGATGAATACGGGCTTGGCCACCTTGCCTATGAACTCAATGTACGGGCTGCGCAGCTGGCAAAGGATGAAGCTGACCGTTTCTCCACACCCGAGCAGCCTCGATTTGTTGTAGGTGCGATGGGTCCGACTACGAAAACATTATCTGTGACAGGCGGCACTACCTTCGATGAGCTCGTTAGAAACTATGAAGAGCAAGCCCGTGCCCTGATTGATGGCAAATGTGATGCCCTTCTTTTAGAAACAAGCCAAGACATGCTCAATGTAAAAGCTGGTTTCAAAGGCATTCAGGAAGCCTTCCAGCAGACAGGTATTGAGTTGCCTCTCATGGTATCAGGTACGATTGAACCAATGGGCACAACCCTTGCTGGTCAGGATATTGAAGCCTTTTATATCTCTCTTGAGCATATGAAACCGATGAGTGTCGGCCTGAACTGTGCGACGGGTCCTGAATTCATGACAGACCATATCCGCACCCTATCCTCCATCGCCAAATCAGCGGTTAGCTGCTATCCAAATGCTGGTCTCCCAGATGAAGAAGGTCAATATCATGAATCCCCTGCTTCACTTGCTAAAAAGATTTCCGCCTTTGCCAAAGAAGGCTGGTTAAATATTGTTGGCGGCTGCTGTGGAACAACACCTGCACATATACAGGCATTGTCAGATGAAGTACGCACGATTCAGCCGCGTCACATTACGCATGAATCGTCTCAACATACCGTATCAGGAATTGAGCCCCTAATATATGACGAATCAATGCGGCCTCTTTTTGTAGGAGAACGGACCAACGTGATTGGTTCACGCAAATTCAAACGACTCATTGCGGAACAAAAGTTTGAAGAAGCATCAGAAATTGCTCGTGCACAGGTAAAAAACGGCGCTCACGTGATCGATGTGTGTCTCGCTGATCCAGATCGAGACGAGATAGCTGACATGGAAGGTTTTTTACAAGAGGCCATGAAAAAAGTGAAAGCCCCTTTTGTCATTGATTCAACGGATAAACACGTGATCGAAAAGGCGCTCACCTATTCGCAAGGGAAAGCCATCATTAATTCCATTAACCTTGAAGATGGCGAAGAACGCTTTGAAGAAATTCTTCCTCTTGTGAAGCTGTACGGGGGTGCACTTGTTGTTGGCACAATCGATGAAACAGGGATGGCCGTAACTGCAGAACGAAAGCTCGAGATTGCGGTACGCTCTCATGATCTATTAACGAAGAAATATGGCATTCCCGCAAGTGACATCATTTTTGATCCACTTGTCTTTCCAGTAGGCACTGGAGACGAGCAGTACATTGGCGCTGCCGAAGAAACGATCAAAGGCATCAAAATGATCAAGGTAAAACTGCCTGAGTGCTTGACGATTTTAGGCATCAGCAACGTGTCTTTTGGACTCCCGCCTCTTGGGAGAGAAATCTTGAATGCCGTCTACTTGTATCACTGCGTCCAAGCAGGACTTGACTACGCCATCGTCAATACAGAAAAACTTGAACGCTTCGCTTCTATTCCAAAGGAAGAAATCAAGCTCGCTGAAACGTTGCTCTATGAAACTAATGATCAAACCCTTGCTGAATTCACCCAATTTTACCGCGGCAAAAAGAAAACGGAGAAAAAACCAAAGGTCTCCCTATCACTTGATGAAAGGCTCGCACTATACGTCGTCGAAGGAACAAAAGAAGGTCTTATCGATGATTTATCCCTTGCTCTAGAGCAATATGAATCACCACTTCATATCATCAATGGTCCGTTAATGCAGGGAATGGCTGAGGTTGGACGTCTTTTTAATCAAAACGAACTGATTGTGGCAGAAGTGCTTCAATCGGCAGAGGTCATGAAAGCATCTGTATCGTATCTCGAGCAATATATGGAAAAGCAGCATGCAAGCGGGAAAGGTAAAATCCTACTTGCCACTGTAAAAGGAGATGTCCATGATATTGGGAAAAACCTTGTCGACATCATTTTGAGCAACAACGGCTTTCAAGTGGTCGATCTCGGAATTAAGGTGACACCACAAACATTGATCGAAGCTGTGCAAAAGGAAAAGCCCGATATGATTGGATTATCAGGATTACTTGTAAAGTCAGCCCAGCAAATGGTTCTCACCGCTCAAGATTTACAAAAAGCGAATATTTCCGTGCCCATTTTAGTCGGTGGCGCTGCTCTTTCTCGTAAATTTACGAAAATGAAAATCTCGCCTCATTATGACGGACCGGTTCTTTATGCCAAAGATGCCATGGACGGCTTATCTTTAGCCAATGAGTTAAAAGCAAATCCTCTTCAATTTCAAATAAAGCCCGATGAAGAGCCTGTGGCAACTGTCAAAGAGAAAGAAACAAAGCAGCCACAAGCTGTCATTGAATTACTAGAAAAACGTGCCGCGCTCCCTGAGGCACCTATTTTCACGCCGGAAAATACGGCACGTCATTATGTAAAGGATATCGACCTGCACCACATTATGCCTTATGTGAATGAACAAATGCTCATTGGTCACCACCTTGGATTAAAAGGAAAGGTGAAAAAGCTATTGGCCGAACAGCATCCAAAAGCATTGGAATTAAAGCAGCTTGTCACAGATCTTCTAAATGAAGGCAGAGAGAAGAACTGGTTTGCCCCTGCATTTGTCTATCAATTTTATCCTGCCAGTTCTAACGGAAATGATCTGCATATTTATGATCCCGAAGTGCCTGACCGTATCATTGAAACGTTCCAATTTCCAAGACAAGAGAAGCTTCCATACCGGTCCATTTCTGATTATGTGAGGGGAAACGGTGAAAAGGAGAAAGATTATATTGCCTTATTTGCCGTCACAGCTGGAGCGCGTATACGTGAAGTCGCACAGCAATTTAAGCAAGAAGGAGATTATTTAAAAATGCATGCGGTTCAAGCTCTGGCACTTGAGCTTGCAGAAGGATTAGCCGAAAGAACCCACCAAGTGATTCGTGACAAATGGGGCTTCCCTGATCCAGTCGATTTCACAATGGAAAAACGATTCCAAGCGAAATATCAAGGGCAGCGCTATTCCTTTGGTTATCCTGCTTGTCCAAACCTTGAAGACCAAGAAAAGCTGTTCAAGCTGCTTCAACCTGAGAAAATCGGCATCCATTTGACAGAAGGATTCATGATGGAACCTGAAGCATCTGTTACAGCGATCGTCGTTTCTCATCCTGAAGCTCGATATTTTAATGTTCATTAATGCTGGACCTCCACAAGAGGAATTGGAGCACCATTATCCAGACAGTGATTACGCCAACGAGGGTTTGTCTACACGCTGAAAAGAAAAGGAAAGCCTTTTCCTTTTTCTCATCCTTCTTATGATACGATACACATAGATGAATTCAGCTAAGAAGGAGTTGCGTGTCATGACAAACGTTGTTCAACGAGCATTAACACTCGATGACATACCAGATCTTATCGCCTTGTCTCAAGAGGTGGACTGGCCTGATTACAATGCGGAAGAGCTCACATCTCTTTTAACAAATGGATATTTCATAGGTTTTTCAACAGTGGATGGACAAGTCATCTCGTGTGCAGGACTTTTCCAGTATGATCGAATGGCGTCAATTGGTGCCGTCATTGTATCTAGGACACATCGCGGCTTAGGTCTTGCAAGAAAAATGATTGACACCCTGCTAGATCAATGTGATCAAAGCATTCCTGTCGTCTTAACCGCTACTGTCCAAGGACGGCCAGTTTACGAAAAAATCGGGTTTCACACGGCAGGTTATATTACGACTTACAAAGCGCAAAAAACAACCCCAGAGACGCTTCGTGTGTCAGATGACATTCACCTGTCTTCTGCCGATGAATCGCACCTTCCGTGTATTGAAGCATTAGATGAAAAAGGCGCAGGCACAAATCGTTCAAGCTTTCTAAAAAACCGGATGAACCGAGCAGCGCAGCGTATCATTGCAAAGAATGAACATCACGAAATAACTGGTTTTGCATTTGGTGTTGAAACACCTGCTAATTTAATGATTGGACCGCTTGCTGCAAATGATGAAATTACAGCTCTCTCGCTGATTCGATCGCTTATTTCGTCTTATTCCGGTCCGATTCGTTTAGATATGCAGGAGGAAACAGCCGAGCGCCTCCACGAATCACTTGTTGAAGCAGGTTTTACGAAAACAAACAAAGCGCATTATATGATGATTCGCGGGAAAGAAAAGCTGAACGATCCTGCACTTCTTTATTTCCTCGCCTCTCAAGCATTCTCGTAAAATATAAAAAGCTGTAGACACTTGATGTCTACAGCTTTTCTATTACTTCTCCCAGGCGGGTGATAGAACATGCGCGAGTGCATTTGTAACCTTTCCATGCTCTGATGCATGCGGGCGGTCATCTCCATCTCCATACCCATAATCAATCATTCGATTACGATTTAAACACAGCTTTGTCAGCTTCGGCTGGAAGAGATCAAATAGTTCAAAACGGTCTTTCAGCTGCGGGAATTGCTTTTGATACTGCTGTATTTCTTCGGCAAGCAAGCGCCAAAGTGTTGCTTCATCTAACAGCTGATGATTGTCTAGCACATTTGATACGTAACGCAGGTTACAAATAAACAAACCTGTAAAGATAAACTGCACTAAACCTTCTGGCGGTTCACTCCGCAGCACTTCTTTTAAATCGTCTCCTAGAGAAGCCAATTCAGGTAGCGGCTGATCGCTAATGTTTACATCGTCAACGAAATCTTTGATCGCTAAACGATGAGGCTGATGATCTTTTAACACAAGAATCGTATTTTGTCCGTGCGGTGAAAAGACGGTGCCGTATTGATACATAAAGTGGAGTAGCGGCGGCATGACCACATGGAAAAATTTCGCCATCCACTCTTTTGCTGAGAGACCTGATTTTTCAATCAGCTGTTTCACATAGGGCTCACCTTCATGATCCTCATAAGTGAGTGCCGCAAGTGTAACAGGGTTCTCTCCTTCATCTAAGTACGAGTAAATACTCTCTCTAAAAATCACACCGAGCATCTCAAGATATTGATACGGCGCACCAGGCAGCTTGCTATAGTAAGGATGATCAACATTGATACTTGCATTCTCACCAGGTAATATCACGCGGCAGACATCAGATAAAAATGAATCTTGATCTGCAATCCCTTTAATATGCGCTGTAATGCGAGGGGCAATGACTGTCCGTTCTGATGGAAGTCCGCGGTACACAAGCGTATTTAAAATACTCATTGGCAGTTTAATATGATGCTTGCCTTTATTTGAGATGTTCGTAAAGGTTCTGATCGACTGCTGTGGGATATATTGATCCAGTCCCTCCCCTACATACACAATCCGGCGCAATGCCAAATCTTCCGGGAAATGCTGAATAATCATATGTGTCCACTGCCATTTATGAACAGGCATCAAATAATAATCAGCTTCATTCAATCCTTCATCCTTTAGCACACGGTGAAATTGACGGATCGTGACTTCATCTAACTCTTTGGTGATTATCTGCTCATAGTTTTCATGATCGACAGCATGGAATGTGGCAAGATCTCGGTGAACAGCAATCCAAGACAGCTGCACACTTTCTTGCCTTTCAGGTGCATAGGCTAGGTAGTCATCATAACTGAACCCAATACGTCCTTTGTTATACACAATCCAAGGATGTCCTGTCATTTCTCCTTCAATCCATGCATAATCAGTATCTGTCAGTTCGTCCGCACGAAGGGCTTTTTTCGACAGCAAATGGACATCTGCTAACAGGGTGTGATGAAGCTCTTTTATTAGATGTCCTGTTGTCTCAGAAGCCATTGGAATGAGCGGCTGAATATCTAGTAAAAACACGATTGCACTGACATCCTTTGACCATTTTCCATCTTGACAGCACTCGATTGATTCAGCGATCGTATCAAAACTATCAAACAAACGAGGTTTTGCAAGATAACGATATTTCTTTTGTTCGTGAATGATTAATTCATACTGAGCAATGCCATCCTTATGATCTAACTGCACGGGATGAAGCATATCCTCATACATGTATTCAGACAGCATTTTTGCCACCATTCGCTGATTTGCCTTTTTCCAAGCAGCAGGATTCACCGCTTTTTTCAATTCATCTTGTACACTCATCGCTGCATCCTCCTTAACCTTTGATTTCTTCGAATGTGTTGACGTTCTTGTGTGTACCAAATGTCTGGAAGACGTGCTTTTGATAAAGTGGATACACGGTTTGATGAGCAAGTTCATTGATAATCACACTATTTCGGTAAGCACCAAGTCCTAAATCTGGAGCGCCAACACCATGTGTATGAAGCTCTGCATTTTGAACAAAAATATCATTTTCACCCATTGTATTTGTTTTCAAGCGGTACTCACGTTCAACTTGGAACCGCCCTTTATCGTCCCATTGAATATGATGAGAAATTGGGTTGATAAACGGCGGCAGTACGGATTGATAGCCCGTCGCCAGTACGACAATATCTGTCTCGTGAGTAAAGGAGTCCTCTTTGACCCATTGCGTGCATGAAAGGGACAAACCACCCGCTGTTTCCTCAATCAAGTTGACCTCCGTCATCGCTTGGAGCACTGTGTTCAACTGCTCTCCGCAAGCAGAACGCTCATATAGCAAATGATAAATATCACGGATCATTGCAGAGCTGATACCTTTATAAAGCAAGTCCTGCTGCTTTAACAACGCATCCTTTTTTGTTTGCGGGAGCTCATAAAAGAAATCTATATAATCTGGAGAGAAATATTCAAGACCAAGGTTTGAATATTCCATTGGGAAAAATCCTTTAGAGCGTGTGAACCAGTGAATATCCTTCGCCTCATCATCTGCTAAAATATCATAGAACACTTCTGCCGCACTTTGACCAGAGCCGATGACGGTCACAGATTTCCCTTTGAAACAGCCTTCTTTCTTTCGTTTTAAATAGTCGGCAGAATGAAAAACTTTCTCTCCTAAAGCTGGTTGGAGAGATGCTGGTATCGCCGGCTGTGTACCAATTCCTAAGACGAGATGCTTACTTTCAAACACCTCTACCGTTTGTTCTTTCACATGGCGAACATGCACTTCATATCGCTTTTCTCCTGCTTTTTCGATCAATGAGACAGATTCGACGTTCATGCCAAATCGGCAAGAGTCTAACTGGTCTGCGACCCAGCGGCAATAATGACTATATTCCTTGCGCGGGATATGAAAATCTTCTAGAAAGTAAAATGAATACAAACGGTTTTGTTCCTGTAAATAGTTAAGGAAGCTATATTTACTTTTCACATCTGCCATGCTGACAAGGTCCGCTAAAAAAGGAACTTGTAGTGTCGTTCCCTCAATGAGCATCCCTGGGTGCCAATGAAAGGATTCACTTCTTTCAAAAAACAAAGCGTCAATTTCCTTTACTTCTTCAGATAATGCGGCAAGTCCTAAGTTAAATGGGCCAATGCCGATTCCGATTACATCCACTACATTATTTTGCTTGTTGAACCGCGTCATGGTTATACTTCCTTTCGAATCGTTCTCGATCACAAAACATCAAAAGACCTGTTTTATCGGGTAAATTGACTGGTTTTACACGTTCAAATCCACATTTTTCAAATACATGGATCATTTTTTCATTGCGAATATCCGGCTCAGCAACGATTTTTTCTGTTCGTTTGTTTTGCTCAAACTGAAATGCTGTCATGGCCTGAAGCAGCGGAGTCGCAAAACCTTTTCCCACATAATTCGGCTCCCCTATTAATAGATGGATTCCTTGATCATGCGGAGAAGGCTGATAGTAAGATTCAATGATGTCACCTTTGACGTTGTATGCCTCAAAATAACTCATGGGCGTCCCATCAATGGTGCCTAAATACAGGGTTTGATGCGGATCATGAATCGCCTGATAAAAATGCTTTTCAAAAGAAGGAAACGGAATATTCAAATGCCAAAATGGGTGAACATACTCCTCTTGCATCCACTTGTGGACAAGCCGTACATCTCTTTCATATTCAGCTCGAATAAAATGAATACGATGCCTCATCCAATCAGCGCCTCCTTATGTAAAAACAGCGGATTCAAGACAGCTGTGTAACGAGACTGTGTTTCCAATGACCCTGTCAATTCATCCATGTCTTCAAATCGTGTCAGCAAGTTCGCTTTCGAAGGGAGTTCCTTTGAGCGAAGTAGGCTGTTTGTTAGTTCAGATGCACCGTAAGTCTCCTCATGAACGAGTAATGTATCTCTCACAAGTGCGAGCAAGTCTTCTTCTTTCGCCAGACCTTCTGTACCAAAGCCATTAATGAGACCAAATAAATGATTAAAGAAGAAATAATAGCGCAGTCTCTCAACGGCTACATCGTCTGCACAAATGGTTTCACTTCTCACGCTCAGGTTTTGGACAAGATTTGCGAGTTTATCCTTTTTCGATTCACTATAATAGTAGCCTTGGTTGTCACGATAATAGAAGGTGTGCGGGTAACCATCCTTCATTTGCACAACAGCATTTTGCTGATGGGCTTCAAGGGCAAGACCGTACGTTTCAAACAGCCAAAGCATCGGTTCTAACGAAATGGTTAAATATTGCTTAAACCAATCCTCGCTCACAGCCTCCGTTGATCGGCCTTCTGCGCCTGCAAGATCATGAATGATCCCTGCTAACCGCGATTTTCCACCATACGCATGATCCTGACATAATCCAGCAATTAAGCTTGCCCCTTTTTCTTGATGTAAAAATGGATTTTGACGAATGACTACTTCAAAGCCAGATTCCGCTTCTTCTCCTTGAATGGATAAATAGGCTGGATCTTCAATGACCCGGAACCCAGAGAATTTATCGTATAAAGAAATGCCCAGTTCAGTTTTTAGAATGCGTGACATCTCTACTCCGCGATCCAGTTCCTTTTGTTTATTGACACGTAAGGAGTTTGTAATTTTCACAGGAACAGAGAATTTGAGCATATAAGCAGAATCCTTTTGATAGACGGTTCTGAAAGAAGAGGTCGCTGTGTATTCAGAACCCATCGGTCCTAAATAAGTCAGTTTTCCTTCCTCTATATAACGGTTGACGAATGCTTTCTCCATAACCACCTTCACTTGAAGCGGGTGAATCGGAATGAGCACATATTCTCCGTTTTCTACTAACGTATTCAGTCTCTCTTTTTCTTCTGGTACTTGGCGCAAGAGCTCTTCTAGCATAAGGCTTGCCGCAGACTGTGTAATTGACGAATCCTGTAGCACAATCGAATGATGCGCTTTAAAGTAATGAAGCTGGAAAGTTCCTTTTAGCTCAGGAGAATAGATCGCTTCCTCCTCTTCTGTCATTCCTTGTCTGCTTTTTGGAGTAGGATGCGTTAAATGACCAAGGAGAAGTGACTGCTCAGCCTCGATATACTCGAAATCGGCTTCAGAAAGAGCGGCTCGATCACTTTCTCGCTCCTTTAAGAACCGTTCAATATTTCGGCAGCTTAAAATGATGCGAAGCATGAATTCATCCTCTGCATCTGTACGGCCATATTCAATGAGAAGCTCCTTTGAACATAAAGCAACAAGTGTCGTGTAATCGACAATTGTGCCCTCTTGCTCACTGCCTTGCGGGCGAAAGCGAATCGGAAAATCAAAGAGATGGCGGCCAACAGGTGAAACATATCGCATCGGAATCACAAGCTCAAGATCTTGCTTTACTAGTTTTGCGATGAAGACAAGCGAGCCATCTGCTCTCGTCTCTTTTTTGGCAGATCGATCGATTCCTGTTTCGCGTAAAAAACAGTTTAAAAAGCTTTGCATGGTTGCATTTTCAGCCATTTGTTTATATTGACTCAACGTAGTACCCTCCCGGATTGAATATGAGCAATCCCGATATCAACGATGTCAGAAAGGATTTCCTCAATATGTGTGATTGTCGTTCTCGGATTTAACAAAGTGAATTTTAAGCATGTTTGACCATGGACCACAGTTTTCGCAATGACAGCAGTTCCTGTTTTGAATAGTGTCCGGTGAATGATTTTATTGACGTCATCTGTTTGGTCGTCATCCTTAAATCGGAACACAACTGCATTGATTTCTGGCTCAGGATTGATCACTTCAAGGTGATCATTTCTCTCAATAAGCGCGGCCACTTCCTTTGCAAAATGAATGGTATGGTCAATGATCTCTCCAAATCCTTCTTCTCCAATTAGACGAAGAGAGAGAAGTAATTTGAGAGCATCAAATCGGCGCGTCGTTTGAACAGATTTATTGACGAGATGTAGAATACCATCGAGTTCGTCTTCCTTTGGATTAAGATAATCCGCATGATAATTGATCAAACCAAAATGGCTTTTATCCTTTAGCAAAAATGCTCCGCAGGATATCGGCTGATAAAATTGTTTATGAAAGTCAATCGTGATTGAATCAGCAAGCTCAATACCGTCTAATTTCTTTCGGTATGTTTCGCTTAATACAAGTGCTCCACCGTAGGCAGCATCTGCGTGAATCCACAGACCGTATGGCTTGACGATGTCATATACCTCTCGAACTGGGTCAATACTGCCAAAATCCGTTGTTCCGCAAGTGGCTACTACCGCAAAAGGCAGCAAGCTCTGCTCCTTCAACTCAACCAGCTTCTTTTTCAAATCATTGACGTCCATTCGGTGATGTTCATCTGTCTCGACTAGTACAACTGCCTGCTCTCCTAAACCTAACTGGGAAGCAGATTTTTTCACAGTGAAGTGAGCATTCTTCGAGCAAAGAATTCTCATGCGGTGAGATTCACTTGGTAAGCCTTTCTGCTGAACATTCCAATGCCATGTGTTTTCACAAAAGGCATCTCTCGCCAGAAGCAGCCCCATGTAGTTAGATTGGGTTCCACCGCTTGTAAATGTCCCATCTGCTTGGTCGCCATAAGAAAACTTTGCACATAGCCACTTGAGGATTTCTTCCTCAACCAAAGAAGCAATACCACTTTGATCAAAGGAGTCCATTGATTGGTTAAAGGAACTCACCATCACCTCTGCGGCAAGTGCAGGAATGAGCGGTGGACAATGCAGATGTGCCAAGCATTTAGGATGCGATACATCAATCAAATGCGGTAAAAGATGCTCTTTTATATCTTGAAAGACAGATTCAATAGATTCTCCAGACGGTTGAAATCGGAATAGCGATTCGACACTTGCCGCTAATTTCCCAGGCAATATTCCACTGTAAGGTCCTGTGTCTTTTTGCCATTGATCCAGTAAGCTGTCGATAGATGTATGAAGAGCCGCTTGGAAGGACTCTCTTCCAAGCTGGCTTTGATTTATAAATAATGAATCTACTGGAGCCTTAGTTGATTGCATCGTACACAGCCTCTTTAAAAATAGCGATGACTTTTTCAAGCTGTTCTTCTGTCATAATAAGTGGTGGCAAGAATCGAATGACACTTCCAAAACGGCCCCCTGTCTCCACAATTAAGCCTTTGTCGAAGCAGTTCTTTTGAATAAGACTGGCCAGCTCTGGATTCGCTGGATAGCTTCCGTCCACATCCTGTTTCTCATTTGGATCGACTACTTCAACGCCAATCATTAAACCTCTCCCTCGAACATCACCAAGAGCAGGGACTTGTTTTTGGATGTCTTTTAGATGCGCATGCATACGATCTCCTAACCGTTCTACATGATCAAGCAGGTTGGTTTCTTTGATAAATTTAAGCGTAGCGGTTCCAGCAGCCATCGCCATTTGATTTCCTCTAAAGGTCCCAATGTGTGCACCTGGATTCCATTGATCTAAATCTTGATCATAAATCACAACTGAAAGCGGCAAGCTTCCACCAATGGCTTTTGACAGCACAATAACGTCAGGTATAATTCCTGCATGTTCAAAGGCAAACATCTTACCTGTTCGACCAATGCCTGATTGAACCTCATCAATAATGAGCGGAATCCCTTTTTCTTTTGTGATTCTTCTCATTTCCTTCATCCATTCAATCGATGCTGGAATGGAGCCTCCCTCGCCCTGCACTGCTTCAAAGATCATACCTGCTGGCGGAAGAATACCACTTTCAGGATCATTTAATACGCGCTCAATATACGAACTTGAAATGCGGTGCGAATCCTTCCCACCAATTCCAAATGGACAGCGATATTCATATGGGTAAGGCATAAAATGAACATCAGGTATTAACCCTTGCACTCTTTCTTTTGGAGATAAATTCCCGCTTAATGACATCGTGGCATGTGTCGCACCGTGATATGCACCATGGAATGATAGAATGCTTCGATTCCCTGTCGCTGTTTTGACTAATTTAATTGCTGCTTCTATGGCATCACCACCAGTTGGTCCACAAAATTGAATTTTGGCTCTCTTTGCAAACTCTTCTGGTAAGTGAGAAAAAATTTCATTCACAAACTCTTCTTTAATTTCTGAGGTTATGTCCAACGTATGCAACGGTCTTTTTTCATGAAGCATACGTTCAATAGCTTCTATCACAACTGGATGATTGTGACCAAGTGCAAGTGTTCCTGCTCCTGCCAGGCAGTCATAAAACTCTCTGCCATCCGCATCTGTCACGATCATACCTTCGGCTTTTTGCATGGCTAATGGGAACCGTCTCGGGTAAGACCTTGCATTCGATTCTCTTTGACTTTGCTGCTCTAAAAATTGCTGATTTTTAGAAACGGTTTTGATGGACATAATAAAACACTCCTCCAATTGATAAAGATTATCATTTTCATTTACTAGCCTAGAGGATGTGAGATATGAAAGTCAATTGTATTCAAAAAGATGATTCTAAAAGCATATGAATGCTATATTCTCTATTTAATGAGTAATTTCGTGTCATTTTGACAAACCTCTACTGCTATAAGGAGAATAAACGCGTGAGACGGAATAATGTAGAAAAAAATTACAAATCATTCTTCCTGGTTCTTTTGTTCTATTCATGAAAAAGCACTTATTTTATACAGGAAAGTGGATAAAAGTGATGTAGAAAAAGAAAGAAACAAACGTCATTCCACATTGATATAAATGGTTATAATGGTATAATTTCTCTGAAACAAAAGGGAATGGAGAGGAATCTGATGATTGTAACGAAGCATGATCTTCACTACTACTTAGCTCAGGACAAGAAAGCATTAGCCATTAAGCGCAAACAGCCTAAGTGGTTTGGGGATGATATATGGAAATACCAAAGGATTTTACGAAAATATGAATACTATTCTAATAGCGGTGCTACAATTCGCAAATGGCTTTATCGCTATTTACATAAAAAGAAAGGCATGCAACTTGGCTTTGATATCCCGATTGGTGTTTTCGGGCCCGGCCTTAGAATCAATCATACGGGGCTCTTAATTGTGAACAAACATGCAAAAATTGGAGCATATTGTGATATTCATCAAGGGGTGAATATTGGTCAAAATCATCATGAAAAAGATGTGCCAACCATTGGGGATCATGTATGGATTGGCCCAGGCGCAAAGCTGTTTGGGGATATCTATATTGCAGATCATATTTCAATTGGAGCAAATGCTGTGGTAAACCGTTCCTTTCATGAGGAGAAAATTGTTATTGCGGGTGTACCGGCGCAAAAGGTAAAAGAAAAAGCCCTTCATCATGAAGGACCCACTTGATAAAAAAGAATGACACCGATTAAAATAGAGATGAGCAGCATGAGGTAAAACAAAATCGTTAAAATAAGAATGGTCCAGCCAAGCCCCTTCCTCTCTGTCTTGATCAAATAAATACCGAGAACAATCGTACTAAATAGGACACCTAAAATGGCCCACAACCATTTGTCTTTATCATGCTTTGGCGCATCAAACCATAAATAAATGGCAACAGCCAGCGAAACGAATAGACCCGTTATTCTCAACATTAAACTCCTCCTTATGTATACGCGTTCTCTATGATGCGTTTGAGTATCCGAAAATCAGAAGCAGGAAATAAAAGACATAGACTATGATCACAATAGAATAGATGATGATAGACACGATCAGAACTGGCCAGCCCAATCCTTTTCTTCCTGTTTTGATGAGGTATATCCCAAATGCAAAGAGCCCAAATAAAAGACCTAAAATAGACCATAACCATTTATTTTTCCCATGTTTTGGTGCATCTATAAATAGATAGATGGCAACTAAAATAGAAACAAACCATCCAGTTATCCAGCCCACATTCATCCGCCACCCTTCTTCTTCAGTTTATTCCATTATATGATACTTTTATCCTGAAAAAATAATAATTCAAAGGATATTGCGCGGGAGGCTTTTCCATTCCTCCCGCAGCATCCCATAGCGCATCGAATCATAATATTCTCCTTGATAGTAACGGACCTTTCGCAGTCTTCCTTCAAGGACAAATCCGCATTTCTCTGCGCATCGCATCATCCGTTCATTTCCCGACCATGTAGTAAGACCAATTCGAGGAATATCAATGTGTGTAAATAACTCATCAGCCCATAGACTTAACGCCTTTGTCCCAACGCCACCGCTCCAAAAGCGCGAATCATAAATGAGAATGCCGCATTCAAGCCACCGTGTACGTTCATTCTCCCAATAATATGACACGGTACCTTTGATCTCGCCGTCTATTTCAATACCATATAACTTTGATGGAATGGATGTATCCTGTAAGTATCGTTTTTTAAATGCAGCAAACGGGATTTCGTGTTCATGAAAATAAGGGGCGTTCCACTCTCGGTAGGACTGGTCTGGTGCTTTGAATTTCAAATGCCATACCAACTCTAAATCAGCTTCGTTTAATGGTCGAATGCTCACAAGCTTTTCCTTTTCTCTTTTCATCTGTTCACGTTCCTTTACTTGGTCGTTCTTTTTGCGAGATGACGGTACTCGATAGGTGTCATGCCTTCGTTTTGCCGAAACAGCTTAGAAAAATACGTAGGGTCGTCAATGCCTACCTGTTCAGCGATCGCTGCGATTTGATCATTCGTTGAGGCAAGCATGCTTTTGGCTTTTTCAACCTTGAGACGATTGATGTATTGGTTTGGCGTGAGTCCATACACCGTCTGCATGCACCTTGTTATGTAATCAGGATGATAGTGCAGTTTCTCTGCAAGCTCATCCATTTGCAGTTTCTTCATAAAGTGACGCTCAAGATAATGAACCACTTCTGAAGCGACATTCTCCTTTGCACTTGGAATATGAAAGGCTTCTTTTTGTAAATGAATGAGCAGTTCCTCAAACTGTAGCTGTTTTTTCAGCGGCAGTTCAGATGCGTCATCATTTAGGGCCCGCATCTGTGCAAGGTGCTTTTCTAATACATTTCTCCCTTTCACTTTTCCTTTACGGGGCAAGCTAAATTCATAGGTCGCCGGCTTTTCAAAGGTGGCTTGATTTTGTTTCATATCAAACCAGTGTTCTCTCGGCCGATTTGTCAACTCAAAAGGATCAATCGAAAAATGGAGCCACTCATAGTGTGTTTCTTCTTCGCATGGCAAGTGTCCACCATGCGACAAGCCAGGTGAGAGAATGATATATTCTCCTTCTTTTACGTGATTAGCCTCCCTGTCTTCTGTAATCCATAGCTGTCCCCTTGTGACATAAAGAAGATCAAACACGGTGAAGGTTCTAGAGATATGTCTTTCTCCTTGATCAAATACGCCTTTGCCAGAAGCGATATAAACTGGGAACGGCGGTACAGTAAATGTAATAAATCGATTCATATGCATCCCCTTATGAAGTCGGATTTCTCCAATAAGTTTCGGTTTCATCTCTTCTTATTATAGTCGATGCAAGGTACACTATAAATCGGATTTATACGAAAGGAGGTTGATTGATGAAACCTCAATCACTACCAATTCAACAGACTCAAGCTAAAGGGAAGAAAAACCACCCTTCATTATTTGCATTAACTTGGCCTATTTTTATTGAAATCTCTTTATATATGCTGATGGGAAGCGCTGATACCCTCATGCTTAGCCAATATTCCGATAATAGTGTTGCCGCAGTTGGTGTAAGCAACCAGCTGCTGAATTTATTGATTGTCATGTTCAGTTTCATTACAACTGGAACAACAATTGTGATTGCACAGCTTTTAGGAGCAAGCCGCAGGCAGGAAGCGGCTCAAGTCGCCTATGTCTCACTAGGAACCAATTTCTTGATTAGCTTTGTTATTAGTCTTCTCATGTTTGTATTAGCTGTTCCCATTTTACACCTGATGGGCTTATCAAGTGAGCTCATGCCGGATGCGACTGTATTTTTACAAATTGTCGGGCTGCTTTCTTTTATTCAAGCGCTCATTATGACGTATAGTGCTATTTTAAAAAGCTATGGATATACAAGAGATACGATGTATGTCACTATCGGAATGAACTTGCTAAATGTCGCTGGTAACTATTTGGTGATTTTCGGTCCGTTTGGCTTCCCTATATTAGGTGTCATGGGGGTCGCTTTTTCAACCTCACTCGCTCGATTGATCGGATTAATGGCCATGATCCTCATTGTACGCCGCCGAATTGGATTACGCTTTTCCCTGAAGAAAATGTTTCATATCCAGCGGACATATTTAAAAAAGCTGCTGAAAATTGGCATTCCTTCTGCTGGAGAACAGCTTTCTTATAATGGCTCTCAAATGATCATTACACTGTTTATTACATTAATGGGGACGCAGGCATTAGCTGCAAAGGTTTATACTCAAAATATTATGATGTTCATCATGCTATTTGGTGCAGCCATTAGCCAAGGGACACAAATTTTAATCGGACGCCATATTGGGGCGAAGGAATTCGATGCTGCCTATCACAGATGCATGAAAAGTTTATACTGGGCCATTGGCATCTCCCTTCTTTCTTCTACTGCCTTATCTTTATCATCGACGCATTTGCTTGCTTTCTTTACTAGCAACAGCGAGATCATTCAAACCGCCGCCACACTCCTCCTTTTGACCATTATTTTGGAACCAGGCCGTTCGTTTAATATGGTCATTATCAATTCCTTGCGGGCTGCTGGCGACGCGAAGTTTCCAGTGTATATGGCGATGATTTCAATGTGGGGCATCGGGCTTCCAATCGCCTACTTATTAGGTATTCAGTTTGAGATGGGTCTCATTGGGATTTGGATTTCTTTTATCGTAGATGAATGGGTAAGAGGCATCTTTATGTATAGGCGGTGGCGTTCAAGGGTTTGGACGGAATATCGCTTTTCTTCCACATAAAAAGGACTGCGGGTGCAGTCCTTTTTTACGTAATATCTTCTAAAATAAGTGCTTTTTCTTGGTTCGAAATAAATGATCGCTCTGTAAATACGCGGTATTCATTTTCTCTTGTTTTATCTAAAATGGCTTTATAAAAGTGAGCAGCTGCTTTCACTGGTATACGTGAATAAAGCGGGAATTCATGAAGATGGTCAAAAAACTCCTCGTAGTATGCCTCTGCTTCAAAGGCAATGTACTCCCATACGTGCTGGAATGCTTGATTGACAATGCCTTCTTGCAATTCTTGCTCTGTATATCCGAATTGATCCATGACTTGCTTTGGCAAATAAATGCGGTCTCTTTCGGCTTTATCCTCGCCGATGTCACGAAGGATATTGGTCAGCTGCATAGCAATCCCTAATGAAATCGCTGCTTCTTTCAGCTGTTCTTTTTTACGCGGTGCAATAATGGGAAGCAGCATAAGTCCAACGGTACTAGCAACATGGTAGGAATAAATGAGCAATTCATCTAACGTTTCATATCGGTGCTGCTCTAAATCCATCTCCTGACCTTGGAGCAAGTCACGGAACGGTGCTTCATCCATACGAAACTCTTGAAAGGTATGTTCTAGCGCTACCCACATCGGATCATTCCGATCTACCTCACCTTGTAAAAATCGATCAAACGTCTCTCGAAAGGAGGCAAGCTCCTCTTTTGGCGAGGGTGATTCATCTACAATATCATCTGCTTTCCGGCAAAAGGAATACACAGCCCAGACAGCCTGCCGTTTCTTTTTAGGCAGCATGGAAAAGGCACGGTAAAACGTTTTGGAATGGGTTTGAATGGTCTCCTCACACAATTTCAATGCTGTTTGTACATCAACCACTTAGTTTCACTTCCTTTCTGTCATTCAAATCTTTTAACAGCACAGACGCCATCAGTTTCGCACTTTGCATCACGATCGGCACTCCGCCACCAGGATGGATGGAAGCACCTACCGCATAAAGATTATCGGTCTCAGCTGCCTTCACTTGCGGGCGGAACACACCTGATTGAAATAAGTTAGGCGCAAGTCCAAAGCTTCCGCCTTCAAACAATCCTTCTCGCAAGGAATCATTTGGTGTTCTGACTTTTTTCCAGACAATCGACTCTCGCAATCTTGGAAAGCCTCTTTTCTCAAGTCGATCCACCATTTGCTCTACAAAATCTGTCTCCTCTTCCCAGTTGATATGATCTCCTGAGGGAACGGGAATCAGCATATATAAAACACTACAGCCTTCCGGAGCAAGAGATGGATCAATGATCGATGGATTAAATGTATAAAACGACGGATCTTGAGGAATCGTCTTCGATTGAAAAACCTCTTTCATATGCTGATCAAAGTGTTCGCCCATAAAAAATTGGTGCACAGGCGCATCATGGTAGATTTTATTGAGCCCGAGATATACCATCACACAGCCTGAAGACGGCACGTATTTACGCCGATCTTGTTCGCCTAAACCAAGTTGTTTTAACGCAGCTGGATAATCCCCGTTGATGACAAAAGCATCAGCTGCTATATGGTCGTCACTGACTTTTGCTTTAACTATGCGTTTCCCCTCAAACTCAAGCTCCGTGACTTCTGCATTTTTTCTCACATACACACCCATTTTCATGAGCTGTCCTTCCAATATATCTACTAAACTCGCATAACCACCTTTTAAGTAGTAGATGCCATGCGCGTGCTCACTATATGAAACAAGCGAATAAATAGCAGATGCTTCATATGGATTTCCTCCGACATAGAGGGTTTGAAGTGCATATGCATCTCGCAGGCGTTCGTCTGAGAAATACTTTTTCAAGGCACTTTGAACCGTGCGATACGCCTTTAATTTCATTAAAATCTTCATATTTGCTTTTGTAAAAAATGTTCGCTTTTCATGAAATGATTTCTCTAGAAAGGCTTGCTGCCCTTCTTGAAATCGGTCGGTCATTTCTTCCATAAACTTTAGGAATCCTTGATCTTCGTTTGGAAATACACGTCTGATTTCCTCTAGCTGACGAAGTGCATCGGAGTACTTCGTGTAGGAGGTTCCATCTTGAAATTGGATTGTATACAGCGGATCAAGCTGCAAAAGATCAAGAGATGCTTCGTCAATTCCAACCTCATGTAAAATACCTTTTAACATATCTGGAAGTAGGACAATGGTCGGACCTTCATCTACTTTATATCCTTTCTCACGTACAAAAGCAAGTCTTCCGCCAAGTCGCTCGTTTTTTTCGACAAGCGTCACATCATGTCCAGCTTTTTTTAAATAAAGTGCTGAGATCATCCCGCCAATACCGCCACCTGCAATCAATATATGTTTTTTCATGAGGCGCTCCCCTTTTCTTGTTGCGGCAATGTTTTGTGTGTATGTTTGTCTTTTGAAAGAATTGCATTTGTCGTGATACGTGCTGATTCTAAAATGGTCGGCAGTCCGCTTCCTGGATGCGTTCCTCCTCCTACAAGCCAGCAGTGATCCAATTCATCAAATTCATTGTGCGGCCTTAGAACCATCATCTGCGTCAGCTGGTGACCAAGGTTAAATGTGGCTCCTTCGTATACGTAAAGGTCTTCCTCCCATTGCTTCGGTGTGATCATCCGCTCGACTTCTATATGCTGCCTTATATTCTTAAATCCGGTTTTTCGCTCGAGTGTATCCAGTACAAGCTCTCTGAATTCATCTTGATGCGCTTCCCAATCAATGCCACTTTGATTGTTGGCAACGGGTGCCAATACATAAAGAGCTGACTTTCCTTTTGGCGCAAGTGAGTCATCTGTGACACTAGCATTTTGAATATAAATAGATGGATCATCTGGCAGCTCATATGTTTTCGTAATGCCTTTGACGAATTGCGCATAATCATCAGAAAAAACGATGGTATGATGCGGCTCCTCATACATAGTATCTAGTCCTAAATAAAGCATAAAGGTGGAGCATGAGAATTTCTTCTTTTTTAATTTTTTCTCGCTATATTTCTTTAAAAGGCCTGGCTCTACAAGCTTTGTCATCACATGTGCAAAATCTCCATTTACGACAACCTCATCTGCCTGTATTTCTTTTTCAGATTCTAAGCGAATGCCTTTTACTTTCCTGCCTTCTGTCAGCAGTTTTTCGACGCCGGATGACAGATGAATCGTTGCTCCAGCTTCAACCGCTGCTTTTGCCATCGCTTCTGACAGCTGATTGACCCCGCCCTTCGGATGGAACACACCTGTGTCATGCTCCATAAATGATAAAATGGAGAAAGCACCTGGGCACTCCCACGGTGACATGCCTAAATACTTTGATTGGAATGTAAAGGCATATTTCACTGATTCATTTGAGAAATAATCTGACAGCACATCATATAAACTCTTATTCAATGAAAGCTGCGGAAGTGCTTTAAGCACTTTTGGACGCAAATAATGATGAAAACGATCCATTTTACTTTGTAAAATAGGAGTAAGCCGATCCATTTTTCGCTTCGTATCGTTCATAAATCGTATATATCCTTCGCCCTCTCCAGGTGCAAAGGCTTCTAACCGTCTATACATTTCATCACGATCTCGTATCATATCTAGCTGATCGTCTTGGAAAATCAATCTATACATTTCTTTTAATTCAATCACATCAATATAGTCATAAAGATTTTTACCAGCAAAGGTGAACAGTTCCTCTGCAATATGAATCATGCTGAGAAAGGTAGGACCCGTATCAAACGTGAAATCACCCAGTTGAAACTTAGAGTTACGTCCGCCAACAAAGGGTTGTTTTTCGTAAACATGAACATCATGTCCTTTGCTTTGAAGCATCATAGCTGCCGCAAGTCCCCCTGGTCCTGCTCCGATCACAATGATTTTCATTATCCTTTTTCCTCCAAATTAATTCACTTTAAGTTAATTATACAAATTAGAAAGATTAGATCAACTTTCGATGTGCTCTTTTCGTCTCATGTTATGTATCAAAAAAGCCGGCTTCCCTTCAACAAATGTAAGAAAGCCGACCCTTTATTACGCTTCTATATCAATTCGATACGTCTCAAACCAATGATGAATTTGCGCCAGATGAGCGATTAATTGCGGGCCCTTCATGAGCTGACCATACCAAGGGACTTGAAAGGAAGCTCCTTCCGTTTCAATCAACTGCTTTAATTGATTCGGATCTAGAAATTCGTGAAGGACAGAATCTTTTTGCGCAAGGCAATCTGTTAACATCTCTTTCACAGCATGGGTATAGGCTGGATGATGTGTTTTCGGATAAGGACTCTTCTTGCGATAAAGCACTTCATCCGGTAAAATTCCCTCTAATGCTTTCCGTAAAACCCCTTTTTCACGATTTCCATACATTTTCATTTCCCAAGGAATATTCCATACATATTCGACAAGGCGATGGTCCGCAAATGGCACACGTACCTCAAGGCTCGCACCCATACTCATTCGGTCTTTTCGATCTAGCAACGTTGTCATAAACCAGACCATATTTAAGTAAAAAAGTTCTCTCCGGGCTTTATCTACTCCAGTTTCTCCATCTAAAAGAGGTGTTTCAGCCACGGTTTCTTCATACTTGCTTTGTGCATATTCTTTTAGTGACAGCTTTTTTTGCCACGAGTCTTGTAAGAGCTGCGTTCTAGCTTCCGTCGATCTCATCCAAGGAAAACCATTCGTTTCACTTGCAGAATGGAACCAAGGATAACCTCCAAAAATTTCATCCGCACATTCACCTGACAAACCAACCACAAAGTCCTTTTTAATTTCACGACAGAACCAAAGCAAGGAAGAATCAATATCTGCCATACCCGGTAAGTCTCGGACCTCAACCGCTTCCTTTAAATAAGCAGCCAACTCCTTTTGTCCAATGATGCAGTTGTGATGATTCGTTTGAAACGCCTTGGTCATGCGGTCAATCCATGGACCGTCCGCATTCGGCTGGAAATGACTTGCTTCAAAAAATTGATCATTCCCTTCATAGTCAACGGAATACGTATGAAGTGGTGCTTTCCCTATTTTCTCAAAGTGCTTAGCGGCAATGGCGGTAATAGCACTCGAATCGACGCCACCCGATAAAAATGTACAAACAGGCACATCAGAGACGAGCTGCCTTGTGACGGCATCTGTAAAGAGGTCCTTGACGTTCTGTGCGGTGTCATCAAGTGAGTCCGTATGCACCCTGCTTTTGACATTCCAGTATCTCCACACACGCAATCCGTCTTTTGAAAAGGTCAAGGCATGAGCAGGTCTCAGCTCTTTTACCCCTTTAAACACTCCTTGCCCTGGTGTTCTAGACGGTCCTAAACCAAAAATCTCCGATAATCCCTCATGATCGACTTTTGCTTTCATATCAGGGTGAGCAAGAAGCGCTTTGATTTCTGAACCAAATAAAAAGGAATGATGACGTTCTGTATAGAAAAATGGCTTGACGCCGAGCCGGTCTCTCCCTGCAAATAATAATTCACGCTCACTATCCCAAATGACAAATGCAAAAATACCATTAAAATGGGTCACACACTCTTCCTTCCATTCTGTGTAGGCGTGAAGAAGCACCTCTGTATCAGAATGCCCAAGAAAGCGGTGGCCCCTTTTTAACAATTCTTTTCTTATATCCTCTGTGTTATAGAGCTCTCCATTGTATACAACGGTATAAGCATGGTTTTGATGTGTATATGTCATCGGCTGTTTTCCGCCTTCTACATCTACAACCGCTAACCTTTTATGCCCAAATAAAACGTGCTCACTTTTCCACGTATTTGTATCGTCTGGCCCTCTTTTAGATAATGTATCTGTCATTTGATTGATTACATGATCCTGTTGGATGAGCTGCTTTTTAAAGTCTGCCCAGCCTGTTATTCCACACATCATCATCAGCTCCCATCCGTTTTTCCATAAGTGATCTCATTCAACCTTTCTTAGTTTATGCATCGTCTCCTTGATAGTTGATTTGTCCTTTTTTAACGGGCGTATAGGACAAGCATGATTTGGTAAGAAAAGAAAGAGGAAAGGAGCGTCTGCAAATGGAAAAACGAATGAATCAGCTTGAACGCTGCGACCGAAGATGGTGCAACGGATATTTACTCATTGAAAACGGGCATTGTCTGATTGAAGATGAAGAAGGAGACATCATGCTACCAGAAAGTCTTCAAAGCACGATGATCTGTTTAAAGGAAAATGATAGATGGACAAAAGGTGAACTGCTCGGTTCCATGATACTTCATGAAAATGGAGAGCTGTTAGACATACAAGGCGGTGAAGAGATTCAATATACGGCATCACTTGCCAAAGGCTTGCTTGACCTTCTCATGTTTGTTCCTGAAAACGTCTTTTATGACATCATTGCACAGATCGAGCAGCTTGGCTTTTCTGTCTACGATTGTGTTTTCTCCTCCTTTCATTCTTTTCAACAAGTTTCTTTCTTTCAGTTTTCGACAGATACACAATCACTTGCCCTTCAATGTCACCACGATTTCGCTTTGGGACAAATTCGTTTTGAATGGACCACTTCTGATGGTCACCGTTCAGTTTCGCAGTTTGATGGCATATAAAAAGGACACTGCTTCGTATAAGCAATGTCCTTTTTCCATTAAAAGATATGGAAACCAATCGGCAGACGTAAACCGAGAAGAATGGTCACAATCGCGAATATGATAAAACCAATCAATACACCAGTCACCGATTTTCCTTTTTTCTTGCGTACAAGTGTCATTTCCATGAAGCCGATCACTAGGATACCGAGAATCATTTTACCGATATACTCGCCACCGAAACCTGGAATCTTCATTCCTGTGCGAACATACAGCTCTACGCCTGTGGCGATAATGATTAAGTACAATAATCTGACAATCATGTGCACAATTTTAGCACCTTTGTCGTTTTTACCAGCTAGAGCAAAGGCCACGAAGAATAAGATAATTCCTAGCACCCATGCTGTAATATGTAAATGCGTTCCCATTCGTTATTTCCCCCTTTATCAGAACAATTACCTTCTCATCGTACCACGAAATAAGTCGAACACAAAGCGACAATCCTGTGTCATCTTACTCTTTATTTGACGCGATTTGATAGCGTTCCAATCGGTTCAATCGTAATGTCGATTTGGTCCCCTGAAGCTAAGAATTTAGGCGGTTCAAAGCCTTTGCCAACCCCAGAAGGTGTTCCCGTTGCAATGATGTCACCAGCTTCTAGTGTCATCCCTTTTGAAAGAGTAGACACAATGTTCTCGATGGAGAAAATCATTAATTCTGTACTTGCAGACTGGCGAACTTCTCCGTTCACCTTTGTTTCCACATGAAGCGCACCGTGATCCTCAATCACTGATTTATGCACAATATAAGGTCCTATCGGGCAGGTTGTATCTAAGCTTTTACCTATGAAAAATTGTTTGTGTTTTTTCTGTAAATCTCTTGCCGTTACGTCATTTAAAATGGTGTAACCAAATAGATAATCGCGGACATCTTCAGGTGCAATATTCTTCCCTGTTTTGCCGATCACGATCGCAAGCTCCCCTTCATAATCTAGTTCACTCGTCACATCTTCATGAAGGAGGATATCCGCTTCATGTCCAATGACTGAAGTAGGTGCCTTCGTAAAGATCATCACATCTTTAGGAATATCCGCTGCACTTCCCATTTCCATGACATGATCTTGATAATTCTTTCCAACACACATAATATTTTTAGCTGGCTTTGGAATTGGCGCATGGAGTTTCACGTCCGACAGCGGATAAACATAAGAACCACGGTCTTCTTGTTTTTTCTCAGCCCAGTCAAGGAGTTGTTTGACATGCTCAACAAACTTGTCTCCCATATGAATACATTCAGCTAAAGAGTTTGGCAATGTCTCAAGCTCGAATAATTTGGCTTCTGCCTTTTTGACATCCATAACCCATTCATCATCAATGACTACCCCAATAAACATTCTGCTATGTATCTCTCCTGTAAAAAACTTCATGTCTTCCCCTCACAATCTTCATTTCGCTAAGTGGTGATGTCTCATTTTATTTCTCTATCAAATAAAAAAAACCCTTTTTTATCATACTCTCTTTTAAAAAGGGTTTCAAAAAAGATGATCTGATGTTTAGCGGTAGCGGCGATACTCCCACATGTTCCCCTGATCCCATTTGCGGTCAACATTTCCACTTCTACGGGAATGATGATTTTTCTTTCCACATCTTTTGCAAGAATAACTGCGGTGCGACTTGCGGCTCTTCTTATGATGCGATATGTGCTTGCTGCGATGTGACTTGCGACAGCTCTTCTTATGATGCGATCTGCATTTGCTGCGGTGTGACTTACGGCAGCTTTTCTTATGATGGGATCTGTGCTTGCTGCGGCATGATTTTTTCGGCTCACTTTTTTTGCTTCTGCAAGATTTCTTGCTTTTGCACGACTTTTTACTTTTGCATGGTTTCTCACTTTTCACGCTTTTCTTTGAACAGCGGCTTTTTTTCGAACGATAGCTCTTATAGCTTTTTTTGCTGCGATGTGATTTACGGCATCCTCCTCCACCAAAGAACCAATGACGGCGATTTGAATGGCGAGAACGTGCTGACTTGTGCGAGCGTCTCGATTCTGGTTCACGATCTAAGTGATGATCACGTCCTTCACTTCGAAGTGAATCCACTGCATGTTCAATATGTGAATGATCAAATGTGCTCACGAACGATTCCCCTCCCAGTCTATACTTTGACAAAACAAACAGATCAAGCTGTTTATCTTCTCTGCTTTATGTTACGAGACTTGGTAGACAACTGTTCTTGGCGGATGTCCCTTTCTTTTAAAACTCCATGAATACCTAACAAACGGGTACAGGACATTCCTTCATTTTCATATCGTAAAGAAGAACATAGGAGGAGGATGAACGCATGACCACAGAACCTTTAAAGCAAATGGATATTTGGATTCATCCAAAGGACCTGATTGAATTAAGAAAAGACATATGGAACGACGAACCTGTTGAGGGCATTTTGAAAACTGGTCAGATCAAATCACACATTTACGCTTCATACCGGGGATCTCACATCAGAAAGCTGAAAAAAAAGTCCTATCAAATTGAATATCGAAAGCCAAAGCAAAGACAAGGCGAATCTATCTTTCATTTAAATGCAGAATACAATGACCCTTCATTTATCCGAAACAGACTGTCCTTTTATTTCTTTGAGCAGATAGGAGTGCTAAGCCCTGCTGCGTCTCATGTGTTTCTCACGATAAACGGAAGAAAAGAAGGCATTTATTTAAAAATAGAATCCGTCGATGAGCACTTTTTTCAAAAAAGACAGCTTTCAGGAGGCGGCATTTATTATGCAGTCGATGACGACGCCAATTTTTCCCTTTTGAGTTCATTTGATAAAAAGCCAAAAAAACACCTTCTCCTCGGGTATGAGAAAAAAACAGGGACTTCTCAACATGATCAGCAGCTAAGTGAATTTATTTACTTTCTCAACACAGCGAAAGATGACATATTTGCAGAAAAGATTGAACATTACCTAGATGTGACCCAGTATTTCCGCTGGCTCATTGGTGTCGTGTGCACACAAAACTTTGACGGCTTTGTCCATAACTACGCTCTTTATGTGAATGAACAAGGCAGATTCCAAGTGCTTCCTTGGGATTATGATGCGACATGGGGCCGTGACATCCATGGAGAAGAAATGGCGTTTGATTATATTCCAGTAAGCGGCTTTAATACGTTAACTGCGAGATTACTAGATATCCCTTCATTTAAGAAAGCCTATTACACGCTTTTCCAGCACGTACTCGATACACATTTTTTAGCAGACCAGCTTTGTCCAGTGATTGAGAAATGGCATGCTTCTATTGAGAAGCGAATTGGAAATGATCCTTATACAAGAGACCGCAAAGACATCTTACAATCAGAACGAGAAATCATCCGTCAATATATCAACAAAAGGCGACGTTATTTACAGGCTGAAATAAGAAAAGAGAGAGAGGGAACGTAAGGACGCTTTCGAATTTTGTCACTTTATTACTCATATTGACGAAACAACTTTTTTTATAGAAAAATAGGGTATACTAGCCATATCCTTCTATTTGATAAAAAATGTGAGAGTTGGCGTCCGTTATGATCAATTATGAAATTGAACAAAAAAGATTACATTTAATTGAGACCGCAAAAAAATTCGGGATGAATGCCGAAGAAACCATCAGGTGCAGTCAAGAGCTTGACACACTCTTAAATAAAGGCATCAAATACACCTCGAATGAATGCTCTAAAAAAGGGTAAACCATACACCTCATTCCTCTCATCAAAAGCTTTCAAAAAGACAATCACACATTAAAAGACCCATCATAAGCTATGGTGAAACGCCCAAAAACAAAGTGCCTTATTTTTATAAAGGATGTGCACCGCTATGCCGGCTATTGTTGGAGCCTTTAAAGTAAATGCCGTCGGAACGAGCGGAGTCGTTCATGTTGGAGACTGCATCACCATTTCTCCAAATAGTCAGGTTAAAACGTTTGCTGGCGCAGGCAGTTTTAACACTGGTGATCAATTGCGCATTAGCAACTATAAAAGTGTGACAAATACGTACGACAGTGATGTCATTGATCAACCGCTTGTTGGTAACTTGTAAGGAGTGAATATTCATTGAACTTCTATATTAATCAAGCGATACAAATTAATTATTTGCGTGTAGAGTCTGTTAGTAACTCCTCTGTGCTACAAATTGGGAGCGCTGGGTCAATTAAAGCTCTTTCTAATTTGTATAACACGGGCAGCTACGTAGAAGCAGCACCTGCCGCAGCAGGCACACAAGGAATTCAAGAATCCCAAGGCGCAAGCACAACACCTTTTGTACCGCTTCAGTCACCAACAACTTAAGTTCATCTGCAATCCCCGGAGGTGTATGTCAATGTATGAATATCAAAGCAACGCTTCACAGGTGCATGGCATCATTCAAAAGCAAACACAACAAATCATGATGCTTGAAAAAAGGCTTAACGAGCTTCAGCAGGAAATGCAAATGATCAAGGATAAACCGACAACGACGATTGAACGGATTGATTATCAATTTGATCAACTGAAAATCGAGCGGCTGGAAGGTACGCTGAATATCGGCCTCAATCCATCTGATCCAAACAGTGTTCAAAACTTTGAAGTGGGCCAAACAACAGCCCCGGGCATTGGAATGATGCAGCAAGAAATGGCTGATCAATTTTTCAATCAAACACGCCAGCTTGTCGACGCATTTTTAAACGAAGAAGCGCCAGAACTTCTTGAAGAGCTAGAGCAACGATACGAAGGGTCTCTTGATGAAAGTAACAAACACCACATCATTGAAGACATCCGAAAACAAATTGACAGCAGAATCAAATATTATGCAGGACAGCTCCCGCACCGGGAAGATATGACCCCGCTGCAGCGTTCAGAGCAAATTGCTGAATATGTGAAGCATGATGTCAAACGGGCAATTGAACACTTCTTAGCCCATATTCCAAATGAAACGAAAGGAGAGGAAAACGGATGAATTTCACAGTCGTCAACCGCAACATCGAGACCGGAAGCATTAAAGTAGTTGGGGTTTCGTCCTCTTCCCTATTTATCATTGGGGACACAGATCATGTACAATTATCCTCCATCTTTGATACACCGCCAGAATCTTTGATCATTGGCCCGTTTGTTCCTCTTGCACCTCGATAATGATAAAGCGCACATCTCAAGTGAAGTTCTCGAAGGTGAATTCTGTCGGGATCTCAAGTGTTGTTCAAATCGGTGATACACAGGAGCTATGCCCGAAAGTGAAGGTGTTAGCTGTTCAGCGAACCGTTAGTTTGTTTTATGGGAATGAAGCAGAAAACTTAGATGCGAAAGAATTTGAAGTGTATTATGAGCCTATTCCATTGATGTTGCCAGAACGATCTGTCAGAACAGCTTTTTATCACGAGAAGCCTGTGATTAAAGTTTCTTCAATACATGTAGAAGGGGTGTCTTCCTCCTCTGTGTTTCAAATTGGCTCTACGTGTGGAATGAATGGCGTTGCAAGAGTGAAGCATATTCGAGAGTTATTTAGCAACGACGAAAGTCCGCCAAACTCACAAATGGACCTACCTGCGCATATGATGGTGATATGACTTCGAATAAAGGATGTCGATTATGCCAGCAATTGTCGGACCCATTTACATTAACTCTATTTCTGGAGGCGTCGTCAACGTCGGTGACTCATTCTACTTGTCGCCTAAAAGCTCGTCAAAGTCTGCTTTAGGCTCTGGAGCGGGAAATACCGGAGATTTCTTGATCTTAAATAATGGCATTAGCGCCACCAACTATGTGGATCCTGACTTAAATGATCAGAATATGGTAGGCAATGCATAAAGCAGCTCCTCTACAGACATTTCATTAAGAGGAGCGCTTTTTATGCTTATTTTTTTCTGCGTTGTCTTGATTTTTTTGTTTTAACCAGTTTGCTTGCCGGCTGTTTTCGAATCCATTTGATGTACGAAGCAAGCTTTTCATCTTGTCTTAGTGCATCAAGTGTGCTTAAGCGCGCGGCAAGCTCCTGGTTTGTAAAGAGGGCATGCACTTGTTTATGGCAGGGGATACACAGGAAGGCAGTCGGTAAAAAAGCCCCACCTTCTTCTCTTGGTGTTAAGTGGTGTTCTGTGAGCAGGACATTTTGCCTTCCGCACAGCTCACATAATCCAATCGTTTGCTTTGCCATCCTGTTATCACCTCGACATTTACATTAATTCCATTGAGACCGTTGTCCCTTTCCCGCTTGGATCTGCTGGATGGACAATCAGTTTCTTCGGTAGTCTCATTTTCAATTCTTCCACGTGGCTGATAACACCAACTGCTAAATTGTGAGACTGAAGCTTCTCTAATGCAGTAATGACCGTATCAAGCAAGTCTTGATCGAGCGTACCAAATCCTTCATCAAGGAAAAAGAATTGCAACGGGAATTCACCTCTCAGCTGAATTTGTGCAGAAAGAGCAAGAGCAAGAGCAAGCGATGTCAAGAAGGTTTCCCCACCGGACAAGCTGGACACAGGACGCCTAACACCACCATTTGCATCATCACGCATCACGAAGCCGCCTTCTGAGTCGACCTCAATTGCATATCTTTGTCTCGTCAACATACTTAAGCGGGCGGATGCATCACGACTGACACTTTCCAGCTGTTCTTCTGCTAAAAATTCAACAAACGTATTTCCTTTAAAAACAGTTTGCAGTTTATCAAGGCGATCAATTTCTTGCTGCAATGCTTCCAATCGTTCGTGAATACTTGCAAAGCGCTGATGATTCTCTTCTATCACACGCAGGTGTTCATGTGCCGACCCATTCATTGCTGTCGCTTCTTCCAATGCTTTTTCAGCTGCATCTTTTCTGTGCTGAATATCTGTCCACTGGTTTTCATCCAGTGACTCTTCTTTCAGTAATTCAGAAATTCGCTTTAAGTTTGCGGCACATTCCTTTCTTTTATCCTCAAATTCCTCAATTTCCTGTTTAACTGATTGACGTTCTACCTGTTCCATTGAAACAGACTCAATGTCCTGCGGTATATGAAAAGGAGAGGATTCTGCTTCTTTTTCCCATGATGTTTCTGCTTCTTGTTTTCTCCTGTTCGCCTCTTGAAGCTGACGCTCACTGCTTGAAAAATGGCTTTGCGCCTCACTAAACAACTGCTGCGCGTGCTGCAATTGCTTGTACGATTGTTGCTCTTTTTCATTAAGAAGAGAAAGGGTGTGTTCAACCTCAATAAGTTCATCAGAAATAGAGGCAGCTTTTAATGGATATCGGCCTAAATCTGTTTCATATTGTTGGATAAGCTGCTGCTGACTTTCTAGCTGATGCGCTAGTTTATCAAGTTCTTTCTCGACATTGTATATCGCTGTCTGCAGCTGCTCTTTTGCTAGCTGTTTTTCTTCCAAAAATGAAATGCTTTTCTCAATACGTTCTTTATAGCCTTCCGCTTGTTGGTCCTTTTCATCGATTTGCTTTTGCATGTCTTGTACTTGATTCAATGTAAGGTGCGGGAAGGTCTGTTCAAATTGAGTCGTTTGCTCTGATAGCTCAGCATGAAGCTCTTTGATCAGCACCTCTAATTCTTTGATACGCTGCTGTTCAAAAGTCATTTGCTCTTTGATCTTGCTCATCTCTGTTGCTTGATTATGCGTTTCATCCATTAAACGAGCCCGTTTCTGTTCAACCTCTTGAATATCTTGCTTTACGCCTTTCCATTCTTGCATCAACCCCTGCAAAGAGTGCGAATTTTGTACCGTTTCTACTGCTGCAGCGACTTCCGCTTCAGGGGCTTTTTGAGATAAGAAAGAAAATTGTTTCACTAATTGATTGGCATGCGTTTCGAGGAGCTGCTTTGCGGCATATATACCTCTTCCATACGCCTCTGCCTGCTTCAGCTCTTGGTCCATCCGTTGAATGATTTCATCGACTTGTGCCACGGTTTCGTCATGGTTATTGGATTCCAAAGCCTTTGGATCGTGATGAATCGACCCACAAACAGGACATGGCTCACCATCTACTAGCTCTGCCGCTAATTCTTTTCTTAATTCTGCCGCCCTTACCGCATCACGCTGTTTTAATTTTTCAAGTTTCTGATGTTGTACTTTTTGATTCCATTCTGTTAGAGCTCGTTCGAGTTCACATACATAAAAATAGAGGTGTTCAATTGCTTGAAACGACTGGTCTATTTTTTCATGATGGTCGTTTTGCTGCTTTTGAAGCTTTTCATATGCTTCTGAAGTCTGTAAGGCTCGCTTGTTCAGCTCGTCCAGCTTTTGCTTTTCCTTTTGAACGCTGAGGTTTATTCTTTCCACATTTTCACTTAAACGTAAAGCATCCTGTACACTTTTGCGTTCTTTCACTGAAACTTGTAACTGCTCCAGCTCATGATTCAGTTGTGTTTGTTTCGTTAGTGCACGCTCTAATAGAGATTGGAGATTCTCTGCTTCTTCCTTCTTTTGGAGGAGCTGCTGCGCTTTTTCATTTTTTTGGCGCTCTATGCCCGTCTTTTCATGAAGAGCTGCCTCTTTTTTACGTTCAATTTCTTTTAGCTGAATCAGCTGTTCTTTCTTTTTGAGAAGGTCTGGCTCTGTCTCTATTTTCTTTTGCCGGGCTTGCTCATACTCCCGCGCCATTTGATCATAGATCGTTCGTTGATGCAGCAGCTGCTTTTCTGCTTCCTGTTTCTCTTGCGATGCTTGTGAAAGCTGTTTTTCAGCTTTTGTCAATGCATCCGCATAGGGCTTTAGCGTCTCTGCCTGCTCTGCGATATGGAGCTTCTTCTTTTTCTCTTCTATTGAAGGTGCCAGTAAATTCAGCTTGTTTTGTTCAGTCTCGTAAGCTTCTTGTTCCTTTTGATACTGCCAGATCGCTTGCGCCTTTGTAAAAGCAGTGAACGCTTCGTCCCGCGCTTGTTTTTTCTCATGAAAAATGGCCTTGGCCTGCTCAGCTGCTTCCTTTGCTTTCGCCAGCGCCTCTGGACCAGCTTCTCCTAGACCATTCAGTTCAGCCAGCAGTTCATTTTTTTGCCCATAATGTTTTTGAGCCTTTGCACGCAAACGCTTGACGAGTTGATCCCCATACTTTTCCAAATTGAACAAACGCTGAAGCATTTGACGTCTGTCTGCCCCTTTTAAGGAGAGAAATTCTGCAAACTTCCCTTGTGGTAAAACAACCGCACGGGTAAAATCATCAATGGTTAATCCGAGTAGTTCTTCTACTTTACGATTCACCTCACTCGCTTTATCTGCGAGAACTGTCTGCGTATCACCGATTTCAATTAGGCGGCATAAAGTCGTTCTGACTTTCATTTCATCCGCTCGTTTGAAAGCACGTTCGACTTTATAAGAAATGTGGTGTTCCTTTTGCAAAGCAAATGTAAAGGAAACCGACAGCTTTTCTTCCGCTTGGTTCAAAATACCATGTGTATTATTTAACGCACGCTCCACTTTTCCATAGAGTGCTAGGGTCATGGCGTCTAAAATGGACGACTTTCCACTTCCAGTCGGTCCAAATATGCCAAACACACCCGCATCACATAAAGAGCTAAAGTCGATTGTTTGTTCTTCTCTGAAGCTATGAAGTCCTTTAATGGTCAGCGTAATCGGCTTCAAGTCGCTTCCTCCTCTTGCATATCATTGGCTAGCTCTAAAAACAGTTTGACTGTTTTTTCATCAGGCAAACCGCCACCTGTCTGGCGCTCATAAAACTTCACGAACCTCTCTTCGATCGAGAGTTTTTCCACTTGCTTTTGCTCTTCTATTTGCTGTAGTTCTTTGAATTTTGGACGAATATGAACAAACCCACTATGCTGCTTTCGGAGCTGATGGATTTCTTCAATAGAGAGCTGATCTGTTAAATGAATCTCTAGATCAATCCATGCCTGAAGATCCCGTTTTTCATCCAACCACTCGTACACTTGACTCAGTCCCTCAGTCGCCTTCCATTTCATAAGTGGCTTTCCGCTCGATAAAAACACTTCTTTCCAGCTTGCTTTTTCATTCGGTTTTGCCTCTACAATTGTGACTGATTTGGCATAGCCTGATTCAGAAAAGCTATAAGCAAGTGGTGATCCAGAATAACGAGCAATCGTTTTGGCACGTTTGATCGTTTGCGGCCTGTGCAAATGACCAAGTGCAACATAGCAAGCGGATTCTGGCAGACTTTCAGCCGCAACGGTATATGCGCCGCCTACTTCAATCGGTCTTTCTGAATCTGTTTGACTTCCTCCAGCCACATAAATGTGGCTTGTTGCGATATTCACCGTATCCGGTTGAAATTGAGTACTTAAATGTTGAAACGCTTGTTGAATCTTTAAATTGTAATGATCACGAAGCAATTTCTCTTCAAATGTTTCAGCCAGTACCTCATTCAGCCTCGCCTCAGACGGATAAGCGAGTGCCGCAATGGATAAACGTTCATCCGCAGAAGGAACATCGACTCGAATGATGTCATTAGTCGGATATCCAATTAAATGAATCCCTTGATCATTTGTTAAAGGCGATGCAGCTGATAAGCGATCCGGATTATCGTGGTTTCCTGAAATGACTACTACCTGTCGTTTTCCTTTATCAGATAAGGCAGATAGGCTTTCATAAAAAAGCTGCTCTGCTCTAGCAGGCGGATTCACTGTATCAAAGGCATCACCAGCCATCACAATGACATCAATGTGCTCGTCTTTCACGATTTGATACAGTTCATCTAAAAACTGTGCTTGCTCATCAAGCCGGCTTCGGCCTTCAAGGGTTTTCCCTAAATGCCAATCCGCTGTATGCAGAATCCTCATGTGATTCACCTCTCATTCCGATACATTTATAAAGATATCTCTACATTTCCATCGAAGAAATAAAGAATTTTCTCCTCTAATGTTCTGTTTGTCAAACGCTCTACCGCTTTTGCATATAACGCGATTTGGGTTTCATAACGCTTTTTCAAGATTGGTACAGCAGCGTCAATTCCACCTGTATATCTGCCTTGAACTCTATCAGTTTTATAATCTAGTAAATATAGCTTTCCATCTGTTTCAAATAAACAGTCAATCATTCCTTGAATTAGAACAGGCTCTCCCTCAGTATCAATATGACTGTATACCTCCTTAACAGGTAACACCATACTAAATGACACCTCTCGTTTCACCCAGTCCGCTTTTAGCAGTTTTTGACCAATTGAAGTAGAGAAGAAAGCAGCGATTCCCTCTTGATTAATTGACTGAACCTGCTCATCTGTTAGCAGGTCTCGCTGTTGTAAAGAATCGAGCAAGTGTCCTATACGTGACTCATCATAGGGCTCCTCAGAAGGAAGCGGGATATGCTGCATCACTGTATGCATGGCGGTGCCTTGTTCTGCGGCAGTGAGTGTTTTTTTCTTCATGAAAGCCGGCCGGTCATACAACGTTGCACGAGCTTTTCGAATAGAAGAAGGAACACTGTACTCATCCTGTATTTCTTTCATTCTTTTTATCTCGGAAACAGACTGCTTTGTGCCGACTTGTGAGGCCGCTAGATACGGATATTTCCACGAGAGCCTCTCTGCCACCTTCTCATCAGCATCGCCATATCCTTCAACAGGTAGACCATCCATCAATGCTTGTACAATCTCGTCTTGCTCTTTCTTTTCAAGTGACATATCTTCCTTTAAAAGATCAGAAGCTTGCGTAAATGAGATAGTGAATGTAGACGGATGCGAAAGAACAACATCCCCTGTTTCTTCTAAAACAGATGACATCGCTTGATGACGGATGAGGGCAGGTCCAATGAAATCTAAGTATGTTTTCGATTGATACCGTTCAAAATCTGGGAGCAGCCACTCTTCTCCGGTTGCGGCATTTTGCCATTTGCTTAATGCTTTCACCTGATTTTTGACAGAGCCGACGAGAAATAATTTTTCTTTAGCCCTTGTGAGCGCCACATAAAGCACTCTAAGCTCTTCAGATAACAACTCTTTTCTCATCTTTTTTTTCATCGCCACAAGTGGTAAAGTCGCATAACTAATTCTCAGCTCAGGATGGATATACTTGCTTCCAAAGCCTAGTTCTTTATCAAGTAAATAAGACTGGTTTAAGTCCATCATATTAAAGTTTCTGCCAAGTCCTACGGTAAAGACGACTGGGAATTCTAATCCTTTACTACTATGAATCGTCATCATGCGCACAACGTCCTCTGTTTCACTGAACGTTTTTGCCGCACCAAGATCGTCCCCACGCTCCTGCATTCTTTCAATAAAACGAAGGAATCGGAATAGCCCTCTAAAGGCAGCTTTTTCGTACTGCTTGGCCCGGTCATAAAGGGCACGAAGATTCGCTTGCCGCTGCTTACCTCCAGGCATTCCGCCAACATAATCAAGATACTGTGTATCGCGGTAGACTTCCCAAATTAATTCTGCCACCGAATGATTGATGGAGAAATCACGCCATTTGCGCAGTAATTGGAAAAATCGCTCTAGCTTTTTGCATGTAGGATGATCAGAATGAGTCACACTCATAAAGGCCTTTACAGCATCATAATACGTGCCTTTTTTATCACTCGTCCGAATCAGTGCCAACTCATTTTCATCTAAATGAACAAGAGGTGATCTTAAAACAGCAGCAAGCGGGATATCCTGATATGGATTATCGATCACTTTTAACAAAGAAAGGATGACAGACACCTCTGTTGCTTCAAAATAACCAGAGGAAAGATTCGCATATACGGGGATTCCCTGCTTCTTTAATTCCTCCATCATTTGCGGAGCCCACGGCATAGACCGAAGTAAAATGACAATGTCTCGATACTGCAAGTTCCGGGTCATTTGCTGCTTTGCATCGTACACTTGAAATGGCTGCTCAACTAATTCTTTTATTTTTTTAGCAATGATTCTCGCTTCAAATTGGACGGTCTCGAGCTCTTCTCGCTCTTCGCCCGTTTCTGCTTCCTGCTGATCTAAGTGGACAAGAAGCATTTCTGTCGTTGTATCTTTGCTTTCTGGATAACTCGCTCCAAGCTTTAATTCAGCTTGTTCATCATATTCAATTTCTCCAACTGTTTCCCCCATCAGCTGCTTGAACAAAAAGTTCGTACTATCTAAAACATCTGAACGGCTGCGGAAGTTTTTATTTAAATCGATTCTCTTTCCTGTTTCTTTGCCGTCTGGTTGAAAGTGTTTATATTTGTTTAAAAAGAGCATGGGCTCAGCCAGTCTAAAACGATAAATAGACTGCTTGACATCACCAACCATAAACAGATTACCCTCTGAAGAATGTTCTCCTTTAGATACAAGTTTTAAAATTGTTTCTTGTACAAGGTTTGTATCCTGGTATTCATCAACGAGCACTTCTTCAAACTGCTGTTGATAGTACTTAGCAGCTTCTGTTTCGATCAAATGTCCTTCTGCATCCTGCTCCGCTAAAATGCGTAAGCAATAGTGCTCTAAATCGGAAAAATCGACAATAGACTTTTCCTGCTTCGCTCTTTCGAAGCGCTCACCAAATTGGATCACTAGCTCTACAAGTGTCTCGACAATCGGCTTCATTTCAGCTAAGCTTTTTAAATGCTGGGCAGGACTGCGCATGAAGTACTCATCTTTTAGTTTTTCTAATTGTTTTTTTGCTTGATTACGTGCATCAGTAGCTTTCTCTAATAAAACAGGGTCATATTCGTCCCCTTTGCACGTTTTAAGCCTTTTAAAATTGACGTTCGGTAAAAGCTCATATAGTTTCTCAAAATCATCTTGATGACGGATTAATTCATTGACTTGCTCTAAATCATCTATAAAATTCTCTGCTCTCGGTGCTGGACCGCCGGGCTCTTTTGATAGCGAAAGAGCTCGTTCAAGCAGCTCCTGGCAGCTCCGGAGAACGAGCGAAAGATCTTCTTTGATATAGGGATAAAACGGTAATTCTTCTACTTTTGTTTGAGCATCTACATCATATAGTGAAAGGAATGCCCGCATCCATTGCTCCGGAGAAGGATGAGATCTTGAAAAATCATAGATTCTCTTCACGAGCCATTGCAAATCTAAGTCATGACGGTCAGACGTGTAACGATCAACCAATTCAAAGAATGATGGCTTCCCAGCCTTATATTCATCCTCAAACAGTTCGTCTAACACTTCATCTCCTAATAGTTCTCCTTCTGTTTGATCAGCCAAACGGAAGCCTGGATCAAGATCAATTTCATAGTAAAAGGTCCGTAAAACCTGTAAGCAAAAGGAGTGCAAGGTTGAAATATTGGCTCGATTCATGAGGGACAGCTGCCTTCTCATATGAAGAGACCCAGGATTTTTGGCTAATTCTTTTTCAAGTGCTTCTGTGATCCGATGCTTCATCTCTGCTGCAGATGCATTTGTGAAAGTCACAACGAGCAGACGATCGACATCAACTGGATGTTCAGGCCGGGTCATCTTTCGAATCAGGCGTTCAACCAAAACAGCTGTTTTACCTGAACCTGCCGCCGCCGCAACTAAGATATCTTGTCCTTCTGAAACGATGGCTTCCCACTGGTCATCCGTCCACGTACTGTTATTCGGTTTTGGTATTTGCATACTGATCCCCTTCTTTTTTGATCCGTTCTATCACAACATCATCCTTTTCAGAGGTGAGCACCCTAAAATCATTATCTTCTATTGATTCATCGAATTGGCAAATAGACTTGAATGAACAAAAGCGGCAAGGTGTTTGGTCCTTTAATTTATATGGATTAATTGCGACCTCTCCATTTGTAATTCTTTCGCCTGCTTCTTCAAATGTGCGCCGAACGTGTTGTGTGAGTATATGGAAATGATCTTCACTTAAAACCGCCGAATCAGAACGGAAAGACCCATCCTTTTTCAAGCCGGCTTGAATGACTTGTGATCTACCTGACTCAAGCGTTTGATCCATTAGCTTGACTGCTTCCACATCTTCAAGTAATAAGCCCTTCATTTTAAATTTCTTGAATATTTCCTGCTCAATTTCATCCTCTGCAAGTGGAATCGGGGCTTGAATGAGCGGGTCATGAATATGGAAATATAAAATGCCAGCAGGCGTTGCTTCTATGCCTAGCCACTCCTTCGAATACGTAATGGTGAGGTCTAAGTATGTGAGCATTTGCAAGGCAAGACCATAGTATACTTCTGCTAGGTCAAGACCTTTCTCACTGGATTTGTAATCGACGATTCTTAAAAACAGCCCTTTTGAACCTTCTGCTTTATCTACCCTGTCAATTCTTCCGACTAGCTCCATCGTGCAGCCATTCTTTAATTGAAAAGTAAACGGCGGCAAAGGTCCTTGGCCTCCAAAACCTAACTCAAGCCCTACTGGAGAAAATCCACTCACTTTGGCATGTTCACTTAATATAGAAGAGACTCGAATTAAGATTTTCTGAAGCTTTTCTTTAATATAAGCATGCCGATTAGAGCTTAATAGAATTTCCTTTTGAAGACGCGGCGCAAGCTGTTCGATTGCATGTCTTGAATAGGTGACACAATCTTCCTTCGTTAAGTTTTTCCAATCCTTTTTTTGTTCAACTAGCGTATCTGAAATATGCTTCAAAGCTGAGTGAAACAACTGGCCGATATCAGGTGCTTCCAATTTGTAAAATTGCCGATCCTTTAGTTTTAAACCGTGGGAAGCAAAGTGAGAAAATGCACACGCATTGAACTTCTCCATTCTTGAAACACTGCCCTGAATATGATCACCGTAAAGCTCTTTTGTGACATTAGGCTTTAATGGCTTTGCTCGATTTGTAAAGAACAAACTTGACATGATATTTTTTGATACATCCCGATTAGGAGATGTCATTAAGTAGTTATAGACACTCCACCATACACCGCTAATGGGATATTGATTGAGCCATTGCTGGAGCTGTGAGATGGTATAAGACAACGAAACATGCTCATTCGCTACAAATTTTAATTGCTCATCGTCTTCCAGCAGTTCTGGATCTAACACATAAAGAGCCTGCTGATGATTTGGCATAAGCTCTTGGCAATACTTGATAAGTGGCGAAGGCAATAGAGAACGTCCTTCTGCATCAGAAGCCGCATAGGATAGATATAAATGATGGGATGGACTTGATAACGCTTGGTAAATTAAAAATTGTTCATCTAGCAGCCGTTCCTTTCCTGTCTCTGCCAGCTCTGCTCCTGCTCGCTTTAACCATTCTCGGTCATCTTCAGACAATACACTCTCATCAGAGGGACGCGCGGGAATAACGCCATCATTTACACCAATGATAAACATACACTTCACTTGATACATTCTGGATAAATCCATACTTCCGATAAATACTTGGTCGAGTGATGGCGGAATTAAAGCGAATTTTAGAGAAGCTAACCCTGTATCTATCATCTGTTGAAATAAAGGAAATGAGAGCTCTTCGTCACCTAGCATGTCAACAAATTCATCCATTAATTGAATGACCGCATCCCATACTTGCCCGTGCTGCATTGCTTCAGCTAATCGACCTGCTTCTTCAGCTTCTAGCCTCGCTTTTTCAAGCTTATCTGGTACTTGTATCTCTTCTAAAAAGACATAGACAGCCTCTACCATATCTCTTACCTTTTGCGCATTTTTGAGCCTTTTCTGCAACTGGTAAAGCGGAGGCGTGATCCATTCTTTGACGTCATTCAGCATTTGTTCCATTTCAATTTCTTGATCCGTTTGTCTGAAATCCTCATCTAATGATTGGAAGCGCCTGTAATGAAACCGGGAACCGTTTGTCCAGCGCTCTCCTTTTACACCGTAAGCAATACAATAGTTTTCGAGCTGATCCGCCTGCTCTCGTGCTTTGTTCTTAGTGATTTCAAGCGGAAATAAGAACTCTGTTTTTACGCAGCGAAATACCGCTTCATACCGCCAATTTCCTTTTATGACATCCAAGCTCGAACGAATCAATTCGATGAGCGGATGATACTGCATCGATTCATTTCCATCAATAAAAAATGGAATATCGTAATCTCGAAAAACCTCTTTTAACGTATCTTTATAGTCGTCTACATGCCGCGCTACAACCGAGATATCTCGCAGTCTAAGTCCTTTTTCTCTCACTAAATCAAGGATGTCTCTCGCTACTCCTTCAATTTCAGCTCGTTTACTTGCACTTTTAGACACTGTGAGATGAGGGGTATTTTCCTGGTATGGTTGTACTGGCCGCTGCTCATATTGGTGTTCTAAATAAGCAAGATCTGGTGTATAAAGGTGCCGATGATTTCTTTCAAAAATGGTTTCAGAAATGTCAGCTCCGCACTCTTTAGCAAGCTGATAGAGTTGGAAATACGTTTTACCTGTCATACGAAATAAATCAAGTTCATTTGGCTGCCTATCATGATAAGATTGATCTACTGTAAAAGCCGCAGTTACTTTTGCTGCATGCAGCAAGAGCTGTTCGATGACAAGAAGCTGCTGCGGTGTAAATTGATAAAAACCATCGATATAAATATGTGCTCCTTTTATTTCTTCTGCTGAAGGAATTTGCTGGGCAAGTAGATTCAAATAGTCTTCTGAGTGCACATATTCATCTTGTAAATGCTCCTCCATCTGCTGATAAAGAACATGGAGGTCATGCAATTTTTCGGCTGCCCGTCTTTCTTCTGTATACTCTGAAAGCATGCTCTCCACTGAAATTTTCTCAATTTCCTCAGGCAGCATACAGTATCTTTTGAATTCAGCCATCGTTTTTTCGATTTGCTCTACAAACCCCGGCTTATCACTCGCTTTTTTGAATACTTTAAACTTGTCTTTCTGCTCTTCAATCACTTTTCTTAAAAGCATTTGAATTCCTGTGCTTGTCACAAATTGCCGGTTCGCTCCACCAGTCTGCTGTAAAATAGACCAAGCAAGTCGAGTGAAACTAAATACTTTAGCTCTGATCATTCCACCAGCTTCAGACGTTTTCGCAAGCTCATATTCCATTAAAAATGTCATTTGATCCGGGACTAAAAAAATGATTGGCGGACCCAACGGATCAAGCCGAAGCTGTTCTTTGATTTCCTCTAAGATTGCAGTCGTTTTTCCACTCCCCGATCTGCCTGCTAAAAACTGAATCTCCACGTTCCACAACACCTTTCTTATGTACTCATATTCTAGCGAAAATAAAGGGAAATAGCTATTTTCCTATCACGTTCCTATTCTCCTTTCTAAAAAAGACATAGGCACCTTTCCTCACTCTTTTCATATCATAAACCATCATGAACTAAAAGGAGGCTGGCAATATCATGTATTATGGTTACTATGACTACTCGCCTTATGACATACGGCAAAATACAAGGATCATTTCAGATCTTGAGAAAGCGATCAATGGTGAGTATTCTGCGATTCAATGCTACGAAAAACTTGCCCAAAAGGCAAAAAATCCTGAAGCAAAGAAGATCATTCAAGAAATACGCCAGGATGAAGTCAGACACTATCAACTATTTTCAAAGCTATATTATTCTTTAACAGGTAAAAACCACAAACCAAGCGTAACAGAACCTTGTCCAGACCAATTTAGAGAAGGGCTTCTTTTCGCATTTAAAGATGAACAAAAAACGGTCGATTTTTACTTAACGGTATCAGATTATGTCCGGGATCAAGGAACAAAAGAGCTGATGAAACGTATTGCTCAAGATGAACAGCAGCATGCTGTATGGTTTTTATATCTTTTAACGCACCATGTGTCTTAGATAGTCCTATTTTAATAGGAGATCGTATGTTCCGTCAAAAAATGAAATCGTCTTTTTGTTCATTCAATCTATAAAATAAAGGACTATTTTCAGCAAACCTCTCACCTCTTTCCCTTTTTCAAACGCGAAAACGACAATTTGATAAATAAAAAAACTCCTCTGCCACAAATAGCAGAAGGAGTTTTTTCATGATCGTTTAATGAAATTTTGCTTCATTGCTTTGCTGCTGATGTTTCAGCATCCCATCAATGGACAGCATCTTACTGCCGCTAAGTGTTAAATAAAGCGCCATGACGAGCAGCGATAGTTCAAATTCATAACCGCCAACAAATCCTTTAGAAAAACCAACCGTAATAATCGCCACAGCCATAATTGGTACAAATAATGCTGCGAAAATACGTGTTCCTAGACCTAAAATCAAGGCGATACCACCGACCAGTTCAATCGTCTTCACAATATAGGCCATAAATTCCGGTATACCGATTTGTCCAAAGAATGCCGCTGTTCCTCCCAGACCTCCTTGATATGCCTGAAGTCCGTGTAGAAAGAAGATAATACCTAAAATAACACGTACGAAAAGTGTTCCTATTTCTTGATTCGTTTTCATATAGTGATTTCCTCCTGTTTTTACACTACATAATGTAATGTTAATAAGTAAAAAAAATTAGTAATTTAGGTTAAGCATAATCATTAAGGCCACCATGAGAATGGTTGATGTGACAATGGGAATGATGGGTACATTGAAAGGAATATTGTATGTTGGGTTTAAGATCTTCTGTATTCTTAAATTCAATGCCCGATCCCCAAAGGACACCGCAAACTTTGTTTGTTTTTGAAACTGGGTTCTCTTTTTAATCAGCTTCAAAAGGGCCTGCCCTACTCCAAGCTCAGTGCCTGTCTGCTGAATGGCATAGTCATCTGCAATCACTTCACGAAAAACAGAGTAGCTTTGTCTCATATGCTTTAACACTGGAATGTACCAAATGACTTTTGTAAGCATTGAAAACATGAAAGCCTTTAAAGGATCATAGCTGTATTTGTGATGCAATTCGTGATGAACAACAGCATCAATCTCTTCTTCATCCAGCATGTCCATGAGAGCTGTTGATAAATAAACCTTTGGGTGAAGCATCCCCATTGCAAAAGCAAGTGGTTCAAGGCAATGAAACACAATGATATCATTTTGATATGTCTCTGACAGAGATTCGGTTGACGGCTGATCGACTGCCAACATCAAATGCCGTTTGAATTGAATATACTTTCTAATTTGCTTTGCCATATAGAAAATCGCAAAACCCAATGTGTAAAGGACCAAGGCATCCAAAAAGTATTTTAAAGGAGTGAATCCATAGAATTCGAGCACAGACTGGCATACATGGATCAGGTTATATGCTTGATTCCAGCCAAAAAAGCTTGAAAGCACGTAATACCCCATCTGATAAAAAATGGCTAAACCAATCAATATACCGCCTGAAAACAGCATACTCGACTTCATTTTATTCATTTTGCTGCTCCTCTTTTTTAGATGCTAGCCGTGCTTCTAGCACTTTGAGTAATTCAGGATCAGCACTTTCAATCGCATCCACCATATGGTTCACTGCCAGTGGACCGAAATCGTCCATCAGTCCTTGTGTAATCCATTTTGTTTGCTCATTGAGAAATTCTTCTTTTGTTAAAACAGGATTATAAATAGATGAGCGCCCTTTTATTTTTTTCTCCACAATTCCTTTTTCGGTTAAGCGGTTCAGCACAGTCATGACCGTGTTGAAATTAATCGGCTTTTCATCTGACAGCTTTTGCTGCACCTCTTTAATCGGCATATCCTCACCTTCATAAAGGATCTCCATAATTCTTCCCTCTAAAGGACCAAAAAAACGATTCAATCCCTTTTCATTATATTTAAAAGAAGGAATTTTCATGTTATCACCTCACACTAAGCATTGTAGTGTAATTGAAAATGATAGTCAACTGATAACAAAAATAGGGGAAAATCGTTGTATATTGATTTTGTTTTTGGTAAAAATGGTATCTTTCTTTATAAAAATGTACCAATCATTTAGTGATAAGATAATCTTATGAAAATGGTGAAAAAATTCGTATTTTATTTATAGAGACTTTTGTATTATAGTGAAGTTAACAACATTTCACTTACTGAACAAACATATAGGAAGAAGGTTTACATGTGATGAAACAAGGAAACAGCCTTCGAACCGATCTCATTCTCATTGCGATAAGCGGTTTAGGTGGATTTCTTTTGTCTTTAACAGGTATGTCTATTGGCTGGATGGTAGGTACATTAATGACAGCAGCTTTTATTGCGATGCGCCGCCCCACCCTGTTTCAGCGTAAAGGAACCAGCACCTTACGTATTCACAGCAGATGGCTGCTCCTTGGGCAATTCATTCTCGGAATCGAACTCGGACAGAAAATGAATATGAAGGTCCTTCACATCTTCGCTGAAAATTGGCTCCCTGTGAGTTTCATGCTCGTCTTTTCTATTCTACTGGCGATGCTCTCAGGCTTTGTCTTATGGAAGCTGAGCAAAACAGATATGCTGACAAGCTTTGTCGGAACTGCCCCCGGCGGTTTATCCGCTATGCCGGGGATTGCCCAAGAGGTGGGAGCCAATACAGCTGTTGTGAGTCTCGTGCAAACGATACGTGTATTAATGGTTGTACTCACTATCCCATTTACAGTGTTTTATTTAAATACAAAAAACCAAGCAGATGCGGCTGTCGTTACACAAGGGAGCGCTTTTTCTTCGGGCGTTTTCACCCTTTCAAACATCTCTTGGACCGCTGCGCTTATTTTAGGTGCCTGGCTTATGTCACGCCTAGCAGTTCGTCTTCATTTCCCTGCTCCTTGGCTGATTGGCAGCATGCTAGGCGTCGCAGCTCTTCAAGTTAGTGCGGGGGCACTCATGGGTTATGATTTGATTCCTTATTGGCCAGCACAAGCGAACATTGCGTCTCAAGTATTTCTAGGTGCAACCATCGGTTCAAAAATGAATAAAGAGATGTTTGTCGGACTAAAAAACACTCTCATTGTGGCTGTCGTCAGTTCAGCTGGGCTAATTGCTGCCACTGTCCTCAGCTCAATTGCGATTGCTGAGATCACTGGTATTTCTGTCATTACAGCCATCCTTGCTTTTTCGCCTGGCGGTATTGCAGAGATGGCAACAACAGCGGTCACACTGCACGAGGATTCTACCTTTGTTGTAGCTGTACAAGTCGTCAGAATTATTCTCGTCATTGCCATGCTGCCACCGTTTTTCCGGTTCTTACATCATGTATGGGCAAAAAGGCATCCTGATTATAAAGCCGCAAAATAAAAAAGAGACGCTTTGCATGGGCAGAGCGCCTTTTTTTATTCGCTGGTATTTCTTTTGACACCGACAACTTGATCCTTTGAGATGGTGCCAAAATGCCGGCTGTCGAAACTATGTATTCGGTTATCTCCGACCACAAAGTAATGATTGTTTTTGATTTTATCGTCTCCTGTGATGGCTTTCAGCTGAAAATCCCCTGTTAGGACGTTCCCCATTTTATGTTGTTTCTGCTCTTTTAAATAAGGTTCTTTCTTTTTTTCACCATCGACAAATAACTGATCATCTTCATACTTGATCGTTTCTCCTGGGAGTCCAATGACCCGCTTGATCAAGATTTGATTTTTAGGTCCGTGAAATAACACATAATCAAACCGGCTAATTTTCGTGAGTTTTGGCGAGAACTTATTGATTAATAATTCTGTCCCATCTGTAAAAGTTGGGTCCATACTGACCCCTTCTACTTTGTACGTGACAAACATGAAATTCTTTACTTGGAACAATAAGACGATGCCTGTAATAATCATCAACCATAGCAATGGCTTCTTTTTCATTAAGAGCCTCCTTTGTCCTCACGTTTACTCATTCGAATGTTTAACCTATTTTCTACTCTCTTTCCAACATACCATAATATCGCAATAACTAGAACCGCAAAAACACTTCTTAACGGATTCTTAACTAAAGCAGAAAGATCATAACCAATAAAACTAATGATAAAGAGCATGACACACTTACCAGATAAAGTAGCTAATGAGAATTGCCAAAAGCTAATTCTTGATAAACCTGCTACAACATTGACGGCAGCAGAGGGTGTGAAAGGAAAGCAAAGTAAAATAAATAATGGACCGAATCCCCGTTTCTCCACCCAAAGCATCAATTTTTTTATAGAAGGATGCCTGCTGATAAAGTTGAGCATTCTCATCTGTCCAAATTTTCTGATCAGTAAAAAGACAAGAATAGACCCTGCACTTGCGCCAATCCAGGTCAATAAAAAGCCTTCCCAAAGGCCGAATGCATTTGCATTCGCTACAGCAAACGCAACAAGTGGTAAAAACGGAAGAAATGCTTCTATTAAAGGGAGCAATATGGCCACAATCGGTCCAAAGGCCTTGTAGCTCTCAAAAAATGATGTGATATTTTCATGAGTAAATAGGGAAAGAAATGATGTCAACTTGTTTGACTCCTTCAACATTTGTCTACTTTTCATTTTACATGGAAAACATAAAAATATACAAATGAATCCCCCCCCCTTGAGATTATTAGATCCATTCGATATAATAGATAAGAACGTGTGTTCTATCAAGAAAGAAAGCAGGCTTGGACATGACGAGACTATCAAGAATACAGCTTCAAATGATGGAACAGGCCATCTTTCTTCCAATGGTCGTCTCCATCCTCAATCGTGATTTGACTCACTTAAAACAACATCAAACATTTAAACTAAATGAACCATACATTCAGCTAGTGACCTCTGTCTTAAAGGAAGCACAAAAGGCACTTTATGAACTAAAGCAGCATTTACGTAAAGAAAAAATGAAGGTGCAGCAAATTGAACACGATGAAGGATTTACAACGTATCTATTTATCATGGATGGCTATGAAGAAAAACATAAATACTTTAATCCACGTATACGTCACCGGGTAGAGGAACTGCTGACTCGTTATTTTCTTCATCAAGCGAATTGAATTGGCTTCATTGTCGCGCTTCTCCATTCAAAACAAAAAGCCTGCCACAGCGGCAGGCTAATGCTTTTTTATGATAATTCAAGCTGTTCTCTCAGCTCTGTTCTCACTTCTTCTAATCCAGCGCCATCTAACTCAAAGTAATACACATTCCCAGGCTGATAATCATGGCCCTTTAGCTGAATGGTATCCACTGATTTCAATGAGCTCAATAACGGGAAAAGACCGATAAACTGCTTCATGGACAAATTGGTTGAAACATTATCACCAAGTGTATCAATGATGTTGTCATAGGATGGGATCGAAGAAATGGATTTAGATTTTTCAAAGATGGCTTGAAGTGCTTCCATTTGGCGCTTCCCGCGCATAAGGTCACTGTCTGCCTTTCTTGTTCTTACAAAGGCTAATGCTTCTTCACCATTTAACGTATGAGTTCCTGTTTGCACATGAACCTTCCCTTTTGAATCCTTTTCCATTTGTTTTGCGATACCTTCATCTTTTATCGTTACGTCAATTCCGTTTAGCTCATCTACAATGTCTTGAAACGCCTTAAAGTTCCCTGAAATCACATAGTCTACAGGGATATTCAACAAATTTTCGACCGTTTTGACTGACAAATCTGCACTCCCAAATGCATGGGCGTGGGCGATTTTATCATATCCTCTTCCCGGTATATCAACATAAGAATCACGAGGAATACTAAGGAGCTTTATCGTTTTCTCTGTTCGGTTCACCGCCGCCAGTAAGACCGCATCACTTCTTGCTTCGTCTACCGTTTCACCTGGACGACTGTCAATTCCGAGCAAGAGCACCGAGAAGCTGTCCTTTCCTGGATCAAAAGCTTTCACACGCTTTTGCGAGGTCTCTCCTCTTTCTAATGACACTTGCGCCTTATCCGACGCTTTTGAAATTTTATAGTAAGCATATCCTGTGACGGATACTGCCATCACCATGACAAAAGCCATGATAAACAGCACAGCTTTCACCCAAGGTCTCAGCCTTCTTTTGGATCTTGTTTTTGATCTCGTTTTTTCCTTCATCCTCTCCGAACCCTCACTCTATCTTAGTCTATCAATGTAGATTCCACTATAACATATTTTGATGAAAGTTTCCTGCATGCAACATATTTTTATGAATCCACAATAAAAAAAGCCGCTCAAGATGAGCAGCTTTTGGTCTATTATTTTTGGTCAATCCCTTGTTTTACTTCATCAATCATGGCAGTCAATGATTCAAGGCCGCCGCCAGATAAATACCACATGTCAGAGTTCAAATACACCACATGGTTGTTTTTGACCGCTTTGACTGATTTCACATAATCATTTTCAACAAGCTGTTTCGCAGAAGTTTCTTCTCCGATCGCTGCGCCTCGATCAACGACAAATAGATAATCTGGGTTCGTTTTGACCATGTATTCATACGAAATGCTTTGACCGTGTTTATCAGATGGCTCAAGCTTTTGATCTGCCGGTGTGATCCCAAACACATCGTGGATAAGACCGTATCTAGACTTAGGACCAAAGGCTGTCATTTTGCTGTCGTTCGCCATGATCACCAGCCCATTTTTCTTTATCTCTTTTGCTTGTTTCTTTAAAGCATCCACTTTTTGATCAATGGCTGCAAGCTCTTCTTTGACTTTGTCTTCTTTATCAAAAATTTTGCCTAGTGTCGTAGCATTCTTTTTAAATGATTCCATGTAGTTGGCATTGTCTACATCCATATAAATCGTCGGGGCAATTTCGGAAAATTCATCGAATGCATCTGCTTGACGATGCTGAATAATGATTAAATCAGGATCGATTTCTGCAATTTTTTCAAAGTTCGGCTCTTTTAATCCACCGACATTTTTATATTTGTCCCCTTCATATTTCGATAAATATTTAGGTACGACTTGTTTCGGTAGAGCTGTCACGTTCACACCTAGTTTGTCTAGCGTATCAAGACTTCCCATATCAAACACGACTACTTTTTTCGGGTTTTTCTTAATCTTCACACCATCTTTATTGAGCATGTCTTTTACCGTGACGGTTTCCTCTTTTGTTCCTTCTGTTTTTCCTTGGTTCCCGCAGGCAGCGAGTACGACGATTGCGGTTAACACAGTCATCATCCAAATCCATTTTTTCATATGTCATCACCTCTTCATTTTTTTAAGAAAAATATAAGCAAATGCGCTCACCGTGAATGATTTCAATCGGTATACGCATGTCATAAATTTGTTCAAGTGCTTCTGTTTGAATCACTTCATCCACTCCGCCTTCTGTGATGACCTTTCCATCTTTTAAAGCGACGATATGATCGGAATACACAGAGGCAAAGTTAATATCATGGAGCACTACAACAATGGTTTTCCCAAGCTCTTTGACGAGCTGCTGAAAGAGCTTCATCATCTCGACAGAATGGTTCATATCCAAATTGTTTAAAGGCTCATCTAAGAAAATATAATCTGTATCCTGCGCCAGCACCATTGCAATAAAGGCTCTTTGTCTTTGTCCGCCGCTCAGTTCATCAACATATTGATGCTGGATATTGGTTAGCTTCATGTACTGAAGGGACACATCGATCATTTTCTCATCCTCTTTTGTCAAATGGCCCTGTGAGTAAGGAAAACGGCCAAAGCTGACAAGCTCCCGAACGGTCAGACGCACACTCATATGATTGGCCTGCTTTAAAATGCTCATCTTTTTCGCTAGTTCCTGTGGTGGGTACGCGCTATATGGCTTATCTTCTAAATATGCTGCACCTGAGTCTGGCTGAATCAGGCGGCTCATGATGGATAAAAGTGTGCTTTTTCCCGCACCATTCGGACCAATGAGAGAGGTCAGCTGTCCTTTTTTCACACTGATTGTTGTGTCGTGAAGCACTGTTTTTCCGTTATACGCCTTACTGACGCCCTTCATCAAGACCATGAACGACTCTCCTTTAACAGTAAATAAATAAAATACAGTCCGCCGACTAAATCAATTAATACACTAAGCGGCGTTTGAAAAGTAAATACCTTTTCTACAAGAAACTCTCCGCCTACAAGGGCAATCACACTGATGAAAAAAGAGCCAAGTAGCAAGTATGTATGCCGGTATGTCCGAAAAAGCTCTCGTGCAACATTTACGACGAGTAAGCCGAGGAACGTAATCGGTCCGACAAGTGCTGTTGCGATAGACACAAGGACAGCAATCACGATCAGCATCTTTTTTGTGATGCTGTCATAGTCAATCCCTAGATTCACCGCATGCTCTTTCCCAAGTGACATGACATCTAATTTGGAGCGGAATGTCCAAATGTAAAGGCACAGCGCTGCAAATAAAATAGAAGCAATGAGTAAGATATCTGTGTTCATGTGATTAAAGCTCGCAAAGGATTTATCTTGTACGACCTGATATTCATTTGGATCAATTAGCATTTCCATAAAAGAAGAAAGGCTTTTGAACAATGTCCCAAACACAATTCCGACAAGCAGAAGCAAGAAAATGTGCTTATTTTTGCGTTTGAACATGACTGTATATAGCAGGACAGAAAATAGAATCATCAGCCCAACACAAAGGAAAAAATTCAGGTTTTTATTGACGATCATGAAATTGGTCGAACCAAATAGATAAATAATCGCTGTTTGCAAAAACAAGTAAAGTGCATCTAAACCTAGTATGCTCGGCGTTAAGATTCGATTGTTGGTCAAGGTTTGGAAGACAACAGATGAAAAGGCAATCGCGCCTCCTGTCAATGTCATCGCCAGCACTTTCTTTAATCGACTTGGTACTGTGTACGGCCAGTACCCCATTTGATAGGTAATGAAAATCACGATCAGCACTGCTGCAATGGCTGCAATCAGGTATAATGTCCGTTTCTTATGCATAGCGTTTCCTCCTTAATAACATGTACAGGAAGATCGCACTCCCGATGATGCCGACCATAAGCCCAACTGAAATTTCATATGGATAAATGATCACCCTTCCGAGCACATCACAAATCAGAACAAAAATGGCTCCTAGTAAGGCTGTATGCGGAAGGCTCTTTTTCAAGTGATCGCCGCGGTAGATCGATACAATATTCGGAATGATTAAGCCTAGGAATGGCAGCATTCCGACAGTTAATATGGTGACAGATGTAATCATCGAAACAATCACCAAACCAACCGCCATCACACGTTTATACGTTAAACCTAAGTTAACAGCAAAGCTCTCGCCCATACCTGCTACTGTAAAGCGGTCAGCATATAAATACGCAATGATCAATAGTGGAACACTCAGATAGAGCAGTTCATAACGTCCCTGAACAATAAGAGAAAAATCCCCTTGAAGCCATGCGGATACGTTTTGGATCAGATCATATTTATAGGCTATAAACGTAGATATTGAACTGACAATCCCGCCAAACATTAAGCCGACTAACGGTACATAGATCGTATCGTTCACCTTAATATGACGCAAAATTTTTAAGAATAGAAGGTTCCCAGCTAAAGTAAATAGAAACGCGATTCCCATTTTCATGAGCGGGCTCGCATTCGTAAAAACAAGCATTGCGACTAAAATACCAAGCTTCGCCCAATCCATCGTCCCTGCAGTGGTGGGGGAAACAAATTTATTCCTCGTCATGCTTTGCATGATAAAGCCGCATAAACTAAGGCTCATGCCAGCAAGCACAATACTCATGAGACGCGGGATGCGACTTGAAACTAACGTATGCACTTGTTCACCTGTTAAATGAAACAGCTGTAAAATGGACACATCCTGTACACCGACAAACAGTGATACACATGCCAAACATACAAATAATAAACTTAATTGATACAACTTCATCCTAGTTTCTCACTTTCTATCAAACTCTTTCCGCTATAAATGATTATCATTATCAATTAAACGACAGTTCATATATTATCACATTTAGTGAAATATTCAATACCAGAATGGGAAAGACAGAAATTCATAAAAAAAACAGCCTGCGGCAGCGGCTGCTTTTTCAACGTTATTGAATACTCACTTGGAATTGTCCCTTTAATTCCTCTTCTGCTTCTTTAAATAATTGCTTTACGCTTTCAGCATACTCTCCAAGAGCGTCCTTACTCGTGTCAAAATTCACCCATGTCAGCTCTACTGGCAGATTTACTTCTCCTGTCAAACAGTCCCATAGAGCATCAAGATTTTTCCCGTAATAGTCAGGAAGGTGTAAAACTGCTTTTAGTTGGTCATGAAGCTCTTCTTGCGATCTGCATAATGAGCCATCCAGCTGCACTTTTTTCATGTCATCTTCCCCTCTCCTGCCTTTATTTTAAACGAATGGAAGAAAAAAGAGAAAGCAAGACTTCTTCACTTTTGTTTCTGTCTGACACTTGACGTCAAAAGGATGAGACAAGCTGCCAAAACGACCAAGAAAAAGACGGTTAACACCATCTGGGTTCCGTACAGATCAGCGAAAAGCCCGACGAAAACACTTGGAAGTCCCAGACCTAAGTAGGCAAACAAATAAAAACCTGCGACAGCTCTAGCTGCCTCCTTTTTACCCCGCTCGACAATAAGCTGCAGACCACCTAAATAAGTGAATCCATAGCAGGCAGTACCCGCAATCATCGTTCCGGCAAGCACAAGAAAGATGGACCCGCTATTTGCTCCAAATAGCAAGAGGCCATATCCGCATGGAAGGCAGATAAACCCGGTAAGGAGGGCGGCTGTACTATTCATTTTGCGAACAAAAGGCTGCATCAGGACACCTGCCATATTAATCAAAAATAGTGCCGGCCCTACCCATAATTCATATCCATTCAATTTAAGCTGTGCTGGCAAAACTGAAATCACAAGACCGCACACCGACCACGCGACAGCAATCGCTGCATTCGCTGGCATGGTTCCTTTTGGAAATGTTGGCATATTCATCATCGGTTTACCTGTATCTCCTTGTACAGGCGGAACGAAAAAGAAGACACCCACGATCGTTAGGATTAAAAAGCCCAGCACAATCCAATAGCTAAGCGGCGCAAGCGACACATGCTCAAAAGAAAGAAGTGCTGTAAAAAGAGCACCGCCCCCAAAGCCAACCGAACTGCATAGCGCAATAAAAGTTGGAATCCAGCTTGATTTTTCTGGATATAAAGCAATCAAATAAGCGGTGCATGTGCCAACACTCAGGCCAAGCCCCACCCCTTGCAGCAGCCGCGCCAAAAAGAGCATCTGAATGGTAGGATGTACGATCATCAATAAGGTAGCACACAACGAAAAACCAAGTGCGACCAATAAAACCGGTTTGCGTCCAGCCCGGTCAGATATTCCGCCAAGAAAAAGCAAGACTGGAATCAGTCCGAAGACATATGCAGCAAATACAAGGGCTGTCGCCGCTTTTCCGTACCCTGCTTGTTCGGCATACAACGTATAAAGGGGCACCTGCAGATTCACTGCGGTTGTAATCATAAAAAGACCAAATAAAACGAATATAAATGGAATGATGGATAGGTGTTCGGTTTCTTCTTTAGATGCAGGAATCATTTCACTCTCTCCTCTAGTCATAAGCATATGAGAACAGTGTACACACCTTTTGGCTTACTTCCTACATCCAAAAATGATGCTATTGACCACTCCATATTTCCGTGTCATTATCATGTTATATGTGACAATGAGAGAAGGTGTCTGATGTATATTTATTTAGATCGCTCAAGTACGACCCCGCTTTGGCAGCAAATCGTGACTGGGATCATTCAACAAATTCATTCCAAAAAACTGAATCCTCATGATCAGTTAACACCGACACGCGTATTAGCACAGGAGCTCAATGTATCAAGATCCACAATACAGCTTGCTTATGATGAACTGCTTGCAAGAGGATATGTCAGCACATCTAGAAGAGGCGGTACGAGGGTCATTTCGAGTGACCACTATGCGGCCTCCGCTCCCCATCAAGGTGAGCCTCCTTTTCCTCTTCCGGTAAGACCACACTTTCAAGAGGCGGAGAAACAAATGGACCACTGGCTGTCGGCCAATCAATTTCATGAGAAGCTTGATATTGATTTTCGTCATCAGGAACCAGCCATCGACGAACATTTCCAAAACATATGGAAACGCTCGCTCATGAAAGCTTTACAGCAATTAGAGATGAAAGATTGGGGCTATTCCTCCCCGCATGGTTTATGGGAAGTACGTTCAGAAATACGCCAATACTTATCTGTAGAACGCGGCATCGATGTAGAAGAGGATCAAATCGTGTTAACAGGAGGTACGCAGCAAGCCATTGATTTGATTTCACAGGTATTGCTTAAAAAAGGCGATACAGTAGCTGTTGAAGATCCAGGCTTTCCTGGAGCAAGACTTTCATTTATGCATCGTGAAATGAACATTTATCCCGCGCCCGTCGATGAAGAAGGGATTATGGTGGATACATTACCACGAAGAACAAAGCTGATTGCGGTGACGCCCTCCCATCAGCGTCCAACCGGTGTATGTATGAGCGTGAGCAGAAGGCAGCAGCTGCTAAAATTTGCTGTCAGTCATCAGTCTTATATACTAGAGGATGATTTTGATGGAGATTATCGTTATCATGGCGGACCGCTTCCTTCCTTATTTTCAGAAGCAACAGGCCATGTGATTTATATCTTAAGCTTCTCCAAAGTGCTGGCACCAGGCATCCGCCTTGCCGCCATTATCGGCTCCAAAGCCGTCATAAAAGAAATCGCTTCCTTGCAATCACTCATTCAAAGACAGCTGCCCATTATGGAACAGATCACACTCGCCTCTTTTTTCAGAGAAGGAGAATTCACGCGATATGTCAGGCGAATGAGACAGCTATATAAAAAAAGACAGGCTACCATGATGGATGCCCTTTTAACACATCAATTTGACAAGCACTTTCATATTTATGGAACAGATACAGGTCTTCATGTCTTTTTAGAAGGTGCACCAGACTTTGACGAAAAAGGCAGTATTGAGGCAGCAAAAGCAGCAGGTATTGGCATTTATCCATTAAGTCCTTATTGTTTTGAGAGCAATCGAAAAGGATTACTACTAGGCTTCGCCTGTACGGATGAAGACATGATCCAAGAAGGTGTGCGCCGCTTAAAGCAAATACTTTATATGTAAAAAGCTTGGAAGTCCGCCTTCCAAGCTTTTTTACGTTGATTGCTGAATGCGGCCTACTTCTTCAATGAATGCAGCTGTCCTCTGCAATCCATCTTGCAGATGATGTGTAGCGGAAATAAACAGCTTTTCTTGATCTGGACGCTTTAATAGCTGCTCCACCTGACTAATTCCTTTTTCAAATGAATGAAGACCTGTCTTTAATTGTTTATCTGCCTTTTGATAAGCGGCTGGAACTTCTTGATGAGTAAGCCCCTTTTGAATCACACGATCAAAGGCTTTCGTCGCCTTTTGCAGTTTTTTATTTGCTTGGATCTTTCCCTGTCCATCTGAAATAAATTGGTCTGTCATGTTCTCATAAGCTTCATTTAACTCATCCATATAACGCTGAACCCATTGTTCATACTCAGCTTCTTTAGTGTCTTGTTTTGAAGGCGATTGACCTGCTTGCTGACAGGCTGCTAGTAAGGTCACTATCAAGGTGAATAGTAGCAGCAATTGCGATTGTTTTTTCATACAGAGCCTCCATTTCTTATTCCCATTCGTTCATATCGGTCAAAATAGGAGGATCCTTTACCACATACGAACACTTTGCAAGAAATGATTTCTTTTATTGTAACAGACGGCTCGTGTCACTTCTGTGATTTATGAGGAATTGCTTGAAAATACGTCTAAGGATCCACATTTCCCTGTCATTTGGAGGGCAAGTCTACCGATACACTCTTTAGACGACTGGATATATGGATTTGGTTTCAACAAATTCATGTCATGGTGAATGTTTTCGTATCATCATGATGATACCAAACAAAGTCGCCTTGTCCTGTTGGTTTATTGAAGTTTACCTTTACAAGCAATATCAAGCTCTTCAACTACTTCATCATCTTGGATGAGATAAGCTTTTTCATGAAGATTGACAGCGGGGCAAATATGATTTGGAATGATTTGAACCTTCTCACCGATCTGGACAGCCTGACGGAAACCTTCGTGATAAATGATGGCATGCTCATCAAATACACTGGAAACAAATACATCTTCATAGTCTTTTACCTTGCCTAGTCCTTTTGTTTGTGTCAGCCCTTTTGTACGGGTTTGAGCCGTGAGCCCTTTGGCTCCAACATCTGTAATGACACGAGTCTTTGTTGGCTTACTAATTACTGTCGTCAGCACTGTTGCTGCGCAATGTGAAAAAGTGCCGATCACATTGGACTGAGAGGCATCCATGAAGATGTAAGTGCCAGGGCGAATTTCGGTCACTCCCTTTGGAATATCAAATTGAAATAAAAACGGCGGTGTTGATCCTATGCTCACTACGTCTAGCATCATGCCTGCTTCTGTTGCAATCTGTGCAAATTGAAGCGTTCGATTCACAGCGTCTTCATATAATGTCTGACAATGCGCTTTACTTTCTGCCTTATATGTGTGACCATCATGAGAAAAAATCCCTTTTAAATGAACGAAATCACATGTCTTTATCGCCTGCAAAATTTGACGGAAATCACTCTCTTCAATGACACCAGACCTCTCTTCTCCAACCTCTATCTCAATTAAAACCTCTGCTTTTTTCTCTGCTCCACGAAAGACATCTTCAATTTGATGCACATGCTCTACACAATCTATTCCAAATGAAATGTGTATCGACTCTGCCAGCTTTCGAATTCGCTTCAGCTTTGTCTCACCTACAATTTGATTGGCAATAAAGATATCTGTCAGCCCATGAGCTGCCATTACTTCCGCTTCCCCTACTTTCGCTACGGTTAAGCCAGATGCGCCCATCTCTTCCTGCATTTTCGCAAGACCAGGTGTCTTATGTGTTTTCGTATGAGGACGCAGTTTGACTTGCTGACGGTCCGCATATTGCTGCATAGCAATTAGATTCTCCATCATCACCTGTTTATCAATTAATAGTGCCGGTGTATCTAGTTCATCATAAGTCATCATCAAATCCCCCTTCTCTGCCATTCATTATATAAAATTTTATACATTATATTTAAATTATATAATTTATTATACAATTATCAATCTTTTTTTCTTCGAGAAAGGAAGGCGATATGCGAAACATAAGGAGTCCAGCGGCAGTACAGCCGCTGGTTTTAATTAATATCTGTTCCGTAGCTCCCTTAATATAAAATCGTATACAAGGTTGAGCTGTTGTTCCTTTGGATACAGCATAAATTCTTGTTTTTTAGGAAGACCACCATCAAGACGATCTTGAAATTTTGTTCGGAGATACGCTGTTCTGTGCACCTGACTCTCAAATGATTTATATGAGACATCAAGTTTGACGGTTTGCTCATTTGTAAAGATGACCACCGTGTCTCCGAGGGATGATTCCTGGAAGGTATGAATGTATTTGTGGGAGATCCAGCCGCACTGAGGACGATTGGATGAATAAGTTGGGAAGAAATACAGATGATTGGATGAGTCAATCACAATGGGAGGCTTGTGAGAAATACCTGTTACTTCATATGTTCCCGCTTTTCTGCCTGCATAGCTTGAGCCGAAGAATCGGCAGCTGCGTTCAATAATTTGCAGAGGTTTTAATTCAACATAAAAGCTTGTCTCTCTTTCTATGACTTTTGAATATACTCTTTTTCCTTCTTCAACCGGAAGGACCGCCATTGTTGCTTGATTAATGACGTATGAATCTAAAGGTGTTTCACTAATTCCTGACACTTCATTTCCTCCTGTGTTAATTTTTGGTTATTTAGATACTATTAATCTATCACCAACATATAAGAAACGACAGGATTTTTTCAAAATTTATTAAAAATCATTTTTTTATCGTATTATTTAGTCCATTCGATCTATCGAAAAGACTTTTTTAAAGATATATCACATCGTGTCGATTGGACAAGAGGTGTCGATTTCGCTCAAAAATAAATTGTCTAAAAATTATAAATTCTTGTTGATTTTTTCTTCACCAATCCATATACTATAAAAAAGGCATCGGGGGGATTCTTTATGAAAGAGAAAAAAACGTATGCTGAGCTCATGAAGTCCCGCAACACCCAAAAAACCGAAGAAAACGGCGTGACGATTTTAGACATCTATATTCAAATGGTTTTAGATGAGGCGCTTTATAAACAGCGCTTAACCTTCCTTAGAGAAGAGATTGATAAGGCACTGGATCAGCGTGATGAAAAGCGATTCAACGACCTGTCAGCTCAATATGCAGAACACTGCTTACATTAATCATGATGATTTTACTTGCGGCAAAGAGACAGCAACTCGTCTCTTTACCGCAAGTTTTTTGTTTATCCATTTAAAATGGTTCCGCCATTTACATGAAGCATTTGTCCATTTATATAAGAGGAGTCTTCGCTCGCTAAAAATAAATAACTCGGCGCAAGCTCTACTGGCTCACCAGGACGCTCCATTGGAACATCTCCGCCAAATTCAGAGACTTCCTTTTCCGTAAAGGTCGACGGAATAAGCGGTGTCCAAATGGGGCCTGGTGCTACCCCATTTACTCTGATTCCCTGTTTAATGAGCGATAAAGATAATGATCTCGTAAATGTCACGACTGCCCCTTTTGTAGATGAATAGTCGATCAAGGTTTCATGCCCTTTATAGGCTGTGACAGATGCGGTATTAATGATACTACTTCCTTTCTTCAAATGAGGAAGTACCGCTTTTGTTAAATAAAACATGGCAAAAATATTCGTTTGAAATGTTCGAAGAAGCTGATGTGAGGTAATCTGTTCAATGCCTTTTTGCGGATGCTGTTCCCCGGCATTGTTCACCAAAATATCAATGGAACCGAAAGCATCTTTTGTTTTTTTGACAACCTCATTCGAAAATGCCTCATCTCCTAAATCACCTGATATTAAAATGACTTGACCTCCCGCCCTTTCAATATAGTCCTTCGTTTCCTCTGCATCACGGTGCTCACTCAAGTAAACAATGGCGACATTGGCGCCTTCCTTCGCAAATAAAACCGACACCGCTCTTCCAATCCCGCTGTCTCCACCTGTCACTATGGCTGTTTTTCCTGCTAACTTTTTATCCGGCATCTCTCGATCAAAAACAGGCCTTGGATTCATTTTATATTCAAGACCTGGACGCTCACTTTGATGCTGAGGCGGCAATGTTTTCTTCGGCTGCTTTGTTGACACGTCTGATCACTCCTTCCTTTTATCTTGTTTATTTTTATGTGTTGGCTATTTTTTTATGTATGTCGAACTAGTTTCCTTTCGAATGTATGATTTTCTTCATTGTGGAAAAATTATACACAACAAGTGACTAACTGGAGGCGACAATATGGAACAAGAACATAAAGGATTGGAACAGGCAAAATCGTTATGGATAGCGGATAGTCAAAAGCATTCTTTTCCTGCTGTTCATGAGGATCTCACAGCAGATGTCATCATTGTTGGCGGCGGTATTACCGGTATCGCTACCGCGTTTGAAATGACAGAACGCGGGCTGGATGTCATCATCATTGATGCTGATCAACTGCTACAAGGTACGACTGGACATACGACAGCTAAGATTACCTCACAGCACGATGTGTACTACCATGAGCTGATCCAGCAAATTGGTATGCCCAAAGCCCGGTTGTATGTAGAAGCGAATGAGAATGCAAAAGAGCTGATTCAAGCTCGCGTCAAAAAGTACGACATTGATTGTCAGCTAGAAGTCAAAGATGCATACCTCTATACAAAGGAAGAAAGTGGTGTCAAAAAATTAAAAAAGGAATTAGATGCCTACAAACAGCTTGGGATTGATCGGGAATGGAAAACAGCCCTTCCTTTTGCTGCTGACATCAAGGCTGCCCTAGCAATGACGCAGCAGGCACAGTTCCATCCCCTTCATTACCTCAATGCACTCATTGACCAGCTTGTAGAGCGAGGTGTACGTATTTATGAACAGACGACTGCTGTTGACGTGAAAGAAGGAAACCGCCCTGCTGTCATCACAAAAGACGGCCATCATCTGACAGGCCGCTATATCATCTCCTGTTCACACTTTCCTTTTTATGATGGAAAAGGACTTTATTTCACGCGTATTCACCCAGAGCAATCGTATGTAGTAGCAGCCAAAACAACAAAACCACTCCCAGACGGAATGTACTTAGGGATCGATCAGCCTGCTCAATCTTTAAGAACGGCAGAATGGCATGGTGAGGAAGTGGTGCTCATCGGAGGAGAAGGTCATAAAACTGGACAAGGTGGGGATGAATCTGCTCACTATGAAGGATTAGAACGTTTTGGAGAAGCTACCCTTGGAATTGAAGAGGTGCTGTATCGCTGGTCGACACACGATATGGTCACAATGGATCAAATCCCTTACATTGGCCGCCTAACCAAACACCATCAAAATATCTTTGTTGCGACCGGTTTTAGAAAATGGGGCATGACGACAAGCCATGTCGCAGCTACTCTTATCGGGGATTTGATTGAAGGAAAATCGAATCCATACGAATCCATTTTCACGCCATCAAGACCTGTTTCTGATTCTTTCGTCAAAGATTTCGTTAAAGAAAACAGCAATGTCGCTGCCAATCTCATCAGTGGTAAATTAAAACGAACCGATCAAACCATTGATGATTTAAAGCCAGGAGAAGGCGGCATTGTTTCTTATGAACATAAAAAATGTGGCGCCTTTAAATCAGAGGACGGGAACATCTTTCTTGTTGATACAACGTGTACTCACCTAGGCTGTGAAGTCGCATGGAATAATAGTGACCGCACTTGGGATTGTCCTTGTCACGGTTCACGGTTCTCGATTACTGGAGAAGTAGTAGAAGGTCCAGCAAAGAAACCACTAAAAAGGTCTTATAAAGAACAGTAAAATTTTACTGATTCCCTTTAAAAAATCCAATATTATCCGATAAATAATATAAAGTCTGATAATTTGTGATGATTATGGGGGGACAAAAACATTGTTATTTAAAAAAGAGACGAAAAGAAAAAACACTGCTTTTTTCACTAAGCAGGATGATGGAATAAAACGTATCAATTTTTCTGACAATACGGATATCGCGAAACAAATCAAAATGATTGACCTGACGCAGAATGACTTATTGATTCTAAATCAGCTCAATTCAATTGTTCAGGAAGATATTGCACATATCGTTGATAAATTTTATAAAAATTTAGAAGTCGAGTCTTCTTTGATGCATATCATTCAAGATAATAGTTCTGTCGAGCGTCTGAAAAAAACACTTCGCATCCATATTAGTGAAATGTTTGCAGGTGTGGTTGATGAAGCCTATGTGGCAAAACGAATTAAAATTGCACAAGTTCATCTGCGGATTGGCCTCCAGCCTAAGTGGTATATGGCCGCATTCCAGGATCTTCTGCTATCGATTATGGACTTATTTGCTCAGCATATCCAAGACTTCAAAGAATATCAGACAGCAGTGAAAGCGACGACGAAAATTTTAAATTTAGAGCAGCAGCTTGTTTTGGATACATTCCAAAATGAATATTCTAAAATTCGTGATGAAGCAGAACTGCAGCAACAGGAGCTTCATACAAAAATCACAGAAACATCAAACTCGCTTGCTTCGCTCTTCTCAAACACAACAAATGCTGTGGACAAGCTTGTATCAAAATCTGATGAAATGGCAGATATGTCGCAAGCTGGCACACAAATTTCAGCACAAGTCGAGGAAAAATCGATCGGTGGTAAAAAAGAATTAGAGATTCAACAAACTCAAATGAACCAAATTGATGGCAGCATGACAAAGATTGAAACAGAAATTAAGCGTTTAGAAGAAATCGCCAAACAGATTGAACAAATCTTTGGGATTGTCACAGGCATTGCAGAACAGACGAATTTATTATCTTTAAACGCGTCAATCGAATCTGCACGAGCAGGTGAACACGGAAAAGGCTTTGCTGTCGTCGCAAATGAGGTTCGTAAATTATCAGAGGACACAAAGAAAACGGTTTCAACCGTGTCTGAACTCGTCAACAATACCAATTCCCAAATCTCCATTGTGTCTCAGCACATTGGGGACGTGAATTTACTCGTGACAGATAGTAAAGAAAAAATGACCCAAATCAATTCACTCTTCGATGATATCGTCAGCAGCATGAACTTAAGCAAAAATCAAAATGGAAAAATTGAAATAGACCTTCAAACCTTCCTGAACGAATTGAAGGAAGTCAAACAAACGGTCTCCCAAGTTGCCAGCTCAGTCGAATCCTTAACAAATCTCACAAATCGCTAATCCAGTCTTTTTTCTTCTGCTTTAGTATAATAGAAGAAAAGAGAGAAAAGGCGGGATTTGATTGACAACAATTTGCCTAGTCAGACATGGGGAAACAGATTGGAATGCAGCGAAACGAATTCAAGGACGAACAGATATCCCTTTAAATGATACTGGTAAATGGCAGGCTGAACAAACGGGCCTTTATTTAAAAGATGCCCATTGGGATGTTGTCATTTCCAGTCCACTCACAAGGGCAAAAGAAACAGCACACTTGATTTTAAAACATGTAGATGCGCCTCTTGTCATCATGGATGATTTCATTGAGCGTGATTATGGCGATGCTGAAGGCATGTCATTTGAGGAGCGTCAAAAGCTGTTTCCAAATAAACAGTATCCAAATATGGAGCCGCTTGAGACGATTCAAGATCGAATGGTAGAAGGCATTGAAAAAGTCAGAGCAGCCTATCCAAATCAACAAGTCCTGATCGTAGCACACGGCGCTGCCATCCATGCTTTGCTCACCACCTTAGCTGATGAACATTTGGGTCTTGAGAACACGAGACTCGTCAATGCTTGCTTAAATTATGTGGAATGGAAAGATGGTAAATGGAAGGTGCTTGATTACAATGTGGTTAGCCATTTAACTCAATCCTCCCCTTCTTAAAGAACCTGTTATAGAAACAGGTTCTTTTTTAAATGACAAAAACAATGATAAAATAATATTTTTTTATATCGAAATTCGAAATAGCTGCTAGACGTTTCTACCTATTTTAAGGCTTTTCGGGTATCGAATATTTCTCCGATAATGGATCATAAGAAAAATAGCATACTTCCTTTTTAATAGATAATCGCTGAAACAGTAGAATAAACATATTTTACCACTATTTCCAAGTGACTTAATTCCCCAATTTTCGCTAGGACTTTCACAAAAATTCAGGTCTACTCTTATTTGCCTACTTCCCTTAAACTGAATATACAGAATAATCAAACGTCTCATTCTTATAGACTACGGATGATTATTCTGAAATAAGAAAAAAGGGATGTGGATTGTGCGTGAAAAAGAAAAATGTGATGACAAGTGTTTTATTGGCTGTCCCTCTTCTGTTTTCAGCAGGATTTGGAGGCTCCATGGCAAATGCCGAGACGGTCTCAAAGTCAGATAGTGAAAAGAGCTATATTGTTGGCTTTAAAGCCTCCGCCACCACAAACAGCTCTAAGAAACAAGCCGTCACTCAAAATGGTGGAAAACTAGAAAAGCAATATCGTCTCATTAATGCCGCACAAGTAAAGATGTCAGAACAAGCCGCGAAAAAACTTGAACATGACCCTAGCATTGCTTACGTAGAAGAAGACCACAAAGCAGAAGCATATGCACAAACCGTCCCTTATGGAATCCCTCAAATCAAAGCTCCAGCTGTACACGCTCAAGGTTATAAAGGTGCTAATGTCAAAGTAGCTGTCCTTGATACTGGCATCCACGCTGCACACCCTGACTTAAATGTTGCAGGCGGTGCCAGCTTCGTCCCTTCAGAGCCAAATGCCACCCAAGACTTTCAATCACATGGAACTCACGTAGCCGGAACGATCGCTGCCCTTGATAACACAATTGGTGTTCTTGGGGTCGCTCCAAGTGCCTCTCTATATGCTGTGAAAGTATTAGACCGCTATGGCGACGGACAATATAGCTGGATCATTAGCGGTATTGAATGGGCAGTAGCCAATAATATGGATGTCATCAACATGAGCTTAGGCGGACCAAACGGTTCAACAGCACTTAAAAATGCCGTTGATACAGCGAATAACCGCGGAGTCGTTGTTGTGGCGGCTGCAGGTAACTCAGGTTCTACTGGTTCTACAAGTACAGTTGGCTATCCAGCAAAGTATGATTCTACCATTGCCGTTGCTAATGTGAACAGCAGCAATGTCAGAAACTCGTCTTCCAGCGCAGGTCCTGAATTAGATGTTTCTGCACCTGGTACTTCTATTTTAAGTACAGTACCAAGCAGTGGATACACATCTTATACTGGAACATCTATGGCGTCTCCTCATGTAGCAGGAGCAGCAGCGCTTATTCTTTCTAAGTACCCGAATCTATCAACTACTCAGGTTCGCCAGCGCTTAGAAAACACAGCAACACCGCTTGGTAACTCCTTCTATTACGGAAAAGGGTTAATCAACGTTCAAGCGGCTTCTAACTAAACAAGAACGAAAAAAATCCGGCTGATGCAGCCGGATTTTATTTATTGCTTCCTCGACGCTTTCTCTTTTTCCGCTGCTTCCATCTCCATGATTCTCTCCATCATCGTTGGGTGTCCGTAGCGGAAGACCTTCACTAAAAGTGGCGGATTCACCTGAGACAGCCCTGATTTTGCAAGCTTTTGGAAAGACGTCACCCCTGCCTCTCCGTCTTTTGTCAGGTTTATCGCATACTCATCAGCTGCACGTTCTTGATGTCTTGAAACTGCATTTGTAAAAGGTGAAGCTGTAAATGAAAGCACTGATACAATCATGAGAAGAAGCGGAAGAGCAGCGATGTCGCGCGGCTCCCTCAGCCGAAATAAAACTGCTCCCTTACGATAGAAATAAAAATAGAGACGGTCGATCGCAAAAAATCCCGCAAGCGACAGTACTAGATATCCTGCTAATCCTATATAGACATGCTTCATGACGTAATGTCCCATTTCATGTGCCATGATAAATAAAATTTCGCGATCTTTCAGCTTTTGCAGTGTCGTATCCCATAACACAATACGCTTATTCTCACCAATCCCTGTGACATAAGCATTCATCGTGTTCGTTTTTTCAGACATATTGACCTCATATACATGATCCGCTGGGATATGAGCTTTGTCTGCAAGTGTTAAGATCTTGTTCTCAAGAGCTTGATCCTTTAGTGGATAAAAATGATTATATAACGGATCAATGACGACCGGCTGTATAAAGAAGAGAAATAGTGTGAATGGGACTGTTAAACACCAAGCATACAGCCACCAGCGTTTTCTTCTTTTTTGAATAAGCCAAAAGAATACAATTGCACATAGGGCAAGAAGCGGATATTGAATCCAGAAATCTAGAATTTGATCTTTCAACCAGCTTGCCGTACTTTGAGCAGATACTCCGTAGTGCAAAGACAGCTGATAGCCAATCCATTTAATAGGAAATGAAATCAGCATTGTCAAAAATGACAGCACAAACACGTATACAAGTTTGCTTAAAAATGTGAAGCGAGCTGCTGTCAGGCTCCAGTCTGCTAATTTTCGTGAAAACCCTGAAATGAGCAGAAGAAAAAAGACATACCAATCTAATGGAATTGTCATGAAAAACAGCAAGTTACGTATGTTCGAGAAATGCTCGCTGATGACAAGCTCATGGCTTGTCATAAAGGTATGCGGATCTGCACTTGTTCCTTTTACACTGTCAGGAACCGATGCATCCCCAAATAGAAACAAATAAGAATAAATAAAAAGACCGTACAATATGTATGCTACCGTTGCAAGAGCTACCCATTTACGTACTCGCACAGGTCAGCCTCCTTTCCATCCCTCTCTCTATTCTAATCATCCAGTATTTTGTTTAGAACCTGTCTCATGTGGCTCCATCATAGCATGCCCTATCTGAAAAAGCTTTCTCGAAAAAAATGATTATGCTACTCGAAAATCGGAGATGCTACATATAAAATAGAGTGTTGGAGGATCGAAATGAAGAAAATCCTTGCAGGAATTGTGATCTTTGGACTTTTACTTATTACCTTCTTTTATGTATTCAGTCGGACAGGCGAAATCTTTGATGAGAATCGAGCAGAAAAATTGCTCCTTTCATCTAAAAGAGAATCCATTTCTTATGAAATAGACGATAAGGACACAGCAGAAGATTTAATAGAAGAATTAAATAAAGGCAAACAAACAAGTAATCATCTCAAGAAAAATCTAAAAGAACCAGATTATATCGCCAAGGTGATGTACGGCCGAACAAACGGCACCACCTTTCAGCTTTGGACAAACCGTTCGCAGGTTGTTTTTTTAGTAGATGGGACTTATTATGAGCTGAATCAAAAACAGTCTCAATCTTTTCAGAAACAGTTAAAAGAAGCCATTCAAAAGAGCTGAAATTTTATCTCATTGTCTTTTTAACAGCGTGATATACCTCAACAAACTAAGGGAGCCTCTTCATAAGAGACTCCCTTTTCTTATTTACTTTCCTCTGCTTGATACTTTTCCTTTAGTGCTCTTCTTAAAATTTTACCTGTTGTGTTCTTTGGAATATCATCTATGAAATGGATCGTTTGGGGCTGCTTATATTTCGCTAAAAAGCGTGAACAATGTGTGATGATGTCTTCTTGATCGATGTGAGCATGTTTCTTAGGGGAAATGTAACAGACGACAGCCTCTCCGGTGTTCTGATCTGGCACACCGATGACAACAGCTTCTGCTACAGCTTCATGTTGATAAAGCACTTCTTCTACTTCTCTTGGATACACATTATAACCGCCAACAAGAATCATATCCTTTTTTCGATCGACAATATAAATGTATCCTTCTTCATCTCTTCTCGCTAAATCGCCAGTGTACAGCCACCCGTCTCTTAGTGCAGCTTCAGTATCTTCTGGCATTTGATAATAGCCTTTCATAATGTTGGGTCCTTTTGCTATGAGCTCTCCGACTTCATTTGGACCGACTTCTTCTCCTAGTTCATTCACAATCTTATTCTTCACATTCATAATGTCGGTCCCGACTGAACCGGGTTTTCTTTTTCCATCAAGAGGATTGAATGCAGTTACTGGAGAAGCTTCTGATAATCCGTAACCCTCCAGCACCGTGACACCAAATTTTTTCTCAAAACCGTGAAGTAAAGCAACAGGCATTGAGGCACCGCCTGATATACAAATCCTCACAGAGGACATCGCATCCTCATGCCCTTCCTGGCGGTACAAATAGTTATACATGGTCGGAACACCCACAAATAACGTTGGTTTCTCTTTTTCCATCATACGCAAAAGCTCTGATGGGCTGAAATGCGGTAGAACATAAATGGTCGCGCCATGAATCAATGGTGCATTCATACAAACCGTTAAACAAAATACGTGGAACATCGGCAATGCAGCAATGACCTTGTCCTTTTCATCAATGGATAGATACTCAGCAACATCTCTAGCATTTGAATACAGGTTGAAATGAGTCAGCATTGCACCCTTTGGTTTTCCTGTCGTGCCAGATGTAAATAAAATAACTGCCGTATCGTCCTGATGAATAGATGGATGCACGTTCTCTTTCGCATGACCAGACACAAGCTTTCCAAAGAAGACAAGTTGATCTGCTACTTCCTTAAAACTTGATCTGCACGCAGATTCATTTTCTGCACAAATAATCACCCGTTCAATAGACGGAAGTTGTTCGTACACCTGCTCGTACACTGGCAGTAGCTGTGCAGGGGCAACAATCCCTTTTACATCACCTGTAATCAGCATATACCCAATTTCACTAGGCGTGTATGTTGGATTGATTGGTACTACGACAAGCCCTGCCTTTAAGGCACCAAAAAAAGAAATGACAAAATGCGGTGAATTTCCTAAAATAAGCGCAAGATGATCCCCAGCTTGAAACCCTTCGCTCACTAAGCCATCTGCAAAGCGCTCGATACTTGTCATGAGCTCTCGATAGGTCATCTGATTTCCTTCAAAGATCAGTGCGATATCTTCTCCCTTCGTCATCGCCGTCTGCTCTAGGTTTTTGATCAAATCCATTCTCCCACCCCTTACATGTCATCAATGAATGAATGACCATTCATTTTATGGCCAAACATTCCTCCTTTCTATTATAATAGACAATCGAAAAAATTCACAAGATCAAATGTAAATCGCTTTCATTTCTTTCAATCAAAAAAAGCACCGCTATCTCTAGCAGTGCTTGTCTCTCTTAATAAATCAAATCAAGAAAATCCTCTTTTGATACGTTGCCGAAGTAGTGGCGCATGTCCATATCTTCTAATACGTCGCTGATCGTTTTGCGATCGTATTGCTGCCCAATGAGTCTTTTTTCAATATCAGCAATATCCCCTACACCAAAGAAATCACCAAAGATTTTGCAATCCTGGATCATCCCTTTTTTCACTTCTAATCGAAGATCAATGGAGCCTGCTGAAAATCTCTTAGAATGCTGCAAATTAAATTTCGGTGAACGGCCGTAGTTCCATTCCCATTTTTGATATCGTTCCCGGGAAATCTCGTGAATCTTTTCCCAATCTTTCTCAGTCAATTGATATTGAGGGACATCCCCATTTGTGTCGAAAATGTAGCTTAACAGAATTTTTCTGAATTCTTCTGTTGTCATTTTTTGATCCATTAATTCACTAATATTGGCAACCCTGCTTCTAATGGATTTAATACCTTTTGATTCAATCTTTTCCTTTTTCACATTTAAAGCCGAAACAACATGTTCAATTTCTGAATCAAATAGCAGTGTACCATGGCTGAAAATACGTCCTCTTGTCGCGAACTGGGCATTTCCTGAAATTTTCCGACCATCTGCCATGATGTCATTTCTACCACTTAATTCAGCTTTGACGCCTAGTTTTTCTAGCGCCTGAATGACTGGCTCCGTGAACTTTTTAAAATTATGGAAGCTGTCCCCATCGTCTTTTGTGATAAAACTGAAGTTTAAGTTTCCTTTGTCATGGTAAACTGCGCCACCACCGGACAGGCGGCGGACAACTTTGATGCCGTTGTCTTCCACATACTTTGTGTTGATTTCTTCTATTGTATTTTGGTTCTTTCCAATGATAATTGACGGCTGGTTAATATAGAACAGCAAGTACGTTTCTTCTGGGTCTAAATATTTTAAGCAATATTCTTCAATTGCCAAATTAATCATTGGATCATAATGTTGTTCGTTATCGATAAACAGCATCTCTATCTTCCTTCCTTGTTCCATCTAAGCCCTGAATGGGCAAGCTGTATATTGCCAGTATATAACGCCTGTGCTTCATTGACTAGGTCTTTATGACGGCCAAAATGGGGCAGGTGGGTGATGATCAGTTCCCCAACATTTGCTTCCATTGCAAGCTTGCCAACCTCTGTACTATTCATATGTCCTGCACTCGATCCGTCCTGTCCAGCGTAGAAGTTACTTTCAGCAATGAGTAAATCTGCATCCTTGCTAAAAGGGACAAATGCCTCCTGATAACTTGAGTCTGCTGTATACACCACCACAGCATCCTTTGCCTGAATTCTCATCGCATAGCATTCTGCTGGATGAACTGTTTTCAAAAAATTGATTTGAAATGGACCAATTTGAATACCCTCTTCTGGCTGATAAGCCTTAGCCTTAGTATGTACATCATCCGCAATCCGCCCAAATGCTTCTTGATTACCCGTATGTCCATAGATTGGAAGCGGACCGCTGCTTTTTCCTAAATGATATCCCACTAGCTTCGCATATTGGAGTGGTCCGATATCTGCAATATGATCGTGGTGATAATGAGAAAGGAGAACAGCATCAAGTTCTTCTATATCAATGTATTGCTGCAGTTTGGAAAGAACACCGCTTCCGCAGTCTACAAGCAGACGAAAGCCATCTGATTCAAAAAGATACCCTGACGTTGCTTCACCAGCGGCAGGAAACCCTCCGTAGCATCCAATGACAGTTAATTTCATCGTCATTTTTCCCTCCTTTTCTAAAAGTCCCCATCTTACAATATACCCATTTTTCATGGAAAAAGCATTCTTCTTGCCTATTGTTACAAAACAGATTGACAATTATTAATCTGTTATAATACAATGATAACAACAAAACGTATTGGAGGATGACAAATGCTAGGAAAAATCACAGAGTTTTTTAGAAATTTGCCCTCAAAAAAATGCACAAAATGTGGAAATGATTTAATGGAACAACATGAGTGTTACGGTAATGAATGTGAGGAATGCTCACAAGTAAGTTATCTTAAATAAGGTAAAAAATTGAATTAAAAAGCACTTTTTTCCTCCTTCATCAGTTGGAGTCAAAAGTGCTTTTTATTTTTTCTGAAAAATAGGTAAAAAGGTAAAACCCTTGTCACAAAAGGGTTTTTTAGTATTTTCATCTGATGAGTTTTAGTTCAGAAGGCACTTTTTATTGACTTGAATCAATAATGGAGGTTCTAAGTGTTCATTTTTTCAAACAATTTTGTATTTTCTCAATATAATTTAATCGTGGACGAAACTCTTTAATTTTAGTTATACTTTAATTCATATATTAAAACTTAATATAATGGGAATATTCCTTTAATGAATATGTTAGGGAGGAAATCTATGAAAAAATTAAAATTTGGATTAGCTACACAAATCCTAATCGGTCTTATTCTCGGTGTCGTTGTTGGGGCAATCTTTTTCGGTAACCCAGGCGTTGAGACTTATTTAAAACCAATTGGAGACTTCTTCTTAAGACTCATTAAGATGATTGTGATACCAATTGTCGTATCTAGCTTAATTTTAGGTGTTGCAGGTGCCGGTGATGGTAAAAAGGTAGGGAAACTTGGTTTTAGAACCATTCTTTATTTTGAAATTATCACAACATTTGCGATTATTCTTGGTCTTGTGCTTGCAAACTTTGTTCAACCTGGTGCAGGCGTTGACTTTGGTCATACGGAAAAACAAGATATTAGCCAGTATGTTGAAACGGAAAAAGAGCAAAGCAGCAAATCAGTTGCTGACACGTTCCTACATATCGTTCCAACGAACTTCTTCCAATCATTGGCGGAAGGTGATTTGCTTGCGATTATTTTCTTTACTGTGTTATTTGCACTTGGCGTTTCAGCCATTGGTGAACGCGGCAAACCAGTGCTCGCCTTCTTTGAAGGTGTGTCACACGCCATGTTCCATGTCGTCAATGTTGTAATGAAAGCTGCACCATTTGGTGTCTTCGCACTCATTGGTGTGACTGTCTCAAAATTTGGTCTTGAATCTCTTATTTCATTAGGTAAGCTTGTGGGTCTTGTTTATTTTGCGCTCGCTCTCTTCCTTATCGTTGTATTCGGAATTATTGGAAAGATGATTGGCGTTAATATTTTCAGATTTCTTGCTTACATGAAAGACGAAATGCTTCTTGCCTTTAGTACATCCAGCTCTGAAACAGTTTTACCAAGAGTCATGGATAAAATGGAGCGCATTGGATGTCCGAAGGGAATTGTTTCTTTCGTTATCCCAATCGGTTATACATTTAACCTGGACGGCTCCGTCTTGTATCAAGCGATCGCTGCGCTTTTCCTTGCACAGGTATACGGCATTGACCTTACGATTGTCCAGCAGCTCACACTTATTCTTGTGCTGATGGTGACATCTAAAGGAATGGCTGCCGTTCCTGGTACATCCTTTGTTGTATTACTTGCCACATTAGGCACAATCGGTGTACCTGCCGAAGGTCTAGCATTTATTGCAGGTGTAGATCGAATCATGGATATGGCACGTACAGTTGTTAACTTAACAGGAAATGCACTTGCAGCAGTTGTGATGTCTAAATGGGAAGGGCAATATGACCCTGAAAAAGGACATCGCGTGATGACTGGACAAGATGTACCTGAACCAACACAGCTTTCAAGCTAATGAAAAAGAACCCCGATAAATGGGGTTCTTTTTTTATGCTGTAATTAATGATGATTGAACGTAGTGATAAAGAAGATCTGCTGTATGCACAAGAGAATCTTCATGTGTTCGTTCAAATGCATGCGAGGAATCGATCCCAGGACCAATCAATCCATGGATGATATCATGCCCTGCTCGAATCGCTGCTGATGCATCAGATCCGTAATAAGGGTAAATATCTAGACGATAATCAATGTTGTTCTCTTCTGCTAATGCGGCTAAATGCTTGCGTAATCCATAATGATAAGGACCGCTTGAGTCCTTCACACAAATAGACACGCTATATTCATCTGTTGATTGACCATCGCCGATCGCTCCCATATCAACAGCGAGGTATTCCACCGTTTCTTCTGGAATATTGGAGTTTCCACCGTAGCCAATCTCTTCATTATTAGAAATTAAGAAGTGCGTCGTATGCGGCAGTGTAATGTTTTCCTTTTGGATGCGATGGATGAGTCGCAGCAAAAGCGCTACACTTGCCTTGTCATCAAGGTATCTGGATTTAATAAAACCTGATGACGTCACTTCCACTCTCGGATCAAATGAGATAAAGTCCCCTACTTGAATGCCAAGTGCTTTGACATCGTCTGCATTTTGCACCTTTTCATCAAGACGAACTTCCATATTCTCTTGGTTTCGTTTTGCTTTTCCCGCATCTGCATAGACATGAACGGACGTTTGATGCATAAGAATGGTACCTGTGTATGTATGACCTGTTGATGTTTCAATTTCACAGTACTCACCTTCGATTGAGTTATACTGAAAGCCCCCAATGAGTGCAAGACGAAGCCGTCCATTTGATTTAATTTCCTTTACCATCGCACCGAGCGTATCGACATGTGCTGTCAGCATGCGGTGTTCCTTGTCATCAGTTCCTTTAATAGTGGCAATTAAGCCGCCCTTACGATTTCGTTTTGTCTCAATATTTACATCTTGTAGAAAGCGTTCAACAAAGCCGATCACCTTTTCTGTATTCCCTGACGGACTTGGGATCGATACGAGCTTTTGAATCAGCTGAACGGTTTCGTTTACTTCCGTTGTCATTCGGCATTTCCTCCTTTGTGTGAAAGCAATTCCTTCCATGAATGCCTTTTATAGCATCTCTTCTTAAAATATATCGCTTCGGGTTCAAGATGTCTAATTTCAAATCAAAAATCCTTCCTCTATTAAGAGAAAGGATTCATTGATTAAGCTTCGTCTTGTTTCATTTTTCTTACGTTCCAAGCAAAGTATGCAGTTGTTGCCGCCATCATGATGATCGCAACTGTACCAAGAATCGCTGCTTGGTGCCATAAATAGCTATCATCACCGCTTGCAATGATCGTTCTAAATCCATTGATCGTATACGTCATTGGAAGCAGACTATGAATGACTTGGAAGAATTTCGGTACAAGCTCAAGCGGGAATGTGCCAGCACTTGCTGCGAGCTGAAGAACTAAGATAATGACGGCAATGAAGCGTCCTGGGTTCCCCATTGTTGTCGCTAGCAGCTGAATAATCGCTAAGAATGTCAGACTGACGACGATCGCAAAGAGATAGAAGCGCCAGAGGCTTTCCACCTCAAGACCAAGCCCAAAGATGAGCATTGTACTTGCAATGACTGCTTGAAGGATACCAACAAGCAGAAGCACACTATATTTGCTGACAAACCATTCAAACGCATTTCTAGGGCGGCCAGCAGGGTCTTTCATTGGGAATACAACGGTGAGCATGAGAGCCCCAACAAAGAGTCCCATCGATAAAATATAAGGCGTGAGCCCTGTTCCATAATTATCAATCTTTTTTGCTGTATCGTTTTCTGTTTTAACAGGGCTTGCAATCATGTTGTAATTGTCTTGATTTGCATCAATTTTACCTGTTTCATCAGCAGCGCTTTTCAATTTATTGGACAGTTTACCTGTACCGCTCTTTAAATCTCCTAATCCTTTATCAAGTGATTTTGAGCCTTCGGCAAGCTTAGATGTATTGCTTTGGATATTTGTTGAACCACTTTCTAGCTTATTTAACGCTGCGCTAAGCTGACTTGATCCATTGGCAAGCTTATCCGCTCCGCTTTTCGCCGTATCAAGTTTTCCATTTGCTGTTTCGAGACCATCTTGTAATTGACCTTGACCTGTTTGAAGCTTCAGTGCACCTTGATACAATTTATTCGTACCAGATGTCATTTGGTCGATCGCATTTTGTATCGCGACTGTAGACGTGTACAGCTGTTCTGTTTTCTCAGGCAGCTGTTTGACTTGCTGCAGCTGCGCTTTTGCAGATGCAACTGCTGATTGAACCTCACTTGCATCAGGCAGTTCCTGCAAGGCCGCTAAGCTTTGTTCGAGTCCAGACAGATCAGGCAGTTCGATTTTAGGCAGACTGTTTAGCTGATCGGTTGCCGCCTTTTTCTCTTCATCTGTCATAGAGCTGTTTTGGATAATGCTTTTTACTTTCGCATCTCGATTTGATAATGCTTCTTTTAGTGAAGCAAGTTTTGTACTGAACGTTTTTGCGTCTTTTTTCACCTGATCGAGTTTAGGCGCCATCTTTTCAAGATTCGCTAATTCTGGTGACGATAAGACTTTTTCTACTGCTGCAATTTTTTCTGAAAAAGATTGTGCTTTGTTGTTCAGCTGCTCAATGCCTGCTGTGAATTGTGGCATTTTAGAAGCGAGCTGCTGATGTCCTTCTCGGCTTGTGTTCAACCCTTCGGTTAATGTATCAATTCCTGAACCAAGCTCTCCAAATTTCTGATCAATGGTTTGATAGCCTGTTAAAAGCTGACCAAGCCCACTGTCTAGAGACTGTATGCCTGTGTTCAGTTCACCCATTTTCCCTGCGAACTGATGAACCCCTTCGCTATAGGTTAGTGTACCCTCAGCTAATTTGGCTAAGTTGTCTTTTAACTTCGTACTGCCATCTTTTGCGCTTTTTGTTCCGTCATCAATTTTCTTCGCGCCATCGCTTGCTTGATCTAATCCTTTTGCAATGGTTTTGAAGTTATCAAAGATGACCTCGGCGTAATTTTTTGTGACTTCCTTTGAAACCGAATCTTTTAATTTGATAATGGCATTATTCGCAATTTGTGACGCCGCATAGTTGGCGCCCGGATTCGTATAATATTTCAGATTCGATTTTTTCGGATGTTTCTCTAGCACTGTACTTGCATTTTTCGAGAAGTCCTTTGGTATTTCCACAACGAGATAATAGTCCTCGTTATTTAATCCTTTTAACGCCTTGTCATGACTATCGACAAAATTCCATTTGAAATTGTCGTTTTTCTTTAATTCCTTTACTAAATCATCGCCGACTTGAAGGGTTTTCCCGTCGTAATGACTGCCTTCATCCAAGTTGACAACCGCCACAGGCAATTGATCAACTGTACCATAAGGGTCCCAGTACGCTTTTAAAAATACACCACTGTAAATCAGCGGAATAAATAAGACAGCTAAAATCGGGATCAGTAGTTTTTTGCTCGTTACAATGTCTTTCCATTGATTCCGAATTAAATTCATTGCTGTTTTCCTCCCATAGATGAATGACTAAATATACAATTTGGTCATTTGAACTCAAAAAAAATTATGTTGTTGCAGATAGTCCTTTTAAGACATAAAGCTCCAGCGATTCAGCTACCTCTTCTTTTGTTAAAGGCTCGTATCGCTTTTCCCAATCAAAAATCAGTGCAATATATAGTTTCACCATCACAAATGCAGTCAATTCAGGATCACAAGGCTTAATGTCGCCTTTATCCATCGCTTCTTGTACTTTCGTTTTGATATAGCGAATGATCATCTGCTCCATTTTCTCGATCATTTCCTTGACCGCTGACGTGCCAAGCTCCGCATTTTCCTGAAAAATCTTAATTGTGAGCTGGTGGTTTTTTCGAAATTCTAAAATTGCAAAGAGTGCTAAGTGAAGGTTTTCTGAGAAACTATTCTTCTCATCAATTGCTTCATCCGCAATTTTCCTCATCTCTAGTAAAAGGGATGTGAAAATTTCATCGAACAACTCTTCTTTGTTTTTGAAAAATGTATAAATGGTTCCTTTTCCGACATTGGCAAGCTTTGCCACAAGGTCCATTGTGGTCGCTTTATATCCGAATTGAGTAAATGCTTTCGTCGCACCATCTAAAATCATTTGTCTCCTATCAACACTCATGATCTCACTCCCGAAATGACTATTTGAACGTTTTGGTCATTAAGTACAGAAAATAATATACCATATCCTTTTCCCTAGATGCAACAACTTTGTTCACATTTATGATTCCCAACTCTTTTTGAATGATCCGCACATGAAAAACTCCCTTTCCATGACAGAAAAGGGAGTCGTTATTTATGAAAATAGATACGATACAGCCTCTGAGATGGCGGCTTTTCCTTGATCAATACAATCAGGGATTCCGACACCTTCAAAAGCAGCACCTGTAATATAAACACCAGGATATGATTGCTTAAACGTTTCTCGCATGTTCGAAATGGCTTTCTGATGACCGACGTGATATTGCGGCATACTTGTCTTCCAGCGAGTCACTGTCGTCAATTCTGGATCTGCTTTAATATCCATGATTTTCTTTAAATCTTCTAGCACAATGCTGACGATTTGACTGTCTGACTGCTCGACAATTGATTCGTCGCCAGCCTTCCCTACATACGCACGCAATAGCGTTTTTCCTTTCGGAGCAGTATGCGGCCATTTTTTGTTTGTCCATGTACAGGCCGTAATAGAGAAATCACTGTTTCTTGAGATGACAAAACCAGTGCCATCATACTCATTATGAACATCCTCATCTTTAAAACCGAGTGCTACTGTTGCAACAGAAGTAGAGGTCATGTCATGCAAATACTCTAGCCCTGCTTCTTTAGGAAACATGGAATAAATCGATTGATGCGGAGTCGTGACAATGGCTGAATCGGCAAAAAGCGTTTGACCGCTGTCTAATTGTAAGCCATAGCCTCCATCCGTTTTTTCAATTTGTTTGACTTTTGTCCCTTTATAGACCGTTGTCAGCTTGAGCTTACTTTCTACTGCTTCCACAAGCGACTGCAATCCTTGATTGATCGTTTGGAACTGTCCTTGTTTTTTCGCAGTCACTTGCTGCGCTTTCGCATGCTGCTGTGATTTTTTCATCCCAAGAATCAAACTGCGATGCTTTTGTTCTGTTTGATAAAATTGCGGGAAGGTCGACATTAAGCTCAGACGGTCAATATCCCCTGCATAAATGCCTGATAGAAGCGGCTCAATTAAATTCTCAACGACCTCATCACCGACACGTCTTCTAAAAAATTCACCGAGCGACTGATCTTCTGTCTGCTTGCTTTTTGGCAGTACGAAATCCATCGCCGCCCTTGCTTTTCCCGCAACTGAAAAAAGACCAGTTGTAATAAATGGGCTGATTTGAGTTGGAATCCCCATAACAGCACCTTTTGGCATCGGGTGAAGCTTTTCATTGACCAGTACATACGCTTGCCCAGTTTCATTATTGACGAGCTGATCGGACAGACCGACATCTTTTGCAAGCTGCGGCCCACTGACCTTTCTTTCTAAAAATGAATCAGGTCCACGTTCAATGATGTAGCCGTCTTTATATAATGTTTGTATTTTTCCACCTAGCCTAGGGCTCGCTTCAATAAGTGATATTTGAATCGGAAGACCTTTTTCCTCGACTTCCTTTTCCAAATAGAAGGCGGCGGCTAAACCAGTGATGCCACCGCCAATGATGACAAGGTGTTTTTGATTGTCATGCATAGGATCGCCTTCTTTTATATGATTACTTGCTTTCGTCAAGCTTCTTTAATACGACGGTTGCCAGAGCATCAATAAATGCTGGTTTCGCATTTGGCATTTCTGGACGATAGTAGGCTGCACCGATTTCATCTGTCACGACTTTACATTCATAATCGTTGTCGTATAAGACCTCAAGATGATCAGCGACAAACCCAACAGGCACATACACGAATGTTTGATAGCCTTTTTGTTCAAATAAGTCCCGCGTTAAGTCTTGTACGTCTGGTCCAAGCCATGGGTCCGGTGTATTGCCTTCACTTTGCCAGCCAATTTCATAGTGTTCAATTCCTGCGCCTTCTGCAATCATTTTGGCAGATTGTGCGAGCTGATCAGGATATGGATCTCCTGCTGCAATAATTTTTTCAGGGAGGCTGTGTGCAGATACAATAAGTACTGCGGAATCTCTTTCCTCTTGACTCATTGATGCATACGTATCCTTCACTTGCTTCACCCAATAGTCCACAAATTTAGGCTCATCGTACCAGCTTTCAACAGATGTAATCTGTAGATTGCCGAGCTTGTCTGCCTCATCTTGTGCACGTTTGTTATATGATTTCACACTAAATGTGGAGAAATGCGGCGCTAAAACGATACTCACAGCTTCTGTAATGCCGTCCTTGTGCATGTCAGCAACTGCATCCTCGATGAAAGGCTCGATATGTTTTAAGCCAATGTAAACATGAAATTCAATGTCGTCTTGAATATCATTCAAGTGCTCACATAAACCATGTGCCTGCTGCTCTGTAATTTTTGATAAAGGAGAAATACCGCCGATTGCCTTGTAGCGATCCTTTAAATCTTGCAGCATTTCCGGCTCCGGCTTTCTGCCTCTACGAATATGTGTATAATAACGCTCAATGTCTTCTTCTTTATACGGGGTGCCATATGCCATGACAAGAAGCCCCATTTTCTTTTTCTCCACAACCAACACTCCTTCAGATCATTCGAAATAGTTTAGATGGATGATTTTTTATGTTTAGCTGAATAATCGTGAATAAAATCGGTCAGCTTCTTTAACGTATCTGGTGAAACATCTGGAAATACCCCATGACCTAGGTTAAAGATGAAGTGATCTGATTTCATCCCTTGATCTAATATGTCTTTTGCTCTTTCTTCAATGACTTCCCAAGGAGAAAGTAAGATTGTTGGATCAAGATTTCCTTGTAACGTTTTTGTGAGCCCTTCTTTTCGTGCTTCATCTACACTCATACGCCAATCAAGTCCAACGACGTCTAGCGGCAAATCATGCCAATCTTTCACGAGATGGCTTGCACCAACTCCGTACATGATCATTGGTACATTTTCACTCTTCAACTCTGTGAAAATTCGCTGCATGACAGGTTTAATGAATGTCCGGTAGTCCGCTGCATTTAATGCGCCCACCCATGAGTCGAAGATTTGAAACGCACTGACCCCTGCTTTTACCTGGGCACGTATGTACGTGATCGTCATATCCGCTAATTTGTTCATGAGCAGCATCCATGTCTCAGGCTCACTGTACATGAGCGCTTTTGTTTTATGATAGTTTTTAGATGGACCGCCTTCAATCATATAGCTCGCCATCGTAAATGGTGCACCAGCAAAACCGATAAGCGGTACATTTAGCTGCTCCTTCGTTAAAAGCTGAATGGTGTCAAGCACATATGGCAGGTCTTCTTCTGGATGAAGTTCCCCAAGACGTTCGATATCTGCTTTTGTGCGAATCGGTGAATCGATGACAGGTCCAATGCCATTTTTAATTTCAACGTCCACTCCAATAGCTGGAAGCGGGGTCATAATATCTTTATATAAAATCGCGGCATCTACACCATATTGTTCTACAGGAAGTCGTGTTACATAAGCACATAGCTCTGGCTGATGCGTAATTTCAAATAGCCCGTACTTTTCTTTAAGGGCACGATATTCAGGCTGTGAGCGTCCTGCCTGCCTCATATACCAAGCTGGTACATGGTCTGTTTTTTCCCCTTTGCACGCCTTTAAGAACGTGTCATTAAAAGCCTTCGTTTTTCCCATTACCTTTCATTCCACCTTTCGCCTTACACTCTCTTTGTATAAGGCTCAAACACTGCTTTTACTATACCGCTTTTTCAAGGCACGGTATACTAAACCGGCTCATTGTTCAAAAAATCGCCGAATATTAACGTCCAAAAGCCTCTGGCTTGACATATGGACTGCCTTCTCCTTCTTCTTCCGTTTGGGTATTATATGGAACCACCTTATATTCCGCATCTGAAAACACATTAGCATACGGCATTGTGTAGTTATTTGCGCCTGTCACTGAATCAATCAGCGTCTCGTTTCCATTCCTCTTTTCATAAATACGGTATTCTACCCGTTTATCCTCTTGCTTCTCCCAAGACAGCTCTAATGTAAACAATCCTTTGATTTTAAACACATAGCGGGCTTCAAATCCAGAAAGTCCTTCTAAATGAATTGGTGCTTGAAGTTCTTTAATCCCCTCTGGTTTTTTAAACGTTTCATTCGTCATTTGGGCTGCCGTTAATATATCCTTAAACAGCTGCACTGGGTATTGACTTCCGCCAGTTAAGTAGTGACTGTTATCGGTTTTGTCATACCCCATCCAGATCGCACCCGTTGTACTTGGTGTATAGCCGGCAAACCAAGCATCCTTTGTGGCACCCTTCACACCTGAATATGTGGTGGTGCCTGTTTTCCCTGCTAAGTCTCCAGCATATGAACCGCTCTGGGCTGTTCCGCCTTTGACAACTTGCTGCAGCATTCTTGTCATATTCCAAGCATTCTGCACGCTAAACACTCGTTCTGACTTACTGCGATTTTTCTCTACCGTTTCTCCTTCATCATTGGTGATTTTCTGAATGAAGAAAGGCTTTTTATATACACCTTCGTTTGCAAATGTGTGGAAAGCTCCCGCAATTTGAAGTGGAGAAACCCCTTTTTCTAAACCACCAAGGGCTATCGCAAGTCCTTGATCCGAAATATCGATTCCCATTTTCTCGAGATACGTTTTCGAAGTATCAATACCAAGCTGGCTTAATGTCCACACCGCTGCTGTATTTTTACTTTTCATGAGGGCCTCCACCATCGTGACCTTGCCTTCATACTGCCCATCGTAATTCTTTGGTGAATAGCCGTCATAGCTTTTTTCTTCGTCTTCAAGCAGGGAATAAGGTCGGAATTTTTTCTCCTGTAGCGCAGGTCCGTATACTGCGATCGGCTTGAAAACAGATCCAGGCTGCCTCACAGCTGTCACCCTGTTATAACCCCTCGCTTGATATTCTCGCCCTCCGATTGCAGCTTTTACTCCTCCAGACTCATTATCAATAAAGATAGCACTGCTTTCAGGAGAACCGCTTTTTCCCGGGAAATAACGATTGTTTTTCATCGCATCGTAAGCGACCTTTTGCAGATTCATATCGATCGGAACTGTTATGGTATAACCACCTTGAAGTAATTGTTCATGTGAAATGGAATACTCTGATTCTGCTTCCTTAATGATAAGATCGACATAGCTGTCCACCCAAGGCGTTTCTGATTTCTTTTTTAAATGAATGCCTAGTGTTCTTCCTTTTGCTTCTACTGTTTCTGTTGATGATAAATACCCTTGCTCATTCATTAAATTAAGGATCGTGTCCCGTCTTTGTTTATTTTTATCAGGGTGTAAAACAGGCGAGTAAGTAGACGGCGCCTTTGGCATCGCAGCAAGTGTCGCTCCTTCACTGACAGTTAAATCTTTCACATCTTTACTAAAGTAATAATTGGCTGCTGCCTGAATACCGTAGACGCCATGACCGAAGTAAAGCTGATTCAAATACATTTCGAGCAGCTTATCCTTTGAATAGTCTCTTTCTAAATTAATCGCAATGATGACTTCTTTTGTTTTTCGCAGAAAGGTTTTGTCATTTGTGAGAAAAATATTTTTTGCGAGCTGCTGAGTAATGGTACTGCCGCCCTCTACCTTTCCACCTGCTAATATATCTCGATAAACCGCCCTTGAAATTGACTGCGCATCAATTCCATGATGCTCATAAAACCGCTTGTCCTCGACAGCCACAAAAGCTTTTGCTACTTTATCGGGTACATCCTTTATTGACACAGGGTCCCGATTTTCTGAATACATACTTGTGAGTTCTTTTCCATTCTGATCAATGATTTGGGATGAAGCATGAAATACAAGCTTCTTTTCATCTATGACATAATGTCCTAAAAATAAAATGGTCAGATAGCCAATAAATGAAAGTACAATGGTACTTCCTACAATGACTAATGGAATGATTATCTTCTTTTTCTTCAAATTAGGTCACCTCATTCCTTTATACGGATAGTATGGGATGTATTGCTTCATAATATGTTTTATGGATTGACTACCAAAGAATTATATATCATTCTTTTGTTATACTATCAAGCAGGAGGCGGTTTAGATGAATGTCTATATGACTTATGGAACAGCAGATTTCTTACATAAAATCGCAAAAAAACACGATCAGGAAAATCTGCTTTATATGGTCGGAAAAGAACAAGCAGCTCTTTTCCATGAGACGGAGGGTGAGACTGTTTTTAAAGCCCCACATGCCTATGATGTGATTTATGCAAAAGGTGAACTTGCCCATTCCGGTTTCGTCACCTTGAATCATATCCCTGTGAAGCTTGAAAGTAGAGCACTGTTTGAATCTACTTTCAAGAAAAAGACGAATATCTCAGAACATCAGCGGGGCTTCAAGGCTCTTCGAGTGTTAAGACCGAAAAAAGATGAAGAAGTGTATTTAATTATGACACTTTGGGAATCAGAGGACTTATTTGAAGACTTTCAAGAATCAGAAGCATTCTTTCAGCCAAACGATGATACTGGCTCCATCTTCTCTCGTCCTGCTTATCTCACATCCTATCATGCCGTTACAGACAATTAAGGAAGTGCTGCTCTCAGCACTTCTTTTTTCATGAAAAAAAGCCCAATCAATGGGCTCTTTATTAGCGTCGTGATGTCAGCTCGTACCGATGAATGATCGGCTGGAGTACATAGAAATTCAATAGGATCCATCCTAATAAGATCGGCCACTTTAACATAGGTGAAGCCCCTTTCAATTGAATGAGCATCACCAATAGCGGAATCAAACAGATCAGGAAAAAACTCATTTTCGATACAAAGGTTTCTTTGATTTGATGCCGACAGCTTGGACACATCATCATTTTCGTATGTGATAAATGAAACTTTTCAACGAAAGAAAACGCTTTCGAACAATTTGGACAGCTTCCCAATACAATTCCTCCCTTTCCCCGCTTCATAGACACTTCGACTTTTATGTAAAATGACCTTTGATGCGCATGTGACATCCTCTTCTGTTGAAAGATTCTAACAATTACCATACAATCAGTAAAAGAGCATGAAGGAGGTCAAATCAATGACAATATCTACTTTACAAAAAAGCATCAATGAACGTCTTGATGAACATTATGAGGAAATGGTTGAAATTAGACGCCATCTCCACATGAATCCTGAACTTTCTTTCCAGGAAGAAGAAACAGCCGCTTTCATCGCCAGCTACTACGACAAATTACATATACCCACACGTACACAGGTAGGCGGCCATGGTGTACTCGCCTTTATTGAAGGAACTTCTCCGGGGCCGACGATTGCCCTCAGAGCTGATTTCGATGCACTCCCTATCCATGATGAAAAGGAAGTGCCTTACAAATCAACAAAACCTGGTGTGATGCATGCATGCGGGCACGATGGTCACACAGCGACACTGCTTGTCTTAGCGAAAATTTTGAATGAGCACCGTGATCAATTAAAAGGGAAAATCGTCCTCATCCATCAGCACGCAGAAGAATATGCGCCAGGCGGTGCAAAACCAATGATTGAAGACGGCTGCTTAGACGGTGTCGATGTCATATTCGGTACACACCTTTGGTCTCCAGAGCCCTGTGGCACAGTTCTTTATAAAAGCGGGAACTTTATGGCAGCTGCTGACCGCTTCTCTATTCGAGTTCAGGGGAAAGGCGGACACGGCGCCCAGCCTCACTTAACGAAAGATGCTGTCCTCATCGGTTCACAAATCGTGGCAAACTTGCAACAAGTCGTTGCCCGTAAAGTGAATCCAGTTGATTCTGCTGTTGTATCTGTTGGAGGTTTTGTAGCAGAGAATGCTTTTAACGTCATTGCAGATTCTGCCGTTTTGACTGGTACTGCACGGTCCTTTGAAGAAAGTGCGCGACACACCATCGAACGAGAAATTGAACAGGTCGTGAAAGGTGTGTGCGCCATGCATGATGCGGAATACACATATGAATATGTGAGAGGATATCCTGCTGTCAAAAATCATCCAAAGCCGACTGAATTGATTGCTGACATCGCCAAGCAAACAGATGGTGTCATAGAAGTAAAAGAAGCGGAAACCCAAATGGGTGGAGAAGATTTTGCTTACTACCTTCAGCATGTCCCTGGTACGTTCTTTTACACAGGCGCCATGCCGGAAAACAGCGAAGACGCCTATCCCCATCACCACCCGAAGTTTGATATCAACGAAAAGGCAATGCCAGTCGCAGCAAAGGTACTCGCGAGTGCCGTCCTTTCCTGCGATGAATAAAAAAAGCCGCTGGCAAACAGCGGCTTTTCTATTTCTTTTCTTTCAACACCCGTAAGTGAAACACATGGCGAGCGACATCACCGAGTTGTCCTGTCAGGTGATGATTTGCTACACCACCAACAGCAGCTCCGACGACCGGCATTAATTGAAACAGCTTCACTAGGTCAATGTAATCTCGATATTCCTGCTGAAAGTTGTACCAATCCATTTCCTCGCGGCTCGTTTCCCAATCATCTATGATGCTCATCATTTTTTGACGATGCGCACTGCCAGAAAAGGCAAGTTGAAATATACAGAGCAAAAAGAGTCTTTCCTCTTTTTGAGACAAATCAAAACCATAAATACACGCCAGCTCATAAAGACATTTCATCTTAATGCTAAGCAGTAGCGGAAAGTCCGCCATACCAAGCAAAATACCACCTGCACCTGTTCCAATTCCTTCAATCGCAGCTGCCTTTTGATAGTATTTCACTTTCTCTTTTGCCAGTTCATTTCGCTCAATGATGGATAATTGCTCATCCATGACTGTAAATGAAGTGAAGTGAGATCCTGATACGGTGGATTCAACCATTGTTTTGACCGCACTTGTGATGACTTGATGAAACCTGGCAGGGATTCGGCGGTTCACCTGCTGCTGAACTCCTTTTGAAATCCGTTCGATCTTTGAAGGTTTTCTTAAAAATCGCGTTTGAAAAAGAATGGCTTCTTCATATAACTCCCGTTCAGCTGCATTCATCCGGTCCCCTCCTTGATGTCATCATACGCTCGCTGTCGGTCACATATATCTGCCTATCTCATCTTTTTTAATCGACTGAGTACGTATGGCTTGAAGAGGACAAGCACAAATGCCAATGAAATCAGAAGGGCAAGTCCACTTCCCTGCCATCCTCCTGCCGGTAGGACTGCACAGCTCAACAATATCGATTGGATGATGAGCACGTTACGGACGAGAATAAAAAAGCTCCGATCCTTTTCTTGTTGAGCAACAGGATAAAGTGCCTGTAAAGAAAGGTGGGCAAAGTGCTTCGTTAACGGCACTAGCTGGACACCTGTGATAAACACGGTGAACAAGACAAGCAGCGCACCTACCCAGCCTGCTGCACCTGTATACAAAATAATTAGCACAAACACGGCAGTAAGCCTAATCACAAGACCAAAATAGTCATTTGACCGTAAAAATGCCCTCACATACATGTAAGAAAAAGTTTTACGCTGGTCATACGGAACAAACTGCAAAAGCCAGTCCATATAGATTCTTCTTTTCACCTGTTTCTTCAAATGAGGCACATCTGTAAATAAATTGGCCAAACGATAAAAACGCTGTTTTCGTTTTAATTCGTCAGAAATATGCAATTCCCATTGAAAAGGCTGCTTTTTGACTGCATTGGTTAAGTAAACAAGATAGACACCATAGATGAGATAAAAAACGATTGCGATTGCATAGGATGCCTGTAAAACGGTATAGATTAAAATCATATTCAATAGAAAACGAAGGACTGCATCAAGCCATCTCATTTGTTTTCCTTGAAAATACGTCATTCTCCATTGAATCGCTGTATTCAGTCCCTTGATCAAAATCATTTGCGCCAATATAAGCACATACATCTTGATGCCGCCTGAAGACACTGCCGAATAAAGCGGGAGTGCGACAATGAATACAGCAATGAGAGGAAACAGCTGAGAAATGAAGCTAAAGTTAAAGGCTTGTTTTAAATAAGGCTCCATCTTCCCTTCCAAAGGAAGCAAAAACACGAGATCTGCTTCTTTGATCAACGTCCGCACGTAAGAGCTTGTCAGTACCAATGAGAAAACAACTGCCATGACCCAGTAGGATGGAAAATGAGCTGGAATTTGTTTGAGCCAGTTACTATACCAGCTCGCTCCGCCTGCAAGGAAAAAAATGAGCACAATGACAAGATGATCATTGAACATGTATTTTAAATATTTTCTTGTATCTTGTATGTGTTCCTCTAATCGTGATTTCCAAATGCTTTGCGTCGTTTTACTCATAGCTTTCTTCCTTTGTTAATTCCAAATAAAGATCATCTAGTGTCGCATCTCTCATATTGAACTGTTCTCTCAGCTCCGTCAGGGTTCCTTTCGCTCTGATTTCCCCTTCGTGCAAAATAATAAAAGAATCACAATAGCGCTCTGCTGTCGCCAAGATATGCGTCGACATCAGGACACTAGCGCCGTTTTTCTTCGCGGCATTCATCCGTTCAAGCAGTGCATTAATCGCAAGAGGATCAAGCCCTAAGAACGGTTCATCAATGATATACAGTTCTGGTTCAACAAGAAATGCACACATAATCATGACCTTCTGCTTCATACCTTTTGAAAAATGAGCAGGGAACCACTTCAAACGTTTCTCCATTCGAAATTCTTTCAGCAATGACGGCAGGCGTTCATCTAATTGTTCCTTAGACAGTCCGTAAGCCATCGCTGTCAGCTCTAAATGCTCTTTTAAAGTTAATTCTTCATATAATACAGGTGTTTCTGGAATAAACGTAAATTGCGAACGATACGCCTCTTGATCATCTTGAAGGGTTCGCCCGTTTAATTCAATCACACCTTTATGCGGTTTCATGAGTCCGATGATATGGCGAATGGTTGTGCTTTTCCCCGCCCCGTTTAAGCCGATGAGACCAACAATTTGATTTCTTTCTAATTCAAATGAGATATTTTTTAGAACGGGATTCTTCGTATATCCACCCGTTACATCTTTTACAGTGAGAAGGGACATGAATTCGTTCCTTTCTTTCGTTTTTCCTTTATAGTAACAAAAACGAAAGGTAATTTGAAATGTTTACCTATAGACAAGTCATGAATAAAAAATAGGCATCTTGGTCATCATAATGTATGTAGAAGAAATGAACTTGATGACCAATAAGTAAATGAGGTGTTTGTTAAAGGCAAAGAACCGCATGACAAGTTGGTTTTTCATCTAAAAACCTTAGCTTCTGTTTTGCTTCACTGATTCTTGATTTTTGTGTCCTATACAATATGTATACGACAAACCAAAACGTCAAATGAGGTGTTTACGGCAGAAATAGCAGGCATATGAATTCTTTATTTCAGTAAATAGAGAATTCAAAAGGCATATCGAATGAAAGCATCAGCATTTCTTCTGCAGGAGCAGGATGAGCGACCAAAGGAGTTCGCTTGTCCTGTTTTCTTTTTTGCTCATTTTTGTGATACGATGAAGGAAAATGAATGAGGAGTGACATGACGTGAGCGATTGTATTTTTTGCAAGATCATTGATGGAGACATTCCATGTGCAAAAGTATATGAAGACGAGCATGTATTGGCTTTTCTAGATATTAGCCAAGTAACAAAAGGGCATACCCTTGTAATCCCGAAAATACATAAAGAAAACATCTATGACATGACACCAGAAGTGTCTAATCACTACTTCCAAGCGATTCCGAAAATTGCAAGGGCGATCAAACAGGAATTTGAACCCATTGGATTAAACCTTTTAAACAACAATGGCGAAAAAGCTGGACAATCTGTGTTCCATTACCACATGCATATCATTCCGCGTTACGGCAAAGGCGATGGCTTTGGTGCCGTATGGAAATCACATCAAGATCAATATACGTCAGAGGATTTAAAAGACATTTCTTCTGCCATTCATACGCGCCTTACCTCATCTTAATAGATGAGGTTTTTCTCATTTCTACCCCTTTTTCTCCCCTTTGTTTCTTAATAGTAAGATATTTAGAACGATTCAAATTTTTTGTCCAATTGCTTCAAATTTGTGATAGGATGGTTTTATCTTTTGATCCATTAACGCGAGAAATAGGGAGAGATTGTGATGAAGCGAACGACGAATTTTAATGCTGGTCCTGCGGCACTGCCGCTAGAAGTGCTTAAAAAGGCACAGGAAGAACTTGTTGATTTTAAACAAACTGGAATGTCTGTAATGGAGCTGTCGCATCGCAGTGGTGAATATGAAGAAGTCCACAATAAGGCAAAATCATTGTTGGTTGAACTGATGGACATTCCTGAAGATTACGAAGTCCTCTTTTTACAGGGCGGAGCTAGCCTTCAATTTGCGATGATTCCTATGAACTTCTTACATGAAGGCGAAACGGCTCATTTCATTCAAACAGGCGCTTGGTCAGAAAAAGCATTATCAGAAGCAAAAGGGTTTGGTGAAACATCTGTGTTTGCTTCAAGTGAAGACGACAACTACTCGTATATTCCAGAAGTAGATGCCTCCGCTTTAACAGATGGCGCTTATTTACACATCACATCAAACAATACGATCTTCGGCACTCAGTGGAAAACGTTCCCTGGTACATCATTACCGCTCATTGCGGATATGTCCAGTGATATTCTCAGCAAAAAAATCGATGTTTCTCAATTTGATCTCATTTATGCTGGGGCACAAAAAAACTTAGGGCCTTCTGGTATCACGATTGTGATCGCGCGCAAACGTTTATTAGAAAAAGAGAAAAAGAGCACACCGAAAATATTAAAATATTCAACACACGCAAAAGCTGCCTCTCTTTATCACACCCCACCGACTTTTGCGATTTATATGCTGTCTCTTGTCCTTGACCATGTTAAACAGGCTGGCGGCGTAGAAGCAGCGGAAAAAAGAAATGAACAAAAAGCAGGCATTCTCTACGACACAATTGATCAAAGCGGCGGTTTTTACAAAGGACACGCACGCACTGACAGCCGGTCGCATATGAATGTCACATTTACCCTTCGTGATGATGCACTCACTGCATCCTTTGTAGAGAAAGCAAAGCATGAACAAATGGTTGGACTTGCCGGTCATCGTTCTGTCGGTGGATGCAGAGCATCTATTTACAATACGGTATCGATTGAAGACTGCCAAAAGCTTGCGGACTTTATGAAAAAGTTCCAGCAAGAAAATGAGTGAAAAAGCTTTTCTATAGAGAAATAAATTTGTTATAATAACGAGAAATATAAAGTGATGACTCTTGCAATAAATGATGAGCCATATTATTGGAGAGTGCTAAGAGCTTAGCAGAGGAGAGCATAGAAATGAAAACAAAAGAATTAGTCATTATGTCATTGCTTGCAGCAATGGGAGCTGTTTTGCATACGATTTTCCCGCCCATCTTTTTCGGAATGAAACCTGATATGATGCTGGTCATGATGTTTTTAAGCATCATCCTTTTCCCAAAGGTACAGCATGTCGTGGTGATTGCCCTTGTAACAGGCGCCATTTCTGCATTAACAACAGGTTTCCCAGGCGGACAAATTCCAAATATGATTGATAAACCAGTGACAGCCTTTATCTTCTTAGCCCTTTTCTTATCTTGCATGAAGATAAAGAACAAAGTAGTGCTGACCGCTGTGTTAACTGCGATTGGAACCATCGTATCCGGCGTGATTTTCCTATCTGCCGCATTACTGATCACTGGACTGCCAGCTGCATTACCTGCACTTCTTGTAGGCGTCGTCCTGCCAGCAGCCGTGATTAATACCATTGCTATGGTATTTGTCTTCCCAATTGCTCAGTCCATTCTCAGACGTGCAAGAATGATAGAAGTTGCTTAACAAATAATCGAACCTCTTCATAATAGATGAAGAGGTTTTTTTTCATGCTTTTATAAAAGAAAAAGGGTCAAAAGCAAAATGAGGAGCGAAATTCCTGCACCTGCCGCACACACAAGTGCTTTTTGCTTTAATACATGTTTTGGCGGATAAGACCCCGCATACCCCAGCTGTCTTGCATAATGAATAGAGCCACCTGTAAAAACGACACCGATACACGTAAAAACGAACAGAAAGACAGACAACCTTCTCCCCTCCCTTTTCTTCAAAAGTATGCTAAAATAAAGCAAGCTATGTATGGAAGTTCAATGAAGCTGATCGTCAGCTCAGAGAGAACATGCGAATGTGTAAAATTTGACTAGAGGTGATTTGAATGGCTAGTGGACGTTCTTTATTAACAGGATTATTTGTAGGCGGTCTCCTCGGAGGTGCGGCAGTGCTCCTGACGACTCCCTCTTCTGGCAGAGATGTGCGCGGAAAGATGAAAGACGGCTATGACAAATTCGAAGATACGCTGACAAGATTAAAAAGAGATGGACAAGCTTTAAAAGAGCAAATTGTTGAAACAGCAAAAGAAAGTGCAGAGGTCATTAAAGAAGTCGGAACTGAATTACAAACATCGATTCAGCAATGGCGTGAAGAAATCAAGCCTCATCAGCAGGATTTGCAAAAGGAAATTCAGGAAATTGAGGAAAAGCTCAAGCAACTGGAGAAAACCTTACAAAACTAATATACTCAAGAAAAAATATTCGTTTACAAAAGTGTGCGGGGTGCGTATCCCGCACTTTTTTTGTTGAAAAAAGGTTATTTTGACAATGTTTTTCATGAGTTTTAAAAATTCTTGAATTTTCAGCTTTATTAATCTTTATTTTATTGGCATAATAGAATTACAAGAAAAAGAGAAGTAGGTGAAATGGATGAATCATTCGGAACAGCCTTTCGATGTAAAAGAAGCACTTTTATTCAGTCAAAGAATGGCCCAATTGAGCAAAGCTCTTTGGAAATCCATTGAAAAGGACTGGCAGCAGTGGATCAAACCGTATAACCTAAATATCAATGAACATCATATTTTGTGGATTGCGTATCAATTAAAAGGAGCTTCAATATCAGAAATTGCAAAGTTTGGCGTCATGCACGTATCAACAGCGTTTAACTTCTCCAAGAAACTGGAGGAACGAGGATTTTTAAAATTTTCTAAAAAGTTAAACGATAAACGCAATACGTATATTGAGCTAACGCCAAAAGGCGAAGAGACATTCCATAAACTACTCGAAGATTATGACCCGGCAAGAACTGGTATTGTCAAAGGCGCACAGCCGCTTCATGACATTTACGGAAAATTCCCTGAGATTTTAGAAATGATGTGTATTATCCGAAACATCTATGGTGAGGACTTCATGGAGATTTTTGAGAAATCGTTTTCAAACATTGAGAAGGACTTTTTGAACGAGCGAGGAAGAGTCACTAAAAAGTCTGAGGAACTTGAAGACTCAGCTGATGCAGCAGAAAAAGCGGCTAAAGCAAATCAAATTGTTTAATGATCTTTATAAATTCATTCATTAACGGCTGAAACAGCCCTTGATCATGCAATGCAAATATCGTCTCATGCACATCCAGCTTTTCAATTAACTGTCCTGCAAAAAGCGCAAGCATATCGTCAAACATGACGTAGCCTTGTGCTTTTTGCTTGTCCATTTCCTCTGAAAGCTCAGCACAAATACGCTCAATTTCCTGCGCTTCTTCTTTCGATACCTGCTGCCTCATCAATAATGCATAATATGGATAACGGCTCATATCGGTCGCCGTCAGCAAAAGTTCCATATAATATTCGAGCTGGCTCATTCGTTCCTCAATACTCATGTACGTTCCCTCTTTCTCTTAGTCTTTCTATTCTAGCCGAAATTACTCATTGACGAAAGAGACGAACCTCCCTCTTCTGTCTTTTTTTCTTGAAAAATCCAAAGTTTCCTCTCTTTATTCCATATGAACACCACATTTTATTTTTTTTCATAAAAACCATTGATTTTTATCCTCAGGAAGAGTAAATTATCTTGAGATATTCAATTAGTTTTTTAAGATTGGAAGGATGAAAAATGAATTGTTGGAAGACCATTAATCTTGAAAAGGATTATGGTTATACAAGACTGCTGATTTCAGCCATAAGTCTTGCTATACTTTTTTTCATTACGGCTTTTTTATGTTTTCAACTGACTCATCCTGAAACGAGACTAAGCAGTCACAACGCACCGCTTTTTGCTATGCTTTTACTTGTGACGTTGCTTGTCCACCGTGTGGTTCACTTGATCCCAGTGATGAAAAACAAGAAAAAAATGACGTTATTTAAACGAAATTGCTGGCAGCGTGTGCCAAAGAACATCATGCTTTATTCACTTCTTAGTCCATTTTGTGTGATTTCACCGGTTTACTTTGTGTTAGGTGTGGCGTTTCCTATGTATGCACACTATTTTATCATCATCGCAAGTATTCATGCAGGCTATTGTTTGCCTGACTTTTTATTTGCATGGAAACTGCTCAAAGCACCTAAATCCTGCATCATCGATCAAGCCCAAGACGAGTTTGATATTTTAGTTGACCAAACATCCTCATCATGAGGTTTTTAAAGCCAACTTCTATCTTTTTCATAAAATATTTGGTAATGTAGTATGGGAATAGCATAGAGAGGGGGGATCTCCGATAGTTTTATTTTACTTCATCGTCTTTGCCGCGTTTATTGTGTATTCAATAAACAGGCTTACTAATACATTATGCCTTGTCAGAGAGATTCCTGAAGAACGGCAAGATAAGGTGTTTCGCTTTATCAATGTATCGATACTGATCTTACTGATCTCATCATTTGTTGAAATTACCATATCTATTTAAGATCAAAGCAAAAGCTGCCAGTTTGAGGGCAGCTTTTTGTGTATATTCATTATTAGCAAATCCAAGATGCACCGATAATGATCAATAAGATGAATAACACGACGACTAGTGCAAAACCGCCAGCGAAGACTTCTCCTCCCATGTAAAAACACCTCCTGCCAATTCTTCCTCTGTTCTAAGCTCAGTGTATGCAATAAAATTGAAAACGTTTAGGCACCTGTCATCGTTTGAAAAAAGAACCGCCCGCACGCATGGCAGGACGGCTCCTTTCTGTCACAGCGATTTAATTAGTAAAGATATGCTGCACCAACGATGATCAGCAAAATGAATAGCACGACCAATAAAGCAAACCCATTAGAATATCCTGCTCCCATATAATTCAGCCTCCTTTTTGTGATCACTATATGTGTATGTCGCGCGCAAATTTTTGACTAGACGAATGCCCTTCCATTTGCATTTCTTTTTACTGCGTGTCACAATATGTTATGATACAAGCAATGATAAATAAATTGGAAAGATTAGGAGTGTTTTTTGAATGAAAAAAATGGCTTTAGCAGCTGTAACAGCAGTTAGTGTTTTAACTCTTGGCGCATGCAGTAGCGGTGATAAAGATGTCATCGCAACAACAAAATCAGGAGATGTCACAAAAGAAGAGCTTTATACAACTCTTAAGAAACAAGCAGGTGGAGATGCTTTAAATCTACTTGTTCAACAAAAGGTTCTTGCTGACAAATACAAAGTATCTGATAAAGAAATTGATAAGAAAATGGAAGAATATAAAAAGACACTTGGTGAAGATCGTTTAAAACAACTTCAAGATGAATTTGGAAAAGATTACATCAAAGATCAAGTGAAATATGAGCTGCTGACTCAAAAGGCTGCCAAAGCTAACATCAAAATCACTGATAAAGAAGTAAAAGCGTATTACGATGACCTAAAAGGGAAAATCCGCGCAAGCCACATTCTTGTAGCTGATAAGAAAACAGCTGACGAAGTGGAAAAGAAATTAGATAAAGGTGAAAAATGGGATGCTGTAGTGTCTGAATATTCAACTGATACTGCTTCAGCTGCACAAGGCGGAGATGTAGGCTGGTTCGCAAAAGAAGGTCAAATGGACGAGAACTTCAGTAAAGCTGCATTCAAACTAAAAGTGAATGAAATCAGCAAACCAGTGAAATCACAATTCGGCTACCATATCATTAAAAAGACCGAAGAACGCGGTAAATATGATGACATGAAAGCAGACTTGAAAAAAGAACTACTTGATCAAAAACAAGCAGACACAAATGAAATCCAAACCATCTTAAACAAATTGGTGAAAGATGCAGATGTGAAAGTAAAAGATAAAGAGCTTGAAAACACGTTTAAAGAAAAATCTCAACAACCTGCACAACAACAACAACAAAACCAATAATCACCAAAAACCCCTCTGCCGTGATCAGGCAGAGGGGTTTTTATAACATCTGATTAAGCAATCGAGTGATCTTCATGTGCCGCCGAATCTTGGGATCTTTTCATTTGCTGTCCCTGACGTCTGCGCTCTCTTTCTTGCTCCATTCGCTCGATAAAAATCTCTCCTTCCTTCTCAATAAAGGATTGATCAATCTCTTGCTCCTCTTTGGCCGTTGTCATTAATTTATACGCACAGAAAATAATGCCAATGATACATGCATACACCCACCATGGAAAAAACAACATTTTTTCATCGCCTCCTTTTTTTCAGAACAGCTCTCTTTTCCTTTGTGTTACATGCTTATGCAAAAAGAAGACAAGTTATGAAAAAAACGCCCGCATAAGCGGACGTTCTCACATGATTACTCGTGAAAAGTTGGTTTATAAAATGAACGATTCTCTAACGCAAAAATACGTTCTGTATATTCTCCTGGCTTCACATGCTCAAGCGCACGATCCATCATATTCATCTTCGCATCTAAATTATCAATATAGTGGAGAATTTCGGCTTCCTTCACCATTGGTGGTTTCGGGCTTCCCCACTCACCTTTTCCGTGATGACTTAGTACTAAGTGCTGTAGAATTAAAATTTCTTCTGAATCAATCCCAAGCTCTTCAGCAGCTTTCGCAATTTCTGTCACCATAATTGATATATGACCAATTAAATTCCCTTCCACCGTATAGGTGGTTGAGACTGGGCCTGAAAGCTCTTTGACTTTTCCTAAATCATGAAGAATGATGCCTGAATATAAAAGATCTCGATCTAATGATGGATATAGATCCACAATTGATTTAGCCAAATGCAGCATGGACACTACGTGATAAGCAAGACCAGAAACAAATTCGTGATGGTTTTTTGTCGCTGCTGGATAGTCAGCGAATTCCTGTCCATATTTTTTCAGCAAATGTCTTGTGACACGCTGTATATTAGGGTTTTTCATATCAAAAATATATTGCATAATTGTATCCATCATATCATGCTTTGGAATAGGAGCTGTTTCGAGAAAATCATCAATTCGAATTTGCTCATTTTCAGCAACAGGGCGTATATTCCTAAGTTTCAGCTGATTCCTCCCGCGATAATGATGAATATCGCCAACTACCTTCACAATGGTTTGTGCGGCATAGGTTTGTTCATCATTCTGCTTCGCATCCCATAATTTCGCCTCAATATCTCCACTTTGATCTTGAAGAATTAACGTTAAAAATGGTTTGCCATTACTCGCAATCCCTTTAGTAGATGATTTAATTAATAAATGCAGGTCAACTTGTTCGCCGACATCATAGGTCATGATCCCTTTAGCCATTCAATAAAAGCTCCTTCCATGTTTCTGCTCATATAAGTATAACATAAGTCATTATTTGTCAATCATTCAACTGCTAAACTCGTAACCTGTCCATCTTCTGCTGCTTGCTTCATATGCTCATGACAGGTGAAATAAAACAGCTGTGTTTCAAAACGTGTGAGTTCGTTCATCATCTCCAGCACTCTGCCTAGACGAACGTGATCAAAATGAACAAAGCTGTCATCCATCATAAACGGAAGCTGGCAATCTTGCTGATGAGACAAAGCAAGCGCAAAACGAATCGCCAGATAGATCTGTTCACACGTTGCCTGTGAAAGCTCCTCTGGGCGGAATATTCGTCCATCCATTCTTTTCACCATGAGCAAATCATCTTCAGGTGAAAATAAAATCGCTTCATAACGATCATTTGTTAACGGTTGGATAAAACTAGAGGCTGTGTGAAGCAATGCAGGCAACCTTGTTTCTTTATGCTCATTCAATTTTTCTCGTATGACGGTGCGGACAAGCTGAATGGCAGCCCACTTTTTCGCGAGGTGCTTCGCATGCTCCTGCTCTGCGGTAAGCTGATGAGTCAAATCAGACACTGTTCCAGAAGCTTCTATTTGCCGTATTTCCACCGCTAGTTCTGCTAAACGTTTTTCCGTATTCTCCGCATTCAATTGAACGTCATGAAGGTGCTGCTTTGCTTTGGCACACTCCTCCTCAAGAAGAGGTAGTCCTTTGCGAACAATCCATTCCTCCTCATCAAAACAACCGCTTCTATGAAGCTCTTGATTCAGCTGCTGCAGCTCAGAAAGTCGTTCTCGGTATTCTTTCGATAGATGAGAAAGCACTTGGTAATCTTCTTTGGACTCTGCTTCTACTTGACGAAAAAGCTCATCCGTTTGTTTTTCGTAATATTGAATTTCACCTTCTAGTGTCGTGAGCTGCTGCATCGCATGTTGAATGGATACATGTAATGTCTGGCGTTCTTTTTCTCTTTTCGTCTCATCTTTCAATATCTCTTGAAAGACTGAAATATTCTCCTGAATAGTTCCTTCCTTTTTTTGAAGGATACTGCTTAACGCTGAAACTTTGCGCTCATAAATCGATTGCTGATCGGAGAGCTTTTCTATTTCACGCTGAAACTCGTCATATGCCGCTGTATTCATTTTTAATTGTTTTAGAATATGGAAGGCCTCTACTAGGAAAGAAAGCTCAGACGACAAGCCAAGCTGTCTCTTCTTTTCCTCTACTTGCTGCTGGACAGGCTCGAGCTCTAGCTCCCAGTCTTCATATTGCCGGATGATTCTTTCGTAGAGCAGCTCCTTCTGCCTCATAAGTGTTTCAGCAGAAGCTGCCTGCACTTGAAAGGAATCTAAGGCGTCTTCTCCGTTTCTTTGTTTATTAGAGTTTCTTTGACTGAATGAGTAAATGACAAAGAAGAGAAAAACAGAAAATCCCGCAAATAATAGTGTGATCCACCACTCTGTTAAAAAGAATAGAACAAACAGAAACACCACATCAAATGCGATCAAGCCTTGGAATAGCGACGCCTGTGAATCAATCGGTTTCTTTTTCGATCTTGTATTATTCGCATCATCTTCTGCTCCGTGCAGTTTTACTTGCTGTTCCTTTAACCCTTTTAGAACAGCTTCTGCTTCGTCCAGCTCATGTCTCGCGTGATCAAAACGTTCATCTAACTGCGCCTTTCTGTCCATGAGACGGATGTATTGAGTGACAGTCTCCTTTAATTCCCACTCAAATTCAAGCGAATCGTCGATTTGTTCGAGCTTTATCGGGCGCTCCCACTTTAGCTTTACTTCCGCTTCGTCTATTTTTTGTTTCAATGAATCACGGTTTGCTCGACACTCTGCTATGCGTTTTTTCACAAGCTCAGCATTCGATGCTTCATCTACGACTCTATTCATCTCCATTAAGGTATCCTTGTCATAAAGCGGTTGAACTTGTACGAGTGAGGTTTGCAAATGATCTAACTTCTGTTTCAGTGCAGTTAATTGAGCGTTTTTCGGGTGAAGGTGTGATTCTAGTTTATCAAGCTCATGCTTGGTTTCTGCTCTAAAACGTTTGACTCGGTCTGGAAAGCGGGCTAATTCCTTTTTCAACTCCACTTTTTTCTCAATCATGGGATAGACTTGAATGGATTCAGTCAGTTTCTGAAGGTGTTCTTCCGTTTGTTTCATTTCATTTTGAAGCTTTTCGATCGTCTCCGTTAATTCAGATTGCTCCCGTTTCTTTTCGGTATAGCTACCTTCTACCAATCTCGCTTGTTTCAACTGACCTGTCAGCTCTTTTAAACGATCAAGCTGCTGGTTTAATTCAGGCTTGCGGCCATTTGGTTTAAACAGCTGTTCCTGTTGCTTTAGCAGCCTGCTATCCATCTTGGTGGCTGCATCTGAGCCAAATAAACTTGAGAAAAGTAGAAATTCGCCTATCTGATCCTGGTTTAAGGCTTGGACATTTTGCAGTCCAAACACATCAAACGAATAGATTGATTGATATAATCTGCGATCCGTTCCCTTTAAAAGCGCCTGTAGAAAAGCTTCGTCTTTCACTTCACCATTCGGTAAAAACACCTGTGCATGCCCACCGCGGTCGGATGTTCTCTCAATGTGAATAACGCCAATCTCGTCATCATGACAAGTGAGGGAACCACCATAAAAAGAACCCTGTTTCGACTTGTACATCTTGTTTTTTGGAAAACCAAATAACATCGATTCAATAAACGTTTTCAATGTCGTTTTCCCCGATTCATTCAGACCGTAAACTAGCTGAAAACCGTCATCAGAAAAGTGAAAGGTGCGATTTGAAAATTTACCGAAATGGGCGATATGGAGTGAACGTATTTTCATTGTGCCTCTCCTTTTCTCATAATTGCTTTAGCTGTTCTGTCAGCAGCCTTTGCGCTTCTTCTTTTATATCCAATTCATCCTCTTGTGTGAGCGCTTTTCCTGACTTCCTGTAGGTTGGGTGACGCTTGATCGGTGAAAGCAGCTCTTCATATGACTCAAACTGAGCAATTTCTGCCGTTAGTTCCTTCAAAAAGGAATCTTCTGGATAGATCACTTCCTCGTTTGTTCGGCAGTCAATTGACATCACCCAAACAAACACATCTTCATCTTCCTCTTGTTCATGAAAAACAGTCATCAGCTCCTCGAGGGCTTCAAGCTGAGTATGCTCAAGGTAAGAAGGCGCATCACCTGTCAATTCAATTCTCACAAAATGAGGAATGCCGTCCTCTTTCAGTTCATTGATTTTGCTTTCCACAAGTATGACAAGGTCCGTCATATGAGCCGTTTCTGTGATGTCTATTGCCAGTTTCTCAAAGATGATATCTGCACAGCTAATAAAATCCGCTGCCCGTGAATCTTCGGAGAGTTGAATCAAGTAACAGCCTTTTTCTCCCGTTTCTTTTATATGTCTGCCCTGGACATTACCAGGGTAAATAATATATGGGTCTTCATGCAGAAGGGCTCTTTTATGTATATGTCCAAGCGCCCAATAATCGAAATCCCGCGTTATGAGCTGCTGAAGCTGAAATGGGGCATATGCATCATGTCCTTCTTGTCCGGCTAATGTGCCGTGAAGCATCGCAATGTGATAGGCAGCATCTGTCGTTTTGACATAATGAGATGTCATATTTTCATAGACAGCCCGCTCTTTGTAGCTAAACCCATAAATACTCGCGAAAAGCTGATCCCCTCGATAATAGGAGAGCTCACTTGGTGTACTACTCGTAAAGACCTGTACATTCTCGGGCCACTCAATCGGTGTCCATTCACCGCCTAAATGATCATGATTCCCATAAATAATAAAGACTTCAATCCCGTGTGTTTGCAGTCTTACAAACTGGTTTCTTAAAAACAGCTGTGCTTTCAAGCTGCGATTGGATTCATCAAATAAATCTCCGCTCAGCAGCACAAAGTCTACTGCCCGCTCAACGGCGAGATCAAAGATGTTCTTAGCACTTTGAAATGTACTTTCTTTGAGCCGCTTAAAGGGTAAGCTAGGGATATTCGACATTCCTACAAATGGACTGTCTAAATGTAAATCTGCGGCATGAATAAAAGTGAGCTTAGTCAAACGTCTATCTCCTTGTCCGATACTGTCATTGTCCATATTTTATCATGCCATTTTTGCGAATGCACGTTCTATCACTCTTATTCTAAAAAACAGATTTTTAAGGGATAAAAAGGAGGTTTTGTCTTATTCTTTGTTTAATTACATAGAAAAGCAGAGGAAAGGAAGTTGAGGAATGGAGAAGACATACTTTTTAACTGTATTTGACCCATCCGGTGAGACTTTATTAAATGAAAAAATCACAACAGATAGTGATGAAAAGGCAAAGGAATTAGGTCGCCATCGCTTATTAGAACAGCAATACACGAAGCATTCTCATCGTCTCGTTGATGATGCAGGCAAGCTGCTTTTATTTGAACGTTAAAAAAGCCGGCATTCGCCCGCCTCACATTATTGGCAAAGGGCTAAAATGATCTTTATTTTAGCCCTTTGTCTTCTTTTCAGCGTAATAGAAAACCTTTGAAGTCTAGGAAGGACGAGCATCGGAGCGGAGCGAATTGAACATTCGTGAGCACCGAAGCAGAGACCTGACACCGAATGCGAGGGTTTGTCTACACGCTGAAGCCGGCATTCTCCGGACTTACATTCGTTTATACATTCTGGAATACAGGTCGTCTTTTTTCTAAAAATGCCTGAATGCCTTCCTTATGATCATGGCTTTGCCTCAGTCTTGCCTGTGCTGCCCTCTCCTTTTGAAGAACGGCTAGCAGCTGTGACTCTGACTGCTGGAAATAAATTCGTTTTGTCTCGATAAATGCTTGAAGCGGCATGTTCATAAATGGCTTCACGCATTCTTTTTGATACGCATTGACTTCCTCTTGAAACACGCCGTCTGCAAGGCCCAGCTTTAGCGCTTCTTCAGCAGGAAGCTTTTGTCCACTCCAAATCAATTGTTTCGCGGTTTGTTCACTGACTCTTTTTGTGAGGAAAAAGTGCCCTCCGCCATCTGGAATTAAGCCTACTCCATTAAAATTCATGGCGAGCTTTGCATCTTGATGCATAAACAGGTAGTCACAGCTTAAAGCAAAGCTAAAGGCAAGCCCTGCCGCTGACCCGTGGACAAGAGCAATCGTCACTTTTTTCATACCTGCTAGAGAAAGCGTAATCCCCTCGATCAAATCCATCACTCGATGGAAATCCTCTTCACTTTCCTGCTTTAGCATCATGCCAATATCTCCGCCTGCTGAAAACCCTTTTCCGGCGCCCTTGATCACAACGACTTTTGCACTACTTTCCTCCGCCGCATCACATGCCTCTTTGAATTCAGCAAACATGTCCACATGAAATGAATTGTAAGCATCCGGCCTATTGAAAACGATTTCAAAAATATCCCCATTTAGCTGACACTTGATATATGTCATCATCCATCCCCCTTTTTTTAAACACATGACTTACTTCCATTTCAACCCGAATAATCCCTTTTCCTCAGTTTAAAAAATTTCAGGATTAGTTGATACCAAAACAAGCATAACTGTTAAAACAACAATCTAATGAAAAAGAGCCCTATGTTTGGGCCCTTTTTATCTCTTATTCAAATTGCTGAAAGGCTGTTTCCTTCTTGAATGGCGCTTCTTTGACCCCGCGAATGGTTTGAATCACTTTCTGGTTGCGGTAGATGGATAGTTTTAAATTGGTCGCCGCTGTTCCATGAGAGTGATCTAGGTTCGTAAATGTAAAGAAATGATGCGGACGCTTGTCTTTGAATACAAGCTTGAAGTCTTCTGTCACTTTAAAATGCTCTTCACTTTCCCATTCAATTAAAGGTTCATACGCACTAAACCACGCCGGGATATTCGGTGTGTATCCTGTAGCCAATACAGCACGATCTACTATTATGCTCTTTTCTTTCTTTAGCTGCCACTGCTTTAGGTTCAGTTTGAGGGACTGATTCTCCTCCACCTGAATGGCTTCAAGCTCGGTCATGGGTTGAATGATCACAGATGGCTCCTCACCTGAAACAGACCGATGATATAATTCCTGGTAAATACGTGAGAGCGTCGATGCATCTATCCCATTTCTTAATCCAGTCAGCCTAGGCAATGTGTTCATTCGTTCTTCATAAGGAAGTGAATGGAAATACTCGACGTACTTTGGTGTGAACAGCTCCTGACCAAGCTCAGCCGTCTCTAGCTCTCTAAATTCACTAGATCGTGTAAACCAAGAAAGCTGCTGCCCTTTCTTCTGATGCTGGAGCAGGTCTAAGAAGATTTCGGCTGCACTCTGCCCAGAACCAATCACCGTCACTGCATCAGCTTCTTGAAGTTCTTTCTGCTGGTCTAAATAACGGCTACTATGGGTCACATAAGGCAGTGCAGCATCAGGTACATCAACCGGAATCATCGGTTTGCTCCCTGTTCCGAGCACGACATGCTTTGCCCGATACTCAGAAAGCGATCCATCCTTCAAGCACCTGACTTTCACAAGATAACCACCTTGGCAGTCCGTCACTTCTTCTACCTTCATCCCAAAATGACAGCTATCTAATTCATGTGCGACCCATGATAAATATTCATTGAATTCTCTTCGTGGAATGTCAAACTGTTCAAATGTATAGAAACGGTGAAGTCTATTTGATTCATGTAAATAATTTAAAAATGTATATCTGCTCCTTGGATTCGCCATCGTCACAAGATCAGCTAAAAAGGAGACTTGTAAATCCGTTCCTTTGATCAGCATGCCAGGATGCCAGGCAAATTCCGTCTCCTGTTCAAAAAAACAGCATGAAACATCTTCATACTCCTCTAACAAAGCCGCCAACCCTAAATTGGCAGGCCCAACCCCAATTCCGATCACATCAATCATATGTACACCTGCTTTAACTTTTTATCACTTATATACCCTTTTACAGATGAAAAAAACACTGCGTCACCGCAGTGTTTAAACGTGAGGAACAAATAATGACTCAAGAAATTGAATTTTCTCCTCAGTATAGTGTTCATAACGGTCATTATACGATTTTGGATCTTTTGGATTGGCATACTGCGTAATTTTTCCTGAACGCGGATCAATGAACTTACTAGCAGCACCGCATCCAATCCCAATGATTGTCTGCACTTCTTCCATAATAATAATATTATATAAACTTTCCTGTCCATCTAATGAGTATCCGACATTTTCAAGGTTCCCTAAGATGTTTTTTTGTCTATATAAATAATAAGGGTGATAGTCATGTGCTTTCGTCCAAGCAACTGCTTCATCCATCATACGTGTGATTTCTTCTCGGTCTGCTACTTGATATTTGTCTTTATTACGCGTCATCTCAGACGCCCTTTTAAAGGAGAGCGTATGCACAGTTAACGATTCAGGCTTAAGTTCTTCAGTCTTATTCAAGGAATGCTGGAATTCCTTGAGCCCTTCTCCTGGCAAACCAATAATTAAGTCCATATTAATGTTATTCATACCATACTCTCTTGATAAGTGATACTTTTCAATCGTTTCTTCTACACTATGATGCCGGCCAATGGCTTTCAGTGTTTCATTCTCATACGATTGTGGATTGATACTAATTCGATCAATATGATATCGGTTTAACACCTCTAGCTTATCAGGCGAAATCGTATCAGGACGCCCGGCTTCGACAGTCACTTCCCGTATATGTTTCACATCAGGGAACGAGCGATACATTTCTTCATACAGCAAATCCATTTCTTCCGCCGTGATACTCGTCGGCGTACCACCGCCAAAGTAAACGGTTGTCACTTTGATCCGATGTTCTTTTAGCCAGTCACCAATTTTTTGCATTTCATAATGCAGACCAAACAAAAACGTCCCCACTCTTCCGGCTTGTCCTTTAATTGCATAAGCAGGAAACGTGCAATAAGCGCATTTTGTTGGGCAAAAAGGAATACCAATATAAATACTTACTTCCTGCTGAAGATCATACAGATCCGGAATCGCTTGAAGCTGACGGTCCACAATCTCCTGCATCAAATCGATTTTTTCATCATGAATCAAATAATCACGCTTTAATGCGGCATGCGCATCTTCCTTTGTCATACCTTCTCTCAGCATTTTATGAAGTAATTTTGTAGGACGTATCCCTGTGAGAATACCCCACTTTTGCGTCATTCCTGTGTACTCCTGAAGCAGATGTAAATAAACAGACAGCACTGTGTTTTTGATTTGCTTCCAGCGCTCCTTGTCGTTCAAACCCTCTGGGACGTCTCGCGAAAAACGACTAGTGATGTCTGATCCAGCGATATAACCAGATGCTTTCACCGTTCCATTTTCTTCTTCCCAGCTAAACACCATGGTGAAGCCATCTTCCAATTCACCTGGATCAAACAGCACTTCACTATCTTCTTCAAATAAATTGGCTATATTGACAAGCGGGCGATGAAATCGATCATCTGACAGCCCTTTAATTAAAATTCGCATCGTATCACCTTTATCTTCAAACTTGTTTCATTTTACAAAATCTATGTAGGAAAAGCAATGACTGGAACAGTTGAAGGCCCTGCCATTTCTTGATTGACAGAGCCTTCGTCTAATTATCGTTTAATATCGAATTGATGTAAAAATCCTTCTCTTTGCTGCATTCTAAAGTATTCTTTGATCATATAAGCGACTCCCTGTTCATCGTGCGAGCGTGTCACCCAATCGGCTTTACGCTTAACAGTATGAGTTGCATTTCCCATCGCAACGCCTAAGCCAGCCAATTCGAGCATTGGGATATCATCTGTTCCATGCCCAATGACCACCGTATCTTCTAAAGTTAAACCTAAAGCTGAGGTCAAAAGAGAAAGCCCTGCTTCTTTCGATACACCTTTGCATACAATATTCATTTTCTCATCACTGATCTGAATAAGATCGACAGATGGAAAAGCTTGTTGAATGGTTTGGTGAATTTCAGGCTGAAGCTCACTGGTTGAATATACTTCAATCACTGGTGTACTAACCGGTTCATCCATCAGCATATCACTTAACGATTCAACAAATTGCACGGGATAGAAAATCGGATCAGACGGATGAATCAACGTCTTTCCCATCAGCTGTGACTGCGTTTTTTTCCGGTTGCCAATTGAGAATTTCTCATGTAGCAAGCGAACATTACAATCAAAGCTTTCAAGAATTTGTACAAGATTAAATGTTTTTTCTTCCGTTAGTTTCTTCACATGAAGTGGCTCATCGAGTTTATTCGCTATAAATGCACCACTATGCGTCACAAGGGTTGACGTTGGAATCTTCAACGCCTTGGCAATTTTTTGTGCGGAACGAAAATGCCGGTTGGTGACAAGCGTCACGTAAACTCCTTTTTTCTTCACGTATTCCACAGCTTCTTTTGTAGCGGAATGGATTTTTCCATTGGAACGAAGTAACGTTCCATCTATATTGAGTGCAAGTAGTTTTTTTGACACTGAGGCATCCCCCTTCTTGATGACTGTACTTACGATGAGGATATGCCCTAGCTTGGTGCTTTAGAACATGCAGTTGAAAGAGCTCTGTCTGTTATGAATCTTTTGCAAATAAAAAAAGCCTACCCCTAGGCTTTTTTTTATGTATGGTTTGGATGCGTCACAATGAGGTGATGAAGCTCCCCATGATCCCCTTATCTTTCACACACCAAAGCATTGCTTATATCAGATCCCCTTATGCTTTGCGTTTCTCCCAGAAGCGCTTCTCTCGTTTGGCTAATCGCCTTAAATCCCAAGTGAAACGCACCCAATTGCCCCATGAGAGCGCTTGTTGAAAGCACTTTCAATATAAGTATTATCGCAGAATTTATGAGCTTCGACAACCTTTTTTTGAAAAGTTAGACAGGGAACTTGTTAAATAAAAAAAGGGCGAATATCATCGCCCTTTTCATTAATTTTCTTCTGGATTCCCATAAAGCTCTTCAAGAGGCTTCATGATCACTTTATTTAATTCTCCGATGAGAACACTCACACGTTGTTCTGCTTCCATCAACTGAGAGATTTTATCGTGCTGTTGAACAAGTGCCACTGTTTTTTGTGCTTGCTCCACTTCTTCTTGTGTGATCTCTTGACCAGTCATTTGCTTTTGTTGAAGGTTTACTTGAATGTCACGGAAGTTCTCGAACATTCTTTTAGAGGACTCATCCGCGTTAACCTCATCATAAAGATTTTTTAGAGTTGAGTATTCTTCGCTATGACGCAGTGCTTTTTCAAGGTCATATGCAACATCATAAACATTTACAGACATGTTATGTCTCCTTTCTATCCGTTATCACCGATATGATCGGCGGACACCACTCCACTATAACAAACTATGGCTTTCGTTTCACATATATACAACGAATTCATGAAATTTTCTCTAGTCTGTTTTAAAAGAGCGTGACAAAGATTGCTTGGATTGCGCCGATTAATCCTCCTAAAAAACCGCCTAAAAACGTGATCATCTTAAGTTCATTGTTGGAAATGCTAATGACAAGCTCCTCCATTTTTTTAAGCGGAAAAAGTTCAATCTGCTCACGAATGATATCTTCAAACTTGAGCTTTGCGAGCAGTCCCTCTAATGCATTTGATGCTGCTTTAATTCCCTTATCGACAAGCACTGGTGCCAAGTATATTTTGAGATCAACAGCTACTTCACTGACATAAGATCCAACTGGCTTGTCCAATATCACCTTTGTAGAGAAGTGTGAAAGCAATTGCTTTTTCACACTATAAGCAAGCTCCTTTACATTCCATTTATCATCCAGTTCCTGAAGTGAAAATTGTTTCACCTTTTCCCATTCCTGAACTAGTAAATCTGTTAAGAACTTCTTTGTTTCTGCATTTCTTAAAAACTTAATGATTTCAGGATGTACTCGGTCAATTAAGCTTGAATTTCCTAAAAACATTTGAACCATACCGCCAAGCATGCCTCGTTCCTTTAAGAAATCATCAATCATATTGCCAAGCCTCGCTTTACCTTCTTCACTTTCAAAGTAATGAATGCCTCTCTTTAAAATATAATCTGCTGCATCTGGAATTTTTGACGAAATTTTGTTTTCCACTTCTAATGGGAGTAACTCAGATAACGTTTGCTCGTTATATTTTTTTAGCAGTGAAGCGAGCTTCCGATCAGACCAATGATGAAGCCATTCATCTGCTTTGACGTCAGCATGTGATACACCGAATCTTTCTAACAAAGAGAGCACTGTAATCTCCATGTCAGCGCCTTTGTCAATCAATCGATGGACTGTATGCAAGATCTCCTGCTTTGCCTCAGATGATTCAAATCTCTTTTGAATACCTTCTGGTGTGAGCAAATGCTCCATAACCAAGACTCCAACTTGCTTCGCTACTTCATCTCTTCTTTTAGGAATGAGCCCCGGTGTAAAAGGAAGCTGTTTCCCGAATAAGTAATACGGCTTATAAGGGCGAAAAAGCATTTTAATCGCAAGATGGTTTGTCGCTGCTCCTATAACGGCTCCTATAACAATCATAAAGAGAAACGTTGTGAATATATTCAAAGTCGTCATCTACCTTTCAAACAACACCCGATGTTTATTGGTTTAATCTATTCGTATTATAGTTCTTGTCATGTCCTCAAGCAAATGAAGCATGCTGCTAGACATATGATCAATTGATCTATCGTAATGATAAAGGAACGCAATCTTTATGTAAAATCGTGAAAAAGTGTTTTTCTGCTGTTAAAAAAAGAAGTTGAAAAGAAGGTGTTTTTTAATGACATCAACATTAGGTATTGTGACTCTTTCTCCGAAGTATGAAGAGGCATTCACTCGTGGGCTAGCCAAAGCTGCCCCTGCTTATGGTTTAAAGGTTGTTCGTTTTACACCATTTGATTTAAAGCCAGCTTCAAATATGATACAAGGTCAAACTTTTACGGATGGTCAAGGATTCGCAGCAGCAGAATTTGAGATTCCTGACTTGATTTACGATCGATGCCTTTACAAGCATGACGCACAATCTAAAAAAGCAAAACCAATCATGGAATGGCTGAAAAAGTATCCGAAAACAGATTTTCTAAATACAGGTATTTCAAATAAAATGATGCTATTCGAGCAGCTCCGCCTTCTCCCATCTTTGCAGCCATATTTACCTGTCTGCTCATTATTAAAAGACCCATCAGACCTTCTTAGCATGTTAAGGAAAGACGGTTATTGTAAAATGCAGCCGCTCTCTCAACACCATGCAACATCTACTTACTTCATATTCTTAAAAGACAACACTTTCACTGTTCAGCAAAATCCTGGGCAAGTCATCACATTTTCGCGTCCATCAGATATAGAGCGCTGGTGCGAAAAGTATGTAGGCCGATATTTCCTTCAATTTTTCCAGACGAGTGATCAAAAAGACTTTTTATTCAATGAAATAAGGATTTTCCTGATGAAAGATTCACAAAATCAATGGAATCGCATAGGGATTCACACAAAATTACCTGCAGAAAATAGTCATTTAAGCATTACACAAAAAACAGCCTCCATGATAGGCTTTGATCACTATATCAATACCTTGCAACCGCACATCAGAGAGCTTCTTTTAGATGATATAGCATCTATTCAAGCATTTCTGCCAGCATATATAGATAAAACCTTTTCTCCTTGCTTTGAATTCGCTGTAGACTTACTCCATACAAGGGAAGGCAGGCTTTTTATATCAAATATAAGATCAAAGCCAGGTCGATCCGCTTTTTTAAAAGCTTATCCTGACAAGGAAAATGAATTGATTCGTACCATTCTTGCACATGCTCAATCGATGAAGTCACAACCGAAGGAGATTTCTCGTGAACAAAAATCGTTGCATCATCGCCACTCATCCCGCAAGTGAAAAAACAATTCATCTTCCCGTCCATTTTAAACAGCAGGAGGTGATCTATTCTCTTGCTTTAGGTTCTCGTCTAGTAGATGACTTCACCGTTTCCTATCATCAACATCCAAATAAAATTTTATTATCAGAAGATCTATATAAAGATTTACTCATTCCTTATCAATCAAGAGCTGATGTGATCGCCATCGATCATACCTTGTTTATAGGGCCGCTGCTTGGTATTTTCACCGCAGGTTTTGAGAAAAGCACGCAGCCACTAGGAACGAGATCAGATTTTTTTATTAACCTGCTGCACTCTTTCAAACAGCATGTCGGTTTTGCCTATCTTTTTGGTACTCATTCGATTGACTGGGATAAAGGAATAGTTGAAGGATTGTTGTATCAACAGAAAACATGGATTAAAAAAAAGATGCCCTTGCCCTCAGTCATTTACGATCGTCTTCCAAATAGAAAGGCAGCTCAGTCAGCATTCGTTCAAGAAACAAAACGCAAACTCACGCAAGACTATGACATTCCTTGGTTCAACCCTTCTTTTTTTAATAAATGGGATATTCATGAACAATTGTTAACAGATGAAAAAACATGTCCTTTTCTTCCCCATTCCATACAATTGGATCCGGTAGACGCTCTTAATAAAATAGAAACACTCCTCCATCTACATGAGGTCATTTACTTAAAACCGTCAAATGGAAGTCATGGCGACGGTATTTATCAATTAAACAAAACGACTTATGGAATCACTGTAAGCTCAAATCAAGGAAGGGCTGTTCCATTTGACTCAGTAGAGCACTTCGTGACCAATCTTCGGAAGGACCATGCAATTCAAGACTTTATGGCTCAACAAGGCATAGCACTACTACAAATAGACAATCAACCAATGGATTTCAGAGTTCATACCAATAAAAATAAGTACGGTCATTGGACAGTCACGGCAGCAGTAGCAAAAATATCTGGCCATCACACCGTCACGACTCATCATTCATATGGCGGTACGGTGAAAACTCTATATGATGTTTTTCCAGAAAAGAAGACGCGTTTAAAAATGTTAGAGCAGCTTTCTTATACTGCCATTACACTTAGCCAAGTCATTGATGAAAAAGTGTCCGGTCATATTGGTGAAATCGGTTTTGATTTAGGCATTGACCAGACAGGAGCTATCTGGATGTTTGAAGCCAATTCTCGACCTGGCCGCGATGTTTTCCAGCATGTCTCATTGCGAAACTCAGAAAGACTGATCGGAAAAAATTTGATGGATTACGCAGCTTACCTTTCACAAACAGACTTAACAACTTCAGATTACACTAACGTCTACTGACTGTTTTTGTTTTAAATGATGATGTTATGAAATCTATGCTTTTCCTATGCTCTTTTCATCAGATGAGATACAATAAAATCAAGTTCAAGGTTGTTTCCGTATTGTCGTGTTTATTTATTGGTTCATCAATAAAAGCAAGGAGGCAATAATGATATGATTTCTCATTTTCAATGGAAACCTCTCTTTAAAAAAGCACAATTGCCAGGGTGGAAAATATCCTTTTTTCACAATGGTGCACACTACGAAGGTATCTACCACAAAACAGGTGATATTGAATGGGGCTCTCAGCTTCCGCCCCATGAAGTCGAACCAACCTTAAAAGAAGAAATCCACGAATTAATGCTGTTCCATGTCTATGATTAAACTGTTTAAGGAGCTTCGCCATGTTAGAAAAATTAAAGCATGTTTACGGAGAGCATATCATCAGCTCCCCTACAAATGATCATCAAATTCTTTGGTATCAAACAGACGAAGGCGAATTATTTGGAGTAGACAAATCAAAGCTTACAGCAAGAGAAATAATTCTTCTCAATACTTTCCTTACACCAATTGATCTATCTCATACAAAGCAAACTGAGGATGAACAAAAATGGTACAGCTATCTATTCGATAACACATCACTAACTGTACAGCACCCCGTCCGTGTGTATTATTTTAAAATGTCCCATCAAGCTGAACAAAGGCAGCAAATAAAAGAGGCTGTGGTCCACAGCCTCGAACATACTCATTTCATTTGGACAGGCGCTGATACAGCGATGCTGATTCAAACAAACGCTACATCAGAAAACAGTCAGTTAGAACTGCTATATGATTTGTCTCTAGCCATTACAAGTGACTTTTTAACAGACTCAGTCTTTTTACAAGGACAGCTCCATTTGCCAAATGAACATTTACAGAAGAAATTGTTAAATGAACAGCAGCTTGTGTTGGACCATATGCAGCGAGGCAAGGTTAGGTCAGGGATTAGCACATTTTATCAATGTCTGCCCTCACTGTTGCGTTACGATGAACCCATCCTCTCTCATGCCATTTCAGATGCTTTTAAAGAGGCGATTCTTGATCGGGATGTTTACCGTACCCTCATGACTTATATGCAATGTAACTTAAATGCATCTAAGGCAGCAAAAGCTTTATATGTTCACAGAAACAGCCTTCAATATCGAATCGATAAATTTATTGAGCGCACAGCAATTGATATACGACATTTTCCAGAAGCATCTGCTGTTTATTTTATGATGAATCTTCTCGACGTTTCATAACAATCAGTGACATGAGCACCCTGCCCAAAAATGAAAATGAGATGTTGTGCACGTTGTCCATTTACAGACACTTCCCCATTTTATACACTTTATATACAAGTGAAGCGCTTTCAATAAATGAATGGGGAGGTTATCATCTATGGCTGAAATGATGCTTAATCAAATTTATAAAGTGTACGATAACAAGGTAACAGCAGTAGACAACTTTAATCTACATATAGAAGATAAAGAATTTATTGTGTTTGTTGGTCCATCTGGTTGCGGAAAATCAACAACCCTTCGCATGATTGCAGGGCTTGAAGAGATTTCACAAGGGGATTTTCTTTTAGATGGAAAACGGATGAATGATGTAGCACCAAAAGACCGGGATATCGCAATGGTTTTCCAAAATTACGCATTATATCCTCACATGAATGTATACGATAATATGGCTTTTGGATTAAAGTTGCGAAAATTCCCGAAATCAGAAATTGATGAGCGGGTTCGAAATGCCGCTAAAATATTAGGGCTTGAGCAATATTTAGACAGGAAACCAAAAGCGCTGTCCGGCGGTCAAAGACAACGTGTTGCACTCGGTAGAGCAATTGTGCGTGATGCAAAGGTCTTTCTTTTGGATGAGCCGCTTTCTAATTTAGATGCAAAACTTCGCGTTCAAATGCGTGCTGAAATATCTAAGCTTCATCAACGTCTGCAAACGACATTTATCTATGTCACACATGATCAGACTGAAGCAATGACAATGGCTACTCGTCTTGTCGTAATGAAAGATGGCTTTATTCAGCAGGTTGGAGCGCCGAAGGATGTATATGAAAATCCAGAGAATGTATTTGTAGGTGGATTCATTGGCTCTCCTGCGATGAATTTTTTCACAGGAAAGCTCTCTGACGGTGCCATTGCAGTTGGAAAAACGCATATACGTGTACCAGAAGGAAAGATGAAGGTATTACGCAGCCAAGGTTATATCGGAAAAGAGATCATCCTTGGAATCAGACCAGAAGATTTTCATGATGAACCCGTGTTTATAGAAGCATCTGAGGGCACAAAGATCAATGCGAGCGTAGAAGTTGCTGAATTAATGGGAGCAGAAACGATGCTTTACTCTTCTCTCGATGGTCAATCTTTTATTGCACGTGTTGATTCTCGTACCGATGTTCAGGCTGGACAATCTATACCTCTTGCCATCGATATGAACAAAGCCCACTTCTTTGACTCGGATACGGAGCTCCGCATTCGTTCCGCTGAATAAAGAAATATATGCAGTGCCATCACTCATGATTGAGTGATGGTTTTTTTGCATGTTGAACAACATTTACCATGTCCTTTTCTCGTATGTTTTTTATGAAAATCACCATAATACTTAGTACAAAGAAGTTACTGCATTGGGTTTCGCCAAGTGGCAAATGACTTGATCATTTCGCTGGTGCGACTCCAGCAAACCCAACCATAAAAAAATCATATACAAAAAGGAGATTCACATCATGGCTAATTCTAATAGTTCAAATCAATTACTAGTTCCTGGAGCAGAGCAAGCAATCGATCAAATGAAATACGAAATCGCTTCTGAATTTGGCGTTAACCTTGGAGCAGAAACTACAGCTCGCGCTAACGGTTCAGTTGGTGGAGAAATCACAAAACGTCTTGTGTCTTACGCTCAACAACACATGGGTGGAACAAAAGCTTAATTTCATATTTGGATCATAGAAGGCACCTCTTAAGGTGTCTTCTTTTTTTGTTATTATCCCTCACCAACCTCCTTTCCATCTCATATCATGTAGTAGAAAGGAGCGGATCTTCATGGACATTATTTCCGGTATGAACTTTGAACTTCTACAATTCGTAGGTATCTCTCTATTATGTGAATATGCTCATAGCATTCGGTCCTTTCACCTTTATAAAAAAAGCATCACATAAAAGTTGTACCATTTTCGGTTCTTTTCACTTATAGTATGTAGTGGAGGGATCGAACAGATGAAAATAGCTCTTTTCGGTGCTCATGGACGTGTAGGACAAGCATTTCTTCGTTTCATTCAAGTAGATGATCGTTACATAGTTCGTTCATTGATTCGGACAAACCGAGAAGAAATGCTTGCGGGTATGTTTCAAGTCACCGGCAATTCAAGAAATCGAGATGATGTGCTTGAGACAATCAAAGGAGCAGATATTGTTGTGAGCTGTCTATCGACAGATGGTGATGATACATTATCTGTTTCAATGGAGCATATCGTACAAGCCATGAAGCAATCAAATACATCACGAATTATTACAATAGGTACGGCAGGCATTTTAAAAGCAAGGCAGCAGCCGGAGCTTTACCGTTTTGAAACAAATGAATCAAAGCGGACCACTTCCCGAGCAGCTAAGGAGCATGCCAAAGCGTTTGAACTCCTTCAATCGACTGATTTAGATTGGACCATTATTTGTCCAACCTATTTACCAGATGGAGAAGTGACACGGTCATATCGCTATGAGAAAGATTTTCTCCCTATAGATGGAAAGAAAATTTCAGTTGAAGACACCGCACACTTTTTATATCAGCAGTTAAATTCGAAGGAATTTGTACATCAACGCGTCGGTATTGCCTACTAATGATTCATAACGAGTAAAGACCGAGGTCAAAAACGAATCCTCGCCTTTTTTATGCAAATCAAAAGAGCCTCATTCAATGTGAGGCTCTTTTTTGTGATTCATCATCTAGTTTGCCACAGCACCTTTTTGCAGTTCGTACATTTGCGCATATAGCCCTTCTTGCTGCATGAGTTGATCATGACTACCCCGCTCGACAATTTCACCTTTTTCTAAAACCAAAATCATATCGGCTTTCTTAATGGTAGATAATCGGTGAGCAATGACAAACGTTGTTCGTCCTTCTTTGACGACATCAAGCGCTCGCTGAATGATCGCTTCTGTTTCTGTATCAATGTTTGCAGTGGCTTCATCTAAAATTAAGATCGCTGGATCGTACGCTAGTGCACGAGCAAATGAAATTAACTGACGTTCCCCTGAGGAAAGAGTGCTTCCCTTTTCAACGACCGGTTCATCAAATCCTTCTGGTAGGTGCTTCAATAACTCTACTGCGCCTACTTGTTTTAATGATGATTCAATCGTTTCTCGTTTAATGTCTTCATTTCCTAAGCTAACATTGGATGCAATCGTTCCAGAAAATAAATACGGGTCTTGAAGTACGATGCCCATTTGTTTCCGCAAGGTTTGCCGGGACTGGCGATAAATGCTTTCCCCATCAATGAGAATGTCTCCTTGCTGAATGTCATAAAAACGAAGCAGCAAGTTCATGATCGAGCTTTTCCCAGATCCAGTATGCCCCACAAGTGCAACTGTCTGGCCTTTTTTGGCCTCGAATGTAATGGTCTTTAATACATTCTTCCCTTCATTATAAGCAAAGGTGACATCTTGGAACTGAACGTGTCCTTCCATTTCCTTATGGACAGGTTCTTCCACTGTTGTTCCTGGTTCATCCAATAATCTGAAAACCCTTTCTGATGAAACCCGTGCTAATTCTAATCTCGAGAATTGGTTCACAATGCCTGTAATCGGCTGAAATAATCGATTTAAATAATCGACAAACGCATAAAGCACACCAATCGACACTATCCCCGTAGCACTTAAAGACGCACCGCCAAAATACCAAATAAGTGCCACGTAGGCTAAATTTCGAAGCAGGTTAACCAAGTTATGTGATAGAAGTGAATTTAAATGAAGCATCTTTCGCTGATATCGAAAGTGATTGTTGTTCAGCTCATCGAATTCCTCTTTTGTCACTTTTTCATGACGAAACGCTTGAATAATGGTCATTCCTTGAATGGCTTCATTTAGCTTGGCATTGATATCACTAATGATTGAACGAATGCGGTGGTTGTAAACCGATGCAAACTTTCTGTAGGTCATTGACCATAGGAAAATAATCGGTACCGCCACCAAACAAATAAGTGCCAGCTTCACATTTAATAAAAACATGGCAATATAAATCCCAATCATGTAAATCGCACTCGTCACAAAATTGGCGAGAACTGTCACATATAAATCACGAATGGTTTCAGTGTCATTGGTAATCCTAGCTACGACCTTTCCAGCCGGTAAATTATCAAAATACCGAATAGGTAGTGTTTGAATATGCTCAAATACATCAACCCTCATTTTTTGAATAATTCGGTTGGCTATTCGCTGTAGCAAGTAATGCTGCGCATATTGAAAGAAAATCGCAATAACGAGAAGCCCTAGATAAAATAGAACAAGCTGCACCAAACCACTAATTTCAGGCTCATAAAAAGAGAAAATTTCCTCTTTTGATAAACGCTGTACTTGATAGGTCTCGCGCTCTTTTCCATTTTCAATGGTAAGCTGATCCCCCGATATCTTTCGGTTTCCATCAAATCGAATCGGCTCATTCACAAAATAGTAACCAAATCCGACCTGCACCACATTGATTTGTTTTCCGGATTCCATATCACTGTCTAATCGATCGGTTCGTATATAGTTATTTCCCTGGTAATAAACGGTTTTGTCTGTTTTTTCATTGACCTCGACATATGGCTTTTCTACACCTAAAATATGATCATCAATCATTTTCTTCCCAATAAATGGTCCTGTCAGTTCAGCACCTACTGCAATGATGAGAAAGATCAAGGCAACAGACAATACTTTCTTATAAAGGAGTGCGTAGGTAAGGAGTCTTCTTCCTGTTGTCATGCCTCATCCCCTCCTTCCAGCTGGTTTGTCAGCTGCTGACGCAGAAATTGTTCTTTATACCATCCATCTTGCTGAATGAGCTCTTTGTGAGTTCCCTTTTGGACGATGCGTCCTTCTTCCATAACAAGTATGAGATCCGCATGCTCAACAGCTGATAGACGATGAGTCGTAATAAACGTCGTTTTTCCATGACGATTTTGTCTTAGATTTTCTAAAATAGCGGTTTCTGTTTTTGCATCTACCGCAGAAAGGGAATCATCCAGTATTAAAATGTCGGGATCTATTAATAAAGCGCGCGCAATGGAAATTCGCTGCTTTTGTCCACCTGATAGCGCCACACCTTTTTCTCCGACCATCGTTTCGAGTCCCTCTGGCAAAAGGCGTAAATCTTTTTCAAAATAAGCATCTTTGATCGCTTGTGCTAATTCATTTTGTTTTGCGTCTCGATGACCGAAACGCATATTTTCTTCTACACTTTTAGAAAAAAGAATATGATCCTGCGGTACGTATCCGATCCATTGAAATAGCTGATCCAATTCGATCTCTTGGATTGGGACTCCTGATAGCAGGATTTGACCATCACCTGTTGGATACTGGCGCAGAAGCTGTTTTACAATAGTTGTTTTTCCGCTTCCTGTTTTGCCTGTAATTCCGATTGTCTGTCCCTTTCGAACGGTAAAGGACACATCAATTAAGTTATTTTTAGGGGAAGTTGGATACCTAAATGTCACATGGTCAAACTGAATATCCCCAGGCTCTTGTAACGTTTTTGGCTGAGAAGCGTCTGTAACATCCGGCTTGTAGCTGAGTGTATGATTCAACCGGTCTAACGACGCATTTCCTCTTTGCATAATATTAATCAACTCGCCGATCGCAAACATTGGCCAGATCATCATCCCAAGATACACGTTAAAAGCGACAAGCTCACCAATGGTTAAATCGCTTTGGAATACAAGGTAGGCTCCGTATCCAATTCCTATTAAGTAGCTGACACCGACAAGTAATTTCACTGTCGGCTCAAATAATGAATCAATGACCGCCACTCTCATATTTTTTTGAAATACATCATCTGTCATTTCACGAAAGCGTTCGACATCTTGTTTCTCCTGTACAAAAGACCGGATGACCCGGACGCCTGCGACCGATTCAAGCACGCGATCGTTCATATCACCAAATGCATCTTGAGCAACTGTAAAGCGATCATGAATCTTACTGCCATAATACGCAATCAAAAGCGCCATCAGCGGCATAGGGATGATCGCCATTAATGTTAATTTCCAGCTGATCGTCAGTCCCATCGTAAAAAAGATCATTAGCATATAAGCAGTGGAATCCACCAATGTCAGAACGCCAAAACCTGTCGTTAAAGCTACAGCATTCAAATCGTTTGTACCTAATGCCATTAAGTTACCGGTTTTTTTCTTTTCATAAAAGGTGGGTGTCATCTTAAGTAAGTGGCGCATGAGCTTCCCGCGCATCACACGCTCCATGACATTTGCGCCGCCAAATAACTGATACATCCAAAAGTAGGTCAGCGTATAGACGACAACACCTAGCAAGCAAAAAATGGCTACATAAAACATCATACTCGAAGTTGTAAATTGACCAGAACGAATGTCATCAACTGCCTGCCCAAGATATCTTGGGGGTAGCATTTCAAGCACATTCACTATGAGCAGGAGCGTAATGGCGATCGTATAACGTCTCCACTCTTGTTTGAAGAACCAGCCTAATTTTGTAAATACCGAAAACATATTTGTCTCTCCTTTTAAAGCTAGCCGCTTTCTAAATTTTCTTGGCTGTCACCTTGAATTGTTTTTTTGGTTTTTGTCATTTGTCTTGTTTTTGGCATGTTCACATGCTTTCACTCCTCTTCATTTACTTGTTGATCTCCATCCCTTTATTTCGAAATACGAAATGAATACAACAAAAAAAGAGGCAACCAGCTATCTGGTACGCCTCTTTTCTTCATGTAAAAAGGCGCATGTTGACAAATACGCAACATACGCCTTGATTCATCCGATCAATTGGAACATACGAGTCCCTTTTCAATGACCAATGAAGGTGTAATTGTCACGTGAATCAACCCATTCATGCAGTTTGATTTCATTCTTCCAATGATGTTGCACATGACATTTCCTCCTTTTGGCTCTTGAATCTTTTTTTATCTTATAGTGGCTGTCACCATTTTGTCAATAAATATTTTTCAATAAATGAAATTTTCTAACAAAAAGATACACATCCTTGATGTGTATCTTTTTCAGATAACGGGTATACCATGAGTGTAAAGACTCCTTTTGAAAGGAATGAGGACATTGTTTCAAGCTGATCGGATGGTCGTTGCGTTTGATGGACATGAAGACAGTAAGAAAGCATTAAAAAAGGCAATCGCTTTAGCCAAAACCCTGCATGCCAAACTGACCATTGCCTATGCACATGATGGCAAATCAAGCAGACAGGTGTTTGATGCACCTCGCCCAATGACTGGCGGAGCTTATATCGGTGGCGGTATGGCAGACCTTCAAACACCCCCTGTGTATGTACCTCATGATGAACAGCAAAGTCCCTTGATTTTTGAAGATCATACAGAAGAGGTCGTTGCAGAAGCAAGAATGCTTTTAAATGAGGAGCAGTTTGAAGCTGCCATTGAAATTGTTGAGGGAGAACCAGCAGAAGCGATTATCGAATATGCTGAAGAGATTTCAGCAGACCTCATCGTCATGGGAGCCCGTGACCAAAGCAGATTGAAAAAAATGCTCTTTGGTAGTGTAAGTGAAAAATTATCATCAAAATCAGATATACCTGTGCTCATTGTAAAATAAAAGAATCACAAAAGGCTGTAAACATTCGTTTACAGCCTCTTTTTATTTACGAAGAAATTGATGCTTCACTTTCCTGTTTAATTTTTTGCTGAAAGCCTTCTTGTATACGTTTTGTTAACTCTCCTGGAACGCCTTCACCTACTGGCTGACCATCAATTTCAACAATCGGAATGACTTCAGCAGTCGTCGAGCTGATGAAGATTTCCTGCGCTCCCAGCAGCTCTTCTTTACTGATACGCGTTTCTTTAACACTGCTTCCCTCTTCTTCACATACTTCAAGAAGCTTTCTACGGGTAATACCATTTAGAATTAAATTGTTTGCGGGATGTGTGCGAATCACGCCATCAATGACGGCATATACATTCGAGGAGGTACCCTCTGTCACAAAACCATCCCTAATGAGAATGGCTTCAAATGCACCAGCTTCAGATGCTTTCTGTTTTTCCATGACGTTATATAAGAGATTTAAGCTTTTAATATCACATCTTAACCAGCGAAGGTCCTCAGATATGATGGCCTTTACACCAGCTGTCTGCTCATGAACAGGCTTTTTCACTTGAAACGTATATGCTGTGATTTGAGGAGTGAGAGAATTTCCATATTGATGTTTACGAGGTGCGACGCCACGAGTCACTTGAATATACACTCCACCATCTGTTAATTGGTTATGGGCGACGAGCTGTTTTAATTTTTCTTCCATATCTGATACTGCACCTTGAAGATGAATGCCGATTTCTTTTGCACTCTTGAACAGACGCTCTGTATGCTCTTTTAATGTAAACAAAGTCCCATTGTATACACGGATGACCTCATAGACACCATCACCAAATTGATAGCCTCTGTCTTCAATATCAACACGAGCATCCTCTTTTTCAATGAAATCGTCATTATACAATACTTTCATACGGAATCTCCCCTTCGCTTCGCAATAATGGTTGAATCTGATGCTATCTTAGCGGATAAATGGGTATGTTTCAATGATTATTCAGAATTATTTCACATCATGATAAATGGTCAACTTTCTATTGTAACAAACATAGACTCATAACCAAAAAGATTCCAATTTTTTAGCATCTTCTATATTCATAGGCTCTTTTTTCCTGTATACTTACTCCATATGGACACGACAAAAAACATCGAAAAAAGACAGAATCTACTACATGATTCGACACAAATTTTTGATTTATTGGAGCGATTGTAATGCAACGGGTTACGAAAAAACAGACACCTTCAAACACGATGCTGCTCTCAAAGGCGATTGGTTTAGTGATTCTGTCACTGATCCTCTTTTTTATTTGGGATATATCTAAAACCAATATGCAGGCAGCAGATCAGCCAGCTCAAATGTCTGCGAGCAGTGAATTTCGAGACACAAGCACAAGTCTGAAAGCAAAAGATGATTCTACAAAAACATTAGATGTACATTTTAAGATCAACCCAAACAAACATGTAACAGATCAAACGATCTTTTTAACCTTTGATGATGGTCCGTCAGCCACATCAAACCAGCTTTTGGATGTGCTCAAAGCGCATCAAGTAAAGGCCACATTCTTCATGCTCGGGCCGCAGATTAAGGAACATCCGGCAGCTGTGAAAAGACTTCATCAAGAAGGTCATCAGTTAGGGCTTCATGGGATCACACATGATGTGAAACGTTTTTATCAAAAAAGTGATTCTCCGGTCAATGAGATGAAAGAAGATCAGCGCATTTTGGCTTCTGTCACAGGAGAGTATACGCACCTTGTGAGGACACCTTATGGCAGCGCCCCCAATTTAACCGATCAGCAAAAAGCACGTTTAAAACAAAAAGGCTTTATCTACTGGGATTGGACAATTGACAGTCTTGACTGGAAATATAAAAGCTCAAAATATGTACCAGAAGTTTTGAATCAGCTGCAAGTGCTAGAGACAAAACATCCAAAAGAACCAAAAATCATCTTAATGCACGATCAGCCAGCGACAGCAAAATACTTAAACAGTTTGCTCACACAGCTAAAAGCCAAGGGCTATACATTTGAAGTTCTTGATGAAACAATGAAGCCGCTGCAGCAATAAAGAAACACCCGCACCTATCGGATGCGGGTGTTTTAATGTTTTATAAATCTTTCACGAGATCGCCAATTCGTTCATGAAAGACAAGATCAAACAATGGATCGTATTCTGTTTCACTCAAATTCATCATCACCTTGAAGATGGAAGGATTTTGACCTGCATCTTCTGGAATATATCTTGCTGGCGCTACTTCTAGGGAGGTTCCCATGACGAGCAGAAGGTCCGCTTGCTGAAGTGATTTCTCTACTTGATCAAAATGTTTGACCCTGTCTCCAAAAAGGACAACATCTGTTTTCAGCACTTGCCCACATGTCCGTCCGTCTGCGGAAACCTTGAGACATACAGGCACTTCTTCTTGTAATAAATAAGGCAGATCATATGTTGCATGGCACGATGGGCAAGTAGCGGTTTGAATGGAACCGTGGAGTTCATATACATGCTGGCTTCCTGCTTTTTTATGTAATCCGTCAATATTTTGGGTGAAAATATCCACATGCTTTCCTTGTTTCTCAAGGTTGGCTAAAAAGGTATGCCCGCTATTCGGCTCGTACGCCCCGCTCATTTTCATCTGAAACAATTCCTTGAATTTCGGCCAGAATTGATGAGGATTTGATAAAAAGTAGGACCTGCTCATCGCCTCCATGCGACTGGTGTCTTCAGTCCATAAACCGCCCGTTGACCTAAAATCAGGAATACCTGATTCCGTGCTCATACCCGCACCTGAAAGTACCATAATATGTGAAGACTGCGTTAATTTTTCTTTTAGCACTGCCACCTTTGTTTGATCCACTCATCCATCCTCCTTTATTCACTCAGCTGTTTTTCACCTTTTTGTTTCATGTAAATGGTCTGTCCAGGGAAGGCAAATTCTACACCTTCTTCATGGAAGATATCCATGATACGGTAGTTAATGTCCTGTTTAATATTCAGGTTTTCAGCCCAGACCGTCGTGTTTGTGTAAAAGTTGAAAAATAAATTCAAATAACTGTCTGCCAGTACATCGAGATTCACCATGATTGTCTCCTTGTGTACCCCATCATGCTCATCAAGCATTTGTTTAAGTCGCTTGATACAATGGTCCAAATTTTCCTTTGGTGTATTGTAGGATACACGTACGGAAAACGTTATTTGGCGTTTATTCATTCTCGTCCAGTTCGTGATTGGTTCCTTTGAAAGCGTAGAATTCGGAACTGTCACGACAGCTTCAGCAGGTGTTCTAAACTTTGTACTTCGAAATGTAATGTCCTCGACAGTCCCAAGAACACTTGGTGTCTCCACAAAGTCGCCCATCGTAAAAGGCTTCTCTGTAATAATGACGATCCCTCCAAAAAAGTTCGCCACCGTATCCTGTGCAGCAAGTGCAAAAGCTAGACCACCCAGACCGAGACCTGCCACAAGTCCATTTACATCATAATTAAATTCCTGTGCAATGACACTAATACTGAGTGCAATGATAATGAAGCGAAACACCTTCGATAAAAACGGCGCTAAAATATCATCCATTTCTAATTCAAATTTCGAATTTACTTTTTGAAATAAGAAAGAAGAAGCTGCAGTTAAATTACAAAGCCCCCACGTCAGCATCAATATAATGGAGGATCTATATAATTTGATGATGACATCCATATGATGCTCAAAGTATGGTGCCTGTCTTAACGCAAAATATAACCCAAGTGCGACAAAAAACAGTCTGGCTGGCTTTTCGAATGCCACAACAATTTGATTAATGACCTCCGTTTTAGACCGATTGGTCAGCCTAAAGAGAAGATGAAATAAGTACTTCGTAAATACTTTCCGAAGCAATAAAAAAAGCAATAAAATACAAAGACTAATACCGATTTGGATCGCAACATCTACTGTAAAATATGTATCCATCCATTTTTGTGTAAACATGTTTGTCTCTCTCCTTTAAAACAATCCTCTCTAGTTTATAATATAACCTTCGTTTATGTCCTCTCATAAATGTCTGACCTCTAAATAAAAAGCCTCGGGACGAGTCCCGAGGCATGATGTTCAATTATGAAATTTTGGCTAGAGACATATCGACGGGCAGCAAACTACTTTTTCTTCTGAGCCTGATCAAGGAGAGTCGCTTTAAACATTTCAGCATCCGTTTCGACCTTAATACGTTCTTCCACTCTAATTCTCCCTTTACCCAATCATCTCGCCTCCTTTTCATCATTATAAAACATCAGAATTTTCAGTCAACATGACGAAAGCACTAATATTTTGGCGAACGCTGACGATTTGGACAAAATTGATCGAAGAAAAAATTGATGTACTTCAGATTTACTCAATCATGGCTTGGGATATTCCTGCAACTTTTCACATTGTGATTCACCATTACATACAGCTCTTCTTTCGGCCATATAGTAAACAAGGAAAAATGGTAAAGCATTTGATATGATAAAACCAGAACTTAAGTCAGGAGCTGGAGCATGTGTATATTATTGCGCATAGAGGATCATCAAGCACTGCCCCAGAAAATACAATTGCCGCATTTGATTTAGCTGTTCAGCAAGGTGCAGATTATATTGAATTAGATGTACAGCTCACATTGGACCAGCATGTCGTCGTGATCCATGACGATACTGTAGACCGAACGACGAACGGGAACGGCTTAGTCAAAAGCTATACACTTGATCAGCTAAAAAAACTGGACGCAGGAAGCTGGTTTGACCAACAGTACACGAATGAACGAATTCCAACATTACAAGAAATTCTTGAAAGATACAGCCAGAGGATCGGGATATTGATTGAGATCAAACACCCAAAACGGCAGATAGGAATTGAAAAGGCAGTTGCCCGCATCATCAACCGGTTTGCCTATTCTCGCCATATGATGATTCAATCTTTTGATGATCATGCACTTCAAAGAATCAAAGCTTTCGCCCCTTCTCTTCGAACAGCTTTGATTATAAAGCCTAATGCATTTAAACTGACGAAAAGAAAGTTAATGGCATACAGCTCGTTTGCCAATTGCCTTAATATGAAGAAGACAATGATCAACAGATGGTGGATAGACCGCATCCACTCATTCGGGATGGATGTGTTTATATGGACTGTGAAAGATCAAAAAACAGCTGATCGGATCAAAAAATATTCCGTTGATGGTGTCGTGACGGATCACCCGCCATTTTTTCTAAAGGAGAAATGATGTAAATGAAAGCTTATCTTGCCGTATTTATTGGCGGACTGATTGGGACACTTTGCAGATATGAACTTAGCCAATCTGTTGTCAGCCAAACATTTCCTTATGCAACACTAATCGAAAATGTGGCAGGCAGTCTGCTTCTTGGTTTTTCAACAGGATATTTTATGTTCCAAAAGAGAAAAAAATATCTTGCCGCTTTGATCGGAACAGGATTTTGCGGAGGCTTTACGACAATGTCCACTTTTTCTAAAGAAACAATTCTTTTATTACAGACTGGGCAATTCACTTTAAGTGTGACCTACATCCTGCTCTCAGTCATTGCCGGATTAGCGGCTGCCTTATGTGGACTAATGCTAGCTCAGCGGCTCTTTCAACGAAATAAGTAGGAGAGAGGAGGCAGATAAATGATCGTTTTATATACAGCTATTGCCGGCGGGATTGGCAGCGCCCTTCGTTTTTTCATTAGCCAATTGATGCAGAAAACTAAGTCTCATGCTCGTTTCCCGTACAGTATTATTCTCATTAATTTATTAGGTGCTGCCGGTTTAGGTTTACTAACAGGTGCCGTGACTGCCAATCACCCGCTACTAATGATCATTGGAACAGGTTTTTTCGGAGGCTTTACAACATTCTCTACGTTTAGTGTAGAGTCTGCGACCATGCTACAGCAGCGGCAAATTGGAAAACTAGCTGTCTACTTATTGATCACAATCATCGGGTCTTTCTGTCTCTTTGCCACGTTCTATCAAATAGGACAACACCTTGTTTAAACATTGGTTATCGCAGCTAAGCTAATGAGCAGTTGATCCATAAGCTGGCGTTTCATTAAAAAAAGAGTTTTTTCACTATAGCCGATTTCCATCGCACACTTGGCCATCCGCCAATCTCGAAAGTATTTGTAATCGATGAGCTGCTTCTCTATCTCATCCAACTCTTTTAGTGCTGTTTCAATACAAGCAACGATGAGTTCATACTGATTTTTTTGCTCTTCTAACTTCTTCCGTGTCATGTGTTCCAAATGATGCGAACTTCTTTTTTCAAGCTGTCTTTCGATATTTAAAATCGCCGCCTGGTAATTTTTGAAATTCTTCAAATGAAACTCAATTCGTTTCATTGAGGTTTTTTTCTCCGTGATACTCGCTGTTTCATACCAAAGCATGTCCATCCCCCTCTATCGAACGTTTGTTCCTATTATAACCCGAACAAACATTCGTAAAAAGAGACTAAATACCTAAAAAAACCTTGAGCTTATTTTTCGCTCAAGGTCATTTCATTTACTAACAGCGGCTCTTTTATATCAAGCCCTGTGCGTGTATTTCCTTTATCTGTTGACGTGACGCCTTTCTTCAAATCGATCTTTTTCACATAGCGTCCATCCATCTCCAAGACCTTCATCCGAATATCGTCAAGATAAATGGATTGTCCTTCTCGGATATCAATGTTCTCATTTAAGATGAGCCCGCCTATTGTATCAATTTCTTCATCATGATATGACATTTCGATCAAATCTTGTACTTCCTCTAATCTGACTTTGCCATCTAAAACATAATGATGATCGGCTCTTTTTTGAATAACCGGCTGCTCATCTTCATCGAATTCATCTCGAATATCTCCAACAATCTCTTCTAAAATATCTTCTGTTGTGACAAGTCCAGACGTTCCGCCATATTCGTCGGTTAAAATCGCCATGTGCATTCGATCGCGTTGCATCTTGACGAGAAGCTCCTGAATAGGAATCGTATCAATGACTTCAATCACTGGATATATATAATCTTGGATCTTCAATTGATCCTTTTCTCCTTGATACACAAGATCTGCAAAGAGCTGCTTTTTGTTCAGCATGCCGATGACATGATCTTTATCGCCTGAAAACACGGGAAAGCGTGTATACTTCTCCTGCGTCATGATGGAGAGGATTTCATCTAGCGGCATATCTTCTGGAATGGCACAAATTTCTCTCCGCGGGACCATGATCTCTCTGGCAATTCGATTATCAAAGTCGAAAATTTTATTCATATAATTATATTCTGACGGGTTGATTTCCCCATTTTTTAAGCTCTCAGATAGTAAAATCTTTAATTCTTCTTCAGAATGGGAATGTTCTTTTTCAGACCCCATATCGATGCCCATCATTTTGGTTAAAACACGGGCTGACCCGTTTAACACATAAATGAAAGGGAACATTAGGATATAAAATGCATGTAGCGGACCTGACAACCAAAGCGTCATTTTTTCCGCCTTTTGAATCGCTAGTGTTTTTGGTGTAAGCTCACCGACGACTACATGCAAAAAGGTAATAATAGAGAACGCAAGTGTTGCTGAGATCAGGCTGATTGCTGAATCAGGAATGTTTGTCAAACCAAAACCTCGAACCAAAAGTTCTTTTACAGCTGGCTTACCAATCCACCCTAAACCAAGTGATGTCACAGTAATACCAAGCTGACAGGCTGACAAATATTCATCCAGCCTTGATGTCACCTTTTTCGCCACCATCGCCTTTTTGGACCCTTCGGCAACAAGCTGATCAATTCTTGAGCTTCTCACCTTTACGATGGCAAATTCAGATGCAACAAAGAAAGCTGTTAAAGCAATCAAAACACCGACTATACTCAGATTAACAATATCGTCCATTTAACCTTGCTCTTTCTTAGAAGAACAAGGAGTCACCTCCTGATTGATGATGTTATGTTTTGTAAAACGGTTAACTGATTAAATAAGACTATATTGAGGGCCCCACTTAACCACCTCCGGTTCACGTATAAATCCGTTTCTCTACATATATATGAAACGGTATTCATTTTATCTTACCATAAATAATCTGAAAATTCCTGTATCACTATGTGAAATTTGACAGGACCATTTAGACTGAGAAATCCCTCTCTCCTCTTCATATCGGCAGGAAATCTGAACAATTAACTTGTATTTCAGGCTAGAATTATATTAAACTATTTTCATAAACTATAACGTGACGGTTAGGAGGAGATGTTCAGATGGGGCTGAGAAAAAGTATCGTATTGGTGAACTAGCACAGATTGCACAGGTGACGAAACGTACTGTAGATTATTATACAAATCTAGGGTTGCTTGCGCCTGTTAGATCTTGCTCAAATTATCGTTATTACGATGAACATGCTTTAAAACGATTACAATTAATCGTTCTTTGCAAACAGCAGAGATTGGCTCTTTCTGACATCAAATCCAGATTAGATGAACAATTCCCTTCTCAAAAGGAAGCTTCTGATGAACTTGTCCATTTAACCTCTGATATCGATCGGATGAACGAGCATATGGACCGCATTTTGGTACGTTGTAAGCAGCTTGAACCAGAACAACGTGAAAAATTAAAAGAACAGCTTACACCTGAGAAGATGACGGCTGTCCAATCATTTTTACTGCTGTTAAGTTAAAATTTTTACTAAACAGGAGGTGTTACCTTCGTTCTCAAAGTCAGAACGAAGGCCTTAATTGGACATAGTTAATTTACTTATAGTTGCTTTGCTTATAGCTTTAACCGCATTTTTCGTTGCATCAGAGTTTGCGATCATTCGCTTAAGAAGCTCAAGAATTGATCAGTTAATCGCAGAAGGTAATAAAACAGCAGTTGCTGTCAAGCATGTCACCACTCACCTTGATGAGTATCTGTCGGCCTGTCAGCTCGGTATTACCATTACCGCCCTTGGTATTGGTTGGTTAGGGGAAGAAACCATTGCGCACATGCTGGCTCCACTTTTTGTAGAGCTATCAATCCCTCAATCAGCTAGTTCGATTGTCACTTTTATTATTGCGTTTAGTATTATGACGTTTTTACACGTTGTGGTTGGAGAACTTGCACCAAAAACACTCGCCATTCAAAAGGCAGAGCAAGTATCTCTTCTTTTTGCTAGACCGCTCATGATTTTTTACAAAGTGATGTTCCCGTTTATCTGGGTATTAAATGGATCTGCTCGTTTGTTAACAAAAGCGTTCGGTCTTCAGCAAGTTTCTGAGCATGACATGGCGCACTCTGAAGAAGAATTGCGGATTATTTTATCAGAGAGCTATAAAAGCGGCGAAATTAACCAGTCTGAATTCAAATATGTAAATAAAATTTTTGAATTTGATGACCGTCTGGCGAAAGAAATTATGATTCCTCGTACCGAAGTTGTCAGTTTCCCTCATGATATTACCATTGAGGAAATGCTGAAAGTGACCAAGGTTGAGAAATATACACGTTATCCAATTGAAGATGGCGATAAAGATAATATGATTGGTGTTCTGAACATCAAAGAGGTTCTCACAGCTTGTATTAGCGGTGAGTGTTCTACAAGTGATACGATTGAAAAGTTTGTCAATCCAATTATTCATGTGATCGAAACCGTTCCTGTACATGATTTATTGCTCAAAATGCAGCGCGAACGTGTACACATGGCGATTTTATCAGATGAATATGGCGGTACAGCTGGTCTTGTGACTGTAGAAGACATCCTTGAAGAAATCGTCGGTGAAATTCGTGATGAATTCGATATTGATGAAATCAACGAAGTGCGTAAACTTGGAGAAGACCATTATATCTTTGATGGAAAGGTTCTAGTTGACCAAGTCAACCTGCTCTTAGGTACGCAGCTTGATAATGAAGAAGTCGATACGATTGGCGGCTGGTTCCTTACTCAGAAATATGAAGTTGAGAAAAATGACACCATTCGTGAACAAGGCTATGAATTTATTATTAATGAAGTCGATGGACACCATGTGGTATATATCGAAGTTAAAAAGTTAAATGAACAGTTAGCAGAAGCCGCTGAAGAAGGCGCTTCTTAATAAAAAAACGACCCTTGCCAAAGCAAGCGGTCGTTTTTCTTATGCTTTTTCCATTAATTGAGCTTCAAGTTCCTTGATTCTTGTGTTTAAAACTTCTGTCATGGCACCTAATCGTTCTTTTGGCGGTAGATGCTCAAATTCTGACTGCTCAATCGGTTTACCGATAATTAAGCGCATTTTTCCCTTTTTAAAAAGACTTTTTGCATTGGACGGTCCTTTGTACGCTGCTGGGACGATTGGCGCTTTACCAAGCTGCGCAATGGTAACCGCACCTCTTTTTAAAGGTACATCTTCTGTTGTACGTGTTCCGCTTGGAAAAATCCCAACGATTTTTCCCTCTTTTAATAATTTAATGGGCGTTTTAATACTGCTTGGCCCAGGATTCTCTCGATCAACTGGAAAGGCATGAATCTTCTTTAAAAATCCACCGATCCATTTATTTGCAAACAATTCTTTTTTCGCCATGTAGTGGATCTCAAATGGAAGAATCCCTGCGCCTAATGCAAGAACATCCACAAAACCCTCATGTGTACATGCAATGACAAATCCCCGATCCGTTGGCAGATTCTCTCTTTGATATACTTTGATTCCGCCTCGAAGAGTAAATAATACTTTAATGGTATAACCTGAAAATTTATACATAGTGCACTTCCTTTGTTTGAAGAATGAAGGATTTGTTTCTATTATAACAAATTTTTTATTACCTGGTACTAAAAATTTCTTGAAACAACTAAACCATCACATCATTTTTCGTTCAGAATGATTGTTCTTTCTGTATTCAGGTCCATGGTTTTAGGAGAGAATAGAAGAGGAATTGTGTCCAATTTTGTCGTTTTTTAAGGTTTTTTCCTGCTTTGTTCTATTGAAAATGCTTTATAAATGGTGGAAATTTCGCTATGATAAGGAGAAATGATTTTGATTCGGCGAAAGAGATGAGTATTGTACGGTATTGAGAAGTTTCGTGCAACTTTATGCCTTTCTTATGCGTGTATAACATAGAGGGGAGAAAAATCAGTGACGATCGATGAAATTTATCAAATGTATATGAACGATGTTTACAGGTTTCTGCTCTCCATGACAAAAGACAAACATTTGGCAGAAGACTTATTGCAGGAAACCTTTATGCGTGCTTATATACATATTCATTCCTACGACCATAGCAAAGTGAAACCTTGGTTATTTCAGGTGGCACGAAATGCTTTTATTGATTATGTCAGGAAACATAAAAAAGAAGTGACCATATCGGATGATCTTATTGGCGGCCTTTTACAAACATCTGTACAAAGCCCTGCTGAACAGGTTGAAATAAAAGAAGTCCTCAACATGTATTTGGAACAGCTTCCAGATAACTATAAGGAAGCGTTGACATTGTATTATTTAAAAGAACTGAATTACAAGGAAGCATCCAAGGTCATGAATATTACTGAAGCAAATTTTAAAAGTGTTTTATTTCGTGCAAGGCAGCGCCTAAAAGCACTTTACAACAGAGGTGTTAATGATGAATGAAGAGTTTAACAAGCGATGGGAACAATATAATAATGGTGAGATGAACGAGGAAGAAATGATGGCTTTTGAAGAAGAGCTAGAAGAAAATGAAAAACGCTTAAGTCAGGAACTGAACGACTCGGATTGGACCGATTTTTCTATCAGTCCTGAAAAGCAAAAAGCCATCTTACAATACGGAAAAAGAAAGTCTTATTTACGTATTTCTGTACTTGCTGTCATCTCTACACTTATTATTTTACCGCTTTGTACATTAGGAAGTTATCTATACTACGGTGTTGGCGGAGCAGAGAGTAAAGGAAATCACTTCATGGAAACAGCTGCTGTAACAGTCGCTTTGACGAAACCAAACGTGGCGATTGATATGAAGGATTTAAAAGGCCAAGTCAAGCTTTTTGGAATGAACACCGAATTGAAGCTGCAAAAACAAATTGGCAATAAAACAGAAGCCATTGGCAGTGAACAAATCGAGATGTTTTTCGATAAATTAAAGCAGCCTATGATTTCATATTATGGTGACAGCTCACGTGATACGGAGGATTTCTTTACCCATCCTTCTACTCAGGCAGATGCATCTAAAAAACAAACACTGACTACTTTAGACAAGCTTCCTGAAGGAACAGTCAGTGAAGTGTATGTTTCTTATGACAAAGCATATACACCAAAGGACGTTTATTCCTTTGCTAAAAAATATGATATGAAAGTGCTCTGGAATGCGATTAAAACAGAGGATTCTTTAAGTGGGAATCAGCGGCCAATTGGCTTTCCTGGGAGAGACTCTGAATTCTTAAAAGAACTTCAGCACACATCAAAAACAGAGGTCGATCAATTTAAAGATGCCCTTACTTACGTCAATCAGCACCCAACCTGGGCAAAAACGATATCTGGCAGACCTGAACTGGATCTGTCAAACCGAATACGCTATATCAACCAAAATGGTGTTACGATTTATGGCTCTGTGATCACAGGTCCTTCAAAAGAAATTGAGAAATTTGTGAAGACAAAACGCATTAAAACGGCAAAAGTGAGCGAGGTGGAATTATGGAATTGGTAAGAATTTTTAAAGAGCATAATGTATTTGGCTGGATTTCTGTCGGTACTGCGATATTATCCCTGCTCATGCTGAACCTCGCCATTATCAGTAATGTGACATTTTATTCTTTTCAGATGCTTCCTTTTGCAATGGCCGCAGTTCCATTTGGCATTATTGAACTGTTCATTAAAAAAGGCCGTACGGGCCCTGGATTCCTCGGTGTCGTACTGAATATCTTTGTCATTGTATGTGTCTATGCCATCGTATCAATCGATGTTGATCTTCAATTAGGTTTTTAAGCCATTCTCAACATGAAAAGCCCGTGTTACTTGACTAATGCCAAGTAGCACGGGCTTTTTTGAATATCAATTTATATTCTTATGTCTATAGCGCAAATAAAAAAGACTGCTTCATCAGCAGTCTTTTAAAATAAATTACTTCACAAATGTTTTCGCTCCAAGGTAAATCGGCTTCCAATAGCTTGAATTCATATCACTGATCGTCACACCATCAGAAGCAGCATGGATAAACTTGTTGTTCCCAATGTAGACACCCATGTGAGATGGACCCGATTTATATGTTGTAAAGAACACAAAATCGCCAATCTTTGGAGAAGATACGCTTTTCATTGATCCCCAGAAACCTTCAGTTGTTTGTCTTGAAATCTTTTTTTGCTTGTTAATGATATACCACATAAACCCGCTGCAATCAAAGCCCTTTGGTGTCGTTCCACCCCATCTATATGGTGTGCCATTGTGCGCTTTAGCATCCGCTACAAGTTTAGACGTGTTCAAAGAAGAAACAGAAACTGTTTTTTCTTTCACAGGTGTTGTCTTCACTTTTTTAGACGTCTTTTTGACCTTTAGCTTTTGCCCAATTTTGATCAGGTTTGTTTTGAGTTTATTTAACGATTTCAGCTCTTTTACGGTCATGCCGTATTTTTTGCCGATTTTAGATAACGTATCACCTTTTACAACTTTATGAGTCGCTGCCGTTGACGCCGCTTTTACTTTAGTCGTTGTTTTTGATGTTTTCGTTGTTTTTTTTGCGGCAGTACCATTTACTTTTAACGTTTGTCCAACATATATCGTATTAGATTTCAGTTTATTGTCTGATTTAATCTTGCTTACGCTTGTCTTATATTTTTTCGCTAGAACAGAAAGAGAGTCACCTTTTTGAACTTTTACTGATTGTGCTGAGGCAGCTCCGGCAAATAATGTCGTCCCAAGTAGAACTGCACTTGCAGCTGTGATCAATTGTTTTTTCATTTGTTCCTCCTGTATGTATCTATCGTGATCCGAATTTTTATCTACTTACTATTATAAGGATCAAATACCAGAAGAAATAGTCTTGACTTCCTACGACATTATGCTTATTAATTCGGCAAAATTTATTTTTTTTTAGGGTTCTTTATATTTCATTTTCATTACACAATCATGACAAAATAAATGCATCTTGTCATGGATAAATGATACATTCATTTCTCTTTTTAGTCCATTCTATGTAAAGTGGTCCTTTACAATTTTAAAGGGATTTTTACGATCCTGTAAATGGGAATCCACAATTCTGCTCTACCATTGTAAACGTAAGAGCGATACATAAACAATGAGGAGGCAAAATGAATGAGTGTGTTGAAAAGCTCGAAAACGAAAATAGCTGCAGTGGCGGCAGCATCTGTGCTATCGATTGGCATTTTTTCAGGAATTGAATTTGGACAGGCTGACAAAGCAGAGGCTAAAAAGAAGCCAAAAAATGACGTGCAAAATGTGATTGTGCTGATCGGGGATGGCATGGGAACACCGTATCTTTCAACTTACCGTTCATTTAAGCACAACGGAGACCTTTCAAAGCAAACAGCGTTTGACCCTTACCTCACAGGCATGCATAAAACATACCCTAATGATTCGAAAAGCAATATCACGGATTCAGCAGCGGCTGGTACAGCTATGGCAACTGGTAAAAAGACTTACAACAATGCAATTAGTGTAAATAAAAACGGCAAAAAATTAAAAACAGTACTAGAAGAAGCAAAACGGAAGGGAAAATCTACGGGGCTTGTCGTGACCTCTGAATTAACGAATGCTACCCCTGCTGCGTATGCGACTCATGATGTATCGAGAAAAAACACAGCAGCCATCGCTGATGATTTCTTCGATGAAAAAATCGGAAAACAGCATACAGTCGATGTCATGCTTGGCGGAGGACTCGTCGATTTTGTCCGGAAGGATCGGGATTTAACGAAGGAATTTAAGCGAGCAGGATATGATTATGTCACCAATAAAGATGACTTACAACAAAACAAGAACCAAAAGGTGTTAGGCATTTTTGCAGATAGCGGCCTTGATAAAGCGATTGATCGTGATAAAAAGACCCCTTCCCTGCAAGACATGACGCACTCAGCCATTAAACAGCTGTCTAAAAACAAAAATGGGTTTTTCCTTATGGTTGAAGGCAGCCAAATTGACTGGGCTGGCCATGATCATGATATTGTGAGTGCCATGAGTGAAATGAAGGATTTTGAAAAAGCATTTGAAGAAGCGATTCGTTTTGCAAAAAAGGATAAAAATACGTTAGTTATCACCACTGCCGATCATTCAACTGGCGGACTCTCCTTTGGGGCAGACGGCTCGGGTAGCTGGGATTACAAACCGGTAAAAGCAGCGAAAAAGACCCCTGATTTTATCGCAAACAAAATCGTCAGTGGCATGACTGTTGAATCAGCACTGAAACAATATATCGATCTTGATTTCACAAAAGAAGAAATGGCCTCCATTCAAAAAGCTGCTGAAACAAAGGATGCGGTTAAAATTGATGATGCAATTGAAGAAGTAATCAACGTGAGATCACATACAGGCTGGACCACATCAGGTCATACGGGTGATGAAGTGCCATTCTTTGCGTATGGTCCAACAAGCCAAAAGCTAAAAGGTTTGATGGAAAACACCGATCAAGCAAAACACATTTTCAAACTGCTGAAAAACCAATAAAATCGGCAAAAAAGATGTCTGCTCAGAGACATCTTTTTGTTTTTATGCGAGATATTTTCTATGAACTCCTTTTCCATCATACGAAAACATGACTTCTTTTCCTTCAAGAATGGATTCGATATGCACACTTCTTCCCCATAGTTGATGCAAATAAGGAAGTACTTTTTCTAAGTATTTCAGATCTAGTTCAATGCCCTCATACCAATGTTTAATATAAAGTTCATTGTTTTTTAAATAGTCGCCATCCATCACTGTCAAATAAGGAAAGCCGCCATTGACCCTCATGCTGACTAGCTGATCACGAACAGCCTTCCATTCTTTATCGATGACTTTGTAATCTCTCCCTTGTTTTTGAAACAAGTACAAATCTTCTCTCATCACAAGGTCTTTTGTTAAGTAATTTCGTATGAAGGAAATATCTGATTCAATCTCCCTGACTTCAAACATTTTGCTGCGGCCTGATCCTTTTGTCACCCCTGCTTTTGTTAATTCTTCACATGGATTATCATAGCGCTCTTCGATATCTTCAAAAATCTTCAGACCTAAATAGTAAGGATTGATGCCTGTTTTTGACGGCTGCACAACGCCAGCATTTAATTTGGCAAACTCAATCGATTCACTTGAATCCAAATCAAGCTCTCGCATAATCCGCTGATGCCAATACGATGCCCAGCCTTCATTCATAATCTTTGTTTCTAGCTGCGGCCAAAAATAGAGCATTTCCTCCCTCAGCATCGTGAGAACATCACGCTGCCATGGCTCTAACTCCCGGGAGTGCGCCTCAATAAAGAGTAAAATATCTTTTTCCGGCTTTGGTGGAAATGGCTTGACGATTTTCTTTTTCTCACGTATTTTTGGCTCATCCATCCCCCACAAATCATCATACGGCGTCTGGCGCTTTGGCTGGTCATCTTCATATTCTTCTTCATCGCCGATGTTCCAGCTTAGTTTTGAGCGAACAAGAGACGGATCAATATGCTCCTGGAGAGCCAATACGGCGTCTAAAAAAGATTCAACTTCTTTTGTTCCATGAAGATGCTCATATTCTTTGATCCGCTCAGCCGCTGCTGACATGCTTTCTACCATGTCTCGTTTTGTGTTTTGGAAACGGCAATTATTTTTAAAGAAATCACAATGTGCCAATACATGAGCCACAATTAATTTATTTTGAACAAGCGTGTTATTATCAAGTAGAAAGGCATAGCAAGGATTTGAATTGATGACCAGCTCATAAATTTTGCTTAATCCTAAATCATAATGAAGCTTCATTTTATGAAATTGTTTCCCGAAGCTCCAGTGGCTGAATCGTGTTGGCATTCCGTATGCACCGAACGTATAAATAATTTCAGCGGGACAGATTTCATATCTCATCGGATAAAAATCTAGACTAAATCCTTCTGCAATTTCTGTAATTTCATCAATGGCTTTTTGTAAAAGACGTTTTTCAGATACGCTCAAGGAAACCATCCCTCCTCATCGGACTTATTCCTACTATATGAGCGCATCTAATAAAACATGATGTTCCAGCATTCGTTTAGACGACTTCCATTTCTTTTGTGGATTGCCCTCCAAATGATTCGAAATGAATATTCTGTTCTGGAATTCCCAACTCTTTTAGTATATGAATCATCTCTTCGGTAAACACAGGGGAACCGCATAGATAAAATTGACCTTTCCCTTCTCCAACCACTGATTGAAGGAATGAACGGTCAATGCGGGAAGCTGCTTTTTCAACAAGCTCTCCCTTACCAGACTGCGCAAATTGTTCATTACATAAGAGGATGCGGCCATGCGGAGCTGATGATAGAACGCTTTCAAATTCATGTTCAAAGGCGGTCACATCCTCTAATCGATCTGCATGAATCATTGTAAATGGATGACTGTTTTGCGCTGCTGTTTTCAATAAACCGATCATTGGCGTGACGCCAGAACCAGCACTAATGAAATAAACAGGCTCTTTTGTGTCTTCTTGCAAGCAGAACATTCCCTGCGGCATACTCACTTGAAGAACGTCTCCTTCTTCCATTTCATCATGCAAAAATGTAGACACATGACCATCGCGCTTCACTGTAATGCGGTAATAAGATGGATGATGCTGATCTGATAAGCTGTATTGTCTACTGCACATATAAGCCTCACCTGGCATATCTGCCTGAACCGTAATATATTGACCGGCTTCAAACATCGGCAGCTCTGATTCATCTTCTGGTACTAAATAAAAGGAGATCAGCGCTGGAGATTCCTGTACCTTTTTCTTAATCACAAACGGTTTCACATCTGACCATCCGCCTTTTTGTTTTACATTCTCCTCCATCATTTCTGCTTCAATCGTAATAAAGATATTCGCAATGATGTCATATGCCGCCTTCCAAGCTAAAAGCGTGTCATCTTTTTCCGTTAAACCAAACACTTCTTTCATTCCTTCAATCAGGTGATATCCGACGATTGGATATTGCTCTTTTTTGACCATCACACTGACATGCTTATGGGCGATCTGTTTAACCACAGGGAGTAATTCTTCTAATCGATCGATGTGCAGTGCAGCTTGGTATAGTGTTGCAGCAAGCGCCTCTGGCTGACTTCCGTTCATGAGGTTTGTTTTATTAAATTGATTGAGTAGCTCTGGATGCTGACGAATCATATTTTGATAAAAAACAGTCACAAGTTTGGTTCCCTCGGCTTTTAATAGAGGGGCTGATTGTTTAATAGCATTCATTTGATCTTTAGATAACATCGTCATTCCTTCTTTCAAAAGGTGTATTTTAAATACATCTTTATCGTAACGGATGACAACTTATAAAAGCAATATTTATAATACATGTTTTAAATGTTGTCACATTTAACACTTTCTCGAACAGTTTTTGTCTAAAATGTGTTACGATGATACAAAACTCTATCAGGTTTAGAGGTCGTCAAAATGAAACTAACGAATTATACCGATTTCTCATTAAGAGTACTCATTTATTTAGCATCAAGAGAGAACAATGAACTGTCAAATATTCAGCAGATCGCCGATGTTTATGACATTTCTAAAAATCATCTGACAAAGGTGATTTATCATCTTGGAAAACGCGGGTATGTAGAAACGATCCGTGGAAGAAATGGCGGGATTAGGCTTGGGAAAAGCCCAGAAAGCATTAACATTGGAGAGGTTGTCCGTTATACAGAGGATGATTTAGTCATGGTTGAATGCTTTGATCCTAGGAAAAACAGCTGTATCATCTCTCCGATTTGTTCATTAAAGCATGTACTTCATGAAGCACTCTCTGCTTACTTGCGCGTTCTTGACCAATACACATTAAAAGATTTAACTCAAAACAAAGATGCTCTTAGAGAGCTCCTCCTTTAGGCGAAAGAATTCTATTCTTTCGTCTTTTTCTTTACCTTCTTGTAATAATAATTAATTTAAAATTATTATAAATAGATATTGACTATCATGTTTGATTCAATATAATTAGGGTATATAGATTGCTAGATACTATTTTTTTGTTTACAGGAGGAGAAAAAGAATGACAAATTCAAATCATAAAAATTTGACAACGAACCAAGGCGTACCTGTTGGCGATAATCAAAACTCAAGAACAGCTGGTCACCGCGGTCCTACATTTCTTGATGATTACCATTTGATTGAAAAACTTGCACACTTCGATCGTGAACGCATTCCAGAGCGTGTTGTTCATGCAAGAGGCGCCGGCGCTTATGGTGTGTTTGAAGTTGAAAATAGCATGGAGAAACATACAAAAGCTGCCTTCTTAAGTGAAGATGGAAAACAGACAGATGTTTTTGTTCGCTTCTCTACCGTTATTCATCCTAAAGGTTCACCTGAAACATTGCGTGATCCGCGCGGCTTTGCTGTCAAATTTTATACAGAAGAAGGCAACTATGATCTAGTTGGTAATAACTTGCCGATCTTCTTTATACGTGATGCATTGAAATTCCCTGATATGGTTCACTCTCTCAAACCAGATCCTGTAACGAATATCCAAGATCCTGACCGTTATTGGGATTTTATGACCTTAACACCTGAATCCACTCATATGCTCACATGGCTCTTCTCTGATGAAGGAATTCCTGCGAACTACGCTGAAATGCGCGGTTCTGGTGTGCATACATTTAGATGGGTCAACAAATATGGAGAAACAAAATATGTGAAATATCACTGGAGACCTTCAGAAGGCATTCGTAATTTATCAATGGAAGAAGCAGCAGAAATCCAAGCGAATGATTTCCAGCATGCGACAAGAGACTTATATGACCGCATTGAAAACGGCAACTATCCAGCCTGGGACTTATATGTCCAGTTGATGCCGCTGAGCGATTATGATGATCTTGATTATGATCCATGTGATCCAACAAAGACATGGAGTGAAGAAGATTACCCGCTTCAAAAAGTAGGACGCATGACACTGAACCGCAATCCTGAGAACTTCTTTGCTGAAACAGAGCAATCTGCTTTCACACCAAGTGCACTTGTTCCAGGAATTGAAGCATCTGAAGATAAACTGCTTCAAGGTCGTCTGTTCTCATATCCAGATACGCAGCGTCATCGTCTTGGTGCCAACTATATGCGCATTCCGGTGAACTGTCCTTATGCACCTGTACACAATAATCAGCAGGATGGCTTTATGACAACGACTCGTCCAAGCGGTCATATTAACTATGAACCAAACCGTTACGATGATCAGCCAAAAGAAAACCCTCACTACAAGGAAAGTGAACAAGTCCTTCACGATGATCGTATGGTGAGACAAAAAATTGAAAAACCAAACGATTTCAAACAAGCTGGGGAAAAATATCGAAGCTACTCAGAAGAAGAGAAACAAGCATTGATCAAAAACCTAACAGCTGATCTGAAAGACGTAAATGATAAAACAAAATTACTTGCGATCTGCAACTTCTATCGTGCAGATGAAGATTACGGACAACGATTAGCCGATTCACTTGGCGTAGATATCCGCTCATACCTTCAAGGAAACATGAAATAATGGCTTAAGAATATTGACAAAAGGCTAAAATAATCTTGATTTTAGCCTTTTGTCTACTTTTCAGCATGATAGACATTCTTTGAGCACAAGCATGCAAGGGTTTGTCTACACGCTGGAGCACCTCTAATAAAGAGGTGCTTTTTTTATAGCCGGAAAACGTTAATACTAATCAAATGACCGGTGATCGGGTGAAAATAGATTTCTGCATGCGCAGCAAAAAGTGCTGAGCCTTCCTTCACGGTGACGCGAAAGACATCCTTTGTCTGATCTTCATTTACTTGTGTACGCCCGATATATTGATAATCGTTTAGAGCGGCGCCTTCATATTCCTCTTGCAACGCTGTGTACGCAAGTCTTTCCCAATTTTCAACAGGCTGCGTCGCTGCATTTGTTGCAGGATGGATCATGAAACTGCCAAACAAAACCATTGCCGCTACAAAAGGCACCCACCATTTCGGCTGCATAATATCATTGATCTCACTTTCATGTATATTTTGTTTATGTTTTGCTGATCGATCCATTTTCATACATGAAGCATTTATTCAGCCTATAATTCCCGGTACACGATTGATGCGGACACCAACTTTTCCCCTGAAAATGTCGATATGTTCCGAGCAAACTAATGAGGACTTCTCAAGGGAAAGGAGAAGGTTTAATGAATGTGGCGGATTATGATAAAGCACTTTATTATACGCATCGCTCGCAGTGGGATAATTTACTTATTCTTATGGTACGTACGCAAGATGACTTGCTCTCGAAACGTATTGAGCATTTCTTACACGCGTATCAATTTAACCGGAACGATGCTGATGTTGAAAAATGTTTATATGGGCTCTTGCAGTACATTGACCATGCTTCAGAAGCTGCTGCTGCTGAAGTTTATTCACAACCGATGTACACATAAAGAAAAAGGCTGATCATCAGCCTTTTTACATACATTTAGCAGTGCGCAGTGATTGGAAGCATAAAGTGGCCTTTGCCCCAATCTTTTTTTGTATAAACAAACAGCGCATCCTCGTCATTTGGCACCATCACCGCATGTAAGCCATCAATTGACGTATCAGGTGTAAAATAGAACATCACTTTTTCCGTCGTTTCACCCACAATATGTGCAACAACTTCCTCTATATTTTGTGGCTCTGAAGAAATGATATCAAAGACATGTATGGTTTCATTTTCTTCATTCATCAGAACAATCGTATCCAACGCTTCAATATAGAAAATGGCATCCGGCCAAACTAATGTAAAGTAGAACATCAATAAGCTGCCATGATCCTTAGCATCTAATTTCATTGAATCGATTTGGCGTTTTTCTGCGAACTGTTCAAGTAATGGCAGGTCATGATCCAATGTCAGCTGCTTGAGACGCACGTTCTTTTTTATTTGAATGGCACTTTTGCCGATATCGAGACTAAATTCACTTTCGTGGTAACGGGTAAAGCCAAATTTCGGATAAAAATCCAGTACAGTTTCATTGGCAAAAAGAAAAATCAAATCACAATCATGTTCGTACGTATCCATAATGTGCTGCATTAACTTTGATGCTAATCCCTTGTTGCGGTGAGCTTGATCCGTCATCACCGTGCCAATTTGAACAGCTCGATACGTTTTTCCATCAATGATCAGTGACATGAGATAAACGGAAGCGTTTGAGATCACTTTCCCGTGATGGACAAAGGAATAAGGAATATATTTCTCATCCCAGTATCCTCTTTTGTACCAGTCACTAAAATCCACATCAAATGTATGGATCGCTAACTGATTAAAGCTTTCTTTCAATTTGTCATCATGGCGATAATCACTCACTAATTCATATGTCTCCATGCTCATTTCCTCCTTTTATCATTTCACCTTTAGTCAGCCGATTTATCACCTCCTTCAAAATAAAAAAAGACTTGATGAGCATATACTCATCAAGTCTTTTAACGTTTATCTCATAGAAATTAGACTGAACATGCTTCTCTTTTCACGCAAAAGGGCACGTTAAATAAACCAGCTACCGTGCTCTTTTTATTCAATTCATTGAACTGAATGTGCGCTTAAAAGTTTTAGCATAACGACTAAATTCCCTTCTGTTATAGCAGCTCTTTAGGCTGACTTTTTTGATAATCCACTGCATAAAGAGCCGCTTGGGTACGATCTGCCAGCTCTAGCTTTGATAATACATGAGATACGTGCGTTTTGACAGTCTTTTCAGAAATAAACAAGGATGAGGCAATTTCTTTATTGCTTTTCCCCTTTGCAATTTCGAATAAGACATCTCGCTCTCTATTGGTCAGCTCTTTCATTAACTCCCATTTTTGCTCTTTTGGCTCAGTCAAATGCTGCACAAGAAAATTGGTGATATGACCATCTAATTGATAGGTACCTTTTTGTACGTCAATCATGGTCGTAAGGAGTTTTTCTGGTGCTACATCCTTGAGCTGATAGGCTTTTGCCCCTGCTTGAATGGCTGGGATAACATAATCTTTATCCGCATAGCTTGTCAGGATCACAATGCGGGTATCAGGCATTTCCAGCGTCATTTGTTTCGTTGCCTCAATGCCATTCATTACAGGCATTGATAGATCCATGAGAACGATGTCAGGCCGCGTTTGCCTAACAATTTCTAATGCTTCTTCTCCATTAGAAGCCTCACCAACGATTTCAACGTCAGGCTGTGTCTGGAGGAAAAACACAAGCCCTTTTCTCACAATATGATGATCATCTGCAATGACAACTCTCATGACGACCCCTTCCTTTCTTGAGAAAATGGCACCTTCACTTGAATCGTTGTTCCTTTACCGAGTTCAGACTCGATACAAAATGTACCACCCGCTCTTTTGATGCGGTCAGACATCCCTTTCAGACCAAGTGAAGGGAGGTTCATTTGCTCGTCATACTGAAACCCTTTTCCGTGGTCAATAATTTTCATTTCAAACGTGTCTTTTGATTGTTCAAGCTGAACTTTGACTTCCTCTACTTCCGCATGTTTTTGACAATTATTCAGCGCTTCCTGGCATACTCGAAACAACGTTTCATGCTGTGAATGATCCATCTCCATACAGCCTGATAAAGATAATGTACAGCGTAATCCTAAAAGTTTTGCATACTCTTGGATTCCTGTTGTGAATCCTTTTTCAAGTCCTCTTGGTCTTAGCTGCCAAATGAGTGACCGCATTTCAACCAAGGCATCTTGTGACAAATGCTGAATAAAATCAATCATTTCCCCTAGATTCTGATCATTCGTCATTTGACGAGCAGCTTTAGCAGTCAGACTAACAGAAAATAGCATTTGGTTGACGGAATCATGTAAGTCCTGTGCAAGCCGGTTTCTTTCTTCCAAAAGAGCATGTTGATGTTCGTTTTGCACAAGCTTCATCCGTTGAATGGCCGTACCAATTTGAAGCGCAATGCTTTCAAGCAAGTTCAATTCTTCTTGCGTAAATGTGACTTTTCCCTTTGCTGCCACATTTAATAATCCGAATGTACGCTTACATGCTTTGAGGGGAACTGTCGCATGATGCGTAATACCTTCAGTATCCCCAAGTTTCTTTTTCATCGCCGTTTCGATGCGTTTACAATTCATAATGTTTGTGGCTGATTGGAGTGAACCTTTTGTGTATCGATTGATGCAATAGCAATCGTTTTGGCACATGAGCTCTTTTTGATGAGTTGCCAGCGCTTCCGGTAAGGAAACCTCTGCCATCAGTTCGTACGAGCCGTCTTTTTCTATAAAATAAATCCATGCGGAGTGAAAGCCTGTGACATCCATCAGCATATGGAGCACTTCATGAAGCGTATCTTTCATTTCCGTGCCTTCATTCAGCTTTTCAGCAATTTCTTTTAACGTTTTTAATGTTTCAACCTTCTCTTGATATTCTCCCATTCTGTTTACCCCCGGCATTTTCTGCCTTCTCTTTTCATTATGCTCATTATATCATGAGCATTCTGCCGGTTCTTTCTCTAAAAGGATGATTTTTTCTCATCCTTTTGATGGAGAAAAAGCCATCATGCATTCACACGATGGCCTTGTTTGTTTATTTAGCTGTTTCTTCCACGATCTCATAAACGACTTTCATCACTTCTTCTGACAAATGCTTCAGCTTTTCTTCGCTATCTGTTAAAGATGTACCTTTGACAGCCATATAAAATTTCACTTTAGGCTCAGTGCCGGAAGGCCTTAAACAGAACCACGAGCCATCCTCAAGGAAATATTTCAGCACATTTGATGCTGGCAGATGAATGGTTTCTTCTTTTTTTTCAGCAACGAGATGTCTTTGACTTGATTGATAATCCTCGATGACAGTGATGCGCTGACCCGCGATAGCAGCTGGCGGATTTGTTCTAAAGGTATGAAGGATCGCTGAAATTTGCTCTGCTCCTTCTTTTCCTTTTAAGGTTAACGACTTTAACCCTTCTCGGTAAAATCCAAATTCCTTGAAAATATCAACAAGCGCATCGTACAAGGACTTGCCTTGTTTTTTATAGAAAGCAGCGACTTCGACAGCTAACAGCGCTGCTTGCACCGCATCTTTATCTCGGGCAAAGTCACCGATCAAATAGCCATAGCTTTCTTCGTAACCGAACTGAAACGTGTATTCTCCGCTCTCTTCAAATTGCTTGATTTTTTCTCCAATAAATTTAAAGCCGGTCAGTGTGTCAATCGTATGGGCACCAAATGCGGAAGCAACTGCACGCCCAAGCTCACTTGTAACAATCGTTTTCATCACAACAGGACGAGGCGGCAGCTGACCAAGTTTTTGTTTTTCAGACAATAAATAATGGAGCAATAAGGCTCCTGTTTGGTTGCCTGTTAAGACGGTAAACTCGCCATCATGATCTCTGACCGCAATACCTAATCTATCCGCATCTGGATCTGTTGCGATAAGAATATCAGCGTTCTGCTTTTCGCCAAGCTTGATAGCATATTCAAATGCGGCATGCTCTTCTGGATTTGGCGATGTCACTGTTGAAAATTGTGGGTCTGGCCTTTCCTGTTCAGGCACAACGGTCACATGTTGATAGCCTAAAGCTTGAAGCCCTTTTCGGACAGGCTGATTGGCCGTGCCATGAAGCGGGGTGAAAACGACTTTAACATCGACTTCATCTGCCAGCTCAGGGTGAACACTGATGGTTTTTAATTTTTCAATATAAGCAAGATCGATTTCTGCTCCGATCATGTTGATCAGCCCTTGTTGTTTTAACGTTTCTTCTGAATCAACTGAAATCGACAGTTCATTTTCTATTGCATCTACTTCCTGAATGACTTGATCTGCTTGAAATGGCGGCAGCTGTCCGCCGTCTTCTCCATATACTTTATAGCCATTATATTCTGGTGGATTATGACTTGCTGTTACGACAATCCCAGCAAATGCATTCAGCTCACGAACAGCAAAGGAAAGCTCTGGTGTTGGACGCAGTTCGTCAAATACGTATGTTTTAATGCCCTGCGCGGCAAGAGTCTTAGCTGCTTCCATCGCAAATTCAGGCGATTTATGGCGTGAATCGTATGCAATGGCGACGCCTCTTCTTTTTGCATCCTCCCCATGTTTTGCAATATACGCAGCAAGACCTGCTGATGCTTTACGAACCGTGTACACATTCATTCGATTCGTGCCAGCACCAATCTCCCCACGCATTCCTCCAGTGCCGAACTCAAGGTTTTTGTAGAAACAGTCTTCAAGTGCTTGTTGATCATCTTGATGTGCCTCCAGCCATTCCCTTAGCTCAGTATTCAGGTGCTTCTCATTGATCCATCGCTCATAATTCGTCTTCCAATTCATGGTCTTCCTCCTATATATCTCCATCAAATATAAATAATATCTATTTTTATTTTATATCTAATCACCCTTAATGTCATGCTATATCTAAAAATATGATGAACAAATAAAAAAAGCCGATATATGATCGGCTTCAGGTTGTTGACAAAGAGCTAAAATGATCTTTATTTTAGCTCTTTGTCTTCTTTTCAGCGTGATAGAAAACCTTTGCAATCTAGGAAGGACGAGTACTGGCGCGGAGCGAATTTGACATTCGTGAGCACCAGCACGCAGGACTGACAACGAATGCGAGGGTTTGTCTACACGCTGAAGCCGATATATGATCGGCTTTTTCTTTTATTCAGCATCAAGCGGTACAACTGCTTCATGGAATAGTTGATCTAATTCTGTTTGAAGCTTCTGTTTGACTGCTTCATCCCAGCCAAAACGCTCTGCCATATAATCAACGACAGGCTGTGCATATTTTTTTGCCCAGTTGATATTAAATAGTAGGCTTCCTGTTCTTCTTAAGAAGAAATCGACAGGAGTAACAGCTAATTCTTCTTCAATTGCATAGACAAGCTCTGCCAGTACATACGCTGGAATCTTTCGTTTGTCTGCTTCACCTTGAAGCTGATCTACACGCTTGAAGAGACTGCTAACGTTTGAGCCATATTTTTCGGCCAGTTTTTGAGCAATTGGTTCTGTTAGACCAACAGCTGCTCCTTCTGATGTTTTCGCTTGGACAAAGGCAGCCATATTTTTAGATCCGCCTACGTGACCGCCTGAAATTGGCATATGCTTTGTTTTACATGGTCCAAAGTCTTTGCCTGTTTCTTCTTTCAGTCCATCACGTACAAGATTTACAATGTGCTCAGCCATTTTGCGGTAGCCTGTTAATTTACCGCCAGCAATGGTGATTAAGCCTGAAGATGATGTCCATACTTCATCCTTACGAGAAATTTCTGAAGGGTCTTTGCCCTCTTCATGAATGAGTGGACGAAGACCAGCCCAGTTAGATTCAACATCGTTTTCTGTAATATTGAGATCAGGGAACATGTATTGAATCGCTTTGATCACATAGTCACGATCTGCTTTTGTCATACGCGGATGTTCCAGCTGTTTTTTGTACACTGTATCGGTTGTACCAACGTACGTTTTACCTTCTCTTGGAATCGCAAAGACCATCCGTTTATCAGGTGTGTCAAAGTAGATCGCTTGTTTTAACGGGAAGACTGATTGGTCGAATACTAAGTGAATCCCTTTTGTATGCTGTAAGTGCTTCCCTTCTTTTGAGTGATCCTTGTCTCTTAGCTGATCGACCCATGGACCTGTCGCATTGACAATTTTCTTCGCATATACATCATAGGTTTTCTGCGTCATGACATCTTCGATGACAACACCGACCACTTTGCCTTTATCATAAATAAATTCTTTTACTTTCGCATAGTTGACCGCTTCTGCTCCGAATTTCACAGCCTCTTTCATCACTTCGATTGTGAGGCGTGCATCGTCCGTACGGTATTCAACATAATAGCCGCCGCCTTTTAAGCCGTCTTTTTTCACAAGCGGTTCTTTTGCAAGTGTTTCCTTTGCACTTAGCATGCTTCTGCGTTCATTATGCTTAACACCAGCTAAAAAGTCATACACTCTCAGCCCGATGGATGTTGAAAATTTACCGAATGTGCCGCCTTTATGCATCGGAAGAAGCATCCATTCTGGTGTGGTCACATGAGGACCGTTTTCATATACAATGGCACGCTCTTTACCGACCTCTGCGACCATTTTTACTTCAAATTGTTTTAAATAACGAAGTCCACCGTGCACTAGTTTCGTTGAGCGGCTAGATGTACCTGCTGCGAAATCCTGCATTTCTGCAAGACCGACGCGCATTCCTCGTGAAGCCGCATCAAGTGCTGTACCCGCGCCTGTAATACCCCCACCAATGATAAACACATCATATGGTTTTTTTGTCATTTCCTGCAGCATTTGTTCTCTTTCTAAGCTAGAAAAAGTCATCTCTTGTTCCTCCCATGTTGTACGGTAAAGAAAAAGAGACCGCAAACACCCAAAGCGTATTTCTACACTTCAGTGCCTGCGGTCTCTCCAGTTCTCCAACCGTTCTATTAACTTACTTAAAGTATATCATACTTTTGGTTTATTTGAAAGCTTGAGCTGCTTTTACAGCCTTTTTCCACCCGCTGTATAACGAGTCACGGCTGCCTTCTTCCATCTTAGGATCAAAGCGCTTGTCAAGGTTCCATTGTTTTGCAATGTCTGAACGGTCGTTCCAGAAGCCAACTGCTATTCCCGCAAGATAGGCCGCACCGAGTGCCGTAGTTTCATTAATTTCTGGACGCTCTACAGGCACATCCAGTAAATCACTTTGGAAGCCCATTAAGAAATCATTCTTTACAGCTCCACCATCAACACGCAATGTTTTTAATGAAATGTTTGAATCCTTTTCCATCGCATCTAACACATCTTTCGTTTGATAAGCAAGTGATTCTAACGTTGCACGGACAAAGTGCTCTTTAGAAGTACCGCGTGTTAACCCGAATACAGCGCCTCTGACATCACTATCCCAATATGGTGTGCCTAGACCAACGAATGCCGGAACGACGTATACGCCATCTGTTGACTCAACTCGCTCTGCATAAGCTTCGCTGTCTTTCGAGTCTTTAAACATTCTGAGTCCATCACGCAGCCATTGAATCGCTGAGCCAGCAACGAAAATACTTCCTTCTAAAGCATATTCAACTTTGCCGTCAATGCCCCATGCAATCGTCGTTAATAAACCATGATCCGACTTAATGGCTTTTTCCCCTGTATTCATCAACATGAAACATCCTGTACCATATGTGTTCTTCGCCATTCCTTCTTCAAAGCAAGCCTGACCGAATAAAGCAGCCTGCTGATCTCCCGCGGCTCCTGCAATCGGAATATTTCTGCCAAAGAAGTGATAGTCTGTTGTTTCACCATAAATGTGTGAAGATGGTTTCACCTCTGGAAGCATTGAAGCCGGTACGCCAAGGATATCAAGTAATTCTTCATCCCATTTCAGATCGTAAATGTTGAACATTAATGTTCTTGACGCATTAGAGTAATCTGTGACGTGTGATTTACCGCCTGTCATCTTCCAAATCAGCCAAGTATCAATTGTACCAAACAGTAAGTCGCCATTTTCTGCTTTCTCACGGGCACCATCAACATTGTCTAAGATCCATTTTACCTTTGTACCTGAGAAATAAGCATCAATGAGAAGCCCTGTTTTATTTCTAAATGTTTCATTGTGTCCTTGTTCTTTTAACTCTTCACAAATGCCAGACGTTTGTCTTGACTGCCAAACAATGGCATTGTAAATTGGTGCGCCTGTATGTTTATCCCAAACAACCGCCGTCTCACGCTGGTTCGTAATTCCGATACCAGCGATTTGATCTGCTTCAATTCCTGATTCAATTAAAGCAGTTGAAATGACTGATAGAACAGAGCTCCAAATTTCATTTGCATTATGTTCTACCCAGCCTGGGTTCGGAAAGTATTGATTAAATTCCTTCTGAGCTGTATGTGCAATTTTGCCTTCTTGATCAAATAAGATCGCTCTTGTGCTTGTTGTCCCTTGATCTAATGCAAGAATATATTTTTCTTTTGTCATGATGTTTTCCTCCCCTTACATACTTTCATTTACAGCATTTGTTTGGTTTTTCGTAGAGACATAGAGTCCTAACAATACCACAATCAAAATAACGCTTACAATCCAAAAGGCTGGAGTGACGTTCGCTTTAAAGGCTGCATTGTAGAAAACACCGCCAAATGCGCCGCCTAAAATTGGACCAACGACTGGTACCCAAGCATACTTCCAGTTCGATGGGCCTTTCCCTGGAATCGGCAAGATCGCATGCGCGATTCTCGGACCTAAATCACGAGCAGGGTTAATTGCATAACCAGTTGTTCCACCTAAAGAAAGTCCAATTGCAACAATTAAGAAACCAACAATCAGCGGATTGACTCCGTCTGCAAATTTATTTGCACCAATCGCTAAGATTCCTAGAACCAATACAAATGTACCGATGACTTCACTAAGTACGTTTGCAAAAGTATGCGGAATCGCAGGACCAGTTGAGAATACACCTAGTTTTGCACCTGGATCATCTGTTGCTTTCCAGTGCGGTAAGTAATGTAAAAAGACAATAGTAGCCCCTATTAATGCGCCAAGCATTTGACCAACAATATACATTGGAACATCAGCCCAAGGAAAACTTCCTTCTAGCGCAAGCCCAATGGTGAGTGCGGGGTTTAAATGCGCTCCGCTGATTCCACCAGTTGCATATGCTGCAATAGCTACTGCAAATCCCCATCCGAAAGCGATTACAATCCAACCGGATTGATATGCGAGTGATTTCTTTAAATTAACTGCCGCACACACGCCGCCTCCAAAAATAATGAGCAGCATTGTACCTACGACTTCTCCCCAAAATGGTGTCATGAAAAATTCCTCCTCTGGTTCAGTTGCCATCCCCTATGAATGTGTAGAAAAGATAAAGAAAAAGATCCACAACAAACATACTTTACATCAGGGTCATTTGTCACCTAGTAAAGCGTTGTTGTGGATCTCCGTTTCTCCATCACATGATATTAACTTAGTGCTATAGTATCAGAGGATGAAAACGTTGTCAATAAATATTCACATTTTATCTTGTCACTTTTGGAACGCTTTCCAAAGGGTGGTATTTGAGGTCGTCACAGCTGTAGCGCCTGCTTCAAGCGCTCTTTCTACATCTTCTTTTGTACGGATAAATCCGCCTGCAAAAATCGGGATCCCAGCTCGCTCACGCACTTCTGTAATTAAATTTGGCACGACGCCCGGTAATACTTCAATAAAATCCGGACGATGTTTCCCAACGAACTCCATGCTTTTTTCCATGGCGCTCGTATCAAGTAAAAACATTCGCTGAATGGCGTATACCTTTTTTTGCTTGGCTTTTACTATGACAGAAGACCTAGTAGAAATAATTCCTGCTGGCTTCATTTCCTGACAAATAAATTCGGTCCCATACTCATCATGTTTAATCCCGTGAATAAGATCGACATGGACAAACATTTTTTTGTGATGAGCATTTGCCTCATTCATGATGCCCTTCAGCCGGCCTAAGTGAACATCAAGTAAAACACCATATGTAAATGGACTTTTTAAAAATTCCTCAAATTGCTTCATATTGCGAACAGCAGGTAAAATGGGTTGATCATGAAAACTCATAAGCCGTCTCCTTCAAAAGTGTCTTCTCCTAACAGTAATAGAAACTCTTCTATTTTTCAATACACGTAGTGTGCCCAATACCGCTTTCATCTCGCATCTTCTTCCTATAACTAACTCAAAATGATGAAATTCAAACCTTTATTCCATAAAAAAAGCAGAGAAGTCTCTCTGCTATAGCTGTGCCATGCTTTCTTTTAATGTATTGATGATAAATGAGGCGTCATCATCTGTTATATTCAGCGGCGGTGCAAGCTGGGCAACGTTATTAAAGCCGGCCACTGTATCCCCATTTTTCCCGATAATCAGCCCCCGTTTTTTACATTCAGCAATCAATTGACCAACGACATGAGGTTCAGCTGGTTTCTTGGTTTGTTGATCTTGAACAAGCTCAATGCCAAACAGCAAACCTTTTCCTCTGACATCTCCGACAAATGGGTGTTCTTTTAACTCTTGCAAACGTTCAAGCATATCTCGGCCGAGCGTCTCGGACCGTTCCACTAATTGCTCGTTTTCCATTATCTCTAGGTTGGCAAGTGCCACCGCACAGGAAGCAGGATGACCGCCAAATGTATTCACATGGCGCAGTCTGTCATACGTATCTTCTCCTGCATAGGCTTCATAGATTTCTCGTTTCACACACGTTGCAGAAAGCGGTAAATAGCCGCTTGTGATCCCTTTTGCCATAGTGATAATATCCGGCTTTACTTCCTCATGCATAAAACCAAACCGCTTCCCTGTCCGGCCAAATCCGCAGATGACTTCATCTACAATGAGAAGCGCTCCATGGGATTCACAGATGTCTTTGACCTTCTTCAAATACCCTTTTGGCGGCATTAGGATACCTCCGCCTGTAATGATCGGCTCCATAATGACCCCAGCTATCGTCTCACTTAGTTCCCACGTCATGGCTTGATCTATTGCTGCTGCACTTGCCAGATTCTCTTGATCCTCAGGGTGACGATACATATCAGGCGGTGCGACATGAATAAAACCCTGACCTAATGGTTCATATTTATATTTACGCTGCGCTTGACCGGTTGCGGCAAGAGCTGCTGCTGTATTGCCGTGATACGACCGATACCGAGAGATGAATTTTGTCCTTGTACTCTCTCCTTTTTGCGCATGATATTGTTTGGCCATTTTAAATGCGGCTTCATTGGCTTCAGAACCGCTGTTAGAAAAGAAGATGACATAATCACCGCCAAGCCACTCATTTAGTTTTTCAGCCAGCTGAATCGCCGGTACGTGGCTTTGTGTGAGCGGATAGTAAGGCATTGTCTTTAATTGCTTATACGCCGCTTCTGCAAGCTCTTTCCTGCCATATCCGACATTTACACACCAAAGACCTGACATCCCGTCTAAACAGCGATTCCCATGAATATCTGTCACCCATGCGCCTTCTGCCTCGTGAATGACCATACTTTCATTGTCCTTGTTTGTCCCTTTCATATGGTGCCAGATCAACTGATCATCTTTTGCCTGAAGATTTTGAGCCTGCTCATGTATTTTCATCTTCCCGCCCCCATGTATCCGTTTTCATCAATAAAGAAGCTTAGACCAGTTCAGCAGCACATTGCCTCTCCATTCATTATATGGATGAAACGTGAGGCTTATGAAACTGGCACTAGTACGCCTGTAAAAGAGAACCAATCGTTACTCTCATTATAAAAAAGGGGTCAGGCCGAATACATTAGACAGATCGTCAACTGATTGAACACCATCATAAGACACTTTTCTTGATACCTTGGCAAAACTGCTAACGTCGATTTCCTTGTAGGAATTCATAAGCAAGGATCGCAAATTCAAGCGCCTGTCGTTTCGGCGCCTGCATCATATCCTCACCAAGCAAGGCATGCAATTTATCCAGTCTATGATAAAGGGTTTGTCTGACAATATAAAGCTGGCTTGCGGTTTCTTTTTTAGAACCATTTGTCTGTAAAAAGATATTCAGCGTTTGATAGAGTCTTCCGCTGTTTTGATTATCGTATACAATCACGGGCTCTAAATACTCTTTCACCATACATTCAAGCAGACCGCTTTCCTTCATCATCGGCATGAGACGGAGCATATGGAGATCTTGATAAAATGGACTTTCCACCCGCTGAGGCATCACTTTTTTTAAATGCAGCACTTCTTTGGCTGCTTGAAAGCTTTTTCTCATGTGCTGAAACTTTTCACAATATTGACCGATACCAAAATTGATCTCGGTTCCTCGGGGCTGCTCCCGGTTATACAATTGTTTGATGTCGTTTGCAGCCTTTTCTGCACGCGCTTTCCAGTCCTCTTTTTTTCTCGTGTTTAATAAAATAAACAAGGTTTGACCTTGATGCTCATATGCAATCAGATGGAAACCAGCACGCTGAAAAATGGAGCGGCAAGAGACAAGAAAGTAAAGGTTCCCTGCGATTTCTTCCATTTCATGATGCTTTTGAAAGAGCAAGACTACACAGCCAGTTGGCTTTTTCACACCTTCTGTTTCTTCAAGGTGCTCTATGATCTCTTGTTCTGTATGCTCTTCTTGGAACCATTTTTGCAGCCATTCATTTTCCTTTGTCTTCTTTATCTCTTCTGTATAAAGTTCTCTTAATGTTTGCTGGGCAAGAGCATTCGCTCCTTTATCCATGACTAGCAGTTCGAATTCTGAGAGCGTGTCTGCTTGATGAATGAGCACAAGATCTGCAAATGTTTGCTTGAGCGCAAGCACTTGTTTTTGTGTCACTTCGTATCCTTTTGGCACGGAAGCAAACTGCAAATAATTCATGACCAATTCTTCCGTTTGTTTGGAAGAATCACATAAAATAATCGGCTCGCCCTGAACAGGAAGGAGTAAAAGAATCCCCCTTACGTGCTGATACACTTGATCCAATATATCCATTTGCGGATGCGGGGTCAGTAAAAGCTCATTCAGCTTTGATGATAGTGCTTCTAAATCAGCCATCATTTGATACTGACGCTCGATCATCATCGTATGAAGGTGCTGTGTGATGTTGACGAACTTCACTTCTTTTGTAAACAGAATAAGTGGAAAATCCCTTTCTTCTGCATAAGTCAGTAATTCTTTCGGCACTTCGAATCTTAGCGGAACAAATTCAATACACAAGCCGGCCGCCCCTGAATCAATCAATTGACGTAAAAACGCTTGAAACACATCCAGTTGATCATGGAAGCCTGCGGCTGTCGTTAATATCAGCTCGCCTCCATTTAACAAATCCTCTACATCAGGCACTTCTAACACATGTATCCATTTGACCTGCCGAAACAATCCTTTTTCCCCTGCTAGCACTTTTGCATGCGCAAAATGCTTCGTTTTCAACACGTCACTCACTTGGAAATGAACATCTACATTCATTCATATGTCCCCCTTTGTTTGCCGCCTATCCCCTATCCCAGAGGGTGCATGGATAAAATCCATAATAAAACTGGTAATGTCACGATACTTAAGATGGTACTGAGAAATGTCGTGCTTGAGACAAACTCAGGCTTCGTTCGAAATTGTACAGCCATCAGCGTTGTATTTGCTGCTGTCGGCATGGCTGCCACTAAAATCATAATTTGTTTCACCATATCGTCTACCGGTAAAATAAGCGTAAAGCCAAATGCGATAAGTGGGGAGATAAACAGCTTCAGCAAAACAGCATAAGAAATATGGCGATAATCCACTTGTTTAAACGAGATCACTGCAAGCTGCATGCCTAAAATAAGCATAATCGTCGGTATGGCAGCATTCCCAACAAGCTGAATACCCGTCATCAGCTCTTTAGGTAATGAAAGGTCAATCAGCTGAAATAATAGACCGATGAGCGCACCGTAAGCAACTGGCATACGCAGCACTTTTTTCAAAACGACCTTTCCATCTCCTGCATCCTCTCCGCCCTTTGCTGCATAATACATGCCGATTGTACTCATGACAAGCTGCTGCAGCACCATCAATACGATGGCAATATCCAAACCTGCTGCTCCAAAGACAAGCAGCACAACAGGCGTACCATAATTTCCATTGTTCATAAAAGCTGACGACAGAATCATGGCGCAATACGTTTCATTCGAATACCCATAAATACGAGATAAAATAAAGACACATAAAATAAGTGCAAGACAAAGCCCGACAACAAAAATGGATAGATATACATAGTCCATCGACACTTTGTTTTGATAAAAGGTTTCAAACGCAAGAAATGGTGACATTAAGTATAAAGACATTGTTGAGAGCGTATGTATATCAAAACCGATCGCCTTCTGCCCGATATACCCGATCAGGAATATGCCGAACACTGGCAGTAAGACAAGTAAAAACTCCATGCTGCACCTACTTTTCTCTAGTTGTATTCCAGATTCCTTCTGCTCCTCATTATCATACCACTGATAAACAATAAAAAAGAAGCACCCTTAAGAAAGGCCGCTTCTTTCCTCATCCATATAAAATACTTCCCACAAATGACCATCTAGATCCTGAAAGCTCCATCCATACATAAACTCATGATCCTGCTTTTCCTTAAAAGGTGAACCGCCTGCCGCTATTGCCTGTTCAACAAGATCATCGACCTCTTCTCGTGAATGCACGCGCATAGAGATAATCACCTCTGATGCCTTTTTTGCATCCACTAATTGTTTCTCTGAAATGGATTGAAAATGCCTAAGAGATAACAGCATGACAGTGATCGCATCATCAATGACCATACAGGCCGCCTGATCACTCGTAAACTGCTCCTCAAATTCAAAGCCTAGCTGCTCAAAAAAAGCGATTGATTCCTTCACATGATTTACCGGCAAATTAATATACAGATGTTTAGATTGTCGCCCCATGTTCCTCCCCTTCTTGAACACATAATCTCCTTTCAGTATATTCAGCTTTTTCTCCAGCATCCCTTTGGCCATTGAAAAAAATCTGATGTTATCAAAAAGAAGCGCCTCAACGATAGGCGCTTCCTTCATTATTTCTTATATTCAATATGGTACACGTCTCTTCTTCGGTCTTTCAGCTGACGTACAGTCCCATCTTGTCTTTGTCTTCTTAAAATTTCTAAATCGACATCACCTACGACGACCATCTCAATGTTTGGGTTACACTCTCCTACAATCCCATCTCTTGCAAATTCAAAGTCTGATGGGGCGAAAATAGCCGATTGTGCATATTGAACATCCATATTTTCGGTTTGCGGAAGGTTGCCAACTGTTCCAGAGATGACGGTATAAATCTGGTTTTCAACCGCTCTCGCCTGTGCACAGTAACGTACCCTTAAATAGCCTTGGCGGTCTTCTGTACAAAACGGAGTGAAAATAATTTTTGCTCCTTTGTCAGCTGCGATCCTTGCAAGCTCTGGAAATTCAATATCGTAGCAAATTTGGATCGCAATTTTGCCGCAATCCGTATCAAATACCCTGACTTGATCACCAGCTGAAATCCCCCACCATTTTCTTTCGTTCGGCGTGATATGAAGCTTATATTGCTTTTCAATCGTTCCATCACGTCTAAATAAATAGGCAATATTATAGATTTTCCCTTCTTCTTCCACGAAGTGAGAACCGCCGATGATATTAATGTTATATTTCACAGAAAGGTCTGTGAACAAATTAATGTAGTCTTCTGTATATTCCGTAATTCGCTGCACAGCAAGACTTGGTGACCGCTCTTCTAAATAAGACATGAGCTGCGTCGTGAAAATTTCTGGGAATACGGCAAAGTCAGCTGATGCATCTGATGCGACATCTACATAATACTCGACCTGATTCATAAATTCTTCAAAGGAATGAATTTGTTTCATTGCATATTGAATCACACAAATTCGAACAGGGAATGCCGATTTATAGTACCTTTTCGATTGCGGGCGATAATCGACATTGTTCCATTCCATTAACGTTGCATATGTGCTCGATGCTTTATCATCTGGCAAGTAATTCGGATTGATCCGCATAAGACTAAATTCATTTAATAGCTGAAAAGATAAAACAGGATCATAGATTTGATGAAGCATGACCTGCTCCACATACTGGCGAGGCGTCATTTCCTCTTGGTATTTATGATAGTTCGGAATGCGTCCGCCAATGATGATGCTTTTTAAATTTAATCTTCTTGCTAAATCTTTTCTCGCTTCATACAAACGATGTCCAATTTTCATTCGTCGGTACTCAGGACTCACCATGACTTCGATTCCGTACATATTCATTCCATCCGGATTATGGTTTGTAATGTACCCATCATCTGTAATGTCCTGCCACGTGTGGCGATCATCGTATTCGTCAAAGTTAATTAATAAACTTGAACAAGAGCCAATGATTTCTCCCTCGAATTCAGCACAAAACTGTCCTTCTGGGAAATGCTCAAGATGGCTTTCAAGATGTTCTCGTTTCCAAGGGTCCATGCCTGGAAAGCATACCTCTTGCAACGCAATGATTCGGTCAATATCCTCTTCCCGAATATTACGGATCACCATTCTTTTTTCAAAACGCGTTAAGTCTAGTTTTTCTGCCATGATGTATTTGCCCCCTTACTGATCCTCTTTTTCAAGCTGATGGAATAGCTGGAGCAATTCGATTTCAGCCATGGATTCTAATCTGACATCATATTCTTCAAATTGAAGCGTGCTCGTGACTTTGTTTGGAACGATCACACATTTCATACCTGCTCGTTTGGCAGCTACTGATCCATTCACAGAATCCTCAAATGCCACGCAATCTTTTGGCTCGACCCCTAAGCATCGTGCGGTTTGCAAATAAAGCTCTGGATTTGGTTTCACTTCTTCCACATCATCTGACGTGCGGATACATTCAAAGTAGTCGAAAAGACCAATCTGCTTTAGGTGATCAGACACCCATTTATAGTCTGAGCTGGAAGCAAGGCCAATCTTGATACCGAGCTCCTTTGCTGCTTCTAAATAAGCTTCTACACCAGGTCTTGCTGATTCGTCCTTCATTCTTTGTTGAAAACGAGAACGCCGATCTGCTGTGAGTGTCTCATGATCCAGCGTCTTCCCTAGCTGCTTTTCCAAATATTCAAATGGCTTAAAGCCTGCCTGCGTGCCAATGACCTTGCCCCATACAGAAAGAGGCAGATCTGATTCATGCTCCGCAAACATTTCTTGTAAAACCTCATATTCATGTGTTTCTGTATCTAAAATTAATCCGTCGAAATCAAATATAATCGCCTTTACCAACGAGGCCACTCCTTTTTTTACAAAAGTCTCAAACATATACCCAATGCTATCATATCGTGAATAAAATTGACTTTCAAAGATGAATGTCTGCTAAAATGATTATGTATAAAAGGAGCCTGCATCGTTTGTCAGGCTCCTATCCGTGTTCGGTTCATTCTGCAAGAGATCCAAGCGCTCCGATTCGTGGAGAAATAGACGATGTTGAAAAAGAGCGGGTTTGGTATTACAGATCTTAAAGGTTTCTCCGTTCCCTTAAAAATAGTATGTGCGAGGGCCTTGTAAGTTAACAAGGAAGTTCACACCATCTTTTACGCATTTTGAAGGTGACGGCTAGCAAAATCGTCTAGATCAAAAGGAAAAGAAAAGCCGCAGGCGTTGACCTGCTCACGGTTTCGCTCGAATAACTCACGATCTCGTTTGGTGAGATGACGTTTCGGTTTTACAATAATGGTATGTAATAGCTGAAGTCCCGATAAAATACGAAAAGCATCATCCATCGTTCCGTTATATACGCCATCAATAAAGGTAAGCGAGCGATCTTTCTGGCGCGTATCCCGCTCCTGTCCATTGACAGCATGAGAAAGAAGATCTTCAACATCCTTTGATATTTCTTCAATTGCCTGCTCTTGCAGGTCTGTAGCAGCTTTCATTAATCTCACGTGACATCTACCTCTCTGTCGTTATTTCTCCATTCAGAATAGCACAGAAAAAAAGGCATTCGCCAAGGTAAGTGTTTCCTATATATACCCAAAGAGAGGAACGGATATCATGATTATAAAAGGACACACGCTCTCACTAAAAGTAGACGAGCAGTATCATCACACTTCACTCAGTCATTTTTTAAAGACAGCCGTATCTGCATCAAAACCGATTATTCATTTTTGGATGGAGCATCAAAAGGTTCGTTTAAATCAAAAGCCTGCCCATCACGCGGCTAAAGTCAGTCAAGGCGATCAGATCATCATTGATTTATTTGAAACAGAAGAAAGTGATGTGACACCGGAATACGGTGAATTAGAAGTACTCTTCGAAGACGAGCATTTATTAATTGTACAAAAACCTGCCGGACGACCAACTCATCCGAATGAACAAGGACAAACTGGCACACTGGCAAATCTTGTGGCATTTCATTTCCAAGCAAATGGAGAAGAAAAGCGGGTAAGACATATCCACAGGCTAGATCAAGACACAAGCGGAACCGTCATTTTTGCAAAGCATAGATTAGCTCATGCGGCTCTTGATCAAATGCTTTCTAAAAAAACAATTAAACGCACATATATCGCCATAGCAGAGGGACTTTTCAAAAAGAAGAAAGGCACCATCGATGCAGCGATCGGTCGTGACAAACACCACGCAGTGAGACGAAGAATTTCTCCTACAGGGCAAAAAGCTGTGACTCATTTTCAGGTCATGGACATGAATAAACGTCTGCAACTAACAGCGGTTAAACTACAACTAGAGACGGGTAGAACGCATCAAATTCGTGTCCACCTTAGCAGTCTCGGGCACCCACTAGCTGGAGATACGTTATATGACGGAGTTCGTGAATACATCAACAGGTGTGCTCTTCACGCCAAGCAAGTTGACATGAAACATCCTTTTACAGGTGAGCATCTGATCATAGAAGCTCCTTTACCACCTGATATGGACCAACTCATGAGTCAAATCATCCATTAACAAAAAGCCTGCGTACGAAAGCAGGCTCTTTTTCTTTATTCAGACACTCTTTTTGCATATATAATATACCGCTCTGGCGCATTGCCGACGAAATGAAAAGGATAGCATGTCGTTAATATCAGCTCTTCCTTTTCATTTTGCAACGTAATGATGGATGTATCATGCTGATCAACAATTTTCGTATGTGTGATTTCATATATAAATTCACCATACGGCACAGTGATTTTCAGCTGATCTCCAATATCTAGTTCGCCTGTCCGGCGAAACACCGTGTCACGGTGACCAGAAAGGACAATCTGTCCATTTTGATCCGGATAATAACTGTCTTTGTAGTGTCCTACTCCCTTTGCAAGGTCATCCGCATCTGTCCCTTCGACAATCGGAAGGTCTGCTTTTAATTTTGGAATCGTCAGGATGCCAGAGGCTTTACCTATTTCAGGAGCAAACTGCTTCTTGGACATCCCTTGATCGGTCGCCACGACCTTCTTCGCTTCGTCTAATGATTGGGCTGTTTGAAGATGAGTTGATGCGATTTGCCATATCCCCCAGCCGAGCAGCACAATCCCGGCTGTCATCACAGTCAGCGCAAGCCACTTTTTCATGCTTAAACTCCTTTGCCTGTTACATTTCTCTTAGATGATACGCTTTTTAGCTTGCTGCTTTTTCTTCTTGTTTTGCTTTTTGAATTCGTCCCTCTTTTTGATACACAATGGAAGCTCCCTCAAAGCTTTTCACAAAATCGACAGTGGCTTCTAAATCTTCTGGGCCAGTTTCAGGGTTTTGTCCAAGCCTGCCGATTGGTGCATATTTACTGCCAGTTGCTGTTGCCATGAAGTTATTCACAGTGAGTGTATACGTTTGATCGAGAGCTAGGGCTGAACCATCTGGCAGCTTCAAGTCGACTACTTTATATGTTACAGGATCATAGGAATATGAAAAGCCTGAAATGCTATAATCTGGTCCAAATTGTGGAGAAATTTGTGCTTCTATGATCTCTACTAAGTCTTTTCCCTTGATCTCTAGTTTGACTAGAACGTTGCCAAATGGCTGAATATTAAAGAGATCTCTCCATTTTATCGGCCCTTTTTCAAGGTTTTGCCTAATACCGCCTCCATTCATCATGGCAAAGTCACTTTTCATTGAATATCTCATACCATCCGCAATCAAATTACCAAGCGGCGTGTCTCCATCATTTGAATAGCCGCCTTCCATTTTGACCCCGGCTTCTCCAACAACCTCACTAATAATCGGCTCCACTTCTTTCCCGTAATGAGCCAAGATGTCTGCTGCTTCCTTGTCCTTTTCTATTCCAGCCTGATCTACATACTGGATATTTGCACTCTTTTTGACGATATCCTTCGTTTTACGGTCAAGTGTCACATTGACTTCGCCAATCGCCTTCCCGTATTCAAAGGCTTGCACAATTAATTTTCCATTGACCTCTCCATTGACCACTTCGTGATTATGACCTGCAAAAATGACATCAATTTCTTCATCACCTTCTTTGGCAAGCTTTGCACTCTCTCCAGTGATGGTATCGCCATTTTGAGAGGCTGTCATATGAGCTAAAACCGCTATAGCTTTAATTCCTTTTTGTTTTAATTCCTTCGTGGCTTCATTCACGGCTTTGACTTCATCTGTAAACTGAATGTCTTTAATCCCTTCTGGCATGACCATTCCTGCCGCAGACTTGGTCACAACGCCGATAAATGCGATAGGGATTCCTTCAACATCAATGATTTCGTAAGCCGGTAAAAGCGGTTTACCTGTATCCTTGTACTCACAGTTCGCACAAACGAGCGGAAAGTTCTGTCCGTCATACCCCTTTGTCCCTTTTGGATGATCTCCACCATTTAAGATACGCAATAGCTCGTCTACCCCTTCATCGAATTCATGGTTGCCAACCGTGCCGACATCAAATCCAATGTTCTCCATGAGTTCAACGGTTGGTTCATCTTGCAGAAGTGAAGATATTGGAGAGCTCCCGCCAATCATATCTCCAGCATGGACCGTAATCGTATTTTTGTGCGCTGCTTGTTTTTGCTTCATATAGGCTGCGACATAATCCATCCGCCCGTACATGGCTTTATTGCCGTCACCTTTTAAATCCAATTCGTATTCTTGATCAATTTTACCGTGTAAATCATTCATACTTAAAATCGTTAATGGTACTTCGCCCGCATCCTTTACCGGCTCGTAACCAGCCTGCTCTGCTTCTTCTTTAGAAGCAAAAAAGATCCGTTTATCCACATCGATTTCTTTCCATTTGTCAGGGGACACGTAGGTTTTGACAGATGAATCGCCAACATAGCGTGTCAGTCCTTTTTTCTGTTCACGTGCTCTAAATTCAAACGGCTGTTCAAGCAGAGGGACCGCTTCGTCCCAAATGCCCAGTCCTTTTTCCTTTGCTTCTTTTACTGCTTTTTGATACGTATGATAGTCCTTTTCATCTCCAATTGGCCAGATGAAATAAGTAGGGGCATATCCTTTTTTCACAAGCTCTAGATTTGTATTTAACCCTTTTTTGGTTTTCACCTGAGCTAAAAGACGTCCATAGTGATCCTTAGCTTCAGGACCAATTTTTAATGTGACTTGGTCACCGCTCGAAAGTAGTGTTTTTAAATAGTCAGTCGCTTGCTGTCCAAAACGCAATTGGTTTTTGTCTAATTCACTTTTTGGCTGATGATACGTTTCTGGCGTGTCCATATTCACAAAACGCACCTTTGTTGTACCTAGAACGGGCTTCTTTAAATGAATCGTATCTCCATCCACCACACGGTCAACCGTTGCTTTGTATTCTTTCTTCATCTTTGGCGGCTTTGGCTGGCGTTTGAGAAGATTGATATCATCCTGATGTCTTGGAAGCACCTGCAGCGTATCATACCTGCTTAACACCCCTGTAAACTCGTACCATTTCCCTGTCTTTACTTTATCAATCACATTCGTATCGACCATCACTCTCAGTGTGGTGCTGTGATATTTTTTATCAATGATCACCACATTGTATCCACCGCCAGCCGGCTGAGCTGGTTTTGTCTCTACATAGCCTTTGACCTTCACTAGTCTTCCTTCATGTTTACCTGCTTGTTCCATTTCTAGCTGCTTCACAGACACTCGCTTCGCCTTTGGCAAGGGTTGGTTCACAGTATCTACCTTCAGACTACCTTGATCTGGCACAATTTCAATCAGTCCTTTATAAGACATGATCTTACCAGTCACTGTCACCTTCATCCCTGCTTTTAGTTCCGGGAAGTGATTGGGCTGGGCTGAATAAACATTGATTCCGGCTGATTTGTCTTGAATGTATGTGGACAGTTTTCCATTGCCTATAGCTGATTGATCTGCTGTTACAATGCCACTTACCGTCACGGTCTCTCCTATGAGCTGACGGGCTTTTTTGATCTGCACAATCTTTTTTATTTCTTTCTTTTCAGATGCACTGACCTCGCTCACTGCGGACATGCCAGGCAATAAGGACTGCAAACTAAAGATCACCAAAACCAAACAACAAATCATTCGAATAGATAACATTCGTTTCATTAGACCTCTCCCCTTTGCGCTTCATCTCTCATAGTGTACAAAGTAAATATTGATGTTGAATGGATTTCATGTAAAACTTGTCTTTTTTAACTCATCGGAAAGGTAATTATCACTCGTGTTCCCTCAAAGCTTTTACTTTCAAAACGAATGGTGCCACCATGGCTTTCAATGATTTTAATGGTCATCATTAAACCGAGGCCTGTTCCCTTTTCTTTTGTTGTATAAAATGGTTCACCGAGTTTCCCTATTTCGTCCTCTGGTATTCCCTTTCCTTGGTCTTCAAAGATCAACATCATCTGATGATCTTTCATGAGAGAGGTCACCTTGATGACACCTGTCACACCATCCATCGCTTCTATTCCGTTTTTAAGGATGTTTAGGAAAACTTGTTTCAGTTCATTCGGAATGCCTTGAATGTTAGGGAGCGATGGAGACAGCTTTTTCTGAATAGATACGCCTTTTAAGACCGCCTGAGATTCAACGACCATGATCACTTCTTCGAGCAGAAGATTGACATGTACCGGTTCAAATTTCACCGATTTGCTTCTCGAAAGTACGAGAAATTCATTAATAATTGACTCGAGCCGATTAAACTCTGACATCATGACATCTGCATAATCTTTCTGATACTTTTTACTTTGAATCATCAGCTGTAAAAACCCTTTTAATGAGGTCAGCGGGTTCCGTATCTCATGAGCGATGCCTGCTGCAAGCTGCCCTACTGCTGACAGCATCTCTGATTTCATCAGCATCTTCTCTGACTGCTTTTGATTGGTGATATCCTCTGAAATCCGCATGACGGTTGACTGCATCTTGTCAGGATCATCAATTCGATGTAAAGAGACTCTTTCCCATCGTTCACGTCCACATAAATCTTGAAAGTACAACTCACCTGTCCAGCTGCCCTCTCTTAAACAAACTTTCCATTGTTTCTCTAAATCATCACATTGACATAGTGAATGATAGACGGAAAAAATATCTTTGCCGATCAGGTCATATTCGTGTTGCTGGACGAATTGACAGAAACGCTGGTTCACGCATTGGATGACCCCTTCCTCAGTTGCCACAACAATATGAATATGGCTGTTATCAAGTGCCGTCACCGCTAGATGAAGCGACTGCTTAATTTTCGTTACTTCAGTCATTTTCATCCAAGTCATCACCGCTCCTTCATGTTCTTCATCGAAGATGGGTGTGATGTGAACGGTGAATTGCTCGCCTTCGTTCGTTTCAATTTCACGTTCGATCGCGCGCCTATCCGATATGACGGATTGGATATCATGACAGAGCGTTTCCTTCGTGAGTTTTTTAGCCATCGACTGAAAGGATTGCTGATGTCTAATTTTCGCTGAAGTAAATAAAGAGGCAGCTGTAGGAGTGTAATAGCGAATATTCATGTCCTTGTCTACAAACAGCGTTGCAAGCTCCGGCTTGATAGAGGGTTTGTACAGTTCTTCTCTTGTCACCCTTAAATTGTTTATGATATTTATATAATGCTCGTGTTTTTTCTCAATCTCCTCTAACTGCGTGTGTTTCTCTTTTAATTGAGCCCTTGCCTCCTGCTCCTTTTGTTTGACTTCATTGAGTTCATTTTCCAAATCGACTATACGCTGTTGATAGACTGAATTCAGATCTGACATCCCTATTTCCCTGCCGTTCTTTTGATTTTTCCCTCTCTCATTCATTCGTATGAGAATGACGTATACTCCCTTAAAACGGCGGTCAAAACTTTTCACGGTAAAATCTGCATACTGCTTGCTGCCTTTTTCTGAAATGAGAACATGTTGAAACACAACCTCTGTCTCGTCTGTCCACACCTTTTGAAAGGTTTGACTGAGCATCTCTTTCATATAATCAGGTGTCACATATTCACATGATTGATCTGACACTTCTGTATGATCTAAAAAAGAATATGCACCCTTTGATACTGCCAGGATTTTGTCACTATCATTGATGACCATACATGCATCATAATCCTCGCTTACTTCTTTCATATATTGTGCAGCTCGCGCTTTCAACTCGATATCACGAGCGTCTGATGTCCAAGGGACATGTGGTTTTGAAATGTTTGAATGGGTGTAAATGTTCCATTTTTCATTAAATAAATGAAATAAACGAGGGATATTGGGTACAGTTTCATTTGGCCCTAATATTAATATCCCTTCATCTTTTAAAGCATATTGGAATCGGGACAATACTCGTTTTTGCACTTCAGGCTGGAAGTACATCAGAACATTTCGGCAACTGATAAAATCGAGGTGGATAAAAGGTGAATCGATCAATAAATTGTGAGGTGCAAAGACAATATGTTTTCTAAGCGACTGCTTCACAATAAAAGCGTCACCTTTCCTTTCGAAATATCGCGCCCGCCATTTTTCCGGCATCCTTGCCATAGACTCTACTGAGTAAAGACCTTTACTAGCTTTTTGAATGGCTTTCCGATTGATATCTGTTGCAAATACTTGAAGTTCAATGGTCACTTGTCTTCGCTTCATTTCTTCTAAAAATAAGATCGTAAAAGAATAGGCTTCCTCTCCTGTCGAACATCCAGCAATCCAAATACGGCAACGAGATTTCCCGTTTTTCACCGCATTTTCAATGATCGTCGGAATGATTTGATGTTCACATACATGAAAAGCCTCCCTATCTCTAAAAAAAGATGTCATGCCGCTTAGAAGCTGTACGTGCAGAAGGTCAAGCTCATCTGGTTCTCTTTCTAATAAGTAGTCGTACTCTGCTAACAATGAAATCTGATTTTTTGTAGCCTTCATTCGCTTTTGAATGACAGATAGCAGCCTTTTCCTTTCATAGTTTGAAAAGGCAATGCCTTTATACATTTCAAGACGTTCAATGATTCTCAGTAAAACAGGATCTGCCTCATCAATATGCGGAACATTCATGATATTGGAGATGTATGCCGCAAGGGTGGAAGGGTCCTTGAATGATTGTTGATACAAAGTATCAAAACCACTTTCTTCCTCACTGCACGATAAAGCTGTACCGCCCTGCTCAACCAACTGAAGCAAGCCATTTCCCACGCAATGACCTTTTTGAAAGAAAATCGCATAAGCCTCCTCTTTTTGAACGCTGGCAAGAGATTGAAAAAGCAAGTCCACAGAGCAAGCCATGCACGCAGGCAGCTGCTCTGATAGGTGCAGCCGCTGATCTTCTGTTAACGTCACTACCGCATGCTGTGGACAAAAATAAATCGTCTTCTTCATGACTTTCTCACCATGTTTAATCGTTTTTGCCCGGTAGCCAATCGGTAAAACAAGTGCTTCCAAATCAGTTATACAATCGCCTGTCACATGATTTTGCACAACAATAAAAGAGGCATTTAATTCATGTGGAAATGATTGAAAGAAAGCCTCAAGATGATGCTGTTCAAACGGCGAAACACCGATGCCAATCACTGGTGTCTGCACATGTTCGTCTTCTATCAAACGATTAATGATTTTGTCCTGCATCTGGTACCCCCATGTTCATTCGTCTGATACTTTTTTTCGACAAAAAGGAAGAAAACCCTCTAATTGTAAATAATGTTTTTGCATGAAAGAAGGAAAACATCCTCACATTAAAACAGATTGTATAAATAGAAGGAGGAATCTCAAGTGCAAAACGATCAACAACCAATGTTTCAAGGAAGCGCTCCCCAGCCTGAACTCAATCATGGCGGACATGAATTATTCGACTTACATGAAATTTTAGCCGGCACAATTAATATTTTGGATCAGTATATGATCCTACGGCAGTTTATTCAAGATCCTGCATTATCCGACATCTTGGATCGACAATACCAATTCGTTTTATCTCAGTACAATGTCACTGTAGATTGTTTTTCTACTGGACAAAAGCCTAGTGAAGAAACCGCTACTTATATGATGAAAGAACACACACAAGTGACATACGGAATCAAGCCTTCTCAGCCGAAGAAGCCGAATCAATCGTTACAGGATGTCAAAGACTTGGGCATCACAGGGCATATGCTCAGCCTCGTCAAATCACATGCTGGATTACTTTCCATGTCAGCATTAGAAGTAACGAATCCAGTTGTCAGACGTGTACTTGCTGCGCAAATCCCGAACTTTATCGAAATGGCGTATGAAATATTCTTGTATCAAAACAAGCATGGCTACTATCAAGTCCCTCAGCTTTCCAGACAAGACATGACGGCCATGACATCAGCTTTTGCACCGCTTCAAGGGCAGGTTCAAATGCCGCCAAGCAAAGCGAATCAGCAAAAGCCCCTTCATTAAAAAAACGGCTGGCCATTTTCACTGGTCAGCCGTTTTTTCTTTGATATATCTTGTGAAAATAATCTTCAAAATCTGCGAGCCGTTGCCCTGTCGCCTGTTCAAAGCCTTTAGCAAATAGACCTGTTTTCGCCGTTTCCTGCATAATCTCGTGTATGATATCTCGTCCGTAAAGCTGCACCAGCTCATAGATCATATAGTAGCTTTGCACATAAACATCTGTCTCATACGTCATCCGAGAGTCTTGCCAATCTTGATCAGAATGAAGAGACTGGAAGGGAATGACGTCGAACCGTTCAGACGTGGCATTTAACACGTCATAGGCCGTCCATTCTGCTGTTCCCTCATGGAACCAAAGTGGGAAGATCACCGGAGACACTTCGTAAGAATGAACTTTTTCATAGAAAACAAAGTGAGCATATTCATGAATCAATAACGTGTTGAAAAAGTATAAAGGCAGTGTCTCTTTCTTCAATAATGCTTCCCGTTTATCTGGATATAACCCTATCATTTGATCATGATCAGAATAAAAACCCGTAATATGCTTGATCCCAGCATATTGCTCAATTGTTTCTTTATCATCAAAATAAATAATGTCTAAAGGTTTGTCAGTATCAAATTGAAACACTGACGCTGTCCTCTTCTTTGCCTGTTCTATGGCCTCGATTGTCAAATCAACAAAAGCGTCCTCTTTCTCTGTATAGTATATTCTAATATGTTCATAGACTTGCTTATTGAGTCTCTCCGTTAAAATCGTTTTAGGAGAAGACTGCTGCTCTAAATATTGTCCTGTCAGCTGAAACGCAACATAAATCAAGTACGCGGTGAAAGCATAAAAAATGAGACCTGCTGCTATCATTCCGCCTACAAGCTTTTTATGAATCATTGACGGCTTGGCTTTCATTTGCTCCCCACCTGAATTCATCCTGCAGCCTCTTTCTCTTTCTATGAAGAAACAAAGATCAACAAGAGGTGATATATTTTTTACTTTATGCAGTCAGGTGCGCAAGGTGCGGTTCCAAACAAAAAAGCCGCATATGACATACGGCTTTTGTCGTAGCTATTTTGATTCAGGGAAGACACGTCTGACTGTTTCAGTAAATTCATCGAAAAATCCTGAGATGGGTTCTCCGCTTCTAATTCTCTTTCCATATCCTTCCATTCGATCAACGAAGTCTGGATTGGCAGAGACATACACATTGTCGATTTGTTGATCTGTTGATTTGACTTTATCAGAAATTTTCTTTTTCAAATCATCTGTCACATTACCGCTTTTATCGCCTTCAAGCATTACGGCAACAAATGCATTCTTTCCTGTAACCAGTACGTTCGCTGTTTTTACTTCAGGCATGTTGGCTACAAGCTCTGACGCTTTGTCTGCCACTTTGACCTTCTGAGGTGTTTGAACATCTGGCTCATCCTGCCTCATGTTGTCATTCTTATATGTGACATTTTCATACTGTCGTTTCATTGTTCCTCTTCGCTCATCGCCCTGGTTGTTCATACCACATCCAGTGGTGATCAATGCTGGAACGAGTAGTAAAGATAGCATCCATTTCTTATTCATCATTTATTCCCTCCTTTTGCTCTTAGGTTTTTCATCCAGCCGACTTTTTATGCATACATCCTCTGTTTCCGCAAAATGAATTCATAATTCAGCTGTGTTTGGTCATCCTAAACTTGATGAAAGATCATCACGATCAAATGGAGGGATTCGTTTGTTTAAAAAAAGAAAAGGCATGAGCACTGGCGCAATGATCGCAGTATCAACAGCCATCATTGCATTATTTTCCCCGGCTTTACGAAGAAGGCTGAAAAGCATGACGCAAATGAATATGTCTTCAATGATGAAGGGAAAAGATCAACAGCACCATGACTCGCCTCGACACGAGTCACACGCACAAAGAGAATCAAAGGGCACTGCGGAAATCGGACAAATGATGAAGCAGGCATTCACAGCTGTACAGCCAAATCATTCGAATCAGCACGAATCAACATCAAGAAACCATCAGCCAAGAGAGTCCTATGCACAGTCTCTCCACATTGATGAAAGTGTCATGAATGTGATGGATGATGAATCAATCCAGCAAGTAATCAATGACATCGAGCACAAATAAGAAAACAGGAGCCTTCAAATATTGAGGCTCCTGTTTATTCTTCTGAAAAATGCTCTTTCACCATCACAGAGAAGAAAGGTAAAAAAGCGATTTCAACTGTTGTCATAAAATCACCATAAGCTTCTACTATGATCAAAAGCTCTTTCTCGTATTGATTGTCCTTTTTTATCTCTACATGCTGCACGGTTTTAAAATCATAGATGCCTAAAATAGATCCATCTTTTTTTCGAACAGCCTTTAACGTAAATTCTTGACTTCCAAGGTACATCGTGACAACGAAGCGCTCGTCTTGATTCTCAAATCGAAATGTCAGGTTTTGATATTCAATCGGCATCCCTTTCTCGAACCTTTCATCAGGCTCCGTTTCAAAAAAAGAAAACAAGTCCGGTTCATCCGGGAAGCGTTTTCCATGCATGTGTTTTGATCCCCTCATAAGTGAAATTTTTATTAATTATCCTTTTTCCCCTTTTCTTTTGCAACAAATTTTAGTAATTTTAAAAAGGTGATTTAATTTTGCTAAGAGACCTCTTTATTAATTTAACAATTCTTGTCACTTTCCATTATTTATTTATGCTTGTGTTTAAAGAGAATTTTCTAAAGAAAGAAGATACCCTGCTCAGACAACTATGCAAAGGCATTCTTTCTGGGTTACTCGGTGTCCTCTTAATGTTCTTCTCTATCAAAGCTGGACCAGCTATCATCGATTTAAGACATATCCCCCTTATTTTAACGGCCTTTTACGGAGGCATTGCCCAAACCATTATTGCAGCCGTTGTTGTGATCATTGGTCGATTATTAATCGAAGCCAACATCGCTTCTTTCATCAATATTTTTTCCATGATGATCATTGCTACAGCTTCTTTTTTAATTGCTGAACGACATATGAATCATGTTGTGAAAATGCTTTTGTCCATTACGATCGGTAATGTGATTGCCACAAGCCTGTTTATCATGATCGTGCATGAGACATCATTTGAACTGCATTTTACTTATTGGATGTTCTCATATATTGCAGTTTTGTTTAACTTTTACGTCATTGAACATCAAACAAAAGCATATCAGCTGTTGAATTTGTATAAATTCCAAGCTCATTATGACTTTTTAACAGGTGTTTTAAATAAACGGAAGTTCGATGAGGTCTTAAATGATGCTTTTTCGATGAAATTTAAGCACCCTACCCATCAAATGTCCCTTATTTACTTAGACATCGATTACTTCAAATCCATCAATGACCAATATGGACATCATGAGGGAGATATGGTTTTAAAAGAAATCGGAAAAAGGCTGATCAAAAACACAAGAAGCTCTGATTATATTGGCAGGATCGGTGGCGAGGAATTTGCTGTCTTTCTACCAAATTGTACAGTTGAAAAAACATGGCAGATTGCAGAACGTTTACGGAGAAAAATAGCAGATCAGCCGGTTTATTTACAAAATGGCATGTCCATTCATATTACAGTATCACTTGGGTGTGCGTATTACTCTGGGACAAGTCCAGACATCAAACAATTACCGATTATAGCTGATCAGGAGCTCTATAAAGCGAAGCAGTCTGGTCGAAATCAAGTGAGCTTCTCAGGGAGAAAAAGAGGCCAATGAATATAGGCTTTTTCCTCAATTTGTTAGCGATCATTATTTTTAAAAAAGTTTTCGTATAACAGTTGTTTTTTCCCGCAAACACTGGTAAAGTAAAGGTAATTATTTTTGTTCGTATCATCTTTAAGAAGAAAGTTTTGAAAGAGTTTTCGTCTTTGAAGTTTGTGTAAGAGCAAGAATAGTGAATTTAAGCGTTAAGATCGCTTTAGGAGGAAATTTCATGTTAGAAGGTAAAGTAAAATGGTTCAACTCTGAAAAAGGTTTCGGATTCATCGAAGTAGAAGGTCAAGACGATGTATTCGTTCACTTCTCTGCTATCCAAGGCGAAGGCTTCAAAACTTTAGAAGAAGGTCAAGCAGTTTCTTTCGAAATCGTTGAAGGTAACCGTGGACCACAAGCTGCTAACGTTAACAAAGCGTAATTTAAGAGCATCTGCTCTTTAGCACTTTATAGAGTGAAGGAAAACCGCTCGGCTTCTGCCGGCGGTTTTTTTGTCCCATAAAAAAAAGGAGAACCTGACGAGAGGTTCTCCTTTTTATTTGTCCTTCTGCTTTAGCTTCTGCAAGGCAGAACGATACATATCATCATTCATTTTTGTCTTTGGCTCTTCTTCTTTGACAGGTGGTTCTGGTTGCTTAAACTTTTGAAGCGCCTGTCTATAGAAATCATCGCCAGACACTCGTTCATTCGTTTGAGGAGGCGTTGACGCTTCCTCTTCTACTTCAGGCTCTACAGGTCTCGCCGCAGCTTCTGACTCGCTACGGGGCACGTCAGGCTGATGAGGCACATCTTCATTGATCTCTTTCTTCTCGACCGAAGCGTGTCTGACATTGAATGCTACTAATCCGATAATGACTAGAACAGCAGCTACTAACGCTACAATAATCGTCGCCAAAAGAACCCTCTCCTTATCGCTTAAATGACGCAGTGACTGATGCTACACGTCTTCCTAATGCTTTTCCGAGTTCAATACCTTCTGTCGAAATCACTTCATCAGAATCAATCGGACATGTCACACCTGCTCCATAGTAAGAGCCATATAACGCATTCTCTGGCACATTTCCAGGAAGACCAACGACAAGCATCCCTTGGTGGAACATTGGGGTAATCAAATTATGCATCGTCATTTCTAAACCGCCGTGCGTTGTAGCAGTTGTACAGAAAACGGCACCGACTTTATCGATTAATTTTCCTTCAGCCCATAGGTAGCCAAGACGGTCAATCCATGTCTTTAATCCAGCACTAATGGTTCCAAAGTGACCAGGACAGCCCCAAATAATTGCATCCATTTGATCAAGCTTGCGAATATCCGCATCTTTCACGTGATCAACGAATACTTCAGCCTGCTCCGTTTCACCTGCACCCGCTGCAATTGCTTCTGCCAGTGCTTTTGTATGGTCACCTTCACTATCGTATACGACATAAATTTTCATGTACGGTCCCTCCACACTTATCTTGCATCTTGGTTTGCTTCCTTAGGTGCTGGAAGCAGTGTCATTTCTTGTTTTTTATGCTGCTGATCTTTTCGCTTTTTATCCTTACGTACATCACGCAGGAACAAGCTGAGAATGACACCAGCGGCACAGAATAACGTTACCCACATGTAAGCATCATTGATACCCATTACATTTGAATCAACCTGAGCTTTCGTAAAGAGCTGGGTAGATACATATTTTTGAGCAGCTTCAGCTGTCATACCCATATGATGCATCACATTCGACACAGCTGCCTGGAACGAATTCATGAAGAACGGGTCCGCTGTATTTGTTTGATCCGCCATATTGGAATAATGGAATGTTGTCCGATTCGTATAAATCGTTGTGATCAAACTCGTACCGATCGAACCACTGATTTGTCTCAATGTATTAGACATCGCTGTACCATGGCTGTTTAAGTGCTGTGGTAATTGGTTCATCCCAGCTGTCATCACAGGCATCATAAGGAGTGACATACCGAATGCACGCACTGCATACATGAGCACGATGTGACTATATGATGTATCAATCGTCAGCCTTGTAAACTCGAATGTGGTGACAACGGTAATGAGCATTCCCACAATCGCAAGCGGACGAGGTCCAAATTTATCAAACAAAATCCCTGAAATCGGGGACATAATCAGCATCGCAAGTGCCCCTGGAAGCATTAATAGCCCAGATTGCAATGCCGTAAACCCAACGAGGTTCTGCAGATAAATTGGTAGTAAGAACATCCCAGTATATAAGGCAACTGTAATAATAATATTAATGACACTTGATAGTGAGAAAATACTGTATTTAAACACCCGGAAATCAAGCATCGGATTATCAGCTTTCAGCTGTTGGAAAATAAAGAGAATAATCGCAATCGCACCAACAATAATCGTCGATAAGACGATCGGATCTGTCCAGCCATCACTTCCGGCTTCACTCACTCCGTATAGAAGCGAAGCAAAACCAACGATGGAAAGAATCGCACCAAGGCTGTCCAGCTTGATCTTTTTAGGCTCTACAATATTTCTAAACATAAAGAAAGCCGCGATAATGACAATTGCTCCGATTGGAACAAGTCCATAAAACATAATACGCCAAGAATAATGTTCAATAATGTAACCAGATAATGTTGGTCCTACCGCAGGAGCAAACATCATCGCAAGACCGAAAATCCCCATTCCTTTCCCTCTGTTTTCTGGAGGGAAAATAAAAAGGATTGTTGTCATCACGAGTGGCTGCAAGATACCGCCGCCGACTGCCTGAATCAAACGGCCGATGAGCATGGTCGAGAAGTTCGGCGCAATCCCGCAAATAAAGGTCCCTAGTGTAAACGAGATCATGGCAACTAGGAATAAGCTACGCTGTCCAAAGCGTGTGATTAAAAACGCAGATAACGGAATGAGCACACCGTTGACAAGCATATAACCTGTTGTAAGCCACTGAATTGTCGTTGCACTCACATTAAATTCAGTCATTAAATGGGGCATGGCTACGTTCAGAAGCGTTTGGTTCAAAATCGCGACGAACAACCCGGCCATTAAAATGATCAGTAAAGACAAGGAGCCTGCTCCCTGTTTTGTTGCTGCAGGTTGATTTGCCATCTCAGACAACCTCCTTTCATTTTTTGATATCAATCATCATTAAGATGAAATTTTGACAGAAGCATTCATACCAGGAAGTACTTTGTCTGATGGATTTTTAATTGAAATTTTCACTGCTACTTTTTGTGTCACTTTTGTATAGTTACCACTTGAGTTTGTTGCTGGTAGCATGTTGAATGTTGAGTTTGTCGCATAACCAATTTGTTCAACTGTTCCTTCAAATGTTGTACTAGGATCACCATCTACCACGATGTCGACTTTGTCGCCTTTTTCAATGTTTTTAATATCTGTTTCTTTGATATTCGCTGTGATGTATAGCTTGCTTAAATCAATGGTTTCACCAAGAACTGTACCAGGCTGCACTTGTTGATTGTTTTGTACTTCTTTTTTGACTAATGTGCCATCAGCCACTGATTTAATGTTTGTTTTTGTTTCTCCTTCAACTTTTGCAACTGTGCTGTCTTTTTGCACTTCGTCACCTTCATTGATATCCCAGCCTTTGATTTGTCCAGCTGCTGGTGCTGTGATTTGATACATGTCACCTGTTACTTTTGCCTCGTCAGTTTTGACAAAATTTGTGCTTTCGTAATAGTAATAAGCACCTCCGGCAATAATGGCAAGAATCACAATAAGGCCAATAATGTTCGTTAGCAATAAACGCCCTCTGTTCATGTTTTGTTTCTCCTTTCATGTATAAAAATATAGTGTCATCTGCTTTAGCAAACTTAGAATGCCCATCATCTGACAGAATATGAAGTAAGCTCATAAAACTGTTATTTCTCCTTCATCTTCCCCGCATGAATAATGGTGTGCAGCCCATTTATACTTATTGTTCACTCATGAGCAAAGAGTAGAAAAAGAAGAAAAGACGATCGGCATCTTTTTTGAAAAACTTATATTTAACAAGATTAAATATTAATAAATGAAAATTGAAATGTCAAAGAGAAAGTTTTACTTTTTTTCTGGTGATCCCTTCCTTCTCCATACAAAAAACCCTTCAGCCCTTATGCTGAAAGGTTTTTTCAAATGTGCTATTTACGAAAGAACTTCTTCTTGCTGAAAAAATTTTTTTAAGGCGAGAAAGACATCTGATTTTTGCTTCAAAATATAATGCTTAAATTTCTCATCCTGTATATGCTTATATGCTGACATTAATGTAGAATGCCTGTTGTATTGATTCACTTCACCATAACAGAATAAATTAGCTTTTTTCATAATTTCAGACACAAGCTTCACGCAACGTGCATTATCTGATGTCAAATTGTCTCCATCAGAAAAATGAAAAGGATAAATATTATATCGCGATGGCGGATAACGTTCGTCTATGAGCTCTAGTGCTTTTCGATAGACAGAGGAGCAAATCGTTCCCCCGCTCTCGCCGCGCGAGAAGAAATGTTCTTCATCGACAACCTTCGCCTCTGTATGATGGGCAATAAATTCAATATCGACCGTCTCATACTTTGTCCGTAAGAAACGTGTCATCCAAAAGAAAAAACTTCTCGCCATATATTTTTCCCAAAGCCCCATACTTCCGCTCGTATCCATCATTGCTAAAACGACGGCTTTCGACTCTGGTTTGGTCACTTCATTCCACGTCTTATATTTGATATCCTCTGGATAGATTGGATAAAAGGAAGGGCTACCTGTCATTGCATTTCGTTTAAATGCTGAGAGCATCGTTCGTTTTTTATGAATATTCCCTGTTAACCCGGTTTTGCGAATATCATTAAACTCAATTTGCTCAACAATGATGTCGTCAAGCTCTTTTTGTTTAAGGTTTGGCAGCTCTAATTCCCGAAACAGCGCTTCCTCAAGATCCATTAATGAGACCTCTGCTTCGTAATAATCCTCTCCAGCCTGATCCCCTGCACTCTGACCCTTTCCTTGCCCTTGCTTACTATCTGATCCATCACGTGCGACAATATCGCCTACCTCGCTATCTCCATCGCCCTGACCCACATGCTTATTTTTATCGTAGTTGTAACGAATTTTATATTCATCTAACGAACGAATCGGAATCTTAACAACATCTTTTCCATTAGACATGATAATGCTTTCCTCTGTGACAAGATCCGGCAAATTGTTTTTAATCGCTTCTTTGACTTTTTTCTGATGACGCTGCTGGTCGTCATAGCCTTTTCGATGGAGGGACCAGTCTTCCTGAGATACAATAAACTGACTTTTTCCTTGCCGGGACATCCATCCCCCTCCTCACCTGTTTTGCACAATTCTTCTAACCACCGATTTCTTTATCTTATGCTGCTCGTCACCCAAGTTGACGGTCATTTCTAAAAAAGACATTACCGGTGCAGGTGCGCCAATAATGCCTCCTTCATTGATTAACGATTGAGAAGACTACCTACGTATTTTAAAAGTTCATTTGCACTTGTAGAATTATAGCCATGTTCATCAATTAATCTAGCTACTACTTCATTCACTTTCTTCAGTTGCTGTTCATCCGGCGTTTTCGTTGACGTCGTAATTTTCACCACATCTTTTAAATCAGCAAACAGCTTCTTCTGAATCGCCTCACGCAATCTTTCATGAGAATTATAATCAAAGCGTTTGCCCTTTCTTGCATAAGCCGAAATACGAATCAGAATTTCTTCTCTAAAAGCTTTTTTGGCGTTTTCAGAAATCCCGATCTGCTCCTCAATTGAACGCATAAGCTTTTCATCAGGATTCATTTCTTCACCGGTTAATGGATCACGCAGCTTGTTTTTGTTGCAATATGCCTCGACATTATCTAAATAATTATCCATGAGCGTTTTCGCAGACTCCTCATAGGAATACACAAATGCCTTTTGTACTTCCTTCTTCGCAATATCGTCGTACTCTTTTCGAGCAACAGAAATAAAATTCAAATAGCGCTCCCTGTCCTCACTGGAGATAGACGGATGCTGATCGAGTCCTTCTTTTAACGAACGAAGGACATCTAGGGCATTAATCGATTCCATGTTCTTCCTGATAATAGTGGAGGAAATGCGGTTAATGACATACCGTGGATCAATTCCGCTCATCCCTTCATCATGAAATTCCTTTTTCATCTCATCAATATCAGCAGATTGAAAGCCTTCGACACTCTCTCCGTCATACAGACGCATTTTTTTCACCAAATCAATATCAGAACGCTTCGGCTCTTTGAGTCTTGTCAGAATGGAGAACATCGCTGCCACTTTTAGCGTGTGCGGTGCAATATGCACATCTGCGACATCACTTTCTGAAATCATTTTATGATAAATGCGTTCCTCCTCTGTCACCTTCAAGTTATAAGGGATCGGCATCACAATAATTCTTGAATGCAAAGCCTCGTTCTTTTTATTTGAAATAAACGACCGGTACTCGGTTTCATTCGTATGAGCAACGATCAATTCATCTGCACTTATCAAGGCAAAACGGCCTGCTTTAAAATTTCCTTCTTGCGTTAATGACAGAAGATGCCATAGAAATTTCTCATCACACTTTAACATCTCCTGAAACTCCATCATTCCCCGGTTTGCTTTATTGAGTTCTCCATCAAAGCGGTAGGCCCTTGGATCTGACTCTGATCCAAATTCAGCAATAGTGGAAAAGTCAATGCTTCCTGTTAAATCAGCAATGTCTTGAGATTTCGGATCAGACGGACTAAAGGTACCAATCCCGGTCCGTTTATCCTCTGAGAAAAAGATCCGTTCAACCCTTACGTCCTCAATTCGCCCGCCGAATTCCTCTTCCAGCCTCATCATATTCAAAGGGGACAAATTCCCCTGTACACGAATGCCATACTCTCTATAGAAATCCTCACGCAGATTTTGCGGAATAAGATGAAGCGGATCTTCATGCATCGGGCAGCCTTTGATCGCATAGACTGCGCCATTATCTGTCAGTGAATATTCTTCTAGTCCTCTTTTCAGCCTAGTAACAAGTGTAGATTTCCCACCGCTCACTGGTCCCATTAACAACAAAATACGCTTCCTCACATCAAGCCGTTTGGCAGCAGGGTGAAAATATTCTTCCACTAATCTTTCCAACGATTCCTCTAATCCAAAAAGCTCCTGATCAAAAAATTTGTACGTTCTGACCCCATTCTCCTCTTCAATCCCGCTGTCTTTAATCATATGATAAACGCGAGAATGAGCAGATTGAGCGACAAGTGGATTTTCCTTTATAATGTCTAAATACTCGCCAAATGTTCCTTCCCATTTAAGACGCTGCTCTTCTTCTCTGTGCTGTTCGATTTTCTTTAAAATATCCATATGAACCTCCTCTTTCAAGATTGAAGCAAGTAATCAGATACTGTTTTACAATCTATGCGGAGGCGTCCTATTACATGCTTTCGTTCTTCAAAATGACGAATTGGCAAACTGAATTGACAACCATCCGCAAGACCCTTCATAATAAAGGAAAAACAGGAGAAAAATGATCTTCTTCTCCTGCTTTTCAAGGCGAACTTCACATCATATGAAACAGGCAGCGATCGAAACAAAGGGATAAGGGGGAGCTTACATGAGAACGGTCATTATGATGGGCGTCATCATTACGTTTTTAGTATCCATTTTCACAGCTGGCTACGAAGGCAAGCCTGGTAAATGAAAAAAAGGATGTTCCATGAGGGAACATCCTTTTTTATTTAATTCGTTGTTTTTAACACCTGCATATTTACTGTATTCCCTGATACTTGAATGGACGTAAAGTCTTGCGTATCAATCACAGGTGTGACGGCACGACTGTCTAATGTGATGTCAGTAAAACGAGTAGAGAAGTTCGCACGAATATCTTTCCGATAGATATCGTCAGTCACTGCTACTGTCGACAGTAATTTCCACTTCGTCACAGAACCAATGTTAGAGTTTTGGATTTCCGTGATAATACGCCCAGTATAACCAACATTATTTGTCCCCCAGAACGTTGCTCTTGTATGTCCATTCAAGTTTTTATAAATGGTCATTTGCACAATACTTCCAGGCTTAAACCCTTTTGTATACGTAAAATCATTTTTTCCTTCGATATAGGTTTCTTGATTATTTGCTCCTACTTTCATCGTAGGTTTCCACACATTATATGTTGAACTGTATTGAAGACCAATATCCGCTTCCTTTGACCCTGTGAATCCAGAATAAATATAAGCTGTCCCATTTGATACACTCATTGCGGAAGGGAGTTGAATCTTTGTGACCAATATGGACCCATTGCTATTGATTTAAGTACGTCCGCCGATACCTTTCGATAATTGCGCTGCTTCTATTTCCTGCGTCTGAGAAAGACCTGGGACACTGACTGGAATCGCCCCCAATAAAATAGCTGAGCTAATGGCACTAGTGATCAGTAGCTTTTTCATCTCATTTTTCCTCCTAATGGATTCATTATTTGAAAACGTTATCATTATCTATCATACTACCTATTTTTTTACATGTCAAAAAAAGTATAAAAGTGTCGTATTTTCCTTCTTTTTGTTTCTTATCTCACATAAAAAAAGCCGAGATCAGTATCCCGGCTTTCATTATGACCTCAAATCAGATCACGGTATTGCTGCTGGCGAAGTGCTTCATACACAAGAATTGCTGCCGTATTCGATAGATTCAGAGAACGAACATGTTCTGTCATCGGTAAACGAAGACAGCGGTCCATATTCCGCTCGATCAAATCTTTCGGTAACCCACTTGTCTCTCTGCCAAATACGAAGAAATAGTCTTCATCTAGCTGAGAGTAATCAAATGTCGTATGCGGCTTTTGGCCAAATTTTGTGATATAGAAGAATTGCCCCTTTGGATGAGCCTCAAACAATTCATCAAGCGAGTCATGATAGACTACATTGGCATATTTCCAATAATCGAGTCCTGCACGCTTCAGCATTTTATCATCTGTCGAAAAACCAAGCGGACGAATCAGATGAAGGGTTGTATTTGTTGCTGCACATGTACGCGCAATATTTCCAGTATTAGCTGGAATCTCTGGTTGATATAAAACGACATGAAGTCCCAAAAAAGTTCACCTCTAATTTTCTTTTCCGCTCAACATTATACCATTAACTATCCTTCGCGGCATCGTCCAAAATGTGAAAAAACATATATCGAATAGCTGGTGTATAGGCGGTTGAATCCTCATACGACCAATAACGCATTCGACTGTCATATGTCTGAGCATTCACAAGAGGCATTCCACCTTTATCGTGATCGACAACAATGGTTGTATGATTATACCTGCCATCTCCCTCAAAATCGTAGCAAATGACATCACCAATTTGAAGTTCCTGTGCATCTTTGAGTTTCTGTGCTCTTAAACCCGCTTTCGAATTTGCTAAATAATTTTTCATCGAATGAGCTACTGTCCAGCTATAGCTCCACGTATGCGGCCGTACCCACCAGCCAGATCCGCGGTTCGGATACCCTCTCGTTGGCGCATTTCCAGCCTTCAAGCATTGTGAAATAAAATTTGTGCAGTTATCTTCAAAATTTTTATAGGCAGGATTTCGTTTATTCCAGTACGTCTCCGCATATTGCACAGCTGCCCGTCGGTCATAGTGAAAGGCTCTCCCAAACTGTTCTTCGGTTTGAAAACGCTCATCCACTTGATCTTCCATTTGGCGCTTTTCTATCATCAACCGGTCTTTCACAAGCATGTCGTTGTAAAGGAACGCTTCTCTTTTTTCTACCTGCTCCTCTAAATAAAAAGATTCGTCTACATCCTTGCATACATAAGTAAGATGAGCGAGATACTGCACATGCTGAGCCCCGTCATCCTGAATCGAAGAATCGAGGAGTGTTGCTTTGGCTTTCGCTTTGACAATCTCCACCTGTCTTCTAGCAAAAAGTTCTTTTTTCCGTTCGACTGCTTCCACATCAGACATGAGCTGTGGTTGTTTGATTGCACGGTCATTGATTAAATACGCCAGCCTGTCTTCTAAAGTTTTCTCTAATAATTGTTTCACACAGACACCACCAAACATTTTTTAAAATCTCTGTTTGGTTCATTCTATGTTCACAGGGATGTTATTTAGTATTTAAAGGTGTCTGTAAAAGCTCAATCCCTTTCACAATCTCCTCTTTTGCTTCTTCATCACTTTCCCGTTCAAGGGCTTTTTCCAGCTCTGGAAGCTGCTGATCGTCGCCAATTTTGCCAATTGCCCAAGCAGCCGTTCCCCGAATGACCGGTCTTGGGTCCTTGTGCATCAACTCAATTAACACTGGTAAGGCAGAGGTATCTTTAAAATGAGCGAGTGCCAAAATTGCATTTCGCTGAATCGGCTTTTTCCCCCGCCATGAACCTGAAACATGACCGTATTTTTCTTTAAACTCACGATTACTGATCGTAAGAAGCGGCTTTAAGAGCGGCTTCGCAATTTCTGGGTCCGGCTCCATTTCAGGATGCAGGTGAAAGTCCTTTCCTTTATTGATCGGGCAGACAATTTGGCACGTATCACACCCATACAATCGATTTCCTATTTTCGAACGAAATTCGTCAGGCAAAAACCCTTTTGTTTGCGTTAAAAAGGAAATACATCGTTGTGAATTCAGTTGCCCTGGATTCACAAGTGCACCAGTTGGACACGAATCGACACATTTATTACACGTCCCGCACTGGTCTTCAATTTTCTCATCCGGTTCAAAGGGGACATTTGTGATCATTTCGGCCAAATACACATAAGACCCAAACTCTGGCGTGATAATCATACAGTTCTTCGCACTAAAACCGATGCCAGCGCGTTCCGCTACTGCACGATCAGACAGTTCACCTGTGTCCACCATTGATTTTGTTCGGATGTCGACATGTTTGCTACGCAAGAATTCTTCAAGCATGTCGAGCTTTTTTTTCAGCACAACATGATAGTCTGTTCCCCAAGAGGCACGGCAGAAGATCCCTCTTCTTGCATCCTTTGTACTTCGAGGAGCATCTTTCATTTTAGAAGGATATGCGAGCGCTATCGCAACAATTGATTTGGCCTTCGGAAGCAGCAAAGAAGGGTTTGTTCGTTTTTCGATATCAGGCTCTTCAAAGCCTGACAAATACCCTAACGATTCATGTAAGATGAGGCGGTCTTTTAATGAATCAAATGTATCAGCACTTGCAAATCGGATTTTATCAACACCAATTTCTTTCGCATATTGAATCAATTCTTCTTTTAATTCTCCAACATGAATCACCTTGCAAACCTCCTTTCTTTGTTTCTTCTGTTGTTTTCAGTATAATACGAGTGTATCACGACCGATTGGAGTGAGTCACTGTGAAGATACATATGGAAATTTCTCATCCTGAAAACCCGTCTATCCATGTTGGACAGATTGAATATTCTCATATTGAAGTTGGCACATCCCCTCAAATGTTAAAAGGCCGGTTACGCCTGTTTCAAGAATCTTTATTCTTTGAATACGAAGATAAAGTCTTAGAGGAAGTACCAGCAATCAAAGAATGGACGGATCTTTTAAAAGACGTTCCTTTCCTGCCAATTCTTGCGGATATCCAAAAGGAACAATTTATTGACTCGACCAATTCCGTACAGGATTTGTCGATCTTTTTCTCTTTAAAATATTTCTTGCCTATATTGACCTTCGATGCTGATCGCGTAGAAGAGCCACTTTCACTAGCAAAACATGAGACTGGTCACATTGAATGGCAAGACAAAGCAGGACTTAAAGGATTATTTTCTCAACCAAGTAAAGCTCACATTTCTCAAGGCACAAAAAACATTCTGCAAATTATCCTGTTTCCGCCATCTATTTCCCGGGAAAAGAGTGAAGCTCTCATTCAATCCTTGACGAAGATGTTTGTACAGATACATGGTGGAGAAAGTAAATATGAACTTATTGAAAAAGCACTTTAGATTGACAGTGCTTTTTCACATTATACTGACATAATAAAAAACGCAACACTTCGTTTATCTATGAAACGAAATACTGCGTTATAAACAAAATTATGTATTGGAGCGGGTGATGAGAATCGAACTCACGACATCAGCTTGGAAGGCTGAGGTTTTACCACTAAACTACACCCGCATCAATTTTTAAAAAGCAACGTCATCGCGTTGACTTTTATTATGTTACAACTTTCTTAACAATTCGTCAAGAGAATATGAAGATTTTTCGTCAAAAAACTTCATATTCTCCGTATATATTACGATAGTTATTTATCGAGTTGCAAATACACCAAATAAGCCTGCTTCACATTTTTTAATTCTTCTTTTAGAATCTTTTCAGAATTTGTTAAACCAGAAAACTCATAGTTCATTCCAGTCGTGATGGTAATAGAAATTAATTTTTTCTCTCCAGGAGACATGTGAAAAATATCTGTTTCTGATATCGTTGTGTTTCCTCCCACGTCCTGTTTAAAATCAACGCTAGTGGCGAGCTTCGTTTGTTCGCTCTGCTCCTTATCTTTCCACAAGCTATACGTTACTTTTAGCAGATCATCTTTTTTCTCTTCTAGCTGATAGATAAATTTGACACTGTTATCGACACCATTTTGATGAAGTTTCAGGGTAATTTTTTTTGTATCTTCTTTCAATAATTGTCCATCCTTGTAATGCAAACCGATCAAGGAAACACTTTTGACACTTTCTTTTAATCCCTTCACTGTCATCGCTTCAAATGATTTATCTGATAATGATTCCAGAAGATTTTTTTCATTTTTTGTTAGTTTCATAGGTTCGATAGTTATTTCATTTTGAGTTGCTGTTTTTTTATTTTTTTCTGTTGCAGGTTTTTCTGATACCGTCTTCTCAGTTTGTGTGGTTTCTTCGGCCTTCTCGCCGCATCCTGCTAATAGAACAAAAGTGAATATAAGAACACTCCATTTTTTTAACATTGAGATCCCCTTTGATGTTTTTTATTTTCTATTATACTAATATTTGGTTTAATATACAAAAAAAGATTAGGAGAATTCTCCTAACCTTTCGCTTTTTTCTGCTTCATGGCTGATAAGATGGCCACAATGAGAAAACTCGCGGCAAAAATCACCATCATATAAATAAAAAAGTTTGGCTTGATCTGAAAAGTAAATGCGGATGAACCTTCCATCTCAAAAGCGAGGCTGTTAAATAATAAAGCATCATTCGTTTTTGATTGAAATAAATGATAGAACAATACACCGATTGTCAGCATCGGAAAGCCTAAAAACCCAAGAAAACCACCAACAATTGCACCTTGTTTCATCGCCTGTACGTTCATGATCGTTGTCCTCCCATTCCCCCAAGCAATAGCTGCTTCATAATAGATTTACCATCCCCCATAAAAGGAAGAAGATAGAGTAATTGAATAAAATACGTGATAGAAAAAATAAAGAAACCTGTTGAAATTGGATTTTCTTTTAGACATAATACGGTCAAAATGATCCCTGCTGCTCCGATCACACCTGGGACAAGCGGCCCAAGCAAGGTAATCCATACCTGCTTTTTCTGAAACGGATCTAATACAGGTCTCACAAATTTCACAGACATCATATCACTCGCAAAAAAACCTTGTGGACCATCCCGTCCCGCAAATTTACGATGCGCATAGCCGTGTGCTGCCTCATGTAAGGCGGTCCCGGTAATTAATCCAAAATAAATAATTGTAAAATAAATCGCAATGGCTGCAATTGATCGATCAGGAATGAATAAAAAAGCGATTCCTGCCATGACCATAAAAAGCATCCAGAAAAAGATGATTTTACGTGTCACCATGAGTAATGCTGTCCCAAAAATATGAAGGAACGAGTGACCAGTGCAATCAAATCGTTCCTTCATTTTCAATTGATACTGTTTGAAAAATTGACAGCAAGCTGTCACAATCCGATACGGTGATTGATAATGAATAGACAGTAAATGATGCTGATTCAACCCCATCATCAGTTGATAAAAGTCTCGAGAAATCACAGACTCATCGACTTGAAACAAATCGGCGAGCTCTGCTGTAATACTCGCTTCTGTCCTTTTGCCATCTACTTTCGTTAACATATGATAGGCACTTTCATTAATCGGGAGTGTGCTTCCATATTGCGTATCCGTGAGATGTCTCTTTTGTAAAGTCACATACGGCGCGAGTGCCGGTACCCGCTCAATCTTTAGCTTATTGTTAAGAAGTTGAATCATGTGAATACCTCCATGAAAAACCTTTATATATGGCAAAGATGAGCAGACCTTCAAATGCAGCTACAAGCAGCCACTGAAGCGTTTGACTCGACTCCCCTATGACATAGTTTCCAATAAAAACAATTGGAATCATGAGTAAAATAAGTGCTCCAAATGAAAAAATGCCTGTGTAGGGATTGTTCCGATCAAGCGGAAGTAAAATACCTACCACATAAAAGAGCGCAGTGGCATTGCATAGCACAGCGGCCCCAATCAATACGTTCCAAACTTGATCAGGAAGGGTCAGCGTTGTCAGCATGAAGATGGCAATTTGCATTACACCAACAAGCAAAAGCCCGATAAACTTATACAGAGCCACTTCCCACGATCTTAGGCCAAATGTTTTGTACATCCCCAGCATTCGTTTATCATTGCCAAATGAATTGAAGGCGGTTAATCCAGCGAGAGCACAGAGAACAAAAAATGCTTCTTCTTCAAAGCGGAACCCAAACTGATAACGGACGAATAAGATCACAATGAGGAGAATGAGAAAATTTAAAATGTTTTCTTCATTTCGCACCTGTGATTTCATTTCCTTTACAATCAGTGACCATTTTTTTGAAGAAGAGAACGGCAATTTGTTTAAAAAGGTTAACGCTTTTTTCTCTGCCATAATCGGCATCATCGCAAGAGAAAGAAAAGCGCCACACGTCGATAAAAGGATAAACAGAATCAAGATTGCATAGTTTACCCCTTCAGGAGACATTCCTTGAGCCACTAAGAAAAACGGTGCTGTGAAATACATCAAATGATAATCAAACTGTATATATGATTGCTGAATTTGACTTATATCAAAATGCGTCATTCCATACGCTACAACCAGTGCTAATAAAACAAAGATCGCTGCAAATTTTTGCAACGGTAATTTTAATTTTAGAACGACCAAATACGTCATATTGTAAATGAGTTGCAAAAGCATTAAGACAAAAAGCGATTGCAAAATCACCATCAAAAAGAACGTAACAATAAAATAAACACCTATTCCCTGGGCAATAAAATTAGGTAAAAGCAGAATACCGATAAAAAATAAAACAAGCCCTGCCACCACTGTCACCATCGGAATAAAGTATCCAAGGCTTTTCTGAAAAGTAGAAAGCGGGAACCAGCTGAGCTGCATAGAAAAACGGTCTTGCTCAGGCGTTCTGACCTTGATCAAAATGAATAACAGACTTGTAAAGATGGATGCATTGATCGCCATTGACACAACGAGTAATCCAAGTGAACGTTCATCGCCATGTAAGAATGCCTTCATAAAGACACCCGTAAAACTGTATCCGATGATGGCGCCCATTGTGACGGCAAATAAAAAGAATAAGATCACAATGATCCGCTTCGTCTGAGTATCAAAGAGCTTATACATCTCCTGCTGCCACATTTTAAGCATCATTCTAGAAATGATTAATGATTTCATCAAAATGTGCACCCCTATCACTTAACATTGAAGCTTTCAGAAACACCTGTTCCAATGTGCTTGATTGATACTTCTCCTTTAAGGCTGAGACCGTTCCTTCATCCATTTTATTTCCCTTAGAAATAATGGCGATTTTATGGCACAGCTCTTCCGCTGAAAGCATATCATGCGTTGAAAGCAAGATCGCACCATGGTGCTCGGCATAACGTTTCATCAGTTTCTTTGTGTTTATAACCGCTTCAATATCAAGTCCTCTAAAGGGCTCATCCATAATCACCAATTGACTATCAAGCATAAAGGCGGCAATCAGCTGTGTCTTTTTTTTCATACCATGTGAATAGGTTTCAATCGGTCTTGATAAAGCTGAGTCCATATCAAACAGTTCAATTAGTTGATTTCTTCTATGAATTGTTTTACATTCATACATAGAAGAAACAAAATCTAAATATTCAGCACCAGTCAATGCTTCAGGGAGCAGCAGATCATCTGGAACATAGGCTACTTGTTTTTTAAAGGATGGTTCGTCATTTGTGACGTCCTGCAAAAAAATCGTTCCTTCTGTATGCTTGATGATGCCGAGTATACAGTTAATCATCGTTGTTTTACCAGAACCATTCGGTCCAGCGACAGCAACGATTTGATGAGGGTCGATCTTTAAATGAAAATCTTTGACAGCAGTCACGTTATTTTTATACGTCTTGGTTAATTTCTCGATCGTAAACATATAACCTCCAAGTGTCTGCATATTCTTTAAAAACAGATCAGGCTAAACCGCCCGCCACAGACGGTTTAGCCCTGGTGTCATTTCATAGAAGTAAAAAGATGAATCCTAAGTATAGCTACTTACATTCAATTTGGACTTTTAAGCCACTTTCCCACTGAACGGCTCCTGTAAAGCTACCCTTGCCGTTAGCTATACACCAAACTGCTGCTCCTAGAACAACTGTTGCTCCCAATCCAAGAAGGACAGCAACAAATACTAAGAACCAAGCTTGGTCCATAATAGCAGGTTCCATAGTGGAATAGTCAACTTGCGGCGCTGCATAAGTCATACTTTTCACCTCCCAGCTTATGATGATCGTATCATAGGCTCTACTCTCCAAGCATCAACAGAAGATCCCATTTTTGACCGAACGTACTTTTGGGTAAAATGTGACTTTTTATTCAATTCTTCACTTTTAAGTGTAGAACCTCTAACTTATTATCTAGATTTTCCCACCCCTTAAGAACCACCAAACCCATATAATGGCAATAAAAGCTTCATTTTTTGAAATAGTCCTTATTTATCAATCCCTTTATATATTCTTTCTTTTTTGTGAAATAGAAAGAATTCCCCCGATATATCAGATAAAAAAGTCCTGATTATATGTCGTTAACACATTATTTATGAAATATTTACTGATAATTCCGACAAAAGAGTGAGTCTATTTTCCTTCTTCTCTTGTCACTTAAAATATGTATATACAAGAAAGTCCGTTGGGAAAAAAGCCCTTCCTTTTCTTAAGTCACATTCAACATATGATTCGCTTCTTACTATGAAAGAGCAATACAACATAAACATTCCATGATTTCACTAGCTGTCAATGATTAATTGCTTTCAAAAAACGGATCCGTATTCTCTAATGAAACCATCCCTCTTTTTCATCCAGCATGTCCCTACCTTTTCTTATTGAAATAAAAAAGCCTATCAACTTTATTTATTATTTTTTCAGATTTATCTAAAAAATGATTGACCAAGCATGAAACAAGATTTATAGTCTTATTAAATATTTCTTATCAAAGTAGTTGGTTCTATCTAACAAAAGGAGGATACACACATGTCAGAAGAACGTCCATTCCGTTTAGAAACGAAAGCCATTCACGCAGGTCAGGAGCTTGATTCAGCAACCTATTCAAGAGCCGTGCCTATTTATCAAACAAGCTCTTTCGGTTTTAGAGATAGTGAGCATGCGGCGAATTTATTCGGACTGCAGGAACCCGGAAATATTTATTCTCGCATTATGAACCCTACAAATGACGTCTTTGAAAAACGGATCGCCGAGCTTGAGGGCGGCATTGGTGCACTTGCTGTCTCTTCTGGACAAGCAGCGACCACTTATTCTATTTTAAACATTGCAGGAGCTGGCGACGAAATTGTCTCATCCAGCAGCCTTTATGGAGGCACGTACAATTTATTTGCTCATACACTCAAAAAACTCGGCATTACAGTGAAATTTGTTGATTCATCCAATTTAGAAGAACTCGAAGCAGCCATTACAGACAAAACGAAGGCAGTGTATGCAGAAAGCATTGGGAATCCTAAAGGCGATATTCTACATATTGAAGCCATCTCAACCATTGCACACAAGCACCATATCCCGCTTATTGTGGATAATACACTTGCAAGTCCTTATTTATTAAGACCAATTGAGTTTGGTGCAGACATTGTTGTCCATTCCGCTACGAAATTCATTGGCGGTCATGGTACATCAATTGGCGGTGTCATTGTCGATAGCGGCAAGTTTCCTTGGGCTGACAGTGATAAGTTCAAGGGGCTGACTGAACCAGATCCAAGTTATCACGGTCTGACGTATACCGAAGCAATTGGAGAAGCGGCTTATATCACAAAAGCACGTGTGCAGCTCTTACGGGATTTAGGAGCAGCCTTATCACCTTTTAACTCATTTTTACTTTTGCAAGGCCTAGAAACTCTGCATCTGCGCCTGGAGAGACATAGTGAAAATGCATTAAAAACAGCGCAATTCTTACAAGATCATCCTCTTGTAGATTGGGTAAGCTATCCAGGTCTTGAAAGCCATGAATCTTATGAGCTTGCTCAAACCTATTTGCCAAAAGGACAAGGCGCTATTCTCACATTTGGTATTAAAGGTGGACGAGAAGCAGGTAAAAAACTCATTGATTCCGTTAAGTTATTTTCACACCTTGCAAATGTGGGCGATTCTAAATCACTCATTATTCATCCTGCCAGCACAACGCATCAGCAATTAAGTGAAGCAGAACAAATAGCGACAGGCGTCACACCAGAGCTTATTCGTTTATCTGTTGGAACAGAAGCGATTGAAGACATTATCGCAGACCTTGAACAAGCAATCACAAAAAGTCAGGCTGAATAAAATAGAAAAAGCACACTGTGGTGTGCTTTCAGACCGTAGACAAACCCTACCTTTACTTCAAGTAAAAGTGGGGTTTTCACATTTTTTTTGAAAAACATCATGTGTTTTACGCTGGACATGGTACTTTCCATGTCCAGTTTGCTAGTTTTTTAAGGTTCATGGCAGCGAAAGTAAGCATCGCTTGCATTGAAACTTTTTTTAGTCCACGAAGTTTCGTCCAACGCATACCATGCTTTTCTTTTGCATCCGCAAAAACGCGTTCAATCGTTTCTTTCCGTTTTGCGTAGATGCTCTTATTTATTTCAGTGAGTCTCAGATTGTCTGCTTCATCTAGATAATCCTGCCAAATATGCCGATGAATTTGTTTGGTGTGGTTTTGACTTTGGGTACAGTTATCTAAAAACGAGCAGGACTCACATACTTCTGAATCGGATACATATTGCTTATAGCCTTCTCTAGTCGTTGTACGATAAGAGAGAATTTGCCCGTTGGGGCAAATGTAACAATCAAAATATGCATCATATACGTATTCATTCTTTTTCAAATAACCAGCTTTTGTTCTTGGACGAGTGTAGGGCATGACAGGTCTTATCTCTTGATCCATTAAGAACTTAGCGATGTAAGGTGTTTTATACCCCGCATCTACTGCGACTACATTTGGTTTTCCGACTTTCTCTGTCACTTTTGATACGAGTGAATCCAACATACGACTATCATGAACATTTCCGCCTGTGACCAGCGAGCCTAAAATAAATCCTTTTGAATCACACGCTGTATGAAATGAATAAGCAAATGACTTTTCACGTTCATCCTTTACATAATAGCCACTCTCTGGGTCAGTTGTACTGACCTTGATTTCTTTTGTTTCTTCTTTATTCTGTAGGGGTAAGGGCTTTTTTCCATGTTCTTCACGATCAATATTGATCTCTTCATGAAGCTGATTTTGATAACTTCTTGTCTCAACTCGAACGATTTTCTTTTCAAGTTTTTTCTTATTGGCGTTCGCTTTGACATGAGTCGAATCAATGAAGGCGATAGACGGGTCAACGAGCCCTTTTTTCATCGCTTCTCTTAAGATTCGATAAAAAATTTGTTCGAATAAATCTGTATCGTGGAAGCGTCTCACGTAGTTTTTACCGAAGGTAGAAAAGTGCGGAATTTTCTCCGAAAATCCATACCCAATAAACCAACGATAAGCCACATTGGTTTCAATTTCTTTAATGGTTTGACGCATGGAGCGAATGCCAAATAGATATTGGATTAAGACCATCTTAATGAGAACAACAGGATCAACACTTGGTCTACCATTATCAGAACTATAATGATCTTTGACAAGATCATAAATGAAATCGAAATCGATTGCTTGTTCAATTTTCCGCACAAGATGATCTTCAGGCACTAATTCATCTAAAGCCACTACTTCTAATTGATTTCTTCTTTCTTCTTCACGTTTCGATAACATGTTTATCCCCCACAGATTATTGTTATTACCCTTATTATACAAAAAAGCTTGTAGACTTTGTCTACAAGCTGAAAGCACACTGTGGTGTGCTTTTTTACGTGTTATTAATCGTTAAGTAGTCGAACGTCTTGGAAAGGATAAAACACAAATGATGTCGTTCCTTGAATATCACTCTTTGTAAAAAGACCTAAGCCATTGCGACTGTCCATTGAATTTTGACGATTGTCACCCATGACAAAATACTTTCCTTTTGGTACAGTAAGAGGACCAAAATCAGGTGTCAACAAGATGCCATCTGCTGCTGCTTTCTTTTTGTTTGACGCTAAGTAAGGCTCAGCCACTTTTTGACCATTGACATACAGTTGGTCATTTTTCATTTCAATTTTATCACCAGGTAAACCAATTAATCGTTTAACATAATGAGTGCTGCGGTCTTCCCCATCAAGAACAATGATCTGTCCCCGCTTATAATCACCGAAGTAATCAACCGTTTTATTCACAAAAACCCGTTCTGTATTATGCAATGTTGGTTCCATAGAGGTTCCTTTTACAATGTACGGTGCGAATAAAAAGTTACGAATGATAAAAACAGCGATGAATGCGATTAAAATCGCTTTAAGCCAGCCCCATACTTCTGACTTCTTTTTTTGTGTTTTTGTATTTGTTGTCATAAGCTCCTCCTGAAATCCCCTAGGACGAAATGAGTTTCTGCCAGCTTTACGCCAGCATTTACTCTTGTATCACCCTAAATATAAACAAATTTTGCCAACAAATCAAGCGATGAGAGAGAAAAAGGCAAGCACCCTTCTGTGCTTGCCCAAAACTCAGTTACTTAGCAGAAGAATCCTCTTCTTTATCTTTTGATTTACCATAGAAATAATCAGATGGATTCACTGGTTTAAAGTCAGACAGCTTATGGAATCGAAGAAGATCCCTATAAAGCACTTTATCTGAAAGGCTTAACTGATTATCGACACGGGCTTTAATCGCCTCTGTCTTTTTATTTTGTTTCACAACTTTACCTGTTTTTGTATCGTAGACAGTGTTATCTACAAGTGTATATTTTGGTGTCACATAGTTTCCGTTACGAAATGCAACAGTTTGATCATGCTTCTTAGAGAATAGATCTGTTCCAAAATTCACATACTCATTTGAATCAATACCTTGTAAGTGAAGAAGCGTAGGCATCACATCTACTTCACCACCATACGTATGGTTCACGCCGCCCTGTTTGCCAGGAATACGAATCATGAGTGGTACACGCTGGTTTTGTGCATTTTGATAAGGTGTAATTTCTTTCCCTTGAATCTCGCTCATTGCACGGTTATGGTTTTCAGAAATACCATTATGGTCACCATATAATAAAATGACAGAGTCTTTATACATACCTGACTTTTTCAAGTCTTTAAAGAATTGCTCTAATGATTCATCTAGATATCTTGCTGTTTGGAAGTAGTTATCTACTGTTTTGTCACCAGTTGTTGCCTTAGCAATCGTCGCATCTTTTTCATCTAAATTAAATGGATAGTGATTAGTTAATGTCATTAAATGTGCATAAAATGGTTTTTTCATTGATTCTAGCATCGGAATTGATTCTTTGAAGAATGGTTTATCCTTCAGACCCATATTCACAAGATTTTCTTCATCCATGTTGTAATAGGAAGCATCAAAGAATTGATCATATCCCATATGCTTATAAATCGTGTCACGGTTCCAGAAAGATTTATAGTCGCCGTGAAGCACTGCGCTCGTATAGCCTGCTTTTTGATCTAGGATGGCAGGGAGTGATTGGTAAGTATTTTCACCTTTTGTCACAAACGCTGCTCCCTCTGGCAAGCCGAACATACTATTATCCATCATCAGCTCAGCATCAGCTGTCTTTCCTTGACCTGTCTGATGGAAGAAGTTATCGAAATACGTAAAGTCCTCTTTCCCATGAGCCAGCTTGTTTAAAAACGGTGTCACTTCTTCTCCATTTAGTTTGTAGTCAATTAAGAAAGACTGGAAGCTTTCTAAATGGATTTTAATAATGTTCTTCCCTTTAGCTTTACCGAAGTACTCTGCGTTTGGTTTCGCATAGTGAGAAGCTGTATAGTTGACAACATCCGTTAAATCTTCACTGCTCGCATTTGCTACCTGTGTTGCATTTTGTGCAGATTGTACTCCGTCATAAATCGTATAATTATAAACACCTAAATATTTGACAACATACTTATGATCAAAAGTTCTTGTTAATAATTCTGGACGATCCTTTTCAGCTAAATGAAGGTTTACAAAGAATAGTCCTACACCTGCAGCCACAATCAACAGTGCAAATGTCTTTTTCATTTGGAATTTCTTCACTTCTGGTCTCCAGATCACAATCGCAATCAAGATAATAATATCAAGGAAGTACAAAAGGTCATGTGGCTTAATACTAGATAACACACCGCCAGTCATGCCTCCTCCAAGATTGCCTGCTTGCTTCATTGTAGAGAAAGTCAAAAAGTCATCAAAGAAACGGTAGTACGCTACATTCGCATATAAAAGTGCGGTCATAATAAAGTCAATCACAATTAAAACAATGGCAGATTTACGACCCTTCAAAAAGAGAGCCAGTCCCAAAAACACAATGGCTGAACTAAATGGATTTAATAAAAGAAGACCCTCTTGAAAAGAACCTTTCACTCCTAAATTAAAGTCCATTTTGTAGGCTGCATACGATTTCGCCCAAAATAAAAGGACAGCCAATACAAAAAAGCTATATTTGTTCGCAAATATTTTTTTCATAAAACCTCTTCTTTCTTATTATCGTTCTAATATAAATGAAATCATAAAAAATTTACACTGATATTGCAAATGTAAATCTTCTTCACCAAGCATTCCGATGCTCTGTTTCCGCCGGATATGTGTGCTCCTTTAATATAACGTATGAGAAGCATCATAGGTTTCAAAAAAATTCGAGTAAATAAAAGGAAAAATATCCATTTACGTTTGATTTACATACACTTTGCAATTCAATGGATGAAGAAGGGTTTGTAAATCACTCAGTACTACTTTACTTTTTTCATCTATTCGTGTCAAAGTAATTATAAAGAAAAGGAAGAATCACCTAGGTCTTTCGACTCTTTATCCTAATTTTATACAAAATTCGCTACATATCTTATTCGTGTTTATTGTGACTCAACCTCAAGGCCATCCATGTATTTTCCCTTCTCTGACAATCTAAAAAAGTTTTAGCAGAAAAAGCTTGATTTCTCCTCCTCATATGCGGTGTGATAAAGATATAGATTTTCAACAAATCAGGCTGGAGGACATTCACATGAAACATAACAAACAAATAAACGCATTTGAAGAACGATTTTCAGAAGAAATAGTCCACATCATTGCTGTCACAGGACCTTCAGGAGTAGGTGCAGGAAAAGCCGGACAGGAAGCCCTTTGGACCGCTTCTATTCCACTAATTGCTTGGAAAGATAAAGACCTCATCACAACCGAAAACATAAGGCTATGTTGGTTAACAGATGAAGAGGGGTTAAGGGAAAAGCAGGCACAATTACATAAAGAATCAATTGTGACACTTCAGGTCCGAAAAGGTGAAGGTGAGTTCATGCTAGTATCACTTATCGATACAAATACACAGGATGAAGAGCTACAAGAGATTCTAGAAGAAGCCCAAAAACCTGTCTTTTATCATGATGACCTGCTAGGCACCTTTGAATTAGTGAAAGGACTAGACTTGTTTGAAACAACAATCCAATGGAGCAATGAAGAGTGCCTTCTCTACTTCAACCTCGAAGAAGACGAAAAAATAAACGACTCTCTTCGAACCGCTAGACAGCTCATGGAAGAGCAGAGCACATGGGATGCTTCTATTAAATCATTTGCAGCAAATCAACTGATTGAACTAGCTAAAGACTGGCAGGCACAAGATGACTCCGCCGAAACACAAGAAGAGCTTACGCTGGATCACTTTATAAGCCGCATCTCACTCGAAAGCTTGCATGCCTACCCAGATGGAGAGTTTGAGGTCTACTGTCACGACGGTGATTTATTTTGGGGACATGTCATCATTGTCTCAGGTAATATCAATGGCACCTTTCATGACGCTCACATTGCAGGCTAAAGATTGGAGGGGTAAGTAATGGAGATCAAAGCTTTTCATGAATTAAAACAAATAGGAAAAACACCCGTCATGGCTAAGATTGGTGGCTTTCGTCCTGATCCAACAGCACACAGCTGGCCGGTCATTTCTTCATCCACCCTGCTCAAGGCTGGCCCATAGATGAAGATGGTGCCATGATTCCGATCTTACAAATTCATTTACCTGAAGTGCCAGGAGGATTAAACGGATTCAATGAATGTAAATTGATTCAAATCTTTCTCAATCAGAAAGCACTTCCGATAGATATCACCAAAAACGGCGAAGGCTGGAAACTCATTGAATATTCAACTATGGATGGATTAGAAGTAGTTGAGACTCCCGAAGAAGTGAGAGGATTAAAACCCTTTCAAATTCAATGGAAGAAAAGTGAGCAAGAAGACCACCCTTGCTGGGAAGAAGCGTGGTCATACGTCGATTTATCAGAAGTAAATGAAAGTGATGCAGCGACAGAACACTTCTTTGATCAATACACCAATTATTCATTCACAAAAATTGGTGGGTATGGCGCATATATTCAATCCCCACCCCATCATCAACCAGGCGAATTCATGCTACAAATCGCCTCAGAAGAAAAACCTCGGTTTATGATTGGTGATAACGGCACGATGTATTTCTATTACGACAAAGACACAAAAGAATGGTTTATGCATTGGGATTGTTTTTAAAGTTTGATTGAATGAAACCTTCCCTCCTTCTAAGCGTAGGAAATAATATGGAAGGAGGAATTAACATGGGATTCATTTTTGATATCTTCTCACTAGCTGTGTATATTCCTTTTCTACAGGTAGATGAAGAGGATATTTCTCGAAACGCAAGCGAGCTCAAAAGGTATAGCTGGTTTCATGCATTATTAAATAATCCAGCTTACAGACAACTTATCATTTATCATCAAGATGTCAGACACGTCATTGGCAGATGTAACACGAATAAACTCCATCGCAAGCGATACAACTTAAAATGCGAACGCAAATTGCTAAAAGCATTACATCGTGCTATGTAAGAGCCGCACTATCCTGTGTGGCTCTTTTCATATATTCTTATGAAAAAAACATTTGACGCTTGGACAACTCTCCCCGTATATTATGTATAAATCCATCTTTTTCATAGAAAAGGGGGCTTCACATGCGCTTGTTTAAGTACTGGAAAAAAAAGCAGCAAACACAGCAGGTCACCTCTGAAAAACAAGAAGACAGCATCCCAATTAACTTCTCCGCACTTCCCTTTGGCACAGACACCGTAGATGATTTTTTGTTCAACTTAGACCTCACCTCGAAGCTCACAGATCCCTATAAAGAAATAGACCCGAACAAATGAACCTATCCTCATCCAATCCTGGATGATTTTTTTATACTCGATGAAAGGTGTGACCTATGAAAACATATTATATTGTTAGACACTGCCAAGCCAATGGACAATCCGAGGATGCGTCTTTAACGCCACAAGGCATCGCACAATCTCACGCACTAGCACAGTTCTTTTCCAGCATCCATCTCAACCAGATCATCTCAAGTCCCTATAAGCGAGCGATCCAAACCTCTGAACCTCTTGCTCATGCAAAACAACTCAGAGTCAAAATTGATCAGCGTCTTTCTGAACGTGTGCTAAGCCGCAAACCAATAGACGATTGGTATGAGAAACTAAAGCGCAGTTTTACGGACTTACATTTGACTTGTGAGGGCGGAGAATCAAGCCTTGAAGCCATGAATCGCATTGTAGAAGTACTCTACGAACAAATAAATTCAGAAAAAGATCATACGCTATTTGTCACACATGGCAATATCATGAGCTTGCTTCTTAAACACGCCGATCCCACGATTGGATTCAAAGAGTGGGAGAAACTAAGCAATCCAGATGTCTATGTCCTGACATATTACAAACCAGATCATGTAGAAATAGAGCGAATATGGCATAAAGAAACGGCAGAATGAACTCTGCCGTTTCCTCACCTATTGTTGATAATAAAAAGCCTCTACCCACTCATACGGCTTCTGACGCTCCGCACACCATTTCATAAAACCTCTTGTCTCCGTTTGCTGAAATTCCATCCAGTCTGATAAAAGCTGACCATAATAGGCTACTTGTTTTTCAACATTAGTGCGAATCCTCTTATCTTCAATCAGCATCATGACATCTTCAATACCTTGAATTCGCTCTTGGTCTTTCTCATAGGTGCTTAAATAAAGATCTTCATGTATATGATGATACGAATACCATAAAGCAGATAAATAGGTTTCGCAAATTTGAAAAATGACACGCTGCTCCTTGCTGCCTCCAAGCTCTAGTGCTTTCAATAAATAGGGCAGCCCTTCTCCCTGTTGCACAAACAAGCCTTGCCAGCGATACGGTCTCACATCAAACGGATCAACCTTCTCCCACTCTTGCAGAACAGGCTGAATCACCCCAATGATCAATGGATACACAAGCACATGATGACCATCGTCACACCGTTCAATTTTCTCAAATAGCCAAGCAACAAATGAACGCCGTGCTGCAAATTCATTCTCATTCATCTCTTCAACAAATAACTGGAGAACCTTTAACGCATCTTTACGCAGACCCTGTTCTTTCTTCACACAGTACTGTCTAAAAAGCGGATAATCATGTGACCTCTCGTCTTCAATGATGGTCTGTAAAATTGTCTTCATTTGCAAGTTAACAACTCCGCCTTTTTAACATTCTATTACTCATTTATAATTGAATCATAAATCTGATGTCTTAACGCTGATTTACCCAATCTAAATAACGTTTTTGAATCACTTTTTTGATTTTTTCGTAGTTCTCCCAACTATCTTTAACATCATATACATCTTCAGCTTCTGGAAATGTCTCCTCGTAGTCATCTAAATACAACCCATTTTCAAAATCGAAATAATCTTGGGCAAATTCATTTCCTTCATCATTCAGCATATCATTTGAAAACACTCCATCACAGTCCATATAAATTTGAGTCCCTGTCACTTCTCGTGATTTAAATTTTTGAATTTCACCCTCAATGTCTTCTTCAAATTCTTCACTGAACAAATCATTATCAATGATCCAACCCAAAAACATGCCTGTATGTACGAAGGCTTGTTCAATAGATAAGTCCTTTGGAAAATCCCCATCATAATGATATTTTGCTTTATCATAAACGATCACTTCAAACAACAATTCCAGCCCCCTTCATATCTTCTCTATTTCAAAAATAACTTTAGGTCTAGATAAAGTCAATTTCTTTTAGTCTCTTACGTAAGCGTGATAAGAGTGGTATAAACACCTAATTGTTCCTTCTCTTTTAGAGGGCCCTTGGCATCCTCAAACCCATTCTTTTCTGTGTTCATGAATGAATTGTATGTCTTTTTGATAATGTTCAAGGTGCCCCTCATCAATCATTTTTTGAAAAGCAATATCCCCGTCACTCGCTTTTCGTTTCATGTACTGACATAACCCTTTTAAACGCAGCAGCACCATCTCCACATAACCTTCTGCTATTTTCTCACCATAAGCTTCAAAAAACAGGTTGACTCTATACTTTATATGGCCTGCATGTTCTAATGCGTGATAATGAACGATCTCCCCCGCTTCATTGCGAAAAAATCTACTGAGAGGCACACATGTATAAAGGGTATAAGCGATATCCCAAAGTCTTGGACCCGGAGCAGCTACATCAAAATCAATGATCCCCACTGGCTTTTTATCTTTGAAAATAATGTTGTACATCGCAAAATCATTATGGCACACAACCTCTATGTTGTTAGGCGTATTGTCCATTCGTTCCCAATCGTCTGAAATGGGAAAATCACAAATAGCATCATGATACCGTCTAAGCATTCTCGCTATTTCTTTTAAAGCATTGTGAGAGCACATGTATTCTTCTAAGGGATCATGACCGGCTACACCTTCAATGAAGGACAAGATCTCTCGGCCTTTTTCATCAACCCCTAAAAACTTTGGAGCATAGGAGAAATTCTTTTTTTCTAAATGTTTCAGCAGCTTTCGTATATTGATATTGTCTGACTTTACTTCTCGACGAACCGTATCTCCCGAACGATAAACGTTCGAGACATTTCCACCTTTCAATAACTCCTCATGATTATTTTGTTTTTTCATAAATTCTCCCCCTCAAACTGGGTCACAATGATGATGTCAGCTAAAGATGTGAATGTACCCACAAATATTCATTTAGTTATTCAAAGAAAGTGCACTGTTTGATGTGAATGTGCTACACCGTTTTGTTTCCTTCCATGATTAAATGTATCTTATCAAATGTTGCAAATCATCTAAAGATTAATCTGCTAAAAGAAGTACATACTCTTTATTTTCTAATAGGTTTCTATTTTTTATTTAAATAACTCTTTTAAACCACAAAAAAACGCTTCACCACGAGGGTGGAACGTTAGGTTGACGGTAAAAACCGATTATGAAACTTTTAATAGATACTGGTGGCTGGGGTCAAACCGGCACTCCGCGATCAATTATTCCAAAAAGGCACGGTATCCCCTTTTAAAGTAAAGCACCTCTTAATAAAATAAGAATTAAAGTTCTTCTTGGTATATGTCTAATTTTATCGGCTTTAAACTCAAAGGTATTGTAAACTCATGAATACTTTCAATATGATTAAAAAAATGATCTATATCGTCATAATCCATTGACCATTCTTCTACCACCTTTAACTTTTTTAACTCGCTTGTTGGTTTAAATAAAAATTCACAGTGCAGTTGTTCCATGTGTGAATAATCATCTTCTTCATAAACTGTAAACTGACGTACCAAGTCAAAATGAAATAGTTCCTCTCCTGTAAAATTATAGACACCACACTGAAATAAAATTTCTTTATCTTCTTGGCCCTCAACAGTCTCCTTTGAAAAAGCTTTAAATGTTTCCCAAACCTTTTTTATATCATCGATATCTTCACCAATGCTATCTTTAAGATAACTTTCAGCATTTTTAACCGTAATCATTACAACACCACCTATGTACAATTTATACAATCCTTCTTCAATTATCCTGCCTCTTTAGTTTAATCATAAGGTAACCATCATTAAAGTAAAAGTTAATTTCCTTTGAACACGATTTGAAGAAATTTTTTCGTGTGAAAAATCAGCTAAAAAACAAATAAAAAAACGCCCTCCTACAATTTGTAGAAAGACGTTTGAAACGTAGATATTCCTTTATTCTTCTGTACTTGACGATCATAAAGAATATCTAAAAGTAGATACCGGTGGCCGGGGTCGAACCGGCACTCCGTGAGGAACACGATTTTGAGTCGTGCGCGTCTGCCAATTCCGCCACACCGGCATGATCATTAAAGAGCGCAACTTATAATTAAAAACATGGTGCCGAGGGCCGGACTTGAACCGGCACGGTAGTCACCTACCGCAGGATTTTAAGTCCTGTGTGTCTGCCAATTCCACCACCCCGGCAGTCTTTTCAAAAAGGCGACACCCGGATTTGAACCGGGGATAAAGGTTTTGCAGACCTCTGCCTTACCACTTGGCTATGCCGCCATTATTGGAGCGGAAGACGGGATTCGAACCCGCGACCCCCACCTTGGCAAGGTGGTGTTCTACCACTGAACTACTTCCGCAAATTAACTGGGCTAGCTGGATTCGAACCAACGCATGACGGAGTCAAAGTCCGTTGCCTTACCGCTTGGCTATAGCCCAATAATAAAATGGGGCGATTGATGGGAATCGAACCCACGAGTGCCAGAGCCACAATCTGGTGCGTTAACCACTTCGCCACAACCGCCATAGATGTTATGAATCATATTAAGAAAATTGGCAGGGGCAGTAGGAATCGAACCCACACCGGAGGTTTTGGAGACCTCTGTTCTACCTTTAAACTATGCCCCTATGAAAAAATGGTGGAGGGGGGCGGATTCGAACCGCCGAACCCGGAGGGAGCGGATTTACAGTCCGCCGCGTTTAGCCACTTCGCTACCCCTCCACATATGAAAAACAGTGCCGGCAAGAGGACTTGAACCCCCAACCTACTGATTACAAGTCAGTTGCTCTACCAATTGAGCTACACCGGCAAATAGTGGTGGCTCGGGACGGAATCGAACCGCCGACACACGGATTTTCAGTCCGTTGCTCTACCAACTGAGCTACCGAGCCATGTATTCTTTTTAAAAATGGCGGTCCGGACGGGACTCGAACCCGCGACCTCCTGCGTGACAGGCAGGCATTCTAACCAACTGAACTACCGGACCATTTTGGTTGTATAAAATTATTTGGTTGCGGGGGCAGGATTTGAACCTGCGACCTTCGGGTTATGAGCCCGACGAGCTACCGAACTGCTCCACCCCGCGATGATATAAAAGATATGGTGGAGGATGACGGGCTCGAACCGCCGACCCTCTGCTTGTAAGGCAGATGCTCTCCCAGCTGAGCTAATCCTCCAAATAAAAAACACTGGTGTATATTCTGTAAAATGGTGACCCGTACGGGATTCGAACCCGTGTTACCGCCGTGAAAGGGCGGTGTCTTAACCGCTTGACCAACGGGCCCTCTATTATGTAAATTGTGGCGGAGAGCAAGGGATTCGAACCCTTGAGACGGGGTTACCGCCTACACGATTTCCAATCGTGCTCCTTCGGCCACTCGGACAGCTCTCCAAATTGGCTCCGCAGGTAGGATTCGAACCTACGACCGATCGGTTAACAGCCGATAGCTCTACCACTGAGCTACTGCGGAATGAAGAAAGCCTGGCGATGTCCTACTCTCACAGGGGGAGACCCCCAACTACCATCGGCGCTGAAGAGCTTAACTTCCGTGTTCGGTATGGGAACGGGTGTGACCTCTTCGCCATCATCACCAGACAATTTAGTGACAAAAGATATTATACTATGTATTGAAAATAAATCAAGAGATATTTAAAAAATGTTCTCTCAAAACTAGATAACAATGTTCAAACTTCACAATAGAATATAGGTTAAGTCCTCGATCTATTAGTATCTGTCAGCTCCACGTGTCACCACGCTTCCACCTCAGACCTATCAACCTGATATGCATATTTTGATTGTTACATTTGCCCCAACGGGCAAATTCTCTCTTATCGTACAACGACTAGAGAAGGCTATAAGCAATATGCATCCGATTCAGAAGTATGTGAGTCCTGCTCGTTTTTAGATAACTGTACCCAAAGTCAAAACCACACCAAACAAATTCATCGGCATATTTGGCAGGATTACCTAGATGAAGCAGACAATCTGAGACTCACTGAAATAAATAAGAGCATCTACGCAAAACGGAAAGAAACGATTGAACGCGTTTTTGCGGATGCAAAAGAAAAGCATGGTATGCGTTGGACGAAAATTCGTGGACTAAAAAAAGTTTCAATGCAAGCGATGCTTACTTTCGCTGCCATGAACCTTAAAAAGCTAGCAAACTGGACATGGAAAGTACCGTGTCCAGCGTAAAACACATGATGTTTTTTCAAAAAAATGCGAAAACCCCACTTTTACTTGAAGTAAAGGTGGGGTTTGTCTACGGTCTGAAAGAAGACCCATAGGTTATTGGGTCTTCTTTTTATTTTATGATCTGCCGATCGCAACAGAGTTGTCTGGCTCAGCGAATGGCTGATCCTTTTGAATATGATCATAAAACATAATGCCGTTTAAATGGTCGATTTCATGCTGAAACACAATGGCTGGGAACCCTTTTAGGCGAATATCAATGTCCTCACCTTCAAGCGTTGTGGCCTTCACCCTGATTTTTTGGTATCGAGGGACAAATCCAGGAATGGCTTCATCAACAGATAAGCAGCCTTCACCTGTCGTTAAATAAGCTCTTTTGACAGAATGACTGACAATGCGTGGGTTGAAAAGGGCATAGCTGTATTCCTCTCCATCTTCATCCTCACAGTGAACAGCGATCATTCGTTTACTAATGTTAATTTGCGGAGCAGCGAGTCCAACGCCGGGTCTGAGTCCATACTTTTCAGCCATTTCAGCATCTTGACTATTTTTGACGAATTCAATCATATCAGCTAATTGCTGTTTTTCCTCTTCTGTTGGCGGGAGCTCGACCGCTTCAGCTGTTTGTCTTAAGACGGGATGTCCATCCCGTACGATATCTTCCATGGTAATCACAAATCTTCACTCCTATTTCCTTTGTATGTAAAGTATATAAAATGATACACAACATATGCAATGAAATAAAGAAGACCGGTCCTGTGAGACCGGTCAGAGGCTTAAACAGCCATTAGCAGCAGCCGCCACCGCCGCCTAAGAATGCTGCGCCAACGATGATTAATAGGATGAAAAGGACAACGATTAAAGCGAATGTGCGTCCTCCACCGTATCCGTACCCACCGCCATAACTTGGGTAACAACAGCCACCGCCATATCCACCACCGTATCCATATCCGTAACCGCCGTATCCACCATACATACTTCCATGACTATAATTAGACATACTTTTGACCTCCTTTGGAAATACACTCGGCCTCTCATAAGTGAAGGCGAAGCGTGTAATATAAACTATGTATGAATGCACTATTTGTATAGTCATGCGCCTATCACTTGAAAAAAATCTTCTTCGGCTCCTCAAAATGACCTCTTTCCTTGTCACAAACGCCTATAAAAATTATAGTGGTATGTGGAGATATAAAGGGGGAACCTTGTGATGAAACAAATAAGAAGAAGCATGAAAGCAGGTGCTGCTTTAGCGGGGATATGTACCCTATTGCTGACGGGATGCGGAGGTCAAAACCCGTTTCATGACATGCGAGAGGCAATGACGAAAATGAGCGAAAAAGAGGCATCCTTTGAAAAAGAGCAAGGTACACTGCAAAGCTATGAGAAAAAAGAGCAACAGCTCTATAAAAAAATGATTCAAACCACGAAGAATCACACAAAAACAGTGTCAAGCCTTTCTGATCAGGCGCTAGCATCTGCAGCGAAAAGAGAAGAACATTTGAAAACAGAAAAAGACAGCATGGATGAATCGAAAAAAGAATTGAAAACGGTCAAAGAATCTGCGGAACGTATACAAGATACGGATTTAAAAGAAAAAGCAGATAAAACGGTCAAATCGCTTGAGAAAAGATATGCATCGTATGACCAGCTTTACAAGGAATATCAAAAAGCGCTGAAACAAGATCAGCACTTATATAAATCTTTAAAGAAGAAGGACTTAGGATATAAAGAGCTAAAATCCAAACTGAAGACGGTGAACCGTTCTTATAGCAAAGTCAGAAAAGAAGGTAAAAAGTTTAATCAATATACAAAGCAATTGAATGAGCATAAACAGGCTTTGTCTAAAGCGGCAGATCAAGAGTCGAAAAAGAGCTGAAAAAACAGCTCTTTTTTTATTTTTCGACAAAAACAAACATTTTCTATTGTAGTACAGCAGTACACTCTATACTAGTACAGATGGAGTTGTTTGTTAAACAGATTGATACAGCTCACCATAAAAAGTAAAGCGAATACATTTATTTAAATAAAGCCGTTAAATCAATTGACGGACTATTTTTCTTGTTGTAAACTAGTCCTTGTTAACAGAAGTTGTATTAGTTATTTGTGAACTATCGTTAATACAGTTAGAAGAACTCAAAAACGAGTGATCATTCAATGTTTCGACAACGATCCCAGTGGCTATTATATACAGGAGTCATATGCGTATTTTGGGTTATCCTATATCTGTATGTATAAATGGATTCACGACAAATTGACTGTTAAAAGAAAGGAAGAGGTGACTTTAGAATGGCTGCAAAAACAAAAAAAGCAATTGTTGATAGCAAAAAGCAATTTGATGCCATCAAAAAGCAGTTTGAAACGTTTCAAATTTTAAACGAAAAAGGCGAAGTCGTAAACGAAGCGGCAATGCCGGATCTCTCAGATGACCAATTAAAAGAATTAATGCGCCGTATGGTGTTTACACGAGTATTAGATCAACGTTCAATTTCATTGAACCGTCAAGGACGTCTTGGCTTCTATGCGCCAACAGCTGGACAAGAGGCTTCTCAGCTTGCAACTCACTTTGCACTTGAGAAAGAAGATTTCATTCTTCCAGGATATCGTGATGTACCACAATTAATCTGGCATGGCCTTCCATTAACAAAAGCGTTCTTGTTCTCTCGTGGACACTTTGTTGGTAACCAAATGCCTGAAGATGTATATGCACTTTCACCACAAATCATTATCGGTGCACAAATCATTCAAGCTGCTGGTGTAGCTCTTGGTTTGAAAAAGCGCGGTAAAAATGCTGTTGCAATCACTTACACTGGTGATGGCGGAGCTTCACAAGGTGATTTCTACGAAGGTATCAACTTTGCAGGGGCTTACAAAGCGCCAGCGATTTTTGTTGTCCAAAACAACAGATATGCGATCTCTACTCCTGTTGAGAAGCAATCTGCTGCGCAAACAATTGCACAAAAAGCGGCTGCAGCTGGTATCGTAGGCGTACAAGTTGACGGTATGGATGCATTAGCTGTATATGCAGCAACTGCTGAAGCTCGTGAGCGTGCTGTTAATGGCGAAGGTCCAACATTAATTGAAACTCTTACATTCCGTTACGGCCCTCATACAATGGCTGGTGACGATCCAACAAGATATCGTACAAAAGAAGATGAAAACGAGTGGGAGCAAAAAGATCCATTAGTACGCTACCGCAAATTCTTGGAAAACAAAGGCCTATGGTCTGAAGAAGAAGAGAATAAAGTCATCGAAGATGCAAAAGAACAAATCAAACAAGCGATCAAAGAAGCTGACGAACAGCCTAAGCAAAAAGTCACTGACTTGATTGAAAACATGTACGATGTGAAACCATTCAACTTAGTTGAACAGCTTGAAATTTACAAACAGAAGGAGTCGAAGTAAGCCATGGCGCAAATGACAATGATTCAAGCGATCACTGATGCGTTACGCACAGAACTGAAAAATGACGAAAACGTTCTCGTTTTCGGAGAAGACGTTGGTAAAAACGGCGGCGTATTCCGTGCGACTGAAGGATTGCAAAAAGAGTTTGGTGAGGATCGTGTATTCGATACACCACTTGCTGAATCTGGTATTGGCGGTCTTGCAATTGGCCTTGGACTACAAGAATTCCGCCCAGTAATGGAAATTCAATTCTTCGGATTCGTTTACGAAGTATTAGATTCTGTTTCTGGACAAATGGCTCGTATGCGTTACCGTTCTGGCGGACGCTGGCATTCTCCAGTGACAATCCGTTCTCCATTCGGTGGGGGAGTTCACACACCTGAGCTTCACGCTGACAGCTTAGAAGGTCTTATCGCTCAACAGCCTGGTATCAAGGTGGTCATTCCTTCAACACCTTACGATGCAAAAGGACTATTAATTTCTGCAATCCGTGATAATGATCCGGTTGTATTCCTTGAGCATATGAAACTGTATCGCTCTTTCCGTCAGGAAGTTCCTGAAGAAGAGTACACAATTGAAATCGGTAAAGCTGACGTGAAACGTGAAGGTTCTGACCTTTCAATCATCACTTACGGTGCAATGGTTCACGAATCACTTAAAGCTGCTGAAGAACTTGAAAAAGAAGGCGTTTCTGCTGAAGTAATCGACCTTCGTACAGTAAGCCCGCTTGATATTGAAACAATTATCGCTTCTGTTGAAAAAACAGGTCGTGCGATCGTTGTTCAAGAAGCACAAAAACAAGCTGGTATTGCTGCAAACGTAGTAGCTGAAATCAATGACAGAGCAATCCTTAGCCTAGAAGCACCAGTACTTCGTGTAGCTGCACCTGATACTGTATTTGCTTTCTCTCAAGCTGAGAGCGTATGGCTTCCAAACCATAAAGACGTGCTTGAAACAGCTAAGAAAGTTCTTGAATTTTAATTAAATGACTGAGGGGAAAAGAATTTATTTCTCTTCCCCTTTATCAATTACATGACCGTGTAAACATACACAACAAGGATTCAACAAAATCTAGGAGGCGAAAAACAGTGGCATTTGAATTTAAACTTCCGGACATCGGAGAAGGTATCCACGAAGGTGAGATCGTTAAGTGGTTTGTAAAACCAAACGACGAAATTAATGAAGATGACGTTTTAGCAGAGGTACAAAACGATAAAGCAGTTGTAGAAATTCCTTCACCTGTTAAAGGAAAAGTATTAGAATTAAAAGTTGAAGAGGGAACAGTTGCAACTGTAGGACAAACAATCATTACGTTTGATGCACCTGGTTACGAAAATCTTCAATTTAAAGGCAGCGAAGAAGAAGGCGAAGCAAAAACTGAAGCTCAGGTACAAGGTACTGCTGAAGCTGGTAACGAGCCAGAGAAGAAAGAAGTAGCACAAGAAGAAGCGGCAGCAGCAACTGGTGCAGGCGCACAAGAGCAAGTAGATGCTGATCCAAACAAACGCGTTATCGCTATGCCATCTGTACGTAAATATGCCCGCGAAAAAGGCATTGAAATTTACAAAGTTGCAGGTTCTGGTAAAAACGGACGTGTGTTAAAAGAAGATATCGACAGCTTCGTTAATGGTGGTTCTGCAACTCAAGAAGCAGCGCCTCAAGCAGCTGAAAGTGCAAAAGAAGAAGCAGCTCCTAAAGCGGCAGCAGCAGCTCCAGTTCTTGAAGGAGAATTCCCAGAAACTCGCGAGAAAATGAGCGGAATCCGCAAAGCGATCGCGAAAGCAATGGTGAACTCTAAGCATACAGCTCCTCACGTAACATTAATGGATGAAGTGGATGTAACGAACCTTGTTGCTCATCGTAAACAATTCAAACAAGTTGCAGCTGATCAAGGAATCAAGTTAACTTACTTGCCTTACGTTGTAAAAGCTCTTACTTCTGCTTTGAAAAAGTACCCAGTACTTAACACTTCTATCGATGATAAAACAGATGAAGTTGTTCAAAAACATTACTACAACATCGGAATTGCAGCTGATACTGAAAAAGGCTTGCTTGTTCCAGTTGTGAAAAATGCAGATCGCAAAGCAATTTTCGAAGTATCTAACGAAATCAACGAGCTTGCAACAAAAGCACGTGATGGTAAATTGGCTCCAGCTGAAATGAAAGGTGCATCTTGCACAATCACAAACATCGGTTCTGCTGGTGGACAATGGTTTACTCCAGTTATCAACCACCCAGAAGTAGCGATCCTTGGTATTGGCCGTATCGCTGAAAAAGCGGTTGTTCGTGATGGCGAAATCGTTGCAGCTCCAGTCTTAGCTCTTTCCCTAAGCTTTGACCACCGTATGATCGACGGAGCTACTGCGCAAAATGCCCTTAACCACATCAAGCGTTTATTGAATGATCCACAATTAATTTTAATGGAGGCGTAATGTCATGGTAGTAGGAGATTTCCCAATCGAAACAGATACTCTTGTCATCGGTGCAGGTCCTGGTGGATATGTAGCTGCTATTCGTGCTGCACAGCTTGGACAAAAAGTAACAATCGTTGAAAAAGGAACACTTGGCGGTGTATGTCTAAACGTTGGTTGTATTCCTTCAAAAGCATTAATCAATGCTGGCCATCGTTTCGAAAATGCTAAGCATTCTGAAGACATGGGTATCAAAGCTGAAAACGTAACAGTTGATTTCACAAAAGTTCAAGAGTGGAAAGCTTCTGTTGTAAACAAATTAACAGGTGGAGTTCAAGGTCTTCTTAAAGGAAATAAAGTAGACATCGTTAAAGGTGAAGCTTATTTCGTAGACAGCAACTCTGTACGTGTAATGGATGAAAATTCAGCACAGACGTACACTTTCAAAAATGCAATTCTTGCAACTGGATCTCGGCCAATTGAATTGCCTACTTTTAAATACACAGACCGCGTGATCAACTCAACTGGTGCTTTGGCGCTTAAAGAAGTACCTAAGAAGTTAGTTGTAATCGGTGGTGGATATATCGGTACTGAGCTTGGTACTGCTTATGCAAACTTTGGAACAGAAGTTGTCATTCTTGAAGGTGGAGACGAAATCCTTCCAGGTTTCGAAAAGCAAATGAGCTCATTGGTTAAACGTAACCTGAAGAAAAAAGGAAACGTTGAAATCCATACAAACGCTCTTGCAAAAGGCGTTGAAGAAAAATCTGATGGTGTCACTGTTACTTTCGAAGTAAAAGGTGAAGAAAAAACAGTTGATGCTGATTACGTACTTGTGACTGTTGGTCGTCGTCCAAACACAGATGAGCTTGGTCTTGAGCAAGTTGGTGTTGAATTAACTGACCGCGGAGTTGTCAAAACAGACAAACAATGCCGTACAAGCGTATCTAACATCTATGCAATTGGTGACATCGTTGATGGACCACCACTTGCACACAAAGCTTCTTACGAAGGTAAAATTGCAGCTGAAGCAATCGCTGGAGAGCCAGCTGAAATTGATTACCTTGGTATTCCTGCTGTTGTATTCTCTGAGCCAGAACTTGCAACTGTTGGATACACTGAAGCAGAAGCAAAAGAAGAAGGAATCGACATCGTTGCAGCGAAATTCCCATTCGCAGCAAACGGACGTGCACTTTCTCTTGATGCAACTGATGGCTTCATGAAGATGATCACTCGTAAAGAGGATGGTCTTGTGATCGGTGCACAAATCGCAGGTGTTGGCGCTTCTGATATGATTTCAGAGCTTAGCCTTGCAATCGAAGCTGGAGTGACTGCTGAAGATATCGCAATGACAATTCACGCACACCCAACTTTAGGTGAAATTACAATGGAAACGGCTGAAGTAGCAATCGGAAGCCCAATCCATATCGTAAAATAATGAACTTATTAAACCCCTCTCCTTGATGGAGAGGGGTTTTTTGAGCGCTGCATGAGAAAAACCCCTCATTTCATGAGGGGCTTTTCATATGGATATATAAGTGCAAGGAGAGGTCATTAATTTGTATTCACGCGGTCTAAAGCGTGGCATAATGGCGATAAAATATCCTCTTTACTACTGACATTTCCTTCAACCTTCACAATGACTTTTTCATTATTTACAAGTAAAATAGCCGGCAATTCGTCTACTTCATTTTTCCAGCCTTTAAGATCTTCTTTCACAATCATTTTTGACATTTCTTTCGGGTATTCATTCTTTAAATCGAGGACTGCATCATAATAAGGACTTTCTTTATCAAGATTTTCTGCATCTGTAAAAAAGAGAATTCTTGGTTTTTGAATATGACTGACTTGGTCTGTCTGATTCGGTATGATATACGCTAATGAGCATGAACTAAGTACAAAGAGCATGGGGAATATAATGAGAAGTGTCCTCATAAAATTCAATCTATTCACCTCAAAATCCTTTGGGGTTGTCCCAACATTTTTAGGAGCTGGTTACCTGTTAGTCACTCTAGTGTATCATGTCCTTTTTGACAATTTTCGATTGTTACCCAATTGTTACAGAATTGATATGAAGCAAAATACAATTGAAACGTTCCCACAATATGATGAGAAAATAGCACATATTCATAAAAAATAATTAAATGTGTCATACAATTAACCGTTGACAACTTAAATGTGACATCATATTATAGAAGTGTGAAATAGATTAAACGCTTTCAAATATTGAATGAAGAAAAGGGGAATGTACGTGGGTACAATTATTTGTCAAGATTGCAATGAGACCATTGATCAATTTGAAAATGAAAAAGTGACAACACTATACGGAACGTGTGGTCACTGTCATTGCTGTGATGAAGCCTCTGAATAAATAAAAAAGCATGCAGCTCCATTTGGGGCTGCATGTTTCTTTTTTATAAAATTGGTTTTTGTTCTTTAATGACACGAATCATTTCCAGCGTTGAATCTTCTGGTCCTTGCACAGGGAGACCAATTTCAATGTTTTTAAAGATATAGGAGATATTTTCTTCTGTGATAATTTCTCCTGGTATAAAAATAGGTATGCCTGGCGGGTACACCATGACAAACTCTGCGATGATGCGGCCCGCTGCTTCTTTAAACGGAACTACTTCTGTTGTGGCGTAAAAGGCATCACGCGGCGTCATGGCAAGTGATGGAATCTCAGGTAGCAAGACTTCAGTTACCTCTTGTGTGCCGCTCTCACTTGTAGAGGTTGCGGCAATGTCTTTCATGGCCGTGATCAGCGCATCGATTGTTTCATCAGAATCACCAGGGGTCACAATACATAATATGTTGTAAAGGTCAGAAAGCTCTACTTCAATCCGGTAGCTTTCTCTCAGCCATTTTTCGACATCGTGACCATTGAGCCCAAGGTCTTTAATTGAAATAATTAATTTTGTTGGGTCATAATCATACGTAGAAGCTGAACCGAGTATTTCCTTGCCAATACACGTAATGCCATCAATTTGATTCAAACGGTTCCTCGCTGATTCCGCTAAACGGATGGCTTCATCTGCAAGTGCCTTTCCTTCAGTGGCTAATCGCTTTCGAGCGACATCAAGTGACGCCAAGAGCAAATAAGATGTAGACGTTGTCGTCAACATGCTCAAAATCGATTGCACACGATCTTTTGAGATAAGCCCTTCCTTCATATTTAAAATAGAGCTCTGAGTAAGGGAACCGCCAAGTTTATGGACACTTGTTGCTGCCATGTCTGCACCTGCTTGCATGGCTGATAGTGGGAGCTTATCGTGAAAATGAATATGCACGCCGTGTGCCTCATCGACAAGGACAGGCACATGAAATGAATGGGCAATGTCTACAATCGATTTTAAGTCTGCTGAAACGCCGAAATACGTCGGATTAATCACAAGTAGACCTTTGGCATCTGGATGCTCTGTGAGTGCTTTTTTCGCTGATTCTGGTGTAATGCCGTGAGAGATGCCAAGCTCTTTGTCTATTTCTGGGTGAATAAAAACAGGAACTGCGCCAGAAAATACAATCGCGGACATAATTGATTTATGGACGTTACGCGGAACGATAATTTTATCCCCAGGTCCGCATACGGTCATCACCATTGTCATGATGGCGCCGCTTGTTCCTTGAATACAGAAAAACGTATGGTCAGCACCGAATGCTTCAGCAGCTAAATCTTGTGCTTCTTTTATCATTCCTCGAGGTGAGTGTAAATCATCAAGAGGTTCTATATTAATGAGATCAATGCTTAATGCATTGTCGCCAATGAATGCTCTAAATTCAGGGTCCATTCCGGCTCCTTTTTTATGGCCTGGAATGTGAAATTGAACTGGATTGGTTGCTGCATGTTTTTTTAGTCCAGTGTATAAGGGTGTATCATGTTGTGACAATTGCTTTCCCACCTTCATCGAAATACCTGCTATTATTGTGCCAATAACGACAGATTTCATTGCATAAAACAAAAGAATTATATTATGAACTGATCGGAATGTAAAGCATAAAATCAATCGGTTTCTGATCGAACAGATGCTATAATAAAAGCTCAAATAAGAAATGAGTGTTAAAGTGAGGGACAAGTAAATGGAATATCAATATCCAATGGACGTCGACTGGACGACAGAGGAAAAGATTGCGGTTATTTCGTTTTTTCAAGCTGTTGAAAAAGCCTATGAAAAAGGAATACCGAAGCAGGAGTTATTAGATACTTATAAACGTTTTAAAGAGATTGTGCCATCAAAAGCAGAAGAAAAGACGCATTGTGCAGCGTTTGAAAAAGAAAGCGGGTATTCTCCTTATCGTACAGTGAAAACGGCAAGAGAAGCAGAAGAGTCTACCATTATTCGTATGTAAGAAAAAACGAGCCTGTATGGGCTCGTTTTTTTATACAGATTGTTTTTGTGTAAAGCGGTATAGATATGTCACCGTTCGGAAGGCATCTTCAATTTTTGATAAGAATTCTTCATTATTCATTTGAACGACTTCTTCTCTAGGTAGCTGAATGCCGCAAAGAAGCTCGGCTTTCTTTACCGTTTGGACACGTTCAAACAGTGTTTTCAACTGTTCTGCATCGAGTTCGCTGTGACGCATGACATCTGGTTTCATATGATCTTTAGACCAAACAAAATCTTGTGGTATTTTCTTCTGAATGGTATCTAGTTCTTTTTCGAAGAGCTGACCATATTCGCCTTTTACAGGAGATTCATAAATAAGAGCAAACCAAACAAAGACATGTGTTTTCCAAAGCCCAATTTGAAAATGAGGGAGTTTTTTATACCCACGCTTGCTGTTTGCAAAAGCAACCCACGTATCATTAGGCGGATTGACTGATCTTCTAGCATGCTTTGCGACGTGTACAAACATTTCGTCACCTGTAATAGAAGAAAGAAGTGGTGCAAAGTGTTCTCCAAGTGCTTCAAGCTTTGGACGGACTCTTTCTTTTAATACCGTCATTCGTTCATCTAAACCGTCAACTGTAAATGTCTCAAAATCTTCATCTCTAAAACGCATTTCACTCATCGTATGCCTCCTGTATTCTTTCGCTGATCATATTTTATCATAGCTTGGGTTAAGCTCAAAAAAAGATGCACCGTCAGATCAAAGATTGTAGAGGAAGTAGGGCAGCGTTTAAAAACAACGATTTTGTGGTACATAACAAATAGGTAAAGACACAATTTTCAGAATGTCGTTGCGGTTATGCGATCGCTTCATACGATATAAGCAAGAACCAATTCTCTTATCGATTGAATTTTTTATCAATGAAAACTGACAAGGAATGAATCATTCTCTGGAAGGGGCGTTGACCAAATGAAGCAAATCGTGAAGCAGGGGTATAGACAGGAGAAGAAGAATCGCATCGCTGTGTGGAGATTAGAGGTGGACTATGAGCTTTCTACGCTTCATGAAGCCATCGAGCAAAAAGATGACATCCAAATCGAACGCAGCAAACGAAAGCTTGAGCGCCTAAGAAAAGAATGGGAGCAGCTTAAAGGGTAGAACAAGGTGAGGTAAAAACGAACCAATTCATCGGTTCGTTTTTGTATGAAGCTGCTTTTTTCTTGCTTTTACGTACATAATATCAGTATGCTATTACAAATAGGTATTACATAGAAAAGAGGTTTACAGTCTGATGACAAACTGGGTGGAAATTGACCGTCTTGCAAAGCTTTGGGTAAAAGAAGCAGGAAGCCGTATTAAAGCGTCCATGCAGGATGGTCTATCAATTGAAACAAAATCAAATCCAAATGATCTTGTCACAAATATCGATAAAGAAACAGAACGTTTTTTCATTGAAAAGATCCAATCGACATTTTCAGATCATCATATTTTAGGTGAAGAAGGACAAGGGGAAGAGGTGACCTCACTTGATGGGGTCGTGTGGATCATTGATCCAATCGATGGCACAATGAACTTTGTCCATCAAAAACGAAACTTTGCCATTTCAATCGGGATATTTGAAAATGGCATTGGGAAAATCGGTCTCATTTATGACGTCATTCATGACGAGCTTTACCATGCGATCAAAGGAGAAGGGGCTTATATGAATGATACCCTACTTCCTCCATTAAAAGATGTAGCGATTGAAAAAGCCATCGTGGGCATTAACCCGACCTGGGCGATTGAAAGCCCTTATTTTGATGCGAAACCGTTCGCCCGACTTGTGCGTGATGTGAGAGGGACGAGAACGATTGGATCAGCTGCCTTGGAGCTCGCTTATATCGCAAGCGGCAGAAGTGACGCATACGTCACGTTAAGGCTTGCGCCGTGGGATTATGCAGCAGGCTGTGTGCTGCTTGATGAAGTAGGGGCAGTCTACTCAAATATACACGGAGAGCGCCTAACGTTCCTAGACAAAAACAGCATCGTCGCTGGAAATCGATCCGTTTGTGAAAAAATTTTACACGATTACATAAAAGGCAGTGAAAATAAAAAATAAACCAAATCACTTCATGAGAATGAAGTGATTTTTTGTGTTTGATGAATTTTTAAAAAAACACAACTGGCTATCGATATGAAAAAGCTAGATGATCATTCTTTATTGGCTGAAATAAAAAACCCCCATCTGGATAAACCAGGTGGGGGGGTTCTGAGCTTAGCTTAATTTTTCTTTAGCAATTTGAATTGCATCATAGACTGATTTTAATTGCTCTTGAGGAATTTTTTTCAGCATTTGGTTGAAAACAAGTAATTCAGTAGAGCTGAATCCAATACCTTTTGCGATTTTTGAATCAATGACAACATTACCTTTTTTGTCTAAAACAAGTGCATCACCAGCAAGATCAGCAATTCTGATCACTGATTTAAACAGCTTTTCAAATTTAGCTGCTTCTTCTTTTGTAAGACCAAGTTCAACAGCTTTCGCTGCATCAAAAACTAATTTTCCTTTTTCGTTTTTAGTGACGCTCTCACTGAAAACGATTGTCAGAACAGCAGCGCGATCTAAGAATTTCTCAGCAGTCGCCGCTTCTTCTTCAGTTAGTCCGAGCTCAACAGCTTTTTTCACATCAAATGTGTAGTTGTTGTCTTCCTCAACAAATGAGTTGATGAGAATGTTGATGACACGCTCGTTTTTCTCCAATAATTCTTTAATGACTTGTTGCTGCTCAAAAGGAATCCCTTTGAAAGTTGCAGCACTTGCTTGCCCAGGAGCTACTGTTGTGAAAGTAAGAATAATAGCTAAAGCGAAAAATACAACAGAGCTGAGCGATTTGCTCAAAATCTTCTTCATGCTTCTTTTCTCTCCCTTTTCTGTTAAATTTTGTTGCAAGAACAGCATATCACGAGAAACTTTGTGGAAGAATAGGAAAATTGTAACTTTATGTTTGATTTTGGAGAACTATAAACGTTATTGTCGAAAAATGGAGAGGTTCAGATGACTTACTTTTGCCAAGTCTAAATGATATGTTCTGTCTTTATACGCGCCTTTTCATAGGTGGTTGGTCTTGTTTTGACCAAAAATAAAAGCCTTTTACATATAGAATGTAAAAGGCTTTTGAGAAATTTTATGATTGCACGTTTAATTTTCTTTTTAATGTGAATCCTGTACCCATGAAAATCATGGCAAACACAATACTTAGACAAATACCCAGCACGTTTTTTTCTGCAAGAGTTACCCCAATAAACGCCATACTGACAACCGCAAGTAATGCACATAATAATAGAAGCCATTTGATTTGTTTCATTTTTCTCCATCCCTTTTTTTAGAGTTAATATAAGTTTACAGAAAAACGATCGGCATTTAAAGGGGATTGTGATATAATATGAAAGTTATCTAATTATTTTAGGAGATGAAAATGTGAAACTTCGAAAAGATCTTCGCAACATCGCAATTATTGCCCACGTTGACCATGGTAAAACGACGCTTGTTGACCAATTGCTCCATCAAGCTGGTACTTTCCGTGCGAATGAAAATATCGCTGAGAGAGCCATGGATTCAAATGATTTAGAGCGAGAGCGCGGTATTACGATTTTAGCTAAAAATACTGCGATCCATTATAAAGATACACGCATTAATATTTTAGATACACCAGGACACGCCGATTTCGGTGGTGAGGTTGAGCGTATCATGAAAATGGTAGATGGTGTACTTCTCGTTGTGGATGCTTATGAAGGCTGTATGCCTCAAACACGCTTTGTGCTGAAAAAGGCACTTGAGCAAAACTTAACACCAATTGTTGTTGTCAATAAAATTGACCGCGACTTTGCTCGTCCGGCTGAAGTAGTCGATGAAGTAATTGACTTGTTCATTGAATTGGATGCGACAGAAGAACAGCTTGAATTCCCAGTTGTCTATGCATCAGCAATCAATGGTACAGCAAGTAACGATGCAAGCAAGCAAGATGAAAACATGGAATCTTTGTTTGAAGCCATTGTTAACCATATCCCTTGCCCAGTTGATAACCATGAAGAGCCGCTTCAATTCCAAGTGGCGCTACTTGATTACAATGATTATGTTGGAAGAATTGGGATCGGTCGTGTATTTAGAGGAACAATGCAAGTAGGACAGCAAGTAGCCTTAATGAAAGTGGACGGCAGTGTGAAACAATTCCGTGTGACGAAGATTTTTGGTTTCCAAGGGTTAAAACGAGTGGAAATCAACGAAGCGAAAGCAGGAGATCTTGTTGCAGTATCTGGAATGGAAGACATTAACGTAGGTGAAACGGTTTGTCCTGTTGAACACCAAGAGGCTCTGCCAATCCTTCGTATTGATGAGCCAACTCTTCAAATGACGTTTGTTGTGAACAACAGCCCATTTGCAGGCCGTGAAGGAAAATATGTAACATCACGTAAAATTGAAGAGCGCCTAGAGCAGCAGCTTCAAACAGACGTTAGTCTTCGTGTTGATCCAACTGATTCGCCTGATGCTTGGGTTGTATCTGGACGCGGAGAGCTTCACTTATCCATTCTTATTGAGAATATGAGACGTGAAGGATTTGAATTACAAGTATCGAAGCCAGAAGTTATTGTAAAAGAAGTTGACGGTGTTCGATGTGAGCCTGTTGAACGCGTTCAAATTGATGTACCAGAAGAGCACACTGGCTCTATCATGGAATCAATGGGCGCACGAAAAGGTGAAATGATTGACATGATCAATAATGGTAATGGTCAAGTTCGCCTGATCTTTACAGTGCCATCACGTGGTTTAATCGGATATACAACTGAATTTCTTTCATTAACTCGTGGTTTTGGTATTTTGAACCATACGTTTGACAGCTACCAGCCAATGCAATCTGGTCAAGTCGGCGGACGTCGTCAAGGTGTACTTGTTTCAATGGAAACAGGTAAAGCGACTGCTTACGGAATCCAAGGCGTTGAAGAGCGCGGTGTGATTTTTGTTGAGCCGGGTGTTGAAGTATACCAAGGAATGATTGTTGGTGAGCATAACCGTGAGAACGATCTTGTTGTCAACGTAAGTCGTATGAAACAACAAACAAACGTGCGTTCAGCGACGAAAGATCAAACGGTGAGCATGAAAAAACCACGTATTATGTCACTTGAGGAATCTCTTGAGTACTTGAATGAGGACGAATACTGTGAGGTTACACCTGAATCAATTCGTTTAAGAAAGAAAATTTTAGATAAAAACGAACGTGAGAAAGCAGCGAAGAAGAAAAAGCTAGCAGGATTATCGTAATTCCATGAAGAATTAAAAAGATAGAACCCTGAAAGATAAGGGGAGGGAATCTTTTTGAATGAACAGGAAGTAAGTGAAAATCTATCCTTTTTCGCGATGCTGTTTCGTGTCGATGAAAATCCGCAAACAGGGATGTGGCTCCTATATGGCACCATCCTTGTTTTAGCGATTATTGTTTTTAAGCTCGGCTTTGCTAGACGTTTACCGATTTTAAAAGCACTCGTGATTTACTTGTTTTTGATTTTTGGTTGCACGTTTCTCACATTTCTAGGAATCTTCCTGCCGGTAGCGGAAGGGCTAGTCGTGGCAGCTGCCATTTTGATTATTTATAAAATCAGGCTGCATCGTGCGAAAAAAGAAGGAACAGTGAATACGTAAAAAAAGACCTGAACTCGTGTCAGGTCTTTTTTTACGTCTTTTGTTCTTTTTTTCCTTTTTTCTTCTTATTCTCTTTTGTCGCAGGATCTTGATAAAGAGAGAATCTGCCAGTCTTGATGCGTGCTTCTGTCTTTACTTTAATACGTTCCTGACAGTCATCGCACATATATGTATGAATCGGTCGATTTCTTAACCGTTTAGCAACGAGTGTATCATCATCAATGGTTTCAAGCTTCTCACATAATGAGCACTTCACTCTCATCCTTTTCACCTCACTTATTGCATATATTATAGCATGTTTTCCAGCTACTTAAAATCAGCGTAGAAAACGGCTTATATCACAGGAGATATAAGCCGTTCTCTTTATTTCTTCTGATTCATATGATGGTTTGATTGATCGTTTTGATGTTCGTCTAACCTCTTTTGATCATTTTGTTTGAGCTGATCATTCGGTTCATTTGTAGGATCTGTTTCGCGGCGATCAATTTCATTTCTTGGCATCTCTGGCATTACGCGGCCGACAATGGCGGCTAGTTCATCCATAATCCCACTGACAGGGCGGCCTGCTTGTATTTCTTTACCCATTTCTTTTAACCGGCTGACTGTATCTGGATCAGCGACCACAACAGCATTCGCACCTTCTGGATCATTTTTCAGCGCTTTTGCAACTGAATATTTAATGGTTTCTACTTTGCTTCTATCTAAATCATCTTTTACATCAATACCAACAACGGCATAGCGGCCGATGACGACTGCCGTTGCATCATTAACATCTGCTACGTGCTCTGTTACTTTGACAAGATGCTGCGCGACATCTGTGGATGACCTAGCTTGATTGGTCTTTTTCTTAGTGGAATCTGACACTCTTACTACGTGCTGGCGTCCATCTTGCTTGTCCAGTGCCTCACTCTTTTCCTGCTGCTGGCAAGCGCCTAACAGCATGATGGCTTGAACCATGAATAATGTCAAAAATAGTCGCATCTGTATTCCCTCCTTCACAAACTGCATGATTTATTTTATTGTTGAATTAACCTTCTAACTTTATTCATGAAAACATATATTTTAACAATCGTTTTGGGAAAGACAAGGATGAATGAAACCCCGATCAGGAGGCGAAGGACCTGAGTAAAATTTATGTATTAGACACAAATGTGTTATTACAGGATCCGAATTCAATCTTTTCATTTGAAGACAACGAAGTCGTCATACCAGCCGTTGTGTTAGAAGAAGTAGACTCAAAAAAGAGATATATGGACGAGGTTGGACAAAATGCCCGGCGCGTCTCACGCCTAATCGACGGTTTAAGATCGAAAGGGAAACTGCATGAAAAAATTACACTAGAGTCAAAAGGGACACTGCGCATTGAACTGAATCACCGCTCTTTTCATGAGCTTCAAGAAATTTTTATTGAAAAAACGAATGATAATCGAATATTGGCAGTCGCGAAAAATTTAAGCTTAGAGGAAGAAACAAAGCCTCATGGACGGCCTGTTATTTTGGTCAGCAAGGATGTGCTAGTACGGGTAAAGGCGGACGCTATAGGGCTTCAAGCAGAAGACTTCTTAAGTGACCGTGTATTGCAAAATGAAGACATCGATAATGGCTATCATGAGCTCTACATTCCGACTGAGCAATTGAATACATTTTATAAGCAAAATCAATTACCAATAAAAGAGGTCACAAGTGCACCATTCAACCCTCATCAATTTGTCATCATGAAGGGAAATGAAGGCGGTTCTGCTTTAGGAATGCTTGATCAAAAGGCAGAGCATGTTAAACGTCTCGTTTATGATCAAGAGCATATTTGGGGAATCCGTCCAAAGAATGTCCAGCAGACGATGGCACTCGAGTTGCTTTTGCGTCGTGACATTCCGCTCGTGACACTGATTGGAAAAGCAGGGACTGGTAAAACATTGCTTGCACTTGCTGCCGGGTTAATGCAGACAGAGGACCTCGGTATGTTTAAAAAGTTAATTGTGGCGCGCTCCATCGTGCCTGTTGGGAAAGATATAGGGTACTTGCCAGGAGAAAAGGAAGAAAAGCTCAGACCATGGATGCAGCCGATCTATGACAACCTAGAGTTTTTATTTAATACAAAAAAGCCGGGTGAGCTTGATGCGATTTTGGCGGGAATTGGATCTATTCAAGTCGAAGCATTGACGTATATTCGGGGAAGAAGCATCCCTGATCAATTTATTATCATTGATGAGGCGCAGAATTTAACAAAGCACGAGGTGAAAACATTATTAACGCGAGTCGGAGAGGGAAGTAAAATTGTGCTGATGGGAGATCCAGAGCAGATTGATCACCCTTATTTAGACAGTTTAAATAATGGGCTTACGTATGTCATCGAGCGGTTCAAAGGGCAGCAAATATCTGGACATGTCAAGCTTGTCAAAGGAGAAAGGTCTGGACTTGCACAGCTTGCCGCTGATTTGCTATAGTCCAGACCCTTTGACTTATGTAATGATCAGCTCTTTGACACCTTTTATCGGCTGAGTGAGGTTGGACTGATCCGCGAAATAGACATGGATCGGTCCTTCTTCTGTGATTGGCTTACCATGTTGGCTGAAATGAGCAATGCTTTCCATTGCCTGAGAAAGAGGGACAGCAATTGTACCAGTTTCTGTGACAAATTCGCATGTATCCGCATGTTCAAGCGGCTCAGCATTTTTTAGCATATCGCCAAGCTTCATACCGAAGCTGCCAGTGACGAGTCTTTCCTTCTCGTACTTTTTCTCTGTTTTTAACGTAGGTGGAAGTGTTTGACCTTCTCTTATCACCCGCTCTTGGTCAAGCTCCTGATCTAGCTGCTTCTCTTCACTTGCTGCATTTTCAAAAAAAGAATCCATTAAAAATTTGCGGTCATCAAAAATCCATACACTTGGATCAATGGTGATCTTGTACTGTACGTTCCCCTTGATTTGAATGATGCTCATGTAGACAACCCCTTTCCAACATAAATTATAGAAGTTTTCGTTCAATTTGTCACTTTCATAAACAGGCTACACCTTGTACACACTAATCGTACATGAAAGATAGGGAGTGTATGAGGCATGGCATGTCGCGACAATGAAGAGCTTCAGCGATTTGTAGAAGAAGCAAAAAAAGTGGCCAAAGATGGTCAAGTAGCATCCTATATTCCTGCTCTCGGCAAAGCGGATCAGACGGATTTATCTGTGGCTGTGTATCATGTAAGTAATACGTGCCACTCCGCTGGAGATGTAGATAAACGATTTACGCTTCAAAGTATTTCAAAAGTATTAGCACTGGCGCTTGTGCTCTCAGAAGAAGGGCCAAAAAAAGTTTTTCAATTTGTTGGACAAGAACCAACAGGAGACCCGTTTAATTCAATGATCAAACTGGAAACAGCCAGCCCGAATAAACCGCTGAATCCAATGATTAATGCAGGGGCGCTCGCCGTCACAAGTTTAATCAGGGGAGCGACCCCAGAAGCTCAGCTGGGCCGGTTGCTTAGCTTTATTAGAGAGCTTGCAAATGACAAAAGCATTACATACTGCAAGGAAACCGCTGCGTCCGAATTTGAGACATCGATGATTAACCGGGCGATGTGCTATTATATGAAGCAATATCATATTATTAGAGGGAACGTAGAAGAAGTCATGGACGTCTATACGAAACAATGTGCCATCATGATGAACAGCTTGGATTTGGCGAAAATTGCTTGTGTTTTTTCATTAGACGGCAGGCATCCAGAAACGGGAAAGCAAATTCTTTCGAAAGATGTCGCTAGAATTTGTAAAACCTTTATGGTGACGTGCGGCATGTACAATGCGAGCGGAGAATTTGCCATTAACATCGGAATTCCTGCAAAAAGCGGTGTCTCAGGTGGGATTATGGGAGCTGCACCATATGATTTTGGAATCGGTATCTTCGGTCCGGCTCTGGATGAAAAAGGGAATAGTATTGCTGGGATTAAGCTGCTTGAGCTGATGAGTGAAAAATACGAGATGAGTATCTTTTAATGAAGGAAGGCTTCTTTTTATTTTTACAAAGCGAACTGTACAAATCTGCTTGCAATTTTGGGCGTTTCGCTTTATGATAAATAGAAGAATTAGGTACTCGCCTGGGGAACGGAGGGATACTTTTGGCGTCAGAAATTTTAGTCGATCATCGGCAAAAAGCACTGGCTTTATTAAAATTGGATGCAGATAAAATTTTAAAATTGATCCAAGTGCAAATGGACAACTTAACGATGCCGCAATGTCCTCTTTATGAAGAGGTTTTAGATACTCAAATGTTCGGATTATCGAGAGAAATTGATTTCGCTGTCCGGCTTGGATTAGTTGATCAACATGAAGGTAAGAAACTACTCGATAAACTTGAGAGAGAGCTTTCCGCACTTCATGATGCGTTCACAAAAAAATAATGATTGAAAACTCAAACTTCTTGAACATAAGTTTGAGTTTTTTTGTCCTCTATTTTTTCATTGATTCATGTCAAACGGACTTGATTCTTTCATGAATGACGAACAATATAAAAGAGGTAAAACGAGATCAAACGGAGAAAATGTAGTAGAATAAAAACAGCTAAGAGGATATCAAGCAGTAGAAACAGACGTTAGGAAGAGGATTATATGTTAAAGAGAATGCTAAAATCGTATGACTACTCATTATTGTTCGCCATTATTTTAATTAGCGCATTCGGTTTGGTCATGGTGTATAGCTCAAGTATGATTACATCTGTGATTAGATACGATGCTGCACCAGATAATTTTTTTAAGAAACAGCTTTTATTTATGATCGTTGGAGCGGTCATTTTGCTCTTTACGGCACTCGTTCCATATCAGTTGTTTTCAAATAAGAAATTTCAAATCGGTATGCTGCTGCTATCCGTTTTTTCCCTCATCTATGTGTACTTTGGCGGTCATATTGCAGGGAACGCAAGAAGCTGGATTAAAGTAGGTCCATTCAGTCTTCAGCCAGCGGAATTTGTGAAGATTGTCGTCATTATTTATCTTGCTGCTGTGTATGCAAAAAAGCAGCATTATATTGATCATATTTTACGAGGAGTCACACCTCCAATCGTGATTGTCTCGATCTTATGCGGATTTATCATTTTGCAGCCAGACTATGGGACAGCCTTTATCATTGGCATGATTGCGCTTGCGATGATTTTATGTTCAGGGTTTAGCGGGAAAACACTTGCGAAGCTGCTGGCGCTATTTAGTGCCGTGATGGTCGTCGTGACCCCATTTATTATTCTTTTTTGGGATAAAATTTTCACGCAAAATCGTCTTGGGCGTTTTGAGAGTTTCCAAGATCCTTTTAAAGATGCAGGGGCTACGGGACACCAATTGATTAATTCCTATTACGCCATTGGATCAGGTGGTTTTTTTGGACTTGGATTAGGAGAAAGCGTTCAAAAGTACGGATATCTTCCAGAGCCACACACAGATTTTATCATGGCAATCATTTCAGAAGAGCTTGGCTTTTTCGGTGTATTTTTTGTACTCGCTCTCCTTGGCTTCATCGTCGTGAAAGGTTTTTATATTGCAAGAAAGTGTGAAGATCCATTTGGAAGTTTGCTTGCAATAGGAATTTCCTCCATGATTGCCATCCAAACATGCATTAATTTAGGCGGTGTTTCAGGTCTGATTCCGATTACTGGGGTCACGCTTCCGTTTATTAGCTACGGGGGATCGTCTATTATTTTACTGAGTGGTTGTATGGGAATATTGCTGAATATCAGCATGTTTACTGAATATAAAGAGCGTTACAAAAAGAAAAAATCAATGAGCAAACCATTAGTTCAAAAAAATGGAATGCAGAAAACTTTGAATCTTTAGAAAACAAAAGTGTACAGTTTTCATTTCTTCCTTTATTATAGAGTACATATAAAATTTTAAGGGATATGGAGGAGTGAGAAATGTCACAGAGAACAATTCAAAAGGTTCTAGTTGCAAACAGAGGGGAAATTGCTATCAGAGTCTTCAGGGCCTGTACGGAGCTCAATTTACGTACAGTAGCCATTTATTCCAAAGAAGACTCGGGCTCTTATCATCGCTATAAAGCAGATGAAGCATATCTAGTTGGAGAAGGAAAAAAACCGATTGATGCCTACCTTGATATCGAGGGGATCATCGAAATTGCAAAACGAAATGACGTGGATGCAATCCATCCAGGTTACGGATTTTTATCTGAAAATATTCATTTTGCAAGACGATGCGAAGAGGAAGGCATTCAATTTATCGGTCCAACTTCTCAGCATTTAGATATGTTTGGAGATAAAGTAAAGGCAAGAGAAGAAGCGAAAAAAGCGGGAATTCCAGTCATTCCAGGAAGTGACGGACCAGTTGATTCGGTCAAAGAAGTCGAAAAATTCGGTGAAGAATACGGTTATCCGTTTATTATTAAAGCTTCACTAGGCGGCGGCGGCCGGGGTATGCGGATTGTCAGAACGAAAGAGGAGCTGAAGGAAGCCTATGATCGTGCGAAGTCAGAGGCAAAAGCGGCTTTTGGAAATGACGAAGTATACGTTGAAAAACTGATTGAAAATCCGAAACACATTGAGGTGCAGGTGATTGGTGACAATCACGGCAATATCATTCATTTATATGAGCGTGACTGCTCTGTTCAAAGGCGACATCAAAAAGTCATTGAAGTGGCGCCAAGTGTGTCTCTTACAGATCAATTGCGTGAAGACATTTGCGAAGCGGCAGTTCAGCTGGCTCGGAATGTCTCTTATATCAATGCAGGAACTGTAGAATTCCTTGTTGCAAATGGAGAGTTTTATTTTATTGAAGTCAATCCAAGAGTACAGGTAGAACACACGATCACTGAAATGATCACTGGTGTCGATATCGTTCAAACCCAAATTCTTGTCGCGAAAGGTCATGACCTTCACAGCAAGGAAGTTGGTATACCAAAGCAAGAAGATATTTTCACACATGGTTTTGCTATTCAATCAAGGGTTACAACAGAAGATCCTTTAAATGATTTTATGCCAGACACAGGAAAAATTATGGCCTACCGTTCAGGCGGAGGATTTGGTGTACGACTTGATACAGGGAACAGCTTTCAAGGTGCAGTCATTACACCTTATTACGATTCACTATTGGTCAAGCTGTCCACATGGGCGCTCACATTTGACCAAGCTGCTGCCAAAATGGTTCGAAACTTACAGGAATTTAGAATTCGCGGGATTAAAACAAACATTCCGTTTCTTGAAAACGTGGCAAAGCATGAGAAATTTCTAAAAGGGGAATACGATACGTCGTTTATCGATTCAACGCCAGAGCTATTTAATTTCCCTAAGCAAAAAGACCGTGGAACGAAGATGCTGACTTATATTGGTAACGTGACCATTAATGGATTCCCTGGCATTGCAGAGAAAAAGAAGCCTCATTTTGACAAGCCTGTTGTACCGAAGCTTCCTCTCAAGCGAGAAATTCCATCTGGGACTAAACAATTGTTAGATGCCCATGGACCTGAGGGCCTAGCCAATTGGGTAAAAGAACAAAAGAACGTTCTTCTAACAGATACAACCTTTAGGGATGCGCATCAGTCGTTGCTTGCGACTCGCTTGAGAACGCATGATTTAAAGAAAGTGGCCCAGCCTACAGCAGGTTTATGGCCAGAGCTGTTTAGTATGGAAATGTGGGGCGGTGCTACATTTGATGTTGCGTATCGTTTCTTGAAAGAAGATCCTTGGCAGCGATTAAAAGAGCTTCGCCAAGAAGTGCCAAACACGTTGTTCCAAATGCTTTTAAGATCATCAAACGCTGTTGGATATACAAACTATGCGGATAATGTGATTAAAGCATTTGTAAAAGAATCTGCCGAGGCAGGCATTGACGTGTTCCGTATTTTCGATAGCTTAAACTGGGTGAAAGGCATGACTCTTGCCATTGATTCTGTTCGTGAATCAGGCAAAGTGGCAGAGGCAGCTATTTGTTATACAGGGGACATTCTCGATCCATCTCGTCCGAAATATGATCTTAAGTACTATGTATCTCTTGCGAAAGAGCTTGAATCTGCCGGAGCGCATATTTTAGGTATTAAAGATATGGCGGGATTATTAAAGCCGCAGGCAGCTTATGAGTTAGTCTCTGCTTTAAAAGACGAGCTCACAATCCCTATCCATCTTCATACACATGATACGAGTGGAAATGGACTGTTCACCTATGCAAGGGCAATTGATGCAGGTGTTGATATTGTCGATGTGGCCGTTAGTTCTATGGCAGGACTCACATCACAGCCAAGCGCAAGCTCACTGTACTATGCTTTAGATGGGCATGAAAGAAAGCCAGATATGAATGTCCAATCTGTCGAACATCTTTCTCAATACTGGGATTCTGTCAGAAAATACTATCGTGAATTCGAAAGTGGCATGAATTCACCTCATACAGAAATTTATGAGCATGAAATGCCTGGCGGACAGTATAGTAACTTGCAGCAGCAGGCGAAAGGTGTCGGACTTGGTGACCGCTGGAACGAAGTAAAAGAAATGTACAGACGTGTAAATGACATGTTTGGTGATATTGTGAAGGTGACACCTTCTTCTAAAGTAGTCGGAGATATGGCACTTTATATGGTGCAAAATGATTTAACAGAGGAAGATGTCTATGAAAAAGGAGCAACTTTAGACTTCCCGGATTCTGTTGTGGAACTATTTAAAGGATATTTAGGTCAGCCGCATGGCGGATTCCCTGAAAAATTGCAAAAGCTCATTTTAAAAGGAGAAGAACCGCTTACTGTCAGACCTGGTGAGAAGCTGAAGCTAGTTGATTTTGAAGCTATTCAGCAGCAGTTCAAAGAATCTCATGACCTGACGCTGACAGAGCAAGATGCGATTGCGTATGCCTTATACCCGAAAGTCTTTTCAGAATTTGTCCAAACAGCTGAAAGCTACGGGGACATCTCGGTTCTTGACACACCAACATTTTTCTATGGGATGAGGCTTGGTGAAGAAATCGAGGTAGAAATCGAAAAAGGAAAAACACTCATTGTGAAACTCGTGTCAATTGGAGAACCGAATCCAGACGCGACAAGAGTTCTTTATTTTGAGCTAAATGGACAGCCGCGTGAAGTCGTGATTAAGGATGAAAGCATCAAATCATCCGTTCAAGAAAAAATGAAGGCGGACCGCTCAAATCCAAATCACATTGCCGCTTCAATGCCAGGCACTGTCATCAAAGTGCTCGTGGAAAAAGGGCAGAAAATCTCGCAAGGTGAGCATTTGATGATCAATGAAGCCATGAAAATGGAGACGACTGTACAAGCCCCATTCACTGCGGTTGTAGATGAAATACATGTGACAAATGGAGAACCGATTCAAACCGGAGATCTGCTCATTGTGTTAAAGCCCGAATAATAAGTGAGACACATCCAACGTGATGTGTCTTTTTTTGAGCGCATTAAAATGTGCAGCAGTCTGCAAGAGTGATTACACTATAGAGTGAGGTGAAGAAAGTTGGAAATTGTCGTGATTTGGTTTCGCCGAGATATGCGATTGGATGATCATATCGCTTTATCTAAAGCGATCACATATGCAAAAAAACATGAGTACAAATTATTGGCTCTTTATCATTTAGATCCATTTTTTACTGAAATGAAAATGGATTTAAATAACGAACATTTCTTTCAAAACTTGGCGTATTTCGTCAAGGAAGCAAGAAAATCTCAAGTGTATGTTCACCTTCTCCATGATGATGTCCTGCGCGCCTTTCAGCAGGTTATGGATGTGTATAACATCAACGCCGTCTTTTTTAATGAAGATGAAGTGGGTATTGGCCGAAGGCGTGACAAGCAAGTAACCGATTTTTTAGAAAAGAAGGGCATTCATGTATCAACGTGGCAAGATACACACCTTCACGGGGCGCAAGATATTTTAAAAGCAGATGGTTCACCATATCAAGTGTTTACCCCATACTATCAATCATGGCGTAAGCAGGAGAAGCAGCCTGTGATAAAAGTTGACAAATCATTTTTCAGCAGTGGGCATATGATTTGTGATGAGTTACTTTCACAAAGAGGAAATGAGAAACTACGAGACTTGATAAAGGGCTGCTCAAGGAAGTTTGATCAAATTGGCACAGAGAAAGCGATGAACACGCTGCAGCAATTTATTCAAAAAAGATTAACGCGTTACCATGAGAAACGAGATATTCCGTCTGTTTTTGGCACGAGCAAGCTGTCGCGGTTCTTAAAAACAGGCACTATTTCGATTCGAACGATCTTTCATGCGATATATGAAGAAGCACTCTATGAAGACGAGGGCAGAGAGACCTTTATCAAAGAGCTGGCTTGGCGTGATTTTTACCATATGATTTATGCGCATTATCCTGAGATGAAAGAAAAAGAAATCAATTCAACGTTTCAAGGGATGAAATGGAATGAAGATGAGATGCTGTTTGAAGCTTGGTGTAAAGGAGAAACAGGCTTTCCGCTCGTTGATGCAGGGATGAGACAATTAAATGAGGAGGGCTGGATGCATAACCGCTTGCGAATGGTTACAGCCTCATTTTTAACAAAGGATTATTTGATTGATTGGAGAAAAGGCGAAGCGTATTTTGCAAAAAAACTTGTGGATTATGATGAAGCGTCAAATATCGGAGGATTTCAATGGGCAGCCTCCGTCGGAACAGATGCGGTGCCGTACTTCCGTATTTTCAACCCGATCACTCAGTCAAAGCGATTTGACCCAAGCGGGGAATTTATTAGAAAATATGTACCAGAGCTAGAACATGTCGATGAAAAATGGATTCATGAACCAAGTAAAATGCCGATTGATGAGCAATTGAAATCGGGATGTGTGCTAGGTGATACATATCCGCTTCCGACGGTAGACCACCAGGAAAGACGCAAAAAAGCCATTTCGCTATTTGAAGAAGCAAAACAACAATAAAACAAATCCCCCAGTCTATATGGAAGGGGGATACAAATTCTTATTTGAATGGCTCTTTGTTTTCATATTTAAACCGGGCAATGAGTAGGCAGAAGTAACAGAGTACTCCAAACAAACAGGAAATAAAGAATGAATGAGCCAGCGCATAGCCTAGTGCGAGCTGGGAATACACAGACATCACACCTGAGATCGCTTGAAGTGTAATGAGAATGGCTGAAATGATCCATCCATAATACAGCTGCTTTTGTTCTTTATAATGTTTCATGGCATGGAACATCGCAACAAATATCCAGACGAATAAAAGAAGTGCTGCTGCTCTGTGAGACATTTGCACCCACTGATTGAAGTACGCTGGAAGTGCACCGTCTTTTGAACAAAACGGGAAAACAGAGCAAGCAAGGCTTGATTTTGTATGCCTTACATAAGCACCCGTGTACACCACGATATACGTATAAGTGATCAAACCATAAATATGAAACTGCATTTTTTTGCCGATATGAAGCGGCTTCACTAGCTTTGTTTCAGATCGCGTTGCCTCGAATACAAGAAGCGCAAGCAATAGCACTGAAGCAAAAGAAATGAGTGAAATACCAAAGTGCAGTGCCATGACAAGTGCGTTGGAACCAAACACGACGGCAAGAGCCCCTAACAGTGCTTGTAGCAGTAAGAATATAATCGACATGATGACCAAAAATTTGGTTTCACGGAATACTGGACTAATCTTTTTCCAGCATAAGACCGCCAGTGCCAAGACAAGAATGGTTGAAACCCCTGTTGACATGCGGTGACTCCATTCAATGATGGAAGCAGGGTTCATTTCAGGGAAGAAACGACCGTGGCAAAGGGGCCACTGTCTGCCGCAACCAAGACCCGAGCCGGTTTTTGTCACAAGCGCACCACCAATCAAAACGATCAGCATCACAAACGTTGTGATCACGCTCAATAACCTTAAAGCAAATTTCATCAAATTATTTCACCTTCTCTAAAAAACTTCTGATCTAAATGAAAAACCTCACATGCTCTCAAGTTTAAGCCAAATGCGTGTTCTGTTGCAATTCATAATGACCAAAGTTCACAAAAAAATGATATGTTAGTTCACAAAGTTTACAGATTTAGAGTGCTTGATCTTTCTTTCACAGTCTGATAGAAATAGAGGAGAGAATATTTCATTTTGCACCGCCTTCTGAAACACAGATAAATCCTAATAAATTCACGAAAAGTTCACAAATAACTTCGAGATTGTCGTTTATTATTTAATAGGATGTTTTTTTACAGCTGTTTATCTTGTATGATAGAGTTGTAACGAATTTACGTTTCATCGTTCGTTTGAAGGTTTGGGCAAGGGAGGTTATACACATTGGCAAATTCCAAAACAGCCGCGGAAGCAGCTATTCATGGACAAATAGAAGAAACAACAGCTTGGAAAGATTTTCTTGCTCTGATTAAAATGGGCATCGTCAATTCCAACTTCATTACGACATTTACTGGAATGTGGCTTGCGTTTTATTTTACAGGGATGAGTTTCCTAGGAAATCTAGATATTGTGCTGTTAACAATGATTGGTTCTTCTCTTATTATTGCCGGTTCATGCGCCATTAATAATGCGTTTGACCGTGATATTGATATATTAATGGAAAGAACAAAAACAAGACCGACGGTTACAGGTAAGATTCAGCCGGGGCAAGCGTATGCATTTGGTATTTTGCTTGTTGTACTTGGACTCATCATGCTTCTGATGACAACCGTAACATCAGCAGTGATTGGATTTATTGGCGTCTTTACTTATGCGGTTCTTTACACCATGTGGTCTAAACGTCATTACACCATCAATACCGTTATTGGAAGTGTATCTGGTGCAGTGCCGCCATTAATCGGCTGGACAGCTGTCACAGGTACAATCGACACAACGGCTTGGGTTTTGTTTATGATTATGTTCATTTGGCAAATCCCGCACTTCCTGTCACTTGCGATTAAGAAAACGGAAGATTACCGTAAGGCAGGTATTCCAATGCTGCCAGTCGTTTATGGCTTTGAAGTCACGAAACGCCAAATCATCATTTGGACAGCATGTCTTCTCCCACTTCCATTTTTCTTAGGTGGATTAGGATGGCCGATTGTCGCACTTGGCACATTGCTGAATATTGGATGGCTTGTCATTGGCCTTATGGGCTTTAAAATGAAAGACGTCATGAAGTGGTCAACGCTTATGTTCGTTTATTCATTAAATTACTTAACCATCTTTTTCGTTGCGATGATTATCATTACACTATTCTAGAGTAAAATACACTTTGATCACATCAAAACAAGGCTATATCTTATAACACAACATTTTCTAACAACTATGAAAGCCGCCTGATATTCAGTTCTATTTAGGCGGCTTTCTGTTTATACATAGATGGTATTTTGAGTAAAAACATCATTTTTTTATGAAAAGAGGAAATGTAAGTGCTTTTATAAGAGGCGGGGGTTATGGATGGGTGAAAAGTGATTTTATAAATAAGAGGTAAAAAGCGAAAGGCAAAGGAGATCAAGCAAAAGGGGTTGGGACAAATTATGATAAGAAAATGGCGTGTTTATTCACTGTTTCTCTTATTGACGCTCGTTTTGGCGGGCTGTGGTGAACCATACTTATCAACACTCAAACCAGTTGGGGAAGTAGCAGATAAACAATTCTTCCTAACGGTACTGAGTACACTTATTATGGTTCTTGTCGTCATTGTTGTATCGATCATTTTCTTTTACGTCATCATTAAATTCAAACGTTCTAAAGTGGGAGAAGATACGATTCCAAAGCAGGTGGAAGGGAACCGTAACCTAGAAATTACGTGGACAGCGATTCCGATTCTTCTCCTCATTATTCTCGTTGTGCCAGTTGTGGCATACACGCTTGAGCTTGGGGATACAAGCGCTATGGATAAGAAAAAACGAGATCCTGAAAAGACACTTGTTGTCAATGTAAGAGCCAGTTTATATTGGTGGGAATTCGAATACCCTGATTATGGGATTGTTACAAGTCAAGAATTAATTGTACCGACAGATCAAAAGGTGTACTTTAAGCTGAAAGCATCTGATGTGAAACACTCTTTCTGGGTTCCATCAGCTGGCGGTAAAATTGATACAAACACAGACAATGAAAACAAGTTTTATTTAACCTTTGATTCAAAACGAACGAAAGATGCAGGAGAATATTTCTACGGGAAATGTGCGGAGCTTTGCGGTCCATCGCATGCTTTAATGGACTTTAAAGTTAAAACGCTTTCTCAAGATGAGTTTTTAGGATGGACGAAAAAAATGGCTGATTACAAGAAGCCTACATCCACAAAAGATCTTGCTCTTGAAGGTGAAAAATTATTTAAAGAGAAAAACTGCTTGAGCTGTCACGCAGTGGAGCCTGGGGACGAACGGCCGGAAGCGGCAAGGACAGCACCAAACCTTGCAACCTTCGGCGAACGAACGAAAGTAGCTGGAATTAAAGACATGAACAAAGAAAACGTGAAAGCATGGCTGAAAGATCCAGAGAGCTTTAAACCAGGAAATAAAATGACAGGAACGTACCCTAAATTAAATGACTCAGAAGCAGATGCACTTTATGAGTATTTAAAAGGACTTAAAATCGAGTAATTTCTAATAGGAATGTGCAAGAGGGTATGTAATCGATGTGAAGTTTTTGTTAAGAGCTCCCGAATATGTCTCTACAACCAAGAAATAGCCATCTGTCAGACACAGTCTGTGTAAAGTTAAAATAGACATCGATATGAAAAAGGGGCAAATGGGAGATAAGAGGGGGATTTCATGGTGAGTACAATAGCTAAAAAGCGGGGGTTTGGCGCTGTCTTATGGGATTACTTGACAACGGTTGACCACAAAAAAATAGCCGTACTATATTTAGTGGCAGGGGGATTTTTCTTTTTAATTGGCGGCCTGGAAGCGATGATAATCCGTATTCAGCTAGCCATCCCTGAAAATGATTTTGTAAGTGCTGGGTTTTACAATGAAGTCATGACGATGCACGGAACAACGATGATTTTCCTTGCAGCGATGCCGCTTTTATTTGCATTAATGAATGCGGTTGTACCAATTCAAATTGGTGCACGTGACGTAGCATTTCCGTTTGTGAATTCACTTGGTTTTTGGCTATTCTTTTTCGGGGGAATTTTCTTAAACCTTGGATGGTTTATGGGCGGGGCACCTGATGCAGGTTGGACTGCATACGCTTCACTCACGCTGAATTCAGAAGGACACGGCATGGATTTCTATATTTTAGGGTTGCAGATAGCGGGTATTGGTACGCTAATTGCCGGGATCAACTTTCTTGCAACGATTATTAATATGAGAACGCCTGGTATGACGTATATGAGAATGCCGCTCTTTACTTGGACGACATTTGTCGCCTCAGCACTGATTTTATTCGCATTCCCGCCGCTTACAGCAGGGCTTGCAATGCTGATGCTTGATAGAATGTTTGATACGAGCTTTTTCAATCCAGAGCTTGGCGGTAACACAATCATCTGGGAGCATTTGTTCTGGATTTTCGGACACCCAGAAGTTTATATCTTAATTTTGCCAGCATTCGGGATATTTTCTGAAATCATTCCAGTGTTTGCAAGAAAAAGGCTATTTGGCTATTCGTCCATGGTGTTTGCGACTGTATTGATTGGTTTCCTTGGATTCATGGTGTGGGCGCATCACATGTTTACAACAGGACTTGGTCCGATTGCCAATGCGATCTTTGCTGTCGCCACAATGGCAATTGCGGTGCCGACAGGAATTAAAGTATTTAACTGGCTGCTCACCATATGGGGCGGTAATGTGAAGTTTACAACACCGATGCTGTATTCCGTTGCTTTTATACCGTCATTTTTACTTGGCGGGGTAACTGGAGTCATGCTTGCAGCCGCTGCAGCAGATTATCAGTTCCATGATACGTACTTTGTCGTGGCGCATTTCCACTACGTCATTATCGGCGGGGTTGTATTCGGTATTTTAGCTGGTGTGCATTACTGGTGGCCGAAGATGTTTGGAAAAATACTGAATGAGAAGCTAGGGAAAATTAGCTTTGTGCTGTTTTTCGTCGGTTTTCATTTAACTTTCTTTATTCAGCATTTCCTCGGTCTTTGGGGCATGCCGCGCCGAGTCTTTACGTTCCTGCCAAATCAGGGGTTAGACCTTGGGAACTTGGTTAGTACAATTGGGGCGCTGTTTATGTTTGTAGCTGTTGTCATCCTGCTGATTAACGTCATCTGGACGACAGCGAAAGGAGAGCGCGTGTCGGGTGATCCTTGGGGAGACGGAAGAACGCTTGAATGGGCAGTGTCTTCACCTCCGCCAGAATATAACTTTAAACAGCTTCCACTTGTCAGAGGACTAGATCCATTATGGATTGAAAAAATGGATGGTAAAAAAGGAATGACAGCATCTGAACCGCTCGATGATATTCACATGCCGAATAATTCCATTTTACCTGTCATTATCTCATTCGGTCTATTTGTGTCAGCGTTTGGTTTCATGTATCGCCAAGAGCACAGCTGGGGACTTCCAGTGATTCTTATTGGTCTTGGTATTACATTTGCGACCATGCTGGTTCGCTCTCTTAAAGACGATCATGGGTATCATATTCACAAAGAAGATCTGACCGATGACGATGATAAAGGGGTGAAAGCATAATGGAACCACAAAAAATGACAGCAGAAACTTTTCCGGCTTCTCCTGAGAAAGCCACGTTAGAAGGAAAGAATAAGTTTGTCGGGTTCTGGTTGTTTCTTGGGGGAGAAACTGTTCTGTTTGCATCGCTCTTTGCCACGTATTTGGCGCTGAAAAACTCTAATGCAGGCGGAGCAAAAACAACTGATATGTTTGATCTCACACTTGTCTTTATTGCCACAATGCTTCTACTGACGAGTAGTTTAACGAGTGTGTATGCAATGTATCATATGAAAAACTTTGCCTTTAAAAAGATGCAGCTTTGGCTTGGCGTGACTGTGCTATTAGGTGCTTCATTTTTAGGGGTGGAGATTTATGAGTTCTATCACTATGTGCATGCGTATGATTTTACCATTACCAGCTCAGCTCTTGGTTCCTCCTTCTATACACTTGTAGGAACTCACGGAGCTCACGTTGCCTTCGGACTTTGCTGGATTACCGCTCTTATGATTCGAAATATGAGACGCGGACTCGATTTATACAATGCGCCAAAATATTATGTAGCAAGTCTGTATTGGCACTTCATTGATGTTGTGTGGGTCTTCATCTTTACCGTTGTATACTTAATGGGAATGGTGGGATAAGAATGGGAAATAAAAACACAAATCAGTCTAAAGTCGATCTTGTATACCGTAAAAAGAAAAATGCCGAAGAAATGAAGCATCAGCTCATTTCTTTCGGCTTGATGATTGGATTAACCTTTGTTGCCTTTTTAACAATCGCTTCTGAAGACGTAGGAAACTGGTTCGCAGTACCATTTATTTTACTGCTTGCCGTGATTCAGGTGGCTTTTCAGCTTTATTATTTTATGCACATGAACCAAAAAGGGCATGAAACACCCGCATTGTTTCTTTATTCAGGTGTGTTTGTCGCGTTTATTACCGTCTTAGCCTTTTTGACGATTATTTGGTGGTAAGTCCGCTTTGCCCTTGAAGGAGGCGCAGCAATGGAGAACTTAGAGATATTCGGATTTCGGGCGTTATGGAGCCCTTACTATTTGACTAGCATTGTCATAGCAGCTGCTCTTTATCTGCTTCTTGTGACAAAGGGGAAGCATCGTGCGACGGTAAAAGAGAAAACGTTGTTTCTGACGGGGCTTGTTCTGTTATACGCCGTGAAAGGGAGCCCAATTGATTTAATGGGACATATTATGTTTAGTGCACATATGGCGCAAATGGCGGTGCTCTATTTAGTCATTCCGCCCCTCCTTATTACAGGATTGCCTGCGGCTATATGGGAGCGGATCATACAAACACCAGGCATTCAGCAGATGTTTCGTTTGTTTTCCAAGCCTTTAATTGCATTGCTCGGGTTTAATGGCTTGTTTTCGATGTATCATATTCCGCTAGTGTTTGACTTTGTGAAAACAGATCCGTTTTATCATGCGCTGATGACAGTAGTCATTTTTATCGCTGCCTTTTTCATGTGGTGGCCGCTCGTTCATAAAGTCCAAAGTCAGCCGCAGATTACAGGCATTTTAAAGCTTGGTTATATCATGGCAGACGGGATATTAATGACTCCTGCGTGTGCACTCATCATGTTTAGTGAGGCACCAATCTATGCAACCTATTCTGACGCTGGTGCATGGATACAGGCGCTGCATCTATGCGTTCCAAGTGATACGCTGGCAGGTCTTGCACTCACAGGTCCTGAAATGTTCCATACCTTGCCGCTGCTAGAAGACCAGCAGCTAGGCGCGATTTTGATGAAAATTATTCAGGAGATTGTGTACGGCTCGATCCTTGCTGTTGTCTTCTTTGACTGGGCAAGAAAAGAAAGAGCGAAAGATGCCGTACCAGATGCGCTGATTTCCGAAATATGAATGAAAAAAGCACAGCCATATGGCTGTGCTTTCGTTTATGCTTCTGCAGTCATTGCTTCTAGTTTTTCTTTCAGCTGATCAAGCGTTTTTTTGCTTGATTGAATGAGAGACTTAGGGAAATCTTCGCCTTCGCCGTATTCAACACCATGCGGATAATAATGTTTTCCGAGTAAAGGTGTGAGAAGCTGTATGCGTGCTCTTTTTGAACCAACATCTCCTTCGGTGGCGTAGCCGGAAATCCGTAAATAAAAGGTTCCCTCTACCATGTTATACTTTCTGTCGTACGTCACACGCTCATAATCCCATTGATCGGCTCGTACAAATCCTTCACTTTCCATGATGAAATCTAATTTATTTAAGTCAGCTGCTACCTTTTCAATCCCCGTACCTTCAAACTTCACCCAAAACCCCTCCTTATAAAAATTCCCTTTACTGACAATCATAGTATGAAAGCGTTAAACTTTCAACTGTGAAAGGTATGTTCTTTTATAACCTGGTTACAGTAATAAAGAAAATAACAGATGGAGGAATCAACGTGAAAACAAAAAAAATCAAAGATATTATGACAAAAAAAGTAGTGACATGTCAGCAAGATGACAATTCGTATGAAGCCGCAGTCAAAATGAGAGATGCAGACATTGGTGCCATTCCTGTGGTTAACGGAGATCAGCTCGTTGGCATTGTCACTGACCGTGACCTTGTACTCAGAGGCATTGCAGAAAAAAAGCCAAACTCACAGGAAGTAGGCTCGATAATGACGAAGGAAGTACTGACAGCAGAAGAAGATGCAACACTTGAAGAAATTGTTCGGCTGATGTCAGAGCACCAGCTTCGCCGCATTCCTGTTGTGAAAAACGGTGCATTAACAGGGATTGTCGCTCTTGGAGATTTATCCGTTGAAGATTTATCTAATGATCGCGCAGGAGATGCACTGACAGAAATCTCTCAACAGGATCAAGATCATGGACAAGGATTTCTCCATTAAGAGGGGCATATTTTAAATTCGTGTTAAATAGGCTGTATTGTCGTTGATAAATGAAGCGAGTTTTGTTTAAATGACAGTAGAAGGTACTTTTTTTGTACCTTGCCAATTTAACGGAGGTGTTTATTTGAAAACTGTGCTCAAAACACTCCTCATCCTCCTGATTATATCTGGAACGTACGTTCTGTTTATTCAATATGGATCTTCACCAGAAAAAGAAAACAGCAATGAACCGAAGGTGTCTAATGAAGAAACATCTAGCGATAAGCCGATCAACATCCCAAAAAAGGGGCTCATGTCCTTTATGGGGAAATCTTCAAACGAAGTGCTTAAACAGCTGGGAGAACCAGATCGCATTGATCCTTCCGCATATGATTATGACTGGTGGATCTACAATCAATCGAAGAAGCACTATATTCAAGTAGGGGTAAAGGATAGCAAAGTGGTGACATTGTTTGCAACAGGAGACGGGCTCAATGTTGAACCATTTAAAATCGGTCAAGCCACAAGTGAGGTATTTAAAAAAACACAAATTGCACCTTACATTCATGTAGAGGATGAACAAAATTCATACCGCTTTGAATTCTCAGAAGATGATATGAATACAAGACCCACCGTGAAAGTGGACGATGATGTATATGTTCAGCTTTACATGGATAAGTTTGAAAGCACCCTTTCTAGTATTAGGGCGTTTAACGCAGATACATTTGTGAAACAAAAGCCATACGAAGTCGTCTATCGAGGTCAATTGATAGAACCAGAGGCAATATCAGGTGAAAAATGGAAAGAGATCGAAGCGTCCAGTCAAAAACAAATTTTTGATATGACCAATATTATTCGTCATAAATATAAACTGCCGATCTTAAACTGGGATGATGAAACCTCTGAAGTGGCATTCATGCATAGTGAGGACATGAAAGAGAATCATTATTTCTCCCATGAATCGAAAAAATACGGTACGCTGAAAGACCGATTAGAAAGAGGCGAGGTGGCATTTCAGCTCGCAGGTGAAAACATTGCCTATAATTATGTAGATGGACCTGCAGCGGTAGAAGGCTGGCTCAATAGTGAAGGTCATAGGAAGGCGTTATTAAATAAAGATTACACACATCTTGGCGTCGGTGTGAAAGAAAAATACTACACCCAAAACTTCATCAAAAAAACATCTTAAACGAAAACAGCTGCACCATCGCAGCTGTTTTTTTGTTTCAAAAAAGAGGCTCACCAAAATAACTGCTGATGTATATAGTATAGTAGGCATTTGTATGGGGGGTGAGGATATGACAAACAAGCAAAAACAAACATCCATTGATGAATTTAAACAATTCGTCAGACGCCATCCGAAGTTAATTCAAGAAGTGCAAACGCAAGAAAAAAGTTGGCAAAGTGTATACGAGAATTGGGTCATGTTTGGTGAGGAAGATGAGATGTGGTCTCCTTACCGGCAAACGCAATCTGAGGACGTGAAAGAAGAAAAAGCCTCAAAGCCAAGTGAATCGGGAAAAGCAGATTTTATGTCTAAAATGGTTTCTGCTGTGAAAAAAATGGACGCTGATCAAATGAATGAACAAATCAACAAAATGAGCCAGTCTATTTCCTCTTTACAAAGCTTACTCGGACAATTTTCATCAAATGGCTCAAAGAAAGGTTCATCTGGAGGCAGTCAGCACCCATTCTCCTTCAGGAAAGATTAATTGAAAGGGGATGCTTTTGGTGCGGAAAGACGTACAGGAGTTTGTCATGGCCGAAGAGGAACGAATCAAATTCATCAGACAGCGTCCTCTCTGGTATAGACAGTTGACTCGACATCCTGATAAGCTATCGTCCTTTGAATTAGATAAAATGAATTTTTACGAAAAAACCATTCCTCATCGTGTGAGTCAGTTGAGTAACAGTGTCCAAATGGCTGAAATGATGATTCAAATGTTCCAAGCAATGCGCAATCAAAATGGAGCCGGGTGAGGCTTTTTTGAGTTGATTAAGATGTCTATTTCCTGAGCATCCTATAAAAGTAGATGAAAGGAGAATCAGATGATGAAATGGATGCTGTCAATATGCGCATTGCTTTTTCTTGTCACCGGGTGTCAAAGTCAACATGAAGAGAAGCAAATCACGAAGCAATATCCAGCTGTACCAGTAATGCAGCAAGTCCAAAGTGAAATGAAGCAGCAAGGTTTTTTAAAATACAAAGTGCAGGGATCTTCTGTTTATATAGAAAGTACACTTCAAGATTTTCATCTTGAGTCAACGCGACTAAAAAAGGATGAGAAGGCGGGATATTTTACAGTGTATGTAGACGGAAAACGTGCGGGCAATGAGTATACTGCTGCATTTGTGGTCAAGCATCTTTCAAAAGGTAAGCATAAAATGACCGTTGTGATCAATTCTCGTCATCCAGAATATAGGGAGAAAAGAGAGACGTGGGATGTATTTGTGACGTAAAAGCATTTTCTGATCCATAGGTTTCGTGGTAAACTATGAATTGGAGGTGCATCATTTATGTATGCGACAATCGAATCCGTGGAGCTCCAAGAGGAAGCAAATCAATTGGCTGCCATGATTCTTCAGTCGGAGGAGGCTGAACATTACCGCAACTGCTTTAAGCGTCTCCAGCAAGACGAAGAAGCCCAACAAATTATTGCCCATTTTACAAAAGTAAAAGAGCAATATGAGGATGTGCAGCGGTTCGGCAAATACCATCCGGACTATAGAACGATCTCAAAGGAAATGCGTGAGGTCAAAAGAAAGTTAGATCTTCACGATACAGTGGTTGATTTCAAAAAAGCAGAAACAGCGATTCAATCCATCTTAGATGAGATTAGTATTGAAATCGGTCAAGCTGTATCAGCATATATCAAAGTTCCAACAGGGAACCCATATTTTGATGGTCTATCATCATGCGGCGGTGGCTGTGGATCTGGTGGCAGCTGTGGCTGTAAAGTATCTTGACGAGACTTGAATGTCTCGTCTTTTACATAATAACTGAAAAGAATTGAAAAAGCGGCAGGTGAAAAGATGGAAACCAAACGTCAAGGGATGGTCGTTTGGCTGCATTCGTTAAAGCAGTCAAAGGCGCTAAGAAAATTTGGAAATGTTCACTATATTTCAAGGAAAATGAAATATGCAGTGATCTATTGCGATATGAATGATCTCGAGCGCCATATGGCTAAGCTCAGCTCATTGCCATTTGTGAAGCGTGTTGAGCCTTCATATAAGCCTTTTATTAAATTAGAGTACGAATCCAAATTGGACAAAGCAAAAGAGTATGATTATAAAGTGGGCTTTTAAAGACACAAAAAAACCCCCGCGGCATCACCCGCGGGGTCCTTCTATTCTTAATGATTCATTAAGGAGAAGGCAAAGGGAGAGGAGAAACCGGAGGAAGAACTTATGGGGAAACGTAAGTCTTCTCCGCGGTTGGCAACAGCACCACATCAGATGCTGTTATAAGTAGTATGACCCCGCTTTCCTTGATCTATACATAGAAAATGAATGAAAGTCCGCGCATTGTCCCTTGCGGTGTGTTGTGGTAAGATAATGTTGGATTTTTTGTCATACACAATAACCAATAAAAGCAAGCAGAAAAAGTGGTGGAAAAATGAGAGTCATCTCTGGAACGAGAAAAGGCCGCACACTTAAAGCGGTACCAGGTCAATCAACAAGACCGACGACAGATAAAGTAAAAGAATCGATATTTAATATGATCGGCCCGTATTTTGATGGCGGATGGGCGCTTGATTTATTTGCGGGAAGCGGCGGTTTAGGGATTGAAGCGCTTTCTAGAGGATTCGATCATTGCATATTCGTTGATCGAGATATGAAGGCGATTCAAACGATAAAAGGAAACCTCAATCAATTAGAGCTGAGTGATCAAAGTGAAGTGTTTCGAAACGAGGCAAAGCGTGCACTCGCAGCCGTTGTGAAACGAGAGGAATCCTTTCAAGCAATTTTTCTTGATCCGCCTTATAAAGATCAACAGCTAAAAGCACTTCTTGACATGATTGATGAGCATGCCTTATTAACAGATGACGGCGTGATCGTGTGTGAGCATGATAAGGACGTCACACTACCAGAGGAAGCTGGACAGCTTTACATATCAAGACAGGAATTGTACGGGTTGACTGGTATTACGATCTATAGAAAGCGGGGAAATTAAAGCATGGGGAACATAGCCGTTTGTCCGGGTAGTTTCGATCCAGTCACATTGGGCCATTTGGATATCATCAAAAGAGGTGCAAAGATCTTTGATGAAGTGTATGTATGTGTACTAAATAACTCATCCAAGAAACCGTTATTTACCGTTGAAGAACGGTGTGAGCTCATTCGCCAAGCGACGAAGGATCTGCCAAATATCAAAGTTGAATCCTTTCACGGTCTGCTTGTTGATTATGCGAAACAAAAAGAAGCCAAAGTCATTTTACGCGGATTAAGAGCTGTGACAGACTTTGAATATGAAATGCAAGGGACATCAATGAATAAAGTGTTAAACGATGACATTGAAACATTTTTCATGATGACCAACAATCAATATTCTTTCTTAAGCTCCAGCATTGTCAAAGAAGTAGCGAAATATGATGGTTCAGTTAAAGGTCTTGTGCCAAAAGAGGTAGAAGAAGCGTTGATAGAAAAATTTAAAGGATGAGTGCAACGTGCACTCATCCTTTTTTTACTTTTTGATAGTATAGCACCATATACAAGATCAAGCTGCATAGCGTGATCAAAGGGCCAGCCGTCACAAGCTGATTCCAAAGTACACTGCTGTACATGACGACCTGCTGGCTTGCGTCAAAGGCAACTGCTGGGAGAGCCATATCAGATCGAGAGACATAAAGAGGCTTGAACAATAAAAAGGCAAAAATAGCTGCATAAATGCCGTGGAGCAAACGAGCGAAGAAGAATGGTTTAAAGCGTATATCTGTTGCTGCTAGAATGCCGGCGACCTGAGCTTGAACAGAAAACCCGCTGAATCCTAATATAAAACTGACGACAACCGTTTTAGCAAGAAGGGTAACTTCCTGTGACCCTGTCAGCTGACTTCCTAACGTGATTTCAAATAAACCAGCAATCATCGCAAGGTCTAATTCTGGCGGAAGGTGCATCGTTTGCAGCATATATCCGATCCCGACGGATAAGAGGTCCGTCACATGAACAACTGATAGCATTTTGCTAAACACAGAAAATAAGATAATAAAGCCGCCAATCATAAAGAGTGTCTGGACTGATGACATGACCGCATCACTTAAAATTTGGCCGAGCGGTCTTTTCTCTGCGAGTCTTGCTGTATGAAGAGCGCTGAATGCCTCTTGAAACGGTGGGAATAATAATCGCTTACGGCTTCTCAAATGTGCATCATGCCTTGCTTTATATCCCCGCATCGTGACCCCAACAGCGAGATTCCCTAAATAATGTGCGCACGCCAAAACAATTCCTAAAGCTGGATGATGAAAAAAACCAACAGCCACCGCACCGAAAATGAACAATGGATTCGATGAATTTGTAAAAGAAACGAGGCGTTCTGCTTCGATTTGTGTCAGTTGTCCTTCCTGCCTGAGTCGTGTGGTTAATTTCGCACCAGAAGGAAAGCCTGATGCCATTCCCATCGCTAGGACAAATCCACCTACACCAGGCACTCGAAAGATAGGGCGCATAAATGGTTCTAATAATACACCCACAAATCTGACAATCCCGAAACTAATTAATAGCTCGGACAAAATAAAAAAAGGAAGCAATGATGGAAATACAACCTCCCACCACATTGCAAGTCCATTTTTAGACGCTTGCAAAGAGGCTTGTGGATGTGTAATCACAGTGGCTGTTAAAAAGATAAAAAAAGCAGCGATGAACAGAGTGTTCCATTTTTTCATGGAGATTTCGCCCCTTGCCGTTATGATCTATTGGCGAGCTCGTGATCAAAAAAGAAAGAAACTAGCCGAGCCTGTCTTCTATTACTATACGATCAGAAGGGGCATGTTTAGACCAATAGATTCGTATATATGCATAGAAAAGAGGAGGGTGGATTTTCATGAGGCGACCAGTCATCGGGCTTGCGTTAGGCTCTGGAGGTGCGAGGGGAATGGCACATATCGGAGTTTTATCTAGTCTTGAGAAACAAGGTATTCAGGTAGATATGATTGCTGGCAGCAGTATTGGCGCACTTGTTGGGAGTTTTTATGCGGCAGGACAAGACGTAGAAAAAATGAAAAAACTTGCACTTGTCTTCAGAAGAAAGTATTATGCTGACTATACACTGCCAAAAATCGGTCTTCTAAAAGGAAATCGAATTTTGCAGTTAATCCACACGTTTACATATGGGAAAAAATTCGAAGAATTAAGAATGCCCCTTGCTGTGGTTGCCTGTGACCTCGAGACAGGGGAGAAGGTTGTGTTTAAAAAAGGGTCTGTCTCACAAGCAGTCAGAGCGAGCATCAGTATTCCGGGCGTGTTTGTTCCTCATGAAATGGGCGGCAGACAGCTAGTGGATGGAGCGGTTGTAGACCGCATTCCTGTATCTGTTTTAAAAGATATGGGCGCAGACCTCATTATCGCCTCTGATGTATCAAGGGTGAAAAAAACAGAAAAGGCGACGAGATTATCGGATGTAATTATGCAAAGTTTGGACATCCTTCAAAATGAATTGGTCCGTCATCAAACCATTCATGCTGATGTCATGATCCGGCCTAGGCTTGAAACATTTAGCTCGAGTGCGTTTACACAGGTGCAGGAGATGATTGAAGCAGGTGAGCTTGCCGCAGATCAACTAACAGGTAAGCTAAAAGATGTTATTGATAAATGGGAGTGTTAATCGAATGAAAAAATTAAATATTCGCTGGCTTAGCTTTTTTGTCGTGATCCTTGTATTATGTGGCTTAACCTTTGTCAAACTGCCATATTACGTGACAAAGCCGGGTGATGCAACCGAGATTGCTCCCCACATTCAAGTAGACGGCGGATATGGCGAGAAGGGCAGCTTCTCTCTCATGACAATTAAAGTAGGTCCAGCTAATCCGTATACGTATTTGCTTGCGAAAATGAATAAATATGACGAAATCGTCCCAGAAGAAAATATTAAAGCGGACGGGGAGTCGGATCAAGATTATATGAAAAGGCAGCTTCAGCTGATGAAAAGTTCTCAAGAAAATGCGATGATTGCAGCATATACAAAAGCAGGAAAAAAAGTAGATTATACGTTTAACGGCGTATATGCAAGCTATGTGATGAAAGGAATGCCTGCCTACGGTAAAATTGAAGTGGGCGACCGAATCAAAAGCGTAGATGGCAAGACGTATGATTCTGCTGATAAAATGGTTTCGTATATCAGCAGCAAAAAAGCAGGTACACCTGTCCGTTTTGTCCTTGAACGAAATGGCAAAGATATCACGGAGAAAGTGACATTAAAACCATTTAAAGAAGAGCCGAATCGAGTTGGAATTGGTGTATCATTATTTACAGACCGAAATGTGAAAGTTTCACCTTCTATTAAGGTGGATATTGAAAATATCGGCGGCCCATCAGCAGGTCTTATGATGTCACTTGAAATTTATAACCAGCTGACAAAAGAAGACGAAACACATGGCTATGCGATTGCAGGAACGGGAACGATTGACGCCGATGGAACGGTCGGCCCAATTGGCGGAATCGATCAAAAGGTCGTGGCGGCAGATAAAGCCGGCAAAGATATATTCTTTGCACCGAACGATAAAGGTGATCCAAATTCAGACTACCGAAATGCTGTCAAAACAGCGAAAGATATTAAAAGTGATATGAAAATTGTACCTGTAGATACAATGCAAGATGCTCTGAACTATTTAAATAAATTAAAAGAGAAAGCATCTTAATCAAAAAGAGCAACCTTTATAAAGGCTGCTCTTTTTTGCTAAGACTGGAAGAGACCAGTTTCTTCATCATATCGGATCGGTGATGTTTTAAATTCCGCTTCCGTTAAGTTCGTTTGCACTGGCTCACTAACGGGTAGGCTGAAGACGCGGGATGCACGTATATCAAGATCAAGTGCGGGATGTGAAAAGGCAGACAGTTTACTGACGAGCGGCACGTCCAAATCTTTTTTCACACGAGATAAGTATTGCTGCCCTTTCTTTGACATACCAAGCAACCGAATGTAAGGTGCTTTTTTCTCTTTCAGCAGCTCATGCATGGCACTCTTCTTCACCCTCATTAAGAGGTGTGTGTTCATTCGCTGCAGTCTTGTCCACGTATAGCGTTTTGTTTTCACAAGTGATAGATATTCCTCGTAGGAGGATGCATGTGTAATCGCTTTTTGCATGCGGTGTTCGATGCCTTCTTCGATTTCATAGATGCCTTCTAGTTCTGCCGTATCCATTGTGTGAAAAACATGTTTTAAGAAGCTAAAGTAGGCTTCTTGTGTATGTAGAAGACCATATGAAGAATGATAGTCATGTAATTGCTTGAGCGTAGCTTCTGGGAGATAAGCGGCAACTGTTTCAAATGTACCATGATCTTTTAACGCTTTTCGTATACTTGTTGCGCTTGCGATTTTTTGATTTTCAGGTAGTTCTTCATCATGATAACCAGATGAAATCCTTTGAGAGGTAAAGGGCTGCATGTGAGGAGATCTCTCCATGATGGCTTTGACATAATGGAAACCTAAAATATTATTGGGCAGAGACAAATCCAGTAAGTGCTTAGGGTCAATTACCTTTTGAAACGCAGCAGCAGATGCTGCTGGATAACTTAGGCCTTCTCTTACTTTTTCTTTTGTGAAAAGGTCAATTTCTTCTTTTTTCTCATGCCAAGCATGAGCCGTTCGCTCAAATGCTTTGATGTCACCATCCTCGCTGCCGAAAAAAAGGGAGTGGCATTTTAAAGCATCTAGAATCGCCACAGCACCGTTTGCGAAGGTTTCTGCCTTTTGCACTGCGTATATGTATGGAAGCTCACACACAATGTCTACACCGTTTTGTAGTGCCATTTTTGTTCGCGCCCACTTTGAGACGATGGCAGGCTCACCACGCTGGAGGAAGGAACCGCTCATGACGGCAATGGCTACATCTGAGGAGGTATGTATTTTCGCCTGACGAACATGGTAGGCATGTCCATAATGAAATGGATTATACTCGACAACGACTCCTGTTGCTTTCAATAGATGTCCCGCCTTTCTTGCTATGGTTAAATGGTCTATGCTACAGTAGCATAAGGGAAAAATGAAGCCCATTTTTTTCAGTGTAGGCATTCCGAGAACTGATGTCAAACAACGCTCTGACATCACAAAGGACTGTAAAGAAAAAATATTGACAAATAACATGATGAAAGCTATAATCATGTTTGTTGCTCTTAGAGGTGATACAATTGAAATGGACAGTTTATCAGTTACATCAAAAAGCTAAAAACAGCTTCGATTTTCATGAGACGGTTGACTTAAATGAACTTACTAGCCTTCATTCAGATATACGTCGCATTTCACCAGTAGAGGTGAAAGGGACTGGAGTGATCGAATCAAAGCAAGTCGCATTTGATTTAACCATCACAGGTGAAATGACATTGCCTTGTTCGAGAACGCTTGTTGATGTAAATTATCCATTTGCGATTTCAACGAAAGAACTATTTGTACTTCATAAGACAGACGACATAGAAGATGAAGACGTTTCTATTGTAGAAGACGACATCATCGACTTAACGCCTTTAGTCAAGGAAGAAATTCTTCTTGAAGTGCCGATGCAAATCTTTTGCGATCAAACTGACGTAAAAGGTGCTGCACCACAAGAAGGGAATGACTGGGCGGTCATTTCGGAAGATGCACATCAAAACCGAATTGATCCTCGTTTGGAAGGCTTGAAGAAGCTCTTAGAAGAAAATAATGAATCTTAACTCTTTAAGGAGGTGGGAATAATGGCTGTACCTTTTAGAAGAACTTCTAAAATGAAAAAAAGATTGCGTCGTACGCATTTCAAACTACAAGTACCTGGTATGGTAGCTTGCCCAGAATGCGGTGAAATGAAAATTTCTCATCGTGTCTGCAAATCTTGCGGAACATACAAAGGCAAAGACGTAAAAAGCAACTAATGCTTGATAAAAAACGTGAGGGAATCTTCCCTTGCGTTTTTTTATTTGTCTATTTTTTACGATTCTCTCCTGCAAATAGTCTATCTACTCTAGTAGGCGCATATGATGTGGTATTCAGATTCAGGGGGGGATGATCAATTGACGATTACAAGGCAGGACGCATGGACACAGGATGAAGATTTACTTTTAGCAGAAGTCGTCTTAAGGCACATTCGAGATGGAGGAACGCAGCTTTCCGCATTTGAGGAAGTTGGTAAGGCATTGTCAAGAACCGCGGCAGCATGCGGTTTCAGGTGGAATTCATACGTGAGAAAACAATATCAGGCAGGCATAGAACTGGCAAAAAAACAGCGGAAAGAATTGCGTAAAAAAATAGGGATTCATTCCTCTGGTTTACCACAACATGCGTTAACCATAGAAGAGAAGACATCTTCAAACGAGGCAGAATTGACCCTTCGAGAAGTGATTCAGTTTTTAGAGCAGCTTGAAAAAGAACCTGATGGACCTGCTCATTTACGCGAAGAACTGGCAGATGCACAGCATCAATTAAAGTCACTTACGAAAGAAAATGAACACTTAAAGCGGCAATTAAAAATGACAGAAGAAGATTACCGGGCACTCATAAGTATCGTTGAAAGAGTCAAACAGAATATAAGCTTAAAAGAATATGCTAAATAAAGAGACGCCCCTCACAGAGAAAGGAGGGGCGTTTTGTGATCAGCCTTTAAGCGGATTCACCTGTATTTTTTTGAATATGTGCGGGCTCCCAGATGAGTGGATTTTCACCCTTATCGCGCTCCATATCATATTTGACTGCTTCAAAGCCCATTTTATCCCAAAAACCGGCAGATTTGACACGCGGATTGGTCCGAATTGGCAATCCGAACGATTTAGCGAATTCAACAAGTGCTTCGCCGTACCCTTTGCGCTGATACCCAGGAAGCACTTCCAGCTTCCACAGCTCTAAATAATCATGGTTGTGGTTAAAATACGTTGTCGTTGAGCCGTCCACTTGATAAAGGCTCATACGTGCCACTAGCTTATCTCCAAAATAAATCCCATAAAATGGAGAGTTGCTATCGTTTTCAATCATATTGCTTTCAAGGTCTTCAAGCATGGATAACTCTTGTATGCCGTATTCCTTAAATTGTTTAAATTCCTCTAAAGTTTTGTAATTAATTAGAAGTCGTTTTACTTGTGCCATATGATCTTCCCCCTTACACACATAATGTCGACAGTGATGTCATTGAAGGCGTTTTCATCCCATCCGCCTCAAAAAGTTTTTACACTTATTATTATAGTTTTTAAATTTAAAAAATTCAATCGTAGCGCGTCATCTGCTTTTTGCATCACGACATGAACCTGTTAAAATAGTTGATATCAGGAAGTAAACGAAAAAGGGATGTGCGGCAGTTGAACATTGGAATCATTGGCGGCGGTGCGATTGGTCTGCTCTGTGCTAGTTATTTAACGCAGCATCATGACGTCACAGTCTTTACAAGAAGAAACGAACAGGCAGAAGAGATTCGAGCATTCGGTATTGAGCGAACAGTAAAAGGAGAAACATGCCATGCGTTTGTTCATGCACAAACAGGAATAACAGGAGAATTTGATTTGCTCATCGTGACAGTGAAATATCATCATTTGCAAGATGTGCTTAGTGAACTATCGACATTATCTCCTCATCGTATCTTATTTTTACAGAACGGAATGGCTCACTTATTAGATTTGGAGAATTGGGAAACGGGACATTCATTATACATAGGTGTGGTAGAGCACGGAGCTATGAAGATGTCAGATCATGAAGTGAACCATACAGGTATCGGTGTCATCAAGTGGGGGGCATTTCAGCATGAAGCAGCAGCTGATATAAAAAAAGCATTGAATGAGACATCATTCCATTTTCAGATGGTCTATACGGATGAATGGAAAAAGGTGCTGCAGGAAAAACTGCTTGTCAATGTCTGTATTAATCCGCTTACGACTTTACTGCATGTGAGAAACGGGGCATTAATTCAAAATCCTTCATATGAATACATGATGAAATGTGCATTTGAAGAAGCAGTTTCTATCTTGAGCTTACCTGAAAAAGAGCGACTCTGGGCTTATGTCAATACTGTTTGCGAGAATACGGCTGAGAATCAATCATCTATGCTTCAAGATATAGTAAAAGGCCGCCAAACCGAAAGAAAAGCTATCCTTGGCTATCTTTTAAAAAAGGCTCAAGCACAAGGTGTTGCGGTGCCACATCTCACTTTCTTTGATCGAAGCTTGGAAGTATTGGAAAAAAAGCAAACAAAATCTTTTGAGTGAGCTCATTTACATGCTATACTTTTTCGGGAAACTAACTATTTATTGAAGAAAGGAAGTTCTAAACATGCAATTGACTGAACTTTCCATCCGAAGTCAGAATTTATTCATACGTGATTATATAGAAGAAAAAAAAGAGATGACGACTTTTTTTGATTATGATATACATTCTGAGCACACATGGAAAAAGAGATACGACGATCTCATGGAAATGAGCTTCCCGCGCGAGGCTTTAGCGGATTATATGAGTGCATACCACACAAAGTTTGAATCGGCAGCGATGCGTCAGAACATTGAAAAGATCCGTGACAAGCGGAGTGTCATGGTGGTCGGAGGGCAGCAGGCTGGTTTATTAACAGGACCGCTTTATACCATACATAAAATCATATCCATCATTCAGTTTGCAAAAGAAAAAGAAACAGAACTTGGCGTCCCAGTGATTCCGGTCTTTTGGGTAGCCGGTGAGGATCATGACGTAGATGAAATTAATTTTGTGTACACATCTGGCGAAAAAGGGCCAGTGAAACAAAAACTGTCATTACATAACGTCAAAAAAGCGGCTGCGAAAAGAATCCCGCTTGATCAAGAAAAAACTGAGATATGGCTCCGTGATGTATTTTCAACATATGAAGAATCTGCATATACCAATGATTTGCTTGTACAGCTTCTTCGATGTTTACGCAAATCACAAACGTTTACTGATTTCTTTGAATGGATTGTATGTGACCTCTTTGAAGAAGATGGGCTGCTTTTATTTAATTCAGGTGACTTAGGTGTCAAACCACTCGAGCGTACGTTATTCAAGCACATTGTCGAGACAAATGATGAGGTTACTAATCGTTTAAATGAATCACAGGCTGCTATGAAACGAGCAGGATATCAGCCGATTATTGAAGCCGGTGACAATCAGGCGAATCTGTTTTACGAATATGATGAGGAACGTTTCCTAATTGAAAAAGAGAACGGCCGGTTTTTGATATCAGAAGTGGGGCTTACATGGACAAAGGAAGAGCTTTTGAAGGAAGTTGAGGAGCACCCAGAGCGATTTAGCAACAATGTGGTGACGCGTCCCTTGATGCAGGAAACCCTTCTCCCGACACTTGCTTTTATGGCAGGACACGGTGAGGTTAACTATTGGGGAGAGCTGAAAGGAATCTTTGAGCATTTTCAATTAAAGATGGCGCCTGTTCTTCCGAGACTGCATGTGACCATTCTTGAAAGACACATCGACAAGAAACTGCCAGTTAGAGAACTGTCGGTAGAAGAAGTGCTCACAAATGGAGTAAAAGAAAAGAAAGACGCTCACTTTCAGCAAAGCCTTCCAGACAGCTTTGTTCAAGCGGTTGAACATGCCAAACGTGAATTGGCTAATGCTCATGGCGTGATGAGACAAGAAGCACTGGAGATTGAACCAAACTTCGAGCAGCTGCTAGATAAAAATGCCAAATTTATTGAAGACCAGCTTCAATTTGTGTATCAAAAGGTTGCGCAGCGTGTGGAAGAGAAGGAAGGATATATCCTTCGGGACTTTGAACGGATTGAAAATAGTTTAAAACCACTAGATGCCCCACAAGAAAGAATTTGGAACATCATGTACTTTTTAAACAAATATGGTCCAGAATTCTTCAAAACGTTCAAAAATCTGCCATTTTCATTTCAAAACAAGCAACAAATTGTCAAACTTTGAAATAAAGTTTTAATGAACCCTGACTAGTTCAGGGTTTTTTTTTATGGAGAAACAGTGTAGAATAAGTTTTGTGGAGAGAAGTGGTGGATAGTGGAGAGTAAGGGTGAGAAAGTGGGGCTCTGATTATCATGTTCATGGGTGAATACCAACATACGATTGATACAAAAGGGCGCATGATCATCCCTGCTAAATTTAGAGACGGTCTCGGAGAACAGTTTGTGCTGACGAGAGGGCTTGATCAATGTTTATTTGGCTACCCTATGAGTGAGTGGAAACTAATCGAAGAGAAACTCAAAGCACTACCGCTAACGAAAAAAGATGCACGTGCGTTTACCCGGTTCTTCTTCTCTGGCGCAGTCGAATGCGATCTGGACAAGCAGGGGCGTATTAACATCGCATCAAACCTACTCCAATATGCAAAACTCGAAAAAGAATGTGTGGTCATCGGCGTTTCAAATCGAATTGAGTTGTGGAGTAAGTCGATCTGGGAACAATATACAGAAGAGCAAGAAGATTCTTTTGCTGAAATTGCTGAAAACATGATTGGATTTGATATATAATAATCCCTTGTGCAGCAAGCTTTCTACACATTCATTTCTATTTGAAAAAGGTGGGACCATAACATCATGTTTCAACATGAGACAGTATTATTAAAAGAAACAGTTGACGGTTTAAACGTAAAAGAAGACGGTACATATGTGGACTGCACGCTAGGCGGAGCAGGTCATAGCTCATATTTACTATCTCAATTATCAGAAAAAGGTACATTGATTGGTTTTGACCAAGACGATGCTGCACTGGATCATGCACGAGAGAAGCTCGCGGGTTCTAAAGCGAACATTCTTTTCATAAAAAGCAACTTCCGATATTTAAAAGAACGTCTGAATGAACAAGGTATTACAAGCGTAGATGGTGTGATTTTTGATCTTGGGGTATCATCTCCTCAGCTCGACACACCAGAGAGAGGCTTTAGTTATCATCATGATGCACCTCTTGACATGCGAATGGATCAATCAGCCGCATTGTCGGCAAAAAAAGTGGTCAATGAATGGCCATTTGAAGATCTAGTTCGGATTTTCTACAAATATGGGGAAGAAAAGTTCAGCAAGCAAATCGCACGCAAAATTGAAGAAGCAAGAAAAAAAGCGCCAATTGAAACAACGGGTGAGCTTGTCGACATCATCAAAGAAGGAATTCCGGCACCTGCAAGACGAACTGGCGGACATCCAGCGAAAAGAGTGTTTCAAGCGATCCGAATTGCCGTAAATGATGAATTGAAAGTATTTGAAGAAGCACTAGAACAAGCAATAGAGTTACTCAATCCGAAGGGGAGAATTTCTGTCATTACATTCCATTCACTTGAAGACCGGATTTGTAAAAGTACATTTAGAGAAATGTCTTCTCTTCCAGAACTTCCGCACGGACTACCAGTGATTCCAGAAGGACTTGAACCAAAGCTGAAGCTGATCACGAGAAAACCGATCGTTGCATCAGAACAAGAGCTGGAACATAACAACCGTGCCCGTTCAGCGAAGCTCCGAATTGCAGAAAAAAAGTAAAACGACACCATAGATGATGATAAAAAGGAGGTTTCTTATGAGTAATTTGGCTTATCAAAGAGAAGTGAAGCAACATCAAACAGAGCAGCAAGGCCAATCGGTTGTCATTAAAAGAAGAGGTTCTATCACACTTGGTGAAAAAATCTTACTTGTCATGTTTGTCATGGCTCTTATGTGCAGCTCGATTCTCATCATTTCTAAAGCTTTTGCTGTCTATCATGCCAATATCGAAGTGCAGAAGCTAGAACAGCAAGTATCTTTAGAATCGAAGAAAATCACTGAGTTACAAAAGGAAAAAGACTTGCTGAGTGAACCAGAAAGAATCATCGAAGCTGCAAAAAAAGCAGGCTTAAGCATATCGAAAGATGTTAAGAAGGTCGATTAACATGGCGATGCCTAAAAAGAATAAAATGATGAACAGAGGCGCGGCAATTGCAAGTATTTGCTTCGCCCTGTTTTTCTTTATCATCCTAGCACGTTTTATCTATATTCAAATTACTGGAACGGTTGATGGACAAGTATTAGCCGCTAAGGCAAATGAACAATATCAATCGAAGAAAACACTTGAAGCCAAAAGGGGATCTATTTTAGACCGGAATGGAAATGTGATCGCTGAGGATACATCTGTGTATAAACTCATTGCGGTCATGAGCAAGAAAATGACAGTGGATCTTAAGCATCCAATGCATGTCGTCGATAAAGAAAAGACGGCAAAAGAGCTCTCAAAAGTCATCGATATGAGCGAAAGCGAAATTTTAAAGCGTCTCAATACAAAAGATGCATTCCAAGTGGAGTTTGGTAAAGCGGGGAAGGATATTAGTTTTTCAACGAAGGAAAAAATTGAAAAGCTAAAACTTCCAGGTATTGCTTTTGAAAAAGACACGAAGCGCTATTATCCAAACGGCATGTTTGCCTCTAACCTCATCGGTTACGCCAGATTAAATGAGGCGACAAAGGACATGTCAGGTGCAATGGGACTTGAGAAGGCACTGAACAAATATTTAAAAGAAAAAGACGGCTATGTGACATATAACAGTGACAGAAGCGGATGGGCCTTACCGAATAGTAAAGAAGACATTGTCGCACCGAAAGACGGGAAAAATGTCACGCTGACCATTGATCAGAAAATACAAGCGTTTCTTGAAGAAAGTATGACACAGGTTGCCAAAAAGTATAAGCCGAAGAAAATCATTGCTACAGTCGTTGATCCGAAAACTGGAAAGGTTCTCGCAATGGGACAGCGACCAAGCTTTAATTTAAATGAACTAGACATTACGAATTATAACAATGATGTGATTTCATATGCGTTTGAACCAGGTTCAACGATGAAGATCTTTACCTTAGCTGCGGCGATCCAAGAAGGGGTCTACCAAGGCAATGATAAATATCAATCTGGTACTTATAAAGTAGGCGGCGGACTTGTAAGAGACCACAACAATGGAAATGGCTGGGGCAAAATTGATTTTCATCAAGGGGTTCTTCGCTCATCAAACGTGGCCTTTGCAAAGCTCGCAAAAGAAAAACTAGGCTTCACACGCTACGAACAATATTTGCAGAAGTTCCATTTCTATGACAAAACGGGGATTGATTTGCCGAACGAGGCGTCTAGCAAAATCAATTATAGATATGAATATGACAAAGCATCGACTGCTTATGGTCAAGCATCAGCTATCACACCGATTCAACAAATTGAAGCAGCCACAGCGATAGCAAATGGCGGAACAATGATGAAGCCATATGTCATTGACCATATTACAGACCCGAACACAAACAAAACGATTTTGCAGCACGAACCAACAGCAGCAGGAAAACCAATTTCATCTGATACAGCGAAGCAAGTCCGTGACATTTTAGGTGAGGTTGTTTCTTCAAAAATTGGAACAGGTCAGCCTTACCAAATCAAAGGCTTCGACGTTGCTGGGAAAACAGGAACGGGGCAAATTGGTGGTGCCGGCGGTTACCTCCAAGGACGAAACGATTATGTCTTTTCATTTATGGGAATGGCGCCAAAAGATGATCCGAAGCTACTTGTGTATGTGGCTGTTCAGCAGCCGCAGCTGTCTGAAACAGAAACGGGGTCGGCTCCGGTTTCTCAAATCTTTAACCCTGTCATGAAAAATAGTTTGCTATATTTAAATATTGCACCAACAAAAACAGACGATAAAAAATCAGGCGAAGAAAAAGTGAAACAAGAAACGATGCCTTCATACCTGGATTTAGAAGTGAAGCAGGCAGAAACAGAAGCCAAAAAGAAAAACTTAACGCCTGTTGTCATCGGCGACGGGCTCTCCATTAAACGCCAGTGGCCGAGTGCCGGCTCTGAATTCTCTGAAAGCCAGAAAGTGTTCTTGAAAACAGCAGGTAAAACCATTAAGATGCCTGATATGACAGGCTGGTCCAGAAGGGAAGTCCTTCAATATGCTTCGATTGCCGGTGTGCATATAGAAACAAATGGACAAGGATATGCTGTGAAACAAAGTGTCAAAAGTGGAGCAGAGATTTCAGACAAAGTCGTCACTGTGACATTTAAAAGTCCAAATTAACTTGAAACCTAGCAAATCACTTGCTAGGTTTTTTTCTGTTGCTCCAGCAGAATATCAAGGAGCGTTCTACAAAAGGACGGGCCTGCATATGATGAAAATAAGCCATATGTAAGGAGTGAACCGGGCGTGCGAGTGTCGAGTGTAACAGTGAGAAAACGATTGCTTTTCGTGCTGCTGTTTGGGGTGATCATTTTTTTCATCATAGATACTAGATTAGGATATGTGCAGTTTATTATGGGCGAGAAGCTGACAAGCTTAGCAAAAGATTCATGGAGTAGAAACCTTCCATTCGAACCGGAACGAGGAGATATCTTGGACCGGAATGGAGTAGAGCTTGCGACGAACAAAAGTGCTCCATCTATTTTAGTTGTCCCTCGGCAAATTAAAGATCCTGCAGAAACAAGTAAGAAATTAGCAGCAGTGCTGAATATGTCTGAAGAGAAAGCGTACAAACACGTCACGAAGAAAACATCAATAGAACGAATTTCACCTGAGGGCAGAAAGGTATCACATGAAAAAGCAAAAGAAGTGAGAGAGCTTGATTTAGAAGGTGTGTATGTAGCAGAAGACAGCATCAGACATTATCCGTTTGGCAGCTTTCTTTCACATGTACTTGGTTTTGCTGGCATCGATAATCAAGGCTTACTAGGGCTTGAAGCCTACTATGATGACGACCTAAAAGGTGAAAAAGGCTCTGTGAAATTTTATTCTGATGCAAAAGGGCAAAAAATGCCAGATGAAGCAGATGATTATACACCCCCTAAAGATGGTCTTGATATGAAATTGACAGTCGATGCAAAAGTACAAACTATCATAGAACGGGAATTAGACAACGCGCAGGCAAAGTATAATCCTGATGGTATGATTGCGATTGCGATGAATCCGAAAAATGGTGAAGTGCTCGGAATGTCGAGCAGACCAGATTTTGATCCAGCTGATTATCAATCAGTTGATTCAAAAGTGTTCAACCGAAATCTACCGGTGTGGAGCACATATGAGCCGGGTTCAACATTTAAAATTATTACACTTGCAGCAGCATTAGAAGAGAAGAAAGTTAATTTAAAACGTGATTCATTTTTTGACAGCGGATCTGTGACAGTTGATGGTGCAAGGCTTAGGTGCTGGAAAAAAGGCGGACATGGATCGCAGTCATTCTTGGAAGTCGTTCAAAATTCCTGTAACCCCGGCTTTGTAGAGCTGGGAGACCGTCTGGGTAAAGAAAAATTATTTTCTTATATCAAAAATTTCGGATTTGGCCAAAAAACCGGAATTGACCTTCAAGGAGAAGGGCGTGGGATTTTGTTCCCGCTTGATCGTGTAGGTCCTGTAGAGCAGGCGACCACGGCCTTTGGTCAAGGTGTTTCTGTTACACCGATTCAACAAGTGGCTGCAGTAGCAGCTGCAGTAAATGGTGGGACACTTTACACGCCATATATTGCAAAAGAGTGGATAGATCCAATCACAAAAGAGGTCGTGAAAAAGCAATCGCCTATTGCCAAAAAGAAAGTGATTTCAGCAGAAACATCTAAAGAAATCAGGTATGCACTTGAAAGTGTAGTCGCCCAAGGAACTGGCCGAAATGCATTTGTTGAAGGGTATCGGGTCGGCGGAAAAACAGGAACAGCCCAGAAGGTAAAGGACGGAAAGTATATGGAGAATAACCATATTGTGTCGTTTATCGGTTTTGCGCCTGCCGATGACCCAAGTATCGTAGTCTATGTGGCTGTGGATAACCCAAAAGGCACCATTCAATTTGGTGGTACCGTTGCCGCGCCAATTGTTGGTCATATTATGCGGGATAGCCTGCCTGAGATGGGTGTGAAAAAAAGAAAAGGCCAAATTGAAAAGAAGTATCAGTGGCTGGACACAAAAACCATTGAAGTACCGAATCTTGTAGGAGGATCTGTTTCAGATCTTGAATCCCTCTTGATTAACTTAAAGATCGATGCCTCAGGAACTGGCAGTAAGGTAGTGAAGCAATCACCTGCTGCGGGGACAAAGGTCAAAGAAGGCTCGACGATCAGATTATACTTAAACGATGAATAATAAAGAATAAACAGAGGGTAGCCGCACTCATTTGGCTACCTCTTTTTGTTGAAAGAGAAGGACAGTTTGAAAAAAAGAGTCCAAAGTGTGTTTTTTCCAACAGAAACTTAAGGAATACGCTGGATGTATCCTTTTTTTTACGATAAAATATAGACTGTGTGTTTTTTTCACAAGACATGCACGTGAACGAATTTGAGAGGTTTGATATGAAAATGAAATTACAAGAACTGCTTACATACTTTAAAAGTGAAAACAACGAATTGATAAACGAAAATCCTGATATCACTTCCATTGAAATGGATTCAAGAGAGGTGAAAGAGGGAAGCCTTTTTGTCTGTATAAAAGGCTATACAGTAGATGGACATGATTACGCTGAAAAAGCGGTGAAAAGCGGGGCTGCAGCCATTGTAGCAGAACACCCACTTAACATAACAGATGTACCAGTCATTATTGTGAAACACTCTCAAAGAGCACTTGCAAGAATAGCTGATGCGTTTTATGAACAGCCCACTCATAAGCTGAATCTCATTGGGATCACTGGTACAAATGGAAAAACCTCAACAACACACATGATCGAACAAGTGATGAGAAAAGCCGAAAAGAAAACAGGCTTAATCGGTACGATGTATATGAAAGTGAATGATGACATTCTCGACGTGAAAAATACCACACCTGAAAGTGTCACACTTCAGAAAACGTTTAAACAGATGCTTGATCAAGATGTAGACACAGCCATCATGGAAGTATCATCACATGCCCTCCATCTTGGCAGAGTACATGGATGTGATTATGATATTGCGGTTTTCACAAACCTTACACAGGACCATCTTGACTACCACAACACAATGGAAGAATATAAACATGCGAAAAGCTTGTTGTTTTCTCAGCTTGGAAGTGCCTTTCATCACAATAAACCGAAGCATGCGATTTTAAATGCAGATGATGAGGCTTCGAGTTATTTTGAAAAAGTCACTGCTGCTGAAGTCATGACGTATGCCCTAGAGCAAAAAGCAGATGTCATGGCAAAAAATATTCAAATCATGCCGAAGGGAACTCAATTTGATTTGGTCACTCCAATCGGCACCAAGAAAGTGACGGTTGCCCTCGTCGGGAAGTTCAATGTGTATAATATCCTTGCAGCTGTATCAGTTGGGATCGTATCTGGCTTAACATTTGAGACGATCGTGAGTGCGATTGAAGAGCTTGAAGGAGTCAAAGGCAGATTTGAACTTGTAAACTGCGATCAAGATTTCCCGGTCATCGTAGATTACGCGCATACACCTGACAGTTTAGAAAATGTCCTCACAACGTGTAGAGAATTAACAGAGGGCAAAATTTTCTGTGTGATTGGCTGCGGTGGTGATCGTGATAAAACAAAGCGTCCTCAAATGGCTCAAATCGCTGTGAAATATGCAGATGAACCTGTATTTACGTCAGACAACCCAAGAAGCGAAGATCCTTCAGCCATTTTAAAAGATATGGAAAATGGGGTACCAGACGCATATTATCATAGCTTTGTGAATCGGAAACAAGCGATTTTCTTTGCCATTGCCAATGCAAAAAAAGGCGATACAGTCCTAATAGCGGGTAAAGGCCATGAGACCTATCAAATTATTGGCGATCAAGTCCATGACTTTGATGATGCAAAAATTGCTGTTGATGCTATTTTAGACCTAAACAAATCTTAAAATGATGAAAAGAGTGTAATGAAATGAAGCATTTTGTACAAAAACAACATACGAAGAACAAGAATGAATACCATAATAATGAATGCAATTTTCTGATGGAAAACGGCTTTGGAAATTCGGAAGGAGTAAAGAACGATGCTTGAACAGGTGATATTGTTTACAATCATAATGGGATTTTTAATCAGTGTTCTTTTATCCCCGATTTTTATACCGTTTTTAAGAAGACTAAAATTTGGTCAAAGTATTAGAGAAGAAGGCCCACAGTCGCACCAAAAGAAATCTGGAACGCCGACAATGGGCGGCATCATGATTATCTTTTCTATCACTATTACAACAATTGTGATGATCAACAAATTTTCTGAGATTAGTCCAGAAATGTTTTTACTGTTATTTGTCACACTTGGTTACGGCCTATTAGGATTTTTAGATGATTATATTAAAGTAGCGATGAAACGAAATCTTGGATTAACATCGAAACAGAAATTAATCGGTCAAATTGTGATCGCTGTGATCTTTTATGCAGTTTTCCATTATTATCAGTTTGCAACGACAATTCGCATTCCAGGAACAGACGTCAGCTTTGATTTAGGATGGGCTTACTTTATCCTTGTTGTCTTCATGCTTGTCGGAGGTTCTAATGCCGTAAACTTAACAGATGGACTGGATGGTCTCTTATCTGGAACAGCTGCTATTGCTTTCGGAGCATTTGCTATACTGGCTTGGAATCAATCGCAGTATGATGTAGCAATCTTTTCAGTAGCTGTTGCAGGCGCTGTCCTTGGCTTCCTTGTGTTTAACGCACATCCTGCAAAAGTATTTATGGGTGATACAGGTTCTCTAGCATTAGGCGGAGCTATTGTAGCAATTGCGATTTTAACGAAGCTTGAAATTTTACTTGTCATTATTGGTGGGGTATTTGTTGTAGAGACGTTATCCGTTATTCTTCAAGTCATTTCCTTTAAAACAACCGGCAAAAGAATCTTTAAGATGAGTCCACTTCACCACCACTATGAATTAGTTGGCTGGTCAGAGTGGAGAGTAGTTGTCACCTTCTGGACAGCTGGTTTATTACTGGCTGTTTTAGGAATTTACATCGAGGTGTGGTTATAATTGAATAAGATGCAAATGTTAAAAAATGAACATGTACTAGTATTAGGTCTTGCTAAAAGCGGATATGCAGCAGCTTCAATTCTTCATGAACATGGAGTAAATGTGACGGTAAATGATCAAAAACCATTTGAAGAGAATGAACCTGCTCAGCTACTTTCTGAAAAGGGGATTGATGTCGTTTGTGGCAGTCATCCTCTTCGTATATTCGAAGATAAAGACATTACAATTTTAATTAAAAATCCAGGCATTCCTTATGAAAATGTGATGGTTCAAGAAGCGCTTCGCCGTCAAATTCCAGTTTGGACTGAAATAGAATTAGCGTATCATTTAACCTCATCTCCTTTTATTGGGATTACTGGATCGAATGGAAAAACCACTACCACGACATTAATTTATGAAATGCTGAAAAAAGACAGCCAAAAAACATTAGTGGCTGGTAATATTGGAACAGTTGCCAGTGAAGTCGCTGCAAATGCAGATGGCGATGAGTGGATCGTAACGGAACTCTCTTCTTTTCAGTTAATGGGAACAGTTGAATTTAGACCGAAAATCAGCTTAATATTAAATATTTTTGATGCACATTTAGACTATCACCACACTCGTGAAGAATATGAAAAAGCAAAGCAGAAAGTATTCGCACATCAACATGAAGATGACATTGCTGTCATTAACTTAGATGATCCTTCAGTTGTAAAACTAGCAGAAGGTTCAAAAGCAAAAAAAGTGTTTTTCTCAGTGAAAGAGCCAGTAGAACATGGTGCGTTTATTCAACATGGTGCAATTTACTACATGAATGAACATATCATTGATGTAAAGGATGTTGTCCTTCCTGGTGAACATAACCAAGAAAACATTTTGGCAGCTATTTGTGTTGTGAAAAATGCAGGTTGCTCAAATGATGCAATCGTTCACGTTCTCACGACATTTGGTGGAGTGAAGCATCGTCTGCAATTTGTAGATACAATTCAGAGTCGGAAATTTTATAACGATAGTAAAGCAACCAATATTTTGGCAACAAGTAAAGCATTGTCAGCTTTCGAACAACCGACTATTTTGTTAGCAGGTGGACTTGATCGAGGCAATGAATTTGATGAATTGAAACCTTTTATGAAACATGTAAAAGGAATGATCACGTTTGGTGAGACTGCACCTAAGTTTGTGAAGCTTGGTGAAGAGCTTGGAATACATCATGTAAAACATGTCGATAATGTTGAACAAGCAGTACCTGCGGCGTTTAACATATCTGAAGAAGAAGACGTGATTTTATTATCTCCGGCTTGTGCAAGCTGGGATCAACATAAAACATTTGAAGAACGTGGAGACATGTTTGTAAACGCCGTGCATATGCTTAAATAAGGGCTTGTCTCTCATACGACTGACAGCCCAAATGAAATTATGCTTGGGGTGTCGGTCTCTTGACGAATAAGAAAACTTCTCCGGATTTTTTGCTTGTTGTCATTACGTTACTTTTATTGACGATTGGTTTAATTATGGTGTACAGCGCTAGTGCAGTGTGGGCATCGTATAAATTTGATGATTCGTTTTATTTTGCAAAAAGACAGCTGTTGTTTGCCGGAATCGGAGTTATCGCAATGTTTTTCATTATGCGAGTCGATTATTGGACGTGGCGGACTTGGTCAAAGATATTGATTGCTGTTTGTTTTCTCCTTTTGCTGCTTGTACTTATTCCTGGCATCGGTATGGAGAGAAATGGATCAAGAAGCTGGATCGGTGTCGGTGCGTTTAGTATTCAGCCCTCTGAATTTATGAAGCTTGCGATGATTGCGTTTCTTGCAAAATTCTTATCTGAAAAACAAAAAAATATCACATCCTTTCGCAAAGGTTTTGCCCCAGCTTTAGGCATTGTATTTTCTGCATTTGCCATCATTATGCTTCAACCAGATCTGGGAACAGGAACGGTAATGGTTGGAACCTGTATTATCATGATATTTGTTTCAGGTGCGAGAATTGCTCACTTTATATTTCTCGGTCTTATAGGGCTCAGCGGGTTTGCCGCGCTTGTCTTATCAGCACCCTACCGAATAAAACGAATTACATCATACTTAAATCCTTGGGAAGATCCGCTAGGCAGTGGGTTTCAAATTATTCAGTCCTTATACGCTGTTGGTCCAGGTGGTCTGTTCGGAATGGGACTTGGTCAAAGTAGGCAAAAATTCTTCTATTTACCTGAGCCCCAAACGGACTTCATCTTTGCGATATTGTCTGAAGAGCTTGGCTTTATAGGAGGATCACTTATTTTACTCCTCTTTAGTGTTCTATTATGGAGAGGCATACGAATAGCACTTGGAGCGCCAGACTTATATGGTAGTTTCCTAGCAGTTGGTATTATTTCAATGGTTGCCATTCAAGTAATGATTAACATCGCAGTTGTCACAGGACTGATTCCTGTGACAGGTATTACGCTCCCATTCCTTAGTTATGGCGGCTCATCATTGACATTAATGCTGATGGCGATTGGCGTACTTCTGAATGTCAGCAGGTACGCAAGATATTAGCTTGATGTAGCTAATGAAAACATGTTGACGTTTATTTTGCAAAAGTATAAAAAAATGATTTGAAGAGTGAAAATGACAGTTTTTGTTTCGAAAACGTGTATTTTGACTCTTCTTTACAGGTTTTAATGGAGCCCTGTTGTTTAAAACAGGGTTTATACTTTGTTCAGAGCAGAAAAAAATCGAGGGGAAATGGTATAATGCGTATAGTAATCAGTGGAGGCGGAACAGGCGGACATATTTATCCAGCCTTAGCCTTTATTAAAGAAGTGAAAAGACTGCATCCTGATGTGGAATTTTTATATATTGGTACTGAAAATGGACTTGAAAAGAAAATTGTAGAAAGAGAAAATATCCCTTTCAAGGCGATAGAAATTTCAGGTTTTAAACGAAAACTTTCCTTTGATAACGTCAAAACGGTGATGAGGTTTTTAAAAGGCGTTCAAAAAAGCAAATCTTACTTAAAAGAATTCAAGCCTGATGCGGTTATTGGAACAGGCGGTTATGTGTGTGGTCCTGTGGTTTATGCAGCTTCTAAGCTGAAGATCCCGACTATTATACACGAACAAAACAGCCTGCCTGGTATTACAAATAAGTTCCTAGCGAGATATGTTAATAAGGTAGCCATATGCTTTGATGAAGCAAAGGCACATTTTCCTTCTGAAAAGGTTGTATTTACGGGAAACCCTAGAGCCTCTGAAGTCGTCTCTATAAAAGAGGGGAAATCTCTTAAAGAATTTGGGCTTGATGAAAACAAAAAAACGGTTCTTATTTTCGGCGGGAGCCGAGGCGCTGCTCCAATCAATAGAGCAGTAATTGAAATGCAAGAGGGTTTAAAGGCAAAAAACTACCAGCTTTTATATATCACAGGCGAGGTTCATTATGAAAAGGTGTTGAATGAACTAAAGGAAAAAGGTTTAGCACCTAACATGATCACAAAACCTTTCTTGCATCAGATGCCGGAGTACCTGAAGTCGATCGATGTGATTGTTGCAAGAGCAGGAGCTACAACTATTGCTGAAGTAACGGCTCTTGGAATCCCAACCATTTTTATTCCGAGCCCATACGTGACGGCAAATCATCAGGAAATCAATGCAAGATCACTTGAAAAACATGATGCTGCGATTGTTTTAAGAGAATCAGAGCTTACAGGGGATCGTCTGCTGCATGCTATTGATGAAATTGCTGGTAATGAAGAAAAGCTCAACCAAATGAGCCGTTTAACGAAAGAACTCGGAGTACCAGATGCGGCTACACGTTTATATAATGTGTTAAAAGAAATTACGACTACATGATGGAATGATATTAGGTAAGGCGGAGGGTAATATGGAGAACTTGAAGAATGAATTATTAGAAGCGCAAGTTGGTAAAGTACTTGAAAACGAGCCGCTTGCGAATCATACAACAATGAAAATAGGCGGACCAGCAGATCTTTTGATCATCCCAAAAGATATCGATGCAGTGAAAACGATCATGGATCATGTGAAAAAACACCAGACGAATTGGACGGTTATTGGAAGAGGTTCGAATTTACTTGTACTCGATAAAGGAATTCGAGGGGTTGTCCTAAAGCTGGGTACTGGACTGGATCACCTAACTGTAAATGATGAAGAAATTACAGTCGGCGGTGGTTACTCTGTTGTAAGGCTCGCAACATCGCTTAGTAAACAGGGTCTTTCAGGCTTGGAATTTGCAGCTGGTATTCCGGGGTCTATTGGCGGCGCTGTTTATATGAACGCAGGTGCACATGGATCTGATATCAGTAAAATTCTTGTGAAAGCTAGAATCTTATTTGAAGACGGAAGTATCGAGTGGCTTACAAATGAACAAATGAATTTTAGCTATCGAACGTCAGTCCTTCAAAAGGAACGACCTGGCATTGTTCTCGAAGCTGTGTTTAAGCTCAAGCAGGATGACCGCGAGAAAATCACAAAGAAGATGCAACAAAATAAAGATTATCGTAAAGAAACCCAGCCTTATAATCGGCCATGTGCTGGCAGTATTTTTCGAAATCCGCTGCCTGAATATGCAGGACAGCTTGTAGAAAAAGCGAATTTAAAAGGATACCAACTCGGCGGAGCTAGAATTTCTGATATGCACGGAAACTTTATTGTCAACGCTGGTGGAGCCACTGCTCAAGACGTACTAGACTTAATTCAGTTCATCCAAAAGAAAATTAAAGAAGACTACAACGTAGAGATGCATACAGAAGTAGAAATTATCGGTGAAGAAAACTAACAGGTAGTTTTTATGAATGATCACATCAGAAGAAAACAAACGGCATGAAAGAATGCCGTTTGTTTTCTCATCAAAATGATGACCCAAAGGTGTGGACAAGCAGCTTTGAATGAGGTGAAGAGTTATGCGGCCTGATCATGAAAATGAAAAGATCGTCAATATAGAAGAGCGAATTCCTAAAATTAAAGAACAAAGGAAACAAAAAGCGAACCGGAGACTGATCTCTTTTATACTACTGTTTTTTATCATGGTTTTAATCATTATTTATTTGCAGACACCTATCAGCAAGATATCTTCATTAACCATCACAGGTAACGAACATGTCTCTACAAAACAGCTTGTTAAACTTTCACAAATTAAAGAAGGCGAAACAGAGTTTTGGAATTTAAATAAAGATATAACATCAGATCATATTAAACAAAATAAACTGATTAAAAGTGTCAGTATCAAAAAACATTTCCCAAATAAAGTGAGTATTGCTGTCAAAGAATATGCAAATATTGCGTATCTTCAAAAGGGAAATCTATATTATGAGCTTCTTGAAAATGGGACCGCATTACCAGAAGAAGTGACACCGAGTCATGCAGGACCTATTTTTGTCGATTGGGACAATAAGGAGAAGCTGAAGCAAACGGTTAAATCTTTAAATCAACTGCCAGCCTCTATTCAGGAACTCATCTCAGAAGTTTATTATGTGCCGACAAATTCAAACAAGTGGTTAGTTAAATTTTATATGAATGACGGAAACACTGTGATTGCTTCAATTAAAACATTCGGTGATAAAATGAAAACCTATCCAGCCATTGTTAAAGAGCTTTCGTCATCTGAAAAAGGCACAATTCATATGGAAGTCGCTACGTATTTCGAAGCGTTTAAATCTAAGAAAAAGGATGATGAGCGTTGAGGGGCAAAACAGTTATATTCTCAATTGTCATGCTTGTTCTTGGCTTTCTGATATCTTTTTCATACCAATATACAAAGCAGCATCAGGCAGATGTCATTCGGACAGAGCAATGGAAAAAAGAATACTCTCTGAAAAGTCAGCTCACAACGCAAGAAAAGGCGAATCAGAAACTCGAAAAAGAATTATATAGTCTTCAATCAAAGGTACAAGCAACAGAGTCCAATTTGAAAAATGAAAAAGAGCAGTATTTTAATGTATTGGAAGATGTTGAGAAATACAGAATGTTTACAGGAGAGATCGGTGTAAAAGGAAAAGGGGTAAAAGTGTCTCTTGAAGATGCATCTTATATCCCGAGTGGACAAAATTTAAATAATTACATTGTGCATGAGAGCCATATTTTTCATGTGATAAACGAACTATTTATATCAGGTGCTTCTGCTGTATCTATTAATGGACAAAGAATCACACACCAATCATACATACATTGTAACGGACCAGTTGTCACAGTAGATGGTGTTCAGCATCCAGCACCATTTGTGATATCTGCTATTGGTGATCCAGCTGTGTTAATACCAGCTTTAAATATTGCAGGGGGAGTGGTCGATCAGCTGACAAGTGATCACATTTCAATGACGATTGAGAAAACGGATATTCGTATGAATTCTCTTTTAAGAAACAAAGATTAAAAGTGAAAAGGTGAGTGGTGTTGAGGAAAAAGAAGCCTTTACTTAGTTTAACAGTTTTAATGATCATATTTGGCATCATGGTCTCCATCCAATTCAATTCCTTACAAAAGCCCGAAGTTCGAGATACTCGTGATGTGTGGGAACTGAGAGAGGATTTATCTGCATCTAAAAGTAAGGAATTGGATTTATTGAAAGAAATTGATAAATACGACGAGATGCTTAAAAAATATGGTCATCAAGGAGATCGATCAAAAGAAGCACAATTAACAAAAACGTTAAAAGATTTAAAAGAAAAGGCTGGTTTTACAGAAGTGGAAGGGGAGGGGATTGAAATTGAAATTTCTCAGCTTTTTTCCAAGGACCTTACCGGAGAAGAAGTGAAAAATATCCCACCTGATCTTCTGAAAAAGTTAATTAACGAAGCCAATATGTTTGGGGCAAAACATATTTCTATTAATGATCGCCGTGTGATTAATACAAGTGTGATTCGAGATATTAATGGCACGACAAAAATGGATGGCTACAGCTTAGATAGTGATGAAGTCACCATTAAAATGATTGGTGAGCAGGCCGACAAATTATACAGCCGTTTAAATGTATCAGATATTGGTGACTTGTTTGCTCAGGAAAACTTCAGCTTGAGTATAAGCCAGCCGAAGAAAAAAATTCATTTAAAAGCATATGACGGTGCAATTCAAGTAAACGAATTGAAGCCTCTTGACGATGTAAAGGAGGGGAAATCTTAATGTGGCTTCCTGTACTTGGCTTAATCATAGGAGTTGCGATCGGTTTCTTAACTAATTTTACGATACCGAATGAGTATTCCAATTATCTTTCCCTCGCTGTACTTGCTGCGCTTGATACATTGATTGGTGGTATCCGGGCACATCTGCAAGGGGCATACGATGAACTAGTGTTTGTATCAGGCTTCTTCTTTAATATTATACTGGCAATAAGTTTAGCTTTTCTGGGCGTCCATCTTGGTGTAGACTTGTACTTAGTTGGAATGTTTGCATTCGGCGTTAGATTGTTTCAAAATATAGCAGTAATCAGAAGAATTCTACTAACAAAATGGACAATTTCTAGAGAAAAAAAGAAAAAAAGTGAGTCATAAAAAAGGATATACATATGATGTAACGAATATTTTCAGTAATCCTTATAAAAAATGTTGATTTTTTAAGTTTTGTTACACACTTGTAAAAACACATTCATTGTATTGTTGTTCAGCAAATAATAGAATAGAAAGTATTGATATGTGAGGAGGTGCCATAGAATGAACAACAATGAAATTTACGTCAGCCTTGACATCGGTACATCCAATATAAAAGTCATCGTCGGAGAAATGGCGGATGATTCGCTTAACATTATAGGTGTTGGAAATGTCCCTTCAGAGGGGTTAAAAAAAGGATCGATTGTTGATATAGATGAGACAGTTCATTCTATTAGACAAGCATTTGAACAGGCTGAGAGAATGGTAGGTTTTCCTTTACAAAAGGCGATTGTCGGAATTAACGGAAACCACATTCATATTCAGAATACGAGCGGCGTAGTCGCAGTATCTAGTGAAAACAAAGAAATACATGCTGAAGATGTGAGACGTGTCTTAGATGCTGCACAAGTAGTATCTATTCCTCAAGAACATCTCGTCGTAGACGTGATTCCGAGACAATTTATCGTGGACGGAAGAGATGAGATCACAGATCCGAAAAAAATGCTTGGTGTTCGGCTAGAGGTGGAAGGATCGTTAATTACAGGTTCTAAAACGATTCTACATAACTGGCTCCGATGTGTAGAAAGAGCTGGAATTGAAATTATGGATATATGCTTGCAGCCACTTGCATCGGGCTCAGCAGCATTATCGAAAGATGAAAAAAATCTCGGGGTAGCTCTTGTCGATATCGGCGGCGGATCTACAACGATTTCCGTATTTGAAAACGGGCATCTCTATTCTACTCACAGTATCCCTTTGGGCGGAGAGAACATAACAAAAGATTTGTCTATAGGACTTAGAACTTCCACTGAAGAAGCTGAACGAATCAAAAAACAATTTGGGCATGCGTTTTATGATGAGGCATCGACGGAAGAGACATTTGAAGTTTCTGTGATCGGTACTGATCAAAAACAAACGTATACACAGCTTGATGCAGCTAACATTATTGAAGCGCGGCTGGAGGAAATCTTGCTCTTTGTTGCAGAGGAATTAAGAAATATGGGTGTTCATGATTTGCCTGGTGGATTCGTTCTCACAGGTGGACAAGCAGCCATACCAGGTATCCTTTCTCTTGCACAAACGGTTTTGCAAAACAATGTTAGGATTGCAAGTCCGAATTATATCGGGGTGAGAGAGCCTCAATATATGACAGGAGTGGGTCTGATCCACTTTGCTTATCGCAATGCAAAGATTCAGGGCAGACAGGTTGGATTCCAAATGCCAGATGAGGCGTTTCATGAAGTAGGCGCATCCATGGAGCCGGTTTCTTCTGCACCACAAGTGAAAGAAGCGCAGCCAAGACCGAAAGTAAAACAAAAAGCACAACAAGAGACAAATAAAAAACCGGGCAAAATGAAAAAACTATTTAATATGTTCTGGGAATAGAATTAGATTTTCGACGGATTAGGAGGATTCAGCATGTTGGAGTTTGAAACAAATATAGACGGCCTAGCATCAATTAAAGTAATCGGAGTAGGTGGCGGCGGGAATAACGCTGTCAACCGAATGATCGAAAATGACGTACAAGGTGTCGATTTTATTGCAGTCAATACTGATGCACAGGCATTAAACCTATCAAAAGCAGAAACTAAAATGCAAATCGGTGCTAAGCTGACAAGAGGGCTTGGAGCAGGTGCGAATCCTGAGGTCGGTAAAAAAGCTGCTGAGGAAAGCAAAGAGCAGATTGAAGAAGTATTAAAAGGCGCAGATATGGTCTTCGTTACAGCTGGTATGGGCGGTGGAACTGGTACGGGTGCTGCACCTGTCATTGCAAAAATCGCAAAAGATTCTGGTGCATTGACAGTTGGAGTTGTGACTCGTCCTTTCACATTTGAAGGAAGAAAACGTCAGCTTCAAGCAGTAGAAGGAATTGCTTCTATGAAAGAAGCAGTTGACACATTAATTGTGATTCCAAACGATCGCTTGCTTGAAATTGTTGATAAAAACACGCCAATGCTGGAAGCGTTCCGCGCAGCAGATAACGTGCTAAGACAAGGTGTTCAAGGGATTTCCGATTTGATTGCAACACCAGGTCTGATTAACCTTGACTTTGCTGACGTGAAAACAATCATGTCCAATAAAGGATCGGCTCTAATGGGAATTGGCGTCGCTACAGGCGAAAATCGTGCTGCTGAAGCTGCGAAGAAAGCCATTTCTTCACCACTTCTAGAAACAGCGATTGATGGTGCTCAAGGCGTCATCATGAACATTACGGGTGGTACGAACCTAAGTCTTTATGAAGTGCAAGAAGCAGCAGATATTGTGGCTTCTGCTTCTGACGAAGATGTAAACATGATTTTCGGGTCTGTCATCAATGATAACTTGAAGGATGAAATTGTGGTGACTGTGATCGCTACTGGATTCATCGAGCAAGAACCAGAAGTGACAAAATCACAAAGAAACCCATTAGGACAAGGATTAAAGCAAAATCAATCCATTCCTCAAAAACGTGAAGTAAAACGCGAGGAACATCAACAGCCATCATCTCAGCCTAGACAAAATACACAATCAAGTGATGATACGCTAGACATTCCAACGTTCTTACGCAACCGCAATAAACGCTAATCAAGTATCGCTTAACCCCTTCCATTGGAAGGGGTTTTTTCATGTCTCAACGTATAAGAGAATCTAATCAAAAAGTCTTAAGTGCGAGAAAGTCATTTCAACTTCCATGTGTAATTTGACTTATGGTGTTTAAGAAAAAAGAATCATTTTTACTCCCTCTTACAAAAAACGACAAAATGATGAACTTTATTTGACTACATTAAATAGAACAACATGAATCTTGTCATGAACAATAGAAGGAAAGGAGTGAGACCTATACTCTGTTTGGCCATTTGAGGAGGAGGGATTTGATTGAAATTGAAGTTTCGCAAGACCGCCGGCTATCGTTTGATGAGTCTTTTGGTGATTGGTACTTTAACGATGACAAGCTTTGGGATGGTTCAAGCAAAATCGACTTCTACCTCATATCAGGAGGAAGCTGTCTCCTCTAAGACAACAAAAGCAAAGATCTCATCTAGATTAATGAAACAGTTTCAGCAGGATGATCAGGTGACTTTTTTAATCAAAATGAAAGAGCAAACAAATACGAAAAAAGTGGCGAAGGAAGCGGTGTCCAAAGCCAAAAAACAGAAATTAACAGCGGCTAAAACACAATACACAAAAAGATCAGCTGTCGTATCCGAATTAAGAGCAACATCTGAGGAGACGCAGCAAGCGCTGCTTACGTATTTACAAAAAGAGAAAAAGAAAAAGCAAGTGAAGGAGATTCATTCGTACTATATTGTGAATGGTCTAGCGGTGACGGGAACGAAAGAAGTCATGGAAAAGGTGGCTGCCTTCCCGGAAGTAGATCAAGTGCTGCCAAATGAAACTCGTCAAATTCACCGCCCCGTTGATTTGAAGACGAAGCAAAAAAAACAAATGAAAGCAGTAGATGGAGTCGAGTGGAACATTTCTCAAATTCATGCTCCAGACGCATGGGCTTTAGGTTATGACGGTACTGGTACAGTTGTGGCAAGTATTGATACAGGAGTGGAATGGGATCATCCTGCTTTAAAGGAAAAATACCGCGGGTTTGATCCAGCACATCCGAATGAACCAACGCATGAATTCAATTGGTACGATGCTACGACAGGATCTGAAGCACCATATGATGATTTAGAGCATGGTACCCATGTAACGGGAACGATGGTTGGCTCTGAGCCAGATGGAAAGAATCAAATCGGAGTCGCACCGGGGGCAAAATGGATCGCGGTGAAAGCTTTCTCAGAAGATGGTGGTACAGATGCTGATCTGCTTGACGCAGGTGAGTGGATTTTAGCACCAAAAGATGACGCAGGAAACCCACATCCAGAAAAGGCACCAGATGTCGTCAATAATTCTTGGGGCGGTGGACCTGGTCTTGATGATTGGTATAAGGATGTCGTCAATGCTTGGAGAGCCGCAGACATCTTCCCAGAGTTTTCAGCTGGCAATACCGATTTATTCAACCCTGGTGGTGAAGGCTCCATTGCGAATCCTGCGAACTATCAAGAGGCCTTTGCAACGGGCGCTACGGATCAAAATAATAAATTGGGGTCTTTCTCACTGCAAGGTCCGTCTCCATATGGCGTCATGAAACCAGACATTGCGGCGCCAGGGGTAAACATTCGTTCATCCATTCCTGGGAAAGGGTATGAAGATGGCTGGAACGGGACGTCGATGGCTGGCCCGCATGTGTCAGCTGTTGTGGCTCTTCTTCGCCAAGCACAGTCAGATCTTTCAGTTGAACAGATTGAACAAATACTGATTGATACTGCGAAGCCGTTAACTGATCAGCAATTCCCAGAATCACCTAACAATGGCTATGGGGCAGGTTTAGTTGATGCAAGAGAGGCAATTACAGCATTAACAGATGGAATTGGGATGGTTGAAGGACAGGTGACAAACGAAGATGTTCATTTAGATGAGATGAAAATTCCAGATCAAACCATGCCTAAAAAAAATAAGGCTGTACATCCACATAAAAAAGAAAAAAATCTAACTACTCCGTTCATCAAAGCTCTTCCTATGAAAGCGGAAATCAGTGTTCTTGAAAGCGGCAAGTCAACGTACACAGATGAAGCGACAGGGAGATATCAGCTTCCTCATAGTGCAGGAGAATTCACAGTGAAAGCGGAAGCTTACGGATTTGAATCACGCACACAAACCGTCCATATTTCTTCAAATGAAACGGCTGAGGCGAATTTCGCCTTACAGCCACTAAAGAAACGAACGATATCTGGCACAATTGCCAACGAAACAACGGGTGAAAAAATAAAGGATGCAACGGTTTATCTTGTAGAGGATGCGAAAATTAAGCCGGTGAAAACAAATGAATCTGGCGAATTTTCTATAGAGGCATTGAGCGGTGCCTATACCGTCAAAGTATTTGCCAAAGGGTTTAAAGGATATTCTTTTACAGCAGATGTGACAGAAAAGCCGGTGGAAAAAGCCATTCAGCTAGAGCCATTCATCGGATTTGCTGGTGAGATTGGCTATGATGACGGTACAGCTGAAAATGCGAGAGCCTTCTATGATCCAGGCAATGGCTGGGCTGTGAAGTTTTCACTAGAAAAGGGGAAGAAACAAGCGCAACTCACAGGAGGGCTTTTCCGATTCTGGTCATCAGAGTGGCCAGCTCCTGGAGGGAATGAATTTGCGGTGGAAGTGTATGACGCTTCTGGGAAGAACGGAGCTCCAGGAGAGAAAATAGCAGGACCTCTAAAAGCAAATGCACTGCGTAATGGTGAATGGACAAAAGTAGACTTAGAAGACCAAGCCATTACGGTGGATGGAGATTTCTATCTTGTCTATATTCAAACGAAAAAGAATACAGAATCTCCAGGCCTTGCAACTGATGAGGATGGACCAAATGCTGAAAGAAGCTGGCAGCTCACAAGCGGTGCTTTTTCTCCTTCTCCAAAAGAAGAGGGGAATTATATGATTCGTGCGCTTGTTGACTATGAAGCAGATGTGCCAGAGATTACATCACCAAAGGCAGGAATCATTACGAACAAAGGTGAACTGGAGATTGAAGGCAAAGCCTCTCCTGGGCTTGATGTGGCGATCTATCAAAACGATGAAGAGATTGCCAAAGTGAAAGCAGATCAGTCAGGCGCTTTCAAAGAAAAGGTCACAGTTTCAAGCGGAGAGCATGTATTCACGGCTGCAACTGTTACGGATAAAGGCGCAACAAAACGATCAACACCAGTAAAGGTGATCATTGATCAAACAGCTCCAGCGCTTACCATCGATACACCGAAAAAAGGGGAAAAGACAAATAAAGAATCGCTCACTGTAGAAGGAAAGGCCACAGACGATCATCTTGATCAAGTCACCGTAAATGGAAAAAAGGCAACCATAAAAGATGGGACATATTCCGCAAGAATACTACTTGAGAACGGGAAAAATACGATCAAAGTCATAGCGAAAGATGCAGCAGGAAACAAAACGACTAAAAAAATCAATATCGATGTCCAATATGAGGCACCTGAGATTTCTGAGCTGACTCCAGCAGAGAATGTCCATCTTGCATCAGGGGAGTCTGTTAAAATTTCATTCCACAGCAGAGAAAAGCTAGACGCAACGTTTGTCATTCACATGCCGCTGACAAACGCGAGATCAAAGCTTCAAAATACTACAGAGCTGCCGCTTCGCGAAGTATCGAGCGGTACGTATGAAGGGTACTGGACTGCTACTTCTACCGCTAAAGCAAAAAGTGCGGTCATTGAGGTGATTGTGCGAGATGATTATGGAAATGTCACAAGACAAAAAGCTTCAGGCACATTAAATATCAATGAAAAGTAATTTAAACAAAAGACACGACTTCTAGGAGCGTGTCTTTTTTCTTTCAAAAAGGTTTGAAGGCTCGTCCAGAAAAATCTCTCTCAATCCTCGACAAAAACAATAACAATCCACCAAAAGTTCTCTATCATCCCCAACAAGAATTGACAGACTTCCATCTCATGACTGTTTTATACTGGTACAAACAAGTGCAAGTACTGCTTTTGATTCTTTGTTTCAGATGAAAGGAGCAGAAGGTGGTCATTTATTTAGATGTGATTTGGCTGTTAAACTTTTGTTTTGATCTATTGCTTCTCTTACTCACTGCATTTATTCTCAAACGACAAGTAAAAAAAAGGCGATATATGTTAGGAGCTCTCATTGGATCGAGCATTGTTCTCTTGCTCTTTACACCATTTGCAATGGTTGTGTCACACCCTTTAGGCAAACTACTTTTTTCTATCTTCATCGTTCTTGCAACCTTTGGTTTTCAAAGATTTCGTTCCTTTTTTCAAAATCTGTTTGCTTTTTACTTTGTAACATTTTTGATGGGAGGAGGCATGATCGGGGTTCATTCATTTTTGCAAACCAATACAGTGATTCAAAATGGTCTGCTGATTTCACAAAATGATGGCTTTGGTGATCCAATTAGCTGGCTTTTTGTTTTAACTGGGTTTCCTGCAATTTGGCTGTTTTCAAAGAAAAGATTAGGAGAGGTTGGTACGAAAAAAAGACAATATGATGAACAAGTGCTTGTGGAACTACACATTCACGGAGAGACCATTCGTTTAAAGGGACTCGTTGATTCTGGCAACCAGCTGTATGATCCTATGACCAAAACACCGGTTATGATCGTCCAGGCCGACCATCTAACGGCCATTTGCGGAGAATCGTTTATAGACCTCATGAAACAGTCTCATCCTGTTGAAGTCATGCAAAAGATCGATGATCAATTTCCTCTTCTTGATCGATTAAGACTTGTTCCATATCGAGCAGTCGGTCATGATCACGGCTTTCTACTATGCCTAAAACCAGATACAGTTGTCATTTATTCAAAGACGCATATGATTCAGCCAGCTAAGTGTTTTGTAGGGTTGAGTCTGAGCGGCTTATCGGCAGATCAGGAATTTCAATCCATCATTCATCCAGATATGTTAGACGGGAAAATCATCCAGGGGGTGTCGTAGTTTTTGGTGATGTCTTTTATCTTACGAGGTCAACTTGACATTTAGAAGGGAGAAGAAGATGAAAAAAATAAAATTTAAACTCACTTACTACTGGTATAAACTCCTCATGAAGCTAGGTCTAAAGAGTGATGAAATATATTATATTGGTGGAAGTGAAGCGCTCCCGCCTCCATTATCAAAGGATGAAGAGCAGGAGCTGCTTGTCAAATTACCAAAAGGTGATCAAACCGCAAGAGCGATTTTAATTGAAAGAAATTTACGTTTAGTCGTTTACATCGCAAGAAAATTTGAGAACACGGGTATTAATATTGAGGACTTAATTAGTATCGGAACCATTGGTTTGATCAAAGCAGTCAATACATTTAACCCAGAAAAAAAGATCAAACTTGCAACATATGCGTCGAGATGTATTGAAAATGAGATTTTGATGTACTTGCGTCGAAATAACAAAATCCGGTCAGAAGTTTCGTTTGATGAGCCGCTCAACATTGATTGGGACGGAAATGAACTGCTTTTATCAGACGTACTTGGAACAGATGATGATATTATCACACGCGATATTGAAGCAAATGTAGATAAAAAATTGCTAAAAAAAGCGCTAGAGCAATTAAATGACCGCGAAAAGCAGATCATGGAACTTAGATTTGGCTTAGTTGGCGGTGAGGAAAAAACCCAAAAAGATGTTGCTGACATGCTTGGGATTTCTCAGTCTTATATTTCGAGGCTTGAAAAAAGAATCATTAAACGATTACAAAAAGAATTTAATAAAATGGTCTAAAAATTTTTTTGGAAAGCTCTGTCCCTGCACTGTCAAAGGAAACAACCTTTTTTCTCATGATTCTCGTCATCGCTCGTGCATATTTTTCCATCCCAAGGAGATACTGAACTTTGTACAACAGCTCCTGTAGGGAGGGAAAAAAGTGTCCAGAAATAAAGTGGAAATCTGCGGAGTCGACACCTCCAAGCTGCCTGTTCTGAAAAATGACGAGATGAGAAAATTGTTCAGACAGCTGCAAGATGAGGGTGACGATACAGCAAGAGAAAAGCTAGTCAATGGCAATTTACGGTTGGTTTTAAGTGTGATTCAGCGTTTCAACAACAGAGGCGAGTATGTCGATGATCTCTTTCAAGTAGGCTGTATCGGATTAATGAAATCAATTGATAATTTTGATTTAAGCCACAATGTCAGATTTTCAACTTATGCGGTTCCTATGATCATAGGAGAAATCCGTCGATACTTGCGTGATAACAACCCGATTCGGGTGTCTCGCTCACTAAGAGATATTGCCTATAAGGCACTTCAGGTCCGTGAGAGGCTGATTAGTGAGACAAGCAAGGAGCCAACTGCAGAAGACATTGCCAAAGTGCTGGAAGTGCCTCATGAGGAAATTGTCTTTGCCTTAGATGCGATTCAAGATCCTGTCTCTTTGTTTGAACCGATCTATAATGACGGAGGAGATCCGATTTATGTGATGGATCAAATTAGTGATGAACGGAACAAAGATACACAATGGGTGGAAGAATTGGCCTTAAAAGAGGGCATGCGCAGATTGAACGACAGGGAAAAAATGATTCTTCGCAAACGCTTCTTCCAAGGCAAAACGCAAATGGAAGTCGCTGAGGAAATCGGAATTTCTCAAGCACAAGTCTCGAGGCTTGAAAAAGCAGCCATTAAACAAATGAATAAAAACATCTTTTAAAGCCGCCGCTTCATGTGCGGCTTTTTTCATTCTTATGAGAGAACACGCCTCTAGTATTGACTCTGTTATTTTTTTCATTTAATCTGTTTTTAACAAATGTTATTTTAGATAGCATTTGTTAGGGAACACTTAAGCGGAAAGAAGGGTTATTATGACATTCCATGATGAAAGAAGGCTGCTCATTAAGGTTGCGCATATGTATTATGAAGAAGGCGCCACTCAATCTAACATCGCAGAAGCGGTTGGGGTTAGTCGTTCGCTCATATCGAAATATTTGGCAAAAGCACGTGAAGCAGGAATCGTGGAAATCATTATTCATGATGAAGTCAACCAACAGTATGGGTCGTTAGAAAGAAAAATAGAACGCAAATATGGACTGAGAGAAGTTGTCTGTGTGGAAACACTCAGCAAAGACACAACCAAAAGCCGAATCGGAGCCGCGGCGGCAAATTTTTTATTAAAAGTGATGAAAGATGGACAAGTCATTGGGTTTTCCTCAGGGACCACGCTGCATGAAATGGCGAAAGCGCTTACGTCTGTTCAGCATTATCCATCCGTGACATTTGTTCCGCTTGTCGGAGGTGTGGGAAATGAAGACGTAGATATCCACGCCAACTATATTATTGCGAGATGCACAGAGGCACTCAAATCTAAATGTGAATTTTTACATGTACCCGTCATGCTTGATACGAAAGAAGCGAAAGATGTCCTGATCCGGCAGCCGTCGATCAAAAAAGTCATTGAACTAGGAGAATCATCAAATATCGCAGTTGTCGGAATTGGTGGTGTCCCGCAGCATTCAACGATGGTGAAATCTTATATGACAAGCGGCGAAGAAGACATCCTTCAAGCGAAAGATGTAGCAGGTGACATTTGCTATAACTTTATTGACCATCAAGGGGAAGTATATCCCCACCCATGGAACGACCGGGTGATGGGCATAAGCCCGCAAAAGCTAAAAGAAATTCCGCTTGTCATAGGTGTTGCAGGTGGTGAAGAGAAAATTGAAGCCATTCGGGCGGCATTAGCAGGTGGATTAATTCATGTATTAATTACCGATGAACGAACTGGAGATGCCTTATTAAAGTAACTACCTAATATCATTAGGTAGTTTTTTTGAGTCTTTAGACTCAAAAAGATTGAAAATTTTATCGATTTTAGCTTGACACAAAGTTGACACATCATATAAACTAAGTTCATAACAAATGATAAATAAAATAACAAATGTTACAAGAAACAGATTTTTGTTAATTTTTATAACATTTGTTAAAAGTTTCAGATTATATTTCTAGCAATCTACCCGAGAAGCAAGAAAACCTGAAAGGATGATTTAGATGTCAATCTATCAACAATTGTTAGCTCGAGAACGTAGTGGAGATCCAATCAAAGTAGGGATTATTGGTGCAGGCCAAATGGGCTTTGGACTCATTTCACAAATTTCTAAAATTCCAGGCATGATTGTTGCTGGTGTTTGTGATATCCACCTTAGTGCAGCAGAGAAGGCAGCGAATTTTTACAAGCAGCATGCAAAACCGCATCAAATGGTTGTCACAAATGATTACAGAGAAGTGATTCAATCAGATTCCGTGGAAGTTGTCGTAGACGCAACAGGTGTCCCAGAGGTCGGAGCAAACATTTCTTTGGAAGCGCTTAATTCAAAAAAACATCTCGTTCTTTTAAATGTAGAAGTTGATATTACCATCGGCTTGGTTATGCATAAGTTGTTCACAAATGCAGGACTTGTTTACTCAGGATCAGCTGGAGACGAACCAGCAGCAACACTAGAATTATATGAATTTGCGAAAACAATGGGGCTTGAGGTACTCGTTGCTGGTAAAGGAAAGAACAACCCATTCTTCCCAGAAGCAAATCCAGATACGTGTAAAGCAGAAGCAGATAGTAAACATATGAGTGCACATATGCTAGCTGCATTCCAAGACGGAACAAAAACAATGGCGGAAATGAACTTATTAAGTAACGCAACAGGGCTTCTACCAGATAAAGTCGGTATGCATGGAGTCGAAGCGAATTTAGAAAATGTTGCAGATAAATTGAATCAAAAACAGCAAGGCGGCGTGCTCGATAACTTCGGAGTCGTTGAATATGTCAATGGACTTGCACCAGGTGTATTTGTCATCGTGAAGAGTGATCTTGAGCCAGTAGATGAAGAGCTGCGTTACTTAAAAGTTGGAAAAGGCCCACACTACACACTTTACCGTCCTTTCCACTTAGCGAGTCTTGAAACACCTGTTACCATCGCAAAAGCGGTCTTACAACATGATTCATCTATTCACCCAATTGGTGTACCAGTATCAGAAACAGTCGCTGTGGCGAAAAGAGATATCAAAGCTGGAGAATCACTTGACGGAATTGGCGGATACTCCGTAAGAGGTGTTCTTGAAACACATCAAGACATGAAAACGAACGGCCACATTCCAATTGGCTTAATTAGCGGAAAAGTCGTAGCGAAAAAAGACATCAAATTAGGACAATTCCTCACTCACGATGATGTAGAGCTTGATTCAAACACAACGGTCTGGAAGCTGCGTTCATTACAAGATCACTTATTTCAATCATAAGGGCGTGAAGCTGTGGAAAAATTAGCGATCGTACTTTGTATCATTCTCATTGTGCAGTACGGGTTATCTTTTATTCAAATCAAGTACTACCGCAAGAGCATGGATTCACTTATTGATGATTACAGAGGGAAGCAAGGTTACCACTTATTTTCAGGAATGGAGCGGCGCAAAGTTGGCCCTGGTGCCATTGCGCTCATCATTGTGGATGAATCGTATATCATTCAAAAATGCCATGTGCTTGGCGGTGTGTCGATCTTATCTAAGTTTAAAGAAGTCCCTTCATATGAAGGAAAGCATGTAGGGGCTGTGTTAGACGAGCACCATATGATGAAGCAGACGTTGAAAAAACGCAAAAAGGGGCCAGCTGTCATGCACGCACTTTCCATGGCAGCTGAACAGGCACTTGTCTCGATTTCGAAAAAAAATATAACAAATGTGAACTAAAGAAAGGGGAGATGAAACATGGAATGGATTCAATGGTTTGGAGAGCACTTTATCGGAATGTTTGAAGCCGGCGGAAAGCAATTCATGGGTCTTGTTACAGGTATCGTTCCAACGCTTGTTGTGTTACTTACTTTCACTTATGCTGTCATGAAGTTTATTGGAGAAGAGCGAGTGAATAGAGCAATTCAGTTTGCTGCGAAATATACCATTTTACGCTACACGTTAATGCCGATCTTATCCGTACTTATTTTGACAAACCCAATGGCTTATACGTTTGGCCGATTCTTACCGGAAAAACAAAAACCAGCATTCTATGATTCAGCTGTTTCATTTGTTCATCCGGTGACATCACTGTTCCCATATGCCAACGCAGGAGAACTGTTTGTCTACTTAGGGATTGCGAACGGGATTAAAGAAGCAGGGTACTCAATGTCAGAGCTTGCTGTTCGGTACTTCTTAGTCGGGATCGTCGTCATTTTACTTCGCGGTATTATTACTGAATGGATTACAAAGTACTTAGCAGGAAAAATGAAAGCGAATTCACAATAGGGGAGGGTTAGACATGACAAACCACAAAGTATTTGTAGCAAAAGGTGCTGGCGGATGGGGCCAAGGCTTGGAGCTTGAACCAACCGGTAAAAGAAGAAAGGTTGTTTCCATTACAGGGGGAGGCATTCACCCAGTTGCACGTAAAATTGCAGAAATGACAGGGACAGAAGCATGTGATGGCTTTAAAAACTCGATACCAGAAGATGAAATGATGTGTGTTGTCATTGACTGCGGAGGAACTGCGCGAATCGGACTGTATCCAATGAAGCGCATTCCAACTGTAGACGTTTTGGCATCCTCTCCTTCTGGACCGCTTGCAAAACATATTACAGAGGATATCTTCGTATCAGGCGTCACAGAAAAAGATATTTCCTTTGCGGATGCATCAAGTGGTGAGGCAAAAGTAGAAGGTCAGGATAACAGTGAGCCGATTGACAAAGAGAATTTCAAAGAAACCTATTCAAAACTGAAAGAAGAAAATCTCGAGCGTCAGGAAAAAGGGAATTTCTTGATGAGGTTCTCAAGAGGAATTGGCAAAGTTACCGGTACGTTCTATCAGGCTGGTCGTGATTCCGTTGATATGCTTTTGAAAAACATTATTCCATTCATGGCATTTGTCAGTATGTTAATTGGAATTATCAATTATACAAAAATTGGTGACTTGATTGCCCATTTTCTATCACCACTGGCAGGATCTATATGGGGACTCTTACTACTCGTTGTGGTCTGTACATTGCCATTCCTATCACCTGTCTTAGGACCTGGTGCAGTCATTGCACAAGTCATCGGTGTTCTCATTGGTAGTCAAATTGCACTAGGGAATATTCCGCCTCAATTTGCACTTCCTGCACTATTTGCCATCAACGGTCAAGTAGGGTGTGATTTCATTCCAGTTGGGCTATCACTTGGTGAAGCGAAGCCGGAAACGGTACAATATGGAGTACCAGCTGTTTTGTATAGCCGTCTCATTACAGGGGTTCTATCTGTTGTGATCGCATACGCTGCCAGCTTCGGTATGTATTAAACGTATTAAAGGAGGAATCGAGATACATGGTTACACAATCTGTCGTAAAAGAAATCGGGATATTAGTCCCGCAATTTAAAGAAGATAAGCTGATTGTTTTATTTGGACCCGCAGCGCCGCAGGAATTAAGAGATATGTCCGTCATTCACGAGTTCGAACACTTAGAAGAAGAGCCGTTGAAATTGGGCGGTACCATTCAAGTGGGCGATCAAACGTACACGATTACAGCTCTCGGCAATAAAGCAAATGACAATTTTAAAGAACTCGGCCATATTTCGATCTACTTCCAAGAGCCGTTTGATGATGTATTACCGGGAGCTGTCTTTGCATCTCCGCACACGTTTCCTGATATAAAAGAAGGCGTACGAATTGAAATTTCGTAACGATAAAGAAAAGCTGTTCCTCAAAAGGAGCAGCTTTTTTATATGAGGTTTACCAGAAAGATCAATTGCGGTATGCTGTAAACATTCATTATTTGTTTATTCAGAATTTTTAATCAGGAGGAAATGATGGTGTCACTTGAATTAAAGAATGTTTCTTTAAAACGAAATGGAAAATGGTTGCTTCAGTCTGTTGACTGGCAGGTGAACAAAGAGGAGCACTGGGTGCTTTACGGTTTAAATGGTGCGGGGAAAACCGCTTTATTAAATATGCTCTGTTCATATTATTTCCCTACATCAGGTGAGATGACCGTGCTGGAGCATGTCTTTGGCAAGGAGGCTCTTGGCGAAAAGCTCAGGAAGAAAATTGGGCTCATTTCTGCAGGACTTGAAAAGAAACTGCACAGAGACGACAATGCATTTGAAATTGTGCTCAGCGGGGCATTTGCCTCCATTGGACTCTACGAAACCCCGACAGATGAGATAAGAGAAAAAGCCATTGATCTATTAAAAGCATTTGGTTCGTTCAAATATGCGAACCGGCCATATGAAACACTCTCACAAGGAGAAAAGCAGAAAGTCCTGATTGCGAGGGCTTTAATGAATGATCCTAAGCTCCTGATTTTAGATGAGCCTGTGACGGGTCTTGATTTTTTAGCAAGAGAACAGGTGCTAGAGACCATCTCATTCATTGCATCAAAGCCTGATGCGCCTACGATGCTTTACACGACCCATCATGCAGAAGAGATTTTGCCTGTTTTTCAGCACACTTTATTATTAAAAAATGGATCTGTTTTTGATCAAGGGAAAACAAAAGAGATGATGACAAGCGATTTGCTTTCTTCCTTCTTTGAATGTGCGGTAGATGTGATGTGGAGAAATGGCCGTCCTCACTTAAGTAAATTGTAGATAAAAGAAACTATTGGTCTGCGTCCCTGCTTTTCCATCATACATATTATAGTAGAAAACGAAAGGCGGGGAAGGACAGATGATCAGTATTTCTGAATTCCAAATCAAGGATGTTGTCGATGTGTCAAGCGGAAAAAAACTAGGCACCATTGGGGACATTGATATCAATGTGACGAGCGGTAAAATACAAGCAATCATTATCGGCGGAACAGGTAAAATGATGGGATTTTTCGGAAAAGAAGAGGAAATGATTGTGCCGTGGCGAAATATAGTAAAAATTGGCGAAGATGTGATACTTGTCCGATTATCTTCTTAAAATTCGTATAACTCCTCAATGAATCATTTAATAATCCTTAACAAAAGCTCTCCATTCTCAGCAAACAATGTCTTTTTCGGGTAAAAAGATTACGTTTTCATATCAATTTGCAAAAAAACCTGTAGAAAGGGCACATTTGAGTGTAATATTTAATGAATCCCACTAACTGTCTACGCATGTCTTGTGGTAAAATAGGAGCGATATAAAGAGAGATGAATGAAAGGTGGGAGGCAGCTTTGACACACAATTATGACCCCTTTCAGCAGAAATCACCTGATGCAATGATGATTCATGATTGGACGAACATGACATGTTCTGGTAAAGAGGTATTGGCCGGATTTACGACAAAAAATGGCGGCTTCAGCCTTTCTCCATATCAATCATTGAACACTGGACTCCATGTAGGAGATGATGCTTCTAGTGTCCAAATGAATCGTCAAGTCATAGCAGATGCTACTGCTGTGCCGCTCTCTGATTGGGTGTTTGCAGACCAAACACACGAGGACCGCATCAAGAAAGTCACCAAGGAGCAAAGAGGAAGAGGAAGTCTTCATTATCATGAGGCACTGCCTGGAACTGACGGATTATATACGTCTGAACCGAACATCATGCTCGCTCTTTGTTTCGCCGATTGTGTTCCGCTTTATTTTCTAGCTCCGCAACATGGCCTCATCGGAACAGCCCATGCCGGATGGAAAGGAACCGTCAAGCAAATTGGTGCAAAGATGGTAGATCTATGGGTCAACCAAGAAGGTGCTAAGACCGATCAAATACAAGTCGTCATTGGACCATCCATTGGCAATTGCTGCTACATAGTGGATGATGTAGTCTTAAATCAAGTGAAACAGCTTCCCTTTTCTACAGAGGATGTGTATTCCGTGATATCACAAGGACAATATAAATTAGACTTAAAAACATTAAACAAAAACGTATTGCTTCATGCAGGGATGAAAGAAGAAAACATACATGTCAGTTCGATGTGCACAAGCTGCAATGATCAGCTATTCTTCTCACATCGGCGTGATCAAGGAAAAACAGGACGTATGATGTCTTTTGTCGGGTTTAAGGAGGCATAAGAGCAATTGAATGTACGAGAGAATCTCAGACAAATAAATGAACAAATAAAAGAAGCATGTAAAAGAGCCGGTCGAAACCCAGACGATGTATCCGTCGTCGCTGTCACAAAATATGTCTCAATTGAACGAGCACAAGAAGCCAAAGAAGCAGGAATCTTGCATTTTGGTGAAAATCGTGACCAAGGGTTACTTGAAAAACAAGCATCTATAACCGATGAAAGCATTAGCTGGCACTTCATCGGTAGTCTACAAACACGAAAAGTAAAATCTGTCATTCAGACCATTGACTACTTACATTCGCTCGATAGGATCTCACTTGCGAATGAAATTGAAAAAAGAGCGGATCACACGGTTCGCTGTTTTGTACAAGTGAATACATCGCTGGAGGAGTCAAAGCACGGCCTGCAAAGTGAAGACGTGATTCCATTTGTGAAGCAGCTCGCTGATTTCAAAAAGATTGAAATTGCTGGACTGATGACAATGGCTCCATTTACAGATGATCACACTGTGATACGAAACTGCTTTAAAACATTAAAAAACCTTCAAGAAGAAGTAAAACATCTTAACCAAGTAAATGCACCTTGTCAGCATTTATCGATGGGCATGTCAAATGATTTTGAAATCGCAATTGAAGAAGGTGCGACATTCGTTCGGATTGGCTCTTCACTTGTTGGAAATGAAACAGGAGGTGCGTGACATGAGTATAAAAAATAAGTTTAAAAGCTTTTTCACTCTCGACGATGAAGAGTATGAGTACGAATATATTGATGAAGAAAGAGAACCAGTCCAAGAAGAAAAAGGAACGAAGGACAAAGCGGCATTTCAAGAGCGTCCGCAGACAGGAAAACAAAATGTCGTCAGCTTGCAAAGCGTGCAGAAATCCTCTAAAGTGGTGTTAAGTGAGCCGCGTGTTTATGCAGAAGCGCAGGAGATTGCAGACCATATTAAAAACAGACGTGCAGTCGTCGTCAATTTGCAGCGCATTCAGCACGATCAAGCAAAGCGAATCATCGACTTCTTAAGCGGAACTGTTTATGCAATCGGTGGAGACATCCAGCGCATTGGCTCGAATATATTCCTCTGCACACCTGATAATGTGGATGTATCTGGCACAATATCAGAACTTCTGACAGAGGAAGAACCTCAGAGGTGGTAAATCATAGTGATTCTATATTACATTTTCCAGTTTTTGCAAACTGTATTAACGATTTACTCGTTCGCGATTATTATTTACATCTTCATGTCATGGGTGCCATCTGCAAGAGAAACAGCAATTGGGCGCTTTCTGACAAATATTTGTGAACCGTATTTAGAACCATTTCGTAAAATTATTCCGCCAATTGGCATGATTGACATTTCGCCAATTGTGGCATTGCTTGTGATTCGTTTTGCATCATTATACGGACTAACTGGTCTTTACAATATGATTGCACGCTTCATGTAGACAGGCTGCCGGGCTTGGCACTGCCAGGCTCTTTTACATAAGAGGGGAACAAAATGAGCGATATTTATCAACATTTTAGAAAAGACGAACAGCCATTTGTTGACCAAGTGTTAGGCTGGAAAAAAATCGCACTTGACCAATATCGAATGAAATTAACAGACTTTCTTGATCCGCGGGAGCAGTTTATTACCCAGTCCGTCATCCAGCATGCTGATGAGCTTGGAATCATGTTTTTTGGCGGGTATGAAGGCGCGGAGCGGAAAAGAGCGCTCATTTATCCTGAATATTTAGAACCGGCTACTCAGGATGCTGAGCTGTCTTATTTTCAAGTGAACTATGCGAAAAAGTTTATTTCGCTAGAACATCCGAAGCTCCTTGGTTCACTGATTGGGACAGGCTTGAAGCGTCAAAAATTTGGAGATCTGTTATTTTCAGAGGAAGATGTGCAGTTTATTTGTACGAGTGATGTTGCTGATTTTGTACGGGCGCAGCTGACGCATGTCGGCAGAGCCTCCGTATCATTAGAGGAAATCACGCAGGCAGATTTAAAGCCGGTTACCAGTAAGACTGACATCAAAGAAGATACGATTTCTTCACTACGGCTTGATGCGGTATGTGCTGCAATCAGCCGTCAATCTCGGCAAAAGGCACAACTTTTTGTCAAAAATGGGCTTGTTAAAGTTAACTGGAAAGTCACTGAGGACCCTTCCTTTACAATTGGAGAAGGCGATCAGCTCTCTGTCAGGGGATTTGGCCGCTTTAGCCTCAAAACAATTGATGGGAAGACCAAAAAAGATAAATTTAAAGTAACATTTGAGCTTCTGACATAACGAACTTGAATCTGGAGGTGGCGAGGTTGCCATTAACACCTAATGATATTCATAATAAAACGTTCACAAAAAGCTTTCGCGGCTATGACGAAGATGAAGTAAATGAGTTTTTAAGCCAAGTACGTAAAGATTACGAAATCGTGCTTCGCAAAAAGAATGAACTCGAAGAAAAAGTAAACGAGCTTGACGAAAGACTAGGTCATTTTGCAACAATTGAAGAAACGTTAAACAAATCAATTCTTGTGGCGCAGGAAGCAGCAGAAGACGTCAAACGTCATTCTGATAAAGAAGCGAAATTGATCATTCGTGAAGCAGAGAAAAATGCAGATCGTATTATCAACGAAGCGCTATCTAAATCAAGAAAGATTGCGATGGAAATCGAAGAGCTTAAGAAGCAGTCAAAAGTCTTTAGAACTCGCTTCCAAATGCTCATCGAAGCTCAGCTTGATCTTCTAAAAAATGACGATTGGGATCATTTACTGGAATATGAAGTTGACGCTGTCTTTGACGAAAAAGAATAAGCGCATCATCTTGACATGACACGCTCATGTTGCATATAATACCATCATAAATTAACAAGAGATAAACGTTTGAAAGGGACACTCGCAGTTGTCATATACGTAATAAAGCGAATCAGGGGTGGTGGAAGCCTGACATTACGAGATGCTGCAATGAGATCACCCCTTTAGTTCCTTTTCTGAAATGATCAGTAAGAAAAGGCGTCTGATCACGTTACGATTTTAGAGTGGATAAGCGGCAATAGCGCTTGTCTAAAAGGGTGGTACCGCGAGACAAGCCTTCTCGTCCCTTATGGGATGAGAGGGCTTTTTTTATTGTTTTTTAATCAGAATTTGCATATGGAGGAATGGGTATGAACTACAAAGACACCTTATTAATGCCGAAAACAGAATTCCCTATGAGAGGGAACTTGCCGAACAAAGAGCCTGAAATCCAAGAGGAGTGGGCAGAAAAAGACATCTATCAAATGGTTTTAGAGCGGACAAAAGGACGCCCGACCTTTATTTTGCATGATGGACCTCCATATGCGAATGGTGACATTCATATGGGGCACGCCCTCAATAAAATTCTAAAAGATTTTATTGTCCGTTTTAAATCAATGAATGGGTTCCACGCACCGTACGTACCGGGCTGGGATACACATGGCTTACCAATTGAAACAGCACTCACAAAAAATAAAAAAGTCAAACGCAAAGAAATGTCTACAGCTGAATTCCGCAAACTATGCGAAGAGTATGCTTGGAAGCAAATCGAAGGACAGCGCAATCAGTTTAAGCGATTAGGCGTCAGAGCAGACTGGGACAATCCATATGTCACGCTAAAGCCTGAGTACGAAGCGCAGCAAATTCTTGTCTTCGGTGAAATGGCGAAGAGAGGCTATATTTACAAAGGATTAAAACCAGTTAACTGGTCTCCTTCAAGTGAGTCAGCTCTTGCTGAAGCGGAAATTGAATATAAAGACAAACGTTCACCATCCATTTACGTTTCATTTAAAGTGAAAGATGGAAAAGGCGTACTTGAAAACGACGAACAATTCATCATCTGGACAACAACACCTTGGACACTTCCTGCAAACCTTGGTATTTGTGTTCATCCCAACCTAGAGTACAGCGTTCTTCAAGTGGGTGCTGAGCGATATGTTGTTGCATCTGAACTCGTTGAACAAGTGGCAAAAACGCTTGGTTTTGAAGAGTATGAAGTTGTGAAAACATTAAAAGGAAAAGAATTAGACAACGTCGTTGCAGAGCATCCGATTTATGGTAGAGATTCACTTGTGATGCTTGGTGATCACGTGACAACAGATGCAGGTACAGGCTGTGTTCATACAGCGCCAGGTCACGGGGAGGATGACTTTATTGTCAGCATGAAGTACGGTCTAGACGTACTATGTCCAGTAGACGAAAAAGGTGTCATGACAGAAGAAGCGCCTGGTTTTGAAGGACTATTCTACGAAGATGCGAATAAAGCTATCACAGAACAGCTTGAAGCAAAAGGCGCGCTGAAAAAGCTCGACTTTATCACGCACTCTTACCCGCATGATTGGAGAACGAAAAAGCCAACGATTTATCGTGCAACCGCTCAGTGGTTTGCGTCGATTAAAGACTTCAGAGAAGCGCTTCTAGACAATATTAAAGAAACGAAATGGGTGCCAGCATGGGGCGAGACACGCCTTTTCAATATGGTGCGTGACAGAGGCGACTGGTGTATTTCAAGACAGCGTGTCTGGGGCGTTCCAATTCCGGTCTTTTATGCTGAAAATGGGGAGCCAATCATCACGGACGAAACCATTCAGCATGTCTCTCAATTATTTAGAGAACATGGCTCGAATATTTGGTTTGAAAAAGAAGCGAAAGAACTATTGCCAGAAGGCTTTACACATCCAGGCAGTCCGAACGGTGAATTCACAAAAGAGCAGGACATCATGGATGTATGGTTTGATTCCGGTTCTTCTCACCAAGCCGTTTTAGAAGAAAGAGATGACCTTGTTCGTCCGGCAGACCTTTACCTTGAAGGCTCTGACCAATATCGCGGCTGGTTTAACTCTTCCTTATCAACAGCAGTTGCGGTCACTGGAAAAGCACCGTATAAAGGTGTTCTGAGCCACGGCTTTACGCTTGATAAAGAAGGACGCAAGATGAGTAAATCATTAGGCAATACAATTGACCCAACAAAGGTAGCGAAGCAGCTTGGGGCGGAGATTCTAAGACTTTGGGTATCTTCTGTCAACTATCAAGCCGATCACCCGGTGTCTGATGATATCTTAAAACAAGTAGCAGAAGTCTATCGTAAAATCCGTAACACGTTCCGCTTCCTGCACGGTAACCTATTTGACTTTGATCCAGCAGTCAATGCGGTGCCTGTAGAAGAGCTTCGCGAAGTGGATCAATATATCTTGATCAAATTAAACAAATTGATTGAGAAAGTGAAAAAGGCATATGATGATTACGAATTTGCGGTCGTGTATCATGCGATTCACAATTTCTGTACAATTGAGCTAAGTTCTTTCTATCTCGACTTTGCAAAGGATGTCGTGTACATTGAGCATGCGGATCATCCAGACCGCCGCAGCATGCAGACGGTCTTCTACGAAACATTGATGGCGTTAGTGAAGCTGACTGCACCAATTCTTCCGCATACAGCAGATGAATTATGGAGCCACTTAAGCTTTGTTGAAGAGCCAAGTGTTCAATTAACAGATATGCCAAAAGGTGTGGCTGTTTCTCAAGCAGAAGCAACAGAAGCGAAGTTTGACCGCTTTATGGAAGTGCGTGACGATGTGCTAAAAGCGCTCGAAATTGCGCGTAATGAGAAAGTGATCGGACGTTCTCTTGAAGCAAGTGTGACCCTTTATGCGACAGAAGAAGTGAAAAACCTTCTTGCATCCATTAAAGAAGATGTGAAACAGCTCTTTATCATCTCTGAATTAACGGTAGAAGATGCGCAAAATGCTGACACATCCGCACCTGAATACACTTCAGGAAGAATTGTGGTTCAAAAAGCAGAAGGAGAACTATGCGAACGTTCTCGTATTATTTCTAAAGATGTTGGTGCAAATCCGAAATACCCAACATTGTCACTGAAAAATGCTGAAATCGTGGAAAAATATTACCAGAATTAACAGTGTGATAAGACCAACTAGCGCCCCGCCATATGCGGGGCGTTTTCTTTTTTGCGAAAATGACAGCGTTTAGAACGAAAGGAAAAATCTTATGGCTTTAAAGTGGACAGCCAGGGCAACAATATGATTATCACGACAGGGCAGGAGTTGAAATAGCGACATGATTGGCGACCTAGAGACGATTTACACGGAACTCCTTCAAATGAAAGAAGAGCTGCAAGCTAAACTTTTTGAATACACATCATTTCGTTCACCCGCTGAGCATGTCTCAATGAACGAGGTCCAAACGGCCACGCTTCTTTACCACATCAAAGAAGAACTTCAAGATGTGTCTCTCGCTATTGCAAAAATGGAGCAAGGAACCTATGGTATTTGTGAGGCAACAGGTGATGTCATTCCGCTTGAACAAATGAGTATTCTTCCTACCGCCCGCACAGTTGACGACTTTTTATATCATAAGCAATACGAGAAAAAAGCATTCACTCCTTATCCTCATGAATCAGATGATTCTCATTTTGAAGCCTTCCACATGTAGGGAGGTTTTTGTCTGTCAACTAAAGTTTCTTTACTCCTCCCTGTTTTCTTGATAAAATGCTTAAAGATCAAAGTATGAAAGTGGAGGAACGTGTGTGTTCTATTACATAATCGCATTCGTGATGATTTGTTTAGATCAATTAACAAAATGGCTCATTGTCAAAAATATGATGCTCGGAGATTCTTATCCAGTGATTGATGGCTTCTTTTATATCACGTCTCACCGAAATTCAGGCGCCGCATGGGGAATTCTCCAAGGACAAATGTGGTTTTTCTATGTGATCACACTCGTTGTTATTGCGGGAATTGTTTATTATTTGCAAAAGCATGGACAAAAGGACAAGCTGCTTGGAGTTGCACTTGCCTTAATGCTTGGCGGAGCGATTGGGAACTTTATCGACCGCGTTTTCCGTCAGGAAGTGGTAGATTTTGCTCATTTCGTCTTTGGGAATTATCACTACCCAATCTTTAATATTGCAGATTCTTCTCTATGTGTAGGAGTTATTCTGCTCTTCATTCAAATGCTGTTAGATGGAAAGAAAACGAAGGAGTCAACTACATGAATCAAGTAAATATTGCCGTTTCAGAAGAACAAACAAGTGAACGGCTTGATAAATTTCTAAGCACGACAGAACCAGAATGGTCAAGAACCCAGGTCCAGCAGTGGGTAAAAGATGGGCTGATCGAAGTAAATGGGAAGCAAGTGAAAGCCAATTACAAAGTACAAGCTGGAGATCAAATTAAAGTCGAGATTCCAGAACCAGAAGCACTAGATGTAGAAGCAGAAGCAATGGATCTTGATATATATTATGAAGATGCAGATGTGCTCGTAGTGAATAAACCACGAGGAATGGTCGTTCATCCAGCGCCAGGTCATGTGTCAGGAACACTAGTAAATGGTCTAATGGCCCATTGCACAGATTTATCAGGGATTAATGGAGTGATGCGTCCTGGCATAGTCCACCGCATTGATAAAGACACGTCTGGGCTGTTAATGGTCGCAAAAAACGATATGGCGCATGAATCACTCGTCAATCAACTTGTGGCTAAGACTGTCACAAGAAAATATACAGCTGTTGTTCATGGCATTATCCAGCATGATACAGGTACAATTGATGCCCCAATTGGCAGAGACAAAAAAGACCGCCAAAGCATGACAGTGACAAAAGAAAGTTCAAAACAAGCCGTCACTCATTTTGATGTGATTGAACGCTTTGAGGATTTCACGTTGGTGGAGTGCCGACTTGAAACAGGAAGAACACACCAGATTCGTGTTCATATGAAATATATCGGCTATCCGCTTGCAGGAGATCCGAAATATGGACCGAGAAAGACAGTCGATTTCAATGGTCAGCTGCTGCATGCAGGTGTTTTAGGATTTGATCATCCAAGAACAGGCGAATATATCGAGTTCACAGCACCAGTTCCTGCTGATATGCGGGGCTTTATCGATTCATTAAGAAATAACGATTGACAGGCCGTTCTTTTTTTGAAATAATGAACGAAGAAATCAAGATTCTTTAAAACAGTCCAGAGAGGCTGAGAAGGATAACGGATCAATTTGTGCACGTGTATGCACAAATGAACGCCCCTCTCTGCCCTTTGCAGAAGGGGCTTTTTATTTGTCAAAAAGAGGTGTAAAAGATGGAACAAAAAGCAGTCATTCTTGATGAACAAGCAATCAGACGAGCGCTGACCCGAATTGCACATGAAATGATTGAGCGCAACAAAGGGATGAAAGATGTCATCCTTGCGGGGATCAAGACAAGAGGCATTCATCTTGCAAAGCGCCTTGCAGAGCGCATTGAGCAAATTGAAGGAAATCCAGTCATAGTGGGTGAACTTGATATTACGCTATACCGTGATGACCTGACAAAAAAGACAGACAACCAAGACCCGCTTGTGAAGGGTGCAGACATTCCAGCTGACATTAATGACAAAACACTAATTGTCGTGGATGATGTCCTATTTACAGGCAGAACCGTCAGAGCTGCCATGGATGCCCTAGTGGATGTAGGAAGACCATCTTCCATTCAGCTTGCTGTTCTCGTCGACCGGGGACACCGGGAGCTGCCGATTCGAGCGGATTATATCGGGAAGAACATTCCGACATCAAAAGCAGAGACAGTGATGGTTCAACTGAATGAAGTAGATCAAAACGACCTTGTCGCTATATATGAAAAATAACCTTTTTAAATGCATTCCAGAGAGTTTGCAAAGAGGGCAATAACAGAGACACTGAGCACGGTTAACAAGACGTGTACGGTTTTTCTAGGCCTCTTTGCGCATACTTGCAAAGAGGCTTTTTTAATGAAAAAGGACACATCTAGGAGGAAAAATCATGAGTCAGCAAAAAGCCAATTTAGGCATTCGAGATATCCCAAAACCGTTCACATGGCTGTCGCTTAGCCTTCAGCATTTGTTTGCCATGTTTGGTGCGACCATTCTAGTACCAAAAATCATCGATATGAGTCCAGCCGTCGCGCTCATCTCAAGCGGTGTTGGAACGATTGTTTACTTAATCATCACAAGAGGCCAAATTCCGGCGTATCTTGGTTCGTCCTTTGCCTTTATCGCCCCCATACTGAATGTCAAAGCAACAGGCGGCCCTGGAGCCGCAATGGTTGGTGCCTTCATGGCGGGTGTCGCGTATGCACTCATTGCACTATTTATAAAATGGCTTGGCACAGGCTGGCTGATGAAACTTCTGCCGCCAGTCGTCGTAGGGCCGGTCATTATGGTCATCGGACTTGGACTCGCTGGAACAGCTGTTAACATGGCGATGTATGTTGATCCAAATGCCACTGAGCTTGTTTACAGCCTGAAGCACTTAACGGTCGCCGGCTTCACACTGGCTGTCACGATTATCAGCATGATTTTCCTAAGAGGCTTCCTAAGCTTGATTCCAGTATTAATTGGCATAATCAGCGGCTATCTCTTTGCCTTATCACAAGGCATTGTAAATTTTCAGCCGGTCATAGATGCAAAATGGTTTGCTGTACCAGACTTCGTCGTACCATTTGTCGATTACACACCTGCTGTGACATTAAGCATTCTCACTGTGATGGTGCCGGTTGCCTTTGTGACAATGTCTGAGCATATCGGCCACCAAGTGGTGTTAAGTAAAGTTGTAGGGCAAGATTTCATTAAAAAACCTGGTCTTCATCGCTCCATTTTAGGAGACAGTGCGGCGACAATCTTCGCTTCACTCATTGGCGGACCACCGACAACAACGTATGGAGAGAACATCGGCGTCCTTGCCATTACAAGAGTGTTCAGTATCTTCGTCATCGGCGGAGCAGCAGTCTTTGCTATCTGCTTCGGCTTTGTCGGAAAAATCTCAGCATTAATCAGTACAGTGCCGTCCGCGGTCATGGGAGGCGTTTCGTTCCTGCTCTTTGGGATCATTGCCTCAAGCGGTCTGAGAATTCTGATTGATCATAAAGTGAATTTTGAAGAAAAACGTAATCTCATTATCGCATCAGTCATCTTAGTCATCGGAATTGGCGGGGCATTCATTGAGGTGAAACAAATCAACCTCACGCTATCTGGAATGGCACTTGCTGCCATCACAGGTGTCTTGTTAAACCTGATCCTGCCTCAGCCAAAAGCGGATGATGACGAGTCAAATGAATCGAATACAGAAAACCTTTTAAAAGAAGTCCAGTGAGGCTGACAAGGGTTCTAAAATGAGCAGAATGCACGAACGTGCCGCTGCTTCTTTTGGAGAACCCTAAGCTGCCGAGGCTTAGGGTTTTTTTGAACCTGAAAGTGATGAAAAACTAGAGGGGGAAGAAAAATGAATGATCTATCGACAATGAGTAGCTTAACTAAAGAAGAGATTTTACAGCTGATTGAAGAAGCAACAGCTCTCAAAAAGGGTAAGCAAGAACTTGGTTTAGCAGGAGAATTTGTAGCAAACCTCTTCTTCGAACCAAGCACAAGAACACGATTTAGCTTCGAAGTCGCTGAAAAGAAACTGGGGATGAATGTACTAAGCTTAGATGCGGCAAGCACCTCCGTTCAAAAAGGCGAAACACTATACGATACGGTAAAAACGCTCGAATCCATCGGCGTGAAAGCTTGTGTGATCAGAGACAGTACAGATGAATACTACAACGAGCTGATTGGGAAGGTGGGGATTCCCATCATCAATGCTGGAGATGGCTGCGGACAGCACCCGACCCAATCACTGCTTGACCTAATGACCATCTATGAAGAGTTTGGCGGCTTTGAGGGCTTAACGATTTCAATTCATGGAGACATCAAGCACAGCAGGGTGGCAAGGTCGAATGCTGAAGTGCTCTCAAGGCTGGGGGCGACCGTCCTTTTCTCAGGGCCTGCTTCCTTTCAAGATGAGCAAAATCCTCACGGAACATATGTCCAAGTAGACGAAGCCATTAAACAATCTGATGTGGTGATGCTACTTAGAATCCAGCATGAACGGCACACGGAAAAAATGGGCAATGAAGATTACTTATCGACTTATGGATTAACAGTAAGCAGGGCAAACAACATGAAAGAACGAGCCATTATTATGCATCCAGCACCAGTAAACAGAGGTGTGGAGATAGATGATTCTCTCGTAGAATCAAAACAGTCACGCATTTTCAAGCAAATGGAAAATGGTGTTTATGTCCGAATGGCAGTATTAAAAAGAGCTTTTCAAAATAGCAAACTACATCAAAAAGGGAGAGAGTCTGTCTATGTCGTATCTCATTAAAAATGGTTTTATCTTAACAAGCACAGGTGAAAAAGTGCAGCAGGATATTAGGGTAGAAGGAGAAGTGATTCAAGCGATTGGTCACTTAGAAAGAGAAGACGGAGAAGAGGTCATTGATGCTAAAGGGCTATTTGTTTCACCAGGATTAATTGATCTGCATGTGCATTTAAGAGAGCCAGGCGGAGAGAAAAAGGAAACGATTGAAATAGGCTCTAAAGCGGCAGCAAGAGGCGGCTATACAACAATTGCAGCGATGCCGAATACGCGCCCAGTTCCAGATACAAAAGAGCAAATGGAATGGCTCATGAATCGAATCGAAGAGACCTCTTCTGTCAGAGTGCTGCCATACGCCTCCATCACAACAAGACAAATTGGGGAAGAGATGACAGACTTTGCAGCACTAAAAGAAGCAGGCGCCTTCGCTTTCACAGATGACGGGGTTGGCATCCAAACAGCAGGCATGATGTACGAAGCGATGAAAAAGGCAGCAAGTCTTGATCAAGCGATTGTGGCACACTGTGAAGATAACTCGCTCATTTACGGAGGATGCGTCCATGAAGGAGAATTTTCAAAAGCAAATGGGTTAAACGGAATACCGTCCATTTGTGAATCGGTGCATATTGCAAGAGATGTTCTTTTAGCAGAAGCAGCGAACTGTCATTATCATGTATGTCATATCAGTACGAAAGAATCTGTGCGAGTCGTTCGCGATGCAAAAAAAGCAGGCATCCGCGTGACAGCAGAGGTGTCACCGCATCACCTGCTCTTATGTGATGCCGACATCCCAGGTTTTGACACAAACTATAAAATGAATCCACCGCTCAGAGGAAAAGAGGATCGCGAGGCACTAATTGAGGGGCTGTTAGATGGAACGATTGATTTCATCGCAACAGACCATGCACCGCATACAGAAGAAGAAAAGAACGAAACGATGCAGCGCGCACCTTTTGGAATAGTCGGGCTTGAAACAGCGTTCCCGCTTCTGTACACACGATTTGTCAAAACGGGTGAATGGACATTAAAAGAACTCATTGATTATATGACGATCAAGCCAGCAGAGGCCTTCTCCCTTCCTTATGGAAAGCTAGAAAAAGGGCAAATCGCTGATATCACACTCATTGATTTAAACAAAGAAATGGCTATCGATAAAAAAAGCTTCTTATCAAAAGGACAAAATACACCGTTTGACAAATTGACTGTATCAGGATGGCCGGTCATGACACTTGCATCTGGGAAAGTCGTGTATGAAGAGGGGAGACTAGTAAAATGAAGAGACGCTTAGTGCTAGAAAATGGAACAGTATTCGAAGGAACAGGCTTTGGCAGCTTAGAATCATCAGTCGGAGAAGTCGTCTTTAATACAGGGATGACAGGTTATCAAGAAATTTTGTCTGATCCATCATACTGCGGACAAATTGTCACACTCACTTACCCGCTTATCGGCAACTACGGCATTAATCGTGATGATTTTGAATCGATCACACCGTTTGTAAAAGGGTTGATTGTGAAGGAACTTTGTGAAAAGCCCTCAAACTGGCGCTCTGCATACTCGCTTGATGAGTATTTAAAAATGAAAAACATCCCGGGTCTTAGCGGAATAGATACACGCAAGCTGACACGCATGATTCGGAGTGCAGGCACATTAAGAGGAGCTTTTGCAGGACCGGATGAACAAGTAGAAGACGTTGTGAGCCGCCTTCAAACGATGCAGCTGCCAACAGATCAAGTAAGTCAAGTATCTGTGAAAAATGCGTACCCAAGCCCAGGAAGAGGAAAAAGAATTGTCCTTGTCGATTACGGTATGAAGCACGGTATTTTGCGAGAGCTTAATAAACGGGACTGTGATGTCATTGTGGTGCCGTACAATATCACGGCAGATGAAGTACTGCAGCTTAAGCCAGATGGAATCATGCTTTCAAACGGCCCTGGGGATCCTGTGGATGTACCAGAAGCAGTCGAGATGATTCAGCAATTGATTGGAAAGGTTCCACTCTTTGGTATTTGCCTAGGACATCAATTATTCGCGCTGGCATGCGGCGCAAGTACTGAAAAAATGAAATTCGGTCACAGAGGCTCAAATCATCCAGTGAAAGAACTAGCAACTGGCAAGGTGACATTGACATCTCAAAACCATGGCTACACAGTTAGTGCCATTAACGAGGACGTGCTCGAAGTCACACATATCGCACTAAACGACAATACAATTGAAGGTTTAAAACATAAAGAAGCACCAGCATTCACTGTCCAGTACCATCCAGAAGCATCACCAGGTCCAGAAGATGCGAACTACTTATTCGACCAGTTCATGGATATGATTCATACAACTGAGAAAGAAGGGGAAGAAGTATGCCAAAACGCGTAGATATCAAAAAGATTTTAGTGATCGGATCAGGTCCAATCATCATTGGTCAGGCAGCAGAGTTTGACTATGCAGGTACACAGGCTTGCTTAGCGCTAAAAGAAGAGGGCTATGAAGTCGTTCTTGTGAACTCGAACCCTGCGACGATCATGACAGATACAGAAATGGCCGATAAGGTATACATCGAACCACTGACACCAGAATTCTTAACACGCATCATTCGAAAAGAACGTCCTGATGCGATCTTGCCAACACTTGGCGGACAAACTGGATTGAACCTAGCTGTTGAATTATCAGATCTTGGCGTACTCGCTGAATGCGGTGTTGAAGTATTAGGGACAAAGCTGTCAGCTATTCAAAAAGCAGAAGACAGAGATCTATTCCGAAATTTGATGAATGAACTAAATGAGCCTGTACCAGAAAGTGAAATCATCCATAACCTAGAAGAAGCGATGGCGTTTACGAACCAAATCGGTTTCCCAGTCATTGTGAGACCAGCTTATACATTAGGCGGAACAGGCGGCGGAATTTGTACAAACGAGCAAGAACTAAAGGAAATCGTCGAAAACGGGTTGAAGCTAAGTCCAGTCACACAATGCTTACTTGAAAAAAGTATTGCAGGCTTTAAAGAAATTGAATATGAAGTCATGCGTGATAGCGGTGATCATGCAATCGTTGTTTGTAACATGGAAAACTTTGATCCAGTCGGTATCCACACAGGTGACAGTATCGTTGTGGCGCCAAGCCAAACGTTAAGTGACCGTGAATATCAGCTGCTTCGCAATGTGTCGCTCAAGCTGATCCGTGCACTTGGGATTGAAGGCGGATGTAACGTACAGCTGGCGATTGATCCAGACAGCTTTCAATACTATATCATTGAAGTGAATCCGCGTGTGAGTCGTTCTTCAGCACTTGCGTCGAAAGCAACGGGTTATCCAATTGCGAAACTTGCAGCGAAAATTGCTGTCGGCTTAACGCTTGATGAAATGATGAACCCAGTCACAGGTAAAACCTATGCCGCCTTCGAACCGGCACTTGACTATATTGTGTCTAAAATTCCGCGCTGGCCGTTTGATAAATTCGAATCTGCCAACAGACGTCTTGGCACACAAATGAAAGCAACGGGTGAAGTAATGGCGATCGGCCGTACGTTAGAAGAGTCGCTTCTAAAGGCTGTCCGTTCACTTGAAGCTGATGTGCATCACATTGAATTAAAAGATGAAGCAGATATCACAAACGAAGTGCTTGAAAAGCGGATTATCAAGGCGGGAGACGAACGATTATTCTATATCGCCGAGGCGCTTAGAAGAGGGTATACGGTTGAACAAATACATGAATTCTCAAAAATTGATTACTTCTTCCTTCATAAGCTGGAAGGCATCATCGCTTTTGAAAAGACATTAAAAGAAAACAAAGGCAATCCAGACGTATTAAAAGAAGCGAAAGAAAAAGGCTTCTCAGACATCTATATTAGCCGCGAGTGGAATATGAATGAAGCGGATGTCTACACGCTAAGACAAGAAACAGGCATCGTACCTGTTTACAAAATGGTAGATACGTGTGCGGCTGAATTTGAATCAGAGACGCCATATTTCTACAGCACATATGAAAATGAAAATGAATCAGAACGTACAGACAAGAAAAGTGTCATCGTATTAGGCTCAGGTCCTATCAGAATCGGGCAAGGAGTAGAATTTGATTATGCGACTGTTCATTCTGTGTGGGCAATTAAACAAGCAGGCTATGAAGCAATCATTATTAACAACAACCCTGAAACGGTCTCAACAGACTTTAGTATTTCGGACAAGCTCTACTTTGAACCACTTACTGTAGAAGATGTGATGCACATTATTGATCTAGAGCAGCCTGAAGGAGTCGTTGTCCAGTTCGGCGGACAAACAGCCATCAACCTAGCAGACGAACTATCAAATAGAGGAGTGAAGATTCTCGGCACTTCTCTTGAAGACCTAGATCGAGCTGAAAACCGAGACAAGTTTGAACAAACATTAGAAACACTTGGCGTGCCGCAGCCTAAAGGGAAAACAGCTACGTCAGTGCCAGAAGCTGTAGCGATTGCCAATCAGATCGGCTACCCAGTCCTTGTCCGCCCTTCCTATGTATTAGGCGGTCGCGCAATGGAAATCGTTTATCAAGAAGCCGAGCTTCTTCACTACATGGAGAATGCGGTGAAAGTCAATCCGCAGCACCCAGTCTTAATTGACAAGTATTTGACAGGTAAAGAAATTGAAGTAGATGCCGTGTCTGATGGCGAAACTGTCGTGATCCCAGGCATTATGGAACACATTGAAAGAGCTGGGGTTCACTCTGGTGACTCGATTGCGGTTTACCCGCCGCAAACCTTATCTGAAGAGATCAAAGCGAAGATTGCAGAATACACGATCAAGCTTGCAAAAGGACTCAACATCATTGGGCTACTAAACATTCAATTTGTTCTCTCAAAAGGTGAAGTGTTCGTACTTGAAGTGAACCCGCGTTCAAGCCGGACAGTTCCTTTCTTAAGTAAAATCACGGGCATCCCGATGGCAAACCTGGCGACAAAAGTTATTTTAGGAGAAAAACTTAAAAACTATGGCTACGAAGAAGGACTTCACACAGAGCAAGAAGGCGTGTACGTCAAAGTTCCAGTCTTCTCTTTTGCAAAACTAAGAAGAGTCGATATTACACTCGGACCTGAAATGAAATCAACAGGTGAAGTCATGGGGAAAGATGTCACAATCGAAAAAGCTCTTTACAAAGGATTAATTGCATCAGGCATTCAAATTCCTAAAGACGGGACAGTTCTTCTGACAGTTGCTGATAAGGATAAAGAAGAAGGACTTGAGATTGCGAGAAGATTCCATTCAATCGGCTACCATATTTTAGCGACAGAGGGAACGGCGAATTACTTAAAACAAGCTTCCATCCCATCAAGTGTTGTCGGCAAAATAGGAGAAGAAGGCAAAAACCTTCTCGATGTCATTCGAAACGGGGAAGCCCAATTTGTCATCAACACTCTGACAAAAGGAAAACAGCCAGCAAGAGACGGCTTTAGAATCAGACGTGAAGCTGTTGAAAATGGCGTAGCATGCTTAACATCGCTAGATACAGCAGAAGCCATTTTAAGAGTACTAGAAAGTATGACATTTAGAGCAGACGAAATGCCAGAAGTGAAAACGAATGCTGAGGTGACAGTAACGATATGAAAAAAGCATACTTGACGGTCGTCTCAAATCGAGAGATCGCTGATCATATTTACGAAATGACATTAAAAGGTGACCTTGTGGACTCCTTTCAAACGGCTGGACAATTTCTTCATATCAAGGTCAGCGAGTCCATGACACCGCTGCTGAGAAGACCGATCAGTATTGCCAATATTCATGCCGAGAAACAAGAAGCAACCATCATTTATCGCGCAGAGGGAGAGGGCACAAAGCTCCTTTCCCAAAAGCGAGATGGGGAATCCATCGATGTATTAGGGCCGCTTGGCAACGGATATGATCCTTCAGTTGTTCAGCCAGGTCAGACAGCGTTACTAGTCGGTGGTGGAATTGGAGTACCGCCTTTATATGAGCTGTCCAAGCGATTAACGAAAAAAGGCGTCATCGTCAAGCATGTCCTTGGCTTTCAATCGAAAAAGGATGTATTTTACGAGGAGAAATTCCAAGCACTCGGAGATACATTCATTGCAACAGTTGACGGGACATATGGCGCGAAGGGATTCGTGACAAATGTCATTGAAGAGAATGATTTGAGTTTTGATGTCATGCTTTCTTGCGGGCCGACTCCTATGTTAAAAGCGCTAAAAGACTCATATCCCGATAAGCCTGTCTACATTTCAATGGAAGAACGAATGGGCTGCGGAATCGGTGCTTGCTTTGCCTGTGTCTGTCATACAGACCAGCACGAAAAAGCGTACGTCAAAGTCTGTCTGGACGGACCTGTATTTAAAGCAGAGGAGGTGGCATTGTCATGCTAAACGTTGAGTTACCCGGCTTATCTTTAAAGAATCCGATTATCCCTGCATCAGGTTGCTTTGGATTCGGGAGAGAATTTGCTTCATTATATGACTTATCTGTGCTTGGCAGTATCATGATCAAAGCCACAACCCTAGAACCAAGATTTGGTAACCCAACACCAAGGGTAGCGGAGACAGGTGCCGGGATGCTCAACGCCATCGGTCTTCAAAATCCTGGCCTAAAAGGTGTGCTGGAAAATGAATTGCCTTGGCTTGAGCAGTTTGATACGCCTATTATTGCAAACGTGGCTGGCTCACAGGTCGATGATTATGTAGAAGTAGCGAAGCAGATCAGCCAAGCAAAAAATGTCCATGCCCTTGAACTGAATATCTCGTGTCCGAATGTTAAAACAGGCGGAATAGCCTTTGGGACAGATCCTCAAATGGCAGCAGCATTGACAAAAGCGGTGAAGGACGTTTCCTCCGTTCCTGTCTATGTCAAATTGTCTCCTAACGTAGCTAATATTGTGGAGATTGCGAAAGCGATTGAATCTGCTGGAGCAGATGGACTCACGATGATTAATACGTTAATCGGTATGCGTTTAGATCTAAAAACAGGGAAACCGATTCTTGCCAATAAAACAGGCGGATTATCAGGTCCTGCGATCAAACCTGTCGCTGTACGCATGGTGCATGAGGTCAGTCAAGCGGTTTCTATCCCGATTATCGGAATGGGCGGGGTGCAAAATGCTGAAGACGTACTTGAATTTTTACTAGCAGGTGCGAGTGCAGTAGCTGTTGGCACAGCCAATTTTGTGAACCCATTTATTTGCCCAGAAATCATTGAAGAACTGCCAAACGTATTAGCAGCCTATGGGTATTCATCTGTAGAGGAATGTATCGGAAGGAGCTGGAAACATGAAGCACTTGCCCATCATCGCGCTTGATTTTCCATCAGGACAGGAGGCGCTCGCCTTTTTAGAACCCTTTAAAGGGACACCATTATTTGTGAAGGTCGGCATGGAGCTGTTTTACCAAGAAGGGCCAGTCATCCTTGAGGCGCTTAAAGAAAAAAATTGCCACATTTTCCTCGATCTCAAATTACATGACATTCCAACAACGGTGAAAAAAGCAATGAACCGGCTTGCCGCACTTGGCGTTGATCTAGTTAATGTACATGCTGCTGGCGGGAAACAGATGATGCAAGCTGCGTTAGAAGGGCTTGAAAGCGGAACGCCTGCTGGACACAAACGTCCAGACATTATTGCAGTGACTCAGCTGACGAGTACGTCAGAAGACATGATGAGAAGCGAATTACTTATAGAACGTTCGCTGCAAGAGACTGTCATCCGGTACGGGCAATTGGCATATGAAAGTGGACTAGACGGTGTTGTTTGCTCTGTTCATGAATCCAAAGCCCTTCATGAGCATATCTCACCTGACTTCCTCACTGTTACGCCAGGGATTCGTTTACTAAATGATCAGACCGATGATCAAAAGCGCGTGGCGACCCCTGCTTATGCAAAAAAGCAAGGAGTTTCACAAATTGTTGTCGGAAGGTCAATCACAAAAGCTGATAAACCATTGGAAGCCTATCATCAAATTTTGAAAGAGTGGGAGTGACTGCCAGATGAAAACGAAAATCGCTAAACACCTATTACAAATCAAAGCGGTCTCATTGAAGCCAGACGAACCGTTTACATGGGCAAGCGGTATCAAATCACCGATCTATTGTGACAACCGTCTTACCTTGTCCTATCCAGAAGTCAGACACGACATTGCCGAAGGTCTGAAAGAGTTGATTCTCACTCATTTTGAGGGAGCAGAGGTGATTGCTGGTACTGCAACAGCAGGCATCCCGCATGCGGCATTAGCGGCAGACCGTCTGAATGCTCCGATGTGTTATGTCAGAAGTAAGCCAAAAGCACATGGAAAAGGGAATCAAATTGAAGGTGCCGTATCAAAAGGCCAAAAGGTAGTCGTCGTAGAAGATCTAATTTCAACAGGAGGCAGTGTGCTTGAAGTGGTCGCTGCTCTTCAAGAAGCGGGCTGTGACGTACTAGGCGTTGCCGCGATCTTCACATACGGTTTGCCAAAAGCTACGGCAGCATTCCAAGAGAAAAACATTCCATATGTTACTCTAACAGACTATGACACACTGACAGACGTGGCACTTGAGCTGAAAGCAATCGAGCCTTCTGCTATGAATAAATTAAAACGCTGGAGACAAGATCCTTCCTCTGAATCTTGGATGGAAGAAACCTTTTAAAAAGCTGCGCACAATCGCACAGCTTTTTTATTTGGTTAAAAATAGTAAAATAGACTCAAATTTAAATAAAAACTAATCCTATCAATAAAGTCGGGTTGACTTTTGTTTGAATTGTGTTAATATTTAAGACAAATTAAAACACTTATCCAGAGAGGTGGAGGGACTGGCCCGATGAAGCCCGGCAACCTGCGATATGCAAGGTGCTACTTCCTGCAAAATGATTCTATTTTGAAAGATAAGGAAATCGTGAGCTTCCTCATCTTTCTTTCGGACTGAAAGGAAGTTTTTTTATTTTAATGGTGAGGGGGAAGTGAGAGCAAAAGCAGGATGAAGACTATGCAGAAACTGATTGGGGATATGAATTCAGTTTAGTTGCACTGATTGTTCAGGACGGTCAAGTGATTCAAGTGGAAGAAAACAGAAAAATCAGTTGACGTAGTGCGAAGAGTAGTGATACTCCGGAAGGGGAGAAACAATGTTAACTTATGAAAATTGGCAAGAGCCGTCCATTACATTTCAAGAAGATGATTTGTATAAAGGGGCCTTATCTGTGCTGAAATGGGCATACGGTCATTATGGTGATCAGCTCGTTTATGCATGTAGTTTTGGTATTGAAGGCATTGTCCTTATTGATTTGATTGCGAAAGTAAAAAAGGATGCAAGAATTGTCTTTTTAGATACAGGTCTGCATTTTAAGGAAACGTACGACACAATTGATGCGGTAAAGGAAAGATACCCGGGTTTAGATATTGTGCTGAAAACCCCTGAGCTGACGGTGGAGGAGCAAAACGAGCAACATGGTGATCAACTATGGAAAACGGATCCTCAAAGCTGCTGCCATATGCGGAAGGTCATTCCTTTGCAAGAAGCGTTATCAGGCTATCCTGCATGGCTTTCTGGCTTAAGAAGAGAGCAGTCACCTAAGCGAGCAGGGACGAACTTTTTAAATAAGGATGAAAAATTCAAATCAGTGAAAGTATGTCCGCTTATCCACTGGACGTGGAAGGACATATGGAGATATGCATCTAGAGAAGAACTTACTTATAATCCGCTGCACGATCAGGGATATCCAAGTATCGGCTGTGCGCCGTGTACACAGCCAGCATTTACTGCCGAGGATCTGCGGTCTGGCAGATGGTCAGGCACAGCTAAGACTGAGTGCGGATTACATGAGTAAGGGAGCATAGTGTATGGAAATTGCCGCAATTTTATTTAGTTTATTTTTCGCGCTAAACATTGGCGCGAGTGGTGCAGCTGCTTCAATGGGCATCGCATACGGATCAGGCGCGATTCGAAAGCCAATCTTTGCACTCAGTGTATGTGCGGTTGGGATTTTAGCAGGATCAGTCATTGGCGGCGGTGAGGTCGTCAAAACCATCAGTTCTGGGATTATGCCTGAATCCGTCATTACACTTGAAATTGTTTGTATTATTATTGGTTCTGCTGCATTATCACTCTTTATAGCGAATTTGATGGCGATCCCTTTATCAACGAGTGAGGTGACAGTAGGTGCTGTCGTTGGAGTTGCGGTAGCGTATAAAGTATTGTATGTGAAATCCATTTTAGTCATCGTGTCCTTTTGGGTCATCATTCCTATTGTTGCTTTTCTTTTTACATTCATTGTAGTCAAAATCATCAGAATGTTCCCGAAACGAACCTTTTCAAAAAAAGGGACTTTGATTTTATCGATTATTTTGATCATTAGTGGATTTCTAGAAGCATTTTCTGCTGGGATGAACAATGTCGCCAATGCTGTAGGTCCCCTTGTTGCTTCAGGCATTTTATCTGTTGGGCAAGGAACGCTTTACGGTGGGCTTTTCGTTGCACTTGGTGCTCTTTTATTAGGAAGAAGGGTACTAGAAACAAATGGAAAGAAAATCACCCGCTATCAAACGGGCGAAGGGATATTGCTTTCAGGTACCGGTGCTGGACTTGTCATCATCAGCTCTATTTTTGGGCTACCTGTTCCACTTACCCAAATCACCTCCTCGTCTATCATTGGACTTGGCATGGCAAAAGGTGGACCTAATATTTTTCATAAACATGTGGTGAAAAAAATGCTGAAAGTGTGGGTAGTATCACCCTTTTTATCACTTAGTCTATCGTATTTGCTAGTGAGCCTTTTCTTAAAAGGTGACTATTACTCTATCTTTATCATGATGAGTGTACTGCTTGCCTCACTTGGTGCGCTAAGTCTGATGAAGGCAGTCAAAAATGAGAGCAGCTCGATTCATGAACAGGGCGGCGGGATTTAATGTTAAATCCGACTATTAACATCTACTAAATATGAACATTGAGAGGAAGATACAAATGAGTTTAACACCACATGGTGGCGTATTAATTAATCGAGTAAATGAAGAATATGATCTCAGCACGGTTGCAAAGGAAATTGAACTAGATGCTATCTCTTTTGCAGACCTTGAACTCATAGCAATTGGTGGGTATAGCCCAATTGAAGGATTTTTAACAAAAGCTGATTATGAATCCGTTGTGAGCAGTATGCGGCTAGCAAGTGGTGTCGTTTGGTCTCTTCCTATTACACTGCCAGTGACAAAGGAAAAGGCAGCGGAAATCCATCAAGGCGATATTGTGCGTCTATCGTATAATGGAACTGTATATGGCGTAATTGAAGTAGAGGATCAGTACACACCAGATAAAGAAAAAGAAGCGGTGAATGTGTACAAAACTGATGACCGCAATCATCCAGGTGTGAAAAAATTATTTGAACGCGGTGACACTTACATTGGTGGTAAAATTACACTGACGAAACGCAGCGAAAAACCATTCCCTCAATTTACGTATGAGCCGGAAGAAACAAGACGTCATTTTAAGGAGAACGGCTGGAAAACCATTGTTGGTTTCCAAACGAGAAACCCTGTTCACCGTGCCCATGAATATATTCAAAAGACAGCACTTGAAACCGTCGATGGTTTGTTTTTAAATCCACTTGTCGGCGAAACAAAATCAGACGATATTCCGGCAGATGTGAGAATGAAAAGTTATCAAGTGTTATTGAACGGTTATTACCCAAAAGATCGCGTCTTTTTAGGTGTTTTTCCTGCGGCAATGCGTTATGCTGGACCAAAGGAAGCAATCTTTCACGCACTTGTTCGTAAAAATTATGGCTGTACTCACTTTATTGTGGGAAGAGATCATGCAGGTGTTGGTGATTATTACGGCACATACGAGGCGCAGGAGTTATTTGAACAATTTACAAGCGAAGAAATTGGCATTACCCCGTTAAAATTTGAACATAGCTTCTACTGTAATACATGTGAAGCAATGGCAACACCAAAAACATGTCCTCACGATAAAAGCGAGCATGTCATTCTTTCAGGTACAAAGGTTCGAACGATGCTAAGAAACGGAGAATTACCGCCAAGCACGTTCAGCCGAAAAGAAGTCATTGAAACATTAATCGAAGGATTAAAAACGACGGTATCTTAATGGGAGGGTATGGCATGAGCAACGAACATATCGTGTGGCATGATTCATCTATTACAAAAAAAGAATATCAACAGAAAAACAATCATAAAAGCGGCATTATTTGGCTCACAGGTCTAAGTGGATCAGGTAAATCAACAATTGCAAATGCAGCGGCTAGAGAGCTGTTTGAACAAGGTTATCAAGTGACCGTTCTTGATGGTGATAATGTGCGGCATGGATTGAATAAAGATTTAGGGTTTTCAGATGATGACAGAAAAGAGAACATCCGCCGCATCGGAGAAGTGGCGAAATTGTTTGTTGAGCAAGGAACGATAGTTATCACGGCTTTTATTTCTCCATTTCAAGAAGACCGCCGCATTGTCAGACAGTTAGTGGAAGCAGGGGAATTTCACGAAGTGTTTGTGAAATGTGATTTGAACGTATGCGAAGAACGTGATCCAAAGGGGTTATATAAAAAAGCTAGAAATGGCGAAATTCCATTTTTCACCGGAATTGATTCACCATATGAAGAGCCAGCAGCACCTGAGCTCGTTCTAGATACAGGTGAATTATCGCGTGAAGAGTCCAAACAACGTCTTGTTGATTATGTAAAAGAAAAAGCGAAATAATCGCCTGATGGCAGGGGGAGAAAAGCACGATGGGGAAAGTATACATTGTGGGGGCTGGACCTGGGGATCCAGACTTAATTACATTAAAAGCCCATAAGGCAATACAGCAGGCAGATGTCATTTTATATGATCGTCTTGTCAATCAAGAAATACTCGCCCACGCCAAACCCGAGGCGGAATTAATTTATTGCGGAAAGCTGCCGAATCATCATACGATGAGACAGGAAGCCATTAATGAAGCCCTTGTCACCCATGCAAAAGAAGGGAATGTTGTCGTCCGGCTGAAAGGCGGCGATCCCTTTGTATTTGGACGCGGCGGTGAAGAAATCGAATGCTTAGCTGAGCATGGAATTCCATATGAAGTTGTCCCAGGAATTACTTCTGGCATTGCAGCAGCAGCTTATGCAGGCATTCCTGTAACCCACCGTGAATTCAGCTCGAATGTTGCGTTTGTTACGGGTCACTATCAAAAAGATGAGCATTTTGAAGAAAAATGGGAAGCACTGGCTACGGGGATTGATACCCTTGTGATTTACATGGGCGTCAAAAACGTAGAAAGAGTGCAGCAGCTTCTGATAAAAAATGGACGCGATCCTGCAACGCCAGCAGCGTTTATACACTGGGGAACCACGACGAGGCAAAAGACGACTTGTTGCACTGTAGCGACACTGTCTGAAACCGTTGAAAAAGAAGGCATCGAGCATCCAAGTTTAATCGTGGTTGGGGATGTCGTTCATTTTCACCAAAAGCTGAACTGGTTTGAACCTGCTCTCATTGAGAAATGAGAATAATAAAGAAGAGACACGTACATTGATCGTGTCTTTTCGTCTGAACAAAACAAAGTGAGAGGGAGGAGTCACATGAAACAAGCTGTCCTTTATGTTGGACATGGAAGCAGGGTAAAAGAAGCACAAGATAAAGCCATTTCTTTTATGAAAAGCTGTATGCCATTAGTAGAAGCCGATATACAAGAGATTTGTTTTTTAGAACTGACAGCCCCTTCTATAGAAGAAGGTTTTGAAGCTTGTGTGAAAAAAGGAGCGACACACATTGCGATCGTCCCGCTCCTCCTTTTAACTGCTATGCATGCTAAATCAGATATTCCAGTTGAGATTGAGAAAGTACAAAAACGATACCCGCAAGTGAAGGTCACATACGGAAAACCAATCGGGGTCAACCAAGAAGTGACAAAAGCAGTTGCTGCAAGAATTGAAGAAGCAGGATATCAAGGCGAGAAAGCACGGATTCTTTTAATTGGCCGTGGAAGCTCTGATCCAGATGTGAAGCGAGATGTGTTTGGCATTGCGGACGATGTCAGGCGCCTGCTGCCTCTTGCAGAAGTCCTGCCATGTTTTATTACAGCATGTGAACCAAATTACCGAGATGTTCTGGCGCAATTAACAGTAGATGATGATGTTCCTGTTTATCTTGTTCCTTACCTGTTGTTTACGGGTATGTTAATGAAAGAGATTGAAAATGAAGCGGCTCAGGCGAGAGAGAGGCTAAAAGATGTCCGGGTATGCCGGTATATTGGCTTTCATCCGCATGTAAAAGCAGCTTATATTGAACGTGTGCAAGAAACCATTTTAAACAAAGATGATGCGTTTCATTTTCAAGGAGAAAGCCATGCTTCCAGTCCATCTTGATTTAACCAATCAACAAGTGCTCATTGCCGGCGGTGGAAAAATAGCGGCAAGAAGGGCAGAGGCGCTATGTATAGAGCCTTGCCATATCACCATCGTGAGTCCTGGCATTTCTAAAGAAATGGCACGTCTCATTGATACATACAACCTGAATTGGAAAGAAAAGAAAGTGGATGCTGAAGATTTAGAGGATGCTTTTTTCATTGTCGCTGCTACAAATGATCCGGCGGTAAATGAATGGATTGCCCAAACAGCAAGGCCCCATCAGCTTGTGAATTGTGTGAGCCAATCAGAACTTGGCAATGTGATCGTGCCAAAGGTGGTCAAAGCAGGGAGAGTGACGATTTCAGTCTCTACAAGCGGTGCGAGCCCAGCTCGGACAAAACAGCTGGCTGCGGAAATTGAGACATTGCTTGAACAAGAGGATGTAGATGCACTTGACGCTCTCTATATCGAAAGAAAAAAACAACAAAGAAAAAGCCGATAAAATCTCCTTAAAAGATTTTATCGGCTATTATTATTTTCGGAGCTTTAGAACCACATCTTCGTCAGGGGTGACAAATAATGTTTGCTGTTGATCATATGTCACAAAACCGGGCTTGGCTCCATTTGGTTTTTTCACATGCCGGATTTTCGTGTAATCGACAGGTACGGAGCTCGACTCTTTTGCCTTCGAGAAGTAGGCAGCGATTTGAGCCGCTTCAAGCAGCGTCTGTTCATCAGGCGTTTGATGACGGATGACGACGTGTGATCCAGGAATATCTTTCGTGTGCAGCCAAATATCGTCACGGGCAGCCGCTTTTGTGGTTAAATATTCGTTTTGTTTGTTGTTTTTTCCGACCAAGATCGGAATCCCTTGAGACGATTCATACGTTTCGAGCTGAATCGCCGCCGTTTTTTTCTTTTTGGCGTTACGCTTTTGTTTGGCGCGTAAATATTTCCCCTCAACAAGCTCTTCTCTCATTTCCTCTAAATCTTTCGGTGAGGCAGAGGACAGCTGCTGAATCAACTCATCAAAATAAGCAATCTCTTCATGTGTCCGCTCAATTTGTACATTGACCGCTTCTACTGCATTTTTTGCCTTTTGATATTTTGTGAAATATGCTTGCGCATTTTCAGAAGGGGTTTTGTTTGTTTTGAGCGGTATCGTGATTTCTCCGCCATCTTCATCGTAATAATTGATGACAGTCGCCTCTTTATCCCCTTTTTTGATGGCATATAAATTGGCTGTTAGCAATTCGCCATAGAGCTGATATTTATGGGCATTTTGAGATTCCTCAAGGGTTCTGTTCAGTTTTTTGAGCTTGTTTTCATTTTTCTTTTTTTCATTTACGACAAACCGTTCAAGGTCAGACGCTTGTTGTTTCACTCTGTCTCTTTCAGCTTTGCCGAAATAAAAGCGGTCAAGCAGCTGGCTGAGAGAGTCGAATGTTTTCATTTCACCATCGATATGCTGTAGCTCTAATAAATAGAAATACTCCTTCCCATCTTTTCTTGTGAGCTGCGGAGTAAAGGAATGCATGCGAATAAGCTGGAACATGTCGAGCAGTGTATTTGGAATGGTTTCCTGATTAACAAGACCGGCCCTGTGTACAGCTTCCTTTGCAAACAGAGGAGAAACCCCAGAGAATGTATCGACAATTTGTTTTGCGATCATTCCTTCTTGAAAGCGTAAATGTTTTAAAATATCATCCTTCGTTACTGCAAACGGATTTAATTTTTGCTGAGCAGGCGGCAGAAGGTATTCGTGACCAGGAAGCACTGTCCGGTAGCTGTTCACAGATGGAGAAAGATGCTTCAGGCCATCGATTATCTGCTGCGTGTCATCTTCGACAAGAATCAAATTACTATGTCTTCCCATGATTTCAATGTAGAGCTTTCGAGTCTGTTCGTCGCCAATTTCATTGCGGCTTCGTACATGAAGTACGATCACTCGGTCAAATCCAATTTGTTCGAAACGTTCAATGAATCCGCCCTCAAGATGTTTTCTAAGGAGCATACAAAACATTGGAGGTTCGCTAGGATTGTCATATTGCTGCTCTGTGAGCTGCACTCTAGCGTAGCTCGGGTGAGCGGATAAAAGGAGCTTATGATTCTTTCCGTTTGCTCGGATATGAAAAATCAACTCGTGCTTATATGGCTGATGGATTTTTGAAATTCTACCGCCAGTTAATGTCTCTTGCAATTCATTTGTCATACCATATGTAAAAATGCCGTCAAATGACATGTTGGATACACCCTCTTCTTTCACACAAATCTACTGAAAGAACCTTCCATTTCTCGTTCTTTAGGCAGTCTCATTATTATAGCATGATTTAGGACGAGTCTGAATAAACTGGCTTATAGAACACTGCATATGAGAGAGAACAAAAGAGGAGTGGACGAGGTCAAATGAATTGGCATGAACTGAACCAAACCGATTTATTAAAAACAATGAATACATCGATAGGTGACGGACTGTCAGAAAAAGATGTACAAAAACGGCTTGAAAAACATGGGCCAAATGAATTGCAAGAAGGGAAAAAGGCGTCGGCTCTGATCATTTTTTTAGCGCAATTTAAAGATTTTATGGTGTTAATCTTGCTTGCAGCAACGATCATTTCTGCTTTTCTAGGTGAATACATTGATGCAGTTGCCATTGTAGCGATTGTTCTCATTAATGGAGTGCTCGGCTTTTATCAAGAGCGCCGGGCGGAAAAATCCCTTCAAGCGCTAAAGGAATTATCAACCCCGCATGTGTATGCAAGGAGAAATAATGAATGGATCAAGATCCCGTCTAAACATCTTGTGCCAGGGGATATTGTGAAATTTTCAAGTGGAGACCGAATTGGGGCAGATATTAGATTACTAGAAACAAAGAGCCTGGAAATCGAGGAGTCTGCTCTCACTGGCGAATCCATCCCAGCAGTCAAACACGCAAGTCCGCTTTCTAGCAACCATGTCTCGCTTGGTGATTTGACGAACATGGCCTTTATGGGGACGCTTGTCACTAGAGGAAGCGGCGTGGGCGTTGTCATTGGGACAGGGATGAATACAGCGATGGGACAAATTGCTGGCATGCTGGATGCAGCAGGGAATATGGAAACACCGCTGCAAAGACGTCTCGAACAGCTTGGGAAAATCCTCATTGTCGTTGCTTTATTTTTAACGGTGCTCGTTGTTGTTCTTGGCGTTGTGCAAGGACATGATTTGTATCATATGTTCCTGGCGGGAGTATCACTTGCAGTTGCTGCCATTCCTGAAGGCCTACCTGCGATTGTCACCGTCGCACTTTCACTAGGCGTGCAGCGGATGATCAAACAAAAATCGATTGTCAGAAAACTCCCGGCGGTGGAGACTCTTGGCTGTGCGTCGATCATTTGTTCAGATAAAACAGGAACCATGACGCAAAATAAAATGACTGTGACCCATGTATGGGCAGAGGGCAAAACGTGGAATATTTCTGGTACGGGCTATGAGCCATCTGGTGATTTCACCTTGAACGGAGAACTTGTCCATGTCGACAAACATCCAAGCCTGCAAAAGGTGTTATTATATGGGGCGCTTTGTAATACATCGACCATCGTTGAAAAAGATGGCGAAATGAGGCTTGATGGTGATCCGACAGAGGGGGCACTTCTCACCGCAGCACGTAAAGCGGGTTTTACAGAGCAATTCATCGAAGCAGGATTTCACGTGGTAGAAGAGTTTCCTTTTGATTCAGAAAGAAAGATGATGTCAGTCGTCGTCGAAACGAATCAAAAAGAGCGGTACGTCATTGCAAAAGGTGCACCTGATGTCCTAATGAACCGTTCCAGCCATATCATGCACGGCGGCCGTACAGCGTCATTTTCAACCACTCATAGGCAAGAAACAGAGGCTGCGATTCAAAGTTTAGCAAGACAAGCGCTCAGAACGATCGCCATTGCGTATAAAAAAGTTGGTCTGACCGAAACCATCACCTCTGTCCAGCAGGCTGAAACTGATTTAACATTTATCGGGCTAGAAGGCATGATCGATCCCCCTCGTCCTGAAGTGAGACGAGCGATTAAAGAGTGCAGGGATGCGGGTATAAAAACAGTCATGATTACAGGAGATCACGTGGAAACAGCCAAAGCGATTGCGAAAGACTTGAGCCTTTTACCAAAGCAAGGAAAGGTGCTCGACGGAAAAGCGCTGGATCAGATGAGTGACAAAGAGCTTGAGCAAACGGCTGAAAATGTATACGTCTTTGCACGGGTATCACCGGAGCATAAGCTGAGAATTGTGAAGGCCTATCAAAAAAATGGACATATTGTAGCGATGACAGGTGACGGGGTCAATGATGCGCCTGCAATTAAACAAGCAGATATCGGTATCTCTATGGGCATCACTGGAACAGACGTAGCCAAGGAAGCGTCCTCTCTTATTTTACTTGATGACAACTTTGCGACCATTAAATCGGCTATTAAAGAAGGCCGAAATATTTATGAAAACATCCGTAAGTTTGTCCGTTATTTGCTCGCATCAAATGTGGGGGAAATTTTGGTTATGCTGTTTGCGATGCTTCTAGCGCTTCCGCTTCCTCTCGTTCCTATTCAAATTTTATGGGTCAACCTCGTCACAGATGGTCTCCCGGCGATGGCGCTTGGCATGGATAAGCCAGAAGGCGATGTCATGAAAAGGAAGCCGAGGAATATGAAAGAGGGGATTTTTGCTAGAGGACTCGGCTGGAAGGTTGTATCTAGAGGGTTCCTCATTGGACTTGCGACCCTTTTAGCATTTATGTTTGTGTATCACCGTGATCCAAACAATCTGCCATATGCGCAGACTGTTGCATTTAGTACGCTTGTGTTGGCGCAGCTCATTCATGTATTTGACTGCCGCAGTGAACGATCCATCTTTGAGCGGAATCCATTCGGGAATCTTTACTTAATCGGTGCGGTTTTGTCATCACTTTTATTGATGTTTGTGGTCATTTATTATCCGCCGCTACAGCCGATTTTCAAAACGGTGGCGATTGCACCAATTGATTGGCTATTGATCATCGGTATGTCTGCACTGCCAACTTTTTTACTGGCAGGATCACTTTTGACAAGAAAAAAATAATTCGTTATGGTATAATTTTGAGGTAATAGTGTCTGCTATTACCTTTTTCATTTTATTAATATGAAAGAATTGGGTGTTTTGACATGATACGCAGTATGACGGGATTCGGTCAAGCGAGTAAAACGGATGGAGAACTGACAGTGTCAGTTGAGCTAAAATCGGTCAATCACCGTTTTAAAGAGGTTCATGCCCGTTTGCCGAGGCCGCTTTTATATTTCGAAGACACATTAAAAAAAATCATTCTTCGTCACGTGCAGCGTGGTAGAATTGAGCTGTTTGTTACGATTGAAGGCGGTAAACTAGCAAGCCGGTCCTTGCAGATCGACTGGTCGCTGCTTGATGAATACATGAAAGCCGCAAAAGATCTCGAGAAGCGCTATCACATTTCAGGCATTCAGCATGCACATGACTTACTTGGGCTAGAGCATGCCGTTCAAGTAGAAGAATCCGCCAGCCGAAATGAGCAATTAGAGCAATTGCTGATGGAAGCTTGTGAAACGGCTGTCAAGGAGCTTTGTTTCATGAGAGAGCAGGAGGGGACATCACTTCAAAAAGACTGTGAGCTGAGGCTTTCTGAATTAGAAGCCTATACAGAAGAAATCAAAGTCTTTGCACCAGAGGTTGTGAGTCAGTATAAAGACAGGCTCAATCAGCGTTTGCAAGAGTGGGTTGGAGAGGCGCTTGACGAAAGCAGATTGACAACAGAAGCTGCGATCTTTGCTGACCGGTGTGACATTACAGAAGAGATTACGAGATTGAAAAGTCACTTTCAACAATTCCAGCAAATCTTGATGCAAGGCGGTGCTGCCGGAAGAAAACTTGATTTTCTTGTACAGGAGCTCAACCGTGAAGTGAACACCATTGGCTCAAAAGCGAACCATCATCATTTAACTAAGCTCGTGGTTGAAATGAAAAGTGCTATTGAAAAAATAAAAGAACAAGTGCAAAATATAGAATAGTCATTGTGTATGCTGTTTACAGTACGTCTCTTTCGGCGAGACTAGAGACGTTTATAATACAGGGGGACGTTAGAAGATGACCATAAAGTTGATCAATATCGGATTTGGAAACATCATTTCAGCGAATCGGATGATTTCGATCGTCAGTCCGGAATCAGCACCGATTAAACGAATGATACAAGACGCAAGAGATCGAGGCATGCTCATAGATGCTACATACGGAAGAAGAACCCGTGCTGTTGTCATTATGGACAGTGACCATGTCATCTTATCTGCCGTTCAGCCTGAGACTGTCGCGCAAAGACTTTCTGTAAAAGAAGAAATCATAGATGAAGGGCAGGGGTAATACGCCATTATGAAAGAAAGAGGACTTTTAATCGTTCTCTCTGGACCTTCGGGAGTTGGAAAAGGAACGGTCAGACAGGCCATTTTCTCCCAGGAAGATACGAAATTTGAATACTCTATTTCTGTGACAACACGTAAACCGCGTGAAGGTGAAAGAAATGGTGTCGATTATTTCTTTAAATCCAGGGAAGAATTTGAACATATGATTGAAAACAAAAAGCTGTTAGAATGGGCAGAGTATGTCGGGAATTACTACGGCACGCCTGTTGACTATGTAGAACAGACATTAAGCGAAGGAAAAGATGTTTTCCTTGAAATCGAAGTGCAAGGTGCACTTCAAGTAAGAGAAGCATTTCCAGAAGGTCTTTTTATTTTCCTTGCACCGCCTAGTCTTTCAGAACTTCAGAACCGCATCATTACGCGTGGTACAGAGTCTGAGGAGCTCATTCGAAATCGAATGGCTGCTGCAAAAGAAGAGATTGAAATGATGGATGCTTACGACTATGTCGTCGAAAACGATGATGTCGAGCTTGCTTGTGAAAGAATCAAAGCGATCGTCCTTGCAGAACACTTGCGCAGAGACAGAGTCGCACCAAGATATAAAAAAATGCTGGGGGTAGAATAAACCATGTTAGATCCTTCAATTGACTCATTGATGAACAAACTTGATTCAAAATATACACTTGTAACAGTATCTGCACGCCGTGCACGTGAAATGCAGATCCACCAAGATCAGCAAATCGAAAATACGAAGTCTTACAAATTTGTAGGCAAAGCACTTGAAGAAATCGATGCCGGTCTTTTGACATTTGAAAAAGAGGATCAAGAATAACACATCGCTTCTGCTATGCAGATACGATACGTTCAAAAAAGTCAAAACTATGATTGGTTTTGACTTTTTTGAATTGTAGACGAATTTGTGAAAAAGGCCGTTAAGGGGGACAAACTAATGTTACAGTCAAAAAATATTTTGCTCGGCGTCAGCGGAGGAATCGCCGTATATAAAGCAGCTGCACTTACTAGTAAACTCGTACAGGCGGGCGCAAATGTAAGAGTCATTATGACGGAATCTGCTCGTGAGTTTGTGTCTCCGCTTACCTTCCAAGCTCTGTCTCGACATGAGGTGTATGTGGATACATTTAAAGAAAACAATCCAAAGGTCATAGCGCATATTGATGTAGCTGACTGGGCCGATCTCATTCTAGTTGCCCCTGCAACAGCACATACGATTGGTAAAATGGCGGCAGGGCTTGCAGATGATATGCTCACGACGACCTTACTTGCTTCAATCGCTCCTGTATGGATTGCACCAGCGATGAATGTGCATATGTATGATCACCCAGCTGTGAAGCGGAACATTCGCACATTATATGAGGATGGCTACCGGTTTATTGAACCGAGCGAAGGTTATTTAGCGTGTGGCTACATTGGAAAAGGGCGATTAGAGGAGCCTGAAAAAATCGTAGAGCACATCCGTGCATTTTTTGAAGAGCCAAAAAGCTTACCGCTCTCAGGTAAAAAAGTCGTGGTGACAGCAGGTCCTACTAGAGAAGTCATCGATCCTGTGCGTTTCTTTACAAATCGATCGTCAGGAAAAATGGGCTATGCGATTGCAGAGGCTGCGCAGCAGATGGGCGCAGATGTCACGCTCATTTCAGGACCTGTTTCTTTAACTGAACCTAATCATGTCCATGTGGTGCACGTTGAATCGGCAGAGGACATGTATCAAGCCGCATTAGCTGAGTATGAGGAAGCGGACCTTTTCATTAAATCAGCAGCCGTCGCCGACTATACCCCCGTGACCTCATATCCACATAAAATGAAAAAACAGGACGGCGCCTTAGAGATAGAATTCACTCGGACTAAAGATATTTTAAAAGAGCTGGGGAAAAGAAAAGAGCATCAAGTGCTTGTCGGTTTTGCAGCTGAAACGCAGGATGTAGAATATTATGCGAAAAAGAAAATCGAATCTAAGCATTTAGATATGATTGTGGCCAACAACGTCACAAAAGAAGGTGCAGGATTTGCGACAGACACAAATGTAGCAGCCATCATCAAAGCAGATGGTACAACAAAAGAACTGCCGATGATGAGCAAAAAAGACCTCGCTTTTGAAATCTTAAAGGAGGCAAAACAGCTGTTGCCAAAAGAGCGTGATCGAGCATGATTGCTGAAGTCATCGTAGATGTCACGACGAAAGCCATTGATCGGCCATTCGATTACCGTGTACCAGATCGATTCAAAGATCTCGTCAAAGCGGGAATGAGGGTGGTCGTTCCCTTTGGCCCGAGGAAGATTCAAGGGTTTGTGACAAAAGTCAAAGAAGAAACAGACGTAAAAACAGGAAGCATAAAGGACATTGTCGATTTATTTGATTTATCACCTGTTCTGACAGATGAGCTAATGGAGCTTTCCCACTGGCTGACGGAAAAAACATTGTCCTATCACATAACGGCACTTCAATCGATGTTGCCTGCAGCCATGAAGGCGAAGTATGAAAAAGAAATTCAAGTGCTGTCAGATGAAGAACTTCCGCAGTCATTGAAAGAGCTTTTCGGTCAGCGAGATAGCATTCTTTACGCTGACATTCCAGCTGAACAACTAAAACAGATTCAAAAGCATGTCCAAAAAGGGCATCTAGAGGTAAGGTATCACGTCTCGCAAAAATCTGGAAAGAAAAAAGTGCGCATGCTCCAACTAGCAGTTTCGAAAGATAAGCTTGAAGAAAAGCAGCAGCAGCTGAAGAAAAATGCGGTCAAACAAAAGGCACTGCTCTCCTTCTTGCTTCAAGCGAGTGAGACGACCTTTTTAGCGAAAGACTTGCAGCAACAAACAGGCGCGAGTTCTCAAACGCTTAAAACCTTGATTCAAGAAGGACTGTTAATAGAAAGCTATGAAGAGGTCTACCGCGATCCTTATCGGGACCGGGCGTTTACACCTTCTGCCTCACTTGACCTCATGCCTGAACAAGCAGAAGCGGCAAAACATATTCATCAAGCAGTCAGTGATGACCGGCACGAGACCTTTCTGCTGCACGGGGTAACAGGAAGCGGTAAAACGGAAATATACTTGCAGACGATTGATCATGCTCTTCAAAAAGGAAAAGAAGCGATCGTTCTTGTTCCAGAAATCTCGTTGACCCCTCAAATGGTTCAACGGTTTAAAGAACGATTTGGTTCAAATGTGGCTGTCCTTCATAGCGGCTTATCGACAGGGGAAAAATATGATGAATGGCGGAAAATCCACCGCAAAGAAGTCAAGCTTGTTGTGGGCGCGAGATCGGCAGTTTTCGCACCATTTGAAAATCTAGGCATGATTATCATAGATGAAGAGCATGAATCTTCTTATAAACAAGAGGAAATGCCCCGTTATCATGCCAAGGACGTCGCCATTGAACGAGCCAAAAGGCATCAATGTCCAGTCGTTTTAGGCAGTGCAACCCCTTCACTTGAAACGTACGCGCGTGCCAAAAAAGGCGTGTTTACACTGCTCACGCTTAAGCACCGAGTGAACCAGCAGAAGCTGCCGCACGTTTCGTTAATTGATATGAGAGAAGAATTGAGAAATGGTAACAGATCTATGTTTTCAGAAGAATTAATGCTCAGATTAAAGGAAGTGCTTGAAAGAAAAGAACAAGCTGTCTTATTTCTGAATAAAAGGGGCTATTCATCCTTTGTGATGTGCCGTGATTGCGGATATGTGGAGCAATGTCCTCATTGCGAAATTTCTCTTACCTATCACCGCTATCAAAAACGTCTGAAATGCCATTATTGCGGTCACGAAGCACCAGTGCCAGAAGAATGTCCAGAATGCCATAGTGAGCATATTCGCTATTTTGGTACGGGTACGCAGCGTGTAGAAGAAGAGCTGAGAAAAGTACTGCCAGAGGCAAGAGTCATTCGAATGGATGTGGATACAACGTCTCGTAAAGGTGCTCACGAAAAACTCCTTACATCTTTTGGCAATAAAGAAGCGGACATCTTGCTCGGGACGCAGATGATTGCAAAAGGGTTAGATTTCCCAGATGTCACACTAGTTGGAGTTCTAAGTGCGGATACGTCTCTTCATATTCCTGATTTCCGTTCAAGTGAAAAAACATTTCAGTTGCTCACGCAGGTCAGCGGCAGGGCAGGACGACATGAAAAAGCGGGCTCTGTCATCATTCAATCGTATACGCCTTCTCACTATAGTATTGAATTAACGAAGCAGCATGACTACGAAGCCTTTTATGAACAGGAGATGCTGCATCGCCGCCACCAGTCTTATCCGCCGTATTACTTTTTGGCGATGGTGACTGTATCACATGAGGAAGTGACAAAGGCAGCGCATGTCACGGATCAAATCGTTCAGTTTCTAAAAATGAACTGTGCACCGAATACAAGAATCCTTGGTCCGGCTGCATCACCAATCGCTAAGATCAAAGATAGATATCGATATCAATGCGTGATAAAATACAAAAGGGAAAATGAACTGGCAAGTTTACTACGGAAAATACAAGATCATTATCAAAAGGAAATGGAACAAAAACAATTGATGATTTCAATAGATATGAATCCATATATGATGATGTAAAACGGAGGGCTTTAAGTGGCAGTAAAACCAATAGTCATACATCCGGCAGAAGTACTCGAACAAAAGGCAGAGTCTGTCGATACGTTCGATAAAAAGCTTAAAAAGCTACTTGATGATATGTATGATACAATGCTTGAGCTAGACGGAGTCGGACTAGCAGCACCACAAATTGGCATTTCACAAAGAATTGCTGTTGTTGATATCGGTGAAGAATCTGGCAGAATTGATTTAGTGAATCCCGAGGTTCTTGAAGTAAAAGGAAGTCAAACAGATATTGAAGGCTGCCTGAGCTTTCCATCTTTATACGGTACAGTAGAAAGACCAAGCTATGTGAAGGTAAAAGCCTTTGATAAGAAAGGCAAACCATATACAATAGAAGCAGAAGGATTTTTAGCAAGAGCTTTATTGCACGAAATTGATCATTTAGACGGCATATTATTTACGTCGAAAATCATTCAAACTTATACAGAAAAAGAACTAGCGGAAATGGAAGGGTGAAGAAAATGGCACGTATTGTATTTATGGGAACCCCTGATTTCTCAGTACCTGTGCTGCAAACACTCATAACAGAAGGATACGAAGTCGTCGGGGTCGTCACGCAGCCAGATCGCCCGAAAGGCAGAAAACGAGTTCTCACGCCGCCTCCTGTGAAAGTGGAAGCCTTAAAGCATGGCATTCCGGTCTTGCAGCCTGAAAAGGTACGTCTTGATGAAGAAATTGATAAAGTGCTTGCATTAAAGCCGGATTTAATTGTCACGGCGGCATTTGGACAAATTCTACCAAAACGATTGCTGGATGAACCTCAGTTTGGCTGTATCAATGTACATGCCTCACTGCTCCCAGAACTAAGAGGGGGCGCGCCGATCCATTATGCGATCCTTCAAGGTAAAAAGAAAACAGGCGTTACGATCATGTACATGGTGGAACGACTTGATGCAGGGGATATGATCAGTAAAGTAGAAGTGGAAATCGATGAATTAGACAATGTCGGTACATTGCATGACAAATTAAGTGTAGCAGGTGCTGCCCTATTGAAAGATACTGTGCCGAATGTTCTGAGCGGATCTATTTCGCCAATTCCGCAAAATGAAGATGCCGCAACGTACGCACCTAATATAAAGCGAGAGCAGGAAAGGTTAGACTGGACAAAGACCGGTGAAGAGCTTTATAACCAAGTTCGCGGCTTAAATCCATGGCCAGTTGCCTATACTGAATGGAACGGGGCTCATCTAAAAGTATGGGAAGCAAAAAAAGTTCCACTCGAAGTGCAAGAAGAAGCTGGGAAAGTGATTGAGCTTCAAAAAGAAGGTCCAGTCATTGGAACTGGGAATAAACAGGGCCTTCTATTAACAGGTGTACAGCCAGCTGGTAAGAAAAAGATGAGCGGCGAAGACTTCCTAAGAGGCGCAAATATCGAAATTGGACAGAAATTAGGGTTAATGAATGAAGAAAAGTAATGTGAGAGAAGTAGCGCTGGACGCTTTAATCAAACTCGAACAAAACCAAGCTTATAGTAATTTACTGTTGCAGTCAGTCATGAAAGACAAAGACTTGGCAGATCAAGACAAGCCGCTCTTAACAGAGCTTGTCTACGGTACACTGCAAAACAAGCTGGCATTAGATTATATGCTGGCACCATTTGTGAAAAAACCGCAAAAGGTGGCTCCGTGGGTCATGCAGCTTTTGCGGATGTCTCTTTATCAAATGGTCTACCTTGAAAAGATTCCAGATCGTGCAGCCATCCATGAAGCAGTAGAGCTAACGAAAAAGAGAGGGCACAAGGGCATTTCTTCACTTGTGAACGGGGTTCTTCGTTCCGTGCAAAGAGAAGGCGTTCCGGCTTTTGATGACATCAAAGATCCAGTTAAGCGGCTATCGATTGAGACAAGCCACCCATTATGGCTCGTGCAGGAATGGGTTCAGTCGTACGGATTTGAAGCGACAGAAAGCATGTGCCGCATTCACTTAGTACCGCCAAAGCAAACCCTTCGTGTCAACCGAATAAAAACGGACCGCGCAGCATTGAAGCAAAAACTGCTGGATGCCGGAATCGAAACGGAGCTTGGAGACTTATCTGAAGATGCACTCAAGCTAATGAAAGGGTCCATCGTTTCAACTCCTTCTTTTCAAGAAGGCTATGTGACCATTCAAGATGAAAGCTCAATGCTTGTTGCAAGAGCACTAGACCCTCAGCCGGGAGAAACTGTACTTGATGCCTGTGCGGCTCCGGGCGGAAAATCAACACATATCGCTGAGCGTATGAACGACGAAGGACAAATTGTTTCACTTGATTTGCACGAACATAAAGTGAAACTCATCAAACAAGCAGCAAAACGTCTAAACCTTACTCAGATTGAAGCAAAAGCACTCGATGCAAGGAAAGCAAAGGACGATTACAGCGAAGCTTCCTTTGACCGGATTCTGATTGATGCACCGTGTTCTGGTTTTGGCGTCATTAGACGAAAACCAGATATGAAATATACAAAGTCTCCAGAAGACTCAGCAAGGCTTGCTATAATTCAGCAGGCAATCTTAAAAGAAACAGCTCCACTTTTAAAACCTGGCGGAACCCTTGTGTATAGTACATGTACAATGGACCCATCAGAAAATCAACAAGTGATTCATGCGTTTTTACAAGAACACCAAGACTTCGAACCCGATCTATCTCTTAATGAACGGCTGCCTGAGCAGGTTGCTCCGTTTGTTCAAAACGGAAGTGTGCAAATTCTTCCTCATTATTTCGGAACAGATGGTTTCTTTATTTGCAGCATGAGAAAGAAGGGATAAAAAATGACAGAACAAAAAGTAAGAAAAGAACTGAAAACAGATATGCCATCGATTTATTCATTTGAGCTTCACGAAATGAAAGAATGGTTAAAAGAACAAGACGAAAAGCCTTTCCGCGCAGCTCAAATTTTTGAGTGGCTTTATGAGAAACGTGTGACATCCTTTGATGCAATGTCTAACCTCTCTAAAGAATTAAGAGAAAAATTAAAAGCTCAATTTGCGATCACAACTTTAAAAACCGTGATCAAACAAACGTCTCAAGACGGTACGATCAAGTTTTTATTTGAACTACACGATGGTTATACAATTGAAACAGTGCTTATGCGTCATGAATATGGAAACTCTGTCTGCGTGACAACACAGGTTGGTTGTAGAATCGGCTGTACATTCTGTGCATCTACACTTGGCGGTTTAAAACGAAACCTTGAAGCTGGAGAAATCGTTGCACAAGTACTAAAAGTGCAGCAGGCACTTGACGAAACAGATGAGAGAGTCAGCTCTGTTGTCATCATGGGTATTGGCGAACCGTTTGATAACTTTGAAGAAATGCTCGCCTTCCTTAAAATCATCAACCATGATAACGGCTTAAATATTGGTGCACGCCATATTACGGTTTCGACAAGTGGAATCATTCCAAAAATCTATCAATTCGCTGATGAGCAAATGCAAATCAACTTTGCTGTGTCATTGCACGCACCGAACACAGAGATCAGAAGCCGCTTAATGCCGATCAATAAGGCATATAAGCTGCCAAAATTAATGGAAGCCATCGAATACTACATTCAAAAGACGGGTAGACGTGTCAGCTTTGAATACGGCCTATTTGGCGGAGTAAATGATCAGGTTCACCATGCAGAAGAACTAGCAGACCTATTAAAAGGAATCAAGTGCCACGTGAACCTCATTCCGGTGAACTATGTACCAGAAAGAGATTATGTGAGAACACCTAGAGAGCAAATCTTCCTATTTGAAAAAACGTTGAAAGAACGCGGCGTAAACGTAACGATTAGACGAGAGCAAGGCCATGACATTGATGCTGCTTGCGGTCAGCTAAGAGCGAAGGAGCGTCAGGAAGAGACGAGGTGACGAATGTTGATAAGGGCAGCCTTTCTTACCGATACAGGAAAAGTCCGTCAGCATAATGAAGATGATGCAGGTATTTTTGAAGCAAAAGAAGATTCACTTCTCGCTGTTGTAGCAGACGGCATGGGAGGGCATCTTGCTGGTGATGTCGCCAGCAAGATGGCAGTCTCTTCTTTAAAAGAATACTGGGAAGAAACATCTTCAATTCCAGAAAAGCCAGCCGATCAAGAAAGCTGGTTAATCTCAAAAATCAGTGAAATTAATGACCAAGTTTATGAACATGCGCAAAACAATGAGGAGTGCCAAGGAATGGGGACGACCATTGTATGCGCACTCGTTCATTTGCAAACGGTCACAATTGCGCATATTGGAGACAGCCGCTGCTACTTGCTAAGAGAAGGAGCGCTGACCCAATTAACGGATGATCATTCACTCGTGAACGAGCTTGTGAAAACAGGTGAAATTTCAAAAGCGGATGCAGAATATCATCCAAGAAAAAATGTGCTCACGAAAGCATTAGGAACAGATAAACGTGTTCAAATTGATGCACGCACTTTTGAGGTGGACCCAGGAGATCAAATTCTGCTTTGCTCAGATGGTCTATCGAATAAAGTAGAAGAAGAGAATTTGATTCATATTTTAACGCAAACAACCGCACCAGAGGAAAAAGTAACAGAGTTAATACAAACAGCGAATGACAACGGCGGTGAAGATAACATTACAGCAGTACTGTTAGAAATCTCCTCCCAGCCAGAGGAGGGTGACAGCAAGTGTTGATCGGAAAAAGGATCAGCGGCCGTTATCAGATTCTTCGCGTCATAGGCGGAGGCGGAATGGCAAACGTCTATTTGGCGGAGGATATGATTTTAGATCGCGAAGTAGCGATTAAAATTTTGCGGTTTGACTTTGCAAGCGATGATGATTTTATTAGACGTTTCCGAAGGGAAGCGCAGTCAGCTGCAAGCTTAGATCATTCGAATATTGTCAGCATCTATGATGTTGGGGAAGAAGATGACATTTATTATATTGTCATGGAATATGTCGAGGGGATGACGCTGAAAGAATACATACACGCCAATGGCCCGCTTCATCCGAAAGAAGCCGTTCGTATCATGGAGCAAGTCGTTGCGGCAATGGAAGAAGCCCATGCGAAACAGCTCGTCCACCGTGACATTAAGCCTCACAATATATTAATAGACAATATGGGGAACATCAAAGTCACTGATTTTGGGATTGCCATGGCACTCAGCTCAGCAACCATTACCCATACAAATTCTGTCCTAGGCTCCGTCCACTATTTGTCTCCAGAACAAGCACGCGGAGGACTGGCAACAAAAAAGTCAGACATCTATTCGCTTGGGATTGTGCTCTATGAACTCATCTCAGGACGCATGCCATTTGAAGGGGAATCGGCTGTCAGTGTTGCACTGAAGCATTTACAATCAGAGCCGCCATCTGTAAGAAGGTGGAATCCTTCTGTTCCACAAAGTGTGGAAAACATCATTTTAAAAGCGATGGCCAAAGATCCATTTTATCGATATGAAGATGCGTCTGAAATGCAAAAGGACTTAAAAACCGCTTTCGATCCAGCCAGATTAAGAGAAAAACGCTTTGTTATTGAAGAAGACCATGAAGCAACGAAAGCGATCCCAATCATTCAAGATCATCAAATCGATCAAGAAAATGAAAAAACAGCCGTCCACCCGGCTCAAAAACCGAAGAAAAAAGAGAAACAAAAACCGAAAAAGAAACGAAAAAAATGGCCATGGATTGTGGCATCCATCTTATTTATGTTGATTGCTGCGACAATTTTAGCCATCACTGTGTTTCCAGGGATGCTTTTTCCAAAAGATGTGGAAGTCACAGACGTATCTGGCATGACGGTTGAAAAAGCAGAAGATGCCTTAAAGAAAGCTGGGTTTACCGTCGCTTCGGAGTCAATAGAGATCGCTGATGAGAAAATTGAAAAAGGTCTCGTCGTCAAAACAGACCCGAAAATCGGTACAAAGGTCAAAGAAGGAACAGAGATTCAGCTTTACGAAAGTACTGGCAAGGAAAAGACCGAATTACCTGATGTGACAGGTGAAAAGGTCGATAAAGCAAAAGAAATATTAGAGAAAAAAGGGTTTAAACAGGTCGTTGTGGAGGAAGTGAATGATAATGACACCGAATCTGGAATTGTCATGGAACAGAGTCCTTCAGCGAATACGGAACTTGTAGCAGCAGATGAAGAGGTCACGTTGACTGTCAGCATAGGTCCTGCCGATATTACATTACGTGATTTAACGACGTATAGTAAGCAAGCGGCATCGAATTATTTAGAGGATAACGGCTTAAAGCTTGATGAAAAAGAAGCGTATTCTGATGATGTGCCAAAAGGCGAGGTCATGAAGCAGGAACCAGGAGCAGGAACGGCTGTTAAACCAGGTGACACGGTCAAGATTACATTCTCTCTTGGACCGAAGGAAAAACCAGCCAAAACGGTGACTGAAAAGATTTCGATCCCTTATGAACCAGAAGCGGAAGGGCAGGAGATGAATGTCCAAATTTCCATTGATGATGCCGAGCATAGCATCTCTGATTCGTACGAAAGCTTTAAAATCACTGCGCCGACTGAACGGACCATTAAATTTAAGATTGAACCAGGTCAAAAAGGATATTATCAAGTGACGGTTGATGATAAAGTCGTCAGCTCGAAAACGATCGAATACCCTGATGATGAATAAAGGAGGGACTTTATGCCTGAGGGCAAAATTATTAAAGCATTAAGCGGATTCTACTATGTGCTAGACGAGTCACAAGAAAGTGGAAAAGTGGTTCAGTGCAGAGCGAGAGGCATCTTTCGAAAAAACAAAATCACACCTCTTGTTGGCGATTACGTCGTGTATCAAGCAGACAACGATAAAGAAGGCTACTTATTAGAAGTAAAAGAACGGACAAACGAACTTGTTCGTCCACCTATCAGTAACGTTGATCAAGCGGTACTTGTTTTCTCAGCGGCAGAACCAACCTTTAGCACATCGCTCTTAGACAGATTTTTAGTGCTTGTTGAAGCCAATCATATTGAGCCAATTATCTGCATTACTAAAATGGACTTATTGAAAACAGACGAAGAGCGTGAAACGATCATGGCATATGCAGACGACTATCGGCAAATTGGCTATGAGGTACATTTAACTTCTACGATTGAAGGAGACGGCATTGAGAAGCTGACTCCACACTTTCACAATAAAATCACGGTATTTGCCGGTCAGTCTGGTGTAGGCAAGTCGTCCCTTTTAAATGCGATGAGTCCTGAATTGGCGCTGAAAACAGATGATATCTCATCCCATCTCGGACGAGGAAAGCATACGACAAGACATGTCGAGCTCATTCGAACAGCAAACGGGCTCATTGCAGATACTCCGGGCTTTAGCTCGCTCGAATTTACTGGCATCGAAGCAGAAGATCTAGGTCTATACTTTTTAGATATTAGAGACCGAAGTGGAGACTGTAAATTTCGAGGCTGTCTGCACGTGAAAGAGCCTGGCTGTGCGATAAAAGATGCGGTTGAGCATGATCAAATCAAAGAGTATCGCTATCAGCATTATCTAGAGTTTTTAACTGAAATCAAAGACAGAAAGCCGAGGTACTAAATCATGGTTTATATAGCCCCTTCCATTTTATCAGCAGATTTTGCCAATTTGGAGAAAGATATCCGTGATGTGGAACAAGGCGGTGCAGATTACATTCATATCGATGTCATGGATGGTCATTTTGTTCCGAATATGACATTCGGGCCAAATGTCGTCGAAGCGATCAGACCGCATACGCGTCTTCCGCTTGATGTTCACCTCATGATTGAGCAGCCAGATCGGTATATTCCTGCATTCGCAAAAGCTGGCGCTGATATTATTTCTGTTCATGTGGAAGCTTGTCCGCACTTACATCGAACAATACAACATATAAAAGAACAAGGTGTAAAAGCAGGGGTCGTCTTGAATCCCCACACACCTGTGTCTCACATTGAGCATGTATTAGAAGATGTGGACCTAGTGTTATTCATGACTGTGAACCCTGGTTTTGGTGGACAGGCATTTATTCCATCTGTCCTCAAGAAGGTAAAAGAAGTAAAAGCACTGAGTGAACAAAAGGGCTTAACCGATTTACTGATAGAAATAGACGGCGGTGTCAATGTAGAGACTGCAAAGAGCTGCAAGGAAGCTGGCGCTAATTTACTCGTCGCGGGCTCTGCGGTATACGGTGAAGACAACCGCGCAGTAGCGATCCAAGCAATTCGAGAAGCATAAAGGAAGGAACCAAAGTCATTGTGATCTTTGGTTCTTTTTACATGAAGAGGAGCGTATATCATGCACATACATATCGTTGCCGGCGGTCCTTTTGAATACATCCCGCCACTTGAACGTGAAGCATCACAAGAGGATGTTCTCTGGATTGGCGTAGACCGTGGAACTCTCTTCTTACTAGAACACGGGATTACCCCTGCCAAAGCCTTTGGTGATTTTGACAGTGTGACAGAAGAAGAGCTTCGGGAGCTAAAAGAAAAATTGCCTGCCCTGAATGTCTTTCAAGCTGAAAAGGATGAAACCGATTTAGAGCTTGCGCTGAACTGGGCACTGAGTCAGCACCCAGCACATATTGACATTTACGGTATTACAGGAGGAAGGGCGGATCATTTTCTAGGAAATATCCATCTTCTATATAAAGGGATTCAGCACAAGCAGAATATCACCCTTGTAGACAAACAAAATATCATTCAAATGTTTGAACCTGGTACATACGAAATAAAAGAAGATCAAGATAAAAAGTATGTATCGTTTCTACCCTTTGGGACACCTGTTGAAAAGCTGACATTAAAAGGTTTCAAATATCCTCTGAAAAATTGTCATATTGAGCCTGGTTCCACACTATGTATTAGTAACGAACTCATCCACTCAAATGGTACTTTTTCTTTTCATGAAGGCATATTAATAATGGTAAGAAGCAAAGATTGACCAACCTATCAACGTGGATGGCTGATTAAGCTCAATTGTGCTGCAAGCGGTACTTTTAGGAGGGGGACAAAATGAAATTTTATACAATCAAACTGCCTAGATTTCTTGGCGGCATTGTCCGTGCGATGCTTGGTTCATTTAAGAAAGATTAATGAGTAATCTCCTTTATTTCCACATAAAAACGCCTGCTACAAGTTATTGTAGCAGGCGTTTACTCTTGCTTATACACGCTCAACTTTACCAGATTTCAAAGCTCGAGCTGATACATATACTCTTTTAGGCTTACCGTCCACTAGAATACGAACTTTTTGAAGGTTCGCGCCCCATGTACGTTTTGTAGAGTTCATTGCGTGAGAACGATTGTTCCCAGCTTTTGTTTTTCTGCCTGTAATAACGCATTTACGTGCCATTTGTTTCCCTCCTAACTGCGAAAACATCATCATATTCTTCATATACGTACTTAGAGATGCCTCAAGATACTTTAATAATTTACCACAGCTTCAAGGGGTTTGCAAGGATTGTTTACTCCTCTTTCAAGAAAAATACCTTGACATCTTGATAAAAAATCAAGGCTATAGTATAAGTAGGATTGGGTCGGATTGAATGATTTCTTTTAAAAAGAAGGGTCTTATAGTAAAATAGTGATAACTCAGGGCAATTTCTCAAAAAGGGGGAACCAATGTGTCCATTGAACTTAGAACGAAATACGGACAAATTGATATATCAAATGAAGTCATTGCAATGGTGGCAGGAGGCGCTGCGATCGATTGCTATGGTATTGTTGGGATGGCGTCCAAAAATCAAATCAAGGACGGCTTGACGGATATTCTCCGCAAAGAGAACTTCAGCCGGGGTGTTCTTGTGCGTCAAAAAGAAGACCGCATTCATATTGATATGTACATCATCGTCAGCTACGGTACAAAAATATCAGAAGTCGCACATAATGTTCAAACGAAAGTCAAATATACAATTTCTCACACAGTTGGGCTTTCTGTTGATTCGGTCAACATTTATGTACAAGGAGTAAGAGTTACGAACCCGTAGTAAGGAGGAAATATATTGTCTATTAGAAATCTTGATGGCCGCTCATTTGCAAAAATGATTCTTGCAGGTGCTCACCATCTTTCTCAAAACGCACAAATTGTGGATGCGTTAAATGTTTTTCCAGTGCCAGACGGAGACACGGGGACAAATATGAATTTGTCAATGACTTCAGGGGCAAAAGCAGTTGAAGAAACAAATACCGATCATATTGGGAAGGTCGGCGTGGCCTTGTCAAAAGGGCTATTAATGGGCGCAAGAGGGAACTCAGGCGTTATCCTATCACAGCTCTTTAGAGGTTTCAGTAAACAAATCGAACAAAAAGAAATGATTGATGCAAAAGAATTTGCCCTTGCCTTACAGGCAGGTGTCGATACAGCATATAAAGCCGTGATGAAGCCGATTGAAGGAACCATCTTAACGGTCGCAAAGGATGCAGCAAAGAAAGCGGTTGCTGTTTCAGCAACCGAAAATGACATTGACCGCGTTCTTGAGTTAACGATTGAGGAAGCGAGAGCATCACTTGATCGAACGCCAGATCTGCTTCCTGTTTTAAAAGAAGTAGGCGTTGTCGATAGTGGAGGTAAAGGACTTCTCTGCGTATATGAAGGTTTCCTTGCTTCATTAAGAGGAGAGGAACTTCCTTCGAAGATGGCCTCTTTGCCAACGTTAAAAGAGCTTGTCAGTGCAGAGCATCATAAAAGTGCACAAAGCCATATGAACACTGAAGATATCGAATTTGGTTATTGTACTGAATTTATGGTGAAATTTGAAGAAGACAAACAGTCCTTTGATGAGAATGCTTTCAGAGAAGACTTAAGCGAATTCGGAGATTCACTTCTTGTGGTATCAGATGAAACGCTGGCAAAAGTTCATATTCATGCAGAGCAGCCTGGGGATGTCTTATCCTATGCACAGCGCTACGGCAGCCTAATCAATATGAAAATTGAAAACATGAGAGAGCAGCATAGTTCAATTGTGAACGAAGAAAAAGAACATGCACCTGCTGCTACACCAAAGGCATCTGCTGCTGCTGAAAAACAGCGCTTTGGCGTCGTCAGTGTCGCAATGGGAGAAGGAATTGCTGACTTGTTTAAAAGTATCGGAGCTTCCGTTGTCATTGAAGGCGGACAGACAATGAACCCGAGCACAGAAGACATTGTCACAGCAATTGAAAGCGTACATGCCGAAACGGTCTTTATCTTACCTAATAATTCTAATATTGTCATGGCAGCGAAACAGGCGGCAACTGTCTCAAATCGTGAGGTTGTGGTCATTCCAACGAAGACCGTTCCTCAAGGAATGTCGGCACTTCTTTCTCTCAATGAAGCAGCTTCAAACGAAGACAACGAAGCGGCGATGCTAGATGCCATTGACAACGTGAAAAGCGGCCAAATCACCTTTGCAGTGAGAGATACCCAAATCGATGGAATCGATATTGCTAAAGGAGATTATATGGGTCTCTATAACGGAAAAATCACCTTAACTGCGAAAAATCAATTAGATGCAGCTAAGGAACTTTTGACCAAAATGGTGACAGAAGATGATGAGATCGTTACGATCATTAAAGGGGAAGATGCATCGTCTGAAGAGATGGACGAGTTAGAAGCCTTTATTGAAGAAACATTTGAAGATATAGAAGTTGAAGTCCACGATGGAAAACAGCCGCTTTATTCATATATTTTGGCTGTGGAATAACGAAAGAAGGGCAAATAAAGCCCTTCTTCTTCTTTTGCAATTTTTTACTACCGATTCAACGGTGAAATGAGTTGCGGGAAACGATTGAATCCATTAGTCTAAAGAAAGAACCAAACCAATATGTGAGTGGTTATGAGAGGGGAAGACCTATGAAATTTAGAAGTGTGTTTGATATTATTGGACCCGTCATGATTGGTCCATCAAGTTCGCACACAGCGGGTGCAGCTCGAATAGGAAGAGTGGCTCGCAGTTTATTCGGAAGAGAGCCGAAACGAATTGTCGTTTCATTTTATGGCTCTTTTAAAGATACGTATAAAGGACACGGTACAGATGTCGCCATTATCGGCGGCGTTCTTGACTTTGATACATTTGATGAACGCATCAAAACAGCGATCGATATTGCAAAAAGCAAAGGGATCGACATTGAATTTAAAGAAGAAGATGCAGTGCCAGCGCACCCGAATACAGCAAAAGTAGAGATATCAGATGCAAATGGAACCCTTGAATTAATCGGGATTTCCATCGGCGGTGGTAAAATTGAAATTACTGAATTGAATGGCTTTGAGCTCAGACTTTCAGGAAATCATCCTGCCATTCTTGTGGTTCATAACGATCGCTATGGCACGATTGCAGCAGTCGCTAACGTGTTAGCGAAATTTGCCATCAACATCGGTCATATGGAAGTGGCGCGTAAAGATGTCGGGCAAGAGGCTCTGATGACCATTGAAGTGGATCAAAATATTGACCCAGCTGTCTTATTGGAGCTTGAAACACTGCCAAACATTATTCAAGTCACACAAATTGCAGAGTAACAACAAGGAGGTTATGAATGATGTTTAAAAACGTCAAAGAACTCGTACAGCTAACAGAAGAACGGAATACCTCCATTTCAGAAATCATGATTACGCAAGAAATGGAAGTGACAGGGAAGTCACGTGAAGATATATTCTCCCAAATGTACCGCAACCTAGAAGTGATGGAACAGGCCGTAGAAAACGGGCTAAAAGGTGTGAAATCATTATCGGGTTTAACGGGCGGAGATGCGGTCAAACTTCAAGCGTATATTGCATCAGGCAAAACACTGTCTGGTCATACGATATTAGATGCTGTCAGTAAGGCAGTGGCAACAAATGAAGTCAATGCCGCAATGGGGACGATCTGTGCAACGCCTACAGCAGGTTCAGCAGGTGTCGTGCCAGGGACATTATTTGCAGTAAAACAAACATTAAAGCCAACAAAGGAACAAATGGTCAGATTCCTATTCACTTCTGGCGCATTTGGTTTTGTTGTGGCCAATAATGCGAGCATCTCTGGTGCAGCAGGCGGCTGTCAGGCTGAGGTAGGTTCAGCCTCAGGGATGGCGGCAGCAGCCATTGTTGAAATGGCAGGCGGTACGCCTCAGCAATCTGCTGAAGCAATGGCGATTACACTGAAAAATATGCTTGGACTTGTTTGTGACCCAGTCGCTGGACTTGTCGAGGTACCGTGCGTAAAACGAAACGCAATGGGTGCATCAAATGCAATGATTGCAGCAGATATGGCACTTGCCGGCATCACCAGTCGTATTCCGTGTGATGAAGTCATTGATGCGATGTATAAAATCGGTCAAACCATGCCAACGGCACTTCGTGAAACAGCACAAGGCGGACTTGCTGCGACACCGACAGCAAGAGAGCTTGAAAAGAAGATTTTCGGAGGTGTGACCTCATCTCGTGATACAGAAACTGCAAGATAACGTCTCAGTCCTCAAGGGGATTGGAGAAGAAACCGAAAAAACACTCAATGAACTTGGGATCCACACAGTAGCCGATTTACTTGGCTACTTTCCTTATCGATATGACGACTATGAGCTTCGTAACTTAGAAGAAGTAAAGCATGACGAACGTGTCACAGTTGAAGGAAAAGTGCACAGTGAGCCCGTCCTCACCTATTATGGAAAAAAACGAAGCAGGCTGACATTCAGGCTGCTTGTCGGGCGTTTCCTCATCACAGCAATTTGTTTCAATCGCCCTTATTTAAAAAGAAGCCTTGTGTTAGGTGATACGGTATCCGTCACTGGGAAATGGGATAAAAACCGTCAATCGATCATGGTGCAGGAATTTAAAAAAGGGACGCACGAGCAAGATGGCAGTATAGAGCCTGTTTATTCAGTCAAAGAAAATGTAACCGTGAAGATGATGAGGCGTTTTGTCAAACAAGCCTTGTCACTTTATGTAGATAAAGCTGAAGATCCACTGCCAAAGCAGCTTGTCTCTACCTATAAACTCATGTCCTATCAAGAAGCATTAAAAACCATTCACCTGCCAGAAACAAGAGACTCACTCAAGCAAGCGAGACGACGCTTTGTGTACGAGGAATTTCTTATTTTCCAGCTGAAGATGCAGGCCATCAGAAAGAAAGAACGAGAAAAAACATCGGGCATCCAGCATCCGTTTTCCAAAGAGGCTGTTTTTGAGTTTGTTCACAGCCTGCCATTTCCGCTGACAAAGGCACAATCAAGAGTGCTTGATGAAATTATGTCTGATATGGCGTCCCCATACCGGATGAACCGACTGCTTCAAGGGGATGTAGGCTCAGGGAAAACAGCTGTTGCAGCAATTGCACTATATGCCGCTCATTTATCTGGCTATCAAGGTGCATTAATGGTTCCAACAGAGATTTTGGCAGAACAGCATGCTGATTCCCTTTATCAGTTGTTTGAAAAATGGGGACTCAATATCGCTCTACTAACAAGCTCTGTAAAGGGAAAGCGCCGCAGAGAATTGCTGGAGCGTCTAAAAGAGGGCGAGATTGATATTTTAGTCGGAACGCATGCGCTCATTCAAGACGAAGTCGAATTTCAGCAGCTTGGTCTCGTAATTACAGATGAGCAGCACCGGTTTGGCGTAGAACAACGGAAAAAACTAAGAAGTAAAGGACAGGACCCAGATGTCTTGTTCATGACGGCCACACCTATTCCGCGCACACTTGCGATCACTGTTTTTGGAGAAATGGACGTATCCGTCATTGATGAATTACCAGCCGGCAGAAAACAGATCGAAACGTATTGGGTCAAGCATGACATGCTTGAGAGGATTCTTGCATTTGTAGATAAAGAGCTGAAAAAAGGAAGACAGGCATACATTATTTGTCCGCTCATAGAAGAATCAGACAAACTCGATGTGCAAAATGCGATTGATGTCCACAGCATGCTGACAGAGGCATACCGCGGTAAGTGGTCGATCGGCTTAATGCACGGGAAACTCGCGAGTGATGAAAAAGATCAGGTGATGAGAGACTTTACAGCAAATGAAGTGCAAATTCTTGTTTCAACAACAGTCGTTGAAGTGGGTGTCAACGTACCCAATGCGACCATCATGGTCATTTACGATGCAGACCGCTTCGGGCTGTCTCAGCTTCATCAGCTCAGAGGCCGAGTTGGACGAGGAGAGCATCAATCATTTTGTATTTTAATGGCGGATCCAAAATCAGAAACCGGAAAAGAGCGGATGAGGATTATGTCTGAAACGACCGACGGCTTTGAGTTGTCTGAAAAGGACTTAGAGCTAAGAGGACCCGGCGATTTCTTCGGTAAAAAACAAAGCGGAATGCCTGAATTTAAAGTAGCCGATATGGTTCATGACTACAGAGCACTGGAAACTGCTAGAAAAGATGCGGCAGAACTTGTGCAGTCAGATGCATTTTGGACAGATCCGGAATATAAAGAACTTCGGCAAACGCTGGTAGACAGCGGGGTGCTGGGCGGAGATAAATTAAGCTGATCAGGCGCTGGAGGAATTTTCTTGTCTTTTTGAAACAAGGATTGATTTATCATCTATGAGATTATATACTACTATTAGTACCTAGTCATAAATGTACGGATGGTGTCTGCATATGAAACTAAATAAAAAAGAACGTCAAAAACTTCTCCAGCAAACGATCAGCTCGACTCCGTTCATTACTGATGAAGAATTGGCAACTAAATTCGGTGTAAGCATTCAAACGGTTCGTCTTGATCGTTTGGAATTGTCAATCCCTGAATTACGCGAAAGAATTAAGCATGTGGCCGAAAAGACATTAGAGGATGAAGTGAAATCACTTCCACTGGATGAAGTGATTGGAGAAATGATTGATGTAGAGCTTGATGACCAAGCTATTTCCATTTTAGAAGTGAGAAAAGAGCATGTATTTAGCCGAAACCAAATTGCCAGGGGACATCATCTCTTCGCCCAGGCAAATTCGCTTGCAGTAGCGGTCATTGACGATGAACTGGCTTTAACAGCAAAAGCAAATATTAAATTTACAAGGCAGGTTAAACAAGGCGAACGAGTCGTCTCAAAAGCCAAAGTAGCCTCGCATGATAAAGAAAAAGGCAGAACTGTAGTTGAAGTGAACAGCTATGTCGGTGAAGAAGTTGTCTTCTCAGGAGACTTTGTCATGTATCGCTCAAAACAAAAGTAAAAGGTGGCACGTAATATGAGAATTGCAGTCGATGCAATGGGGGGAGACCATGCCCCTAAAGCCATTATTGACGGTGTGCAAAAAAGCTTAACGGCATTTTCAGATATCGAGATTACACTTGTCGGCGATGAAAATAAAATCAAACCATACATAACAAACAACGAGCGCATCACGATTTTAGATGCAAAAGAAGTCATTGAACCGACAGATGAACCAGTGCGTGCAGTTAGGCGTAAAAAGGATTCATCTATGGTGAAAATGGCGCAAGAAGTATCCGAAGGACGAGCAGATGCCTGTATTTCAGCAGGAAACACTGGCGCACTTATGACAGCAGGACTGTTTATCGTAGGAAGAATTGATGGCATCGATAGACCAGCACTTGCTCCGACACTGCCAACACTTGATGGCAGCGGGTTTTTATTACTAGATGTCGGCGCTAACGTTGATGCCAAACCAGAACACCTTGTACAATATGCGATGATGGGTTCAATTTACGCAGAGCGTGTTTTTCCAAAGAGAAATCCGCGTGTAGGATTGTTAAATGTAGGAACAGAAGATAAAAAAGGCAACGATCTCACGAAAAAAACCTTTGAATTGTTAAAAGCATCAGACTTGAATTTCGTAGGAAATGTGGAGTCTCGTGACTTATTAGAAGGTGTAGCTGACGTCGTTGTCACAGATGGTTTCACAGGAAATATTGCTCTGAAAACGATTGAAGGCACAGCTCTTTCTGTATTTAAAATGCTGAAAGAAACCTTAACATCCAGCTTCACAGCAAAAATAGCGGCTGGTATGATGAAGCCGAAATTGATGCAGATGAAATCCAAAATGGATTACTCCGAATATGGTGGTGCCGCTTTATTTGGTTTAAAAGCACCTGTCATTAAAGCGCACGGTTCCTCTGATGAAAACGCCATTTTTCATGCCATTCGTCAGGCACGTGATATCGTAGAAAAAGACGTTTCAGCCATCATTCATCAAGAAGTCCAAAAAGAAACCACGAACGAGTCTTAATGGAGGTATAGCAGCATGACTAAAATTGCATTTTTATTCCCTGGCCAAGGATCTCAAAAAATTGGCATGGGGAAAGATTTATTTGACCAAGAAGCAGTATCTAAAGCTGTATTTGAAGAAGCAGACAAGACCCTCGGTTTTGACTTATCTTCAATGATTTTTGAAGGAGATGCAGAAGAACTGACGCTCACTTATAACGCGCAGCCAGCTCTTTTAACAACAAGTATCGCCATCTTAAAGAAATTTGAAGAGAGCGGAATCAAAGCAGATTACGCAGCAGGACATAGCCTTGGGGAATATACGGCCCTTGTTGCTGCAGGCGCACTATCTTTTCAAGATGCTGTTTATGCAGTGAGAAAGCGCGGCGAATTAATGAACGAAGCTGTTCCAGCAGGAGAGGGCGCTATGGCAGCGATCCTTGGCTTAGATCAAACAGCGCTTTTAGAAGTGACAAAAGAAGTGACAGAGAGTGGCCATCTTGTAGAACTCGCTAACTTAAACTGTCCTGGTCAAATTGTAATCTCTGGTACAGCAAAAGGTGTCGAACTCGCTTCAGAAAAAGCGAAAGAAAAGGGCGCAAAACGTGCGATTGCCCTTGAAGTGAGTGGACCTTTCCATTCTGCCTTAATGAAACCAGCCGCTGAAAAATTCACAGATGTTTTGTCAAAGCTAGATATTTCAGATGCCAAAACACCAGTGATCTCAAATGTCACAGCAGACATCGTCACATCTCGTGATGCTATTGAAACAAAGCTCATTGAACAATTGTATTCTCCTGTTCGATTTGAAGAAAGCGTAGAACGTCTGATTGATTTAGGCGTGACAACGTTTATTGAAATCGGTCCGGGCAAAGTGCTTTCAGGTCTTGTGAAAAAGGTCAATCGCCGCCTGACAACCATTTCAGTTTCAGATCAGGAAACAATTGAAGCAGCCATTGAAACATTGAAGGGGGATTCTTGATGCTTACAAATAAAACAGCCGTTGTAACAGGTGCATCACGCGGGATTGGCCGTTCTATTGCGATCGATTTAGCAAAGAATGGTGCAAATGTTGTCGTCAACTATTCTGGAAACGAAGCAAAAGCAAATGAAGTCGTAGATGAAATCAAAGCTCTTGGCCAGCAGGCTTTTGCCGTTAAAGCTGATGTTTCAAATGCTGAAGAAGTACAAGCGCTCATGAAACAAGCGATTGATACATTTGGCTCAATTGACATCCTTGTCAATAATGCAGGGATTACAAAAGACAACCTGCTTATGAGAATGAAAGAAAATGAATGGGATGACGTCATTAACATAAACTTAAAAGGTGTCTTTAACTGTACAAAAGCCGTGACTCGTCAAATGATGAAACAGCGCAGTGGAAGAATCATCAACTTGGCTTCAGTGGTTGGCGTATGTGGAAACCCTGGACAAGCAAACTATGTTGCAGCAAAAGCTGGTGTCATCGGATTAACAAAAACAACAGCAAAAGAGCTGGCAACCCGTCATATTACAGTCAATGCAGTAGCACCAGGCTTTATTTCAACAGATATGACAGACAAGCTTGATGAGAATGTACAGACTGAAATGCTTAAGCAGATCCCGCTTGCACGCTTTGGTGCACCTGAAGATATTAGCAATGTTGTTGTGTTTTTAGCTTCAGAAGGAGCAGGTTATATTACAGGCCAAACCATCCAAGTAGATGGCGGAATGGTCATGTCCTAAGAAATATCAAAATTTCATTAGGTTTTCTCTAGTTTTTTAAAAACGAATCAACTATAATACTTTGAGGGGAGGTGAAAGGCAATGGCAGACGTATTAGAGCGTGTAACAAAAATTATTGTAGACCGCCTTGGCGTTGATGAGGCTGACGTGAAAATGGAAGCTTCATTTAAAGAAGATTTAGGCGCTGATTCCCTTGATGTAGTTGAGCTAGTTATGGAACTTGAAGATGAGTTCGATATGGAAATTTCTGACGAAGATGCTGAAAAAATTGCAACAGTCGGTGACGCTGTGAACTACATAAATAGCCAGCAATAAGCGTAACAAAGTCCCGTCTATTTTCATGACGGGACTTTCAAAATTTATGTTAGTTTCAACATATTCAGCTGATCAATTGTCAGCCTTTTTCAGATGCTAAGGAGCATTGTTTCCTTGCATGTAGAAAGAGAGACTCCATATAATCAGTATCCTTAAAGGCGATTAAGCCTACCTGGAGGTTGCTATGCCAAAACAATATAAAGACAAACAGAAACAGAGCAAAAAACTAGAGCAATTTAGAGAATTCCAGCAGCGTATTTCTGTACACTTTCAAAATGAAAAACTTCTATATCAAGCATTTACGCATTCCTCTTATGTGAATGAACACCGGAAAAAACCATACGAGGATAATGAAAGACTTGAATTTTTAGGAGATGCTGTTTTAGAATTGACCATCTCTCAATTCTTATTTGCGAAATACCCTGCGATGAGCGAGGGAGATTTAACAAAACTAAGAGCAGCGATCGTATGTGAACCATCACTTGTGTCTCTGGCACATGAGCTGTCCTTCGGAGACCTTGTTCTTTTAGGAAAAGGCGAAGAAATGACCGGCGGTAGAAAACGTCCAGCACTTTTAGCAGACGTATTCGAGGCGTTTATCGGAGCACTTTATTTAGATCAAGGGCTGGAGCCAGTAGAACGATTCCTAGAAGCCTATGTTTATCCGAAAATTAATGATGGAGCGTTCTCGCATGTCATGGACTTTAAAAGCCAGCTGCAAGAATTCGTTCAGCGCGATGGAAAAGGTGTACTCGAATACCGCATTTTGCATGAAAAAGGACCAGCACACAACCGTGAATTTGAAGCAAATGTCTCCCTTCGCGGGGAAGTGCTTGGAATTGGAAATGGTCGCAGTAAAAAAGAAGCAGAACAGCATGCTGCACAGGAAGCACTTGCTAAATTGCAGAAACATCATATGAACCAATAAAATCCCCCTCGTGATTCAGGGGGATTTCACTCTGTTTTCCATCATCTTTTTTCACTTCATATGGTAAGATGATAGTACTTTAAATACATAAGGAGGATCACTCTCATGTTCCTCAAACGTTTAGACGTGATAGGATTCAAATCTTTTGCGCAGCGAGTGACCGTGGACTTTGTCAAAGGGGTTACAGCTGTTGTCGGACCAAACGGAAGCGGCAAAAGTAATATTACCGATGCCATCCGCTGGGTACTTGGAGAACAATCAGCGAAAAGCCTCCGCGGAGGAAAAATGGAAGACATCATTTTTGCAGGAAGCGACTCAAGGAAAAGAGTCAATCTAGCAGAAGTGACTTTAACATTAGATAACGAAGACCACTTTTTACCGATCGATTTTCACGAAGTCAGTGTGACAAGAAGAGTCTATCGATCAGGAGAAAGTGAATTTCTCATAAACAATCAATCTGTCCGCTTAAAGGATATTATTGATCTTTTCATGGATTCAGGTCTTGGAAAGGAAGCCTTTTCGATCATCAGCCAAGGGAAGGTAGAAGAAATTCTATCAAGTAAGGCAGAAGAGAGAAGAAGCATCTTTGAAGAAGCGGCTGGCGTTTTGAAATATAAAACAAGAAAGAAAAAAGCCGAGAATAAACTGTTTGAAACGCAGGACAACTTAAACCGAGTAGAAGATATTCTGCATGAACTAGAAGACCAAGTAGAACCTTTAAGAATGCAGGCATCTATTGCAAAGGACTATTTGCAAAAAAAAGAAGAGCTTGAAAATGTCGAAATCGCCTTAACTGTCCATGACATCGAAGCACTTCATGAAAAATGGACAACACTTGGTGAAGCTGTCGAGCGCTTCAAACAAGATGAAATGAAGCAATCCACAGAGATTCAAGCAAAAGAAGCAAAAATTGAAGAATCAAGAGACCGCATTCAAGCGCTTGACGAATCAATTAATGACTTACAAGAAGTTCTTCTTTTCACAAGTGAGGAATTAGAAAAGCTTGAAGGTAAAAAAGAAGTACTAAAAGAACGGAAGAAAAATGCTGCCGCAAACCAGGGACAGCTAGAAGAAACACTCATTCGCTTAACTGAAAAGCAGGCGCAGCTAACCGAAAAAATTCAGCAGCAGAAAATCACGCGGGATAGCCTTCAAAAAGAAGTGCAGCAGCTAAAAGATGAAGTGAAAACGAAGCAGCATCAACTGTCGCTTCATAGTGAAGATGTGGAAGGTCAAATTGAACAGCTAAAAAGCGATTATTTTGATCTACTCAATGAACAGGCTTCCATCCGCAACGAACGCAAATTGTTAGAAGAACAGCAGCGACAAGCGGCTATGCAGCTGGATCGGCTCACACAAAATAACCAAAAACACATTGAAGAGCGTGTATCTGTCAAAGAGAAGAAAACAGAGGCTCAGAAGCAGCTTTCAGCTCTAGAAGAAGACATTTTGGCTCAGGTCAAGCGGTTTAGAGAAGCGGAACAAAAGCTTGAGCAAATAAAACGTCAATACGAGAAAAAAGAAACGGCTCTTTATCAAGCCTATCAATATGTGCAGCAGGCAAAGTCAAAAAAAGAGATGCTAGAATCCATGCAGGAAGATTTCTCAGGCTTTTTCCAAGGAGTAAAAGAGGTCTTAAAGGCAAAAGAACGGTTAGGCGGTATTCACGGTGCCATTGCAGAGCTGATTCAAACAGATCAGCAGCATGAGACAGCGATTGAAATCGCGTTAGGCGCAGCAACGCAGCACGTCGTCACAGAGAATGAAGCCGCCGCGCGACAAGCAATTGCATACTTAAAGCAGCACTCCTTTGGACGAGCAACTTTCCTGCCGATGAATGTGATCAAAGAAAGAACCATTCAGCATAGAGACGTCCAAACAGCCGAGCAGCATGCTGCATTTATCGGTGTAGCAAGTCAACTTGTTTCCTTTGATGAAAAATATCAAAAGGTCATACAGAACTTGCTTGGAACGGTTCTGATCGTTAGAGACTTAAAAGGCGCCAATGAACTCGCAAAAATGCTTGGTCATCGTTATCGCATCGTGACCCTTGATGGCGATGTCGTAAACCCAGGCGGTTCAATGACCGGTGGCGGTGTAAAGAAAAAGAACAACTCCCTTCTTTCAAGAAGCAGGGAGATCGAAACATTAACAAAGCAGCTCGTTGAAATGGAAGAAAAAACAACGATCCTTGAAAAGGAAACAAAAGAAACGAAGCAATTAATTGCTGCAAATGAAAGCCAATTAAACGAACTGCGTCAGCGCGGCGAAACGCTTCGTGAACAGCAGCAAGAGCTCAAAGGGAAGCTATACGAACTGCAAGTAGCAGAAAAAAATATTAATGCTCACCTTGAACTCTATGACCAAGAAAAAGAAGAATTACAGCTGCGTTCTACTGAACTTATAGATAAGGACAAAGAGCAGGCAGCTCTTGAAGTTTCGATAGGGGAGAAATTGACCACCCTAGATCAAGAGATCAATACATTAACAAAGCGTAAGCAAACCCAAAGCTCAACGAAAGAAACCATTTCTGCCGAATTAACAGAGCTGAAAATCTCACTTGCTAAAAAAGAGCAGTCCTTAGCGAATGAACAAGAAAAGCTTTCGAGCTTAATGGCAGAATTAGAAGAGGCTGAACAAACGCTGACGGAAACAAAAGAAGATCTGTCACTCTTAACAAGTGAAATGACGTCTAGCTCAAGCGGGGCAGAACAGCTGGAAGAAGCAGCGAAAGAGAAACTGGAAAACAAAAACAAAACAACCGCACTCATTTCAGAGCGGCGTAAACAGCGCCTTGCTCTTTCTGAAACGTTAGAATTTGCTGAACGTGAACTGAAAGAACAAAAACGCCTTTACAAGCAGCTCACCACAAGCTTAAAAGATGAAGAGATTAAGCTTGGGCGTATGGAAGTTGAGCTCGACAACCTCATCGCTTATTTGAACGAAGAGTATGCACTTTCGTTTGAAGGGGCAAAAGAGATGTATCATCTGACGCTATCGTCAGATGAAGCAAGAAAACGAGTGAAGCTGATCAAATTAGCCATTGAAGAGCTAGGAACAGTGAACTTAGGCAGCATTGATGAGTATGAACGAGTGAATGAACGCTACCTCTTCTTAACAGAACAGCGAAATGATCTGACAGAAGCGAAAAATACATTATTCCAAGTGATCGAAGAAATGGATCAAGAGATGACAAAGCGCTTCTCTGAAACATTCTCGCAAATTCGCGGACATTTTGAATCAGTTTTCCAAGCGTTATTTGGCGGCGGAAGAGCAGACCTTAAACTAACAGATCCAAACGATTTACTAAACTCTGGTGTTGATATTGTCGCGCAGCCGCCAGGGAAAAAGCTGCAAAACTTAAGCCTGCTTTCAGGCGGAGAGAGAGCATTAACAGCGATCGCCTTACTGTTCTCTATTTTAAAAGTCAGACCAGTACCATTTTGCGTATTAGATGAGGTAGAAGCGGCACTTGATGAAGCCAATGTTTTCCGCTTTGCTCAATATTTAAAGAAATACAGTCAAGAAACACAATTCATTGTCATTACGCACCGCAAAGGAACAATGGAAGAAGCAGATGTGCTCTACGGTGTGACGATGCAGGAATCAGGTGTTTCTAAGCTTGTATCTGTCAAACTAGAAGAAACGAAAGAGCTTGTCCAGTAATTAAAGGAGGTTTTGGAACCAAATGAGCTTTTTTAAGAAATTAAAAGAAAAATTTACACAGCAAACCGATTCAGTATCAGAAAAGTTTAAAGATGGACTTGAAAAAACGAGAAACTCCTTTCAAGGAAGAGTAAACGAACTCATTTCACGCTACCGTAAAGTGGATGAAGACTTTTTTGAAGAATTAGAAGAAGTTCTGATCGGAGCAGATGTTGGTTTCACAACGGTGATGGAACTGATTGATGAGCTGAAGAAAGAAGTAAAACTAAGAAACATTCAAGACCCAAGTGAAGTTCAATCGGTCATCTCTGAAAAACTGGTTGAAATCTATAATAGCGGAGAGGAACAAATCTCTGCGCTGAATATCGAAGACGGGCGATTAAATATCATTTTATTTGTAGGGGTCAATGGTGTTGGGAAAACAACAACGATCGGCAAACTTGCAAATAAATTGAAAAATGAAGGAAAATCCGTCATTTTGGCAGCAGGTGATACATTCCGTGCCGGTGCCATTGAGCAGCTTGAAGTATGGGGAGAGCGTTCAGGCGTGCCTGTTGTCAAACAGACGGCTGGCTCTGACCCAGCAGCGGTCATCTATGATGCTGTTCAATCAGCAAAAGCGAAAAATGCGGATGTCCTTATTTGTGATACAGCAGGAAGACTGCAAAACAAAGTCAACTTGATGAAAGAGCTGGAGAAGGTCAAGAGAGTCATTGAACGCGAGGTTCCAGATGCACCGCATGAAGTGCTACTCGCTCTCGATGCAACAACGGGTCAAAATGCGATGGCACAAGCGAAGGAATTTTCTAAAGCGACGAATGTGACAGGAATTGCTTTAACAAAGCTTGACGGGACTGCAAAAGGCGGGATTGTCCTTGCCATTCGAAATGAGCTAAACATCCCTGTGAAGCTTGTCGGTTTAGGTGAAAAAGTAGACGATCTGCAAGAATTCGATGCAGAATCGTATGTGTATGGATTATTCTCAGACGTCATTGATCAAGAAGACTAACAAAAATGCCGGCAAAATCTGCTGGCATTTTTATTTATACGCCGCTTTATGAAGTGACAAGATAAAAACTTGACACACAGTAGAGAACCGTGTAAACTTAGTTGATGTAAAGGGAATGAACTTAACAAAGGGGAGAGAGCCCATGACGCTTGAAAAAACAACGAGAATGAACTACTTGTTTGACTTCTATCAATCGTTGTTAACCGCAAAGCAAAAGAGCTACATGTCGCTTTACTACCTAGACGATTTTTCCCTCGGTGAAATTGCGGATGAATATGAAGTATCAAGACAGGCTGTTTATGATAATATTAAACGGACTGAAGCGATGCTTGAACAATATGAAGAAAAGCTGCTCTTGTTTAAGAAATTTAAAGAGCGTAAAGAACTTCTCAAAAAAATGAGAGAGCTCGTAGCAGATTCCGCTCAGACGGAAGAAGCAGAAGCTTTAATTGAATCGCTTGAGAAATTAGATTAGGAGGCGGCACAGTATGGCATTTGAAGGATTAGCCGACCGACTGCAGCAGACGATTTCAAAAATCCGCGGCAAAGGAAAAGTGTCAGAACAAGATGTAAAAGAAATGATGCGCGAGGTTCGCCTTGCCCTTCTTGAAGCTGACGTCAATTTTAAAGTAGTCAAAGACTTTGTGAAAAAAGTAAGTGAGCGGGCAGTTGGACAAGAGGTCATGAAAAGCCTTACCCCTGGACAACAGGTCATTAAAGTTGTAAAAGAAGAGCTCACTGAATTAATGGGCGGAGAAGAGAGTAAAATCGCTGTAGCGAAAAAATCTCCGACGGTCATTATGATGGTTGGTCTTCAAGGGGCAGGTAAAACCACCACAACTGGGAAGCTTGCTAATTTACTTCGCAAAAAACATAATCGCAAGCCGATGATGGTGGCTGCAGATATTTACAGACCAGCAGCGATCCAGCAGCTTCAAACGCTAGGGAAACAGCTTGATATGCCTGTGTTTTCATTAGGTGATCAAGTCAGTCCTGTCGAGATTGCCAAACAGGCAATCGAAAAAGCGAAAGAAGAACACCATGATTATGTCATTTTAGATACAGCAGGACGCCTTCATATTGATGAAGAATTGATGGATGAACTTCAGAAAGTAAAAGAAGTAGCGAGTCCAGAAGAAATTTTCCTTGTTGTTGACTCTATGACAGGTCAAGATGCTGTCAATGTAGCAAAAAGCTTCAATGAACAGCTTGGTTTAACAGGTGTCGTTCTAACGAAACTAGACGGTGATACACGAGGCGGTGCAGCCCTTTCTATTCGAGCTGTCACCAATACGCCGATTAAATTCGCCGCGCTAGGTGAAAAGCTTGACGCGATTGAACCATTCCACCCAGAACGGATGGCATCAAGAATTCTTGGCATGGGAGATGTGCTTACACTGATTGAAAAAGCACAGGCAAACGTGGACCAAGATAAAGCGAAAGAGCTTGAACAAAAAATGCGGACCATGAGCTTTACACTCGATGATTTCCTCGAGCAGCTTGGCCAAGTTCGTAACATGGGTCCACTCGATGAATTGATCCAAATGATGCCGGGAGCCGGTAAAATGAAGGGGCTCAAAAACGTCCAAGTAGACGAAAAGCAGCTCAATCACATCGAAGCGATCATTAAATCAATGACGACCGAGGAAAAAGAACAGCCAGAGGTCATCAATGCAAGCCGAAGAAAACGGATTGCAAAAGGAAGCGGAACATCTGTACAGGAAGTCAATCGCCTTTTAAAGCAATTTGACGAAATGAAAAAGATGATGAAGCAAATGACCAACATGTCCAAAGGAAAGAAAAAAGGCTTTAAATTACCATTTATGTAATTGGTTATACATGATAAAACCGTTGTTAAGAAAAAACACTTTACAAACCCTTTTATCATTGTTAATATACTATCTTGTTGAAATATTTTCGGAGGTGCTAGTAAAATGGCAGTAAAAATTCGTTTAAAACGTATGGGATCAAAAAGATCTCCTTTCTATCGTATTGTAGTAGCAGATTCTCGTTCACCACGTGACGGTCGTTTCATCGAAACAGTTGGAACATACAATCCAGTGTTATCACCAGCTGAGGTGAAAATCAACGAAGAATTAGCTCTTAAATGGCTTCAAAATGGTGCGAAACCATCTGATACAGTTCGCAACCTTTTCTCAAGCCAAGGAATTCTTGAAAAATTTCATAATGCGAAAAACAGCAAATAATGAATGAGCTGTCCTTGGAAGAATTGATTGTGTCCATCGTCGAGCCACTTGTTGATTTCCCTGAAGATATTCACGTATCTTCATTAGAAAAAGATGAGCAAGTGATTTACACACTGTCTGTCAATGCTGAAGATACCGGAAAGGTGATCGGAAAGCAGGGACGTACAGCAAAAGCGATACGAACAGTCATGTTTGCAGCAAGTGCAGAGTCTTCTAAGAAAGTTCAACTTGAGATTGCTGACTAAAAAGGGAGAGGGCTTAGGACCTCCCCTTTTTTTACACGTTTAAATCTATTTTTCGTTATACTGTAGAGGACAAATGCCTTCGGATAGGGGGACAAAAAGGAAGATGCAGATCATTCAACATGTCACCGTCATGCAAGTATTAACTGAAAGCAGTAAGGACAAACTGTTAACGACTTTTTTGGAGAAAAAAGAAAGACTAGAGCGTGAATGCAATCAACTATATTTTCAACTGAAAAAACATGAAAAAGAACCATATCAGCAAGAAGCCATCCCTCAATTTCAAAAAGCCATCGATAAACGGCAGGAGAAAATCCAGCAAATTGACTTTCAAGTAGAGCAGCTGCATATTTTGCCGCTTGGAAGTGAAATGAAAGAGACAGAAGTGGATGCGCTGGTTGAAGTGAACATAGGTGATAAATGGGATGACAAAATGCAAGATAATGTCATCGTTGTGAAAGACGGCACCATTGTGGAAATACGTCAGGGGTGATTGAGAACATGGAACAAGAATGGTTGAATGTTGGAAAGATTGTCAATACACACGGAGTACGCGGAGAAGTACGCGTCGTGTCAAAGACAGATTTCCCAGAAGAGCGTTACAAAAAAGGAAGCGTCCTCTATATCTTTAAACAAGGTCAAGGGGAGCCGCTGAAAGTCACTGTCGCATCACATAGGCAGCATAAACAGTTTGATTTGCTCACATTTGAAGAAATTAGCTCATTAAATGAAGCAGAGCTATTGAAAGAATCAATCTTAAAAGTAGAAAAAGAACATCTCGGCTCTTTAGATGAAGGAGAGTTTTATTTCCACCAAATCATTGGCTGTGAAGTATACGATGAAGAGGATCAGCTTGTCGGGCAAATCAAAGAGATTTTAACACCAGGGGCAAATGATGTCTGGGTGGTCGGAAGAAAAGGCAAAAAAGATGCCTTGATTCCTTATATTCCATCTGTCGTCAAAAAGATCGATATCTCATCTAAAACCATACACATTGAAGTGATGGAAGGACTCATTGACGAATGAAAATCGACTTCTTAACACTTTTTCCTGAAATGTTCGAAGGTGTGCTCCACTCATCGATCTTGAAAAAGGCACAGGAGAAAGAAGCTGTCTCATTCAATGTTGTCAATTTTAGAGAGTATTCGGATCATAAGCATAAAACAGTAGATGACTATCCGTATGGCGGCGGTGCTGGTATGGTACTGAAAGCTCAGCCCGTATTCGATGCGGTAGAAGATTTGACGAACAAAGCAAGCAAGAAGCCCCGAATTATTCTTGTCTGTCCTCAAGGAGAAAGATATACCCAAAAGAAGGCAGAAGAACTTGCAAAAGAAGAACACCTTATGTTCATTTGCGGCCATTATGAAGGCTACGATGAGCGCATCAGGGAGCATCTTGTCACAGATGAAATCTCAATCGGAGATTTCGTTCTCACAGGCGGAGAGCTGCCAGCGATGATGATTGCAGACAGTGTGGTCAGGCTTTTGCCTCATGTGCTTGGAAAAGAAGCGTCTCACATTGAAGATTCATTTAGTACAGGTTTGCTAGAGCATCCTCACTATACAAGGCCAGCCGATTATAAAGGACTAAAAGTGCCGGATGTGCTCCTTTCTGGAAATCATGCCAAAATAGAAGAGTGGCGGCGCAAAGAATCTTTGAAGCGAACTTATACAAGACGGCCAGATTTGATCGATTCTTGCAAAACGTTAACAGAAGAAGAAAAAAGATGGCTTTGGCAGCTTCATAATGACTAGATTGTATTGCACACTGCATATAGGTATGGTATGATACTACTTGTGACTTGGACGGCTTGCCGATTCAAGTTTGAAAACGATGTTCCGCTGCAATGAAGAAAGAGGACATGAGCATCTGTTGGAAGGAGTTGAAAACGATGCAACAATTGATTGAAGAAATCACAAAAGAACAATTACGCACTGATCTTCCTGCGTTCCGTCCTGGTGACACTTTACGTGTACACGTTAAAGTTGTCGAGGGTACTCGTGAGCGTATCCAGATCTTTGAAGGTGTTGTAATTAAGCGTCGTGGTGGTGGAATCAGCGAAACTTTCACAGTTCGTAAGATTTCTTACGGTGTAGGCGTTGAGCGTACATTCCCTGTACACACACCAAAAATCGCTAACATCGAAGTTGTACGTCACGGTAAGGTACGTCGTGCGAAACTTTACTACCTACGTGAACTTCGCGGTAAAGCGGCTCGTATCAAAGAAATCAGACGATAATGATATCAAAAGAAAGAGCTTGTTACCTGTAACAGGCTCTTTTTTTGTACAATGTATAGAGATAATCGATAGAAGAGAAGGTGCACATATGACGATTCAATGGTTTCCAGGCCATATGGCAAAAGCAAGACGTGAAGTCACAGAAAAATTAAAGCTCATCGACATCGTATTTGAATTAACCGATGCTAGAATTCCGATGTCCTCTAGAAACCCAATGATCGAAGAAATCCTTCAGAACAAACCCAAAATCATGCTATTAAACAAAGCGGATAAAGCGGATCCTCGTGTGACAAAGGAGTGGCAGGCGCACTTTGAGCAGCAAGGCGTTCGGTCACTTGCTATTAACTCTGTCGATGGACAAGGGTTAAACCAGATCATCACAACTTCAAAAGAAATCTTAAAAGAAAAATTCGACCGCATGAAAGCCAAAGGTGTCAAACCACGTGCAATTCGGGCGCTGATTATCGGAATTCCCAATGTCGGGAAATCGACCTTAATCAATCGTTTAGCGAAAAAGAACATTGCCAAAACAGGAGACCGTCCTGGTATTACCACCTCACAGCAATGGGTGAAGGTAGGGAAAGAATTGGAACTGCTCGATACACCTGGAATCCTCTGGCCGAAGTTTGAAGATGAGAAAGTAGGGCTCAGGCTAGCAGTAACTGGAGCGATCAAAGATTCTATCATTAACTTACAGGATGTCGCTGTGTATGGACTTCGCTTTCTAGAAGAAAACTATCCAGAGAGATTAAAAAAGCGCTATGACCTAACAGACATTCCTGAAGATACGGCTGAGCTGTTTGATGCAATAGGTACAAAGCGCGGCTGTCTCATGAGCGGTGGATTTATTAATTACGACAAAACCACCGAAATCATTATTCGGGATATTCGAACTGAAAAATTTGGTCCCCTCACTTTTGAGAAGCCTGAAAGCTAAAGACACGCAGCTCATGCGGGTCTTTATTTTTTGCGGAAAACTGCCGATATAAAGAAGGAGGCTGACAAAAAGCCTATGTACACAGTGAAACAAATAAAAGAATTGATAGAAAAGCATTCGCAAGATGAGTCATACATTCATGAGCTTGTAAAAGATGACAAGAGAAAAAGTGTCCAAAGACTGATAGAGAAGTGGCACAAAGAGAGAGAAAAGCAGCAGCAACTTCATGCAGCATGGCATGAGATGCTGCAATTTGAAAACAATGCGAAGGCGCAGGGATACACATGTATTGCTGGAATAGATGAAGCAGGAAGAGGACCGCTGGCAGGCCCCGTTGTCGCAGCAGCTGTCATATTAAAGGACGATACAGTCCTGCTCGGTTTAAACGACTCAAAACAATTATCTGAGAAAAAAAGATTGGCATATTATGACTTGATTCAGAAAGAAGCACTTGATATCGGAATCGGCATTGTTGATGCGGCTACGATTGATGAAATCAATATTTACGAGGCATCAAGACTGGCGATGGTGAGAGCAGTGGAGCAATTAACTCATACACCTGATTATCTACTCATAGATGCCATGACGCTCCCGCTTCCTATTCACCAGGAGAATATCATCAAAGGAGACGCAAAAAGTGCATCTATCGCAGCAGGTGCATGTATTGCAAAGGTGACAAGAGATCAGATGATGGAAGAATACGGGCGTCAGTACCCTGAGTATCAATTTGAAAAACATAAAGGATACGGAACAAAAGAGCATCTGGCTGCCATTCAAACACATGGAGCTGCCCCAATCCATCGATTATCATTTGCGCCGGTGAAATCCGTTATATCATAAATTTTTGACCTAAGGAGGCTGCCTGTGATGACAAGAGTTGAGGATATACATACAGCACTGAATAGCCGGCTGAATACGGCAGAAGCTGTGCCATTAAACACCGAAGGAAAGGAAAATGTGCATCGGTTGATTCTCGGTAAAGTACTGAAAATGCTCGGAGATGATACGGTCCTTGTTCAAATAGGCTCAACAAAAATAAAAGCGCAGCTAGCGGCTCAGCTCAAAGCAGACGCATTTTATTGGTTCCAATTTGAACAAGAGGGTGGAGGCAGCCTCAATAAACTAAGGCCAGTCCAGCAATTTGACCAAGATCCTAAGACATTAAAGGATGCAGCTGCCAAATTATTAGAAGGTCTCTCTCTGAAAAACGGACTTGAAAACATCTTAACAGCTACAGCTTTTTTAAAAGAAAAGTCCGTCATCAATGAGGCAGAATTAAAAACGGCAGTGAAATGGATCGAACAGCTTCAAGGAGCTGATGTGAAAAAAGGTCTCCAGTCACTCCTATTTGCTTTAAAAAAAGACTTGCCGATTCAGGAAGGAGTACTTCAATCCATTTTAGCCGTGAAATCATCCTCTGCTCTCCATCAGGATATAACAGCGCTGCTAGAACGCTTAACACAGCTCCCGAAGCACTCAGACGCCACACAGGCCCTTACACAAGCCGTTCGATCAGTTATAGGTGCTGAGACAACTGTCCATGCAGAAAAGCTCTTATCGCTCCTTCTAGCAGCGAGAGAAGGGGCGGCGAAGCAAGGAGGAAATCTACCTGTAGTGCCTCAACCTAATCTGTCTCAACCAAAAGAAACTAGTCAGAACCCAGTAGCACAAGAGCGTCAGACGACCCAAGTTATTCAATCTAACGTGCAGCAATCAACAAGTCCAAAAGAGCTGCAAATCCCGCCTCAGCAAATTGAGCGGATACTTACAAGTTTGATGAAACAAGGTGCAGATGGGCAGCAAGAGCCTAACTTAAAACAGCTCACGTCATTGCTGCAAGGGCTTCAGCAGGCAGGATCTCAGCAGGATGCAAAAGCAACTGTGCTCCAAAAAGAATTTCCGTTCCTGTCAAAAACAGAGGCGAAAGCATTGGCTCAGGTGGTACAGCAGACGGAACCCGTATTAAGCAATAAAACCGATGTGCTCGATTTACTCATGACGATGAAAAAGGCAATAGGTGTACGTGATGAAATCGGTATGCTGAAACTACTCGAAAAAGGCAGTCAGGATGTAAAAAATCAGGAGCTTCACCAATTAAAGCTCGTTTTAAATGATGTGAGGCAGTCTGATTTACCAGAGCCCGTAAAAAAAGAAGTCGATCAATTGTTTCATAGATTGAACGGGCAGTTATTTGTGCAGCAGGAAAATCAAACCATCAGCCAAATGATAGTCTCTTATCCGCTCTTTTCAAAACATAGTGTTCAAGATTTAACCTTTATTCTAAAAGGACATAAGAAAAAAGATGGGTCTATAGATATTTCTCAGTGTCGGCTCATGTTTTACTTAAACATGGAAAACCTCGAGGAAACATTAATCGACTGTACGATTCAGCAAAAGGTTATGTCAATTACAGTTGAAACTGGTCATGAACTTCAAGGAATCATTAATCCGATGATTCCAGCTGTTCGGGAGAATTTAAATGCCTTAGGGTATAGCCTTACAGGGATTACAGCAAAGAAGAGACAAGAGCCAGTAGATCCGTCTCACTTTCTAGATGAACACTTTCATAAAATCAGCGAGAAAGGGCTGGACTTACGAGTATGAAGGATTCAAAACCGCTTAGAAGGGCGGTCGCTCTACATTATGATGAAGAAAAACAAAAGGCGCCAAAAGTCGTCGCAACAGGGAGCGGCTATGTGGCAGACAATATTATTGAAGAAGCCAAAAAGTCGGGAGTTCCTATCCAAGAAGACCGTAATTTAGTCGAACTCATGCGCCACTTAACACTGGATGAGGAGATCCCTGAAGCGTTATACGATACTGTAGCAGAAATATTTTCGTTTATCTATAGGTTAGATCAAAAAATGAAAAAATAAGGTAAAATAAGTGATTTGGATGAAAAATTTATATTTTTAATAAAATAAAAGTTTGAATGTTTAGAAGGATTTTACGATTTTACATAGAACCCTAGACATTCTCTTTTTTATTCTTTAAAATGAAAGCGCAGTCTATTTTATATTTTTTGTTTCTACATATGTTGGGAGGATGGGAAATGAATATCCATGAGTACCAAGGAAAAGAAATCCTAAGAAAATATGGGGTTTCAGTTCCAAATGGTAAAGTAGCATTTACACCTGATGAAGCAGTGAAAGCATCAGAAGAGCTAGAAAGCTCTGTATATGTCGTAAAAGCACAGATTCATGCAGGCGGCCGTGGCAAAGCAGGCGGGGTAAAAATTGCAAAAACAAAAGATGAAGTGAAAGGGTTTGCAGAGGAATTGCTCGGCAAAACACTTGTCACACATCAAACTGGTCCTGAGGGACGCGAAATAAAACGCTTACTTATTGAAGAAGGCTGCGATATCCAAAAGGAGTACTACGTAGGACTTGTTTTGGACAGAGCGACATCAAGAATTGTATTGATGGCTTCTGAAGAAGGCGGTACTGAAATTGAAGAAGTAGCAGAAAAAACGCCAGAAAAAATCGTCAAAGTGGTCATCGACCCAGCGATTGGATTGCAAGGCTATCAGGCGAGAGAAGTAGCGTTTAAAATTAATATTCCAACAAAATTAGTTGGCCAAGCTGTTAAGTTTATGACAAGTCTTTACAATGCGTTCATTGAAAAAGATTGTTCAATTGCTGAGATTAATCCACTTGTTGTAACAGGCGATGGAAAAGTCATGGCACTTGATGCGAAATTAAACTTTGATAGCAATGCCTTATATAGACAAAAAGATATATTAGAATACCGTGACCTTGATGAAGAGGATCCAAAAGAAATTGAAGCATCTAAATATGATCTGAGCTACATTTCTCTAGATGGAAATATCGGCTGTATGGTCAATGGTGCAGGTCTTGCGATGTCTACAATGGATATCATCAAGCATTACGGCGGGGACCCTGCAAACTTCCTGGATGTTGGCGGCGGTGCAACAGCTGAAAAAGTAACGGAAGCATTTAAAATCATCTTATCTGATCAAAATGTAAAAGGGATTTTCGTGAACATTTTTGGCGGCATCATGAAATGTGATGTCATTGCAGAAGGTGTCGTTGAAGCGACGAAACAAGTCGGCTTAACATTACCACTCGTTGTACGTCTTGAAGGAACGAACGTTGAATTAGGGAAGAAAATCCTGAGCGATTCAGGCTTAAATATCACTTCTGCTGAGTCTATGGCTGACGGGGCAGAAAAGATTGTATCTTTAGTCAAGTAGAGCAGAAAGGCAGGGAACCTAAATGAGTGTATTTATTAATCAAAATACGAGAGTAATTGTTCAGGGGATTACCGGTTCAACCGCATTGTTCCATACAAAACAAATGATTGAGTACGGAACAAATATTGTTGGCGGTGTCACTCCTGGAAAAGGTGGAACTGAAGTAGAAGGAGTTCCTGTATTTAATACAGTATCTGAAGCTGTTCAAACAACTGGAGCAAATGCTTCTGTTATCTATGTACCAGCACCATTTGCAGCAGATGCCATTTTAGAGGCTGTTGATGCAGAAGTCGATCTAGTCATTTGTATTACAGAACATATTCCAGTACTTGACATGGTCAAAGTGAAACGGTATATGGAAGGGAAAAAGACAAGACTTGTTGGCCCTAACTGCCCAGGCGTCATTACACCTGAAGAATGTAAGATTGGGATCATGCCAGGCTACATTCATAAAAAAGGTCATGTGGGTGTTGTTTCTCGTTCTGGAACGCTTACATATGAAGCGGTACATCAGCTTTCAGAAGCTGGCGTTGGTCAATCAACAGCTGTAGGAATCGGCGGAGACCCTGTCAATGGGACAAACTTTATTGATGTATTAAAAGCATTCAATGAAGACCCTGATACACATGCTGTCATTATGATCGGTGAAATCGGCGGTACGGCTGAAGAAGAAGCAGCTGAATGGGTAAAAGCGAATATGACAAAACCTGTTGTTGGTTTTATTGGCGGTAAAACGGCGCCTCCAGGAAAACGCATGGGACATGCTGGTGCCATTATTTCTGGTGGTAAAGGAACAGCTGATGAAAAAGTAAAAACAATGCGTGAATGTGGAATTGAAGTGGCAGAGACACCATCTGTCATGGGAGAAACATTGATTAAAGTACTAAAAGAGAAGAATCTCTTTGAAGCTTGTAAAACGCATTAATGACACAAGAAGACTTGTTCTTTGACAAGTCTTCTTCTTTCTATCTTAAACAGGAGGAATGGTATGTACAACGTGTCCGAAAGAATGATTTTTCACCGCTTAAAAGGCCTCATCTCACCCTCTTTGTTAACAAAATGGTGGAAAGTCGATCCTGAGCTATATATAAATGAAGAAACACATCATTTCAAACAGGATCGATCATTACAAACAATCGACTTCACCCGCCTAAAACAAGCCGAAGAAAAAGAATTCCCCATTTTTCAACACATCGTTCAAGCCTATTTAAAGCAAAACATTCACATGATTCCCATCACATCACCCATGTATCCCAACACACTAAAACATATTTATGATCCTCCCCCTGTGTTATTCCTAAAAGGAAACATATCGTATTTAAATGAAGAAAAAAGTTTAGGTGTAGTAGGCACACGAGTTCCATCGTCTTATGGAGAAGCATGTGTGAAAAAAATTGTTGGTGAACTTGTAAAGGAAAATTGGATGATTGTCAGTGGCTTAGCAAAAGGCATTGATGGACTTGCACATAAAGAGTGCATAAGAAATAAAGGGAAAACGATTGGTATTATAGCAGGCGGATTTCAGCACTTATACCCAAAGGAACATGTGCAAATGGCTGAATACATGGGCGAGCATCATTTGCTTTTGTCTGAGCATCCACCTTATGTCAAGCCAGAAAAGTGGCATTTTCCTTTGAGGAATCGTTTAATTAGTGCGCTCACAAGTGGAACCATCGTGATTCAGTGCAAAGAAAAGAGCGGTTCACTCATTACTGCCTATCAAGCACTTGAGCAAGGCAAAGAGGTATTTGCCGTTGCAGGATCAATCTTTGATCCTAATTCTACAGGTCCAGCCAGACTTATACAGCAGGGAGCTAAGCTTGTTCATTCAACGAAGGATATTTTAGAGGAATTCTCCTTCCGCAGTGTTCAATATACTGAACTCTCATAAAAATATCGTTTGACAAAAGACATAGGAATATTTAATAATAGTGAGGATTTAAGTTTACACTTTGTTTTTCGTGTTTATAATGATGTTCATCATAAAGAATTTTTAATGATTGCCTGTTAGATAGGTGCAATTAACATAAATATGAATTGTGAAATGTATAAAGAGAGAACACCTCTTAAGGGGGATTTTGAGTATGGCTGATTATTTAGTCATCGTTGAGTCGCCAGCCAAGGCGAAAACGATTGAGCGTTATTTAGGTAAAAAGTATAAAGTAAAGGCTTCAATGGGACACATAAGAGATTTACCGAAAAGTCAGCTTGGTGTTGACACTGAGCATGACTTCGAACCGAGGTATATTACGATTCGCGGGAAAGGCCCCGTATTAAAAGAATTGAAAACAGCTGCGAAAAAAGCAAAGAAAGTCTATCTCGCAGCTGACCCCGATAGAGAGGGAGAAGCGATTGCTTGGCATTTAGCGCATAGCCTTGACCTTGACCTCTCTTCTGACTGCCGCGTTGTCTTTAATGAGATTACAAAAGATGCTATTAAGGATTCCTTTAAGCATCCACGTATGATCAATATGGATTTAGTTGATGCACAGCAGGCAAGACGGATCTTAGATCGTCTCGTTGGGTATAAAATTAGTCCGATTTTATGGAAGAAAGTGAAAAAGGGCTTAAGTGCCGGTCGTGTTCAATCAGTTGCACTCCGCCTGATCATTGATCGCGAGAATGAAATCAATGAATTTAAACCAGAAGAATACTGGACAATTGACGGTACATTCCTAAAAGGAAAAGAAAGCTTCGAAGCGAGCTTCTTTGGCGTTAATGGCAAAAAGCATCCACTGAAAACAAAAGAAGATGTAAAAGAAATCCTTTCGAAACTAAAAGGGAGCAAATTTTCCGTAGAGAAAGTGACGAAAAAAGAGCGTAAACGCAACCCAGCTGTTCCGTTTACAACATCTACTTTACAGCAAGAGGCTGCAAGAAAATTAAACTTCCGTGCGAAAAAGACGATGATGATTGCGCAGCAATTATATGAAGGAATTGATCTTGGTAAAGAAGGTACAGTCGGACTCATTACATACATGAGAACAGACTCAACTCGTATTTCCAATACGGCAATTGAAGAAGTATCTGCTTTCATTGATCAGACGTACGGTAAGAATTTCTTAAATACAACAAAACGAACCGCTAAAAAGAATGAAAATGCACAAGATGCTCACGAAGCCATAAGACCGACATCTACGCTAAGAAAACCAGCAGATGTCAAACATGTCTTAAGCCGAGATCAGCTTCGTTTGTATAAATTGATTTGGGAACGATTCGTGGCAAGCCAAATGGCGCCGGCTGTTCTTGATACAATGAGTGTGGATCTTGATAATAACGGACTTACATTCCGTGCTAACGGAAGCAAAGTGAAATTCCCTGGATTCATGAAGGTATATGTAGAAGGGAAAGACGACCAGCTAGAAGAAAAGGACAAAAAGTTGCCTGATCTTAAAGAAGGTGATACGGTTCTTTCTAAAGATATTGAACCTGAACAGCACTTCACGCAGCCGCCTCCGCGCTACACTGAGGCAAGACTTGTCAAAACACTTGAAGAGCTAGGTATAGGCCGTCCGTCTACGTATGCACCAACATTAGATACGATTCAAAAGCGTGGCTATGTCGCACTTGATAATAAACGGTTTATCCCAACAGAGCTTGGGGAAATTGTTCTCAACTTAATCATTGAATTCTTCCCTGAAATCATTAACGTGGAATTCACGGCGAAAATGGAAAAAGAACTTGATAGCGTTGAAGAAGGTACGATTGAATGGGTTCGCATTATCGACAGCTTCTATCAAGACTTTGCAAAACGGGTCGAAAAAGCAGAAGCAGAAATGCAAGAAGTTGAAATTGAGCCTGAATACGCCGGAGTTGACTGTGAAGAGTGTGGACATCCGATGGTGTACAAAATGGGTCGATACGGTAAGTTTATGGCTTGCTCTAACTTTCCTGATTGCCGCAACACAAAACCAATTGTGAAAGACATCGGTGTGAAATGCCCAACATGTCATGAAGGAAACATTGTTGAACGTAAATCTAAGAAGCGCCGCATTTTTTATGGCTGTGATCGTTTCCCGGAGTGCGAATTCGTCTCTTGGGACAAACCGATTGAAAGAAAGTGTCCAAAATGCGAAAATATGCTTGTAGAGAAAAAGCTGAAAAAAGGCATGCAAGTTCAATGTGTGAACTGTGATTATAAAGAGGAACAACAAAAATAGCGGTGGGCAACCTTGTTCACCTGCTTTTTTATGTCATCAAACAGAACTTACGAAATAGGAGAGTTGTACAATGAGTCAATTTGTAAATGTGATCGGAGCAGGTTTAGCTGGAAGTGAAGCGGCATGGCAAATTGCTAAACGCGGAATTAAAGTCAACTTATATGAAATGAGACCTGTCAAACAAACACCAGCTCACCACACAGATAAATTTGCAGAGCTTGTATGCAGTAATTCACTGCGTGCCAACGCTTTGACAAATGCGGTCGGTGTATTAAAGGAAGAAATGCGTCATTTAGATTCAGCGATTATCGCAGCAGCAGATGAAAGCTCAGTGCCTGCTGGCGGAGCGCTTGCAGTAGATCGTCATGAATTTGCAGCAAACGTTACTGATCGAGTCAAAAATCACCCGAATGTGACAGTTTTTCAAGAAGAAGTACAAAGCATTCCAGAAGGCCCAACAATTATTGCAACAGGCCCGCTTACATCTGAAGCACTTTCAAAAGAATTAAAATCGTTAACTGGAGAAGAGTATCTGTACTTTTACGATGCAGCGGCACCTATCCTAGAGAAAGATAGCATTGATATGGATAAGGTGTACTTGAAATCTCGTTATGATAAAGGAGAAGCCGCTTATTTAAACTGTCCAATGACAGAAGAAGAATTCGACCGTTTTTATGAGGCGCTTATTTCTGCTGAAACAGTTCCATTAAAAGAGTTTGAAAAAGAAATCTTCTTTGAAGGTTGTATGCCAATTGAAGTCATGGCGAAAAGAGGAAAGAAAACGATGTTGTTTGGTCCGATGAAGCCAGTAGGACTTGAAGATCCGAAAACAGGAAAAAGACCTTACGCTGTAGTTCAATTAAGACAAGATGATGCAGCAGGTACTTTATATAACATCGTTGGCTTCCAGACACATCTGAAGTGGGGCGACCAAAAGGAAGTATTCCGCTTGATTCCAGGTCTTGAAGAAGCAGAAATTGTTCGTTATGGCGTGATGCACCGCAATACTTTCATTAACTCACCAAGTCTTTTAAAACCAACGTACCAGTTTAAAAATAGAGAAGATCTATTCTTTGCCGGACAAATGACAGGCGTTGAAGGCTATGTCGAGTCCGCAGCGTCCGGACTAGTGGCTGGAATTAACGCCGCTCGTTTTGTCAAAGGAGAAGAGCTTGTGACACTTCCTGAGGAAACAGCGATCGGCAGCATGGCTTATTACATCACATCGACAAACAAGAAAAGCTTCCAGCCAATGAATGCGAATTTTGGTTTGTTGAAAGATCTTGGTGTTCGTATTAAAAACAAACAAGAGCGATATGCAGAGTACGCTAAGCGCGCAATCGAAACTATTCAAACTATTTCGAAATCTCTGTAGTAAAACATTGCACGGAAAGCAAGATATGTGATACCATTTAAAAGCCTTAAAGAGGTGTAAAAATGACGAATAAACAGCGTCTTGTCCACTTATTCATTGAATATCTGCAAATTGAAAAAAACTATTCTGCTTTAACCATCTCAGGATATACAGAAGCGATTGAAGAGTTTGTCAGATTTATGAACGTTCAAGGAATAGACGGTTTTGAAGAGGTATCCTATCAAGATACGAGAATTTATTTAACAGAAGCTTATGAAAAAGGCCTGACAAGAAGAACGATTAGTAAGAAAGTCTCTGCGCTTCGCAGCTTTTATAAATTTCTATTAAGAGAACAGCTTGTGAAAGAAAATCCTTTTTTACTCGTGAGCTTACCAAAGCAGGATAAGCGAATTCCTTCATTTTTGTATGAAGAGGAACTGAAGGAGCTTTTTACAGTTTCTGATGTCAGCACACCGCTTGGGCAAAGAAACCAAGCGATTTTAGAACTTCTTTATGCAACAGGTATGAGGGTCAGTGAGTTATGTTCATTAAAAGAATCTGATCTTGATTTATCGATGGATACAGTGCTAGTTCAAGGGAAAGGCAGCAAGCAGCGGTATGTACCTTTTGGTTCCTATGCACATGAAGCGCTCATCACTTATTTAGAAGATGGCAGGCTCAAGCTGAAAGCGAAGGGGAAAGATCGTGCTGATGCTTATGTATTTTTGAATCAGCGCGGGGCGCCTCTTACAGATAGAGGCGTTCGATACATTCTCACTGAACTAATGAAAAAGGCGTCAGGCACATTACATATCCATCCTCACATGTTAAGGCACACCTTTGCCACACACCTCTTAAATGAGGGAGCGGATTTGAGAAGTGTTCAAGAACTTCTTGGTCATTCGAATTTATCATCAACTCAGGTGTACACGCATGTATCAAAGGATTCTTTAAGGAAGACGTACATGTCTCATCACCCAAGGGCTTTTAAACGATCCTAAAAGGAGGTTTTTTCATGTCATCATTTCATGCAACAACCATCTTTGCCGTTCAACATAAAGGGAAAAGTGCGATGGCTGGAGACGGTCAAGTCACTTTCGGGCAGGCTGTCGTGATGAAACACACGGCAAAAAAAGTGCGCCGTCTTTTCGGAGGCAAGGTGCTTGCCGGTTTTGCAGGTTCAGTAGCAGATGCATTTACACTCTTTGAAAAGTTTGAAACGAAACTTGAAGAATATGGTGGTAACTTAAAGCGGGCAGCCGTAGAACTAGCAAAAGAATGGCGTAGTGACAAGATGCTGAGGCAGCTTGAGGCCATGCTGATCGTTATGAACAAAGACAGTATCCTGCTTGTCTCTGGGACAGGAGAAGTCATCGAACCAGATGACGGTATTTTGGCCATTGGCTCAGGCGGCAATTATGCGCTTAGTGCTGGGAGAGCACTCAAAACACATGCAGGTGATCACCTCACAGCAAGAGATATTGCAAAGGCTGCTCTTGAAACCGCTGGAGAAATCTGTGTCTACACGAATGATCAAATCACTTTAGAAGAGCTTGAATAGAAAGGACATGAGACGTATGGAGAAAAAGCCGTTCACCCCAAGAGAGATAGTTGAAAAGCTTGATCAATACATTATTGGTCAGCTTGATGCGAAAAAAGCAGTGGCGGTGGCTTTAAGAAACCGTTACAGAAGAAGCCTTTTACATGATAAGCTAAAGGATGAAGTCGTTCCGAAAAACATTTTAATGATCGGTCCAACAGGTGTGGGGAAAACAGAGATTGCCCGCAGAATTGCAAAAATTTCTGGTGCGCCTTTCATTAAAGTGGAAGCGACGAAGTTTACTGAAGTTGGTTACGTTGGCCGTGATGTAGAATCAATGGTCAGAGATCTAGTTGAGACAGCGATCAGAATTGTCAAAGAAGACAAGATGAAAGATGTGCAAGAAGAAGCAGAAAAACAAGCAAATAAACGTCTTGTTCATTTACTTGTTCCTGGCAAGAAAAAAAGCCAGTCTGTGAAAAATCCTTTTGAGATGCTGTTTGGTGGATCTGATGAAGATGACCGTGATCGAGATCAATCAAGTGAAGAAGTTGAACTTGAATCGACAAGAAAACGAATCGCTCATCAACTGGCCATGGGCGAACTTGAAGATCATTATGTCACAATTGAAATCGAAGAGCAGCAGCCATCCATGTTTGATATGCTTCAGGGCTCGGGTATGGAGCAAATGGGCATGAACATGCAGGATGCGCTCGGCAATCTCATGCCTAAAAAGAAAAAACGCAGAAAGCTGACCGTTAGAGAAGCGAGAAAGGCGTTAACAGCTGAGGAAGCTTCCAAACTGATTGACATGGATGAAGTTAGTCAAGAAGCTGTCTATAAAGCAGAGCAGCAAGGGATTATTTTTATCGACGAAATCGACAAAATCGCCAAAAGCGGTGGTGCATCATCTGCAGATGTTTCTCGTGAAGGGGTTCAACGTGATATTTTACCGATTGTAGAAGGTTCAACTGTGATGACGAAATATGGGGCAGTGAAAACAGACCATGTGCTTTTTGTAGCAGCAGGGGCATTTCATATGGCAAAACCATCAGATTTGATTCCAGAGCTTCAAGGACGCTTCCCAATTCGTGTAGAATTAGATAAATTAAGTATCGAAGACTTTGTGAAAATCTTAACGGAACCAGATAATGCATTATTAAAGCAATATAAAGCTTTACTTGAAACGGAAGGTATATCTCTTGAATTTTCTGACGATGCTATTCATAAGATTGCCGAAGTGGCTTATCATGTCAATCAGGAGACAGATAACATCGGTGCAAGAAGGCTTCATACCATACTTGAAAAGCTGCTTGAAGAGCTTTCATTTGAGGCGCCTGATATTACACTAGGGACAGTGACCATTACCCCTCAGTATGTAGAAGAGAAGCTAGGAAAGATTGCAAATAACAAAGACTTAAGTCAATTTATACTTTAACAAATGAATAAAGTAATCTAGGAGGATCATTAAAATGGCGTTACTACAAAAAACAAGGATTATTAACTCAATGCTGCAAGATGCAGCGGGGAAACCAGTTAATTTTAAGGAAATGGCAGAAACGTTGAGAGATGTCATTGATTCAAACATTTTCGTATTAAGCAGAAGAGGGAAGCTTCTAGGCTACTCGATCAACCAGCAGATTGAAAATCCGCGTATGAAGAAAATGCTTGAAGACCGTCAGTTCCCTGAAGAATATACAAAGAGTCTATTCAACATCCCTGAAACATCTTCAAACCTTGACATTAACAGTGAGTATACAGCTTTCCCGATTGAGAACCGTGATTTATTTGAATCAGGTTTGACAACGATTGTGCCAATTATCGGAGGAGGAGATCGTTTAGGAACGTTAATTCTGTCTCGTTTGCAAGATACATTTAAAGACGATGATTTAATTCTTGCTGAATACGGAGCAACAGTTGTTGGAATGGAAATCCTTCGTGAGAAAGCAGAGGAAATCGAAGAAGAAGCAAGAAGTAAAGCTGTTGTCCAAATGGCAATTAGTTCTCTATCATATAGTGAGCTTGAAGCCATTGAACACATCTTTGAAGAACTTGATGGCAACGAAGGGCTTCTAGTGGCAAGTAAAATTGCTGACCGTGTAGGAATCACTCGTTCAGTGATCGTGAACGCCTTACGTAAGTTAGAAAGTGCTGGCGTCATCGAATCACGCTCTCTTGGAATGAAGGGAACATATATCAAAGTGTTAAACAACAAATTTTTAATCGAACTTGAAAATTTAAAATCTCATTAAACAAAACCCCTTTTCAGCAGAAATACAAGCTGAAAAGGGGTTTTTTTTATAAAAAAAGAGGATTTGTCCGAAAAATGACACTCTTTTTTCCAAGAAAACCCTTACAATTCTTAGTTCTTTGAATCTAGGTCTTTATACCTATTCGTAAAATAGATATATATTACGAGTTTTTTTTACATATACATCATAGACTTTAATCCTATTATTTCTTACAATGAACATATGGTTTTACAAATCTCGACATGATTAAATGGAATGAAATACATATGATTGGAGGTATATGGTTTTGGATATATTTTCTGGAACGATAAGCAACCTTGAGAATGCCTTGGGCAGAGCGAATGTTAAGCAAAAAGTCATAAGCAATAATATCGCGAATATAGACACACCGAACTACAAGTCGAAAAACGTCGCATTTCATGATATGCTAAACGATGCGTCGATCAAGTTAGATGCTAAAAAAACATACCAAGGTCACATTGATTTTTCTAAAACAGGGTCTAATTATTCAGTTGTTTCGAGCAACCGTACTTCATATCAAGAAAACGGAAATAATGTCGATATTGATCAAGAGATGAGTGAACTCGCTAAAAACCAAATTCAGTATAATGCGTTGGTTGAAAGAATGAGTGGAAAATTCAATTCTCTTAAAACAGTTTTGACAGGAGGTAAGTGATGTCAATTTTTTCAGGCGTTAACGCTTCAGCCTCTGCACTAACAGCACAGAGGCTCAGAATGGACGTTGTATCCTCTAACCTTGCAAATATGGATACAACAAGAGCGAAACAGGTTGATGGCAACTGGGAGCCTTATAGACGTAAGCTCGTCACATTACAGCCGTCAGGTGAATCATTTTCATCTATATTAAATTCAAGCATGAATTCGAGCGGTAAATTAGGAAACGGCGTGAAAGCAACGAAGATTACAGAAGACGAAACTCCATTCAACCTTCAATATGATCCTACAAATCCCGATGCCAATGAAAATGGATATGTTCAAACACCTAATGTTGATCCATTAAAGGAAATGGTTGACCTCATCAGCAGCTCAAGGTCATATGAAGCAAACGTGACCGCACTAAATGCGAATAAAAGCATGTTGATGAAAGCTTTAGAAATAGGAAAGTAAGGTGAAAAGAATTGGTTAACGCAATATCTCCTTTCCAGCTTCAAGCTGCTCAGCAAGCAAGTGAATTGACTAATGCATCGTCTGTTCATGCGGCTGCACCTAAAAGTCAAACGAATTTCTCTGATGTGCTGAAGAATTCCATTGAGGCATTAAATCAATCACAGCTAAAATCAGACCAGTATACAAATGCACTTGCACAAGGAAAAGATGTCAATCTCGATGAAGTCATGATTGCCTCGCAAAAAGCGAGTGTGACACTCACAGCTGCAACGGAGTTTCGAAATAAAGCGGTCGAAGCGTACCAAGAGATTATGAGAATGCAGATGTAGGAGGTGCTGACGGACAAAAAAAGACTGAATGGAATGACCGGGGGTTAAGATGAATCGTACTTTAATGCAATTAAGAACAAAAACAGTTGAGTTTTGGCGAAATCGATCAAAATTACAAAAAATACTTATGATTGGTGGCGTTGCTGCCCTAGCAATCATTATTACGGTTGTTAGCATCTTTGCTTCTTCTGAAAAAATGGTTCCGTTGTTTAAAGATTTGTCTGAGTCAGAAGCAGGGCAAATCAAACAGGAACTGGATGGCAAAAAAATTAAATCGGAACTTGCAAACAATGGAACAACGATTCTCGTTCCAGAAAAGCAGGCAGACTCTTTAAAAGTAACACTCGCATCTCAAGGCCTTCCCAAGACAGGGAAGATTGATTATTCCTTCTTTGCGAACAATTCCGGCTTCGGTTTAACAGATAATGAATTTGATGTTCTGAAAGTAGACGCAACTCAGACAGAACTGTCCAATCTGATCAACACGATTGATGGAATTAAAGATTCAAAAGTTATGATTAACTTGCCAAAAGATTCCGTTTTTGTTGGAGAAGAGCAAAGTAATGCATCAGCATCTATTGTGCTGCAAGTTGAACGTGGGTACACGCTCTCGCCGCAGCAAGTAAAAGGCCTTTATCATCTTATTTCAAAAAGTGTACCGAATTTAAAGACAGAAAACATTGTCATTATGGACCAAGATTCAAACTACTACGACTTAAACAGCAGTTCCGATTCCTATGCAAGTGGAATGGATGCGCAGCAGCAGAAAAAAGAAGAAATTGAAAAGAACCTTCAAAGAAAAATTCAACAGCTGCTCGGAACAATGATGGGTCAAGAAAAAGTCGCTGTATCGGTCACAACAGACATTGATTTTACTGAAGAGAAAAGAAAAGAAGACCTTGTAGAACCAGTTGATAAAGAAAACATGCAAGGCATCGCTGTCAGTGCTGAAAAGATTGCTGAAACTTATTCAGGAAACGGTGCAGCAGCTGGTGGAACCGCTGGAACTGGCGATGATGATGTCACAAACTATCAAGGCGCCGATGGAGCGAATGGTAGCGGAAATTACGAAAAGAGCGAAGATCGTATCAACTATGAAGTCAACCGCATTCATAAAGATATCAAAGAGAGCCCTTATAAAATTAGAGATGTTGGCATTCAAGCATTGGTCGAACCACCAACGGCAAACGATGTGAACTCTTTAACAGCTGAACGGCAAGATGATATTAAAAAGATTCTTTCAACGATCATTAGCACGTCAATTGATAAAGAATACACAAATGGTCAAGCGCTCACTCAAGCAGACTTAGATAACAAAATTGTTTTATCTGTATCAAAATTAGACGGTAAACAGCAAACAGCAGCAGAAAACCCATCAAACAATATTCCAATCTGGGTTTATATTGTAGGCGGTGTGCTACTACTTGCAATTATCGCTCTTATTATTCTTCTTGTGCGTAGACGCAGAAAAGAAGAGGAAGAAGAGTTTGAGTTTGATGAACGTACACCACTCCATGTTCCTGATATCGACACTGAACCAGAAACAGAGGAAATGGTGAGGAAAAATCAGCTTGAGAAAATGGCAAAAGATAAACCAGAAGACTTTGCTAAATTGCTACGCAGCTGGCTGTCCGAGGATTAGGAGGAATACACATGTCGAGAAAAGATCCAAATCGACTAACAGGCAGACAAAAAGCAGCAATCCTAATGATTTCCTTAGGGCTAGACGTGTCAGCATCTGTATACAAACATCTGTCTGAAGACGAAATAGAAAAATTAACACTTGAAATTTCCAATGTACGAAGTGTAGATACTGCTAAAAAAGATGAAATCATCGAAGAGTTTCACAGCATCGCCATCGCGCAGGACTACATATCACAAGGCGGTCTTATGTACGCAAGACAAGTACTTGAAAAAGCACTTGGTGAGGACAAAGCGGACAGCATCTTAAACCGATTAACATCCTCGCTTCAAGTGAAGCCGTTTGATTTTGCTCGAAAGGCTGACCCAGAACAAATCTTAAACTTTATCCAGCATGAGCATCCACAAACCATTGCGCTCATCCTTTCCTACTTAGATCCAGTCCAAGCAGGACAGATATTATCTGAATTAGGCGAGGATGTACAAACAGAGGTTGCGAGACGTATTGCTTTAATGGACCGCACATCTCCAGAGATCATCAATGAAGTGGAACGCATTCTTGAGCAAAAGCTTTCTTCAACCTTTACGCAAGACTATACGCAAACGGGCGGAGTCGAAGCGGTTGTAGAAGTACTAAATGGTGTAGACCGTGCGACCGAGAAGACCATTTTAGACACTCTTGAAATTCAAGATCCTGAACTTGCTGATGAAATTAAGAAACGTATGTTTGTCTTTGAAGATATTGTCACACTTGACAGCAGAGCGATTCAGCGCGTGATCAGAGATGTTGAAAATGATGACTTATTGCTCGCACTTAAAGTGGCAAGCGAAGAGGTCAAAGAAATTGTCTTCCGCAACATGTCACAGAGAATGGTCGAAACGTTCAAAGAAGAAATGGAGTTTATGGGACCTGTCCGGCTTAGAGATGTCGAGGAAGCACAAACCCGTATTGTCAGCATCGTAAGACGACTCGAGGAAGCTGGAGAAATTGTCATAGCTCGAGGCGGAGGAGACGATATCATTGTCTAGGATTATCAAACATGAAACATCTGTTATTCCTGAGCAACGCCGGCAAACGATTCCTTTGCAGCAAGTGGAGTTCAAAAAAGAACATCATGAAGAAGAGCTTGTCAATGAAACAGAAGCATCGCAGCTTGTACTAAGTGATGCTGAAGATCAAGCAAGTCGTATAGTAGAACAAGCAAATAATGAGCTTGAAAAAACAATGGCTGAAATCAATCAGCGCCGCGCTGATTTTGAAGAAGAAAGAATGCAGCTCATTGAAGAAGCGAAACAAGCTGGGTACCAAGATGGCTTCCAAAAGGGTGAAGCAGATGCGATGAGTCAGTATCAATCAATTCTTGATCAAGCAAATGACATTGTCAGTCTTGCCAAGCAGGATTACGAAGAGAAAATTGAAAGCTCCGCAGAAAAAATTGTGGAACTGGCTTTCGAACTCGCCAAACGCGTTTGGTACTCGGCTGATGACACGAAAGATCAATTTTTGGCTCTCGTGAAGCAGGTCATTTCTGAAGTGAAAGAATATGACGATATTTCCATCTATGTGGACCCTGAACATTACGATCATGTGATGGAGTATAAAGACGAATTAATCAGAATCCTTCAAAAGGATACACACCTTGCCATTTACTCAGATGAAAAAGCGCCAAAAGGGACTTGTTACGTAGAAACAAGCTTTGGAAAAGTGGAAGCGAGTGTTGATACCCAAATGAATCAGTTGAAAGAAAAGCTACTAGAAGTCATTGATTCAGGTGATCACAAATGAACATCGATGTGTTAAAAGAAACGATTGAAACCGCTGATCCTTATAAACGATTTGGTAAAGTCAATCGAGTTGTTGGACTGATGATTGAATCTAAGGGGCCGGAAAGTTCTATCGGAGACGTGTGTCTCATTCATAAAAAGGGGCGTAAGCACGATCCGATAAAAGCAGAGGTTGTAGGTTTTAGAGATGAACATATTCTGCTCATGCCTTATGTAGAAGCATCCAACATTTCACCAGGAAGTCTAGTTGAAGCAACAGGTGAGTCGCTAAAGGTCAAAGTTGGTACGGGGTTAATTGGCGAAGTGGTTGATGCCTTCGGTGAACCACTGGACGGCAGTATGCTTCCAAAGGGACTTGCACCTGTTTCGACAGATCAGTCACCTCCAAACCCGATGGACAGGCCACCTATTCGCGAAAAAATGGGCGTTGGTGTCAGAGTGATCGACAGCCTGCTTACAGTCGGCACTGGTCAGAGGATTGGGATTTTTGCTGGAAGTGGTGTTGGTAAAAGTACCTTAATGGGGATGATTGCGAAGCAGACAGAAGCAGATCTGAATGTGATTGCCCTTGTTGGAGAGCGTGGCCGGGAAGTTCGTGAGTTTATTGAAAAGGATTTAGGTACGGAGGGACTAAAGCGATCGATTGTTGTCGTTGCAACTTCTGACCAGCCTGCACTAACGAGAATGAAGGCTGCTTATACAGCAACAGCTATTGCAGAATATTTTAGAGACAGAGGAAAAAATGTCATGTTCATGATGGACTCTGTTACACGGGTCGCTATGGCACAAAGGGAAATCGGTCTTGCAACTGGTGAACCGCCAACGACAAAAGGATATACGCCTTCAGTGTTCGCTATACTGCCAAAATTACTTGAACGAACTGGAACGAATCAGCTTGGTTCCATCACAGCGTTTTACACAGTGCTTGTTGATGGTGACGATATGAATGAGCCAATCGCTGATACAGTTAGAGGAATCTTAGATGGTCACATTGTACTTGATCGTGCTTTAGCCAACAAAGGACAATTTCCCGCTGTCAATATTCTGAAAAGTATCAGCCGTGTTATGAGCAATATCGCAAGTCATGATCACAAGGAGGCGGCCAACCGGTTCCGCCAGCTTTTATCCACTTATCAAAACGCTGAAGACCTCATTAACATTGGAGCATATAAAAAGGGCTCCTCGAAAGACATTGATGATGCCATGCAGGCTTATCCTCATCTGATTTCATTTTTGAAGCAGGATGTAGAAGAGGCTGTATCTATTGAAGACAGTGTGAATGTATTGCTCGGTTTGATGAATAGAGAGGATTGACGAAAACAGTGAGATATCAGTACAAATTTCAAAAGCTCTTAGAACTGAAAGAAAGTGAAAAAGACAAGTCACTCGCAGCGTACCAACAATCCGTTTCGGCATTTGAGCAAGTCGCTGAAAAGCTCTATGAAAATATGAGTAAAAAAGAATTAATGGAAAAAAGCAAAGAAGAAAAGCTGAGAAGTGGTATGAGTGTTCAAGAAATGCGTCATTATCAGCAATTTGTGACCAATTTAGATAACACCATTCAGCATTATCAGCAGCTTGTGATCATGAAGCGCCATCAAATGAATGAAAAACAATCTGATTTAACTGAAAAAAACATTGAATTTAAAAAGTTTGAAAAAATGAAAGAAAAGCAATATGAAAAGTTTTCCCTTGAACATAAGGCCATTGAAATGAAAGAAATGGATGATATCTCTATCAGCCAATTCATGTTTCAAGGACATTAGGAGTCGAGATGAATGCCTAAGAAGGAAAAAACGAAAGAATCAAGCGGCGGAAAATTTCAATGGATCTTGTTTATTGTCATCATCCCATTGATTGTGCTTGTGTTAGTGACTGGCACAATCCTTTATATGGCAGGTTTTGATCTAAAGAAGCCGCTCCAAAACATTCCGGGCGTCAGCAGTTTGGTTGGTTCAGATGACACGTCAAAAACGTCATCTTCACATAATAATCAAAGCGATGCAGAAGTGAACGAACTGAAAAAGACCATTAAAGAGCAAAAAAATGAACTTGAAATTGCACAAAAAGACTTAAAAACAAGTGATGAAGAGATTAAAAGACTGAATCAAAAAATCAGTTCACTTGAAAAAACATCTGAAAATGATGCAAATAATACGTCTTCGAATGACAGTTCATCAAACAACAGCTCATCAAGCGATACATCAAGTAATAATGCGTCAGGGACAACTTCTGATGGGGCAGCAGCCTCTAACCAGAAACCTAAAGGGAAGATTGCTAGTATCTATGAAAGTATGGATGCAGGGAAATCCGCCAAAATTTTATCAGAATTAAGTGATAAAGAGGCATTGAAGATTCTTGAAGAGCTAAGCAAAAATAAACTAACAGACATATTAGCAAAACTAACACCTCAGAAGGCAGCTACGTTTACGAAAGAGCTTGCTAAAAAAGAAAGTGAAAATGGGGGTGGACAATAAGTGAAGCTATTGGATATTGGAGCCTTACAGCAATCATCTCAAGGTCTCTCGGGACCAAAGGGGAGCGGCGTGAACTCTGCAAGCGGATTGTTTAAACAATTACTTAGCGGGGCAGGCGCGCAAAGCGAAAGCGGTCTTGTGAATGCCGAGACAGCGGGTGCTACTCTTTCCATCAATGATGCAATGCAAATCATTGAAAAATGGATGCAATCACCTGAAGAAGGAATCGACGAAAACCTTCTTAGCGCCCTTCAAACACTTCAAGGTCAAACGCTTGATTCATCTGATCTCGAGTCACTAGAAGAGTTGTTTCAAAAAATGGAATCCTCCATTTACGGTGAACAAGCTGATAAGCCAGCTTCTGAACATAGTGAGCAGCTCATACAAGTCCACTTTTTCTTATACCAACTGCTCAATCAACAGCCGCTCAGCTTTGATGCAAAGATAGTGCAAGATATTGAAGCAAAGGGTCAAGATTTCATTCACTTTCTTTCGAAAAATGGGGTAGATGAGAAACTGATTCAGCAAGTAAAAGAGCAATTTTTCTCGCAGCAGGGTTCAGCACCAAAGCTGAATTCAATGTCTCAAAGTGAGCTGAAACACTTTAATCAGTTAATCGACCATATGATGGCAAATGCAAAAGGGTCAGACAAAGAGTTAAAGATTGCTTTAGGAGAGTTAAAAGAATTGGTCTCTCCAAGACAAGAATCTACTCTTACTACTCCTGCTAAAGGGACTGCTTCTCTTGAGTGGCTCATCAAAAAGGAAGTTGTCAAAGGACAAAGCACTGCTGCACCTGCTTCTGAAAAAACGATCACTCATACGCTCTTGCCAGGTCATAAGCAGTTTTTTCAACTGCAATCAGCAGCTCCTGTTCAGCAGACACAAACCACTGATGAAAAGCCGGGAACGGTTGATCAGCAAATTCTAAATACGTGGAAGCAAATGAAATTCACGCCATTTGGCAACTCAAGCGGACGCTTTACAGTTCGATTAAATCCAGAAAATCTCGGATTTATCACGATTCAGCTGACGAAGCAAAATGGTATGTATGCGAGTAAGATTACTGCTTCGACACAAGCAGCAAAAGAGCTGCTTGAGCATCACCTGCCGCAGCTCAAACAGGCGCTTCCGAATATGTCGGTTCAAGTGGACCGTTTCCATATACCGCTTCAATCAAATGAACAGTCGTTATTTGGCCAATTTAACGAAGAAAACAAGCAGCAACAGTCAAAAGGGCATCATTTCCAGAATCCTGATGAACAGGAAGCAGAATTCCAAGATGTACTGGATGCTCTTGTTGGGTCAGATGAAGAAGAGGAGGAAATCTAATGGCAACAGTTGATGCTACGAATAGAACAGTCACACAAACAGACACTTCTTCAAAAGCAGAAAAGAAAACAGATACGCTAGGCAAAGATCAATTCTTGAAAATATTGCTCACGCAACTTCAAAACCAAGATCCAACAAACCCACTAGATGACCGTGAGTTTGTCACACAGCTTGCGACATTTTCATCCTTAGAACAGCAAACCAATATGAACGATTCTATCACCAAGCTGAATCAGCTCATGTCTACATTTGTTGCTCACCAAGATCCGTTTACGACGTATGTAGGGTGGATCGGTAAAGAAGTATCGGGCAAATTGGATGATAAAGATATATCAGGCACTGTGAAATCTGTTAAAAACATAAACAATGAATACTTCCTGTATTTAGAAGATGGAACGAAAATCAGCCCTTGGGATGTTACAGCAGTTGGAGAAAAAACGAAGTAATTCGAGGAGGAAAATAAATGTTACGCTCACTTTACTCAGGAATTAGTGGAATGAAAAACTTCCAATCAAAATTAGATGTTGTAGCCAACAACGTAGCCAACGTCAATACACATGGATACAAAAAAAGCCGTATCACTTTTAAAGATATGGTCAGCCAAACAATTTCAAGCTCAGGTGGACCGACGAATAACTCTGGTTCAATCAACTCAAAACAAATTGGTTTAGGATCATCTTTATCTTCTATTGATAAAATCATGAAATCTGGTTCTTCTCAAAATACAGACGAACCATATGATTTCTATATTAATGGAGATGGATTTTTCCGTATTCAAAAGCAAGGTGAAATCCTATTTACAAGAACAGGAAACTTTAGACCTGATTCAAATGGGGATTTGGTAACATCTGATGGAAACTATCTTCTTGGCATGGATGGGCAAAAAATTAATATCCCACGAGACAATGTGTCAAGTGTTAGTGTTGGGCCAGATGGGACCGTTTCTGTTGTTGAGAACAACGTTTCTCGTACTGTTGGACAAGTATCACTTGTCTCCTTCAGTAATGCAGGAGGATTAGATAAAGTTGGAGATAACTTATACCGCCAAACACTTAGTTCTGGTGCACCAAGTAATGCCATGGCTCCTGGAACTCAAGGAACAGGTGAACTCCAAACCGGAAAACTTGAAATGTCAAACGTTGATTTAACAGACGAATTTACCGAAATGATTATCGCGCAGCGTGGATTCCAATCGAATGCAAAGACGATCACAACATCTGATGAAATCCTGCAAGAGCTTGTGAATCTGAAACGATAGGAGGTAGGGGGAGCGGATGATCGCTTCTCTGCTTAATATGATTGAAGTAACAAGATTGAATGGCAAAGGATTTATGCTGAACGCTCTCCATATCGAGCAAATCGAAAGCTTTCCAGACACGACCATTACATTAGCCAATGGAAAGAAATTCGTAGTGAAAGAAAATGAAGATCAGCTTCAAGAGAAAATCATTTCTTTCTATAGAAAAATCCAAGTCATTTCATTGAATCAAGGAATAGAGGAATTTGAATGAAGAAGAAATTAGTCGTAGTAATGCTAATCATGATTATTGCCATCGGCGGAATAGGAGCAGGCATCATATTTCTGCTGAATGGTTCAGACGAAGCAAAAGCTGAAAAAGAGCCAACAGCAGATGAAGTCGTAAAGGCTTCTGTTGAAATTCCTGAGATTATCACCAATTTAAAGTCTGAAGGAAATGCGGTCAAACTTGTATTGAATATTGAAACAGACTCTGAAAAAGCAAAAGAAGAGCTTGAGAAAAGAAGTTTTCAAGTGAAAGACGCCGTAATTGACATTTTATCAGACACGAATGCAGATGAACTTGATGGCAAAAAAGGCAGAGAACATTTTAAAACACTAGTCAAAAACAAAGTGAATAACTATTTGCAAGATGGCAAGGTGAAAGAAGTATATATAACCTCCTTTAATCTGCAATAGAGGCGATTAATTGACACGATGGAGGTGAAGAAATGTCAGGAGAAGTGCTTTCCCAGAATGAGATCGATGCATTATTATCCGCCATATCTACAGGCGAAATGGATGCTGAAGAGCTGAAAAAAGAAGAAACGACGAAAAAAGTAAAGGTGTATGATTTTAAACGTGCACTGCGCTTTTCGAAAGACCAGATTCGAAGTTTAACAAGGATTCACGATAACTTCGCTAGACTGCTCACCACACACTTTTCAGCTCAGCTAAGATCATATATTCAAATTACTGTCAGCTCGGTTGACCAAGTACCATACGAAGAGTTTATTCGTTCGATTCCTAATATGACATTATTAAACTTATTTTATGTCAGTCCGCTTGAAGGAAGAATCATGCTTGAAGTGAACCCAACAATCGGCTATGCCATGATGGACAGGCTGATGGGCGGGATTGGCATTAGTCATAATAAGACAGAATCACTTACAGAGATCGAAACAAAGATTATCTCAAACATGTTTGAGGGAGCTTTGGAAAATTATAGAGAAGCGTGGCAGTCCATAACTGATATCGAGCCTGAAATGGCAGATTTCGAGGTAAATCCCCAGTTTGTACAAATGGTGTCACCAAACGAAACAGTTGTCGTCATTTCTCTTAATACACAAATAGGTGAGGTAAGCGGGGTTATTAACCTATGTATTCCTCATGTTGTATTAGAGCCTATTATTCCGAAACTGTCTGTACATTACTGGATGCAGTCTGAACGAAATGAACCAAAACAACAAGAAACAAAGGCCATTGAAAAACGGATAATGACGGCAAAAATACCGGTAGTCGCAGAGCTAGGGGAATCGGAAATGACGGTGGAAGAGTTTTTGAATTTGGAAATTGGTGACTGTATTGCCTTGGACAAACCAGTAAATGCGCCTCTTACTGTTATGGTCGGAAATAAACCGAAATTCTTGGGACAGGCCGGCCGCGTGAATCGGAAACAGGCGATTCAAATTCTAGATCACGACATAAGAGGTGAAGAAGATGGAGAATAACGGAAGTAAATTATCACAAGACGAAATCGATGCGCTCCTTAAAGGAGGTAGCAATGACGATATAGAGCCTGATACAGTCCTATCTGCAATGGAACAAGATGCCATTGGAGAAATCGGGAATATTTCATTCGGCAGCTCTGCTACAGCACTTTCAACCCTATTAAATCAAAAAGTGGAGATTACCACCCCAACTGTTACAGTGATTCAAAAAAGTATGCTGAATGAGGAATTTCCTCATCCGTATGTCGCGATTGAAGTGAATTATACGGAAGGCTTCAGCGCAAGTAACCTGCTTGTCGTCCAGCAAACAGATGCAGCAGTCATTGCGGACTTAATGATGGGCGGAGACGGGACAAATGCTGACCCTTCTTTAAGCGAAATTCACTTAAGTGCAGTACAAGAAGCGATGAACCAAATGATGGGATCTGCTGCGACATCCATGTCGACGGTCTTTAATAAAAAGATTGATATTTCTCCGCCTCGCGTCGAATTACTTGATGTGAAAGAAGGAGAAGGAACAGACCGGATCCCAGCTGCAGAAATGCTTGTCAAAGTATCCTTCAGATTAAAAATAGGTGAACTCATTGATTCAAATATCATGCAGCTTTATCCTATTACATTTGCGAAAGATTTAATTGCAGAATTAACAGACCCTGCGCAAGAGGAAGAGCCGGTTCAAGAAGCTCAAGTGAGTACACCTGAACCTCAACAAGCAGCTCCGCAAACGCAATCTGCACCAGCGCAGCAAGCAGCTCCGCCAAAAAGACAGGCGAAGCCAAAACCGGCAGCACCTGTAAATGTGGCACCAGTTGAATTTGAAGCATTCAGTGAGCCTCAGCATTCAACAAGCCAGCTTGGAAATCTTGATATGCTGATGGATATTCCGCTTTCCATTACGGTGGAACTTGGAAGAACTCAGCGAAGTGTCAAAGAAGTCCTTGAGCTTTCAGCAGGAAGTATCATTGAACTGGACAAACTTGCTGGTGAGCCAGTAGACATTCTAGTTAACAAGCGAATCGTCGCCAAAGGGGAAGTCGTTGTCATTGATGAGAACTTTGGTGTTCGTGTGACTGATATTTTAAGTCAGTCAGAAAGACTTTCTAATTTAAAATAAACAAACATACAGGGAGAGAATAAGTAAATGGCTACTAAGGTATTAATCGTAGATGATGCAGCATTCATGAGAATGATGATAAAGGATATTCTTGTAAAAAACGGATTTGATGTAGTAGGAGAAGCAGAAAACGGTGCTCAAGCAGTTGAAAAGTACAAAGAAACGTCTCCAGATCTTGTCACAATGGATATCACAATGCCAGAAATGGACGGGATCACAGCACTAAAAGAAATTAAACAAATTGACGCTTCTGCAAAAATCATCATGTGTTCTGCAATGGGGCAGCAGTCAATGGTTATTGACGCAATCCAAGCAGGTGCAAAAGACTTTATCGTGAAGCCGTTCCAAGCAGACCGCGTACTTGAAGCAATTAATAAAACGTTAGGCTAAAAAAGGGTGTAAGACTTGTTGAAAAAACGTTTGATATGTATAGCAATGATCAGTTTTATGCTTTTCTTGACGATGCAACCCGCCTCACTGTTTGCTGAAACAAAAGATCCTGAAAATGGCACAGTGAATGACTGGATCAAAGAAGAGAAAAGCAGCAAAAAGGATACAGAAAAGACAACCACTGACAATCAAACGAATCCGGCAGAAGAAGTTCCCTCTTCTTCTGTCTCCATTATGGATTTTGTCAAAATGATTGGTGCTTTACTTTTTGTCATCCTGCTTATATATGGATTGGTGAGATTTGTTGGTAAGCAAAACCGCTTACTTAAACCATTTCGCTATGTTGAAAATATTGGTGGAACGACGGTAGGCCAAAACCGTTCAGTCCAGCTTATCAAAGTGGGCAAACGAGTATTAGTTGTCGGAGTAGCGGACTCGATCCAGCTGCTAAAAGAAATTGATGATGAACAAGAATGTGAAGCGATCGTCCAACAATACGAAGAAGCGATGGAAAGTAAAACAGATTTACCAAAAATCGTTCAAAAATTCACATCTCAGATAAAGAAAAAGGATCAGCCAACCACTTCTTCTTTTTCAGCCAATTTGAAGGCACAGCTAGCCGAATTGAAAAAGACCCAATCAGAAGTCAGAAAGAAAGGCCCGAAACAAAATGAATGAGTTTATCGATTTATTTAATTCCAGCGGAGCAGGGAATATTAGTACGTCTGTCCGTCTTCTTTTACTTTTAACCGTATTTTCTGTTGCACCAGGCATTCTCATTTTAATGACATGTTTTACACGAATTGTGATTGTACTTTCATTCGTTAGAACATCACTTGCAACCAACTCAATGCCTCCAAACCAAGTACTTGTTGGGCTTGCTTTGTTTCTCACATTCTTTATCATGGCACCCACGTTCTCAGAGATTAATAAAGAGGCACTTACGCCGCTTTTAAATGATGACATTACACTCAATCAAGCTTATGAAAAAGCCGAAGTGCCAATTAAAGAGTTTATGAGTAAACATACGAGACAGAAGGATTTGGCTTTATTTCTTAGTTACGCAAAAATGGATACACCTGAATCGATAAAAGATATTCCGTTAACGGCGATGGTACCCGCATTTGCAATTTCAGAATTAAAGACGGCATTTCAAATTGGTTTCATGATCTTTATTCCATTTTTAATTATTGATATGGTCGTCGCAAGTGTCCTGATGTCAATGGGGATGATGATGCTTCCTCCGGTTATGATATCGCTCCCTTTCAAAATATTGTTATTTGTTTTAGTCGATGGATGGTATTTGATTGTCAAATCTTTGCTGCAAAGCTTTTAGAGTAGGTGCTTAAAACATGAGTTCAGAATTTGTCATTACGATGGCTGAAAGATCAGTGTATGTGGTATTGCTTGTCAGTGGGCCGCTTCTAGCGCTCGCTCTTATTGTGGGACTGATTGTCAGTGTATTTCAGGCAACAACCCAGATTCAAGAACAGACGCTTGCGTTCATTCCTAAAATTGTTGCAGTTCTTATTGGACTTGTTGTGTTTGGTCCATGGATGCTGTCGACCATTGTGTCCTTTACGACAGAGCTGTTCTCGAATTTAGATCGATTTGCAGGTTAACGAGCGATGTCAATCATAGAATTATTCCCTGCTTTTCTATTAGTTTTTATTCGGATCACCGCTTTTTTTGTAACAGTACCGCTTTTAGCGCATAGAACGATCCCAGCTGTACACAGAGTTGGATTCTCACTGTTTTTAGCCGTGATTAGTTTTAGCACAATTAAGGAACCGCCAGCACTCGACATAGACGGTCTTTATATGATGCTTGCGGTGAAAGAAGCAATGGTCGGACTTCTACTTGGTTTGATTGCATATATCATGGTGTCCGCTGTTCAAATTGCCGGCTCATTTATTGATTTTCAAATGGGGTTTGCGATCGCCAATGTAATTGATCCGCAAACAGGGGCACAAACGCCGCTAATGGGGCAATTTTTTTATACGGTCACATTGCTATTGATGCTGGCAACTAATGCACATCACCTGCTGCTTGATGGAATCTATTACAGTTTTCAATATATTGCAGTTGATCAGTACGCACTGAATTTCGGCAGTGAATCTTTTGCTTATTTTATTGCAAAGAGCTTCAACCAAATGTTCATTATTGCCTTTCAAATCTCAGCACCAGTTGTCGCTAGCTTGTTTTTGGTCGATTTGGCATTAGGCATTGTGGCACGAACAGTCCCGCAGATGAACGTTTTTGTTGTCGGACTTCCTATTAAAATGGGTGTGAGTTTTATTATGATTATCATCTGTATGGGCGTCATCTTTGGAGTTGTCCAAAATACATTTGATACGATTGTACTCACCATGAGGAATTTCTTAGCATTGGTCGGTGGTTCGTCATGATGACAAGGCTTAGACTAGACTTGCAATTTTTCGCAGGTGAAAAAACAGAAAAAGCAACGCCGAAAAAGAGGCAAGATTCACGTAAAAAAGGTCAGGTTGCCAAAAGTACCGACGTCAATACAGCCATCTCATTTCTATTAATCTTTTTATCATTCTTTTTTATTGGGCCTTTTATGAAAGAGCGTATTATTGCGCTCATTGAACGTTTTTATTCAACAACGATGCTAATGAAAGTTAGCACATCTAATATTCATCAACTATTTGTGGAATTGCTTCAGGAAACAGGGCTCCTCCTCATGCCAATACTTGGTGTTGGTATGCTGGCAGGGATTATCAGTAACTATTTGCAAGTTGGCTTTCTCTTTTCGACAGAAGTAATCAAACCAAAATTAGAAAAACTCGATCCAATCAAAGGGTTTAAACGAATATACAGTATTCGAGCCCTCGTAGAACTATTAAAATCCATTTTAAAAATTGGTTTAATTGGTTTTGCGACATTTATTGCACTTTGGATGCACTTTGACGAAATCCTAAGGCTTCCTTTACTAACAGCAGAGGAAACTCTTCATTTCGTGGCAAGTATGACCTTGATTATGGGGCTATATGCAGCAGGTGCTCTCATGGTCTTAGCAGGGCTTGATTATATGTATCAGAAATTTGATTATGAAAAAAACTTACGGATGTCCAAACAAGACATCAAAGATGAGTATAAAAAATCAGAGGGTGACCCGCTCATAAAATCAAAGATTAAACAGCGTCAGCGGGAAATGGCCATGAGACGGATGATGCAGGAAGTCCCAAAAGCGGACGTCATCATTACAAACCCAACCCATTATGCCATTGCTCTGAAATATGACGAAGAAAAGATGGACGCGCCCTTTGTTGTGGCAAAGGGAACAGATATTTTGGCTTTGAAAATTAGAACGATTGCGAAAGAGCACGATATTATGACCGTAGAAAACCGGCCGCTCGCTCGTGCACTCTATGATCAGGTCGACATTGACCAAGCGGTGCCAGAGGAATACTTTAAGGCAATCGCAGAAATTTTAGCTTATGTTTATAAAACGAAACAAAAGATTTTATGAATTTTTGGTTTTAAAAGGAGAGAACAGGCATGTCAGCAAGAGATTTATCTGTTTTATTCAGTGTTATTTTAATTGTGGCGATGCTGGTCATACCGTTTCCGCCAATGCTATTAAGTATTTTAATCATTATTAATATTTCTCTTGCGCTTATCGTGCTTCTCACCACAATGAACATGCAAGAACCACTGCAATTTTCAATATTTCCATCATTGCTTTTGCTCTTAACGCTCTTTCGCTTAGGGCTTAACATCTCTACAACACGATCTATTCTTTCAACTGGAGACGCAGGAAAGGTTGTAGAAACGTTTGGTTCATTTGTTGTTGGAGGAAATGTACTCGTTGGTCTTGTGGTCTTCCTTATTCTGATCATCATTCAATTTGTTGTCATTACCAAAGGGGCTGAGCGTGTTTCAGAGGTTGCGGCAAGATTTACCCTCGATGCGATGCCAGGGAAACAAATGAGTATTGATGCAGATTTAAATGCTGGGATGCTGACAGAAAGTGAAGCAAGAAATCGCCGTGAAAAAGTAGCGAGAGAAGCAGACTTTTATGGTGCGATGGATGGAGCAAGTAAGTTCGTCAAAGGGGATGCCATCGCAGGTATTATCATCGTCATTATTAATATTATTTTTGGGATTATCATTGGGATGCTTCAGCAAGGAATGTCAATTCAAGAATCAGCTTCCCACTTTACATTATTAACGGTAGGAGACGGGATTGTTTCACAAATCCCTGCACTTCTCATTTCAACAGCGACAGGAATTGTCGTCACAAGGGCTGCTTCTAATGGGAACCTTGGGTCAGATATCACTGAACAGCTGTTTGCATTTCCAGCTATGCTTTACGTCACGGCAGGTACGATCTTCCTTCTTGGGTTGTTTACACCAATCGGCGTACTTTTGACAGGACCGATCGCAGGTTTACTTGCCCTCGGCGCATACTTGATGTCAAAAAACAAACAGGATCAAGAAGAAATAGAAGAGGTACTAGAGGAGCAGGCAGAGGTAGAAGAGATGAAAAGTCCAGAAAGTGTCATTCACCTTCTCCAAATGGATGCCATTGAATTTGAGTTTGGCTATGGCCTGATTCCGCTAGCCGATGCAAATCAAGGCGGTGACCTGTTAGACCGGATTGTGATGATTCGAAGGCAGCTTGCCCTTGAACTTGGTCTTGTGATTCCAGTTGTCCGGATCCGGGATAACATTGCACTTAACCCAAATGAGTATCGACTCAAAATAAAAGGGAATGAAGTGGCAAAAGGCGAGCTACTGCTTGATCACTACTTAGCGATGTCGCCTACACCTGATGATGATCCGATTGAAGGAATTGAAACAATCGAGCCATCCTTTGGTCTTCCGGCTAAATGGATCTCAGAAGCAGAAAAAGATCAGGCTGAGATGCTTGGCTATACGGTAGTAGATCCTGCATCAGTTGTGTCTACTCACATCACAGAAAAAATTAGACAAAACACACACGAACTGCTCGGACGCCAAGAAACGAAGCAATTAATCGATCATCTGAAAGAAAGTTATCCTGTCTTAGTGGATGAGGTGACGCCAAATCCACTAGCAGTTGGTGATATTCAAAAAGTGCTTGCAAAACTGCTGAAAGAAAAGGTTTCTATTCGAAATCTTGTCACCATTTTTGAGACGCTTGCAGACTACGGAAAGTTAACGACGGATACAGATTTGTTAACAGAGTATGTCAGACAGGCGCTCGCAAGACAGATTACCGCACAATATGCGAGAGAGAATGAATCACTCAAAGTCGTGACATGCTCGGGCCGAGTGGAAAAGGTGATTGCTGACAGCGTACAGCAAACAGAGCATGGGAACTACTTATCGTTAGATCCAGAATCCTCTGAAAGTGTGATTCAATCAGTGGCGAGAGAAATTGAACAGCTTTCGCTTCGTCAGGAAACGCCGGTTCTATTGTGCTCACCTCCTATAAGAATGTACGTCAAGCAGCTGTTAGAAAGATATTTCCCGGAATTACCGGTACTATCTTATAACGAACTAGAAGCAAATGTGGAAGTACAGAGCATCGGAGTGGTGGATATCTAATGAAAATGAAAAAAATCACAGCGAATTCAATGCAGGAAGCAACGATTCAAATTAGGCAGCAGCTTGGGAAGGATGCCGTCATCTTAAATTCCAAAACCGTTGTGAAACGAAAGCTATTCGGTTTAAAGAAACAGCAAATGGTTGAAGTGATTGCAGTGCTGGATCAAGATTTTGAAGAAAGAGCGGGTAAAGGTGGACAGCCTGCGCCCCCTCTTCCAGTATTTCCGAAAAAGGAGCAGGTTCAACACCGACCTAAAGAGCCGTCTCTTGCTCCTGAGGCAGTGAAACCAGTACCTCTTCAAGCTCAGCCGTTAGAATATGCGAGGAATGAGCGGCATGCTGGTATATTGCCTGACCCTCTCATGGCAATCGATCAAAAGCTGAAGGATCAAGGTCTTGATGATGCCATTCGTGACGAATGCCTCAAAGGTCTTTTAACGAAGGGCGCTGTCAAGGAAGAGCAAATTCAAAAAGAACTTGAACAACTGCTGACAGATATGCTGCCGTCTCACACTTCTGATGATCCGATGATTCGTTCTAAATACATTGTGCTGTTTGGTTCGACTGGGGCTGGTAAAACAACAACGATTGCAAAGCTCGCTGCCAAAACGGCCATTCAGAAGCAAAAGAAAATCGCTTTTATTACAACAGATACGTACCGAATAGCAGCAATCGAACAACTGAAAACATATGCAGAACTACTTAATGCACCGCTTGAGGTTTGTTATTCGAGAGAGGATTTTGTAAAAGCTCAAGAGACATTTAAAGAGTATGATCATATTTTCGTAGACACAGCGGGTCGTAACTTTAAAGAAGAAGCGTATATCAAAGAGCTGACAGACATCATTCCATTTGATGAAAGCATTCAAAGTTTCCTAGTGATGAGTGCGACCTCAAAGTATCAGGACATGAAAGCCATGGTGAAACGTTTTGAACACGTTTCAATCGATCAATTTATTTTTACAAAAGTAGATGAAACAGACACGATGGGCACCATTTTTCAAATCATTGCAGACTCTCAAATTGGACTTGGCTTTTTAACAAATGGTCAAAATGTTCCTGAGGATATTCTTGAGGGCTCTCCTCTTGAATTAACAAGGATGGTCTTACAATGATGAAGCCTGACCAAGCAGAAGGTTTAAGAAAGCTCGTTCAACAAAATCAAACGATCACACCAGCTCCTCTTGGTATAAGCGGACAGGCAAAAACCATTGCTGTCATGAGCGGTAAAGGCGGGGTTGGAAAATCGAATTTGACGCTGAATATGGCACTATCTATCGCAAATGCAGGTAAACGAGTGTTAGTCATCGACCTTGATTTTGGTATGGGGAATATTGATATTTTACTAGGGAAAACATCGACTAGCTCTATTTTAGATGTTCTTGTCAGGAAGAAATCCTTCCAAGCGGCTATGACTCAAGGAACGAACAACCTTTATTACATTTCTGGCGGAAGCGGACTTGAACAGCTGTTTTCTTTAGATAAAGATCAATGGTCGTTCTTTCTAGAGGAAATGGAAAGAATGATGCACGACTTTGATTGTATCTTCTTTGATATGGGGGCTGGTTTGTCAAAAGATCAACTACCTTTTGTTTTATCAGCAGGAGAAGTTGTAGTTGTGACAACGCCGGAACCAACATCAATCATGGATGCCTACAGCGCCATTAAACATTTAGCGATTCATCAGTTTGAACAATCTGTGCAAATCATTGTCAACCGGTGTAAAACCCCGTCAGAAGGGTCAGAAACCTATCGGAAATTAGCAGGAGTAGTCACATCATTTCTTCACAGAAAACTAGTATTTGCTGGTGCTGTCCCGGATGATCCTGCGGTTCCAAAAGCAGTGGCTGAACAAATTCCATTTTATATGAAGCAGCCTCATTCAAGGCTGAGTAAAACGATTAAGATGCTGGCGGAAACACTTTATCAACAGCAGATAAGAGAGGCACAGAGAGAGCAGCATACGTTTATAGATAAGTTGTCCTCTTTTTTTAAAAGGAGGAAGGTGGACTCATGATTAGAGTGCTTGTAGTAGATGACTCGGCCTTTATGCGAAAACTCATTAGTGACTTCCTAACTGCCGAGCAAGAAATAGAAGTCGTCGGAACGGCGCGAAATGGGGAAGATGCCTTAAAACGGATCAAGGAACTGAATCCAGATGTCGTCACATTAGATGTGGAAATGCCTGTTTTAAATGGAACAGAAGCATTAAAACAAATTCTGGCTGAACACGACCTTGCCGTAATTATGGTGTCAAGCCAGACAAAGCAAGGGAAAGATTTAACCATCCATTGCTTAGAACTTGGTGCTTTTGACTTTGTCACAAAGCCATCAGGAAGTATTTCACTTGATTTACACAAAGTAAGAGGCCAAATTGTAGAGCGGGTGCTTGCGGCAGGGCTGTCAAGGAAACGCACTGAAGTGCCGGTTTCTTCTAAGCCGGTGATGAAGCCGTCAATCCCAGTGGCTACACCTCGCCCGCAAGCAGTAAAAAGCGGCTCACTCCGAAAGATTATTTCAATCGGAACATCAACGGGAGGGCCAAGGGCACTTCAACGAGTCGTTACGAAGCTGCCCAAGGACATAGAAGCCCCCATTTTGATAGTGCAGCATATGCCGGCAGGATTTACGGCATCACTTGCTACTAGGTTAGACCATTTATCTCAAATTTCGATTAAAGAAGCGCAAGATGGAGACATCGCTAAAAATGGAGTAGCTTACATAGCGCCTGGTGGAATGAATATGTCACTTCATGAACAAGGGGCATCCTTAGTCATCAGACTGTCTCCAGAAGACACGGAAAGCCGTCACAAACCTTCTGTTAACTATTTATTTGAATCGATCAGTCATATAAAGGGTTACGAGAAAATTGCTGTCATTATGACAGGCATGGGTAGTGACGGCACAGAAGGTGTCAAAAAAATGGTCGCAAGCGGTCATACAAAAGTCATTGCAGAAAAAGAAGAATCATGTGTTGTTTTCGGAATGCCTAAATCAGTCATTAAAGCAGGCCTTGCACATGAAACAAGGCATGTGGATGACATCGCACATGCAATTATAAGCTCCATGAAAAAAGAGAGGGCGTGAACACGTTGGATGTAAACCAATACTTAGATATCTTTTTAGATGAAAGCAGAGAACACTTACAAACTTGTAATGAAAAACTTCTTGATTTAGAAAAGAACCCAACCGACTTGCAGCTAGTGAATGATATATTCAGAGCCGCTCACACATTGAAAGGCATGAGTGCAACGATGGGCTACGCTGATATGGCTCAGCTAACACATCATTTAGAAAACATGTTTGATGCCATTCGAAATGAACAAATGATTGTCACACCTGAGTCGATGGACACGATGTTTGAAGCGCTTGATCACCTTGAAGCAATGGTTCAATCAATTGCAGAAGGCGGAGATGGGAAACGCGATGTCACAGAGATTAGTAAAAAACTAGATGTGACAGGAAGCCATGCTGAGGCAGCTCCTAGTGTTGAAACTGCGGATGTATCAGCGGCTTCTGCTAACGACTTAGACTATAACGAATTTGAACGAACAGTGCTTGATGAAGCGAGGGAACAAGGCTTTAAATGTTATGAACTCAATGTCACATTAAGTGACGCATGCTTATTAAAAGCGGTTCGTGTCTATATGATTTTTGAAAGACTGAACGAAGCAGGCGAGGTCGTTAAAACAGTTCCAAATGCAGAACTTTTAGAATCAGAAGATTTCGAATCTGAATTCAGTATTTCTTATTTATCTAAACAACCAATGGACGAAGTGAAGAAAATTGTGATGACGATCTCAGAAGTTGAACAAGTTGAGATCTCAGAAGTCTCTGCATTTGAAGAAGCATCTCCAGCTGAAAAACAAGAGGCAAAACCTGAACAGGAAAAAGAAGAAGTATCTGTGCCTGCTGCGAAAGCCCCAGCAAACGATGCGCCAAAAGCAAATGGCAATAACGGTGCAGCTGCCGGCGGAACAAAAACGATTCGGGTCAACATTGACCGTCTCGATTCTCTCATGAATCTGTTTGAAGAACTGGTGATTGACAGAGGACGTTTAGAACAGATTGCCAAAGAATTAGAAAATAATGAACTGACAGACACAGTTGAAAGAATGACACGTATTTCTGGAGATCTGCAATCGATCATCTTGAATATGAGAATGGTTCCTGTGGAAACGGTGTTTAACCGATTCCCTCGTATGATTCGTCAATTGACAAAAGAGCTGAATAAGAAAATTGAACTGATTATTGAAGGTGCTGAAACAGAGCTTGATCGAACAGTTATCGACGAGATTGGTGATCCACTCTTACACTTACTTAGAAACAGCCTAGATCACGGAATTGAATCACCAGAAGAACGTGTGAAAAAAGGCAAGCCAGAAAAAGGTACCGTTCTATTAAAAGCGTATCATAGCGGAAACCACGTCTTCATTGAAGTAGAAGACGATGGCGGCGGAATTAACCGTAAGAAAGTGCTTGAAAAAGCATTAGAGCGCGGGGTTATTACAGATAGAGAAGCAGAGACACTTGAAGATCATCAAATTGATTCACTGATCTTTGCAGCAGGATTCTCTACAGCTGATACGATTTCTGACATCTCAGGCCGCGGTGTAGGCCTTGACGTTGTAAAAAACAAGCTGGAATCACTAGGCGGATCTGTAAGCATCAACTCAACAGAAGGACAGGGCTCACTATTCTCGATCCAGCTTCCGCTTACATTATCGATTATTTCTGTACTTCTTGTGAAACTGGAAGAGGAAACATTTGCGATTCCGATTTCTTCTATTATTGAAACGGCTGTCATTAAGAAAAGCGACATCCTTCAAACGCATGATCGTGAAGTAATTGATTTCCGCGGATTTATCGTACCGGTCGTGTACTTGAAGAAACAATTCCACGTACCGAATGCGAATGAATTAGAGGAAGAACTGCACATCATCGTTGTTCGTAAAGGAGATAAGCTGACAGCATTTGTGGTCGACTCATTTATTGGACAGCAAGAGGTTGTATTGAAATCACTAGGAGATTACTTGCCAAACGTGTTTGCGATCTCAGGCGCAACAATCCTAGGCGACGGTCAAGTGGCACTCATCGTTGACTGTAATGCACTGATCAAGTAAAAAACAATAGAGGAGCGGTCTGAAATGAGTACAGATATCCAAACTGGCGAAAAGATGATTGTGTTTATCGTAAACAAAAAAGAATACGCCATTTCAGTATCAGAAGTAAAGTCCATTGAAAAATGGCAGCAGCCGACAAGAGTCCCTGGCGTTGCCCCTTATATATGCGGTGTTATTAATCTGCGCGGTGTCGTGACGCCTGTCATCGATCTAAGAGTGAGACTTGGATCAAGTGACAACGAAATTACAGATGAAACAAGAATGATTATTGTACAATTTGGTGACATTGAAGTCGGCTGGATTGTTGATGAAGCGAATGATGTCATTACAGTCCATCAGGAAGAAGTAGAATCTTCTCCTGAATCAGCTGAAAAAGAAGGGCAATCATGGGTGACAGGTATCATTAAGCATGATCAGCGTCTATTTAATATCATTCATCCTGGTGCTGTTCTCGACAAGAGTGTTCAAGATGCACCTGTTCATTAAGGAGGATGTGAAATGAGCATTTTCAATGAAATAAAAGATGAACAGCTGGATGTATTAAGAGAGGTTGGGAATATTGGAGCAGGCCACGCCGCGTCTGCTCTTGCCAGCCTATTGGATCGCAAAATAGATATGGCTGTTCCATTTGTCAAGGTTCTCTCGTTTGAAGAGTTAATGGAATTCTTTGGCGGTGCAGACCTCCCAGTTGCAAGCATTTTCCTGCGAATGGAAGGAGATTTATCTGGCTCAATCTTTTTCATTATGCCCTTTGAGCAAGCAGAGCAGTTTGTAAGAGAGCTTGTACGAGATCCGGCATTTGATATTGATACTATTCACGAGCATGTGATGGGGACTTCAGCACTTCACGAGCTGGGAAATATTTTAGCAGGCTCTTATTTATCAGCCCTTGCCGATTTAACAAAATTGCAGCTTCACCCAAGTGTTCCAGATGTTACGCTCGATATGTTCGGAGCTGTCATTAGCGAAGGATTAATGCAATTTAGTCCTTTAGGTGATCAGGCAATTGTGATTGATACATCGATTTTTGATGATCAAAATAAGCAAGAGCTGAAAGGAAATATGTTTCTATTACCAGACTTTGAATCGTTTGAAAAACTATTCGAAGCATTAGGTAACCTGTAATGAACGTTCAGATTCCGGCAGTTGTAAAGGTTGGTATAGCGGATGTTCAGCTTGTGAAAACACCGGACCGCATTCGGACATCCGGACTTGGTTCTTGTGTAGGACTTGTTCTGTTTGATCAAGAAAAAAAACTGGCAGGTCTTGTTCATGTCATGCTTCCAGACTCATCCCTTGCAAAAGGGGCAGTGGAGAACTTGGCTAAATATGCAGATACAGGTGTCAAGCATACAATTGATCTTCTCCTTAAAGAAGGAGCGCGCAAACATGCGCTAAAGGCAAAACTTGCTGGTGGCGCAGAAATGTTTAAATTTAAGTCAACCAATGATCTCATGAGAATTGGACCTAGAAATGTATCAGCTGTTAAAGAACATCTGTCTCTTTATCGCATCCCGATCATTAGTGAGGATACGGGCGGGAACAATGGTCGTACGATTGAATTTGATCCGCTTACGACAGAGCTTGAGATCCGCACTGTGAAGCAAGGCATTATGAAGATATAACTAAGGAAGTATAGGGGGAGAAAGATGCAATCCTTAAATTACGAAGATCAGGCGCTATGGGCTAGATGGAAAGAGTGGAAGGACCCAGCTGCTGGAGATGATCTTATGCGCCGCTATATGCCGCTCGTCACATATCATGTTGGAAGAATTTCCATCGGTCTCCCGAAGTCAGTGCATAAAGAAGACTTGATCAGTCTAGGGATGCTCGGTTTATATGATGCCCTTGAAAAATTTGACCCCGGAAGAGATCTGAAGTTTGATACATATGCATCCTTCAGAATCCGCGGGGCCATCATCGACGGTCTTCGTAAAGAGGACTGGCTGCCTCGTACATCAAGAGAAAAGACAAAAAAAGTAGAAGCGGCGATTGAAAAGCTTGAACAACGCTATTTACGAAATGTGACGCCGACAGAAGTGGCTGAGGAACTTGGCATGAGTGAACAGGATGTTGTCACAACAATGAATGAAGGTTTCTTTGCAAATCTGCTTTCAATCGACGAGAAGCTTCATGATCAAGAAGACGGTGAAAACGTCCAAGTCATGATTCGCGACGAGAAAACTGTGACACCTGAAGAGAAGATGCTAAAAGATGAATTAATAGAACAGCTTGCTGAAAAAATGACCGAGCTATCGGAAAAAGAAAAGCTCGTGATCAGTCTATTTTATAAAGAGGAACTGACGTTAACGGAAATCGGTCACGTGCTCAATTTATCGACCTCACGCATTTCGCAAATTCATTCTAAGGCATTGTTCAAGCTTAAGCATCTGCTTGATAAAGCCATTCAATCTTAAAGAGTTAGTGAGTGAAAAAATATGTTATGGCTGATTAGCTTCATGCTTCATGCTGCACTTATTTATTTTGTGATCATTTTATATACGAGAATGAATTCGCTGAAGGCAACTGAACAAAAGCAGCGAGAACTTCTAGAAGAAACGGAAAATACCCTGGCTGCATTTTTGATGGAAGTCAAAGAAGAGAATGACAAACTATCAAAAGTGGCAGCCGCTTCCCCTGATTTTTCTGCTGAAGAGCTGAAATCGGATTTTCAGACACCAAAGCAGCCACAAACACCAATTGAATCCCAGCAATCGGTAGAAAGTGAAGATCCAGTACCAGAGCACTTGTCAGCTCTCCTTAGCGAAGTTGAAGTGCAGGAAGAGAAGGTAAACGAACCCGTTCCACATCTTGAATCAGAAGCTTCTGTGCCTTCTGAAAGTGAAATAGAAGAAACATTCGAGGATCAGGTGAAGACCTTATATGACAAAGGGCATTCGCTAGAAGAAATAGCGAAAGAACTGAAAACGGGCAAGACAGAAATCGAGCTTTTATTAAAATTTAGCGGAAAGCTGTAAAGGATTCTTGATTGTCAGTCCATCATGTGTTATATTATTTCTTGGTGTTAAATACACACGCTTAATGATTCGTATGAAGGTGCTGCCGTGGCGCAGTTTTATGTGAACATGACTTGAGCGGAGGAAAAAAAACCATTATATTAGGAGGCAACAACATGTCAGTTATTTCTATGAAACAATTGCTAGAAGCTGGTGTTCACTTCGGTCACCAAACACGCCGTTGGAACCCAAAAATGAAGCGTTACATCTTTACAGAGCGTAACGGTATCTACATCATCGATCTTCAAAAAACGGTGAAAAAAGTAGAGGAAGCTTACAACTTCACGAAAAACCTTGCTGCTGACGGAGGAAAAATCCTTTTCGTTGGTACGAAAAAGCAAGCACAAGATTCAGTGAAAGAAGAAGCAATCCGTTCTGGTATGTTCTATGTGAACCAACGCTGGCTTGGTGGAACGTTAACAAACTTTGAAACAATCCAAAAACGTATCAAACGTTTAAAAGATATTGAAAAAATGCAAGAAAACGGTACATTCGATGTTCTTCCTAAGAAAGAAGTCGTTCAACTGAAAAAAGAATTAGAACGTCTTGAAAAATTTCTAGGCGGAATCAAAGACATGAAAGGTCTTCCGGATGCACTTTTCATTATCGACCCTCGTAAAGAGCGTATTGCAGTTGCAGAAGCTCGTAAATTGAATATCCCAATCATCGGTATCGTTGACACAAACTGTGATCCAGACGAAATTGATGTTGTGATCCCTGCAAACGATGATGCAATCCGTGCTGTAAAACTTCTAACTGCTAAAATGGCAGATGCGATTCTTGAGTCTAAACAAGGCGAAGAAGAAGCTGTTGTAGAAGAAACGACAGAAACTGAAACAACAACTGCGTAACCTATTCAAAAGGTGATAAGAGGGAAATGCCTTTTATCACCTTTTTTTCACCTAGTAATCCGTGTTTTAACATAGAAGGAGGAAATGTAAAATGGCTATTACTGCTCAATTAGTTAAAGAACTGCGTCAAAAAACTGGTGCAGGTATGATGGACTGTAAAAAAGCGTTAACAGAAACTGATGGTGACATCGACAAAGCAATCGATCTTCTAAGAGAAAAAGGAATTGCAAAAGCTGCGAAAAAAGCAGACCGTATTGCTGCAGAAGGATTAACTCTTATCAAAACTGATGGCAACACAGGCGTGATCCTAGAAGTGAACTCTGAGACGGATTTCGTTGCGAAAAACGAAGGATTCCAATCACTTCTTAACGAACTTGCTGATCATTTGCTAGCTGCTAAACCTGCAACAATTGAAGAAGCTCATGCTTCTAAAATGGAAAACGGTTCAACAGTTGAAGAGCATATTACATCTGCAATTGCGAAAATCGGAGAGAAAATCACTCTACGTCGTTTCTCTGTTATCACAAAAGAAGATAACGCAGCATTCGGTTCTTACTTACACATGGGCGGACGCATCGGTGTGTTAGCTGTTCTTAACGGAACAACTGATGAAGAGCTTGCAAGAGACATCGCAATGCACGTTGCTGCTGTAAACCCTAAATACATTTCTCGTGACCAAGTGTCAGAAGAAGAAGCAAACCGTGAGCGCGAAGTATTAACACAGCAAGCGCTACAAGAAGGAAAGCCTGAAAACATCGTAGCTAAAATGGTAGAAGGCCGTCTAAACAAATTCTTCGAAGAAATTTGCTTACTTGACCAAGCTTTCGTTAAAAACCCAGATGAAAAAGTGAAACAAGTAGTAGCTGCGAAAAACGCAAGCATTCAAACTTATGTTCGCTATGAAGTGGGCGAAGGTATCGAGAAGCGTCAAGACAACTTTGCTGAAGAAGTTATGAGCCAAGTGAAAAAATAATGTTTGAAAAGCTCTCTGGGGCTTTTTTAGGGAGCACAAGCACTGTGTTCCCTATTTTTTAGAGGATATTGATTTACAAAAGGCAGTTTCTTACGCATAATAAGAGACGGTATAGTTTACACTTGGAGGTTATCATGAGCAAACCGAAATATAATCGCATTGTACTGAAGCTAAGTGGCGAAGCACTAGCAGGTGATGCTGGAAATGGAATTAACCCAACTGTCATTCATTCAATTGCAAAGCAAGTAAAAGAAATTGCAGAGCTTGATGTTGAGGTTGCAGTTGTTGTAGGCGGAGGAAACCTTTGGCGCGGTAAGACAGGCAGTGACTTAGGAATGGACCGTGCGACAGCAGACTACATGGGCATGCTAGCAACAGTGATGAATTCGCTCGCGCTACAGGACAGCCTAGAAACGCTTGGCATTCAGTCTAGGGTACAAACCTCTATCGAAATGAGACAGGTTGCAGAACCATACATAAGAAGAAAAGCGATCCGTCATCTTGAGAAGAAACGTGTCGTGATTTTTGCTGCAGGTACTGGTAACCCTTATTTCTCTACAGATACAACGGCAGCACTTCGTGCAGCAGAAATTGAAGCAGATGTCATTTTAATGGCGAAAAATAATGTAGACGGTGTCTACAGTGCTGATCCTCGTACAGATGCGGATGCAGTAAAATATGACAAGCTTTCATATCTTGATGTGCTAAAAGAAGGGCTTGCAGTAATGGATTCTACTGCGTCCTCATTATGTATGGACAATGACATTCCATTAATCGTATTCTCTATTATGGAAGAAGGAAATATTAAACGTGCCGTAAATGGCGAATCAATTGGAACGATTGTGAGGGGGAAATAACGTGTCAAAAGAAGTATTGAACCAAACGAAAGAAAAAATGGAAAAAGCCGTTCAAGCATACGGACGAGAACTTGCAACTGTTCGTGCGGGCAGAGCAAATGCTTCATTGCTTGATAAAGTGACGGTTGATTATTATGGTGCACAAACACCACTAAACCAAATCGCGTCAATCACAGTGCCAGAAGCACGTATGCTAATTATCACACCTTATGATAAAACAGCTATCGGTGATATCGAAAAATCAATCCAAAAGTCTGATCTTGGTATCACGCCAACAAGTGACGGAAATGTGATCCGTATTGCAATTCCTGCACTAACAGAAGAAAGACGTAAAGAGCTTGTGAAGGTTGTAAGAAAATATTCAGAAGAAGCAAAAGTAGCTGTTCGTAATGTTCGTCGTGATGCAAACGATGAGTTGAAAAAGCTCGAGAAAAATGGTGAGATCACTGAAGATGAATTAAGATCATCAACAGAGGATGTTCAAAAATTGACAGATGAATATGTCGCTAAAATTGATGACGTGATGAAAGATAAAGAAAAAGAAATCATGGAAGTTTAAGAAAAAACTATGTACAATAGATAATAGTGAAAAGACCCTCTTCATGTTTACAGGGGGTTTTTTTGTTAATACTGTTGGTGACTATATTATTAGCGGAAACGCAACCTTTTTGGGTGATGGAGGAATCTCATGCTCAATATACTCAAAAATTGGAAGAATCAGCAAACTGCAGCTTCCAACTTAGAAAGTCTGACAAAAGAAGACATATTAAATGGAGAAATTCCTGAACATATCGCCATTATCATGGATGGGAACGGAAGATGGGCGAAAAAACGTGCTCTTCCACGGGTAGCAGGACATCATGAAGGAATGAAAGTCGTCAAGCGCATGACAAAGCTTGCAAATGAGCTGAATGTCAAAGTGCTGACTTTGTATGCTTTTTCAACGGAAAATTGGAAACGTCCAAAACTAGAAGTAGACTTTTTAATGAAACTTCCTGAAGAATTTTTGAACATCTACCTGCCCGAGCTCATCGAGGAAAATGTTCGTGTGCGCTTAACAGGTGATCCAGACGGCCTCCCGCAGCATACGAAAAGAGCGGTAGAGAACGCAGTAAAGAGTACGACGAATAACGACGGACTCGTTTTGAATTTTGCGCTCAACTATGGAGGGCGCACAGAAATCGTCTCCGCATGCAGGCAAATTTCTGAAAAAGTCAAAGAAGGTAAGCTTCAAGCAGAAGACATCACAGAAGAGATGTTTTCAGCTTATTTAATGACAGAATCTCTTCAAGATCCGGATTTGCTTATTCGCACAAGTGGAGAAATTAGATTAAGCAACTTTATGCTTTGGCAAATTGCGTACAGCGAATTTGTCTTTACGGATGTGCTATGGCCTGACTTTTCTGATGAGCATCTTATAGGCGCTATCGGAGAATACCAGCGCCGAGGCCGGAGGTTCGGTGGAATTTAGAGGGTGGTGCAGATGAAACAAAGAATTTTGACGGGTGTGTTGGCAGCTGCAGTCTTTTTACTTGCAGTTATATATGGACAGATGCCATTTACCCTGCTGATTTACTTAATGGGAAGCGTCGCTCTCTTTGAGCTTCTAAGAATGAAAAAGATATCGATTTTCAGTATTCCCGGTATTGTCAGCTTAATATTGCTTTGGCTTTTAATGGGCGGAGAGAACAGCTTCTTCCCGAACGTAGACGCATCAAAAATGCAGATTGCTTTATTCGCAGTCTTAATTCTTTTAACTTATACAGTGTTGAGCAAAAACTCTTTCACATTCGATGAGGTTGCTTTTGTGATCTTAGCGACATTATATATTGGCGTCAGTTTCTATTATTTTATCCAAATTAGAGGCTTATATGGCATGAGTGCGATCTTCTTCGCAGCAGTGATTATTTGGTCCACTGACTCAGGTGCCTATTTCATTGGGAAATCGATGGGGAAACGAAAGCTCTGGCCAGAGATTAGCCCAAACAAAACAGTAGAAGGATTTATCGGTGGAATCGTCACAGCGGTCGTGTTGTCATTTGTGTTTCAGGCGGTTACAGGATTTTTGCCATCATATCTGCTTGTTATGTTTATTACGCTTTTGCTCAGTATCTTTGGGCAGCTTGGCGACCTTGTGGAATCTGCTTTAAAACGTCATTACGACGTGAAAGATTCAGGGACAATCCTCCCTGGACATGGCGGTATTTTGGACAGGTTTGATAGCTTTTTATTCGTTCTGCCGTTTTTATATTTACTGCTCGCAACGTTTGCCAGCTAACCTCATAGAAACTATTGAACGAGAGAAGGAGTGGCAATTTGAGATATATTTCGCTATTAGGCGCAACAGGATCAATTGGAGAACAAACATTAGATGTGATTAGGCAGCACCCAGACAAATTTAAGCTGAAAGCCATGACGTTTGGCCGGAATGTAGACAAGGCCATACCAATTATTGAACAGTTTCAGCCTGAATTTGTCGGATGCTTAAGTGAAGAGGCCTATCACACGCTAAAAGGTCATTCATTTGAATACGATGTCAAAATGGCTGCTGGTGATGAAGCCAACATCGAAGCAGCAATTTATGATGCAGTGGACGTTGTGGTCAATGCCCTTGTCGGAAGTGTCGGGCTTGTTCCAACATTAAAGGCCATTGAACAAAAAAAGACAATTGCACTTGCAAATAAGGAAACACTGGTGACAGCTGGTCATATAGTAAAAGAGTACGCGAAAACATATGATGTACCTTTACTTCCTGTCGATAGTGAGCATTCCGCTATTTTTCAATGCCTGCAAGGTGAACAAGCTAAAAACATTGAACGCTTAATCGTGACAGCTTCAGGTGGTAGTTTCCGAGATAAAAAACGAACTGAACTTGAAGGTGTTACGGTTGAAGAAGCACTGAACCACCCAAACTGGTCAATGGGAGCGAAAATTACCATTGATTCAGCGACGATGATGAATAAAGGGCTCGAGGTCATTGAGGCGCATTGGTTGTTTGATATACCATATGAACAAATTGATGTGCTGTTACATAAAGAGAGCATTATCCATTCGATGGTGGAATTTCACGACAAAAGCGTCATGGCTCAGTTAGGGACACCTGACATGAGAGTGCCCATTCAATATGCACTCACATACCCTGACAGGGCGCCATTACCAGAAGCGAAATCATTGAACCTTTGGGAGATTGGACAATTGAATTTCCAAAAAGCGGATTTTGACAGGTATCGTTGCTTACATTTTGCTTATGAATCAGGTAAAATAGGAGGGACAATGCCTGCTGTGCTCAATGCAGCAAATGAAATGGCAGTCGATGCCTTTCTGAAAGGCAAAGTAACGTTCCTGCAAATTGAAGAATTGATTGAAAAGGCACTGAACAGACATCATGTGATTTCAACGCCTAGTTTGCAAGATATCCATGAAGTGGACAAAGAGACACGAGACTTTGTTCAATCAATCCTCACATAAGGTGGTATGTTCGTGAATACAGTGATTGCGTTTATTATTATTTTTGGAACGCTCGTTTTTTTCCACGAGCTTGGCCATTTAATTATGGCGCAGCGAGCGGGGATTTTATGCCGTGAGTTCGCAATTGGTTTTGGGCCGAAGATTTTCTCCTTTAAACGAAAGGAAACCGTTTATACCATTAGACTGCTCCCTATTGGCGGATTTGTTAAAATGGCGGGAGAGGACCCTGAAGTCATTGAAATTAAACCAGGTCATACAGTGGGGCTCTTATTCAATGAGCAAAATGAAGTAGAAAAAATCATTTTAAATGATAAAGAAAAATATCCTGATGCACTTGTCATCGAAGTGGAGCAGATTGATTTAGATCACGCCATGAGAATCTCAGGATATGAAGCTGGAAATGAAGATATTTTGACTGGTTACAATGTCAGTCAAACAAGTTTTTATATTGCAGATGGTGAAGAAATTCAAATCGCACCATACAATCGTCAATTTGGATCAAAAACGGTATGGCAGCGTATTAAAGCGATCGCAGCTGGACCGATTATGAACTTTATCTTGGCGTATGTGATTTTAGTTGCTTTAGGATTTATTCAAGGGGTCACCGTTGATGATCCTGTACTCGGTAAGCTGACGAAAGACGGCCGAGCGGCAGAAGCTGGACTCATGCAGGGAGACCACATCGTGTCCATTAACGGGGATAAAATGGATTCTTGGACAGATGTCGTTCAAACCGTTCAAAAGAACCCTGAGAAAAAAATGAATGTCGTCATTGACCGAGACGGCAAAGAAAGCACTGTACAGGTTGTACCAGAAGCTGTGAAAGCAGACGGGAAAAACATTGGCCGTTTCGGATCTTATCCGCCAACGGAAAATGGATTTCTGAAGGTTATTTCATCCTCAGGAACAACTGTGATTTCAACAGCAGGTTTGATTTTAACGAACTTGCAAAAGATTGTCACAGGGCAATTTTCATTAGATATGTTAGCAGGTCCTGTTGGGATCTATGACATGACAGGAGAAGTAGCTAAGCAAGGTGTGTTAACATTAATGCAGTTTGCGGCGTTCCTTAGTATCAACTTAGGTATCGTGAATTTATTGCCGATTCCTGCACTAGACGGAGGACGTTTACTCTTCTTGTTTGTTGAAGCCATTCGCGGTAAACCAATTAATCGTGAGAAAGAAGCACTTGTTGTCTTTATCGGTGTTGCATTCCTCATGCTGTTAATGCTAGTGGTTACGTGGAATGACATCCAGCGATTATTTTTATAAAACCAATGTCTCTTGTTTCTCATTACGGGAAACAAGAGTTTTTGTGAGAAGTCCTATTTCATAAATGAGGTGTAACGACATGAGACAATCCCTGACTTTCATACCAACTCTTCGAGAGGTGCCAGCAGATGCTGAGGCAAAAAGTCACCAGCTCTTAGTAAGAGCTGGGTTCATAAGACAAAATACAAGCGGAATCTATCATTATCTGCCGCTTGCTCATAAAGTCATTCAGCATATTCAATCCATCGTTCGCAAGGAGATGGAAAAGGCAGGAGCAGCTGAGCTGTTAATGCCAGTGCTGCAACAGGCAGAAATGTGGCAAGAGTCAGGAAGATGGTATACATACGGTCCAGAATTGATGCGTATGAAAGATCGTCATGGCCGCGAGTTCGCACTTGGCCCAACGCACGAAGAAGTGATTACATCACTCGTACGTAGCGAAGTGAAATCGTATAAGAAGCTTCCTTTAACTCTTTATCAAATTCAATCAAAATTCCGCGACGAACAGAGACCACGTTTTGGACTGCTGCGTGGACGTGAATTTATTATGAAGGATGCGTACTCATTCCATTCTTCACCAGAAAGCCTTGATGACACATATAACAAGATGTTTACAGCTTACTCCAATGTATTCTCAAAAGTAGGTCTTAATTTTAGACCAGTCATTGCAGATTCTGGTGCAATGGGAGGAAAAGATACACATGAGTTTATGGCACTGTCAGAAGTAGGAGAAGATACAATCGCATACTCTGATACATCTTCCTATGCTGCGAATATTGAAATGGCTGAAGCTGTCTATCAAGGAGAAGAAGCAAATCCTGCGGACTTCAAAGAACTTGAAAAAGTTCATACACCGCAAGTAAAAACGATTCAAGACATCGCTGGATTTTTAGATGTTGATCCTTCTCTTTGTATCAAGTCTGTTTTGTTTAAAGCAGATGATGCGTATGTCCTCATCCTGACGAGAGGCGACCATGAAGTAAATGATGTGAAAGTGAAAAACTTAGTAGGAGCACAGCTTGTAGAGCTGGCTACTCGCGAAGAAGTACTAGAAGTCATTGGAACAGAGCCTGGATTTGTTGGCCCAGTAAAGCTGGAAGCAGAAGTCGATATTTATGCAGATCTTACAGTTAAAGGCATGACAAATGCTGTCGCAGGTGCAAACGAAGCGGATTATCACTATGTCAATGTTAATCCTGCGCGTGATGTGTCAGTGAAAGAATTCACAGACCTTCGTTTCATTCAAGAAGGAGACGTTTCTCCAGATGGAGAAGGCACAATCCAGTTTGCCAAGGGGATTGAAGTAGGACAAGTCTTTAAACTAGGCACTCGTTATTCTGAGTCAATGGATGCGACGTACCTGGATGAGAATGGCCGGGCGCAGCCAATGATTATGGGTTGCTATGGTATCGGTATCTCTAGAACGCTTTCAGCGATTGTAGAGCAGCATCACGATGAGAAAGGAATCATTTGGCCAGAAGCTGTTGCGCCATATGACCTTCACCTCCTTGCATTAAATATGAAAAACGATGCTCAAAAAGAGCTTGCTGAAACGTTGTACGAGCGTTTAGAAAATGAGGGTTTTGACGTACTATTCGATGACCGACAGGAGCGTGCAGGCGTGAAATTTGCAGACAGTGATTTAATTGGGCTGCCAATTCGCATTAGCTGCGGAAAACGTTCAGAAGAAGGCATCGTTGAAGTGAAGTTTAGAAAATCAGGTGAATCACATGAAGTATCTGTTGATGAGCTGATTTCATTTATACGCCAAGCGTAAAAAACGAACAAAAAAATGAAGGTACCTCCTATAGAAAAGAGGTACCTTTCTGATTGACAAAAGGAGGGTCCTGTCTTGGATGAACAATTACCGATCACACGGCGGCAATTTCATATATTACTCAATCAGATTCAAATGACAGATGATGACCTCAGTCGTTACTTTGAAGAAGGAGAAATCGTCAAATTGACGGTGCATAAGTTGGCGAAAACGTGGCATTTCCTTTTTAAATTTAAGGCGCTTCTGCCTTACAAAGTATATGCAATGTTTCTCAGCAGGCTGACAAATGCATTTTCTCATATTGCACAAGTTACTTGTACGATTGAAGTCAATGATCCGAGCATCTCGGAAGAGCTCGTTCAATCGTATTGGTCACATTGTGTGGAAGAGCTTCAAGGAATTTCTCCTCCAATTATCAGCTTGCTTCAGCAGCAAAAACCATCGCTGTCTGGACATAAAATCATCATCAAAACGAAAAGCGAAACAGAAGCTTTGGCCATCAAGAAGAAGTACAGTCCAATGCTACAGGCTGCTTTTAAACAAGTAGGCTTTCCAGAATTGCAATTTGATACAGAAATTTTTGTATCAGATCAAGAGATTCAGAAGTTTAGAGAACAAAAGCTTGCTGAAGATCAAGAAAGAGCAATGCAAGCCCTCACTGAGATGGAGAAGAAGGAAAGTGAGGAGCAGGAGGAAGGTCCGTCTGGCCCTCTCATGATTGGCTATCAAATTAAAGACAATGAAGAAATTCGTACGCTTGATAGTATTATGGACGAGGAAAGAAGAATTACCGTCCAGGGCTACGTATTCGATGCAGAAACACGTGAGCTGAAAAGCGGCAGAACGCTTTGTATCTTTAAAATTACTGATTATACAAACAGTATTTTAATCAAGATGTTTGCAAGAGAAAAAGAAGATGCCCAGCTGATGAAATCATTGAAAAAAGGCATGTGGGTCAAAGCAAGAGGAAGCATTCAAAACGATACGTTTGTGAGAGACCTTGTCATGATTGCCAATGACGTCAATGAAATGAAACCTCAGTTGAAAGAGGATACGGCACCTGAGGGTGAAAAGCGTGTCGAGCTTCATTTGCATTCCCCAATGAGCCAAATGGATGCTGTTACTGGCATCGGCAGGCTGGTGGAGCAAGCAAAAAAATGGGGACATGAAGCAATTGCCCTGACGGATCATGCGGTTGTACAATCCTTCCCAGATGCGTATGCAGCAAGTAGAAAGCATGACATCAAAATGATGTATGGTGTGGAAATCAACTTGGTTGACGACGGAGTCCCTATTGCCTATAATCCAGAGCACCGTTTGTTAGAGGATGCAACGTATGTCGTATTTGACGTCGAGACAACTGGACTTTCAGCTGTGTATGACACGATCATTGAGCTGGCAGCAGTAAAAATAAAAGGCGGAGAAATCATTGACCGTTTTGAGGCTTTTGCAAATCCTCATCACCCATTATCAGCGACAACGATCGAATTAACAGGTATCACGGATGATATGGTCAGAGATGCGCCAGATGTCGTCGATGTCGTACGGGATTTCAAAGAATGGATTGGACAAGATATCCTTGTTGCGCACAATGCAAGCTTTGATATGGGCTTTTTAAATACAGCGTACAAACGCCTGTTAAAAACAGATAAAGCGTCAAACCCGGTGATTGATACACTTGAACTTGGCCGATTCCTATACCCAGAATTTAAGAATCATCGGCTGAACACACTTTGTAAAAAGTTCGATATAGAACTGACGCAGCATCACCGCGCCATTTACGATGCAGAGGCGACAGGCTACCTCATGCTAAAAATGCTAAAAGATGCGGCTGAAAAAGATATTGCTTATCACGATCAATTAAATGAAAACATGGGTCAGTCTAATGCGTACCAGCGCTCACGTCCTTACCATGCCATTCTGATCGCACAAAATGAGACGGGGCTGAAAAATTTATTCAAGCTTGTTTCTCTTTCTCATATTCATTATTTCTACCGAGTGCCGCGCATTCCGCGCTCACAGCTTGAGAAATATCGAGAAGGTTTAATTATCGGGTCTGCCTGTGATAAGGGTGAAGTGTTTGAAGGAATGATGCAAAAATCACCTGATGAGGTAGAAGACATTGCCGCATTTTACGACTATTTAGAAGTTCATCCGCCAGAAGTGTATCAGCATCTGCTACAGCTGGAGCTTGTTCGAGATGAACGTGCGTTAAAAGAAATCATCACAAACATTGTGAAGCTTGGTGAAAAGCTGAATAAACCAGTCGTGGCAACAGGGAATGTGCATTATCTGCATCCAGAAGACAAAATTTATCGTAAAATCTTAATTTCATCGCAAGGTGGAGCGAATCCGCTGAATCGTCATGAACTGCCAAAAGTTCATTTTAGAACGACAGATGAAATGCTTGAAGCATTCTCCTTTCTAGGAGAGGAAAAAGCGAAAGAGATCGTCGTGACGAATACGAAAAAAGTTTCTGAGATGGTCGAAAGCATTAAACCAATCAAAGATGATCTGTACACACCAAAAATTGAAGGTGCAGATGAAGAAATACGGGAAATGAGTTATCAAATGGCGCGCAGCATCTACGGAGATGACTTGCCGAAAATCGTAGAAGACCGTATTGAGAAAGAATTAAAAAGTATTATCGGTCATGGATTCGCCGTTATTTACTTAATTTCTCATAAGCTTGTAAAGAAATCACTTGATGACGGATATCTTGTTGGTTCAAGGGGATCTGTCGGCTCATCACTTGTTGCCACTTTAACAGAGATTACCGAAGTGAACCCGCTTGCGCCGCATTATGTATGTCCAAGCTGTAAGCATTCCGAATTCTTTAATGACGGATCTGTTGGTTCAGGCTTTGACCTTCCTGACAAAGACTGCCCAGAATGTGGCACGCCGTACAAAAAAGACGGACATGATATTCCGTTTGAAACGTTCTTAGGTTTTAAAGGAGACAAAGTCCCTGATATCGACTTGAACTTTTCAGGTGAATATCAGCCGATAGCTCATAACTATACAAAAGAGCTGTTTGGTGAAGAGTACGTATACCGAGCAGGTACGATTGGTACTGTTGCAGAAAAAACAGCATATGGTTACGTGAAAGGCTATGCTGGAGATCATAATCTTCATATGAGGGGCGCAGAAATCGACCGGCTTGTACAAGGCTGTACAGGGGTAAAACGGACAACGGGTCAGCATCCAGGCGGTATCATTGTAGTGCCGGATTATATGGACATTTACGATTTTTCACCTATTCAATTTCCAGCAGACGCGACAGGTTCTGATTGGAAAACGACGCATTTTGATTTCCACTCCATCCATGACAACTTGCTCAAACTTGATATACTAGGGCACGATGATCCTACGGTTATTCGTATGCTTCAGGATTTAAGCGGAATTGATCCAAAAACGATTCCAACAGATGATCCTGAAGTGATGAAGATTTTCCAGGGAACAGAGCCTCTTGGTGTAACAGAAGAGCAAATTGGCTGTAAAACAGGTACACTCGGTATTCCGGAGTTTGGGACAAGGTTTGTTCGACAAATGCTTGAGGATACAAAACCAACAACCTTCTCAGAGCTCGTTCAGATCTCTGGATTATCACACGGGACGGATGTATGGCTCGGGAACGCGCAAGAGCTCATCCACAATAAAACGTGTGAACTAAGTGAAGTGATTGGGTGCCGTGACGATATTATGGTCTATCTCATCTATCAGGGTTTAGAGCCGTCACTTGCCTTTAAAATCATGGAGTCTGTTCGTAAAGGAAAAGGACTTCCTCCTGAATGGGAAGAAGAAATGAAGAATAATAATGTACCGAACTGGTATATTGATTCTTGTAAAAAGATCAAATACATGTTCCCTAAGGCCCACGCAGCTGCTTACGTATTAATGGCTGTACGTATTGCTTACTTTAAGGTGCATCATGCACTTTTATACTATGCGGCTTACTTTACCGTTCGTGCAGATGACTTTGATATTGAAACAATGACAAAAGGATCGAATGCGATTCGAGCAGTCATGGACGATATTAACTCAAAAGGTTTAGATGCATCACCGAAAGAAAAAAACCTATTAACTGTACTAGAGCTTGCTCTTGAAATGTGTGAAAGAGGCTACCATTTCAAAAAAGTGGACCTCTACCGATCAAGTGCAACAGAGTTTATCATTGATGGTGACGGATTGATTCCGCCGTTCAACTCAATCCCTGGACTCGGAACGAACGTTGCGTTAAATATTGTACGCGCACGTCAAGATGGGGAATTCCTTTCAAAAGAAGATTTACAAAAACGCGGAAAAGTGTCGAAAACGATCCTAGAATATTTAGATCGTCAAGGCTGCTTAGAAGCACTTCCTGATCAAAACCAGCTTTCTTTGTTTTAATACGATCAATGCAGAGCGCCCTTAATGGGGCGTTCTTTTTATATATACAATAATATTATTATGTTAACTAATAAAGAATTCCTACCAATTGGAATCTTTTTCTAATTCACTCATATATCTTGATTTAGCGTGATGTTTTAAGAGAAGAGATTGTATGTCATTCTTTCTACCCAAATAGAGCAAAAAAGAGAATTTCGCCGTCTGAAATGTTCTCATGTGACATATGATCATTCTGGGTACAGTCTCAGAAAGAATCAAGAGAAAAAACTTCGATGAGCGCAAAGCTGATTGCTGTTTTCTATGCTTTTTTTTGAAACATATTTGATTCTTTTCAAAGCTGTTCAAATCACGTTATGAATAAAAGGAGGTGGCTTGTCTATTCATGTTTGACTAAAAAGAAGGGGTGAGTCATACAGAAATGGCATCTTATAACTATGTAGAGGTTCTTCAGAAATCCTTGTTGTTTTATGAAGCGCAGCGGTCTGGAAAGCTACCTCAAAGCAACCGTCTCAACTGGCGGGGAGATTCTGGACTAGAGGATGGGAAGGATGTAGGTCATGACTTAACTGGCGGCTGGTATGACGCAGGTGATCATGTGAAATTTGGCCTTCCAATGGCGTACTCAGCGGCTGTGCTTGCTTGGACAGTATATGAATACCGAGAAGCCTATGAAGAGGCAGGACTGCTTGATGACATGTTAGGTCAAATCAAGTGGGCAACAGATTATTTTTTGAAAGCTCATACAGGTCCGAACGAGTTTTGGGCGCAGGTAGGTGATGGGAACGCTGATCATGCTTGGTGGGGACCGGCAGAAGTGATGCCGATGAGCCGGCCAGCTTTTAAAATTGATGAAAATTGTCCTGGAACAGAAGTAGCCGCACAAACTGCGGCAGCTTTAGCAGCGGGTTCTATCATTTTTAAAGAGACAGATGCCTCTTATGCAGCAAAGCTTCTGACGCACGCGAAACAGCTATATGCATTTGCTGACAGGTATCGTGGTGAGTATACAGATTGTGTCACAAACGCTCAGCCATTTTACAACTCATGGAGTGGCTATATTGATGAACTCATTTGGGGCGGAATCTGGCTGCATTTGGCAACAAATGAAGAAACCTATTTAAATCAAGCACTAAAAGCAGTAGAGGAATGGCCAAAAGATTGGGATTATACGTTTACCATGTCGTGGGACAATACTTTTTTTGCTTCGCAAATCTTACTCGCCAGGATCACGAAAGAGAATCGATTTATAGAATCGACAGAACGCAATCTCGATTACTGGACGACGGGTTTTGTACAAAATGGAAAAGTTGAAAGAATCACGTATACGCCTGGCGGTTTGGCATGGCTAGATCAATGGGGCTCACTTCGTTATACAGCAAATGCAGCATTTTTAGCCTTTGTTTACGCTGACTGGGTGTCAGATGAAGAAAAAAAGAATCGTTACCAAACGTTTGCGATCAACCAAACTCACTATATGCTTGGCGATAATCCACTAAAGAGAAGCTATGTCGTTGGGTTTGGCCAGAACCCGCCAAAGCACCCACACCACCGAACGGCACACGGCTCATGGTCTAACCAGCTGACAAATCCTTCGAATCATCGTCACACTCTTTATGGTGCGCTCGTTGGCGGACCTAATGCACAGGATCAATATGACGATGACATCTCTGATTATGTTTCAAACGAGGTGGCGACGGATTATAATGCTGCTTTTACTGGAAATATAGCTAAAATGGTGCAGCTGTTTGGAAAAGGGCAATCAAAGCTGCCCGATTTTCCGCCTAAAGAACAACCAGAAGATGAGTTTTTTGTAGAGGCAGCCGTGATGAATAACGATGCTACATCTACTCAAGTAAAGGCGGTTTTATACAACCGGTCCGGATGGCCGGCTAGACGTAGTCAAACGCTCTCCTTTAGATATTACGTCAATTTGAGTGAGGTCTTTGCAAAGGGATTGACTGAAAAAGATATTCAAGTGACAGCCGCCTACAATGAAGGCGCTTCCTTATCTCCGCTCAAGGTATATGACGCTTCAGCCCACGTGTATTATGCAGAAATTGATTTTACGGGCGTAGTGATTTTTCCTGGAGGAGAATCAGAGCATAAAAAGGAAATTCAATTTCGATTATCTGCGCCAAATGGATCGAATATATGGGATGCCTCAAATGATTATTCCTTTCAAGGCTTAACATCCAATATGCAAAAAACACCGAGAATACCTGTTTTTGATGATGGTTCTTTAGTATTTGGTACACTTCCAGACAAATAAAAATCAAGATTTATTGAAAGGGTGAAGGATTTGTCAAACAAAGAACGGTTTTTAACGCTTTATCATCAAATTAAAAGTGATGCGAATGGATATTTTTCACCAGAAGGAATTCCGTATCATTCAATTGAGACGCTTATTTGCGAAGCGCCTGATTATGGGCATATGACAACGTCAGAAGCATACAGTTATTGGCTATGGTTAGAGGTGTTGTACGGACATTACACAAGAGATTGGAGCAAATTAGAGGCAGCCTGGGACAATATGGAGAAATACATCATCCCGGTAAATGAAGATGGGAATGATGAACAGCCACATATGAGCGCCTACAACCCTTCTAGTCCAGCCACCTACGCATCAGAAAAACCATATCCAGATCAATATCCTAGTCAGCTGAGTGGGGCTCGTCCTGCTGGTCAAGATCCGATTGATGGTGAATTGAAATCAACCTATGGAACAAATGAAACGTATTTAATGCACTGGCTGCTTGATGTCGATAACTGGTATAAATATGGGAACTTGCTCAATCCATCACACAAAGCCGCATATGTGAACACGTTCCAGCGCGGGCAGCAGGAATCTGTTTGGGAGGCGATCCCGCATCCATCCCAAGATGATAAATCGTTTGGGAAGCCAAATGAAGGCTTTATGAGCTTGTTCACAAAAGAAAACCAAGTACCAGCTGCTCAGTGGCGCTATACGAATGCAACGGATGCTGATGCGCGTGCAATACAAGCGATCTATTGGGCAAAGGAACTCGGCTACAATAATTCAACCTATCTTGATAAAGCGAAAAAAATGGGTGATTTTCTCCGTTACGGTATGTACGATAAGTATTTTCAAACGATTGGAAGCGGTAAGCAAGGGAATCCGTACCCTGGAAACGGAAAGGGTGCCTGTCATTACTTAATGGCATGGTATACCTCTTGGGGCGGAGGACTTGGCGATTATGCAAACTGGTCATGGCGTATCGGAGCGAGCCATTGTCACCAAGGGTATCAAAACCCAGTCGCCGCTTATGCTTTGTCCTCAGATAAAGGTGGTTTAAAGCCATCTTCCGCTACCGGTGCAAGCGATTGGGAAAAAACATTAAAAAGGCAGCTTGAATTTTATGTATGGCTTCAATCAAAAGAGGGCGCGATAGCAGGTGGCGCAACCAATAGCTGGAATGGAGACTATAGTGCTTATCCGGCAGGAAGAAGTACTTTTTACGATATGGCATACGAGGATGCACCTGTTTACCATGATCCGCCTTCTAATAACTGGTTTGGGATGCAGGCATGGCCGATGGAACGTGTAGCAGAGCTTTATTATATTTTTGTGAAAGATGGAGACAAAACTTCTGAAAATGTCCAAATGGCTAAATCTTGCATCACAAAATGGGTGAACTATGCACTCGATTACATTTTTATCGGCAGCCGTCCTGTGTCAGATGAAGAGGGTTATTTCCTAGATGACCAAGGACGAAGAATTCTAGGGGGAACAAATGCTACTGTGGCTACAACGAGTGCACCAGGCGAGTTTTGGCTTCCTGGAAATATTGCTTGGAGCGGGCAGCCTGACACTTGGAATGGATTTCAGTCTGCAACAGGAAATCCAAACCTAACAGCTGTTACAAAAGATCCAACTCAGGATACAGGCGTACTAGGGAGTTTAGTCAAGGCTTTCACTTTCTTTGCTGCCGCTACTAAGCTAGAAACAGGGAATTATACAGCGCTTGGTGTCAGAGCGAAAGATGCTGCCGCACAGCTCCTTGAGGTTGCGTGGAATTACAATGATGGCGTGGGCATTGTAACAGAAGAAGAAAGAGAGGACTATGACCGCTTCTTTAAAAAAGAAGTGTATTTCCCAAATGGTTGGAACGGGACATTTGGTCAAGGGAATCAGATTCCTGGCTCAAGCACTATTCCTTCTGATCCGCAGCGAGGAGGAAATGGGGTCTATACGAGTTTTGCTGATCTTCGTCCGAACATTAAACAAGATCCAGCATGGTCTTCACTCGAGAGTAAATATCAGTCTTCATTTAATGAAGCAACAGGCAAATGGGAGAACGGGGCACCGGTTTTCACCTATCACCGTTTCTGGTCTCAAGTGGATATGGCCACTGCCTACGCAGAATATCATCGTCTGATCAACTAACAGATCAAATTTAAGCTGCCGGTTTCTTTGAGCCGGCAGTTTGTTTAAGAAATATAAATCCAGTGAAGAGAAGGGCGTGTTTACATGGTCAAAGAAAGAAGCTTTCTTCATCAATCATCAAAGAAGGGCGAAAATGCGCAGATCAATCTGAAGTGGAAAAAAGAGGCGGATGAACGAATCTTAGAGCATAGACAAAGAGATCTTGAAATAAACGTCACAAATCACGATAAAAAGCCAATAGCAGGAATAGAGGTTGAGTTGAAGCAAATCAGGCATGAATTTGCATTTGGTTCAGCGATGAATGACCAAGTGTTATTTAATCAACGATATGCTGATTTTTTTGTGAAGCATTTTAACTGGGCTGTTTTTGAAAATGAGGCAAAATGGTATGCGAATGAGCCGGAAAGAGGGAGAATCACCTACGAAAAAGCAGATGCGATGCTGAATTTTGCAGATAAACACCAACTTCCAGTAAGGGGGCACGCTTTATTTTGGGAGGTGGAGGATGCGAATCCAAGCTGGCTGAGGTCACTACCGAATCACGAAGTGTATGAAGCCATGAAAAAACGGCTTGAGCATGCGGGCAATCATTTTAAAGGAAGATTCCGTCATTGGGATGTAAACAATGAAATGATGCATGGTTCATTTTTTAAAGATCGATTTGGGAAAAGTATTTGGAAATGGATGTATGAAGAAACGAAAAAAATTGACCCTCAAGCACAATTGTTTGTAAATGATTATAATGTGATCTCATATGGTGAGCACCATGCTTATAAAGCGCATATTAATGAACTTCGTCAGTTAGGTGCACCTATCGAGGCCATTGGTGTTCAAGGCCATTTTGAAGAACGGGTCGATCCAGCCGTTGTAAAAGAAAGGCTCGATGTACTTGCTGAGCTTGGGCTTCCTATATGGGTCACTGAGTACGACTCTGTTCATCCTGACGCTCATAGAAGAGCGGATAACCTAGAGGCTCTATATCGCGTCGCATTTAGTCATCCAGCCGTAAAAGGAGTGCTAATGTGGGGATTTTGGGCAGGTGCCCATTGGAGAGGGGAGCATGCGGCCATCGTAAATTACGATTGGTCTTTAAATGAAGCAGGAAGACGTTACGAAAAGCTTCTAAATGAGTGGACGACACAAAGAGTTGAAAAAACAGATGCTAATGGCCATGTGACATGTCGAGCATTTCACGGGACATATGAGATTCGAATCGGTAAAGAAAATAAACTGTTGAAACAACAGACAATTGAACTTGATTCAAAAGAACAAACACCGCTTCGTCTCGATGTGATTGTATCTGAAGAAGGATAGATTGTGAGGAGAATGTAAATGAAAAAGTGGACTCAAAGAGTGTCCTGCTTCATACTAGTAGTCGCTGTATGGGCCGGTTGGTTTTCACTTACGATTCAAGCCGCCGCTTTTGTGCAGACATCTGGTACACAATTTACGCTGAACAATCAACCATTTTACTTTGCTGGTACAAATAATTACTATTTCCATTACAAATCTAAAAAGATGGTAGATGCGGTGTTCGATGATATGAAAGCCATGAATTTAAAGGTCATACGTATTTGGGGATTTCATGATGGAGCCCCTCAAGAAAACTCCGTCTTACAATCTAGTCCAGGGGTCTATGAAGAATCAGGTTTTCAAAAATTAGATTATGCGATTTATAAAGCGGGACAGGAAGGAATAAAGCTTGTCATCCCACTAGTGAACAATTGGGATGACTTTGGCGGAATGAATCAATACGTAAAGTGGTTCAAAGCAGGATCACATGATGCCTTTTATACAGACCCTCGTATTCAACAAGCTTACAAAAACTATGTGCGCTATGTTTTAGAAAGAACGAATACGTACACAGGTGTGCAATATAAGGACGATCCAGCTATTATGACTTGGGAATTAGCCAATGAGCCGCGAGTGCAGTCAGATCCAACGGGTCATATACTAGTCAATTGGGCAGATGAAATGAGTACATGGATCAAATCGCTGGATCGTCACCACCTTGTTGCAGTAGGAGATGAAGGTTTTTTTCGCATACCAGGACATGAAGATTGGTTTTACAGAGGAGGGGAGGGCGTTGATTGGGACCGTTTGACGGCTCTCTCTCATATTGATTATGGAACCTATCACCTATACCCAGATCACTGGAACAAGTCTGCTGCTTGGGGAGTGAAATGGATCGAAGACCATATCACCCGCGGGAAGACAATCGGAAAACCAGTTGTGTTAGAAGAGTTTGGCTATCAACATCAATCAGCACGTCCTGACGTGTTCCAAAGCTGGCTGTCAGCGGTTGAGCGGCTTGGAGGGGCTGGTAGTCAATTTTGGATTTTAACAAGCATTCAGGACGATGATTCGCTCTATCCCGATTATGACGGTTTTCGCATCATAAAAGGGAGCAGAGAGGCGGCACTTATTAGTGAACATGCGAAAAGAATGAACGAAAAGAATCGATGACGAATGCCTGCTGAATAAGGAAGTTCATTTGCATAAAAAAATTGGATATGGTATAGTTTTTATGGAAATGCTAACGATTACCGAGACAAGAGTGGGGAAACCCGCTCTTTTGTATTGAACAGGCAATTTTTGTCTCGACATTATTCATCCGTTTTCTGCTCCCCCTGCTCACATAAAGCAGGGTTTTTATGCAGAATGATTGATAAGAGCGTTTATCGAAAGCACAAGGAGGAAGAGAATGAGCAAAAAAGTAGTGGATGTCGTAAGCGAAATGGTGCAGCCAATTTTAGATGGCTTACAGCTTGAACTCGTTGATGTTGAATTTGTCAAAGAGGGTCAAAACTGGTTCCTTCGCGTGTTTATTGACTCTGATAAAGGCGTCGATATCGAAGAATGTGCCAAAGTGAGCGAAGCCTTGAGCGAAAAGCTTGACGAGGCAGATCCGATTAGCCAAAACTACTTTCTTGAAGTGTCCTCTCCTGGAGCGGAGCGCCCATTAAAGAAAAAAGCTGATTTTGAAAAAGCACTTGGAAAAAATGTTTTCATGAAAACATATGAACCAATTGATGGTGAAAAAGCATTTGAAGGTGAGCTTACAAGCTTTGATGGTGAGATTGCAACAGTGACAGTGAAGATCAAGACAAGAAAGAAAGAGATCAATATTCCATACGAAAAAATAGCTAACGCAAGATTAGCAGTTTCGTTCAATTAACCTTTTCATTGATATAAGGGGGAACCATAAAAATGAGTAGTGAGTTGTTAGATGCCCTGACTGTTCTCGAGAAAGAGAAGGGTATTAGTAAAGAAATTATTATTGAAGCGATAGAAGCTGCACTCATTTCTGCATATAAGCGTAACTTTAATCAAGCGCAAAATGTTCGTGTTGATTTAAACCGCGAAACGGGAACAATTCGCGTATTCGCAAGAAAAGATGTTGTAGATGAAGTGTATGATTCTCGCCTTGAAATCTCTGTAGATGATGCAGCCAATATAAACCCGAATTACATGGTAGGTGACGTCGTTGAAATTGAAGTCACGCCAAAAGATTTCGGACGTATTGCAGCTCAGACGGCGAAACAAGTCGTGACGCAGCGAGTGAGAGAAGCAGAGCGAGGTGTGATCTACACTGAGTTTATCGATCGCGAGGAAGACATTATGACGGGAATCGTTCAGCGAATTGACAGTAAATTCATTTACGTGTCACTTGGCAAAATCGAAGCCCTTCTTCCGGTCAACGAACAAATGCCGAATGAGGACTACAAACCACATGACCGCATTAAGGTGTTTATTACAAAAGTCGAAAAAACAACAAAAGGACCACAAATTTATGTGTCTAGAACACATCCAGGTCTTTTAAAGCGTTTATTTGAAATTGAAGTGCCAGAAATTTATGATGGTACTGTAGAGCTTAAATCGGTTGCTAGAGAAGCTGGGGACCGTTCTAAAATCTCTGTTCGTACGGATGATCCTGATGTTGATCCAGTAGGTTCTTGTGTTGGACCAAAAGGTCAGCGTGTACAAGCAATTGTCAACGAGCTAAAAGGCGAAAAAATTGACATTGTCCATTGGTCTAATGACCCGGTTGAATTTGTTGCCAATGCATTAAGTCCATCAAAAGTACTTGATGTGATTGTCAATGAAGAAGATAAGGCGACAACAGTGATTGTCCCGGATTATCAGCTGTCATTAGCCATTGGTAAAAGAGGTCAAAATGCTCGTCTTGCAGCAAAGCTGACTAGCTGGAAAATTGACATTAAAAGCGAAACAGATGCAAGGGAACTCGGTATTTTCCCAAGAACTGAAGACTCTGAATCTCTTTTCTTAGAGGCTGAACCAGTAGCTGAGGAATCTGACGAATAAGAGGTGATGTATAAGGTGAATAGCCGAAAAAAAATCCCGCTTAGAAAATGTGTCGTGACGGGAGAAATGAAACCAAAGAAAGAACTGATCCGTGTTGTTCGTTCTAAAGAAGGTGAAGTGTCTGTTGACGCAACCGGAAAAAAGAACGGACGCGGGGCTTACCTTTCTCTCGATAAAGAAACCATTCTTGCGGCAAAGAACAAACGCAGTTTACAGCAGCAATTTCAGACACAGATTGACGAACACATATTTGAAGAATTACTAGAACTAGCTGAAAAGGTGAAAAAACCAAATGAATCAATCTGAATGGTATCCTTTGCTTGGTCTAGCAAATCGAGCTCGTAAAGTCGTGTCAGGAGAAGATCTTGTGATCAAAGAAATTAGACATGCGCGTGCTAAGCTGGTTCTTCTTGCAGCAGATGCCTCATCGAACACAGAGAAAAAGGTATCTGACAAATGCAAATTTTATAATGTTCCGGTTAGAAAAGTTGAAGACCGTTCCGTTCTCGGACGTTCTATTGGGAAAGAAGCTCGCGTAGTTGTCGCTGTCACTGACCAAGGCTTCGCTAAGAAGCTTATAAGCTTGCTCGATTAATTTATTTGGGGGTGAACGAATGGCTAAAGTGAGAGTATATGAATACGCAAAAGCCATAGATGTTTCAAGTAAAGATATTATAGCAGCGCTTAAGGATATGAACGTGGAAGTGAACAACCACATGGCGACGCTTGAAGACGACACTGTGAAAAAGCTAGACGCTATCTATAAAAAAGCCAAAGCAAAAGAGACAGCTAACGAGAAACCCGCAGAACAAAAAAAACAATCATCTAACAAAATCAATGATAGAAAGAAGAATGACGTGCAGAATAATCAATTTAATAAAAACAAAAAAAACAACAACCAAAACAAAAACAAAAATAAACGCGGTGGGAATAACAAATCGCAGCATCAACAAGCTAGACCTGTAAAACCTAAAAAAGAGCTTCCTGAAAAAATTGAATTTACTAATTCAATGACAGTCGGCCAACTGGCTGAAGAGCTTGGAAAAGAAACAGCTGAAATTATCAAAAAGCTGATGATGCTTGGTGTTATGGCAACCATTAACCAAGAGCTGGATAAAGATACAGTTGAATTAATCGCTTCTGAATATGGCGTTCCAGTAGAGGAAGTCATTATTTTAGAAGAAACTGAACTTGAAAAGTATGAAGTTGAAGATAAAGAAGAAGATATGCAAGTACGCCCTCCAGTTGTGACGATCATGGGACACGTTGACCACGGGAAAACAACGCTTCTTGACAGCATTCGTAAGACGAAAGTTGTTGAAGGTGAAGCAGGTGGAATCACGCAGCATATCGGTGCATACCAAATTGAAGAAAATGGCAAGAAAATCACGTTCCTTGATACACCTGGACACGCAGCTTTTACAACGATGCGTGCACGTGGTGCCGAGGTAACGGATACAACCATTCTAGTTGTTGCAGCAGATGATGGCGTTATGCCGCAAACGGTTGAAGCCATTAACCATGCGAAAGCAGCAGAAGTACCAATCATTGTTGCTGTCAATAAAATTGACAAACCAACAGCGAACCCTGACCGTGTGATGCAGGAATTAACCGAGCATGGTCTAGTACCTGAAGCTTGGGGCGGCGAAACGATCTTCGTTCCTCTATCTGCAAAAACAGGTGAAGGCATTGACGAATTGATCGAAATGATCCTTCTTGTCAGTGAAGTTGGAGAACTGAAAGCCAACCCAAATCGTGCGGCAAAAGGAACTGTTATCGAGGCTGAGCTTGATAAAGGAAGAGGATCTGTTGCAACCCTTCTTGTTCAAACTGGTACACTTCATGTAGGTGACCCAATCGTTGTCGGAAATACATTTGGCCGTGTACGTGCAATGGTCAATGACATCGGACGCCGCGTGAAAACAGCAGGACCATCTACACCTGTTGAAATCACTGGTTTAAACGATGTACCGAATGCAGGGGATCAATTCCTCGTATTCAAAGATGAAAAAACAGCTCGTCAAGTAGGTGAGGCGCGTGCTTCAAAACAGCTTGATGAACAGCGTTCAGACAAAGCGAAACTATCTCTAGATGACCTATTTGAGCAAATCAAACAAGGTGAAGTGAAAGATATCAACTTGATCGTGAAAGCAGATGTACAAGGTTCTGCTGAAGCACTGACGGCTGCTCTTCAAAAAATTGAAGTAGAAGGCGTAAAAGTGAAAATCATCCATACGGGTGTTGGAGCGATTACAGAATCTGATATTATTTTAGCAAGTGCTTCTAATGCGATCGTGATCGGATTTAACGTACGTCCTGATGGAAATGCGAAGAGCACAGCTGAAACAGAAAACGTAGATATCCGTTTACACCGCATTATTTATAAAGTCATCGATGAAATTGAAGCAGCGATGAAAGGAATGCTTGACCCTGAATATGAAGAAAAAGTCATCGGTCAAGTTGAAGTTCGTCAAACGTTCAAAGTATCTAAAATTGGTACAATTGCTGGTGGTTATGTCACTGAAGGAACCATCACAAGAGATAGTGGTATCCGCTTAATCCGTGACGGCGTCGTTATTTTTGAAGGCGAAGTCGACGTATTAAAACGATTCAAAGATGACGTGAAAGAAGTTTCACAGGGCTATGAATGTGGTATTACCATTAAGAAGTACAACGATATCCGTGAAGGTGATGTCATGGAATCATTCGTTATGCAAGAAATCGAAAGAAAATGATCGGTTATACCGAATGTGAGTGCATCATTTATGATGCCTCCTCACTGAAGGAAAAACGTGCGGTTCTTCAGCGTATATTGACAAGAACGCGCCATAAATTCAATGTAACCATGGCTGAAATGGATTACCAGGACACATGGCAGCGTACTTCAATTGGAATCGCCGTGATTTCCTCATCTCGGGTTCAAGTGGAAAAGGAATTGCAGCGTGTTTTAAGCTTTATTGATTCTTTTCCTGAAATTGAACGAACGATCACGAAAACTGAGTGGTTTTAATTAGAGGTGATATGATCATGAGTATGAGAGCAACCCGCGTGGGTGAGCAGATGAAAAAAGAATTAGGCGACATCCTAGGCAGAAAGCTAAAAGATCCGAGAATCGGCTTTTTGACTGTAACCGATGTCGAAGTGTCCGGTGATTTGCAAATTGCGAAAGTGTACATTTCTGTTCTCGGTGACGAGAAGAAAAGAGAGGAAACCTTAAAAGGCCTTGCAAAGGCTAAAGGGTATATCCGTTCTGAAATTGGCAATCGAATTAGACTTCGCAAAACACCAGAACTGCACTTTGAATTCGATGAATCCGTGGATTACGGAAACCGAATTGAAAGCCTAATTGCTGAACTAAACACAAAAGATCACGAATAAGACGTTGAAATAAGGATAGGCGATGATCGTCTGTCCTTTTTCATCGTTTACGAAAGGAGAGCGCGCAGATGATAAATGGTGTTCTTTTATTACATAAAGAAAGAGGGATGACCTCTCACGACTGTGTGTTCAAAGTGAGAAAGATATTGCATACAAAAAAAGTGGGACATACAGGTACACTCGATCCCGAGGTATCAGGTGTTCTGCCTATTTGTATCGGGAGAGCAACGAAGATTGTCGAATATTTAACAGATAAATCGAAAACGTATGATGCAGAAATCACGATTGGTTTTTCTACAACAACAGAAGACCAAACAGGTGAGATCGTAGAAGAAAAAAAGGTGCAAAACCCCATCTCAGAAGAAGAAATTGATGCTGCGTTGAAACAGTTTCAAGGAACCATTGAACAAATTCCACCTATGTTTTCGGCAGTGAAAATTGGCGGAAAAAAACTCTATGAATATGCAAGAGAAGGCATTGAAATTGAGCGACCGAGCCGTGAAATTTCGATTCACCGTATCGAGCGGACAACACCTGCTTTATTTGAAAATGGAACAGTATCATTTAGATTTACCGTTTTATGTTCAAAAGGAACGTATGTCAGAACCTTAGCGGTTGATATTGGAAAGAAACTAGGTTTTCCAGCTCATATGTCACACCTCATTCGCACTGGTTCAGGTGATTTTACACTAGATGAGTGCATCACCCTTGATGAGCTGCGAGATATAAGCGAAGAAGGCACAGTAGATGAGCACCTTGTCCCGATCGAGCGTGCGCTCAATCATTTGCCGAAATGGGAGATAAATGATACATTAGCAAGTAAAGTGGAAAACGGTGCAGTCCTGCCAATGCCTGATGAATTCGCTCATTTCGCAGAGGAAGATCGTGTCGCTGTCTTTGCTCCTTCAGGCCGGTGTATGGCGATATATATGAAGCACCCGACCAAACAGAATTTGATGAAGCCGGCGAAGATCTTATCTCAGGACAAGCAATCTTAAAGAAAAGGTGACCATCTCGTGAAGACTATACATATTTCACACCCACATACATTGAATCAAAAGGATCAAGACCCGTCTGTTATGGCTTTAGGGTATTTTGACGGTGTTCACCTCGGACATCAAAAAGTAATTGACGCAGCAAAAAGCATTGCAAGAAAAGAAGGGCTGGCTTTAGCGGTCATGACCTTTCATCCGCACCCATCACACGTTTTGCAAAAAGCACGTGAACCCAAGGACTTAATTACACCGCTTGAGGATAAAATCGATTTCATCGAACAGCTGGGCGCTGACTATGTATACATTGTGCAGTTCAGTGAAAGCTTTGCAGCATTATCTCCTCAAGAGTTTGTCGATCAATATCTGGATGAGCTGAATGTAAAGCACGCAGTAGCCGGTTTTGATTTTACGTTCGGCCGTTTTGGTGCAGGCACAATGGAAACCTTCGATGAGTACGGAAAAGGACGTATGACGGCCACCATCGTTCCTAAGTTGTCCAATCAAGACCGAAAAGTCAGCTCAACACTCATACGATCTGCATTGAAAAATGGGGATGTTGAATATGTGAGTGAGCTTTTAGGAAAACCTTATCAGCTGCGCGGTATTGTCATTCATGGTGATAAACGAGGACGGACGATCGGCTTTCCGACTGCCAATGTCGGTTTATCTGCTGAGTATATCATTCCGCCAACAGGGGTTTATGCGGTAAGAGCAGAAGTGAAAGGCAAAATGTATGACGGTGTTTGTAATGTTGGCTATAAACCAACCTTTTATGAAAAACGCCCTGATCAGCCTGCCATTGAAGTAAATCTCTTTGGTTTTAACGAAGAAATCTATGGGGAACCGATTAAATTACAGTGGTTCAAGCGCATTCGCAGTGAGCAAAAATTTAACGGAATCCAGGAGTTAACGGCTCAAATCAGTCTAGATAAAGAAGAAGCGATTCAATTTTTTCAACATCAGCGAAAGCAAACAAAAAATTCATAGAAAAACAGCTCTACCATTTGCAAATTCAGCATATTTTTAGTATGATAATTCCTGTAGCTTTAAAACCACTTACTTGGCAGGCCGACTTCACCGACGGTTGCGAGGTAGATGGGGCTAACATGATTTGGAGGTGAAACAGGATGGCTATTACTCAAGAGCGTAAAACTCAACTAATTAGTGAGTTCAAAACACACGAATCTGATACTGGATCTCCAGAAGTTCAGATCGCTGTCCTAACAGAATCAATTAACAACTTGAACGAGCATTTACGTACTCATAAGAAAGATCACCACTCACGTCGCGGTCTTTTGAAAATGGTAGGTAGACGTCGTAATCTTCTTACGTATCTACGTAATAAAGACGTAACTCGTTACCGTGAGTTAATTAACAAACTAGGCTTACGTCGATAATCGTAAAAAGCGGGAGGATTCCCGCTTTTTTATCGTATAATCACTAATATTTTATGGTTAAAATGTTGAAAGAATGGCAAAACCCTTCTACATACACCTTTCACATTGATATGTGAAAATCATTTTGTTCATAATAAGAATTAACTAAAATTTCAAGATAAGAGAGGAGTTTTTCTCAGAATGGGACAAGAGAAACATGTCTTCACCATAGACTGGGCTGGACGTCAACTGACAGTTGAAACTGGCCAGCTTGCAAAGCAAGCAAACGGAGCGGTCCTCGTACGCTACGGAGATACAGCTGTACTTAGCTCAGCAACAGCTTCTAAAGAACCAAAACCACTTGATTTCTTCCCGCTCACTGTGAACTACGAAGAAAGATTATACGCAGTAGGTAAAATTCCTGGTGGCTTCATTAAAAGAGAAGGCCGTCCAAGTGAAAAAGCGATCCTTGCGAGCCGCTTAATTGATAGACCAATCCGTCCATTATTTGCAGATGGATTTAGAAACGAAGTACAAGTGATTAGTATCGTTATGAGTGTGGATCAAGATTGTTCATCTGAAATGGCTGCAATGTTTGGCTCATCATTAGCATTATGTGTGTCTGACATTCCATTTGAGGGACCAATCGCCGGCGTTACAGTAGGACGAGTTGATGGAAAGTTTATCATCAATCCAAATGTAGAACAGCTTGAACAAAGTGACATCAACCTTGTAGTCGCTGGAACAAAAGATGCGATCAACATGGTCGAAGCTGGTGCTGATGAAGTACCAGAAGAAACAATGCTTGAAGCGATCATGTATGGTCACCAAGAGATCAAACGTTTAATCGAATTCCAAGAGGAAATTGTCAAAGCAGTCGGTAAAGCAAAGATCGATATTCCTTTATATGAAGTAGATCAAACGTTAGCAGATGAAGTCAAGGCACTTGCTGAAACAGACCTGCTGAAAGCGATTCAAGTACATGAGAAGCATGCACGTGAAGATGCAATCAGTGCTGTGAAAAAAGCTGTGGTTGAGAAATTTGAAGAAGAAGATCGCGACGAAGCGACGATTAAACAAGCGAAAGATGTATTAAACAAGCTTGTCAAAAATGAAGTTCGTCGTCTGATCACTGAAGAGAAAGTACGTCCAGATGGACGCGGTGTAGATCAAATCCGGCCACTTTCTTCAGAAGTAGGACTTCTGCCAAGAACGCACGGTTCAGGTCTATTTACAAGAGGACAAACACAGGCGCTTAGTATTTGTACATTAGGTGCACTTGGCGATGTGCAAATTCTTGACGGTTTAGGCGTTGAAGAATCAAAACGCTTCATGCACCATTACAACTTCCCGCAATTCAGTGTTGGTGAGACAGGTCCAATGCGTGGCCCAGGCCGACGTGAAATTGGACATGGAGCGCTAGGTGAACGAGCATTAGAACCAGTGATTCCATCTGAAAAAGATTTCCCTTATACGGTTCGCCTTGTGTCTGAGGTACTAGAATCAAACGGATCTACTTCACAAGCAAGTATTTGCGCAAGCACACTTGCGATGATGGATGCGGGTGTTCCAATTAAAGCACCAGTTGCAGGGATTGCAATGGGACTTGTGAAATCTGGTGAATACTACACAGTGCTGACAGACATTCAAGGAATGGAAGATGCACTTGGCGATATGGACTTTAAAGTGGCAGGTACATCAAAAGGTGTAACTGCACTTCAAATGGATATCAAAATTGATGGTCTATCAAAAGACATCTTGGAAGAAGCTCTCCAACAAGCGAAAAAAGGAAGAATGGAAATTTTAGATAGCATGCTATCAACGATTCCTACTTCTAGAGGAGAATTGTCTCGTTATGCACCAAAAATCTTAACGATGAAAATCAATCCTGATAAAATTCGCGATGTCATCGGACCAAGCGGTAAACAAATCAATAAAATCATCGAAGATACCGGTGTGAAAATTGATATTGAACAAGATGGTACAATCTTTATCTCTTCTACAGAAGAAGACATGAATCAAAAAGCGAAGAAAATCATTGAAGATCTTGTGAGAGAAGTTGAAGTAGGACAACTTTACTTAGGTAAAGTAAAACGCATTGAAAAATTCGGTGCTTTCCTTGAAATCTTCAGCGGCAAAGATGGACTTGTTCATATTTCTGAACTTGCGCTTGATCGTGTAGGCAAAGTAGAAGATGTTGTGAAAATTGGCGATGAATTACTTGTCAAAGTCACTGAAATCGATAAACAAGGCCGTGTGAACCTTTCTCGCAAAGCTGTTTTACGTGAAGAAAAGGAAAAAGAAGAAAAACAGTCTTAATGAAATATATGAGAAGCCAGGTATCCGTACCAGGCTTCTTTCTTTTCTTGCGCTAACTATAGTTCTAGCTTGTTTCTCCCCATCATAATTTGTGGTAAAGGGGAGGGACAACCATTGAAAAAAACGTTACCATTCATTGTGTTTGTATTTTTACTGCTCGTGTCATATCAAACAATGAAGCAGCCGGCTGCTGTTACATATATTGAATCAATGAAAGAGCATGCTGAGGTTGCATCTGTTTCAAAAGATATTTTATATCAAGAGATTGAATCGAAGTCTTCTGACTATGAAGTGAAGGCGCAAAATGCTAAGATTGATAAAGTGTGGAAAAAGATGCCTGGTCTAAATGGACAGACGGTCAATATCGATGCCTCTTATGAAAAAATGAAAAAGCATGGGTCATTTGATGAAAAGCTGCTTGTTTTCAATGAAACAAAACCTTCTATTCATTTACATGAACTTGGTGCTGAGCCTATTTACAAGGGACATCCAGACAAAAAAATGAATGCTTTCCTCATTAACGTGGCTTGGGGTGACGAGCATTTAATCAAGATGTTAAAGACACTGGAAAAGCATCAAGTGAAGGCGACCTTTTTCTTAGAGGGCAAATGGGTGAAAAAAAGCACGGATCTTGCTAAAAAGATCGTGGCAGATGGTCATGAAATTGGAAACCATTCATACAATCACCCGGATATGCGCACACTGACAAGAGAACGAGCATTAGAGCAGATTACCAAAACGAATCGTCAAATTGAAGAATCCCTTGGAAAAAAACCGAAGTGGTTCGCCCCTCCAAGCGGTAGTTTTAAAGAAGAAACAGTGAAGCTAGCCGCAAAAGAAGGAATGGAAACCATTATGTGGACGGTAGACACCATTGACTGGCAAAAACCGTCACCAAACATATTACAAAAACGGGTACTAGGGAAAATTCACAATGGGGCGATGATATTAATGCATCCAACAGATTCGACGGCGAAAAGTCTTGACGCACTTATCACTCAAATCAAGGAAAGAGGTTATGAATTAGGAACGGTTTCTGACCTCCTAAGTGAAAAAAGACATCCGTGATCCGATCTGTTTGTTGAATAGGAGGAGCAAAACTTGGTCAAAACGTATACATGCCAAAACGGAGTAAGAATTGTACTTGAAAACAATCCCACTGTAAGATCTGTCGCAATTGGCGTCTGGATTGGAACGGGTTCTAGACATGAGACACCTGAAATTAACGGAATCTCACACTTTCTAGAGCATATGTTCTTTAAAGGGACAAAGACGAGATCTGCACGTGATATCGCAGAATCCTTTGACCGCATCGGTGGTCAAGTGAATGCCTTTACGTCAAAAGAATACACTTGCTACTATGCAAAGGTGCTTGATTCACATGCCGGCTACGCTCTCGATGTATTGAGCGATATGTTTTTCCATTCCGCTTTTGATGAAGAAGAGCTGAAAAAAGAAAAAAATGTAGTATATGAAGAAATCAAAATGTATGAAGATACGCCTGATGATATCGTTCATGATCTGTTGAGCAAAGCGATCTATGGTGATCATTCTTTAGGGTTCCCGATTTTAGGAACAGAAGAAACACTTTCTACCTTTAACGGTGACTCTCTTAGAGCTTATATGGATGAATTCTACACGCCGGACCGCGTCGTCATCTCTGTTGCAGGGAATGTAGATGACACATTCATTAGTGAAGTTGAAAAGTTGTTCGGTTCGTATGAAACGAAAGGGAAAAAACAGCCTGTAGAAGCGCCGCAGTTTCACTATGACAAGCTCACACGCAAAAAGGAAACAGAGCAAGCGCATCTATGCATGGGCTTTAATGGCCTTCCAGCTGGAGATAAAGGCATCTATGACTTAATCGTCTTAAATAATGTTCTTGGCGGAAGCATGAGCAGCCGCTTGTTCCAGGATGTAAGAGAAGACAAAGGCCTCGCATATTCTGTTTTTAGCTATCACAGTTCATTTGCAGATAACGGCATGCTGACGATTTATGGCGGGACTGGAGCGAAGCAGTTAAACTTGCTCTCTGAAACCATTTTACAAACGCTAGACGTCTTAAAGCGTGAGGGAATCACACAAAAAGAGCTTGAAAACTCTAAGGAGCAAATGAAAGGGAACCTAATGCTCAGTCTTGAAAGCACAAACAGCAAGATGAGCCGAAACGGTAAAAATGAACTGCTCCTTGGCAAACATCGTACGCTTGATGAAATTATTGACGAAATTAACAAAGTCACATTAGACGGTGTGAATAACTTATCAAAACGAATCTTTACAGAGGATTATGCGCTCTCGCTTATTAGTCCTACGGGTGATCAGCCATCATAATGTAAACAACACGGCAGGCTTCTTAAGAGGTCTGCCGTTTATTGTATATCAAGTGGAAAGGAGTACTGCTTACATGGAATATGAAAAACTGAAACGCCTCTCTCCGCTTCTGACACAAGCCATCTCCTTTCAGCTGATGACATCTGGCTTTTCTGGCAACCGTACTTATCTCGTCACAACATCCTCAAGTGAAAAGCTAGTGCTCAAGCTATCAAACCTCAAAACGTATTCAAATTTTAAAAGAAAAGCGTCAATTCAGCAAAAGTTAAAAGATCGAGGGCTACTATGTTCTGAAGTGATGGAGATTGGAATGAATACGGAACTCAACTGTACCTATCGTATTTTCACTTTTATTGAAGGAGAGAACGCAAGAGCAGCCATTCATCTCCTTACAAATAAAGAGCAGTATGAAATCGGGAGACGGGCGGGCGAAGCACTGAGTTTCATGCATACATGCCCCGCTCCTTCTCATGTTACGTCATGGTATGAGAGAGTCATGGCGAAACATGAACGGTATGTACATGCCTATCGATCAAGTGGAGTGACCTTTGCCCAGGATCAATTCGTATTAGATTTTATCAAATCACATGCTGATGCGGTAAAGGCAAGACCTAATCAATTCCAGCATGATGATTTTCATTTGGGGAATATCATCATACAAGAAGGTGAGTATGCAGGTGTCATTGATTTTGATCAATCTGACTGGGGTGACCCCGTTCATGACTTTTATAAATTGTCCTTATTTAGCCGAGAAAATAGTATTCCATTTTCAGCAGGGCAACTGGATCACTATGTAAGTTCACAGACGACAGACGATTTTTGGCTTCTTTTTTCTATTTATACAGCAATGAGCTGCTTTTCTTCCATTGTCTGGACGCTTTCTTATGACAGTGAACATGTAAAAGATATGGTGAACCGAGTGGAAAGAATGCTGGCAGACCATGATTACTTTCATCAACTGAAACCCGCTTGGTATTCAAATTGGCATCATTCATAACTTGTAAAAGCGGGACGGTCTATTTCATCTTATGGCTGCATATATGATACGGAAGGGAAGTGATGCGATTTTGAGGCTAAGTGAGCTGTCAGGAAAAGAGATCGTCGATATCAAAAGAGCGGAACGGCTTGGCGTGCTTGGACAAACCGACCTTGAAATCAATGAACAGGACGGTCAAATCACAGCACTCATTATACCTTCGGTGAAGTGGTTTGGTTTTCGAAAGCAAGGAAATGACATCCGCGTCCCGTGGAATCACATTCAAAAAATAGGATCAGATATGATCATTCTCGATGTGCCTGAAGCACTTCAGCCGCCCGGGGAAAAAGAGCATCCATCATAAATGGGTGCTCTTTTTCTTTTCTCTCTTCGATTTGTTCACAGGCTGAATCCTCTCCTCATATGCTGAAAGGGAGATTCAGAAAATATTACAGACTTTTTTAAATAAAGAAGGTGAACGGTCAGTATGTTGAGCGGTTTAACGGTTGCGGTGATCGGGGGAGATGCAAGGCAGCTTGAAATTATTCGCAAGCTGTCACAGCAGCATGCCAAAGTGTTTTTGGTTGGATTTGATCAGCTGGATCACGGATTTATTGGGGCTGAAAAGCTAAAAATGTCAGAACTTCCATTCGAACAGGTAGACAGTATGATCCTGCCGGTATCAGGGGCAACGGATGAAGGTGTTGTCGCGACAGTTTTCTCAAATGAGCAGGTGTTACTAGAAGCAACATTTTTAGAAAGAACCCCTGCCCATTGTACCTTGTACTCAGGTATTTCTAATACGTACTTAGACAATCTGGCAAAGCAGGTGAATCGAAATCTTGTGAAACTGTTTGAGCGAGATGATATTGCCATATATAACTCTATTCCAACAGTTGAAGGGATTATCATGATGGCCATCCAGCAAACGGATTATACGATTCATGGATCACGAGTTGCTGTTCTCGGGCTCGGAAGAACAGGACTCACCATTGCCCGCACATTTCGGGCACTCGGTGCGGATGTAAAAGTAGGGGCAGCAGATACAGCGCATTTAGCACGGGCCTTTGAAATGGGACTCGATCCATTTTCAATGGACCAGTTAAAAGAAGAAGTAACGGATGTAGATATCATCATCAATACCATTCCAAGCCTTGTATTAGATTCATCTGTCATCGTCAGCATGACACCAAAGACACTCATTTTGGATATCGCCTCCCGCCCAGGAGGAACAGACTTTGACTTTGCACAAAAACACGGAGTGAAGGCGCTTCTTGCACCTGGACTCCCCGGAATTGTTGCACCAAAGACAGCAGGGCAAATCATTGCAAAAGTGCTTTCTGGGCTCTTATGTGAACTTGCAGAGGAAAAAAGGGGGATGGAATCATGACAACATTAAAAGGGAAAAGAATCGGCTTTGGATTAACTGGTTCCCACTGTACGTACGAAGCTGTTTATCCGCAAATCGAAGCACTTGTAAAAGAAGGAGCAGAAGTCCGACCAGTGGTGTCATATACGGTTCAGAACACGAATACAAGATTCGGAGATGGGGCGGACTGGATTGAGCGGATCGAGAAGTTGACTGGATTTAAGGCGATTGACTCCATCGTGAAAGCAGAGCCGCTCGGACCTAAGCTGCCACTTGATTGTATGGTCATTGCTCCATTAACAGGGAATTCAATGGCGAAATTTGCAAATGCCATGACAGACAGCCCTGTTTTAATGGCTGCAAAAGCAACCATTCGAAATCATCGTCCTGTTGTTTTAGGCATTTCAACAAATGATGCGCTAGGCTTAAATGGTACAAATTTGATGAGGCTGATGTCGACAAAAAATATTTTCTTTATTCCATTTGGTCAAGATGATCCGTTTAAAAAACCGACCTCCATGGTCGCAAACATGGATCTGCTTTCTCAAACGGTAGAAGAGGCACTAGAGCATAGACAAATTCAACCAATTTTAATCGGACCAAGCGAATAATAGATTCACTAGAAAATCATGAAAGATTCAAAAAAGATGCTTCAAGCCTTGCTTTTCTATGGTAAAATAAAATGTAAAAAGTCATAGGATGGCCATCCGAAAGAAAAGTATCATGGATGGGTCGGAAGGAGTTTTACTGATGGGAAGAGGATTGCATGTAGCTGTAGTTGGAGCGACTGGAGCTGTCGGTCAACAAATGTTAAAAACACTAGCTGACAGAGATTTTGAAATGGATACACTGACTCTACTATCCTCAAAACGTTCTGCTGGAACAAAAGTGACATTCAGAGGTCAAGAGTATACTGTACAGGAAGCAACACCTGAAAGCTTTGAAGGAGTAAACATTGCATTATTCAGTGCTGGAGGAAATGTTTCCAAGGCGCTCGCTCCTGAAGCCGTCAAACGAGGTGCGATTGTTGTAGACAACACAAGTGCTTTCCGTATGGACGAAAACATCCCTCTTGTCGTACCAGAGGTAAACGAAAAAGACTTGCATGACCATAAAGGAATCATTGCAAACCCTAACTGTTCAACGATTCAAATGGTAGCGGCATTAGAACCGCTTCGTCAGGCGTATGGCATGAAAAAAGTCATCGTGTCCACTTACCAAGCCGTATCAGGTGCAGGACATGAAGCCATTGACGAGCTATATAGCCAATCACAAGCCATTTTAAATAAAGAAGATGTGAAGCCGGAAGTCATGCCTTATCAAATTGCATTTAATGCGATTCCGCAAATTGATAAATTCCAAGACAATGGCTATACATTTGAAGAAATGAAAATGATCAATGAAACGAAAAAAATCATGCATATGCCAGAGCTGGAAGTAGCGGCAACATGTGTGAGACTTCCAATTGAGACAGGACATTCAGAATCTGTTTACGTCGAACTAGAATCAACTGACGCAACAGTTGAAGACGTCAAGTCCATTCTAAAAGATGCTCCTGGCATTACACTGCAAGATGATCCGTCTCAGCAAATTTATCCAATGCCTGCAGATGCTGTCGGGAAAAATGACGTATTTGTCGGCCGCATTCGGAAAGATTTGGACCGTCCAAACGGGTTCCATATGTGGATTGTATCTGATAACCTGCTAAAAGGCGCTGCATGGAATTCCGTTCAAATTGCAGAAAGCTTAAAAGCATTAAAATTAGTTTAACATTCAATGGATGATGAGGACGAACAGAAGAGAGTTAGGCATCTTTCGCCTGCTCTCTTCTGTTACGTCAGAATGAACTTGGAGTGAAAACAGTGAAAATAATTGTCCAAAAATTTGGCGGTACATCTGTCAAAGATGATCAAGGTAGAAAAAGGGCACTTGCACATATCTTATCGGCAAAAGAGAAAGGCTATAAGTCGGTTGTCGTCGTATCCGCGATGGGACGAAAAGGCGATCCTTATGCGACCGATACGTTGCTTGGTCTGCTTTACGGTAGCGCGCAGCATATGACAAATCGAGAAAAAGACTTGCTCGTTTCCTGCGGAGAGAATATTTCAGCTGTTGTGTTTTCAAGTATGCTAAATGAAAACGGACTAAAAGCTGTAGCGATGACAGGCGCTCAGGCGGGTTTTGTGACAGATAAGGAGCATACGAGTGCGAAAATTATTGATATGAAGTGTGAGCGTCTCGAAGCGGCACTATCTGAACATGATGTTGTCGTTGTTGCTGGGTTCCAAGGAGCCGCCAAAAATGGAGACGTGACCACAATCGGACGAGGTGGCAGTGATACGTCTGCAGCTGCTTTAGGTGCTGCATTGCAGGCAGACTTCATTGATATTTTTACAGATGTAGAAGGCGTCATGACGGCAGATCCCCGTATTGTTGAAAATGCAAAGCCGCTCAGAGTCGTGACATATACAGAAATTTGCAACCTTGCATACCAAGGAGCAAAAGTCATTCACCCGAGAGCTGTCGAAATTGCGATGCAAGCAAAAGTACCAATGAGGGTCCGTTCAACATACTCTGATGAAGAGGGCACACTCGTCACGTCACACTACTCGGATAAAATGAGCCATGATGTGTACGACCGCCTCATTACGGGTATTGCACATGTCAATGATGTGACGCAAATCAAAGTCCCAGCAAAAGAAGGGCAGTATAGCGTCCAAACAGAGGTCTTTAAAGCGATGGCTAATGCACAAATCAGTGTCGATTTCTTCAACATTACGCCGAGTGAGATTGTCTATACCGTGACAGGTGCAATGACTGAAAAGGCCACCTCGATCCTAAAAGATCTTGGCTATACGCCAATTGTCACAACAAATTGTGCGAAAGTATCAGCTGTTGGCGCAGGTATCATGGGTGTACCAGGTGTCACATCTAAAATTGTATCAGCTCTTTCCGAACAAAACATTCCGATTTTACAATCGGCTGACAGCCATACGACCATTTGGGTGCTAGTGAACGAAGAAAACATGAGAGCAGCTGTCAATGCCCTGCACGAAGTGTTTGAACTTTCAAGATAAATGTGATTGAATCATGATGAGGTGAAAAAAATGAATTTCGGAAATATCGCAACAGCTATGATTACACCTTTTGATAAAAAGGGCAACATTGATTTCCAAAAGCTATCAATACTCATTGATTACTTGCTAAAAAACGGCAGTGACTCGTTAGTCGTTGCAGGGACAACAGGCGAATCGCCAACTTTATCGACTGAAGAAAAAGTCGCTCTTTTTCAGCAATCGGTAAAATTAGCAAATGGTCGTTGTAAAATCATTGCAGGAACAGGCAGTAATAACACAAATGCGTCTATCAAACTAACGAAAAAAGCAGAAGAAGCGGGCGTTGATGCAGTGATGCTTGTCGTACCTTACTACAACAAGCCATCACAGGAAGGCATGTATGCACACTTTAAAGCCATTGCCGAGTCTACATCTCTTCCTGTCATGCTTTACAATGTACCGGGGAGAACGGTTGCGTCATTAGCTCCAGAAACAACTATTAAGCTTGCGCAAATACCTAACATTGTCGCAATCAAAGAAGCAAGTGGTGATCTTGATGCTATGACAAAAATCATTGCAGAGACACCAGAAGATTTCGATGTTTATTCAGGTGACGACAGCTTAACACTTCCAGCTGTATCTGTTGGTGCAAAAGGAGTGGTCTCTGTAGCGTCTCATATCGTAGGGCTTGATATGCAGCAAATGCTGAAAAGCTATGCTTCAGGTCAAACGGCCAATGCCGCATTGATCCATCAAAAGCTACTCCCAATCATGAAACAGCTATTCTCAGCGCCAAATCCAACGCCTGTTAAAACAGCTCTTCAGCTAAAAGGACTAGATGTCGGATCGGTTCGTCTTCCGCTTCTACCTTTGTCAGAAGAAGAGAGACTGGATTTAAGCAGCGTCTTAAACAGCTAATCAAAACAAAAGATTTCGTAAGCGGTCATTCTCAGATGTCCCTGAGTATGACCGTTTTTTATACATAAACACTTTCTTAAAATGTGACTTCATCTTGTTTTCTAAAATTAGATTCAGTTATAATAGCATTAAGCGATGATGGACGGGCTTGAGACTAGGAGGATAAGAATTTTGAAAAAGAAAAATACAGAGAACGTAAGAATTATTGCACTGGGAGGCGTTGGAGAAATCGGGAAAAACTTATATGTCATTGAAATTGATTCCGACATATATGTGGTGGATGCAGGCTTGATGCATCCAGAAAACGAAATGCTAGGCATTGACGTCGTTATTCCTGATATCTCTTATTTAACAGAACGTGCTGATCGGGTGAAAGCAATTTTTCTTACCCACGGACATGATGAAGCAATCGGAGGCGTATTCCATTGCTTAAGCAAATTGTCTGTACCAGTTTACGGAACGAAGCTGACCCTTGCGTTACTTCGAGAAAAATTAAAACAATATGGCTTCAATCAAAAAGCTGACTTGCGTGAGGTTCATGCAAAATCAGTCATTACGTTTGAAACAACAAAGGTATCATTCTTTAGAACGAATCACAGCATCCCTGATTCAGTTGGGATCAGCTTCAAAACCTCTCTTGGTTCAATCGTATGCACAGGTGATTTTAAATTTGATCAAACCCCAGCGCTTAACCAAGCCTGTGACATCGGAGAGATTGCGAAAATTGGAAACAATGGCGTTTTAGCACTTCTTTCAGATAGTGCCAATGCTGAAAAACCAGGTTATACACCTTCTGAGGCGCTCGTCCAAGACGAAATCTCAAATGCGATGTACAATGCTGAGAATCGTGTCATTGTGGCTGTATCTTCATCTAACATTAACCGAGTGCAGCAGATCATTAATGCAACAAATCAAAATGGCCGTAAGCTTGCCGTAGCAGGAAAGAATATGATGACAACTCTTCAGCTGGCGATCAAACTTGGTTATGTCACAGCAGACGAAGAATTATTTGTACCAGTTCAAGAAGTGAAGAAAATGGCGAAAAACGATGTGGTCATCCTGACAGCTGGAAGCCACGGAGAGCCTCTTGCTGCGTTAACCAAAATGGCAAAACAAAATCACAAACAGCTTCATATTGAAAAAGATGACACGGTTGTGATTGCATCTACACCTCTTCCTGGCCAAGAACTCACCTATTCAAAAACAGTGGATTTCCTTACAAGAAGCGGCGCACAAGTCATTTTTGCACAAAAACGTGTGCATGTTTCTGGACACGGGTGCCAAGAAGAGTTAAAGCTTATGCTGAACTTACTAAAGCCGAAGTATTTAATTCCGGTGAATGGCGAATATCGTATGCAAAAAGCACATTCTCGTATTGCGGAAGAAGTAGGAATGAAACGCAGTGACATTTTCTTGATTGATAAAGGAGATGTTGTCGAGTTTAGAGGACAGAACGTCAAGATCGGTGAAAAAGTTCACCAAGGCAATATTTTAATCGATGGTCTTGGTGTTGGTGATATCGGGAACATTGTGTTACGCGATAGACGCCTACTGTCTCAAGACGGTATCTTAATTGTCGTCATTACGCTCGACAAACAAAAGAAACAATTAATTTCTGGACCTGAAATCATCACAAGAGGATTTGTGTATGTCAGAGAATCTGAAGAACTGATTGTGAAAGCGACAGAAATGGTCAAAGGAATTGTCAAAGAGCAAACGGAAAACTCAATTGTTGAATGGTCAACATTGAAACAATCCATGCGCGACGTACTCAATCAATTCCTATATGAAAAAACAAAACGTAAGCCAATGATCATTCCAATTATTATGGAAGTATGATGTGATGAAAAAGCCCAAGGAGCATAAGCTCTTTGGGCTTTTTTGATGAGGTGTGAGCAATGCGGATTGAATACGGTCTTCTTGTTCATAATAGGAGGAGAGTTTGAGGAAAGGATGGAGACAAATGGACGAAAAAAATGAACAGCAGCCTGAGCGAAAGCCAGAAGAAAAAGACAGCATAATGAGCAAAATACAGCAGCTTGGTGAAACAGCCATACCACAGCTGCCGCAAGATACAAACATCCATTGCCTTACCATTATTGGACAAATTGAAGGCCACATGCAGCTTCCACCACAAAATAAAACAACCAAATACGAGCATGTCATTCCGCAAATCGTAGCAGTAGAACAAAACCCAAAAATCGAAGGGCTTTTAATCATCTTAAATACAGTAGGCGGCGATGTCGAAGCAGGACTAGCGATCGCAGAAATGCTTGCGTCTTTATCAAAACCGACTGTATCGATTGTACTTGGCGGCGGCCACTCCATTGGTGTTCCGATTGCTGTATCGTGTGATTATTCCTATATTGCGGAAACAGCCACAATGACCATTCATCCTGTGCGTTTAACTGGTCTTGTCATTGGTGTCCCCCAAACCTTTGAATACTTAGATAAAATGCAGGAAAGAGTCATTAACTTTGTGACAAGCCACTCCAATATTACAGAAGAGAAATTTAAAGAACTCATGTTCTCAAAAGGCAATTTGACAAGGGACATAGGTACAAATGTTGTTGGTCATGAGGCGGCAGAATACGGACTCATGAATGAAGTAGGCGGTGTTGGACAAGCGATTAAAAAGTTGAATGAGCTGATTGGAGAAAGGGCATCTCAAAACGAGGGGCTGATCCAATGATTTTATACACACCTATGCCATATGAAGCCATTTACGCGGAGGAACAAGGAGATCGCAAACTTCAACAGGTAAATATCCAAGGCGTTCCAGTTATGGTTGAAATGAAAGAGGATGAAGCAGAAATCGTTCAAGTCATGAGCACAAATCCAATGGATTTTCTGAATCAAGAGCTTGCACCAGGCAAGCGATTGAAGTTACAATTAGGCTCCAATCAAACCGACTCATATGAATGATTCTATGCTATAATAAAGGGAAAACTTACAACAAGATGCAGCCAAAACCAGGCTGCTTTCTTTCTGATCTTTCGGTAGGTTATATTTTCTTTCGTAGTAAGGTGATGAGTATGGCGAAAAAGAGAAAACGGAAAACGAGAAAAAAACAAAATAAACAGCTAAAACTGAAATATGAATTAAATGGGTTAGTCTGTATTGCCATAGCGATCATTGCCATTTTACAGCTAGGCGTCGTTGGACAAACCTTCGTATATTTATTCCGATTTTTTGCAGGTGAATGGTTCATTCTCTGCCTTATCGGATTATTTCTTTTTGGCGTCACCATCTTCTGGAAAAAACAAATCCCAGATTTGTTGACAAGGAGAAAGGCAGGGTTATACTGCATCATTGCGAGTATCTTGCTTTTGTCTCATGTGAAGCTCTTTCAGCACCTTTCATCTGCGGGTGCAATAGGCTCTCAAAGTGTGATCAGAAATACATTTGAGCTTTTCCTGATGGACATGAAAGGTGAGACAGGATCTCCTGATTTAGGAGGCGGCATGATCGGTGCCGTATTATTTGCTGCTTCTTATTTCTTATTTGCACAAGCAGGCTCTCAAATCATGGCAATCGTTCTGATGCTGATTGGAATTGTGCTCATTACAAATCGATCTCTTCAAGAAATGGTGAAGAAAGTGACACTGCCTGTCTCACAATTTATGGTGAAGCAGTGGAAAGCGTTTGTTGAAGATATGAAAGGAATCAGGCAGGCGAAAAAGAGCGCCCCCCCTCAGAAAACGGCTGAAAAGAAAAAACGGTCTCGTATTCAGGAAGAGGACGAAGATGATCAAATCTTAGTTGAAGAGGAAGCGCCGATGCCTGACAATAGTCAGCCGATTATTTCAAGCTTTGCTGACAGAGATGACATTCTCACCCCGCTCGTTCAAAAAGAGCAGGTGGCAAAAGAGACAACGCCTCTTCAAGAATCTGTGCAAAGTACGCCGTCTCCATCAGATTCAGCTGATGAACCAAAAGAGGCGCCGCCGATGACGTTTACGGAACTTGAAAACAAAGATTACGAATTGCCATCACTGGATATTTTGGCAGAGCCGCAGCACTCAGGACAGCAAACAGACAAGAAGAATATATATGAAAATGCAAGAAAGCTTGAAAAAACGTTTCAAAGCTTCGGCGTAAAAGCAAAAGTTACACAGGTTCACTTAGGACCAGCCGTCACCAAATATGAAGTCTATCCAGATGTCGGCGTGAAGGTTAGTAAGATTGTCAATCTAAGTGATGACTTAGCCCTAGCTCTTGCAGCAAAAGATATTCGGATTGAGGCGCCGATTCCTGGGAAATCAGCCATCGGTATTGAGGTTCCTAATGCAGAAATTGCGATGGTTTCTTTAAAAGAGGTATTAGAATCGAAGCAAAATGACCGTCCAAATGCGAAGCTGCTGATTGGACTCGGCCGCAATATTTCGGGTGAAGCCGTGCTCGCTGAAATGAACAAAATGCCGCATTTACTTGTAGCAGGATCGACAGGAAGCGGAAAAAGTGTGTGCATCAATGGCATTATCACAAGTATTCTCATGAGAGCGAAACCTCATGAAGTAAAAATGATGATGATTGATCCGAAAATGGTTGAACTAAATGTGTATAATGGCATCCCGCATCTGCTCGCTCCCGTTGTAACGGACCCTAAGAAAGCGTCACAGGCACTGAAAAAAGTCGTCAGTGAAATGGAACGCCGCTATGAATTGTTTTCTCATACAGGGACAAGAAATATTGAAGGGTACAATGATTACATTAAACGAATGAATCAATCAGAAGAGGCGAAACAGCCAGAACTTCCTTATATTGTCGTCATTGTAGACGAGCTTGCAGATTTAATGATGGTCGCTTCCTCTGATGTAGAAGATTCCATTACAAGACTTTCGCAAATGGCTCGTGCAGCCGGAATTCATTTAATTATTGCCACACAAAGACCTTCTGTCGATGTCATTACAGGAGTCATTAAAGCCAACATCCCATCTCGAATTGCCTTTAGTGTGTCTTCGCAAACCGATTCAAGGACGATCCTTGATATGGGGGGCGCAGAAAAACTACTTGGCAGAGGGGATATGCTGTTTCTACCAGTCGGGGCAAACAAACCGGTTCGTGTGCAGGGCGCCTTTTTATCTGATGAAGAAGTAGAACATGTCGTTGACCATGTGATCACTCAGCAAAAAGCGCAATATCAAGAAGAAATGATTCCAACTGAAGAAACGCAGGATCAGCTTGCAGCTGTGGATGATGATTTATATGATGAAGCAGTGGAACTCATCATCGGCATGCAGACGGCTTCTGTCTCTATGCTTCAAAGGAGATTCCGTATCGGCTATACACGAGCTGCCCGCCTCATTGATGCAATGGAAGAGCGAGGCGTTGTCGGTCCTTATGAAGGCAGTAAACCGAGAGAAGTCCTGCTTTCAAAAGAACAATATGACGAGCTCTCTTCATAAATTGAAGAGAGCTTTCTAAAAAGAGTAGTAAACGATAATGTGATTATGTTAACTGGAAGTCAGACTATTTATTTATTTGCAAAAACATGATATAGTTATGTTCAACTTATCTCGGAATAGAGATTTCTCATCTTATCATTTGCATTGATTAGACGGAGGGAAAACATGTCGACCAAAACAGACAATCGCCATTTATATTTGAAAGTGATTGACCGTATTAAAGAAGATATACAATCAGGCGTATACGCCGAAAAAGAAAAGCTGCCTTCTGAATTTGAGCTCTCAAAGCTTTTAGGCGTGAGTAGAGCGACACTGCGTGAAGCCCTTCGTATATTAGAAGAAGAGAAATATTTAATTAGAAGGCATGGTGTGGGGACATTTGTCAACACAAGACCACTCTTTTCAACAGGCATAGAACAGCTGGCAAGTGTGACAAAAATGATAGAGCAGGTCAATATGACGCCTGGTACCATCTTTTTATCCTCGCAAGAAGGGGTGCCAACAGAGAATGATGTGATTCGTTTTCAGTGTGATGAATCTGATGAGATTTTTTCAATGGAGCGCGTTCGAACGGCAGATGGACAGCCCGTGGTTTATTGTTTAGATAAAATTCCGGTCAAGCATCTTCCCGCTTCTTTTACACATGAAGAAGAGTCGCTTTTTGAGCTGTTTGGAAGAGAACCACACAGCGGGATTAAATATGCAGTTGCTGACATTGAACCAATCGGCTACCACGATCAGGTTTCACCGATACTAGAATGTGACCCTGAAACAGCATTATTATTACTAAAACAAATGCACTTTGATCAGGATGATCAGCCGGTCTTATACTCGCTTAATTATTTTCGAGCGGATAAATTCAGCTTTCATGTGATACGTAAACGATTTTAACGAGCAGTCGCTTTCATAAGCGGTTGCTTTTTGTTTGCCCATACATAATACCCGTAAAACTTGCCACACTATTACGTAACAGTATATAGAATTGGGTGAATGATGTTGGGCGAGAAAACAGTCAGTAAAAAGAATATTATTGCATTATCATCAGTGCCTTTGATCATGACACTCGGGAACTCGATGCTAATTCCCGTATTGCCACAGATAGAAAAGACACTTTCCATTACTTCCTTTCAAGTCTCCCTCATTATTACGGTATACTCCGTTGTCGCGATCTTATGTATTCCGATCGCTGGCTATTTATCAGACCGAATCGGGCGAAAAAAGGTACTCCTGCCGTGTCTGTTAATCGCAGGACTTGGAGGGGCTGTGGCAGCAGTTGCCTCAACGATCATGAAAGAACCGTACATGTGGATTCTATTTGGCAGGGTCCTTCAAGGTGTTGGCTCAGCAGGGGCAGCACCTGTCGTGATGCCGTTTATTGGAGATTTGTTTCATGATGATGAAGAAGTCAGTGCGGGTCTAGGCGCCATCGAAACCTCTAACACAGCTGGGAAGGTATTGAGCCCGATTATTGGCGCGCTTTTGGCTTCATGGTTTTGGTTTGTGCCGTTTTGGTTTATTCCGTTCTTCTCCATCATCAGCTTTCTCATGGTACTATTCATGGTAGAGTCGGCGAAAAAAGAGGAGGACCCGCCTTCATTCAAAGAATTTTTAAAATCAACAAAGACCATATTTAAGCATGAGGGACGCTGGCTGTATGCCATTTTTGCCATTGGCGGTTTTATTATGTTTCTTCTTTTTGGTGTGCTTTTTTACTTATCTGATAACCTAGAGGCAGCTTATCAAATTAAGGGTGTCAAAAAAGGACTCCTGCTTAGCATTCCGCTCCTTTTTCTATCCATTAGCTCATACGTTGCTGGGAAAACGATTGGAAAAGAAAAAGGGAAAATGAGAATCTTTTTAATCGTAGGCATGGCCTTATTATCACTTTCCTATATGTTTTTATGGTGGAATCACAGCTTTTACGTATTGTTTATCTGCTTAAGCATTGGCGGTGTTGGCATCGGGATTGTCCTGCCTGCACTGGATGCCCTGATCACAGAAGGAATTGAAAAAGAGCAGTGCGGAACCATTACGTCGTTTTACAGCAGTATGCGTTTTATCGGTGTCGCTTTAGGACCTCCGATTTACGCTTACCTCATGGATAAAGGAGACTCCATCGTTTTTATTCTCTCGACCATTTGCAGTCTTATTTCTCTATTTTTGGTCCTCTTCTTTATCCAGCCAGATGAAGAGGATGAAAGTGAACAATTAAAAACGGTTTAATCTAGAAAAAAGACGGTATTTTGCCATCTTTTTTCTTTTTTATAAATTGACATGTAAAATTTTGATAGTTAAACTAATGTATAGTAATATCTTTTAAATTATTCCAAACGGGAGGTGTTCAAAAACATTCATTTTCTGTCTTTCTTTAGGCAGAGATTGAGTTCGCGTGGTGATGATGAATGTGTGTTTCTTCAACACGAAAAGACAATTGAATAGGTCATCCTACCATTAGCACGTTGAAGGATACGCAGTCAGCACTTCAGACACGCTCAAATACAGCAAATTGATTGATGAACTAGAAGGAGCTTGAAGCAGCTATGTTGCAAATAATTAAAGCAAGATGGATTGTATTAGTGGTGTGGATGATAACAGCTGTAATTCTGTTTATTACTGCGCCAAATTTAGAGGAATTAACGAGAGAAAAAGGGCAATTAAAGGTTCCGGAGGGGACACCAACAGCTGAAGCACTTCACTTATTGGATAAGCTCACAGATCAAAATGGGAAAAAAGATACGGGTGTTATTGTATTTTCCGAACAACATCTGTTCCCTAAGAAAGAGCAAGAATTAAAAAAGGCTTTATCTGCACTCATGACACATGCTCCAGACCTCCACATTGACGGAATTACTTCGTATTTTCATGTAGATCCGGACATTCAAAAACAACTTTTATCAAAGGATAAAAGTACACTTCTTGTTCCATTCAAATTCGACCACTACGAAACAAAAGCTGTGAAGATTAAAGAACAAATTGAGGAAGTTTTAAAGCCCTATCATATCTCATTTGAAATGACGGGACAAAAATTTGTGGATTCAGATGTCATTAATAGCTCTCAACAAGGTCTGAAGAAAACTGAACTTATCACGATCATTTTTATTTTCTTTATTTTAATTATTGTTTTCAGATCAATTTTGGCACCTGTTGTTCCGCTCATTACAATCGGCATCTCTTATGCCGTCAGCCGTTGTATTGTGGCTTTTTTAGTAGAATATATGCAATTTCCTCTATCTAATTTTACTCAGATTTTTATGGTAGCGATTATGTTCGGTATAGGAACAGATTATTGTATTTTGCTGTTAAGTCGTTTTAAAGAAGAAATCGGTCAAGGTCGTGATGTCAAAGAGTCGATTATCATCACATACAAATGTGCAGGGAAAACGGTCTTTTTCAGTGGCTTAGCCGTGTTAGTTGGCTTCTCAAGCATTGGGTTTGCAAAATTTCAATTGTATCAATCAGCCGTTAGTGTTGCGGTTGGAGTTGGTATCCTACTGATCGCACTTGTCACCATCGTCCCCTTTTTTATGTCTGTTTTTGGAAAATCTCTTTTCTGGCCATCTAAAAGAGAAAACATTCGCCACCCGCAAAGTAAAATGTGGGAATGGGCTGGGCGTTTTTCATTTAAAAGGCCGCTGATCAGCCTAGGTTTAGTTGCACTCATTACGGTGCCTCCTATTCTGATGTACGACGGGACTCTTTCTTATAACAGCTTAAATGAGATTGGGACAAAGTATGAATCAGTGTCTGCATTTAATACGATATCAGAGCAATTTGGCTTTGGGGAAGCGTTGCCCCTGAATGTACTTGTTGAAAGTGACAATAAGTTAGATAACCAAGAAAAGATTGTCATGATTGAAAAACTAACCCGTAAATTAAATGACATTGACGAAGTCAAAACAGTCCGCAGTGTCACTCGTCCTGTTGGAGATGGGTTAAGTCAGCTTTACGTTACCTCTCAAGCAAAAGAGCTGGGAGGAGAACTAGGAAAAGGTCATGAAGGAATCGGGAAAATTTCAGATGGTTTGACCGAAACAAATCTTGCCCTTCTTAAACAAAAACCAAAAATTCAAGAATCCGCTAAAGGCATTGACCAGCTGATTGATGGAACAAAAGCGATCAAAAGCGGCATTGGAGAAGTAAGGGAGTCCCTGATCTCTTTAGAAGATGGGGTGAGGCGCAGCAAAGATGGTGTCGGGACCATCCGAAGTAAAATCAAAGAAGCAAAAAAGGAATTAGAGCAAGAATATCGCAGAAGTGAAGCGATGATTCAAGAGCTTAAACAAATGGTGAGTACGCTAGAACGTCATGCGAAATCAAATCAGCAGCTGATAACTACCATTAAAAAAGTAAAAAGTTCGTATGAGAATGTATCGTTTGAAGCACTTGAAAAACGGCTTCCAGAAGTAAAAGATATGGATGAATATAAAGAAATCAAGAAAGTATTCAAAGATACAAAAGGAATGCTTGATCAAGCAGGGAACCAAATGAATCTGTATGAAGAGGAAGCTTCTCTGTTTAAAGAAAAGATCAAGAAAGCAGATTCAGTGATTCAAAGCTTTTCAAGCAAGCAAAAAGAAGTAAAACATCAAGTGCGAGCCCTCATGGAAGGACTGGATCAAATTTATGCCGGTCTTGATCAAACAAATGAAGGACAAAAACAATTGATCAAAGAAATGCCTAAAATTGAAGATGGTGCCGATCAACTGACAGGTGGACAAAAAGCCATCAAAAAAGGATTTAATCAGCTTTCATCAAAACTCACATTATTAACAGATGGATTAGGTGAAAGTATTGAAGGGCTCGAGCAGGTCAAAAGTGGCTTCACAGAGGCTGACGGCTATTTAAACCAGCTTCAGCAAGCGCCAGATGAAGAAATAACGGGCTGGTTTATTCCAGAAGAAGTGCTAAAACGCCATGAATTTAAGCAAATCTTTCAAACGTATATGTCTCCAGATCGTAAACTGACAACCTTAGAAGTTATTTTAAATGTGAATCCATACAGCAATGAAGCGATGAAAGGCGTTGCAAAAATTGAAGAAACCCTTGATCAATATTTACCTGTCAGCGGGTTAAAGAATGCAAATTACGGCGTGTCTGGTATTTCAAGTTTAAATGTAGATTTAAAAGAAACATCTGACGGTGACTTTATTCGAACAGTCATTTTTATGCTAGCTGGCATCTTTATTATTTTAATTATATTATTACGGTCGATCGTCATGCCGATATACTTAACACTTTCACTCATTTTAACGTATTTTACATCCGTCGGATTAACAGAATGGATATTCAAAACATTTTTTGGCTACGACGGTCTCAGCTGGGCTGTCCCATTTTTCAGCTTTGTCATTCTTGTCACCTTAGGTATTGATTATTCGATCTTCCTAATGGATCGCTTTAATGAATGGAAGGGAGAGCATGTGCAAGCATCAATGATATCAGCGATGAGAAATATGGGTTCTGTCATTATTTCAGCAGTCGCGATATTAGCGGGGACCTTCGCCGCTATGCTACCGTCCGGTGTCTTGTCACTTGTTGAAATTGCAACGGTCATACTCATTGGACTTTTATTATATGCGTTTGTTGTATTACCACTTTTTATTCCGGTCATGGTTCGCATTTTCGGAAAATGGAATTGGTGGCCTTTTAGAATGAAATAACGACCAGCGTCTCTGCTTATAGCAGAGGCGTTTTTATTTCCTATCCTTTCCTCTGATTGATATAATGTCTATTAAATGGCTGTTTTACGTATATATCAGCTATGTTCTAATACATAATAAATAGGATGAACAAAGGAGGTTTCTCATGACGTACTTACAAGAGAAGACACTAGACACACCTGGTCTTCATACTCATATTGTCAAAACAGAAAAATTTAAAACGGTCACAATCCTTTTTAAAATGCTCGCGCCTCTATCGAAAGATGATGTCACCATGCGTTCACTTTTCCCGCATGTGCTGTTAAGAGGAACAGAGAAAATGCCGAAAACAGGAGAATTGCGTGCTTATTTTGATGAGCTTTATGGTGCGACTGTTTCAGCAGACATGGCGAAAAAAGGAGAGAATCACATCATTACCTTCCGCCTGGAAATGGCAAATGAAAAATATTTAAAGGATCAAACCCCTTTACTAGAAAAAGGAATTGCCTTACTATCTGATCTACTATTCCATCCGTATGTTGAAGATGGAGCGTTCAGTCAATTATATGTAGATCAAGAAAAACGCACTTTAAAACAGCGGATTCAAGCAGTGTATGATGATAAAATGCGTTACTCAAACTTAAGACTTGTGCAGGAAATGTGCAAAGGTGAACCGTATGCACTGCACGTCAATGGAGAAATGGAAGATATCGAAACAATCACCGCTCATTCGCTGTTTGAAGCATATCAGCATGCGCTTCAAACAAATCAGCTTGATCTTTATGTTGTGGGAGATGTAGACGAACAAGACATCAGCCGGATGGTCTCTCAATACTTCAAAACAAGTGATAGAGAACCGGTCAAACAACACGCTGAATCAGCAAGCACGCAAAGAGAAGCAAAAGAAGTCATCGATGAAGAAGACGTGAAGCAAGGGAAGCTGAATATCGGCTTTCGCACGCATACGACGATTGCAGATGACGATTATCCGGCTTTGCATTTGTTTAATGGTATATTCGGTGGGTTCTCGCACTCGAAGCTATTTATCAATGTTCGGGAAAAAGCAAGTCTTGCGTATTATGCTGTGTCTAGACTCGAGAGCTTTAAAGGTTTGATGATGGTCATGTCAGGGATTGAAGTCGGCAACTATCAGCAGGCAGTAGACATCATTAAAGAACAATTTGAAGCGATGCAAAAAGGTGATTTTTCAGATGAAGCGATTGACCAAACAAAAGCTGTCGTCAAAAATCAGCTTCTTGAAACGATCGATACATCTTATGGGACAGCAGAATACCTGTATCAGCATGCCGTTGTGCCAACAGGAGAAACGCTTGATTCCTTTTTACAAGCACTTGATCGAGTGACAAAAGAGGACATCATCAAAGTGGGTCAGAAAATCGAATGGGATACGACCTATTTTCTTAAAGGAACGGAGGGTGCTTCATGACAGTGAAAACAATTCAATTCGACCAGCTGCAAGAAACGGTATATCACGAAAAAATGGAGAGCGGACTTGACGTCTATGTGCTCCCAAAGCAAGGGTTTAACAAAACCTATGCAACTTTTACAACCAAATATGGCTCTGTCGATAACGAATTTGTGCCGCTTGGTAAAGAAGACATGATTCGAGTGCCTGACGGAATTGCCCATTTCTTAGAGCATAAACTGTTTGAAAAAGAAGATGGAGACGTATTCCATACATTTAGTAAACAAGGGGCATCCGCAAATGCTTTTACGACATTTACGAGAACAGCTTACTTATTCTCAAGCACTTCAAATGTTGAACAAAACCTTGAGACACTCATTGATTTTGTCCAAGAGCCTTATTTTACTGAAAAAACGGTCGAAAAAGAAAAGGGCATCATTGGTCAAGAGATTAACATGTATGATGACAATCCGGACTGGCGTTTATTCTTCGGTCTGATTGAAAATCTATATCAAGAGCACCCTGTAAGAATTGATATAGCTGGAACTGTAGAAAGCATTGCTCCGATTACAAAAGATCATTTGTACGAATGCTATGAAACGTTCTATCATCCAAGCAATATGCTTTTATTTGTTGTCGGTCCCGTTGATCCGCAGCAAATATTAGATCAAGTTCGAGCAAATCAGGCGAAAAAGCCATTTACAGATCAGCCAGAGATTAAACGAAAAGACATCAACGAGCCTGAAGGTGTGTACCGAAAAGAGTACGAACTTCCAATGAACGTACAAGGCTCGAAATGTATGTTTGGATTAAAAACAAAGAATCCTCATAAAAAAGGAAATGATCTGCTAAAACATGAACTCGGTATGAATCTCATTTTAGAGACGTTGTTTGGTAAAAGCTCCTTACAATATGAACAAATGTATGAAAAAGGTTTAATTGATGAGACCTTCAGCTACGATTATACAGAAGAAGGCGGCTTCGGCTTCACGTCAGTTGGTGGAGACACAAATGATCCTGATCAATTGGCGAAAGTATTAAAAGAAACCCTTCTTCAAGCAAAGAACTTGATCTCAGAAGAGAAAATCGAGCTCGCGCGCAAGAAGAAAATCGGCAGCTTTTTAAAAGCCATGAATTCTCCTGAATACATTGCGAACCAATTCACTCGATATGCATTTTTAGACATGAGCTTATTTGATGTCGTGACCATGCTGGAACAGATCCAATTAACTGACATTCAGCACATTTTAGAGGAAGAAATTGACGAAGAACGGATGTCTGTTTTCAAAGTCGTTCCGAAAACAAAATAATGAAAAAAGGCAAACTCAGATTTAATGAGTTTGTCTTTTTTATGTCTAATGAATAAAAGCCTGTGATTTGTGAGGATTTTCATTGACAATCATTTTGTTCATTAGTTAAACTCTTTAATAGTTAAACACTTAAACTAAAAGGAGCAACATATGGAACAAAATAAAATTGCACAGCTCATTCAGAGATATGCAGACGTCTATCTCATGATGGAAAAAAAGGTATCGAGTATGATCACGGAAAAGCTTGATAAAGAGCTGACACTTGATCAGTATTACTCACTTCGATACATCAATTTACATCCTGGATGTACGTCAACTGACCTTGCAAATGTATGTAATGTGAACAAAAGTGCGGTAACTTCCATGACCAATCGTCTTTTTACAAAAAACTATATTGTCCGCAAGCATGATCAAGCCGATCGAAGAAATGTTCACCTGTACGTTACGCCAGAGGGCAAAGATGTGGTCAGCCGAATGGAAAAACAGCTTCAGGATTTAGTTCGATCTTATTTTGAAAAACTGGAAGAAAAAGAAATGGAATCATTTATTCAAACATATGAAAAGATCTATCAAGTAATCATCGAAGAGGAGGCACAAAGTACTAATGAGAGCAATCATAAAGGGTAGATGGCTGATCACGATTTTATGGATCGTATTAGCGGCAGTGTTACTTATCACCGCTCCTAATATGGCGCAATTAACAAAAGAAAAAGGACAAATTTCAGTACCAGACGGCTATAAGTCCTCATATGCAAATCAGTTATTAAATAAAATGTCTGAAAACGGTGATACAGAAAAATCAATTGTCATTGTCTTTCAAGAAAAGAACATCGTCAAAGAAAGAGAAACATCTTTAAAAAAAGCAATGGAGATTTTAGAAAAGGATCAAGATCTACATGTCGAGGACATCACTTCGTATTTTGACGCCAATAAAGATATCAAAAAACAGATGCTCTCTAAAGATCGAACGACACTTCTTGTTCCAGTTACATATGACTCAAACAAAATCAAAGCTTCTGATTTTAAAGAAAGAGTCAGTGAAAAACTGAAGAGCTTAAATCTGACATATGAAATGACAGGACAGCCGTTAATTGATGATGATGTGATCACAAGCTCACAAGAGGGTCTAAAGAAAACAGAGTTCATTACGATTGGGTTTATTCTCATCGTTCTAGTCCTTGTCTTTAGATCAGCTGTGGCACCTTTCGTTCCGTTAGTCGCAGTAGCTCTATCTTATTTGGTGAGTCAATCCATCGTGGCTTATTTAGTTAAATATCTCGACTTCCCGCTCTCAACCTTTACCCAAATCTTCATGGTCGCGATCATGTTTGGAATAGGAACGGACTACTGCATTCTGCTTCTCAGCCGCTTTAAAGAAGAGATCGCACACGGTAAAGATAAAATTGAGGCGATTCTCATTACGTATAAAACAGCAGGAAAGACTGTTTTATTCAGCGGAATCGCTGTGCTCATCGGCTTTACATGTATTGGCCTGGCGCAATTCCAGCTCTATAAATCAGCTGTTGCAGTAGCAGTTGGTGTCGCTGTGCTCATTGTGGCGCTTCTCACAATTGTTCCTTTCTTTATGGCGGTTTTAGGAAAAGTGCTATTTTGGCCGATTAAAGGTGATATTGCTCATCCGCAGTCAAAAATGTGGGAAACAGCAGGTCGCTTTTCATTTAAAAAACCACTTTTTAGTTTATTAATCGTAGGAATCATTACGCTTCCGCCCATTCTTATGTATAAAGGAACGCTTTCTTATAACAGCTTAGATGAAATTGGTAATAAATATGAATCAGTCAATGCATTCAATACGATTTCTGACAAATTTGGACCAGGAGAAGCTCTACCTGCAACGATTGTTGTGAAATCAGCTGATCTGTTAGACAACAATAAAGGACTGATTGCTGTTGAAAAACTCAGCCGTGCAATTGAACAAACAGATGGCGTAAGTAAAGTGAGAAGTGCGACACGTCCTGTCGGTAAAGGGCTGAGTGATCTATACGTGAAATCACAAGCAAAAGAACTGAATACCGGACTTGATAAAAGTAATGAAGGCTTGAAAAAAATACAAGATGCACTGACGACAATGAGTCAATCCATTGAGGATCAAACACCGCAAATCAAATCATCTGGAAAAGGCATTAACAAATTGATTTCTGGGACAGAATCAGTGAAAACAGGCATTCAAAACATCGAAAAATCGTTAAGAGAACTGCAAAGCGGAATCGATCAAAACAAAAACGGTGTTGCACAGATTAAAGAAAAAATTAAAGGTGCGAAAAAGGAATTAACAGCTCAAGTCGCACAAGTGAATCAACAAGTGTCGCTATATAAAAGCATTTCCAAAGAATTAAAGGCAGCATTAGCGAAGGTGGATACGTCATCTTCTGCTGCAGCGGATGTAAAAGCATTAATCACACAAGCAAATCAACAATTTAGTACACTTGAAAAACAAATTCCGCAGGTGAAAGAAAATCAATCGTATCAAGCCATCAAAGCTTCCTATAATGAACTTTCTACGACCTTGCAAGAAGGCGCAAAACAGGCAGACAGCTATGCCAAACAAGCGAAAGAAGCTAGAAAACAGCTTGAAGCAGCGGATGCCTTTATCGCAAAAGCGAAAGAGCAGCAAAAAGTCTTAACGAGTCAAATCGATGAGCTCATTGCTGGCTTAGATGCAATTGAAACTGGATTGGATAAAACGTCGAAAGGCCAGGGGCAAATAGCTGATAATATGCCAAAGCTTGCAAATGGTGCAGGGCAAGTCATTGATGGTCAAAAACAAATGAAAGAAAAGATTGGCGGCTTTGGTGATAATCTGACCAAACTAACTGATGGGCTGAACAAGAGCGTCGATGGCTTGGAGAAAATTTCAAGCGGATTAATGGGTGCAGGTGACTACTTAGACGAACTGAAAAATGCTCCAGATCAAGACATGGCCGGCTGGTTTATCCCAAAAGATGTGCTAAAAAATAAAGCATTCAAGCAAGTATTTGATTCATACATGTCGGATGACCGCAAGATGACAAAGATTGATGTCATTTTAGAAAAAAATCCATATGGTAATGAAGCCTTGTCGACGATCAAACAAGTAGAAGCATCTGTCGAGCGGGCACTTCCTGAAACAAATTTAAAAGATGCATCATTTGGTGTTTCAGGTGTATCAAGTATGAATGCTGATTTAAAACAGCTTTCAGACCAAGATTTCAATAAGACGGTTCTTTACATGATGATCGGTATTTTTCTCATTCTTGTGATCCTGTTCCGTTCGCTTGTGATGCCACTGTACTTGGTAGGTTCACTTATTTTGACCTACTTTACAGCTATCGGAATGACAGAATTTATCTTCACTCATTTCTTCGGTTATCCGGGCATTAACTGGGCGGTTCCATTCTTTGGCTTTGTGATATTAATGGCGCTCGGAGTCGACTATTCGATTTTCTTAATGGAGAGGTTCAATGAATACAAAACAAAAGACATTCAGTTTGCGATGACCGAATCAATGAAGAATATGGGCTCTGTCATTATGTCTGCTGCTGTTATTTTGGCAGGAACATTTGCAGCCATGCTTCCTTCAGGAGTGCTGTCTCTCTTACAGATTGCAACACTCGTTCTCACAGGACTTTTGCTATACGCACTCGTTGTGCTACCATTGTTCGTACCTGTGATGGTGAAATTGTTCGGATCAGCGAACTGGTTCCCATTTAAACGGAAAGAATAGATATTTTAAATAGAAAGTAGGAATCCATGTGATGAGTCGTTGGGCGCTGATAACAGGTGCCAGTGGCGGGATCGGGCAGGCTGCAGCCAAAAGGCTTGCCCAGGAAGGCTGCCACATGATACTCCATTATCACAAAAATGAACAGGCAGCCGTCAAGCTTGCCGCTGAGTTGGAAGAAGCGTATCATATTCAGACGCATGTCGTTCAAGCAGATTTAGCAAAAATAGGCGGAGCTGATAAGCTCGTCAGCCGTCTATCTGTATCTCCAGATATTCTTGTATTAAATAGCGGTAAGAGTCATGTCGGATTAGTGACAGATACAGAAAAAGACGTATTAGCCAGTATGGTTCAGCTTCATGTCACAAGTCCATATGAACTTACCCAACAGCTATTGCCAGCCATGATTCAAAAAAAAGCAGGTCATATTGTTGCGGTAAGCTCGATATGGGGAGAAACAGGGGCATCATGTGAAGTGCTGTATAGCATGGTGAAGGGTGCGCAAAATGCGTTTATTAAAGGTCTGGCAAAAGAGCTTGCCCCAAGTGGAATTAGAGCAAATGCTGTTTCACCAGGTGCTGTCCATACAGATATGATGAAAAGCTTCACACAAGAAGATATTGACATGCTGGAGGAAGAAATTCCGCTTGGCCGGCTTGCATCACCTGAGGAGATTGCCGATGTCATTTGGTTTCTCGCCTCAAAGCAGTCAAGTTATATGACAGGTCAAATTTTATCCGTTAATGGTGGCTGGTACTGTTAAAAAACGTGTATAATTCGTCACTCCATGACAAAAGCTATGGCTGTAATTCATCTTTTCGAATGGAGGAATCGACATGTCAGTACTTGAGAACTGGGACCATTGGAAAAACTTTTTAGGTGACCGTTTAAATCATGCGCAGGATAAAGGTTTAAAAGATGATACCATCAATAACCTTGCGTATGAAATTGGCGGATATTTAGCTAACGAAGTTGAAGCAAAAAACGAGCAAGAAAGAGTACTTGCTGACCTTTGGAGCGTCGCATCAGAAGATGAGCAGCGCGCAATTGCCAATATGATGGTCAAACTTGTTGAAAATAATAGCTCGCACTAAAGAAAAAGAGGGGTCGTTTGTGCCTCTCTTTTTATTTTAACTGTTTCACAACATTGTGCTTTCTAAAAATGTGAAAATGCTTTATGATATAGGAAGGTAAAAATTTGCCACAATGAAGGGGGTAATATCATTTGGCAAAGCTCGAATGGTATTTTGAATATGAGATACAGGTAAACCGTCCCGGACTGTTAGGAGACATTTCATCTCTGATGGGGATGCTTTCAATTAATATTGTGACAATTAATGGTGTTGATGTATCAAGACGCGGAATGCTTCTGCGCTGTGACCACACAGACCAAATTAAGCGCCTTGAATCAATTTTAAATACAATGGAAACGATAAAAGTAACGAAATTAAGACAGCCAAAACTTCGTGACCGCTTAGCGGTTCGTCACGGCAGATATATTCAGCGTGATGCAGATGACAAAAAGACGTTTCGATTTGAAAGGGACGAGCTTGGTCTTCTTGTTGATTTTATGGCTGAGCTATTTAAAAAAGAAGGACATAAATTGATCGGGATTCGCGGGATGCCGCGTGTCGGAAAAACAGAATCAATTGTGGCCTCAAGTGTATGTGCCAGCAAAAGATGGCTTTTTGTATCATCCACTCTTTTGAAACAGACGATCCGAAGTCAACTGATTGCGGATGAATATAGCCCAGATAACGTTTTTATTATTGATGGGATTGTGTCGACGCGAAGAGGTTCTGAGAAGCACTTGCAGCTTTTAAGAGAAATTATGAGACTGCCGGCAACGAAAGTAGTAGAGCATCCAGACATCTTTATTCAAAATTCAGAATATACAATGGATGATTTCGACTATATTATTGAATTGCGTAATAGTGCAGATGAAGAGATTACATATGAGCACGCTGAAGAACCACAAGTGTTTGATCATTCTGGTTTTTCTGGCTTCGATTTTTAATATGGTAATGGTAGGTGTTTGTTTTGACTGAATTGGGAAAACGGCTCATTGAGGCCAGAGAGGAAAAAGGGATGTCGCTGGAGGATCTTCAGACGGTGACCAAAATCCAAAAGCGCTACTTGCTAGCAATCGAACAAGGAAACTATGATATTATTCCAGGTAAATTTTACGTCAGAGCGTTTATTAAACAATATGCCGAAGCCGTTGGACTAAATCCTGAACAATTGTTCGAAGAATTTCGTAAAGATGTACCGAGCACGTATAACGATGAAGTATCTGATAAATTATCAAATATTAAGCCGCAAAGAGAGCTGCCAAAGCCTGCCTCGAAGGTGCTTGAGCTGCTGCCGACCATCTTGATTATTGGAGGCGTCCTTGTGGTCATTGCGATCATTTATGTCATCGTGCAGGCAGTTAATCATGATAGCGGACAGAAGAACAACCAGACGGCTCCTCAGCAGTCAGAATCTAAGTATGAAGTATCTGAGCATTCATCTCTTGCAAAGGATCAAAAGAAAAAAGAAAAAGCTTCGTCAGATGATCAAGAAAAATCATCTAAAAAAGATGACTCATCAAAGGATTCATCTAAAGACGATGAAACGATCTCTTTGAAGGCAGCAAATACAGAAGGTTCAACGACAACGTATGAAGCGTCAGGCACAGAAGAGATGGAGTTAACCATTTCTGCTACAAAAGCTTCATGGCTGCGCGTCAGAGACGAGTCTGGAAAAGTGCTGAAAATGGGTGAACTAAAAGATGGCGAATCGTTTAAAACAGACTTGTCTGAGCTCTCTCAGGTCGATATCCGTCTAGGCAATGCGACTGGAATTGATATCAAGGTGAATGACGAGACGCTTAAGTACGAATTAGACCCTAAGAACACCATGACACAAAACATTGTGATTGTGAATAAAGGAAAGGAAAAGTCATCTTAAGCAAGTAGATGACTTTTCTTTTGTTCCTACTATTATATATACATAAAAAAATGGCTTATTGGAGGATTGAAATTCATGTTTAACTTACCGAATAAAATAACTCTTTCTAGGATCGCCTTGATCCCTGTTTTTATGATTATTATGCTTGCACCCTTAGATTGGGGAGTTGCTCGTTTTGGTCACGTCAGCATCGAAGTGACGCATCTTGTTGGCGCAATCCTGTTTATTGTTGCTTCGACAACGGACTGGATTGATGGGTACTATGCGCGTAAACTGAACTTAGTGACGAATTTTGGTAAATTTTTAGATCCGCTTGCAGATAAATTGCTTGTTTCAGCTGCTTTAATTATACTTGTTCAGTACAACCTCACGCCGGCATGGATGGCGATTGTGATCATTAGCCGTGAATTTGCTGTAACTGGTCTAAGGCTTGTACTAGCCGGAGGCGGTGAAGTGGTAGCAGCTAATATGCTTGGAAAAGTGAAAACATGGGCGCAAATCATTGCGATTTCAGCCCTTCTCTTGCATAACCTGCCGTTTGAACTTGTATCATTCCCGTTTGGTGACCTTGCGATGTGGGTAGCAGTGTTCTTCACTGTTGTGTCAGGCTGGGATTACTTTGTGAAAAACTGGGAAGCTTTAAAGAATTCTAACTAAAAAGGACGTGTACGCTTTGAAGTCAGAGAGAAAAGCAGAAATTATTGCAGTCGGTTCCGAACTTTTGCTAGGGCAAATTACGAATACGAATGCACAATTCATCAGCAAACAGCTAGCTGAAATTGGTGTGAATGTTTATTACCATACAGCAGTTGGTGACAATCCAGAGCGTTTAAAAAGAGCCATTCAAGTGGCGCAGGAAAGATCGAATTTTATTATCTTCTCAGGTGGTCTTGGACCAACAAAAGATGATTTAACAAAAGAAACCATTGCGAGCACGCTCGGAAAAGAGCTTGTGCTAAATGAAGAAGCATTTGAATCCATTCAAGAATACTTTCGAAAGACTGGACGAGACATGTCACCAAATAACCGAAAACAGGCACTCGTTCTAGAAGGATCTGATGTGCTCGTGAACCGGTTTGGGATGGCTCCGGGTATGTTCATTCAAGAAAACGATACGTTTTATATGCTTCTTCCAGGCCCGCCAAGTGAACTGCATCCGATGTTTGAGAACGAGGCAAAACCGCTCATATCTGAGAAACTGGGTTTAAAGGAAAAAATCGTGTCTGTTGTTCTCCGTTTCTTTGGAATTGGTGAATCACAGCTTGAAACAGACCTAGAAGATTTAATTGATGCTCAAACCAATCCAACGATTGCACCTCTTGCATCTGACGGTGAAGTGACACTTAGGCTCACGGCTAAGCATGAGGATGAAAAAGAAACGGAGCGTCTGTTAAAAGAGACGGAAGCGAAAATTTTAGCGCGAGTAGGAGAGTACTTCTACGGGTATGGTGAGACATCACTTGTCCGCGAAGCTTCCAAGGCCTTGCGCGATCACGGGAAAACAGTGGCAGCGGCTGAGAGCCTAACAGGCGGAATGTTTTCTGAATGGCTGACAGATCTTGAAGGTGCGTCGTCGATTTTAAGCGGCAGTATCGTTTGTTATACAAACCAAGTCAAACAGCAGGTGCTTGGCTGCCGGGAGGAAACATTGTCCTCTCATGGTGCTGTCAGCAAAGAATGTGCTTTAGAGCTTGCTGAAGGTGTTAGAAAGCTCACGGGAAGTGATATTGGCATTAGCTTTACGGGTGTAGCAGGCCCTGATACCCACGAGGGACAGCCGGTCGGAAAAGTGTTCATCGGGCTATCTACGAAAGACCATACAGACGTGTTTGAATGGATGTTTACTGGAAGCCGGTCGGGCATTCGCAAACGCGCTGTGAAATACGGTTTGCATCACTTGCTCAATTTATTAAAAGAAAGTTAATTTTGTTTTTTGTTAGGTTTGCTCCTTTAGAAAAGAGTGTTTTTTCTATTAGAAATCACTCTTTTCTTAAAAATCCACCAAGAAAAAATCGAATATGTGTTCGTTTTTTTCTTGGCAAATGACGTAAAACAAGGTATAGTATAGATAGTGGAATTGATAAAGGAGGAAACAATAGAATGAGTGATCGTCAAGCAGCCTTAGATATGGCTCTTAAACAAATAGAAAAACAGTTTGGTAAAGGCTCTATTATGAAACTAGGAGAGCAAACAGATACACGTATTTCAACAGTACCGAGTGGTTCGTTAGCACTTGATACTGCACTGGGAATAGGCGGATATCCTCGCGGGCGTATTATTGAAGTATATGGTCCAGAGAGTTCTGGTAAAACGACAGTAGCACTTCATGCCATTGCTGAGGTTCAGCAGCAGGGAGGACAAGCTGCATTTATCGATGCAGAGCATGCACTTGATCCAGTTTATGCTCAAAAACTAGGTGTCAATATTGATGAGTTGTTACTTTCTCAGCCTGACACAGGAGAGCAAGCACTTGAAATTGCAGAAGCGCTTGTCCGCAGTGGTGCAGTTGATATTGTTGTTATTGACTCAGTAGCTGCTCTTGTACCAAAAGCAGAGATTGAAGGAGACATGGGTGATTCACACGTTGGTCTACAAGCACGTTTGATGTCCCAAGCACTTCGTAAACTATCTGGTGCCATTAATAAATCAAAAACCATTGCCATCTTTATTAACCAAATTCGTGAAAAAGTTGGGGTCATGTTCGGTAACCCTGAAACAACGCCTGGTGGACGTGCGCTGAAGTTCTATTCATCTGTTCGTTTAGAAGTGCGCCGTGCTGAACAGCTGAAACAGGGAAATGACATTATGGGGAATAAAACGAGAATTAAAGTGGTGAAAAACAAAGTAGCACCGCCTTTCCGTATTGCAGAAGTAGATATTATGTACGGTGAAGGAATCTCAAAAGAGGGCGAGATCATTGACCTTGGAAGCGAACTAGATATCGTACAAAAGAGCGGTGCTTGGTATTCTTACCAAGAGGAACGTCTTGGACAAGGCCGCGAAAATGCGAAACAGTTCCTAAAAGAAAATAAAGATATCATGCTGATGATTCAGGAGCAAATTCGTGAACATTACGGCTTGGATAATAACGGAGTAGCGCAGCAGGAAGCTGAAGAGGCGCTAGAAGGTTTAGAATAAAAATAAAATCAGTATGAAATGATAAAAAAGGCTGGGTGAAAAAGCTCAGCCTTTTTTATTTTGTAAAAAAACTTTCGACAACTTTTTCAGTAACTCATCCGTCTAAATTGTACAAGATGGAATTTGTTTTGGGAGGAAAAAGTAATGACAAGCCGAACCCACAGAAGAACTGCAAAACATAGACGGAGAAAACCAAATCAAAGGGGAAAACTTGTGCTTGTTTTTTTAGCAGTGATGATTTGCTTCACGATGTGGAATGTGCTTCATCGAAATAGTGAAGAGAACAACTCGTTTCAACAAACTGCAACAGCTTCAAATACCAGCCAGAAAAAAGAAGTCAAAAAGAAAACCGCTAAAAAATCAGAGGGACAAATCAAAACAGTGGACCGCAATCAAAAAATCAGCAGTTATTTAAATGAGATCGGTTTCAACGGAACAGCCATGATTGTTAGAAATGGAGAAATCGTAACAAATAAAGGTTTTGGTTATGCAGACCGTAAACAAAAAATTCAAAATAATCCATCGACATCTTTTTATGTCGGTTCGTCACAAAAAGCGCTGATAGCAACCGCTATTTTGCAGCTTGAGGAAAAGGGGAAACTTCAGACAAGTGATCCGGTAAGCGCGTATTTACCTCATTTCCCTAACGGACAAAAGATTACTTTGAAAAATCTGCTTACACATACATCGGGAATAAACGGACATATTGAGGGAAAAGGCGTAATTACTCCGCCAAATTTAATAAAAGACATAGAACGTCAGGGAATTAATCATCAGCCGGGCGTATGGGACTACAAGGATTCCAACTATTCTATTCTTGCTTATATTGTTGCTGAAGTAAGCGGTGAGTCCTATGAACAGTATATAACGAATCATATTTTTAAACCGGCGGGAATGACGCATGCAGGCTTTTACAAAACATATGAAAAAGAACCTTATCCTGCTGTTGGATATAAGTTGAAAGGCAGTAAAGCGATTACACCGTATATGCCTGATCTATCTCAGCTGTATGGTGCTGGAGATATTTATATGAGTGCTATAGATATGTACAAATTTGACCAAGCACTGATAGACGGCAAACTGTATTCGCAGAAGAGCTATAAAAAGATGTTTACGCCAGGAAGTAGCTCCACATACGGTATGGGATTCTACATTGCTCCCGGTAGCTATTCAAACCATGGTGTCATGCCGGGCTTCAACAATTTGAACAGCTTTAGCAAATCTGGACAAACCATCGTTGTTTTGTTCTCAAACATTCAAAATAACACTAAATTGGGTCAAGTGAACAATAAAGTATACCAGCTGCTGAATCAAGAATAATTCTGATCTGCTTTTGCAAACGCTAAGATGGCAAGCTTGACAAGTATTTCCGACACAATTACAATGGGAATGTATCACTTGTTTTTCTTAACATGATTGATAACTAATTTAAACTTGACAAGGGCAGTGAGGATCTCATTCCCTGTGAAGGCCCTGTATGTTGAGACACAAAACAATGTACATGCCGACACTTTATTTGTAAAACCAAGTTCATAGCAAGAGGAGGTGAAAATATGTCGCCTACGATGTTTACGATCATCTCCATTTTGCTGAGCCTAATCTGTTTAGTTGTTGGCTACTTTGTTCGTAAAACCATTGCAGAAGCAAAAATATCCGGCGCAAGAAACATGGCCGAACAAATTGTTGAGGATGCAAAGCGTGATGCGGAAGCATTGAAGAAAGAAGCGCTCTTGGAAGCGAAAGATGAAATTCATTCCTTTCGTGTAGAGGCGGAGCAAGAAGTTCGTGAAAGACGTAATGAGCTTCAAAGACAAGAAAACCGTTTACTTCAAAAAGAGGAAAATCTTGATCGCAAAGATGAATCTTTAGATAAACGGGAGTCCCTGTTGGAGAAGAGAGATCATTCTCTGAATGAACGACAACAACATATTGAAGAGATGGAAAGCAAAGTGGATGATATGATTCGTTTGCAGAAAGCCGAGTTGGAACGTATTTCAAGTTTAACTCGAGATGAAGCGAAACAAATCATTCTGGATCAAGTTGAAAATGAGCTTTCCCACGACATTGCAGTCATGACGAAAGAATCTGAAAACCGAGCGAAAGAAGAGGCTGATAAAAAGGCGAAAAACATTCTTTCACTTGCGTTACAGCGTTGTGCAGCTGATCATGTAGCTGAAACGACGGTATCTGTAGTCAATCTTCCAAATGATGAGATGAAAGGTCGTATTATCGGACGTGAAGGACGAAATATCCGTACGTTAGAAACGTTAACAGGTATTGACTTGATCATAGATGATACACCTGAAGCTGTTATCCTATCGGGCTTTGATCCGATTAGACGTGAAACAGCGAGGATAGCTCTGGACAAGTTAGTCCAGGATGGCCGCATTCATCCTGCACGAATTGAAGAAATGGTGGAAAAATCACGCCGTGAAGTCGATGATTATATCCGTGAGATGGGTGAGCAAACGACATTCGAAGTCGGAGTTCATGGTCTGCATCCGGATCTTATCAAAATTCTCGGTCGCTTAAAATTCCGTACAAGTTATGGACAAAATGTCCTGAAGCATTCAATTGAGGTTGCACATCTTGCAGGTCTCATGGCTTCAGAGCTTGGAGAAGATGCAAAGCTTGCAAAACGAGCAGGTCTTCTGCATGACATTGGAAAAGCCATTGATCATGAAGTAGAAGGAAGCCACGTAGAAATTGGCGTTGAGCTTGCGACGAAATATAAAGAGCATCCTGTTGTCATCAACAGTATTGCCTCTCACCATGGTGACCAAGAACCGACATCTATTATCGCTGTTCTTGTTGCGGCAGCAGATGCATTATCTGCAGCACGCCCTGGTGCAAGAAGTGAGACGCTTGAAAATTACATTCGGAGACTTGAGAAATTAGAAGATATCTCTGAATCTTATGAAGGTGTTGAAAAATCGTTTGCGATACAGGCTGGACGTGAAGTACGTATTATGGTGAAGCCGGATTCAATTAATGATCTTGAAGCTCACCGTCTAGCAAGGGATATTCGTAAGCGGATTGAGGACGAGCTCGATTACCCTGGTCACATTAAAGTGACGGTCATTCGAGAAACTCGCGCAGTAGAGTATGCAAAATAGAGCGGTGCGCTTAGCGCCGCTTTATTTTTTGTGTAAATATGCAACACTGATAAGAAGTCAATTTAAAAGAGGAAGGGTTCAAAGCGCATGAAAATATTATTTGTTGGAGATATTGTCGGTTCACCTGGACGAGACACACTGAAAGAATACTTGCCAAAACTTAAGAAGAAATATCAGCCTCACTTTACCATTGTGAATGGAGAAAATGCTGCTCATGGAAAAGGAATAACTGAAAAAATCTATCATGAGCTGCTGCAAGCAGGAGCTGACGTGCTCACAATGGGCAACCATACATGGGATAAAAGAGACATTTTTGATTTTATCGATGATGCAGCCCACATGGTTCGTCCGGCGAACTTCCCAGAAGGCACACCTGGTAAAGGTCTGACGTTTATCAAAAAACAAGGGAAAGAATTAGCCGTCATCAATCTGCAAGGACGTACTTTTTTACCCCCACTTGACTGCCCATTTCAAAAAGTAGACGAGTTAATTGCGGAAGCATCCAAACGTACTCCGTTCATTTTTATTGATTTTCATGGTGAAGCCACAAGTGAAAAGCTAGCGATGGGCTGGTATACAGACGGCCGTGCATCATGTGTGGTTGGAACGCATACACATGTTCAAACAGCAGATAACCGCGTTTTGCCAAAAGGAACTGCGTATATTTCAGATGTGGGAATGACAGGACCTTATGATGGCATTTTAGGTGTTGATCGGGAGACAATTATTAAACGATTCAAAACAAGTCTTCCCGTCCGTTTTGAGATTGCAGAAGGACCTACGACATTAAGTGCAGTCATCGTAGAAATTGACGAACAGTCGAAAAAAGCTGTCAAAATTGATCGAATTTTGATAAATGATGACCATATTTTCTTTGAATAAATGTTCACAAATTTATTTCAGAAAAATATTAATCAGAAAGAAGGAATATGCGCCCTCTATCGTGAATATAGTAAAAATGGTAGGTAGCCTGCTATTTTTGAAAAACATTTTGGGGATGGATTTTCAAAAAATAGCATCATCTAACAAAGATTGTTCTAATGAACACTCACTTATCCATTGTAAATTTAAGGGGGAGCAGAAATGGAAATTTTAAAAGTTTCAGCAAAGTCAAATCCGAATTCAGTAGCAGGAGCATTAGCAGGCGTTTTACGTGAACGCGGTGCAGCGGAAATACAAGCAATCGGCGCTGGAGCGCTGAATCAGGCGGTCAAGGCTGTAGCCATAGCAAGGGGATTTGTTGCACCAAGCGGAGTGGATTTGATATGCATTCCAGCCTTTACTGACATTCTTATCGATGGAGAAGAAAGAACAGCCATCAAATTGATTGTTGAGCCACGATAATTCTAATTTTATTATTTTCAACCTGCTTACATCATGTAAGCAGGTTGTTTTTGTTTACCACTATACATTTCTTATATAACATATTCAGTTCATGAAATAGATAAAAATTACATATTAGAGCTTGCATTTTTTCACCATGATGATAAATTAAGATTAAGTTGAAAATACTTCATCAAAAATAAATATTTAAGTAGGTGAAATAATGATTGAAGCTTTTTTAAAAAGAGGAAAGCTTGTTTTTATTTTATTTTTTATTGTTCTCATTGCAGGCGGCTATTTATTTACGCAGCTTCCTAAGCGAGAACTCCCAGAATTCCAAGCGAATATCGTTACAATTTCCACCGTGTTTCCTGGTGCGGATGCAAAACAGGTGGAAAGTGATGTAACCAATAAGCTCGAATCAGCCATATCTGATATCAATGGTGTAGAGAAAACGAGTTCTGTTTCTGCCATTGGTTTTTCGAATATTGTGCTTGAAATTGATGATCAATCCGATTTTCAAAAGGTGGCAAGTCAAATTAAGAACGAAACCACAAGTGCTGCATCGTCCTTTCCTGACGGAGTGATGGAGCCAGATGTAAAGGATGAGTTTGGCAACGTACCGGTTGGTTCTTATATGGTTGTGGCAAGTCAATCAGCAGACTTAGCAAAAAGTCAGGAATCGCTTCGTGCGTTGAAGGAAAAGGTGGAGGACATCAAAGGAGTAGACAGTGTCGTCATCAAAGGGTTCAATGACAAACAAGCGGTATTAAATTTAGATTCAAGCAAACTGGAGGATGAAGGGTTAAAAGTTACGGATGTCACAAATGCCATCAATCAGGAGTTTGACACATCTCCACTAGGTGACATTCGGACAGGCGGCGAGAAGGTCAAGCTGTCCATCGATACCTACGACCATTTGGATCAAGTGAAAAAGCTTGAGCTTTTTTCCAAAACGAACCGTGAACCGGTAACAATTAGTCAGCTTGGCAGCTTAAAAGAAGTAGAAAAAGAGAAAAGTGACATTGTGTCTTATAACGGAAAGCCTGCCTATTCATTTACAGTCAATATCAAACCAGGACTTGATATCCCGAAAATGTATGACAAAGTCAGTGATGTTATTGAAAATGAGAAAAAGCTTCCAAAAGGTGTCGAGTGGGTAAACTACTATTCACAAAAAAGTGACGTTGATGCCATTTTTAATGATTTGATAAAAGAAGCCATTATTGCGGTCATCGCAGTTATTGTTGTCACCACACTTGGTCTTACTATTGGCGGTGCGTTTATCGTTTCACTTGCCATCCCATTATCAATCACCATCGGAACGATTCCGCTACCATTTTTACAAGTGGACCTCAATCAGATTTCAATTATCGGCTTTATCATTGCCCTAGGAATACTTGTTGATGATGCGATTGTCGTCAACGATAATATTTTAAGGCAGATGAAAAAATATGAAAGCCCGCTGAAAGGAACGATTGCAGGGGTCAAAGAAGTGGCAGGATCTATTTTGACCTCAACACTTGCGGTTGTGTTTGCTTTCTTGCCACTTGTTTTCCTTTCAGGTGCAAACGGTTCATTTATACGAGCATTACCGTCTGTTCTCGTAACGACTGTACTTGCGTCTATGGTCATTTCTCTGACACTAGTGCCAGTCTATCAATATACCGTGAACCGAAAAAGACAAAATAAGAAAATTCAAAAGGAGCCAGGATTCCTAGGCAAACCATTAAAAAAATTAGCTGATTTTTATGCAGACCGCGTGCTGACGAACATTGTGAAGCGTCCGCTGCTTATTGGCTTAAGTGGTTTGCTTGTTGCAACGCTAGCCTTTTTACTAATTTTCGTCACACCATTTGAATTTTTCCCTGCAGCGAATAAGAAAGAAGTGGTTGTCACTGTCACACTTCCGAGTGAAACAACATTAGACAAAACAAATGAAACATTAGAGAAAATAGAACAAGAAGTGAAAAAACAGAAAGGTATTGAAGAGACGGCGATCTTTGCAGGGGGTGGTGTACCGAACCTGTTTAATGAAAGTATCTCAAATGCAAGTGATCATACTGGTCAGGTTGTCGTGAGAGTAGACAATGATCAGATGACGAGTAAACAATTAATCGATCGTATGACAGAGCCATTGCGTAATAAATTTAAAGATGCTGATATCTTTATGAAAACCATTGTTCAAGGTCCACCAACTGGTGCGCCTGTAACAGTAACCATTGCTGGTGACTCTTTCGCAAAGCTCATTGATGCCAAAGAAACACTCACAAGTGAAATGAAAGAAAAAGGAGCGAGCTTGATTACTGACGATGTCAATCAGCCGGTAAAAACGATCTCCTTTGAACTAAACCGTAACCGAATGGCAGAGGATGGCCTCAGCGCTCAGTTTGTTAGCAGACAGCTCGGTCTTGTGACAGAAGGCATGCCATTAGGCAGCTTTAAACAAGGAACAAATGATATCGACTTAGTTGTCAAACAGGATGTAGGTACACATCAAAATGGATTAAAGCTAAACAAAATAAAAGTGCCTGTGAATTCAACTGAAGGCGGTATGCCTTCACTCGAGCCGCTTAGCCGATATGTAAAAGAAAAAGAAACAGAGCAGTACGAAAGCATTCCTCATGAAAATGGAATTCCGACTATTACGTTGAAGGCGTATCCTGGCACGTCAGAATCGTTTAAAGACGATATGAAAGAAGTTGTCGATCAAGTAGGACAAACGAATGCAGCGAAGGATTTAGCCATTTCTCAAGGCGGAGAAAATGAAGATCAATCCCAGTTCTTTATTGAAATTAGTCTCTTATTTGGGGTTGTCTTGCTGCTCATTTATGTGACCATCGCTTTCCAGTTCAATTCATTGATGCTCCCACTATTAGTTCTAGGGACGGTTTACTTAGCGATATCTGGAGCTGTGATAGGACTATTTGTTACACAAACGCCGTTCAGCTTTATGGCAACAATGGGAATTGTCTCATTAGCTGGTATCGTTGTTCGAAACGCAGTTGTCTTGTTCGAATTTATTGAGCAGCGGCGTAAGCAAGGATTCGATCAACAGACTGCTGTCATTGAAGCGGGAAGAGCAAGGATCAGGCCAATTTTACTTACAGCATTTACGGCCCTTGTCGCCCTTATGCCTGTAGCATTAAGCAATGATCCGCTGTTTAAGCCGCTGGCTATTTGCATTGTATCGGGTGTCTTTTTCTCAACCATTTTGACACTATTAATCGTGCCAGCCTTATATATTGCCGTTTCAAAAAGACGGTAAATCAAAAAGCAAATCTTCTTTTCTACGGGGATTTGCTTTTTTTTAGAAAAATATCCAAAAAAATATGTGGAGTGTTCATTTGTCCTTATACAATAGACAGTGGTATTTACGGTTAAAATAAGACGTGTTAAAATCTCATTGGGAGAAGTTTTTTAACAAAGGGGTTGTACGTCATGTGTGGAACGATGAAAGCAATTGTTAAAAAAGAAAGCGCTTACGGAGCGGTGTTGATGGAGATGCCGATTCCAGAAATCAATGATCATGAAGTATTGATACAGGTAAAAGCCACATCGATATGCGGAACAGACGTGCATATTTATAATTGGGATGATTGGGCAAAGGGGAGAGTGAAAGCGCCCTACATTTTTGGACATGAATTTACAGGGGAAGTTGTCAAGACGGGAAAGCAAGTCTCACGTGCAAAAGTAGGGGATTTTGTATCGGCAGAGACTCATGTTGTATGTAATCAGTGCTCTATGTGTTTAACTGGGCAACAGCACTTGTGTAATGAAACGAAAATTTTAGGGGTAGACATTGACGGGTGTTTTGCTGAATATGTCAAAGTACCTGAACAAAATGTGTGGCACAATCCAGCTCAAATGCCAGTAGAGCTTGCGTCTATTCAAGAGCCGCTTGGAAATGCGGTTCATACAGTGCTTCACACACCTGTTTCAGGTAAGTCAGTGGCGATTTTTGGCTGCGGACCAATCGGTTTAATGGCGATCGCCGTCGCGAAAGCTTCCGGTGCTGTCCAAGTGTTTGCTGTCGATCAAAACCAATACAGGCTGGATCTTGCTAGGAAAATGGGGGCAGACCATATCGTGGATATTGGAAAAGGTGATCCTGTTGAGGTGATTAAGCAGTTCACGCGGATGGAAGGCGCAGATGTGATATGCGAAATGTCAGGACATCCAGTTGCCATTAATCAAGCTCTCGAGTCATGTGCAAATGGAGGGAAAGTGAATATCCTCAGTTTGCCGGAACGACCAGTGACAATTGACATTACGAATCAAATTGTTTTTAGGGGATTAACCGTGCAAGGGATCACGGGGAGAAAAATGTTTGAGACGTGGCGTCAAGTATCTGAGTTATTAAGAACGAATACCATCGATGTCCAGCCAGTTGTCACCCATACACTGCCATTTGAACAGTTCGAAAAGGGATTTGAACTCATGAGAAATGGTACGTGCGGAAAAGTCGTACTGATGATGCCATCAAATCAAAGGGGGAAGAAATGATGAAAGAATTCACGTATTTACAAGATGAACTGGAAACAATGAAGCAGCAAGGCACCCACCAAACATTGAAAGAGATTGACTCAAAACAATCATCCACAGTGACATTAAATGAACAATCTGTCATACAGCTCTCCTCAAATAACTACTTAGGCCTCACCTCGCATCCAAGGCTGATGAAAGCGGCAAAAGAGGCGATTGATGAATTCGGTGCTGGTACAGGATCTGTACGAACGATCGCTGGCACAATGACGATGCACGAACGCCTTGAAAAAAAGCTCGCTGCATTTAAAAAGACCGAGGCAGCTCTTGTGTTTCAATCAGGCTTTACGACCAATCAAGGGGTTTTATCTAGTATTCTGACAAAAGATGATATTGTGATTTCAGATGAACTGAATCATGCCTCAATCATCGACGGCATTCGGTTAACAAAAGCAGATAAAAAAGTATATGGTCATGCCAATATGGAAGAGCTTGAGAAAATTTTAAAGAAATCTATGAATTACCGCGTTCGTCTCATCGTCACAGACGGTGTGTTCTCAATGGATGGAGATATTGCGCCACTTTCTGAGATTGTCAGGCTCGCAGAAGCATATGATGCATTTGTGATGGTAGACGATGCACATGCCTCGGGTGTGCTTGGTGAAAATGGCCGCGGGACAGTCAACCATTTTAAACTCGACGGCAGGGTGCATATTCAGGTTGGAACACTTAGTAAGGCTGTCGGAGTGCTCGGCGGCTATGTAGCGGGATCAGCCGTTTTAATTGACTATTTAAAACATAAAGCAAGACCGTTTTTATTCAGTACCTCACATCCGCCAGCTGTGACTAGAGCATGTGAAGAAGCGATTGAAGTGCTGTTAGATGAACCAGAGCGCATTGAAACTCTTTGGGAGAACGCGGCCTATTTTAAAGAAAAAGTCATCGGCCTTGGATTTGAGGTGGCACCAACAGAAACGCCTATTATTCCAATGATGATTGGAGACGAGGCCCTCACTTTCCGTTTTTCAAAAGCGTTAATCGAGCGCGGCGTTTTTGCTCAAGGCATTGCTTTCCCAACTGTAGCAAAAGGAAAAGCGAGAATTAGAGCCATCATCACAGCAGAGCACACAAAAGAAGAGCTTGACCGTGCACTGACGATCATCGAAGAAGAAGCGAAAAAACTAAACATACTTGATTGAGAGAGCGCAGGCTCTCTTTTTTTAATAAAGAGATTGGCTGTGACCTTCTTGATGAATAGCCATTTTTTATAGAAAGACTGCATATGAATTTATTTTCAATTCACGACAAAATAGTCTATACTGTAGGGTGGAGCTTGGTTTGAAAGGAGTACAAATACATGAATGAAGAGCAGAGAAAAGCGAGCGGACAAGTAAGTTCATCGGACAAAAAATCCGAGAAGGACTACAGCCAGTATTTTGAAGCTGTGTACATTCCGCCTTCCTTAAAAGATGCAAAAAAACGGGGTAAAGAAGAAGTCGAATACAATCAATTTCAAATTGACGAGCGTTTTCAAGGGTTAGGAAACGGGCGCAAGTTTTATATTCGCACATATGGCTGTCAAATGAATGAGCATGACACAGAAGTGATGGCTGGTATTTTTATGGCGCTTGGTTATGAACCGACAAACTCAACGGAAGATGCAAATGTTATCCTATTAAACACTTGTGCAATTCGTGAGAATGCGGAAAACAAAGTGTTCGGAGAGCTTGGTCATTTAAAAGCATTAAAGCGTGAAAAGCCAGATTTAATTTTAGGTGTCTGCGGATGTATGTCGCAAGAGGAATCTGTCGTCAACCGTATTTTGAAGAAACATCCATTTGTTGATTTGATTTTCGGTACACACAACATTCACCGCTTACCAGAGTTGTTATCTGAATGCTATCTTTCAAAAGAAATGGTCATTGAGGTTTGGTCAAAAGAAGGCGATGTCATTGAAAACCTTCCGAGAGCCCGCCAAGGAAAAATTAAGGGCTGGGTGAATATTATGTACGGCTGTGATAAATTCTGTACATACTGTATCGTCCCTTACACGCGCGGTAAAGAAAGAAGCCGCCGCCCTGACGAAATTATTCAAGAGGTCAGACGTTTAGCGGCAGAAGGATATAAGGAAATAACCCTTCTTGGTCAAAACGTGAATGCGTATGGAAAAGATTTTGAAGACATGGAATATGGTCTTGGACACTTGATGGATGAGCTGCGTAAAATCGATATTCCGCGTATCCGTTTTACAACAAGCCACCCGCGTGACTTTGATGATCACTTAATTGAAGTGTTAGCTAAGGGTGGGAACCTTCTCGATCATATTCATTTGCCAGTTCAATCCGGTAGTTCTTCTGTCTTGAAACTTATGGCGAGAAAATATGACCGTGAGCGTTACCTTGATCTTGTGCGCAAAATCAAAGAAGCCATGCCAAATGCTTCATTAACAACGGATATTATTGTTGGGTTCCCAAATGAGACAGATGAGCAGTTTGAGGAAACACTTTCCCTCTATCGCGAGGTTGAGTTTGATGCAGCTTATACGTTCATTTACTCTCCAAGAGAAGGAACACCAGCAGCGAAAATGCAAGACAACGTACCGATGCATGTGAAAAAAGAACGTCTACAGCGCCTGAATGCCCTCGTGAATGAAATTTCTGCGAAAAAAATGAAGGAATATGAAGGGCAGACTGTCGAAGTATTAGTAGAGGGTGAAAGTAAAAATAACCCTGAAATCCTAGCCGGATATACAAGTAAAAGCAAGCTTGTGAATTTTAAAGCACCAAAAGAAGCGATTGGCAACATCGTCAAAGTGAAAATCACACAAGCCAAAACTTGGTCTCTTGACGGAGAAATGGTTGGAGAAGCTATCGAGGTGAATTAAAATGACGCTTTATTCAAAAAAAGAGATTGTCGAGCGCGCAAGAGAGCTCGCTAAAATGATTTCTGAAACAGAAGAAGTTGATTTCTTCAAAAAAGCAGAAGCGCAAATCAATGAAAATACAAAAATTTCAACGATTATTAACCAAATTAAGGCGCTTCAAAAACAAGCGGTAAATTTAAAGCATTACGGCAAACATGAAGCCTTAAAGCAAGTGGAAGAAAAAATCGATGCCCTGCAAGAAGAACTGGATGAAATCCCAGTGATTCAAGAATTCAAAGAATCACAAGTGGAAGTCAATTCCCTATTGCAGCTCGTGGCGCATACGATTTCTAATCAAGTAACAGATGAAATCATTCTTTCAACCGGCGGTGACCTCTTATTAGGAGAAACCGGTTCAAAAGTGAAAAATTCATCACCAAGTTGCTCCATTAAATGAGAAAACCCCGCAGATGCGGGGTTTTTTGTTATATAGAATATATGTAATTTGTATTTTGCTACTGCATCAACAACAAAATGTTGATGCAGTAGCCCTGTATTTCGTAGATACGTTATTAACTAAAAATTAATTGATTTTACAGATTAAAAGATTTGAATTGAAGCTCAATGCTTAATCCAAAAATGTTTATTATAATATTAAATTGTTTCATAAGATCTCCTCCTTATATAAAGAAGGGCTACTATCTTTATTACATCAAATGACACCATTACAGTCAACCCCAAAATCTCTCACTCTCCAACTTTTCCAATTTTCAAGGCAAGTTTATGGGCGACCATGCATACACTGAAACAGAAATGAATTTAATTTGATCATGAAGTTCAAAATCGTGACACACTAGACGAATGCCCAGCATAAGATAAAACGATCAAGAACAAGGAGGCATGCCGGAATGTCTGAATACAGAGAAATTATTACAAAAGCGGTGGTTGCAAAAGGGAGGAAATTCACCCAAAGCACACACACGATTTCTCCATCGCAAAAACCAACCAGCATCCTAGGTGGTTGGATCATTAATCATAATTATGATGCTGAAAAGGTCGGTAAAACTGTTGAGATTGAAGGAACCTTCGATATTAACGTATGGTATTCTTACGCCGATAACACAAAAACAGAAGTTGTCACTGAACGGGTGAAATATGTAGACATCATCAAACTGAGATATAAAGACAAAAATTTCCTTGATGATGAGCATGAAGTGATTGCAAAAGTGCTCCAGCAGCCGAATTGCTTAGAAGTGACCATTTCTCCAAACGGCAATAAAATTATCGTTCAAGCAGAGCGGGAATTCATTGCTGAAGTGGTAGGAGAAACAAAAATTGTTGTAGAGGTCAATTCAAGTTGGAAAGAAAAAGATGATCACGAGTGGGAAGAAGAGGTGGATGAGGAGTTAGAGGATATTCATCCAGAATTTCTAGCGGGTGATCCAGAAGAGTAATTCATGACTAGGGCGCATATCCCCCTAGTTTTTTTGTGTTCTATCTAGGAGAAAAAAGGGGATTTTTTATGCTATAATAAAAGATGGTATGAATTCGAATGTAATATAGTGAGGGATTAGAAATATGGCAAGTTATACGCCCATGATACAGCAATATTTAAACATCAAGGCAGAGTATCAAGATGCCTTTTTATTTTTTCGCTTAGGCGATTTTTATGAAATGTTTTTTGATGACGCAAAAGAAGCGTCACAAGAATTAGAAATTACGCTAACAAGTAGAGATGGGGGGACCATACCAATGTGTGGTGTTCCTTATCATTCTGCTTCTGCATACATAGAACAATTGATTTCAAAAGGCTACAAGGTCGCAATTTGTGAGCAGGTGGAAGATCCTAAAACGGCAAAAGGTGTAGTCAAAAGAGAAGTCGTTCAACTCATTACACCAGGTACGGTGATGGAAGGAAAAGGTTTAAGTGAAAATGAAAACAACTTCATTGCCTCTGTGACAAAGTTTGAAAATGGGTATGGACTTGCACTTTCCGATTTATCTACTGGTGAAAACATGGCGGCTTTCATCGATCGATTAGATGAAGTCGTGTCTGAAATTTATTCTGTCGGTGCAAAAGAAATTGTCGTGTCAAAGCATCTGGATGAGGAAACAGTCAAGACCTTAAAGGAACGATGCCAAGCGACCATTTCATACGAAGATAGTGATGAATTAATTGATGAAGCTGAGCGTCTCGTGTCCCGCCTGAGCGAGCAACTAAGATCGACCTTTTTGACATTATATGCTTATTTAAGAAGAACGCAAAAAAGAAGTCTTGATCACCTTCAGCAAGTTCAAGTGTTTGAGCTCGAACAAACAATGAAAATTGACCTTTACTCAAAACGAAATCTTGAATTAACAGAGACAATCCGCTCAAAAAGTAAGAAGGGCTCTTTATTATGGCTGTTAGATGAAACAAAAACAGCGATGGGCGGAAGGCTGCTCAAACAATGGATCGACCGGCCGTTAATTCGTCTTTCGCACATTAAAGAACGTCAGGAAATGGTTCAAATTTTAATGGATCATTTCTTTGAACGAGAGGATTTGCGGGAACGGTTGAAGCAAGTATATGATCTCGAACGTTTAGCAGGACGCGTAGCTTTTGGCAACGTAAATGCCCGTGATCTTATTCAGTTAAAGGAATCCTTAAAGCAAGTGCCAGCCATCAAAGAGCTTGTGCACTCACTGCCTGAGGAAATGGCGAAATCAAGAGCGAATGATATTGATCTTTGTGATGATTTACTGAATTTATTAGAAGATGCGCTATATGAAAATCCACCAATGACGTTAAAAGAAGGCAATTTAATTAAAGACGGCTACAATGCAAAATTAGATGAATACCGTGATGCTAGCCGAAATGGGAAGGACTGGATTGCACGTCTTGAACAGCAAGAAAGAGAATATACAGGCATTCGCTCTTTAAAAGTCGGGTTTAATAAAGTATTTGGTTATTATATTGAAGTGACACGAGCGAATACGCATTTGCTGGAGGAAGGGCGTTATGAAAGAAAACAAACGCTCGCCAATGCAGAGCGGTATATTACACCTGAATTGAAAGAAAAAGAAGCGCTGATTCTTGAGGCAGAATCAAATATTAGCGAACTGGAATATGAACTATTCGCAGCTCTCAGAGAACAAGTGAAAGTATATATTCCGAGATTACAGCTGCTCGCAAAACAAATGAGTGAGCTGGACGCTCTCCAATGCTTTGCGACTGTCAGTGAAAAGCGCCGTTATATCCGTCCAGAATTCTCCGAGGATGAGGTAGATGTCATAGATGGTCGTCATCCAGTCGTTGAAAAAGTGATGGATCACCAGGAGTATGTACCGAATGACTGTCATATGGGAAATGGCCGGCAAACCTTGCTCATTACTGGACCGAATATGTCAGGGAAAAGTACGTATATGAGACAAATGGCACTTATCTCTATTCTTGCGCAAATTGGTTGCTTTGTGCCGGCATCTAAAGCAACTCTTCCGATCTTTGATCAAATCTTTACACGTATTGGTGCGGCAGATGATTTGATTTCTGGTCAAAGTACTTTTATGGTAGAGATGCTTGAAGCAAAAAATGCGATGGTGCACGCAACGAAAAACAGCTTGATCTTATTTGATGAAATTGGACGCGGGACAAGCACCTATGATGGCATGGCTCTTGCGCAGGCGATCATTGAATTTGTACACGATCATGTTGGCGCCAAAACGCTATTTTCTACACATTACCATGAGCTCACCGTTCTTGAGTCTCAATTAAGCGAGCTGAAAAATGTTCATGTACGAGCTGAAGAACATGAAGGCACGGTCGTTTTCTTACATCAAATCAAAGAGGGGGCAGCTGATAAAAGCTATGGTATTCATGTAGCACAGCTTGCTGAATTGCCTGATGCGATCATCGATAGGGCCCAGACCATTTTGACGGAGCTTGAGAGCGGATCACATGAAGTGACCCCGCACGTATCAGCAGCTCCAAAAACAGAAAAGGCCGAGGAAAAACAGCAACTTTCTTTCTTTGAAGTAGAAGAAAAACCGCAAACCAAACCAGTTCTAAAACAGAAAGATCAAGCGGTGATCGAGGAGTTAAAGTCATTCAATTTAATGGATATGACCCCGCTCGAAGCGATGACTAAGCTATATGAATTGCAAAAGAAATTATAATGTAAGGTGAGGTGAGCAACATGGCAAAGATTATTCAGTTATCCGATGACCTATCCAATAAAATTGCTGCGGGTGAAGTAGTCGAGCGTCCCGCTTCCGTTGTAAAAGAGCTTATGGAAAATGCAATCGATGCAAGTAGTACAGTGGTTGAAATCGATGTAGAAGAAGCAGGTCTTTCCTCTATTAGAATGATTGATAATGGTGTTGGAATCGATGCCGAAGATTGTAAGCTCGCCTTTCAGCGCCATGCAACGAGTAAAATCAAAGATGAAAATGATCTGTTCCGTGTCAGAACGCTTGGATTCAGGGGAGAGGCGCTGCCAAGTATCGCATCTGTCTCTCATTTGGAAATGAAAACAAGTACTGGTGAAGGAGCTGGAACGCACCTTGTGCTGCAAGGTGGAAAGATCATTTCAGAGAAAAAAACCTCTGGCCGCCGCGGTACCGAAATTGTCGTTACCAACTTATTTTACAATACGCCTGCCAGACTAAAATACATGAAAACTGTTCATACGGAACTTGGCAATATATCAGATGTCGTCAATCGAATTGCACTGGCTCACCCAGAAGTATCGATTCGCTTACGTCACCAAGGAAAAGTCCTGCTACAGACGAATGGAAACGGGGATGTGCGGCATGTACTTGCGGCCATTTATGGGACAGCTGTTGCGAAAAAAATGGTGCCACTTCATGTGCAATCACTTGATTTTGAAGTGAAAGGATATATCTCCCTGCCAGAAGTGACAAGGGCATCACGGAATTATATGTCTTCTGTAGTAAATGGCAGATATGTGAAGCATTTCCCGCTCGTAAAAGCGGTCCATGAAGGGTATCACACGCTTCTGCCGATTGGTCGCCATCCGATTACATTTATTGAAATGAAAATGGACCCCATTTTAGTGGATGTGAACGTTCATCCTTCTAAGCTTGAAGTGAGACTAAGTAAAGAGCAGGAACTTCATGAGCTAATCAAACAAGGAATTAAAGACGTATTTCAAAAACAGCAACTCATTCCAAGTGCTTCTGTGCCAAAAAAAGCACCAATGCCAGCGATCAAAAATGAGCAGCAATCCTTAACCTTTGATGCGAAAAAAGGAAACACAAACGAGATGGAAACACCGCTATCCTATGAGCCGGAGCCTCTCGAATCGGTTGTATACGAGACGAATCAAATGAGCACATACGGGATGCCTGTGCAGGAAATGACAGGAGCGTCATCACCCGTATTTAGGGAAGATGCGCCATCTGAGCGTGTTCATAAAGAGGAAACTGCTGCTTCTCTTGAATATGAAGAGTCAGTACTGAGAGAAGATGATGCAGAAGCCATTTCAGAAAACGAACGTGTTCCGGTCATGTATCCCATTGGGCAAATGCATGGCACATATATTTTGGCTCAAAATGAACGAGGGCTTTATATTATTGATCAGCATGCGGCTCAGGAGCGAATCAAGTATGAGTATTATCGCGAGAAAGTAGGAGAGATCGAACAGGAAGTGCAAGAAATGCTCGTCCCATTAACATTTCACTACTCCAAAAACGATATGCTGATTATTGAAGAGCATAAAGAGATACTAACGAAAGTGGGTGTCTTCTTAGAGCCTTTCGGTTCAGGAAGCTACATTGTTCGGTCGCATCCACAGTGGTTTCCAAAAGGGGAAGAGGCTGAACTGATCGAAGAAATTATAGAGCAAGTGCTGGTTGAGAAGCGTGTAGATATCAAAAAATTAAGAGAAGAAGCGGCGATTATGATGAGCTGCAAAGGCTCTATCAAAGCAAATCGTCATTTGCGAAATGATGAAATCAAAGCTCTATTAGATGAACTCAGACAGACAAAGGACCCCTTCACTTGTCCGCACGGCCGGCCGATCATCATTCATCACTCAACATATGAAATGGAGAAAATGTTTAAACGGGTCATGTGATCAAATAAAAAAGACAAAGGGCTAAAAAAGCCCTTTGTTACAGTCTGAAGCGCTCATATTTGAGTGCTTTTTTATTTAGCAACCACACGGATCTGGTGGTGTGACCACAACTGGTCGTGTTTGAATATCGAGGGTGTCCTCTGCATAAAATTTAGAACCAATGCTAAGCGCACGGTTTTCTGCACGGAACGTATATGTACCTGCAGCAGGAAGTACTTTGTGTGAAAGTTGTAATTTAAATTGTGAAATTCCTAATAAATCGAGTCTAGCTGGAATGCGGACCGTTTTTCCACTGTTTAAAATGTAGCTGTCTTTTAGTGCTTTTCCATTGAAGATGTCTTTTGTTGTCGCTTGAAAGCCTGCAGGTAATGTGAACTCAATGGCACCGAGACTTAATACAGAATTTGGGCGGTATGTCAGCTCGATGTCAGAAAAAGACCATTCCTGCTTACTTGTACCTGTAATTTTCGCATAAAGTTCAGCTGGTCTGGCGTTTGTTGATGCCTTGCCCTCCTGTGTGGCCTCTTCAGCGGATGCGGCAATCGGTACCGATAGTGCCATGACCAGTGTGAGCATCCCCATCATGATCATTGTCCATGTTTTTTTCATTTCTTTATTCCCCCTTGTTGATTATAGGTAAATAATAGATGATTAAATCCATTATTTACCTATAATGTTACCATATCCCTACATGGTATTAAATGGGATATTATACCCTTATTTTGTCAATTTGTTTAATAATAACGGGGGAAGTGTGCATTTGGTTGGTTCATTCCATAACCAAAGCCTGGCATTTGCTGATTCGGCATCATCATATGCATATCTTGATATCCATAAGGATGATATGGCATCATTCCATATCCACCATAGTGACCATGATGATGGTGATCCTTCATTGGAACATGTGAAAAGGGATCCTGCTGATTTGGAAAAGGCATATAGGCTGAATGATGATGCGGATAGTGACCACTGTACTTATCTTTTTTACCAGTATGATAATGGTTTGGCATATTCATATGATCATGCATGTTTGGCGCGACCACATGCTCATGATTGGCTGTATACACATTCTCAAACGTGTGATACGGATTTCCTTCGTGATGATAATTCATTGGGCTATTCATATTGTTCATTTGATATCTCATCCTTTATGTCAGGTTGCCATATCCTATGAGCATGATCCATTTCATGAGCCTATCCATATCAAAAAAACCGGCTTTTCAGCCGGGAAAACAAAAAGCAGGTGAAAGCGTCAGATGCTAAAATGAGATGCTGTGTCTTCTTCTGCGACGCTTCTTACAGCTGCTGCAGACACTTTTAGGATAATAATAGGGATCGTAGCTTCTAGAAGTATCCCAGAAATCGCTCTCAAACCAATCATCTTTTTTATGACAATATTTCTTTTCTTTACATGGATCAACATGGTGATGATCGTCATGCTTTTTATAACAGTTTGAGTGGGAATGTTTGCACTTGCATTTGCACATTGTCATCCCTCCTAAATGTGACTCAATGCTAGTATATGCAAGAATGAGACAAGGGGACTGGATGGTGGCGCAACTTCTGTAAAAAAAGGCTTTTTCTGAAAATCTCAAATAAAAAGAATTGACTAGTGCTAAAATAACATGATAAAATATAAATTTTTATCCAACGATGAAATGTGTTATAATCATATTGTGAATACTTTCGGAGGTGGCGGATTTGTTTCAAATAGGTGATAAAATTGTTTATCCTATGCATGGTGCCGGTGTGATTGAAGGAATGGAAGAAAAAGAGATTTTAGGTAAGACGGAGGAATATTTTCTGATTCAAATGCCGAATATGCAGATGATGATCCCAAGAGGCAGAATCAATCAACTAGGTATACGTCCGGTAGCAGATCAAGCAACGCTGAAAGTTGTGATGAACAATTTTGCAGAAGAAACAAACGACGACACGCTTACTTGGAAGCAAAGATATGATGAAAATCTGAAAAAGCTAAAAACAGGTGCGATCGAAGATGGTGCAGACGTTGTCAAAGATCTGATGAGACGAAATCAGAAGAAAGCATTAAATTCAAGTGAAAAGAAAATGCTTGAAGATGCGCGAGGCATGTTAGTGAGTGAAATTTCTCTTGCACAAGGGCTGTCACAAGATGAAGTCCTTTCAGCTTTAGAGAATGAACTAAGAGTTTTATGATGGATATACAATAATTAGCTGTAAGCATAAGGGCATCCCTTTTGTTTACAGCTTTTTTTTGTTTGAAATCAAAAAAATCTGTCCATTTTTGTAGGTGATTTTAACTAAAGCAAAAATGAGGTCATACGATGCAGTTTTTGTTCAAGCAGCGAATGATGCAAAGAAGTCAGAAATACCTAGAACAGCATAAAAAAACAGGAAAGTATTCCTGATTCGTTTAAATGAACCGGACAACCTTTGAATTCTGTTAGCCATTGATAGTAAAATAATGCGATAAGATGACACCTAAGAGAATGAAAAGGAGCGGTGAAATGAAAAGGCTACTGATATGTGGATTCATCTTTCTGGTCCTGTGTGCTCTTTTAATGGTGAAATGCAGCCATTCTGTTCAAGAAAAAAAAGAGCAAAAGCAACATCAAGAAGAGGTAGAAAAGTATCAAAAGGAGCGAAAAAAAGGGGATCAATATGAAAGTTTTAAACAGCTTATCCGGCATGAAAAAGAGGGCTATGAAATAGAATTTCATGAAAAGGGTGGAAGTGATTTACTCGTCTTTTCTCCTCATGGAGGGGAAATTGAACCAGGAACTAGTGAAATTGTAGAAGCATTTCAACAAAGATACTCGACGTATTTGTTTGAAGGAACGAAACAAGAGAATAATCGTGATTTGCATATTACAAGCACGAAGTTTGATGAACCGATATTGGTCCAAATGATTAAAACGTATCCATTCTCCATTTCCATCCACGGCTATAAAAGTGATAAAAGGCACACGCTAGTCGGCGGGACAAACGAAAAAATGCAAAGAGCCGTTGTACGAGAATTAAAGGATCGAGGGTTTTCAGCAGAAATGGTACAAGAAGGCGAGCGGCTTTCAGGAACAGATCCTAAAAATATTAATAATCGAAATGCAAGTGGTGAAAGCGTTCAGTTAGAAATTAGCACGGCACAAAGAGAGGCCTTTTTCGACAATTTTGATACGAGAAAAGGAAAGAAACAAGCATTCAGGCGTTATATCCGTGCTTTAAAAGAAGTATTAAGAGAATTTGACCCAACTTCGTAGAAAAATCGTTTTGATGGGCAAAAGTACTCTATTTAAACTTGGTAAAAAAGATAGAAATATGCGAAATGAACATAAATTATGTAATAACTTACAATTTGCCTTAAAAACATAAATTATGTAAAATAATAGTTATCAGTTTGATATGATAGAATGGGGCTGAAGTGGATGGCACATAAAATACCATCTTCCGAAGTAGGTGTAAAGATCAATCAATGGTACACGCATATTTGCAAATTTGAAGTCGAACAAGCAAACGATATGAAGCGCCTTGTTGAAGAAGAAATTCATGAGATGGAAGAGGATCAAGATTTGCTTCTATATTATTCTCTAATGGATTTTCGCCATCAACTGATGCTTCAGCATTTAACGCCAGTCCATGCAGGGAGTGAAACACTTCAAGCGGTGTCTTTCCCAAAAGAAATGGAAGATGGAGAAGATGAGATGACAGGCTTACTTGGCTATTACTTTCATTTTTTTCATGGAATGTATGCGTTTATTCAGCGCCGGTACATCGAGGCCATTTCCTATTACAAGCATGCGGAACATCAACTGATCTTAGTGACAGATGAGATTGAAAAAGCGGAATTTTACTATAAAATCGCTGAAGTATACTATCATATGAAACAAACTTATTTCTCCATGCATTATGCTAAAAAGGCGAGAGACATTTATAAGAAACATCAGCTTTATGGAAAAAGAAGCATTCAATGTGATTTTGTCATGGCAGGTAATTGGATTGATGTGAGTCAGCACCAAAAAGCGCTTCCTTACTTAGAAAAAGCGTTAAAGGTCTGTGAAGCGATGGAGCGGAAAGAGTGCACATCTTATTTTAAAGCGATGGCTCTTAATAACTTAGGAGCTTGTCATTATAGTATGGGAACGTACCATACGGCGACAGTCTTTTTTGAACAAGCCATTTCCCTTTATCAAAAAGATCAAGCATCCACGATGATCAAATCATTGTTTTCACTTGCTCTTACTTGGTTTAAACTTGGAGATATCCAGCGGGCAGGCGAGGCTATACGTAAAGGAATGAACGAGGCTTGTTTATTGGATGATGAAATTTATCAGTTGAAATTCCAATTTTTACAGGCGCTTTATATAGAAAAAGACAGCTGTGAGCAATTAAGATCAGCACTATTTGGACTGCGGAGCAAAAAAATGTTTGCTGATTTAGAGGAATTAGCACTTGATGCGGCTAATTATTATAAAGAACGCGACATGTACAAGGAATCTTCCACTTTTTTTGAGATTGTGATCGAAGCGCGTACGCACATTCAAAAAGGAGATGAGATGTATGAGAACGAAGCATAACATGTCAGCTGATCAAGTAGATGAAAGACTCCACACGTAATAACAGACAAAAACAACACCCTTTACGAATCGCCGTAAAGGGCTTTTTTTATTTATTCTTTGATGGCTTTTTCTGCGTCAATGGCACCTGCTCCGTATATCGTCGGATCATCCCCAGACCACTTGCTCGTATTTTCTTTTAACATGGTTTTGACCTCATCAGGCGTTAAATCAGGTGAATGCTCTAATATTAGAGCACAAATACCTGCGCAAATTGGTGTTGCCATAGATGTACCAGATAATGTCGTGTAATCATCATCGACTCTGCTTGATTTGTCGAGTTTATCTAGAAAGGATCTTGGTGATCGCAGAGAGACGATGTTTACTCCTGGTGCAAGGATATCAGGTTTTGTCTCACCATAAACAGTAGGACCTCTGCTTGAAAATGGTGCCACAATATCATCGTTTGATTCTGGTGTATTCCGGTCATCAAAAGCGCCAACCGTAATCACTTTTTGACTGACGGCAGGGCTCGCAATCGTTTGGCTGTTAGGACCTGAGTTTCCGGCAGCGACGCATACGACAATGCCTTGATCCCAAGCAGCATTGACAGCACGCACCATCGGATCGTCTTGTTCGTCATCATAACGCTGAGCATCTCCACCTAGTGACATACTCATAATATGAATCGGATCATCAGGGTGATCTTCATTGAACTGAATGCACCATTCAACCCCTTCTATAATAGTAGAAAGTGATCCAGCTCCTTGTTTATTTAACACTTTCACGCCAATTAAATGAGCTTTTGGAGCAGGTCCTTTGTACAAGCCATCTGAGGCCGCTCCGTCTCCAGCTACATCTCCAGCGCAGTGAGTGCCATGTCCGTTATCATCATATGGCTTTTTTTTCTGCTTGACTAAGTCCACAAAATCGCGAATTCGTCCATCTACATCTTCATGCGGATAAATTCCTGTATCAATGACAGCGACCGTAATACCTTCCCCTGTTAAGGCTGTGCCGTTTCGGATGACTTCATCCGCGTGACTTGCTTGTGTGGCTACATCCAGAAGCGCATGAACTTTCCGGTCTAAATAAATTTTACGAATATGCTCACCATTTGCCAACAGCTCCTCTAAAGCGGCTGGTGTTAGGTCTGCAGCACAGCAGTCGATATGTGAAAAGTGTTTTTTGATATTTGTTTTTCTGCTTTTTTTCATGAGCTGTTTTGTGCTTTGAATTCCTGCTTCGACCGCGTCTTCCTTAAATTCAATAATCACACGAAGCTTCTTCCTCTTCTTTAATCTTCCTTCAAAGAAACGATGAAGAAAGCATGGTGTCCATTTAAAAGGCTTATAAAGGTGAAGGACGGTCTCTCTTAAAGGTTGATCCAGTTTACTAGCATGTGTTCTGACCATTTGCACCATAGAAAATCCAAACATGTGATGCCCTCCATTCTAGCAATCCATTCTTGTACACTCTTACGTTATGAGAATGAGAGCTGCTTGGTTCGGATTCTTGTCCCTTCTTTTCTTCATATTGGCGGCTTGCTCACTTCTAATGAAAAAGAAAAGCGCTTACATTTTGTAAAATAATAGAAAAAGGTGGAAAACATGTAGAATCAGCCGATGATAGGTGGGAGAGTTCTCCTTAGAGAACCGGTGAAACAAACAATTTTGCAGAAAAAAAGGAGGGGTTAGACAGGGCCAATGCTCATACAAATGTGACTTGTCACAGAGGGGAAAAATCAAATCCATATAAAAAGTAGCCGAATTAAAGAAAACAGACTGGATAGAACTAGGTCATTTTAAACATAACTTCATTTGTCTGTCATACTATTCTAACTCTGTTTTCAAAGACGAGAGGCGTTTCTGTGTATATAAATGCAATTATCTTATTTTTGAGGAATCTCATGATCTAGAGTGTTATGATCAAATTTGGAGAGAAAAAGTGGAAAAAATGAAAAGAAATGATGATTCAATATAAATCATAGAAACGGCTTAGAAATCTGTTAAAGGAGAACGGGAATGAAGAAGTTTTTTGCTTTGCTTCTCCTGCTTGCGATCGGATGGGGCGTTTATTATACAATGCAAGCACAGGAACATGATGAGCCAGTGTCATCAGGTGGGGAAGACGAAAGCGGTTCAACTGATATTTATCGCAATTTTAAAGAACTGGAAGAAAACGAATCAACAAGCAGCTATCAAATTACAGCCAACCCAGTGCCTGGAAGCCGCCTTCTTGTGATGTCACCCCATGGCGGGAGAATTGAAGGCGGCGTGAGCGAGATCGTTCATTTTTTTGATAATGATTTCTCTACGTATTTATTTGAAGGTTTAAGAGAGAATGCATCAGAACTTCATGTGACAAGTACAAACTTTGATGAGCCAGTCGGTGTCGCACAGGCAAAAGCACACGACTATATATTAGCAGTGCATGGGTACAAAGGTGAGGAAGGCATTGACCATACGCTCGTTGGTGGAACAGATTACGACCGCGCAGAAAAAATAGTGAACTCATTAGAGCGGAACGGATTTTCAGCTGAACTTGCTGTCGCACACGCAACCCTGAGCGGAACAAGCAATCATAATATTAATAATCTTACAAAAACAGGGCAAAGTGTACAGTTAGAGATTAGTAGAAGTCAGCGTGAAGCTTTATTTGACAGTTTTGACTTTCGTCGGCGGTCGAGTACAAAAAACGAGACGTTCTACCGGTATGTCAGAGCGATTCGGACAGTGCTGGATGAGGAATATACATAAAGATGGTGCACATGTTAAGACAAGCAGTGTGAATTCTTGTTACACTATAAAAAGTGATAACAAAAGGAGAGACGAATATGGCGCAACATCATTTTCATCTTCAGGCGAGTTGGCCTGGCCTGCGTAACGATGTGGGTACAATCTCATGTGAACAGTTAAAAACAAAGATTTCAATTCCAAAAGAAATGGACGGTCCTGGCATTGGAACAAATCCAGATGAGATGCTCTTAGGTGCCGCGGCTACGTGTTATATTATTACACTTGCCGCTATGATGGAGCGGAGTCAATTAGAAAAAGAGGATCTCACGATGAGTTCTGAGGCGGTCGTCGATGTAACGAATGGTGTGTTTACATATGAAAAAATCATTCACCGGCCTGTCATCATCCTCAAAGCATCTGCTTCTCCGCAAGATATTGAACTTGCACGCAAGCTCGCGCACAAAGCCGAAAGCTCATGTATGATCTCAAGAGCTGTTCAAGGTAATGTGGACATTTCCTTAGAAGAAACCATTCAACTAGGCGGATAAAAACAAAAAGTCATTTTCTCTTAATAAATGGAGAAAATGACTTTTTTTATAACGTCCATTCGGTTTGATCGATTTGTTCTTTCGTTTCTTCTTTTTGTTTTTTTGACAAATTCAAGACAATCACGCCGCATATCACTAATGCAAGACCAATGAAGCCTTTTATGTGAATGGTTTCGTCAAATATCACAAGTCCGATAAGAGCAGTGAGTGCTGTTCCAACGCCAGACCATGTCGCATAAGCAGACGAAAGGTCAATTGTTTTAAGTGCCAGACTGAGGAATGTAAAGGCCAACCCAAATCCGATCAGGACCCCAATACTTGGCAGCATTTGCGAAAAACCTTGTGAAAGCTTTAGCATCGTACTGCCAAAAACCTCTGTCAAAATAGCCCCTGTTAAATAGAGCATTCCTTTCATGATCTCACATCCTTTATGACATATTTAAAAGTACGACCCCTGAGACAAGCATCGCCATCCCAATGACTGCTTTTTGGTTCAAGGTTTCTTTGAAAAAAAGCACGCCAAAAATAGCCGTGAGGACTGTACCAACGCCAGACCATGTTGCATAAGACATGCTAAGCGGAATGATATTCAGTGTCAATGACAACATATAAAAGGCAAGTGTATAGCCAGCCACAACGACAGCGCTCGGCTTAAAGCGAGTAAAGCCATTCGAGAATTTTAACATCACGGCGCCAATGGCTTCTGAAAAAATGGCCACAGCTAGAAAAAGATATCCAAGGATCATTATGCCTCCTCCTCTAATAGGTGTAAAATCCGATGAAGTAAAAGGGTTTTTTCCTCTCGGTTCAGCGGTTCAAGCTGAAACATTTCTGAAAACCATATTCCATCACATGCAAGACGGATTAGGTGGCTCAATGCAGGGTCATTAATTTCCTCAGCTGCTTTCGCTTTGAACTCTGCATAAAAATCACGCCAAGGGTTCAATAACGTTTCATCAAATGACATAGTAGCAAGCATACTTGTACATAGCTGAGTCGTGTTTTGATGATCAAGGTCATGTAATGTGGCCGATATATATGCATGGACGTAAGGCGTTTTTTCATATTTGTAAGTTTCTTGATACGTTTTGAGCTGCTGACGAAAGCAAAGAATCGCGTGCTCATTCATTTTTTGGATGAGCTCTTCCTTGCTTGCAAAATGATAAAGTAGTCCGGCTTTGGTCATATGTGCATGCTCTGCCACTTGCTGAAGGGTAAGCTGACTTAATCCTTCTTCTAAAATCGTGCGGGCAGCTGCATCAAAGATTTGCTCTTTTTTGGTTTTAGACATAAAAAAAACACCTACTTTACTGAACGGTCGGTAAAGTAAATGTTAACCTATGAAAAACTAGTGTGTCAATCGATTCATTTTATGAGCGGATGTTTTCACTAAAACGTCATATTTAATAATAAGGGTATGGTCCGTATGGCGGGTATGGCGGCGGATAAGGGTACCCATAGCCATATCCTGGCGCGAGTAAAGATCCTGCAAGCAGCCCTCCAGCAAAACCACCTAAAAATGGAGGTCCAAAGAATCCAGGTCTGCCATAACCAAATCCAGGTCTCCCAAACCCAAAACCCGGGCGTCCAAAGCCAAAACCAAAAGGTCTTCGCATGTCTTCTTGCATAAATGGCGGTGCATCAAAATAATTCATAAAAAAAGGCTCCTCTCACATAAAATCACTGTAACTGACAACAGTGTATTCGATTGGCCTATATGTGTTTGGGTGAACGCCTATAATAAGGAGGAATGTTAAAAATGGGCCTGTATCCATCTGATTGGGCAAAATGTCCGCCTCATGCTCATGCTTATAAAGCAAGAACGGATGTAACAGAAGAGCATTATCATTTAATAGAAGGTATTTCCCAACCTGTCAATGGAAGCAGTACCGATCAGCATACTCATTACTATGGCGGAATCACTTCTTTTGAGAGGGGGCATTTCCACAGATATTATGGTATCACAGGGCCTGCGATACCGAGAGTGGACGGTACGCATTATCACGAGATTGAGGAAGTCACGTATTCTGCCTATAACGATTCTGTCCCTATTCCATATGGAGGAGTCGTCTTTAGCCCCGACGAGGAGCGGCCGACGCATACGCACCGTTTGAAAGGAAAAACATATGAAGTGGTCGGAAATGAACCACTCGGCTGGTGATAGTCGTTCTATAGGAGAGAACGAGAAGTTATGCTATACTGTAGGCAGTTTGTAAAAGAGAGTGATGTTATGAAAAAAACGAAACAACCAGTGATTGTATTAGTAGGACCGACCGCTGTCGGCAAAACAAAACTGAGCATTCATATAGCAAAAGCATTTAATGGAGAAATTATCAGCGGTGATTCTATGCAGATTTACAAAGGAATGGACATTGGAACAGCTAAAATCACCTCTGAAGAAATGGATGGTGTCCCGCACCACTTAATTGATATTAAAGAGCCGGACGAATCTTTTTCTACAGCTGAATTTCAGCAGCTAGTCCGTATGAAAATTAAAGAGATTGCCGCTAGAGGGAAAACACCCATGATTGTCGGCGGAACAGGTTTGTATATTCAATCTGTTTTATATGATTACACATTTACCGATGAAAAAAGTGACCCTGCTTTTAGAGAAGAAATGGCGCTTTTTGAACAGCAGCATGGCCCCCTTCAGCTACACGAAAAGCTAAAGGCGGTAGACCCTGATGCTGCAAAAGCCATTCATCCGAATAATGTCCGCCGCGTGATCCGGGCGCTGGAAGTGATCCATACAACAGGTCAGAAAATGTCTGAAATGCAAAATGGTCATCAAGAAGTTCCTCTTTATGATACAGCCTTCATTGGGCTGAAAATGGACCGAGAGCTTTTGTACGAGCGCATTCACCAAAGAATTGATATGATGATAGATGAAGGCTTAATTGAGGAAGTGAGCGCACTTTATCAATCTGGCTTGAAGGATTGTCAATCGGTTCAAGCGATTGGTTATAAAGAGTTGTATACGTATTTCCAAGGTGACTGCTCACTGGATGAAGCCATTCAGCAATTAAAGCAAAATTCCCGTAGATATGCGAAGCGTCAGTTCACGTGGTTCCGTAATAAAATGGATGTCACTTGGTTCGACATGACACCGCCTTGCCACTTTTCAGACAAAAAAGAGGAAATTTTCGCATATATAGCAGGAAAGCTTGGACTTAAAGCGAAACTGTAGGTATCAGAATCAAGGAGGACGAAACATGAAACCGATTAATATTCAGGACCAATTTTTGAATCAAATCCGCAAAGACAATACATTTGTCACAGTATTCTTACTGAATGGCTTTCAGCTTCGCGGTCAAGTGAAAGGATTTGACAATTTCACGGTGCTGCTTGAAACAGAAGGGAAGCAGCAGCTTATTTATAAACACGCCATTTCTACATTTGCTCCTCAAAAGAATGTAAATCTAGAATTAGAATAGGATATGTTCGACCTAATAGCCCCATGCATCTGCGATTAAACCGGCCGGAACCCGCTACGTTTTTTGTCAGTGCAGAGGGGCTATTTTGCATGCCATGAAACTTTTCTGCCTATTCTGCGTATAATCCCTTATTGGATATGAAGGAAGGTGAAACGATATGGAAAACGCAGAGCTTGAATTAAGAAGAATTAGAGTGATCCTTCTACTAATTGGGATTGTTGTCTTATTTGGATCGTGCGCCATTTCAAACATTGAATCCAGGCAGGAAAGCTGGCATAACTATTCTAATCAAGATGATCATGGAGATATAGAAGGTCTGTTACAATCAGCTGTTGCACTAAAAAATAATCACTTCGCTGTTGTGAAAGATGATGAAGTACAGGTGTACCGGTTTGATGAAAAAGAGGGAGAACTGACCCTGATTAAAACAAAATACATAGATGAGTGGGACGAAGATTATGATGATGACGATTCTGTGGAAGAGTAAGCACGTAAATTTACAAATGAATGTGAAGTCGCTACACTATAATCATGCATCAGACATCTAGACAGAAAAGGATGAGTTCATGACACACAAAATTAAAATTAATCATTGGGAACAAACTTGTGAAGACGACTCCTGTTTCGAATATGGAACAAGCGTTTCTGTAAATGGGAAAGAATTAGTCAGAGAAGCTTCAATCGTCTCTGCGCTTGAAGCGGTGCTAAAAGAATTAGGTGTTGAAGTGGAAATTACAGAAGTGTCAGAAGATTTACAGTGCGATGCCTACAAAAAATAAAACAAAAAGTCTAGTCTACTAAGCGATTTTTTTTCGTGTTATGATAGATTTCGGTTTCAGTTGAATAGAGAGTAGAGCAGTCTATTTTTAGATCCTGTTCTGCTCTATTTATTTGAACGTACGAGTTCGGCTATGAATGTTCGGCCGGGTTGGTTGATTTTTTTCGTTTCGAACATCTATATGTTGTGTTTTGAAAAAACATAGTATACTATATATAGTGAATAACGAAATGATCAACAATACTAAAAACTAGGTCGTGATGGAATTGATTCAAATCGTATTTGATTCAAAAACAGGAAATGTTCAACGCTTTTTGGACAAGACCCCTTTTACAGACAAACAAAAATTGACTGGAGAAGAGTTTTTGGATACGCCGTTTATTCTCGTCACCTTTACGACAGGATTTGGACAAGTCCCTAGTACCACTCAATCCTTTTTAGAGAAAAATGCTCACCTTTTACTTGGTGTAGCAGTGAGTGGAAACAAAGTGTGGGGAGATAATTTTGCCAAAAGCGCCGATACGATTTCTAAACAATATCAAGTTCCTATTTTGCACACCTTTGAACTAAGCGGAACAAAAAGGGATGTTGAATTGTTTACACAGGAGGTAGAAAGAATTGTCACAAAATCAGGTTCCAAAGTGGATACAATTAAATAACGAGATTATGATTCAAAAAGAAGGAAAGTTTCAGTTCGATAAGGACAAAGAAGCTGTACATAGTTATTTCGTAGATTATATTAATCAAAACACAGTCTTCTTTCACAACTTAGAAGAGAAGATTGATTACTTAATAGAAAACGACTACTATGAGGAAGAATTTTTAAGACAGTACAGCATGGCGGATATTAAAGAGGTATTCGAAGCTGCATATGCGAAGAAATTTAGATTCCCATCATTCATGAGTGCGTTTAAGTTTTACAACGACTATGCACTGAAAACAAATGATAAAAAGAAAATCCTTGAACGCTATGAAGACCGCATTTCAGTTGTAGCGCTTTTCTTTGCGGGTGGAGATAAAGCAAAAGCCCTTGAGTTTGTAGAACTGATGATCAATCAGGAATATCAGCCAAGTACACCAACATTCTTAAATGCGGGACGTAAAAGACGCGGTGAGCTTGTGAGCTGCTTCTTGCTTGAAGTGAATGACTCATTAAACGATATTTCAAGAGCGATTGATATTTCAATGCAGCTTTCAAAATTAGGCGGCGGCGTCAGCTTGAACTTGTCAAAACTTCGTGCCAAAGGCGAGGCAATCAAAGATGTTGAAAACGCGACAAAAGGTGTCGTCGGCGTGATGAAGCTTCTTGATAATGCATTCAGATATGCAGATCAAATGGGACAAAGACAAGGATCAGGCAGTGCCTACCTTAATATTTTCCACAGAGATATTAATGATTTCTTAGATACAAAAAAAATCTCTGCAGATGAAGATGTGCGTGTGAAAACATTGTCCATCGGTGTCGTCATCCCGGATAAATTTATTGAGCTTGCAAGAGAAGATAAAACAGCTTACACTTTCTATCCGCACACAGTCTATAAAGAATATGGACAGCATCTTGATGAGATGGACATGGAAGAAATGTATGATGAGCTTGTAGAAAATCCGAAAGTCAAAAAAGAAAAAGTCAATCCGAGAAAGCTTCTTGAAAAATTGGCTGTTCTTCGCTCAGAATCAGGCTATCCATATATCATGTTCCAAGATAATGTGAATAGAGAGCATGCATTAAACCATATCTCACGAGTGAAATTCTCAAACCTTTGCTCAGAAGTGCTTCAAGCTTCAGAGGTCTCTTCTTACGCGGACTATGACCAAGAAGATGAAATTGGTCTTGATATTTCTTGTAACCTTGGTTCATTAAATATTATGAATGTCATGAAAAACAAATCGATCGAAAAAACGGTCAAACTTGCAACAGACTCACTAACGCTTGTATCTGAAACAACAGATATTCGCAATGCACCGGCTGTTCGAAAAGCGAACAAGGCGATGAAATCAATCGGGCTTGGCGCGATGAACCTTCACGGGTATTTGGCTCAAAACCAAATGGCCTATGAAAGTGAAGAAGCAAGAGACTTTGCGAATACGTTCTTTATGATGGTGAACTACTATTCAATTAAACGCTCAAGTGAACTTGCAAAAGAAAAAGGAGAAACATTCCATCGTTATGAAGGATCTGGCTACGCAACGGGCGAGTACTTCAATAAATACGTGGAGAATGATTTCACACCAAAAACGGAAAAAGCAGCCGCATTATTTGAAGGCATGCATATTCCAACAAAAGAAGACTGGGCAGCACTCAAAGACTTTGTAGCGGAAAATGGCATGTACCATAGCTACCGCTTATGTATTGCACCAACTGGTTCCATTTCTTATGTGCAATCGGCAACAGCCTCTGTTATGCCAATTATGGAACGTATCGAAGAAAGAACATACGGCAACAGCAAAACGTATTACCCAATGCCAGGTCTTTCAGCGCAAAACTGGTTCTTCTATAAAGAAGCGTACGATATGGATATGTTTAAAGTAGTCGATATGATCGCAACGATTCAGCAGCACGTCGATCAAGGAATCAGCTTTACACTATTCCTGAAAGATACGATGACGACGCGTGACCTAAACCGCATCGATCTGTATGCACACCATAAAGGCATTAAAACACTTTATTATGCGAGAACGAAGGATACAGGGCAGGAAGGCTGTCTTTCTTGTGTTGTTTGATTAAAGGAGAGTTTAACGTGACAAAAATTTATGATGCAGCCAACTGGTCAAAACACGAAGACGATTTTACACAAATGTTTTACAACCAAAATGTGAAGCAGTTCTGGCTTCCTGAAGAGATTTCCTTAAACGGGGATCTCTTAACGTGGAAATATTTAGGTGAAAAAGAGCGAGATACGTACATGAAGGTACTTGCTGGACTGACTTTACTTGATACAGAACAAGGAAATACAGGGATGCCGATTGTGGCTGAACATGTAGAAGGTCATCAGCGTAAAGCGGTATTAAACTTTATGGCGATGATGGAAAATGCGGTACATGCGAAATCATACTCAAATATCTTCATGACACTTGCACCAACTGAAACGATCAGTGAAGTGTTTGAATGGGTCAAAAAGAATAAATTCTTGCAAAAGAAAGCAGATATGATTGTTAGCTTATACCGTTCGATTCAGAAGGACGATCCGATTTCCCTCTTTAAAGCAATGGTTGCTTCTGTTTATTTAGAAAGCTTCCTGTTTTACAGTGGTTTTTACTACCCACTTTATTTCTATGGTCAAGGAAAGCTCATGCAAAGTGGTGAAATCATCAACTTGATTTTGCGTGATGAAGCGATTCATGGTGTATACGTTGGATTATTAGCACAAGAAATTTACAACAAACAAACGCCTGACGTGCAAAAAGAGCTGTACGATTTCTCGATTGACCTCTTGAACGAGCTTTATGAAAATGAACTTCATTACACGGAAGATATATATGACCAAGTCAATTTATCGCATGATGTGAAAAAGTTCATTCGTTACAATGCCAATAAAGCGTTAATGAACCTTGGATTTGCCCCTTACTTTGAAGAAGAAGAGATCAATCCAATTGTATTGAACGGACTCAATACAAAAACAAAATCGCATGACTTCTTCTCAATGAAAGGGAACGGCTACAAAAAGGCGACGGTTGAGCCATTAAAAGATGACGACTTCTTCTTTGGAGATGAATCATAAGTAAGGCGTAAAAGTCAAAACGCATCACTCGTTTTGGCTTTTTGCCATTTCATACAATGCGTTACATACTGGAGGTTACCGAACATGGGAAAAATGGATGAAATCATACTAGTTGCACCGCGCACTCGCGTGTTCCAAAATGAAACGCTTGCGTTTAATGGTGTGAATAGTGAAGAGGAAACAATCAACACAATTATGAAAGAAATCGAAGAGCACTTCGAGCAGATGCGTAGAGGCGATGCGGAAGAAAATCCTGACTTCAAGCAGCCGATTCCTTATGTCGTGATTAAGCGTGAGGACGAAGTGTATGTATATGAAAGGCTTCATGGTGGGGGAGAGACTCGATTGCATCATAAGTTATCTCTTGGCTTTGGTGGTCACATGAATTTCATCGAAGGCAAAAACTTTGCTGAAATTCTAAAAGAAAATACGGATCGTGAGCTAGACGAGGAACTTTCTATTCAAGAAGCAGACAAGCTTGAGATGAAAACCCTTGGATTAATTAATGATGATGACAACAGTGTCGGCCGTGTGCACATTGGACTGTTATCAGCGCTTGAATTATCTCCAGGTGCTCATGTAGAAGTGAAAGAAACAGATCAAATCTCAGGAAAATGGATGAAAGCATCCGATTTGAAAAAGCCTGAATACTTCGATCGACTTGAAACGTGGTCTCAATTTGTCGTGAATATTTTAGCATAAACGAATCAATTATAAACCGGCTCATCATCAAACTTGAGCCGGTTTATTTCGTTATTACAGCTTCAGTTATTGGAAAACGAATGCGTCATGACCGGCCTGTTTCAATCTTGCGACGAGGTCATCCGCATTTTGCTTTGTACGAAAAGCCCCGGCTTGCACTCGGAACATGCCGCCCTCTAATACAACGAAGGCGTCAAAGCCTTTGGATTTCAGCGTGGCTACTAATTCATCTGCATTGGCTTTCACCTTGAAAGCTCCAGCCTGTACTTTATAAAGATTACTTGCTTTTTTTTTCAGCTGAAAAGCTTTCTCTAATCCAGTGGCATGAGCGCGAGCGATGCCTTGAAGGAAGGTCGCGTTGCGAAGCTTATTTGCATCAGCTGTAGTATCGATGAAACCATTCTCTGTTAAAATAGCGGGCATAGAAGTTTCTCGAAGAACGTGGAAGTTCGCTGTTTTCTTGCCGCGGTTGGCAAAATCCACCGAGCGAACAATTTCATCATGAAGGGAATTGCGATACGTGGTAGTCGGTGCTGAAACGCCAGGATACACATAGCTTTCAAAACCTGTGCCTCCGCCTGCATTAATATGAATAGACACGAAATAGTCAGCTCCCCAGCTGTTTGCTGCATTTGTACGCTGGGCCAAAGTGACGGATTGGTCAATCGAACGACTTAAGCGGACGGAAACGTCATCATAATCACTAATCAACATATCTCTCAATAAAATCGCAATTTGCAGTGTGATATTTTTCTCCAAAAGTCCATTAGCAGCAGCTCCAGAATCTGTTCCTCCATGGCCAGGATCAATAAAAATTTTCACCATCTATTCATCACCTCGTCTTTATTTTATGAGTAAATAGAAAAATTGCCTGTACAAAATGCGGAAATCATCGAGACTCTTTTCTGCACATTTTGTGATGAGAAAGCTACATTTTTCTAAGAAAAAACAAATTGTTGGTTTGTCCGCCTAAATGGGATGAATACAATGGAAATAGCACATCATTTCCTGGGAAACCGCAGAAATCCCTACAATATTCGGTATCTCGGGTCATTTTGACAGCAAACTTGGGCTTAAGCGGGCGATTGTCACGATTACAGCTCCACCCGAATAGAATAAAGAGAGAAGAGCGAGAGGTGAATACGTTGGAGCGAGCTGTCACATATAAAAACAACGGTCAAATCAATATTATACTTAATGGACAAAAGCAAGTATTGGTTGATGCAGATTCAGAGGCAGAATACCTAGAAGCATTGCAGAAAAATGAGGCAAAACACAGCATCTTACGGGAAATAGAACGTGAAATGAATAGCCTTGTCGGTATGGATGAAATGAAACGAAACATAAAAGAAATTTATGCTTGGATCTTTGTCAATCAAAAAAGGCAGGAACAAGGGTTAAAGGTAGGTAAACAAGCGCTTCATATGATGTTCAAAGGAAATCCAGGCACAGGGAAAACAACGGTTGCAAGGCTAGTCGGGAAGCTTTTCTTTGAAATGAATGTCCTTTCAAAGGGTCACTTAATTGAAGCGGAACGCGGAGATCTTGTCGGGGAGTACATCGGTCATACTGCTCAAAAAACAAGAGACTTAATTAAAAAATCACTAGGCGGCATTTTGTTCATCGACGAAGCCTATTCTCTTGCCCGCGGAGGCGAAAAGGATTTCGGGAAAGAAGCGATTGATACCTTAGTCAAACATATGGAGGACAAACAGCACGAATTTATTCTCATTCTTGCTGGCTACTCCAAGGAAATGGATCATTTTCTATCTTTAAACCCCGGACTGCAATCCAGATTTCCGATCAATATCAGCTTTCCTGATTATACCGTCGATCAGCTCATGGACATTGCCAAACGGATGATGGCTGACAGAGAATATATATTTACCCAAGAAGCTGAATGGAAGCTGCGTGATTATATAATGCATATTAAAAGTACCACAAGTCCAGCAAAATTCAGCAACGGCCGCTTTGTGAGAAACACGATTGAAAAGGCTATTCGAACCCAAGCGATGAGACTCCTACTAGTGGATCATTATGATAAAAAAGATTTGCTTACGATTAAAAGTCACGATCTCCAAATGAAAGAGGATACGCCTACTTAAAATGGCGTATCCTTTTTGTAAAGAGATACTAAAATAAACCATCCGAATAGTGGTATACGTGTGATGTGTTTGGTATGATGGTACTACTGAAAACTTAAGTACAGAAAGGAAACAACTGACGTTGAATGAACATGAAATGACAGAAAAAGCGATCCTTGTCGGCTGTCAATTGCCGCATGTCACGGATGAACGCTTTCAATACTCAATGGAAGAATTAGCTTCCTTAACCAAAACGGCTGGTGGTGAAGCTGTCAGCGTAATGACGCAGAAGAGAAATAGACAAGACAGCGCAACATATATCGGTAAAGGGAAAGTAGAAGAGCTTGAAGTGCTTTGCGAGGAATTCGAATGTGATGTCATTATTTTTAACGACGAACTGTCTCCGAGTCAGCTAAAAGCTTTGGCAACTGCCTTAGAAGTGAAAATTATCGATCGAACACAATTGATTTTGGACATCTTTGCAAAAAGAGCGCGGACAAGAGAGGGGAAGCTACAAATAGAGCTTGCTCAGCTTCAGTATGCCTTGCCGAGACTAAGCGGACAAGGGATCAGCCTCTCAAGACAAGGAGGCGGAATTGGCGCAAGAGGTCCAGGTGAAACAAAACTTGAAACAGATAGACGCCATATTCGAAACCGTATTCACGAAATTAACGGGCAATTATCTACCGTCAAAGAACACCGGACAAGATACCGGGAACGCCGGAAGAAAAATGGTGTGTTCCAAATCGCCATTGTTGGGTATACGAATGCTGGGAAATCCACTTTGTTTAATCAGTTAACAGATGCAGATAGTCATGAAGAGGATTTACTGTTTGCGACACTTGATCCAATGACACGTAAGATGACATTAGCATCTGGCTACAGTGTGCTAATTTCAGACACCGTTGGTTTTATCCAAGACCTCCCAACAACACTCATTGCGGCATTTCGTTCCACTCTTGAAGAAGTGAAAGAAGCCGATTATTTGCTTCATGTCATCGATTCTTCTAATGAGGATTATGAAGGGCACGAACGAACGGTTCATGAGTTGTTAGAGGAATTAGAAGCAGATCGTATTCAAATGCTGACGGTTTATAACAAAGAAGATCAAATCAGACTGGATTTCATCCCATCTTCAAAGCACCGTCATCTGTTAATCAGTGCGAGACGAGAAGAAGATGTGAAGCGATTAAAAGCAGATATAATGGCAGAACTGAAACAAGCCTTTTTAAAGCCATATCATGTGAAAATCCCAGCGTATGAAGGAAAGCTCATCTCCGCATTAAAATCAGAAACGCTTGTGGAATCACTAGAATTTCAAAAAGAAGCAGAACTTTATGACATCACCGGATTTAGTGGTGAGGAGCAGACCATATTAGGTCAAATCAAGAAGTATATGTTGTAAGAAAGGAATTAAATCAAGATGTTTCATACATTAAAACACGGCAGTATTTTAGAAAAAGTAGCAGCAGAAACAGAGCAAGACATTTTACACGTGCATCAGCAAATTGATCAAAAGAGTGAACAAAATGAATGGCGGGTGCTTGAAAGCTACCGAAAGCATAGAGTCAGTGACTCTCATTTTAATCCAACTACCGGATATGGCTACGACGATATGGGAAGAGACACGTTAGAAAAAATTTATGCGGATGTCTTCGGAGGAGAAAGCGGACTTGTCCGTCCGCAGATCATTTCTGGTACACATGCGATTTCCATTGCGTTATTCGGTGTGCTAAGACCTGGCGATGAATTGATTTATATGACTGGAAAACCATACGATACGTTAGAAGAAATTGTAGGAATTCGCGGCAAAGAAGGGACAGGCTCATTAAAAGACTTCCAGATTGATTACAAGGCCATTGATTTGCGCCAAGATGGATCGGTTGATTATGACAAAGTAAAAAAGTCGATCTCCTCTAAAACAAAAGTGATCGGCATTCAGCGTTCAAAAGGTTATGCGTCAAGACCTTCCTTTACAATTGAAGAAATCGAGCAAATGATTTCATTTGTGAAAGAGATGAATGAAGAAATCATTGTGTTTGTGGACAACTGTTATGGTGAATTTACTGAATTACAAGAGCCATGTCATGTGGGAGCGGATCTTATGGCCGGTTCGCTTATTAAAAACCCAGGCGGCGGGCTTGCCAAAACTGGCGGCTACATCGTTGGAAAAGAAAAATGGGTAGAAGCTTGCTCTTATCGAATGACATCTCCGGGCATCGGCAGTGAAGCGGGTGCCTCGCTGTATGCGCTTCAGGAGATGTATCAAGGATTTTTCTTAGCACCGCATGTTGTGGCGCAAAGCTTAAAAGGTGCAGTGTTCACGGCTCGTTTTCTTGAGAAGCTCGGATTCCAAACGAACCCAGCATGGAATGCGAAAAGAACAGATTTAATTCAATCCGTCGAATTTGGAGATCCTAAAAAGATGATTGCATTCTGCCAGGCGATTCAATATGCATCTCCGATCAACAGTCACGTCACACCGCATGCAAGCTATATGCCGGGATACGAGGATGATGTCATTATGGCAGCGGGCACTTTCGTCCAAGGGGCTAGTATCGAATTGTCAGCCGATGGACCGATCAGACCACCTTATACAGCCTATGTTCAAGGTGGACTCACGTATGCACATGTAAAAAATGCAATTTGCAGTGCTGTAGATGCCTTATTGGAACAAGGTTTTATCGACATACCTGCTCAATAAAAAAATACATGTTAATATTCCTAACATATTGTTGACACATAATATAACATGACATATAATAAATTTAAGCAAAGAGGAGGAGACAGTTGAGATGAGTGATAACATTCGCCGCTCAATGCCTTTATTCCCAATTGGGATTGTCATGCAGCTAACAGAATTATCTGCAAGGCAAATTCGCTATTATGAGGAAAATGGATTAGTATTTCCAGCAAGAAGTGATGGGAATCGCCGATTATTTTCTTTCCATGATGTTGATAAATTACTAGAAATTAAAAACCTCATCGAACAAGGTGTAAACATGGCAGGAATCAAAAAACTTTTTGCCAAAGCTGAGGCAGAGCATCCAGTGTCTGATGCAAAGACCGAGGAGAAAACCACAGCGAAGAACAACTTGACAGATGATGAACTCAGGAAGCTACTGAAGAAGGAACTTATTCAGGCTGGACGTTTCCAACAAGGAACGACCTTTAGGCAGGGGGATATGTCAAGGTTCTTCCGTTAACCAATTAGCAAAAGCATTGCTATACAATTTTACCTTTTGTAGGGGAGGAGTTTTACGAAATGGCAAAATACACAAGAGAAGATATCGTAAAATTAGTAAATGAGGAAAACGTAAAGTACATCCGTCTGCAATTTACAGACATTCTCGGAACGATTAAAAATGTTGAGATTCCTGTGAGCCAGTTAGAAAAAGCTCTCGATAACAAATGTATGTTTGACGGTTCATCTATTGAAGGTTTCGTACGTATTGAGGAATCAGATATGTATCTATACCCAGACCTCAACACATTTGTTATTTTCCCTTGGACAGCAGAAAAAGGTAAAGTTGCACGCTTTATTTGTGACATTTACAAACCAGACGGGACGCCATTTGATGGAGACCCACGTAACAACTTAAAGCGTATTTTAAAGGAAATGGAAGACCTAGGATTTAGTGATTTCAACCTTGGACCTGAGCCAGAATTCTTCTTATTTAAATTAGATGAAAAAGGCGAACCAACGCTTGAACTAAACGATAAAGGTGGATACTTTGACCTTGCACCAACAGATCTAGGCGAAAACTGCCGCCGTGATATCGTGCTTGAGCTTGAAGAAATGGGCTTTGAAATTGAAGCGTCTCACCATGAAGTAGCACCTGGACAGCATGAAATTGACTTTAAATATGCAGGCGCTATCCGCTCTTGTGATGACATTCAAACGTTCAAACTCGTTGTTAAAACAATTGCGAGAAAGCACGGGCTTCATGCGACATTCATGCCAAAACCATTGTTCGGTGTAAACGGATCTGGTATGCACTGTAACCTATCATTATTCAAAAATGGCAAAAACGCATTCTTTGATGAAAAAGCAGATTTACAATTAAGTGAGACAGCTAGACACTTTATCGCAGGTATCGTGAAGCACGCAACAAGCTTCACAGCTGTCACAAACCCAACGGTGAACTCTTACAAGCGTCTTGTACCTGGTTATGAAGCACCTTGCTATGTGGCATGGAGTGCACAAAACCGTAGCCCGTTGATCCGTATCCCAGCATCACGCGGTATCAGCACACGTGTAGAAGTGCGTAGCGTAGACCCATCTGCAAACCCATACCTTGCACTAAGCGTATTACTTGCAGCAGGTCTTGACGGCATCAAAAACAAACTAGACGCACCAGCACCAATCGACAGAAACATCTATGTCATGGACAAAGAAGAGCGCCTTGAAAACGGCATCTCTGATCTGCCTGCAACACTTGCAGAAGCACTTGAGCTTCTCAAGTCAAACGAAGTTATGGTCAACGCACTAGGCGATCACTTATTCGAACATTTCATCGAATCAAAAGAAATCGAATGGGATATGTTTAGAACCCAAGTACACCCATGGGAACGCGATCAGTATATGTCTCAGTATTAATAAAGAAAACCCCTCGGAGCCATTGGCTTCAGGGGGATTTTATTTTTGTGGGTGTTTCTAATATTTCAAAATGAAGAAGCCGCCACCCACAATTCACCCACAAAAAATGATAAAAAAATCACTCCATTATCTTGGAGATATACTCTTCATATTTATTCATTGAATCCAGGTCAATTTTTTTGCTGATATGAGAATAAATATCAGATGTTACTCTAATGCTTTTGTGGCCCAGTCGCTCTTGAACATATATCATAGATGCCCCAGATTCTAAAAGTAAAACGGTGTGGGTGTGTCGAAGGGCATGGATAGGCATTTTTGGTAGGCCAGCTTGTTTAAGTATACGTTCAAATGCATTGAATAAAGATGATTTCGGAAGGGGAGAACCATCTTTCCGTGAGAATACTAAATTCATTGCATGCATGTAAACGTCATTAAGAACAAGTTTGGCGTCATTTTGACGTCTTTTTAAATCGTGTAGTTCATTAGCCAATTGTTGATCAATAGTTATGATCCGTTTTGATGTAAAGGTTTTTGGGTCACCGAATAGCTCCTTTTGATTTTTTGCTCTAAAATCAAGAGTTTTAGTTATACTTATTTTTTTATTTTTTAAATCAATATCGGTCCATTGTAAAGCTGCTGCTTCACCTTTTCGCATCCCTGTGCTCAACAAGGTTTTAAAGTATATATAATATATGTACCCATAAGAAGCATATAGAATTGTTCAACACTTTTTAAGTACAAAAGCTATGCCTGATTTTGTTGAATGGGTTGATTTATATGACATCGATTTTGAACATGATTTTTAAAACTAGAGTGTCCATCTTTATGGGCACTTTTTTTATTTGTAATGCCGATAAAAAACCGACAAAAAGGGGGATAAAAAGGGTACCTTTTTTCCTAAGTGGATCATCGTATGATAGAGACAAGCAAAACGAACGTGAATATTTTGTCCAGAAGGAAGAACCTGCGGACGCTGATCATTGAGCACTTTAAGTGCCTTGATTGGTGTCCGCTTTTTTTATTGGGAGACGCGTCTTTCCCTTATCAATGGCGTATCTGGATACGGAACAAAGGTGTTGAGGAATGTGGCCATACGAGAGGGGCATTCTGAGCCTGGATAGCAGCTGGTCTGCGGCAGCCGTATCGAGGACAGTTTTTCATTTTAATTGATGATTGACTGTACTTGGCATCCTCTCGGAGTGTAGTCATCATTGCTAAATCTATTTAGGCGAATAGCGTATGGTGGTGCTTATTCGGCAAGGAGCGAGTGAAATGAGATCAGGGATTCTGTTTCTAAAGAGACATTAAAGCAATTTAAAAGCATTGCTCCTTGTTCTAATAGTAAGAAGAGAGGTGCTGATCCGATAACGACGCGCGATTAGGAAGAAATAATGGGCACGAGACGCGAAACGTACTTTCGACAAGGCGGCCGTATCCGGAGAAAATAACATGGTTAATAAGTGGATTTTTCCATTTTTAATGATACTTGTGGAGGACAATCTGACTATTTTTTCATATGCTGTGATGAAAGTAAAAACTGTTGAAAGGGTGTTGATATGAGCCGCAACAGAATGGACGATTTTTTCTTTGGTTCTCGTAAAGGAAATCATTGTAAGGACGAAACAATTGTTTCACCAACACGTAATATCGTCAAAAAAACAACTAGTGAGAATACAATCAGACGAATTCATCCAACTCATATTACAAATGTAAATAAACACATCAAAAGGATTGAGAATTTTTATCCAGTGACAGAATCGTATGAGAGTGAGTGCTGTGTTGAAGAGTACGATTGTGGAAGTGACTTGAAAAATCCTTGTTGTCGTCGTGTGAATAGATAAAATTTAATCTTACTTTTATATTGAGCGTCCCTCTGGGGCGTTTTTTTTATGGGAATAGTCATCTTTTTGGGTGTATGGCTGCACGTGCTTTTGGTGAGGGATAGGAGCGCGAAAATATAAAAAGGGAGCTGATAAGCATGGCATCAAAATTTGGTGTATCTGCTAATCCAAAAAAAGCGAATCACATTTTAGGAAAGGATAAGGTTGTTCGTATTGCTGTCAAAAATGACAATGACTATATCGCAGAACCGAACCTTATTCCGCAGCGCAAGGTTTATGGAAAGTGGGAGACGATTAAAACCAATTCACCAAACCGCTTAACCCAGCAGAGAAACAGTACGATGAATTCGATATCAAGAAAGGTACATATTGATTCAAGGTTGAAGTAGAACGTTACGATAAACATGGTAACCACGTTGAAACTGTTGGTACGTTCTATACATCTGAATTTTACGTTAAATAAAACCATTTCACTGAATGCCTAAAAATTCCCAACTCATCTCCGATATAAGTTTAGGAGGTGAGTTTTTTGAATAAAACTAACAGTAAAACGTCATTTGATGATGCTACAAACGCACAACTATATTTGCAACAGTTTGGGAAAAATATGCATATTGCTAATTTTTCTGAACAAGAAAAATTTAAAAAGGAAATTAAGGATGATCATGATAGAAAACAAATTAAAATGCTTTGGGGTAGGATTGAGGATATGATACATAATACAAAAGCTTTAAGCTATACGGAACTGACCCCATAAGATGAGACAAATAAAAAACACCTTCAAGTTTGAAAACGGATCGTTGTGATCCGAAATAAAACATGGAGGTGTTTTTTCTATGGGGACAAGAGTGAGTTATCCGGTTGAAGTCAAACAGAAGGCTGTGGAAATGAGGTTGGCAGGCGTACCTATGAAAGAGATCAGGAAGATTTCACCTACTGCGGCATCAAAACTAAAAGAGGCAAATTGTAACACACGGCTGCCTGATGAAATACCAAAAGTCTCACCCATTAAACAAAAATTGCTTACACTTTTATGTTCCACCATAACACCTTTAGGTTTTCCAGTAGTTCCAGAAGTATAGATAAGATAGGCTAAATCTGTGGACTCATTAATCTCTTCGAGATTCGTTCTAGGATTCTCTGTTAAAGCCAAATCATCAATTTTCACAATTTCGCCAGAAAATGTTTCTGGAACGCTTATATTTTCATGGGTCAATACATATTTCGCACCACTGTCCTGAAGCATATACTCAATTCGTTCACTTGGATAAGTAGGGTCGAGAGGTAAATAAGCTCCACCTGCTTTTAGTACACCTAATATCCCCACAATCATCTCAACTGATCGTTCTGTCATAATGCCAATAAAATCTTCTCGCGTTACTCCTTTTTCTCTCAACTTATAGGCTAGTTGATTCGCTCTCTCGTTTAACTCTTGATAAGTTAATTCATTTTCTTCAAATACAACAGCTTTTGTTTCAGGAGATTTCTTAACTTGTTCTTCAAACTGAAAATGAAGCGTTTCATCTTGTGGAAACATCACTTTAGTCCCATTAAACTTCGTCAATATATTATTTTTCTCCAACTCTAATACAATTTCAACTTCTCCAAGAAGTATATCGGGATCAATATTAAGTTGATCAATAATATTAATCAAATAATTTAATAGATTAGAAACATAGAAATTATTATATACTCCAACATTATAAGTAAGCCTTACTGTAAATAGATCAATAACAGAGCAAACTAAATCATTGTTAAAAAAGCCATCTATTTCTTGTGGTAAATAACCCTCTTTTTCACAAAAAAAGATCAAATATCTATTACTATTATTACTACTACTTAATCCAACCTCTGATTGTTTATTGCAATCAACTTTTAATAATAAGTCTGAAAAAGTTAGTACTTTATCGAATTTTAAATTTATAGCTGCGCTACTATAATTATTTTCAACAGGTGAAGAAACATCAATAGAGCTAACATATATCTCATCTAACTCTATCAGTTTATTTAAAAGTATAAACCAAACAGTGTGAAATAAAACCTTATATTCAACCTCTAATTTTTTTGATAAAGAGTTAAATTTATTGATCATATCTTTATCAAAGTGAAATATAAATTCTTCATACTCTTTAATTTTTTGATTTGATGCATTAATATAGTGGTTAAATTTTTTTTGTTTATTTTTATAATTCATTTTCATTTATATTCTCCTCACAGTTATATAAAAATTATGATATAGTTTTATGCCTAGTTAATATAAACTTTTTTCTCCCAAAGACTATAGGGAATAATACTCTTATACATATTCAAAATTAAACTAATGGCTCACAAAATATTCTAACACTTATTATATCTAATTTGGAAAAAAAAGATGTTTTTACCTTAAAATGATTATTTACTACTATTTATTTTCTAACACACACAATTTATAAGTATCCAAAATACCCTTTTAAATAAATGGGTATTTAATTTATCAAACAAAGCTGTTTTATACTTACTTTCTATTAATAAAAAACAGCCTACTATTAAAGTAAGCTGTTTTAACTATTATAAAATCACATTTATTGAATAAATAACACTTTGATTTACTAGTTACTTTACTCTCTAACATTTTAAATATAATATTGCTAAATTGCTTAACATTTCTATCGTGAGTGATTGTATAAATCTAAAAATGTCATTACTGCCTTTGTCATATCCTGTGCTTCATTCGGTGCTCTGTCTGATCCAAACCATTTATTCAAGTCACTATGGCTCAGCGAATGGACCCGAAAGACAAACTTAGACCCTTTATCATGGTTCAGTTTTTCTGCAAATCGGTACACCTCAGGATTTTCCCAGCCTGTAACCAAATAGACAGGAGGTACATTCTTTTGATTCATATAAGTGACAGGTGATGCCTTTGTCCAGTTCTCCTCCTGTTTGCCAAAGACTTTTTTGTACGATGGGATAGCTTGTATAAATTGATTGAGGTTTAACGGTCCGTCTAGAACAACAATGGAATTGATTGTTTTTGGCGACAGCCCCACACGTTTTAAGTAGGTCGAATCTGTGGCAACCAGCGCCGTCAAATGACCGCCCGCTGAGTGACCCATAACATTGATTTTTGATGAATCGATTTGATATTCATCCGCATGATCCTTCACCCATTTAATGGCGTTTGCCGTATCATCTGCCATCTGTTCGTAGTTGGCATCAGGGTGAAGCCTGTAATTCATTGAAACAAACACATACCCTTGACTAGTAAAATAATCAGCCTTTGAAGCGACTCTATTCTTATCGCCGCCCGTCCAGCCGCCGCCATGGAGATAGATCATGACTGGATGCTTCTTCTTTTTGTCTTCATCTTTGCCCTTTGGCATGTACATATCGAGTGTTTGCTGTTTGTTTTGTGTGTCTGCATAATGGATGTTTGTCGTCGGCTTAGGCTGGTTGAAACGGAACACAAAGAATGCGCATACCAATAATCCAGCGATGACCGCCGCAAATAAGAGCCATTTCATGATTCGATTCAATGTCATTGCACCTTTCTGTGTTGGAATGAAGAAGCATGATTAGCACATATGATGATAGACTAGCCCGATTCATTTGATACGACTTGTATGACTTGAACCGTTTGACAATAAAAAGAAAAATACTGTTCTTCATAGTCTTCAACAAAGTAATTCAAATATTCCCAGCCTCTATCCAAAAGTTGAATGTTCAAAAAAAGATAGGAATCGTTTGTTAACTCCAAATCTTCGATTTTAACAGAAGAGACATTGGTGAATTTCAGATGAATGTCTACTTGTAGATTCGGGGATTCATATGGAATGTGCAGAACAATACAATTGATCAAGTCGTAATGTTCATTATACTCTTTAAAGTAGTGAAATTCATTGATTTGCTTTAGATGGTTGATATCGAAATCAGGGATTTGTTTCTGGATTTTTTCATCTAAAAACCATGTCATCTTTTGTCCTCCAAAAGGTTATTGTAAAAGTGCAATGATGCGTTTTCTTGTTTTTTCATGGTATTGAACATAGGAATGCAATAAAGGATATGATTCAAGGATCTGTTGATACGATTTGATTTGGGGATATTGCTCTTCAAATGACTGACGCAGCACGGTTAACTGTTTTTTCGGTATTCGTTTATGATCGACCACATAACTTAAACTGCCTGCAACAAGTGAAAAAAACATATAAAAATCATCTGAAAATATACCAGTTTCTTCTTCAAAAGAGACGATATCATCTGGATAAACTGAATCTAATAAGTATTGATAACGTTGTTTTACATCATCGAATAAATCTTGTTTATCACGGCTGATTTTCATGGATTTTCCCCATCCCTAAATGTTTTTCTTTCTTATTTAGACGCTAATGAGATCTTCCTAAACACTGCAAATAAATTCCTGTGAGTCGAAACATACTTTTTTCGATTCTATCGCGATTAACATACAATTTATGTTAAATAGAAAATTTGCATTTGCATCAAATTCTTCAAGAAGTACATTTTTAAGGTTCCCTATCCCTTGAGGATGGTAGCTGCATTCGAAAATTTGCCAATTCATCTCTTCTTGTATCAATTCTTCAAATCTATCATTACCTTCACCCCCATTATAATAAAAACTCGCCACATTCATAAATCGCAATTCATGTTGAGTAACTTTATTTAATTCTGATACTTTTACGCTCAGTATTAATTCTTTATGAAACAAATCAAATGTGACTCCAAGTACATTACAACCACCATCTAGATAATCGATCCATTTTTGTACACTATTAAACATCTCATTCACTCTCCTATTTTTTCAGGGTGAACTCTATTCTTATCATGTCACGGAGTTTGTAAATATTCTTCAAATGAAATAAAGTCCGCTTTTTTTCGAAATTCGCTTAAGATATTTTGATCTCCCGTAAAAATAACATCTGTCGAATCAAAAAAACCGATTTCAAACACGGCTTGAGGGATAACGGGTGTATAATTCACATTCCAATATCGTTCATTATCTTCAATTTGAGGTATTGAACTGATATTCAAATGATCTACATGACGAGGCAATGCGGTCAAAACAGCGAAAATAAAAGAATAAGAATAGTCATGTAAGAATTTTTTAAAATGTTCACCCTTCAGAAATAAAAAATCCGTGTAATCCGGCATCACTTCTGAATGGAATTGATTTTTCCGATCATGAAGCATTGTGAGTGTCACATCGCTTATGATCCAGTTATACTCTTCTACGTTTAAATTGATTTTCTTTAATAATTCATTTGTTTCGAATAAATTTTTCTCTTTTGCTAATACGATTCTCATTACTTGTTCCACCTCATCAATTTAAAACATCAGACGAAACTAAAAATATTCTACAGTATCAAAATCTGACCATAATCTCCAGTCAGTGTTCGTGTTTATATTTACAATGCATGTTGGATCTTGATAGATCAAACTCTTCGCAACCGATTGAAAAAAAGGAGATCGACTAGGTAGTTGGCTATGCGTTTCTGGATGAAACCATGATTCAGTTGTATAGAGCGATTTATCATATACATGCTGAACGATGTCAAATTGTTCTTGATCTGTCATCCATAAACTATCCAGCAAATCTTGATGTTTGGCCATTTCTCTTAACAAAGTAATCCATTCATTTTCCTCTGTTACATCAGCTTGGCATGACTCTGGTATTTGAACATGAAAATAGTCACCATTTAATCTAATACGTAAAGGATGCTTAGTGAAACCAGGTTCTATCTCATCATCATCTATTATTTCATGATGATGATCCACGAAATCAAAAAGCTCATCCAATAGAAAATGGATTGATTCATTATTCAACTCAGGACCAATCGCAAAAAAATCAATAGCAGGTCCTACCTTCGATAAACCGAATAATTGAATCGTGATCAACCAATTTTCCTCTCTCGTAAATAGAGAAAGCTTCCCTTTGGCAAAATCAAAGTTCCCATTATCTAATAAAGGAAACTCTTTATTTAGGAAAGACTCATCTAGTATAGATAACACATTGTCTATTTGATTCATGTCTTCCTCCTTATGAAGTTATTTCATACTACGTTTGTATAATTTCGAATCAGTTCCTTTTTAAAATCATCAGGAAGTTTTGATTCGGAAATACAACTGAAATCCAATCTAATACAATCTCATCTAAAGTTCTCCACGTTTTTAACAATTGTTTATTCATTTGTTCTAATTGATGAACTGCTAGTACTCCTATCTCATAACTTCTTTCGCCATAAATGATCCATTTCGCAGAAGGGGAAAACCATATCACACGTGAAGCAATATCCATTATGCTATCATTTACACTCTCTATCGGATAATCCGTTAAGAGATCGAGGTAATCACTTGGTGTGAGGTTTAACGGGATTTTCACCCAAGGATAATAACCAAAATCATGATAATAATCATCCATACTCTTCTGCTCATCTAATACAGCCATGAGTATATAGTCATCATGATGATTCAAAGCTAAACCTTTTAACATTTCCCAGCTATCATCTGATAACAACCAATGGAATTCTTCGAATAAATAATGAGGGGTGTTCGTTTTCAACACTTGATCAGGAAATGTCTTCGTACTGTGAATGAGCGAATGAACAAACGATAGAACATGTTCAAATTCTTTTGGATCGGATATAAACAAATGTTTCACTTTATGCTCCTTTCATATCTACGGGTAAATCTATCATCAGTCATTGATACTCCATTTCAACGCTTGTAACATGACGCATAATGAGAAAGCATTTGGGTGTAATAGTCATTGAATGTTTTTTGATCCTTCAATAATCCTTCAAACCAATTTGCTAAAACAGGGTGATCCATTGGTTTCCACCCTTCTTTTAATATATTTTTCACAGAATCTTTTGTTGATGCCATTCCTATGATACAAATTTCCATATCTCTATCTGTCCAAATCGCCCACTGTAAAGAATGTGATAACCAGACCACTATGTACGAATTCGTTATGATATCATCTGCTATAGACTCTTTTGGATGCGTCCATAGTGCATTAACATAATCCTCACTTGAAATGTTTACATTCGCTTTCAGCCAATTATAATAACCAAATTCCTTCAAATAATATTCGGTTGGATCTGGTTGAAGGACTGCAGTTAAAAATTCTCTATCTTGTGTAACAAATGATAACTCTTTAATGGTTGGTAAAATATCATCACTCAATGCCCAATCAAACTCTTGAAACAAAAAACAGTCAAATGTCTTACGGAAGACTTGTTGTGGTAGCTCTTTATTTGTGTCAAACACATGGTCTACTAAATTCTGATAGAATTTGAATTCTTTTTCTGAACGAATAAATAAGTCTTCAAGCCGTTTCAAACAACTACCTCCACTCTTGTCGAACTAGTAGTTTTTTAATTCTTCCTCTATATCTTCTTTTAATGTTTGAATTTCAGTTGAAACCGAATCATTTCGATTATAGAAAATCGACGGATTGATTCCATCTGCTATCATTCCGGGTAGCCACTCTTCTATCAAATCATCTAAATCAATCATTTCTGGCACTGATTTTTCCCATTGGTCGATCGCACAATAAGCGGCATGATCCTCTGTCGGCCAAAAATGAAGCTGCGGTACACCATATTCATCCTCTGACATCACCCATCCCTTCTCGTTTCTTAATGACCATACTTCTTCAAAATCAACAATCTTTTTAATGAAGTAGTCATAACGCTTTTTCGCAGGTAATTGGACGGTGGTTTCTAATTCTTTCGGATGCATGGACATCGCGTCACTCCTTTTCTATTGATCTACTGTAACGGCTTGTTTTTAGACATTACTTATTGAAGACGACGATTCCATATGGATTGTAAAACAAATCATCTTCGGGATAAAAATCGTATTCAATAAGATCTAACTTTATCTGCTGACCTTCATCATAGATCACCTTTTCTTTTAAAGCTTCTCTTTTTTCTTGAATAGATTTGTTTATCCAGTTTAAAAAGTACCGCTCTATTTCATCAGCATGAAACCCTTCAAACATCATTTCCGGCTCTCCAAATTGTTGAAAACCACTTGTCACATATATAACATCACTTTCTTGAACAATAGTAGTCATATATTGATAAGGATTGAACTCTTCTATTAAACTTTGCCATGTCTTCTTCATAAAAGAACGACCTGATGATTCAACTTTTATTGCCATGCCATCAATCTTTAGTAAATCCGTAGTAACTTGCACAAGCGCGTTTATTTCTTCTAAGGATTCAGTCACCCCAATGATATATAAGCATGTTTGATGCGTATCTATTTGTTTAAGTTCTTCTGAATTGAATTGTTCATTTGGAAGGAAAGTCTCGCTTAATTGATCAATATGATCCACTACTTCAAGGTCGTAATCAGTTCCAGTTCGTTTATGTATGATTCGATCATTCACGAATATATAATCATTCAATTCTTCAAGTTCTTTTAAATGATGTGACCAAAATCCCGGAATTGCGATAACTGTTTCAGGCATAACATTCACTCCTTTTATTAGATGGGGGCTTAACCATATGAATATAGTAAGCTGATATATAGGAACTATTGGTACTTTTCTATCCAATCATTCAAATCATCTACACAATGTAAGTAAGAATTAGGTGAATCTTTCAAATCAATTCCACTCAAAAGAATCAACATACCCCAAACTTGATCATCGTCTATTTCTGGTTCGTCTGAAGAAACGTAAATTTCAGCCCAATCAGATACTTGTTCTCTTGTGATCATCCCCTTCAAGACTTGTCTTATTTTATTTAAACAGTCTAGCATTTTGGGCTCGTCTATTCATTACACCATTCCTTTCTCAAAACTCACTTCACGTTGTAAACTGCCTATATTTCATATTTGATAATATCCTCCATCGACATCCCTTTAAAATATAAAGAAAGAATGTTTATAATAGTGTATTCGCCATACATACCAATCGGGTTAAATATCATTTTAGCGGTTTTTGGATCAGCAATTTCTAAGTCCATAACAGGTGCAATAGAACCTTCTTTTCCCTCGCTTACGTAATAATTTTCATCTCGGTATACCACGAATTTCAGATTTTGAAGATCCTCTTCTTTTATAAAATCTTTATTTATTTTTGTGATGACTTTCCATGAACCACTTAAAAAGCCTGTCAGGCCTGTATTTGCAACAAATAGTCCATTCTCTTTTTTTATCAATTGTTTTAACTCACTTTTTTCTATTCTTTCATCAACAAACAAATCATAGTATTGGATTAAAATATCATCATATTGATTTTTTCCCTCACCCGAAATGATCAAAGCATAGTTCAATTCTCCATATTCTTCTAATGGGAGTTCAATAATAGCTCCTGGTTCAATGTCACTTAAATTTTTTGCTTTTTTAGTTGTTATTTTAATGTCCGTTACTTCTTTGTCGTTTAAATCATCAAAATAGTGACTACCTCCATTGTTTAAGGCCATCATAATTGTTAAAAGCATTTCATCCATCGTTGGCTTTCTCTCCAAATGTTCCTCAGTCATTTCATAAAATTGTTCGATCGCTTCTTCAAAAATATCTAATCCGTCATCACCGATCATGATGCTCTTTTTCTTATGTTCTTCTTCCCAAAAACCCATTTGGAATACACTCCTTATATAATGCGTTCTTTATTTCATCAAGTGTTATGTATGCTATTCTCATTTGGCTTTATCACGATAAACGTATACTTGTATAAACTGTTTTATGTGCACGTTTGAAAAGTGCCACTTCATGATCCGTTAACCATTTAAGCTCTCTCATATGATACGAAATATCTTCTAAGTAGGTATCGGTTTCTGCAATTAATTTTTTATCTAAGATATTTCTTTTATTGTCTTCAACTACAAGATAAAGAGTAAACTGCTTTAAATCTAATTCAATCAGAGGATATGCTTTCTTTGTTTTATCAGGACTTAATTTTCTTTGTTTTCCTTTTATCTCTGCTTTATATTCCTTTTCTTTCATTTTTTGAAATGCCGCTTTGACTTGCTGACTGTCCCAATTTTTCAGTTCACACAGATAGAGCATCGATTTTTCCCAAGTGTCAGCTAAGATCTTTTTCTTATTTATTGCATGTTCAAATTCACTGTAACGGAAGGGTACTTCCAGCTCGTACGTATTTTTTAAAAATAAGATGTCTGGTTCATCTTTTGAAGTACTAATTAATTTGTAGTCTTTAAAAGAGCCACATATTAAAACAATAGCCTCACAATCTTTTGTTTGAAATTTCTTTTCTAATTCGTATAAAAACATTTCAGTCACACAAAGGGATTGTCTGGCTAAAATTCCACGATCATCATCTGACATTAATTGTATATTTTCAAGTGCACTCCTTATAAGCCTCCTAATAAGATTTTATTCATCATGGCTTTGAATGGCTTTCTCATGAAACTCTTCGCCATTAAGATACCTACTGAAAAATATATGGATGAATGATAACCTGCTGTAAAACAATCTGAAACATGAATATCTCTCCCTCTATATTTTTGTCCATATACGAATCGCTAATTCAACATTGATTGATAATCCTAATTCTCGAAAATCTTTTTGCTTTTCTTTCACTATACTCAGTGCGATTTTTGTTATTTCTTTTTCGATATCTGTGATTGTTTTGGTAATCGTGTTAATTTAACTTTCTTCAACTTTTCCTCCAGTATAAAACCCTCCCTAATTCCTAGAGAGGGTTTTAAATTTAATACTAAAAGTAATTCGTGACATTCTTATTACTACATTAATTTACTTCTATATAGCTTATTTTCTACCAAAATATAAAGATATTCTCCAACTACTTTGTAAGTAGGATCACACTGTGAGGGATCAATTCCATCTAAAAATAATTTCATAATAAACGTTTCATCGTCAACTATTTTAAAAGCATACTGTTTATTTTCCATATTATTAAATAACAAGATTTGACTATCAGAAACATATAGTTGGTCACAGTACCTGTATTCTTTTCTATCTAGGTGGTACATTTTCTTTTTTTGACATGACTGATTTTCAGGGTTTAAATCGTAAGAAAAAGTTGAAATAACAATTTTTTGCTCTTCTTCATAGCTAGTGTATAGTTCTGAACCTAGAGTTTGTATTGAAGAGCATTCATACATTATCCCTTTAAATTCTTCCTCAAATAACATTTCTCCTATAATTAAGTTAATACAGTAAATTCCTTTACCCTTAGGATTTAATTCATCAAATATCCCCTCTTCTGACATACCAATCCATAATAATCCGTTTTCATCCAGATGAAATGTATTAACACCTAGTAAAAATGAACATATTTCTACCATATTATTTTGTTTTAAATCTAAAAAATTTATTTTACATATATAATCTTGTTCAAACACAATGACAATGGTATCGTTTATTTCTTGTATTAAATAAATATAGCTATCAGAATCAAGTTCATTTAATGATTTATTCATTATAATAATATGATCCTTGACTACTTGAAGTATTAGTTGATCATCAATAAGAAATACCTTATATATTTTCTCATCTCTTCCAACATTAAAATAAATTAGATCTTCTTTTGGAAAATCGATTACTTTCTCTGTAGTTATTTTACTTATCAATAATCTCAACTCCTAATATGGAAAGCTTGTTCTTAAAGTACCATCTTTTTGGACTACCACTCTAACTCTCTTTGTTTTTTTTCCTTTCCCATTGACACCAACATATTTTTTATAAGTTTTCTCATAAACTGTTGAGCCAGGTTTATTCCCAGCTCTAGCCTTTCCCGTCTTCAAGGTATCCCGTGTAGTTCTTTTTAATGTTTTATTACTTCTAAATTTTCCCTTATTTTTCTTTTTAGATTTTGCAGAGTGACCTGATTTGATATGGTCCCAATCAACACTCTTTACTTTTCGTTTCCCACTGCTTTTCGCAAAATTTAAAGCCCTTTTCGCTCCCTTTAATTTTCCACCACCCAAAAATCCTGATACGGTTGCAGCTGCTACACCTTTCCAATCTTTCCCTGATTTATGTGCTTTGTATCCATCATATACCGCAAATCCTGCATTGACAACAAACCATACCCAATGGCCGTCTGGGTCTACATTCATGACTGGGTTGTTGTTGCCATAGGTATATCCGTTTTGATCTAGCGCATCTCCATCGCTTCCTGGGTCTGGATCTAGTGATAGGAATACGCCGGTTCTCGGTTCATAGTAGCGTGCGATTAAATAGTACATTCCTGTTTCTTCGTCGAAGCGGTAACCAGCATAGCGATATGGGTTTCCTTTTACTTCTTCATCTTCTTTTACTTTAGTTGGAACGCCCCATGTATCGTATTCGTACTCAGCAACGATTTTTCCTGCATTATTTGTGATGGCTATGACATCACCGTGTGCATTGTAGTGATAGAAATATTTGTTTCCATTTTGTGTGAATGCAAGGAGTTGTCCACTCTCACCGTATGTGTATGCTTTTGTGACTTCGTTGTCTCCATCTGTTTCGTATAAAACATTCAGGCTGTCGCCGTCATAAAAGTAATTGGTGACTTTTCCATTCACTGTTTTTTGAATTCTGTATCCACGCTCATCATATTTGTAAGTGACAAATGGCTTGTCTTCGCCTTTTTTCTTGATGGCCGTTATGTTATCTTCTGCATCCCATTCATAAAGGAATTGTCCGTCAGACGTTCGGTTGCCATTTTTGTCATAAGTTAAAGTCTCATCATTTACCTTTGTCAGTTGGTTCATGATGTTGAATGATGCGTTGATTGTTTTTTTAGTGCCATTTTTTTCAGTCGCAACTGTTTTTCTGTTTCCAAACCCATCATATGTGTACTCAATGACCGTGCCATCTGGATGAGTTTCTTTGATCAATTGATCTAATTTTCCATATTCATAACGAATCTTCCCGTTGGTGCCTTTTTCAATCGTTATTCTGTTTCCACTTTGATCATATTCGTAAGCTTCGTTTAAGATCGTTGCCCCTTGGCTTGTTCCAATGTGCAAATCGTTGATTAAATTGCGCTCATCATAAGCAAAGCTAGCACCACTGCCGTTACCTGTAATAAAGGACTGAACATTTCCATTTTCATCATAATCAAACGAATACGTAGAACTCGAATCCTTCATCTGCGTCATTTGATCAAGCTTATTGTAACTGAATTGGTTCGTTCCTTTTTGATTTCCGTGTGTCCACTCAAAGGATTTTAGTTTATCTGAATCGGCTGGATACGTCCAAGTTTGGCTGCTGCCACGCTCTGTTAACTTTGTGATGCGGTTTTGTTGGTCGAACGTTCTGTTTTTGGTTGTGTTTTGTTCTTTGTTAACAACTGTTGTTTCGTTTCCGTTTTTATCATAGTTAAAGTTATATTTTTCTGTCCCATTGTATGACTTGGATTTCACTCGGTCTGTTCCATCATACGTGAGAGACACTTCATGTCCATTTGCAGAAATGGTTTTGATTAAGTTGCTATTCGCATCATATTCACTTTTTAACACATTTCCTAATGGATCAATGGTTTTTGTCAATTTGCCCATCAGGTCGTATTCAAACTGATACGTCTGATCTGACTCTGCACGAATGGTTTTCGACTGTTCATTGCCCTCTTTATCATACGTTCTCACAATGGATGTCCCGTTAGATAAAGTGATTTTCTTCAGCTGATCAGCCTGGTCATATTCGAATGTTGTTTTTTCGCCTTTCGCATCTGTGTCAGAAAGTTTTTTGCCTGTTTCATCGTAGGTAGATTGAGATGAGTAACCAAGCTCATCCTCTTCTTTAACTGCATAGTTCCCTTTTTCGTCGTAAGTGGTTTTCGTTAAAAGACTTCCTTCTACTAGACGAATATCGTCAAACCAAACTGTTCCAGTCGCGCTTTTTTGGAAAACAATCTGAACGTCGACTTTTTTCAATGGTTTTGTTTTTGGTATGACAACCGCCGCTCGGTTCCACTCCTGTGTACCGGTTGGGAATTTCGCATTAAACGTTCCTGTTGTGCCATCTGTATACGTAACGGACGCTTGAAGTGAGTAGTCATTTTCACTTGAGGCTTTGACATTTTCAGCCTTAGACATCCCAGTCAATGTGACATACACAGATTGATCATTTGCACTTTGTTCAATTGGTACAGATTGTTTATAGATGACATTCGCTTGAGTTGAAGAGGTTCTTGTCATTTTTAACGAAACGTCATCGTTAAAGCCTTCTTCATTATCTAATGAACCACCTGTTCCGCTCCAGCTTGTTGTTTTATCCGTAAAGGAATTATTTTTGACTGGATTATAACTTGATGAAACTTCGCCTTTTTCTAGCTGAATCTCATCGAACCAGGCTTTTCCTTTTCCAGCCTTATCACGATGATCCACTTCCATATAGATCACAGCTTTGCCTGCATGAGATGGCGTCGTAAACGTGACTTGGCGTTTTGTCCAATCGTTTTTGCCTGATAATGTACTGTAGCCGTTACTGATCCATTGAATTCGTTTGTTGTTTGTATCTCTTAAATCAATGTTAAAAAATGCTCTTGCTTTCGTTAGCTCTGTCTTGATTTTTCCACTCAGTGTATACGTCGTATTTGGCTCTAGTATTACTTCTTGAGTAGCAGAAGAATAGCCAAGTTCTGTTCCTTCAGTTGTCGACTGTGAACTGACCTCTAATACTCTGCCGCCAGATAACGGACCACTTTTTCCAGCTGTCTGCGCTAATTTCCCGTCATCCTTAGATGCTGTAAGCTTCCAGCCTGTTAGCGTATCTTCAAAACTGCCATTTTTTAATATACTCGCACCTGCAGCAAGTTCTTTACTCGTTTGTACCAAATTCCCGTACGAATCATAAATACTTGCTGAAGACATATTTCCACTTTGATCCGTTTCAGATACAGCATCTAATCCATCGTAGGCGATATCTGTAATATCTCCTTCTGTATCTTTCACTTTAGTGACATCATTATTTTTGTTATACTCGTAGGTTTCTGTCCCGTAAGCATCTTTCGCCTGAATGACGTTGCCATTTTTGTCATACGAATAGCTTTCTGTAGCTTTTCCTTTCTCTACATCATTTGGGTCAGTTTCTTCTACGATTTGGTTGCCTTCATATTTGGTTTTAGTGGTGATCTTAAGCCCTTCCGCATCATCTACAACTTGAATTGGATTGGCTGCTTCGTTATACGTATACTGTATTTTTCGCCCGTTTGGCTGCGTCAGCATGAGTGTCTTTTTAGATAAATCATATGCATACTCAAAGGTTTCTTTTTTTGCATTGATTGCCTTGACTAAACGATGATTTTCATATTGATATTCTGTAAAAACAGGCTGATCTTTTGTACTGTTTTGAGAGAATTGTTTAATCAATCTGCCTTCTTTATCGTATTCATATGAGATACTTGTTCCATCTGAATCTATGACTTTCGTTAGTAAACCTGCATCATACTCATATGAAAGCTTTTTCCCTTTTGGTCCTTGAACCGAAATGATATGACCATCTTCATCATAATCCATTATTATTTTTCGGCCAGATGCATCTTCCATTGAAGTGAGCTGATTGTTTTCGTTATATTTGTATGTCGTTGTATTTTTATGTCCATCTACAACCTTGGTAATCTTCCCACCGTTTTTACTAAAGTGCGCAAAGGTTTGATCCTTCGTTTTTAACATGTATTCATCTTTTGATTCCGTTAATTCAAGGAAAATACCTGTTGGTGGTTGATACGTACCATCTGCTTTTTTTGTAAAAACATGAGTTGTGGCATCTTCATCAAGATAGATGACACCTTCTTTTGTTGGCGTGATACTCGTTTCTACATCTGCGTACCACCCTTGACCAAACAGGTGGTCCGCTGCATCTAAACTATTGTACGTTCGACCCATTCCAAGTCCTGGTCCTCTTCCATCAATCGACATTTCTTCTTCACTGACAATCACATTCCCAGTTGCACCATTAAGCTGGCCGTCTGGTATATCAATAATCGACCAGTAATCCTCTGTTCCAAGGAATTCGGCCCCTTCATGGAATGTCGGGTTAAAGGCTGGTGTCGGAATGGTTTCTCCATTTGCATCGTAGGCGGAAAGGGTAAAGGAGTAGTTCTTGCGTCCTTTATAATTTCCATTTGCATTTTCATATACTGGTGATGGGTCTAGCGCTAATTCTCCGCCCTTTCCATCTGTATGAAGCACATATTTCCCACTTTTAATTTCAGCAGGAGTTGGCCAAATATTCTTGTTTTGTGTTGTCCAATGATCGACATCACCAACATCAAATGATTGATATGCCTTACCATTATAGATGTTAATTTTATATCCTTTTGCATTTTTCACTTTGTCCCAATGTAAATTGAAATAACCTGTTTGGCTCTCTTTTGTATTGGTATAAGCATATCCAGATAAAGCTTTCGGTCTAGATAAATCAGGTAAAGTTGGTCCAGCTGGCGGTGAAGCAATGGCTTCTCCATCTTTATTATAGGCAATCACTCTGAAGGAATAATGTTTTTGAGCCGCATTTCCTCCAGCATTTTTGTAAGTCGCACCAGGATGAATTGGAAGCTCTGCCCCTTTTCCATCTTGGAGGTGTAATGCATATTTACCTGCTTTGATCTCAGCAGCTGTCGGCCATACTTTTTTCCCTTTTGTTGACCATGATGTTTGATTCCCGAGATCCAATGTCTCATAGCTTTTCCCATTAAACATTTGTATTTTATAACCGGTCGCACCGGAAACTGAATTCCAAGAAAGATCAAAGTAACCTGTTGCATTATTATTATTGAATCCTTTTGTACTAGGTGCCTTCGCTCTAGCCACATTCGGCACGACAGGTTTTACTTTTGCTGACATTGCGCCTTCACCTTGGTCAAAAATCGCACTTACAGCTACCCAATAATTTTTACTTGTCGCATAATTGCCACCTGAGTTTTTGTAAACTGGGGAAGGATCAACTGCTAATTCAGTTCCACCTTTTCCGTCTAAATGAAGTTTATATTTTTTAGCAGCAATCTCGCTTGCTGTTGGCCATATATTCTTTCCTTTTGTACTCCATGATGCCACATTTCCAACTGAAATGGCTTCATACTCTTTTCCGTTGTATAACCACACTTTGTAGCCTTTTGCACCAGCTACCTTTTTCCAACTTAAATTGAAGTAGCCTGTACCATTTCCATTACTAAAACCTTTTACAGTTGGTGCATTTGCTTGTGGAATGGTATACGTTACTTCAATGACTGGTTTATTGGTAGAGTTTGTTGATGAGATTATTTTTTTCCAATGGTCTTGCCCATTTCCATTTGCATGTAATTTAAAACCATAGTTAGCTGTTCCGCTATTCCAAGCTTTGATGGTTGAAGTCACATCATAGCTCGCCCATTGTCCTTTATATACATTGGCTTTGCCGATGTTTTTAGAGCTTGGTTTATTGTTCCACGTTAGTTTTGTATGATCATAGTTGGCATTCACTGTATCCAGCCAAAGGCCAGTAGCCTTCGACCCGTAATATGAATGAGCAACATATGTTTTGAGCGTCGCTTTCGTTACATTCATATTTTGAATCGGTTTGAATGAGTTAAACTTCATGAACGCATAGTTTGTACCAGTTGTTTTATCGTAATAACCTGTTTTGAGTACATAACTTTTAAGTTTAGCGTCCCATTTTTGCGTAGAGGATGAATAATTTGTTGTTGGGTACTTACTCATGATAAATGTGTCTGCTGATACAGATAAAGAAGTCGAAGGATCGATAGACACAGGATAAACTCGTTCAGGATCTTTAAGCCATTTTTCATCTGCTGTCACACGAAGTAAATAGCCATCGTGTTCTTTTTCTAATTTAAAGCTCACATCTTCTGAGCGAGCCACTTCACCTGACTTTTCATCTAAATTAGAATCCGTCATAAACGGTTTTGGGACTTGAAAAATGGTCCGTTTTTTCTGATCGTAAAATGTAATAGAACCGTCTTCCTCAATTTCCCCAGTTAGATCTGTCTTTATTTTAAATGTAAATGAATTGTAGCCATCATATTGATTGAGTACAATATCTTCCTTGATGTTTTCATTAAAGGTGAATGATCGTAAATCTATATTTGGAAATACCTCTTCATATGTAAGCTCGTTGGTGTTCTCTTTAAATTGTGCAGAGGTATCTTTGGAATTGATTTCTGATTTATTTTTCCCTGAAGCTTTTAAAATTGAAAATTCAATTTGATGCTTCTTGTGTTCAAATGTCGCATAAAGTCCTTGTTTCATTTGCTTTTGAAAAGTAGTTTCTAATTTCGCATTTTCTGTTTCTATTTCTTTTTTCGAGATCGTCTTTAATTCTGGAGAGATGTCCTCCCATTCAGCATCTGGAGCCTCTTTAATATGAATAGGATCAGGATAAACCTCTTGTGTAAATACACCCTCTCCTTCATAAAAAAGTTTGCTGTTTTCTGTTCTTTCTGAAAGAACTTCTCCGTCTTTTCCAATTTCATCTTCGTCAACGCCTGCCAATTCCAGGGCTTTTGAATCATCAAACTCTTCTAAGCTGTTATGACTTGATTTTGTATTTTTGTCATGTTCCTCTGCAAAAATATCAGAAGGTAACATTGATAAAAGCATCACAAAGGCTAGTAGTGCCGCGATATTCCTTTTCCATTTTACTTTTCTTTTTAGGTTCATATTAATCTCCTTATCATATATTTGTAACATTTGTAACATTACGCCATATATAATAATACATTTGAAATGATACTTCAATATATTTCTATAAATATATCATTCTTTCAAACTAATCCATATAACATCAACTTATCTATATATCCCCTTTTTCACACATAAAAAAGCACCCTAAACGGATGCTTCCATCAAATGATATTTTTTCAAAATGCGATAGGTGATGTCTTTTGCTTCTATGCCGGTGCCTTTGATATTTGTGGCGAGGATGTAGGTTTTGTGTTCATGTTTGATAAAACCTACGTACCAGCCGATGTCTGATCCGGAGCCTGTTTTTCCGTATAGGGTGGCGTGTTTCTCTTCTTCTTGTACCATCATTCGTTTGACTGTTCTCATGTTCTTTAGGTCAAATGGAAGAGTCTCTTCATATAGCTGTTTGAGAAAACGAACTTGTTCGATGGGAGAAATTCGTAGGGTACTGCTTAACCAAAATTGATCGATTCCGCCAGATATGTCTTTGTTCCCATAATGAATAGCTTTCACCCAATGATTCATGCGTTCTTCTCCAATGTCACGTGCCATGGCTTGATAGTACCAGACGACTGAATCTCTCATGCCAGATCCTAATGTATGATCTCTATTCCAATTGTCAATCTCTCTTTTTACGCCATCCCAATATTTGATGTCGTATTCATCTCTCACTGCGCCTGTTTGGAGTCCGATTAAGGCATTTGCTACCTTAAATGTCGATTGAGGTGCAAAGCGCTCTTTCGCTCTTTTTTTGTTATACACCCATGGGGACTTTTCTTTTACTTCTTGAATCACAAACGTGCCTTCCCGATTTTTAAAGAATTCATCTACAGACCACGCTATTGATCTTGCTTCAGTTGATGATGGCTGGCTGATACAAAATGCCATCAGCATGATGCAAGAAAACAGCCTTTTTATATACTTTTTCTTCAAAACAATCGCTCCTTTTCTCATGATTTCCATGATTGTAGCATGCTGAAGCGATGGGACATAAGGTACACATGTCCTCTTTTCTTTCAAATAAAAAAAGCCGGTTTATATCCGGCTTTTTGCTGTATATTAGCTCTCTTTTTTCTCTTGAATGGCCTGTTTCGCCATTTTTGATATCGTCATATCGTCCATTGGCGGGTTATGGAGCCCGGCACGAATATCTCGATAGTAGCGCTGCAGTGGACAGTCTAGGCTTAAGCTTTTCGCACCGACTAAACGCATAGCTTTATCGACAACTTGCAAACTATGATTAACGACAGTATGCTTCACAGCACCAAATTCATTGATTAACAGCTCTCTTTTTTCTGGCTTTTCATACAATGTGGTCGTTGAGTAGATGACGTGGCGTGCTTGCTTTAATAGTAAGTCGATTTCGCCAATCAGTGTTTGGACATTTGGCAGGTCACTAATTGTGCCGTTGATGCTGTTCGGTGAATGGGTGATGGCATATTGAACAGCATAATCCCTTGCTGCTTGTGCAATCCCTAAATAGCAGGACGGAATATGTGCAATCCAAGGATTTAGCGTACCACCGCGTGGCCCTTTTTGCACCTCAACAAGCATATCATCTGAAACCTTCACCTGATCTAAAATTAAATCATGACTTTCAGTTCCTCTCATGCCCACAACGTTCCACGTTTCTTCTATTGAAACACCTGCTGTCTCACGATGAATTAAGAAGAAGCCCATAGCCTCTTTTTCTTCAATCCATACACCGACTAAAAAGTATGTAAGCGCTGGTGACATCGTTGTGAAAATTTTACGTCCATTGATAATCCACTCATTACCTGATCTAGTAGCTGTTGTCCCAGGCTTCCCGCCTCTTGTTGGACTGCCTGTCTGCGCCTCGCTTACGGCACGGTTGACGAGGGCGCCCTTCTTCACTTCTTCCGCAAAGAATTGCAGCTGCTGCTCATTCCATTGTTTCTTTTCGTAGATCTCGCCTACAACCCCTTGGTGCCAGCCGATTGATAAGGCAGTTGCTCCGTCCATACTGCCGAGTGTCTCTTGAAACAGAACCATATCCTTCACAGATTGACCGCCGCCTCCGTGTTCAGCAGGAAGAGACAACGTTGTATAGCCCATCTCTATTAATGATTCAATATTTTTTTCAGGAAAATAAGCGCCTTCATCATGTTCTTTTGCCGTTTGTTCGATCGTTTCACGAAGAGATTCTAGTTGATAAAGCCATGTTTTTTGAAAATCGGTATCGACAAATAATGCTTTAGACAAAACGTATCCAACTCCTCTGTTTCTCACAATCTATCATATCTGATTTTTCCAATCGGAATAAATAAAACACACTTTACTTATAGGATTTAATGTGTTAAATTTTATCAATATTAAGTACATATGTCAAAGGAACGTGATGCTTTTATGATTTCAGCTACTAATCTACATAAATCTTATGGGCAGACCCATGTGTTAAAAGGCATTGATTTCACCGTACAAGAAGGTGAAGTGGTTGCCATTATTGGACCGAGCGGATCAGGAAAAACCACACTTCTTCGCAGCTTAAACAGCCTCGATATTCCAGACAAAGGAGAGCTGACAGTTGGTGAAGCCACGATTCAATTTGAACGATATCATAAAAAAGATCTGCTGAAACTCAGGCAGCAATCTTCCATGGTGTTTCAGCATTATCACTTGTTTCAGAATAAACGAGCACTTGAAAATATTACAGAAGGATTGATCGTGTCTCAAAACATGTCTAAAAAAGAAGCAGAAAAGGTCGGAGAGCAATTTTTAACGCGGATTGGCCTGCTTCATAAAAAAGATGCGTTTCCGAGTGAATTATCTGGCGGTCAGCAGCAGCGAATTGGCATAGCCCGCGCACTTGCGATGAACCCTTCAGTTCTCTTGTTTGATGAACCTACGTCGGCTCTGGACCCAGAGATGGTAGGAGAAATTCTTGAAATGATCAAAGATATTGCGAGCCAAGGGATGACAATGGTCATTGTGACGCATGAAATTTCTTTTGCAAAGGACGTGGCGGATACGGTGATCTTTATGGCAGATGGCGAAATCGTTGAAAAAGGTTCACCAGAAGACGTCCTATTGAAGCCACAGCATGAACGAACGAAACAATTTTTATCAAGAATTCATCGCGGCATGTGGCAAGAATCGGAGAAAGACAAATGAAGCAAAAGACAGTATTCATGATGTTCGGTGTCCTTCTGTTATTTCTTTCTCTGATGGGCTGTAGCAGTGTGAAAACCACGACAGAAGATGGTAGAAAAATTGTAAAAGTCGCACTGAGTGCAGAGGTCAATCCACCCTTTTTAGCCACAAATGACCGAAATGAACCGATTGGCTATAACATTGATTATTTAAATGAAGTGGAAAAGAGGCTCCCTCATGTACATTTTGATTATATTTTTGGCGAGGAAGAATCGAATTTAATTGGTGTAGGCGCAGGGAAGTTTGACATGGCGGCTAATTGGTTTTTTAGTAACCCTGAACGTGAAAAGCGTTTCCTTTACCCTAAGGTCCCGTACGGTTATTCGATGACAGGTTTAATTGTGAATGAATCAGACAAGGAGATTCGATCGCTTGATGATATGACATCTAAAAAGCTGGCTCCTGTCAGCCCTAGCGGGGGCTTGCGTTCAATTTTAAATCAATATAATCAAGAACATGACCCAGATATTTCGCTGACGACTATTGAGAGCCCTTCAAATGAACTCAACTTAAAGCGTGTTGAAAGCGGACGGTCCGATGCAGCATTTATGAACATTTCCACCTTTGATACCATTCAAAAGCATTTGAACTTAAAGGTCAAAGTTGGCGGCATTGTGTCAAAGGAGCCTATCTATCTTGTCTTACAGCCAAGCGAGAAGCAACTTGCAGAAGATTTGGACCGGATCACACAAGAGATGATTGATGATGGAACACTGCCGAAGCTAGCGAAAAAGTGGTTTGGGGTTGATTTCTTTCAAGATATTGATGACATTACAGAGCAAGACGATCAAAATGAAGAAAGGAAGGAAGCGTCATGACGTTTACAGCTAGAGATTGGCTAGGAATCTTTTTACAGGTGCTTGAACGCCTGCCACTCACTTTTCTCATTATGATCGTGTCATTGTTTTTTGCTATCATCATCGGCTTGCTATTTGCATGTATCCGTATTAAACAAATCCCAGTGTTAAAGCAACTGGCGAGTGTTTATTTATCTTTTACACGGAGTACGCCTTTAATTGTTCAGCTTTTCTTGATTTATTTTGGCCTGCCTCAGCTTTTACTTGTAGCAGGGATTCAAATCAATCATTGGGATCGTATGTTATTTGTGATGATGACATTTTCTTTACATACGGGCGCTTATTTATCTGAAGTCTTTCGCAGTGCGTATTCATCTGTCGGGAAGGATCAGCTGGAGGCCGCCTACATTGTTGGGATGACAGATACTCAGGCATTGATCAGGATCATTATCCCGCAGGCTTTTCTCATTGCACTGCCGAACCTCGGTAATTACACCATTGATCTCGTGAAAGACACAGCGATTGCCTTTACAATCGGACTCATTGATATGATGGGACAGGTAAAGATCATTTTAGGAAATAACTACGGAATCGGTATGTTTGAGGTGTATGTAATCATTGCGATTGTGTATTGGCTTATTTGCATGAGTATTGAACTGATCACCATGCTGCTTGAAAGGAAATTTGTCAAAGGCCGCACCAGCCTGTCACGTTAAGGAGGCGATTTGATGCAAACGATTGATATTCAATTTGCGATTGACCAAGTACCTCATATTTTAAAAGGCGTTCCTTTCACCTTATTGATTGCACTCGTTTCCATGGCTGTGAGCCTGATAATTGGATCTGTTTTTGCTTTCATTCGTCTCTTTCGCATTCCTGTACTCAGGCAGCTTGTGACGCTCTATGTCTCCTTTTTTAGAGGAACGCCTCTGATTGTTCAGTTGTTCGCTTTCTTTTATGGACTTCCTTTTATTCTAACCAAAGTGAGCGATACATTCGGGCTGACCTTTCATCCAGATATGGTCTCCCCATTAGCTGTTGCCCTTATGACATTCAGCCTCCATTCAGCTGCCCATTTAACAGAGGTTGTTCGGAGTGCACTTCTTGCGGTAGACAAAGGACAGCTTGAAGCAGCAAAAATTGTGGGAATGACAACACGACAAGCGATGATGCGCATTATTTTGCCGCAAGCATTTGTGGTCGCCTTGCCGAACTTAGGCAATCAGCTCATTCAGCTATTAAAAGCCACCTCTCTTTCGTTTACGATTGGAGTACTTGAAATCATGGGGATTTCCCGAATCATTGCGAACGACGGCTATCAATTTTTAGAAACGTATCTCGTCTCTGCTTTGATCTATTGGCTGCTGAGCATTTTCTTTGAACTCACTTTTGCCTTGTTAGAGAAACGTGTCAGCGTATATGGAAGATCTCTCGGACGTTAAAAAAGCCGATCAGGCTCAAATCCTGATCGACTTTTTTTATTCACCTTTTTTCGGTGTGTTAAACAGTTCCTTTGGTGCGGGTTTTAGTTTTGGTGCAGAACCAAACACGACGGGTGCAGAAATATATCTAAACTCCCCTTTTCCATCCATGCTTCGGCCATGTGCCCATCTGCCTTCCTTACTTGCTTCCCCTCTTGAGAAATTAAACAGATCATAGGACACTTGCTGTTTTTCTAGTGAGCGTGGGAAGGTGGTTGGTACGACGACATCCCCCTCTCGTTCTTCTAATTCTTTAATCGCCGCAATCCACATATTTTGATGATATGTATCACGAGCAATAAGGAAAGAGAGCATATCCTTAACGCCGCGATCATCGGTCATTTCGTAGAGCCTTGTGACCTGAAGTCTCCCTTGTGATTCTGCATTTAAATTGGCTCTAAAATCAGCCATTAAATTTCCGCTTGCAATGATATACTTGGCATTCCACGGATATCCTTGACTATCCGCTGCCATGGCTCCTAAACCGGCAACAATTGCATGCTGAGGATTCATACCACCCATAACAGCTGCAAGTGCTGGGTCACTTTCGTACGCCTGTTCTTGTTCTTTAACTGGTGCTTTATCTAATAAACGTGCAATCATCGTCGCCAGCATTTCCACATGACCAATTTCCTCTGTCCCTATGTCAAACAATAAATCTCTGTATTTTTGATCTGCTCGACAATTAAAGCCTTGAAATAAATATTGCATCATGACACTAATTTCTCCATACTGTCCGCCTAATACTTCTTGCAGCTTCTTCGCGTAAAGTGGATCAGGTTTTGAGGGCTTTGCTTCATATTGCAATTCTTTAATGTGATAAAACATGATGTCATCTCCCTTATCAAAAACATCTTTTCAATTATCACTATTCAATCGCAGGCTTTTTTATGAAAAGGAGCTGTCATGTGCATAAAAAAAGAGAATGGCTTCTGCCATTCCCTTTGTCATCTTACTTATTCAGCACTAACTAAAATTTTCACTTGATCTTTTTCATTGATTAAAGCATGGAAACCATCTTCGATTACATCGTCCAACTTGATTTTCTTCGTGACGAGCGTATCTGCAGAGAAATAGCCTTTTCTCATTAGGTTTAATACAGATGGGAATACGTCTCTGTAGCCGATAATTCCTTTGACTGTACGTTCTTTAATGACAATGTCATTTGGCAAAATTTCTGCGCCTTTTTCCCAAATACTCACAATGACTGTTTCACCTGAAATTCTAGTTGATTGGATTGCTTGCTTCAATACAACAGGTACACCTGTCACTTCAAAAGAAACATCGACGCCACCATTTGTACGGCGTGCAATTTCTTGAACAACATCTTCATATTGAGAAGGATCAACAATGATCGCTCCAAGCTCTTTCGCTTTTTCTTGGCGTTCTTTAGATAATTCTACCGCGTAAATATCAGTAGCACCAGCTGCTTTTAATGCTTCAATAACAAGTAAGCCAATTGGTCCGCATCCAAACACAGCCGCTGTATCGCCAGCTTGTACTTTACTAGAACGAACTGCATATAGAGCAACTGCTGAAGGCTCTACAAGTGCCCCTTGCTCATATGAAATTTCGTCTGGTAATAAATGAAGTAATTCTTCATCGACAGATACATATTCAGAGAATCCACCGCCGCCTCCGGCAAGTCCTAAAAAGCCCATGTTTTCATCTAAGTTGTAAGCACCTTGATGTCCGTGAGTTGCAAAAATAGGCTCAACAACCACTCGGTCGCCTACTTTGTAATTGCTCACGTCTTCTCCTACTTCAACAACCTCACCAGAAAATTCATGCCCCAGTGTAATAGGTGCTTTTTCTTTTGTCAGTGGATGAGGTTCATTCACTGGAATGAAGATAGGTCCTCCTAGATATTCATGTAAATCACTACCACAAATGCCGCACCATTTCACTTTAAGTTTCACTTTTCCTGGAGCAACTTTTGGTTCATCAATTTCCTCTAGTCGAATGTCCTTTTGATCGTGCCAGCGTAGTGCTTTCATGTGTAAGACTCCTTTTCTCATCAATTTCATTTAACTTACTTAAATAATTATAACATAATTTTTTTAATTTTCTAAGTAGGATGCACTATCTTTTTGCCAGTCAATGGACGAAAGATGACAAAACATAGCAATAAACAGACAAGAAGCATACATAGACTACCGATGACAACGGAGGTTCTGATTGATAAAACATGTGCAAGTCCACCAGAGAACCCTGTCATCATGATCGTCAGAATGGCTTCCACCAAAGCGTAAAAACTCGCTACCCGCCCCATCACCTCTACCGGGATATTCGTTTGATAGAAAGTCATAAAACCTGTGTTCGCAAAAGCTAAAAAGAATGCTAATATAAAAAATCCAACAGCGGCCGCAAACAATGTGCTGGAAAAAGCATAAATGAGATAGCCACATGCCACAAACAAACTACCAACCCCGAGCATGATCGAAACAGGCAGCTTTTCCACAATCACCGAATTAAGACCTGCGCCTGCGATAATACCTGCCCCAGCTATACTAACAAGAAGACCATATTGTGTATCAGTCAGCAGTAGCACTTCTTTTGCAAAGGCTGTTTCAAGAGAATCAATCGCAGTAGGAAGTACCGTGATAGCGGCACTAAATAACAAATACACCGTCATAATCTGGCGTGATGTCAAACTAAACCGGAGAACAAGCTTCGCATCCTCTTTTAACATTGAAAGGGTAAAGCCCTTTTGGTTAGCATCTTGTTTGAGCAAATTCGGTAAACACGTCGTGAACAGAGCAGATACCAATAGACAAATTGCATTGATATAAATTGAAAAAACAGGAGTTCCGATTAAAAAAAGCAGACCTGCTACAGCGGGACCAAGTAAAAACCCACCCGATTGTAATAATGAACGAATGGCATTAAATCTTTTTCGATTATCCGCCGGGATCAATCCCGTCATATAGACCATCGAAGCCGGATGAAACATCGCTTGTGCCATTTGAATAAGAAATACGATTACATACAAGGTAAGCAGATACCCTGAAAATAACGCAAAGGGTATACATGCGATCAAGATTGCCCGGCTGATATCTAAGCTGATCATCACTTTCCGCTGATTCAGCCTGTCAATCAAACTGCCAGACCAGCTGTTTGTCAAAAGAGAAGCAACTGGTCTCATCATATAGACAGCCGTTACAGCAAGCACAGAGCCTGTTTCTTGAAAAATGAGCAGATGGAGCGCAATCATATAAATCCATTCTCCTATGTTCGCAATTCCGATGGCTCCAAGTAGCAAACTCATATCCCGCCAATGTTTTTTCATCACTTTTCCCCCTATTTGCCATAAAAAATCCCGCCCCCAAGACATTTCTGTCTTGAGGACGGGATTTACTCCGCGTTGCCACCTCAGTTTATTCATCTGTTGCCAAATGAACCTTAGCAGGTCATCATGAACCCATCTCTGTAACGGGAGAATGTCGCCGCACCACCATCCGAAGGAATCCGGTGCAGAGCTAAGAGGCTTGGTTCCAACATGCTGCCCGGCTCCTTCTCAGCTTTACGGAGTTCTCTGTGCGGGACGGTTCATGATGTACTCTTCTCTATTAGCGCTATGTCTTTATTTCATCACGATCTTCAGCTGAATTGTTACATATTGTACTGCGCCTTGATCAAAGCGTCAACGTTTTTTTCAAGCTAATCAGCATAGATCATTTTTCTGGTCATGCCACCATCAACAACTAAATCTGTGCCAGTCACAAATTGATTGTCCTCATCGGTTAAATAAAAGCAGGCCTTCACAATATCCTTTGGCGTGCCGACTCGATTGGAAAGATGCTGCTGATGGTCGATCTCTCGAAGATTCTTCTCATCCTTCGTTTCAATCCATCCAGGGGAAATGCTATTCACCGTGATATGATCCGGACTAAAAGAAGTCGCTAAGGCATGAGTCAGCGCAGATATTCCACCTTTTGATGCAGCATATGCTTCTGTATTTGGCTCTGACATGGTCGCGCGGGTAGATGAAATGTTCACAATAGAACCGCCTTTTAGATTTTCTTTTATATAACGTGCTGCTTCTCTTGCACATAAAAAAGTCCCTCTTAGGTTCGTTTGTAACACACGATCCCACTCATCGACCGTTAATTCATAAGGGGATACAGTACACATGACACCAGCATTATTAATGAGAATATCAATCGTTTTACAGCGCTCCACCGCAAACGACATTAAGTGCTGAATATCCGTTTCTTGCGTCACATCTGTTTTCTTAAAATAAGCTTCTAACGATTCTTTTTTTAGCTCTTCCTCCAATCGCTTCCCCTTCTCTTCATCTATATCTGCAAGCACCACTCGCGCTCCTTCTTTTGCATAGCCCCAAGCGATCATTTCACCAATTCCATTGGCTGCACCTGTGATGACGACTGTTTTATTGTGAAAGTTCATCGTTTATCCCATCCTTTCTCCATCAGATGTTGTCATCATACCACTCTTATATAGACGAGACCTAGCCACATGAAACATAAAAGAACACCCTCCAAGTGATCGTGTCATGAGGAGAGTGTTTCTTTGGAATTCATTGATCAAAAGCAGCTTTTAAAATGTCTAAGTAGTCGGCTTTCGTAACGGTACGAACATTGCTTGATGTAGAACCGTTTTGTTCTGCTAATTCAGCCATTTTTTCAAAATCTTCTTCTTTTACATGAGATAAATCTTTTAGTGCTGGAATACCTAAATTTTTTGTGAAAGTATACATGCCATCAATTAATTTTTGAATCGCTACATCATCTGAATCCGTTTTATCTGCAAAGCTCATGATTTTGGCAAGCTCTGCGTGTAACACCTTGTTTTCAGCTGCATTGAATTGCATGACATAAGGCAAAAATACCGCGTTTGCGATACCATGAGGTGTATCATAAAGACTGCCAAGGGCTTCTGCTAAGCAATGAACGGCCGCGACATCAGCTGAACCGAAGCATAAGCCGGCTAGTAAACTACCTTCTTGCATTTTATATCTTGCTTCTAGATCAGAGCCATCTTCAAATGCTGCCGGTAAGTATTTTACAATGGTCTCCATTGCACTTGCACCCATTGCTTTTGAAATAGGATTTGTTACTTTACAAGAATAGCCTTCAATAGCATGTACCAATGCATCAACGCCTGTTGCGGCTGTTATGCTTTTTGGCACCGTTAATGTAAGAGCTGGGTCTAAAATCGCAATGGTTGGCCGAAGCAAGGCATGTTTTAATGTGATTTTTTTATGTGAAGCAGCTAACGTGATGACAGATGAACGTGTTACCTCAGAGCCAGTACCAGCCGTTGTTGGAATACAAATTAGTGGAGATAGATTAGCATATGCCTTCTTCCCTGATATATAATCTTCAGGAATGCCACCATTTGGACCTAATAAAGCAATTGCTTTCGCCGTATCCATTGGACTTCCGCCACCAATCGCAATAACCGCTGATGCTTGTTCTTTTCTAAAAAGCTCTGCACCAGCTAGACATTCATTATCTCTAGGGTTTGGAGATACTTGATCAAATACAAATACTGAATAACCTGCTTCCTGCAAATACGCTTCAATAGGCTGAACGAGCCCTGCGTTTCTCACACCAGAATCTGTCACAATCATCACTTTGGCATCTGGCAATACAAAATCCTCTACTATAGATCCAATTTCTTTTGACTGACCAGTCCCCATCATTATGTTTGTTTGGCAATGATATTCAAAATTCCTCATGATTTTTCTACTCCTTCATTTAAGTTTATTGAGTGAGCCGTTTGTTTTTCTGCTCCCCACCACTCTATTTCTTTTAAACCTGGTATGCTAGATGCATAAAAGACTGGATTTTTACCTAACAGCCTTTGTTGAATATAATCATCTAAAGCGGCAAAAGCATATTTTCCTAGGATAGCAATTGCAATCAAATTGACGATTGCCATAATGGCCATCGACAAGTCAGCCAACGTCCAAACGATTTGTAAGTTGGCCACAGCTCCAAACATGATCATCAATAATACCGAGATTCGATACGTCAATAACGCTGTTACACTGTTATGGATAAAACCGATATTGGCTTCACCATAATAGTAGCCTCCTACAATAGAACTAAAAGCAAAAGTAAATATAGCAAATGCTAAGAAAATACTAGCCCAAGATCCAAAATGCTGTGCCATTGCGGCTTGTGTAATTTCGATACCAGATAATTCACCTGCTGTTTCTACTGTCGATAACATAATAATAAAGGCTGTACAGCTACAAACCACTAATGTGTCAAAAAATACACCTAACAATTGAACAAATCCTTGTTTTACTGGATGCGAAACATTGGCGGCAGCAGCAGCGTTTGGTGCACTACCCATTCCTGCTTCATTTGAAAAGAGCCCCCGTTTTACACCGTTCATTATCGCAGCACCAATGCCGCCGCCAACGATTTGTTCTAATCCAAATGCACTTTTCATAATACTTGCTAATGCTGCGGGTACAGCACCGATATTTGTGACAATCACATAAAGTGCTAAAATGATATAAAATGCCGACATAATTGGTACAATGATTTGTGTAAAATTAGCAATTCGCTTCACACCACCAAAAATAATGCAAGCTGTAAAAATTGTGACAAATAACCCCATGGCAATCGGACTGATCCCAAATGAATACTGAAAGGCATTTGTAATTGTATTCGTTTGTACAGCGTTAAAAATTAAGCCGAAACTAAGAATAACAGAAAAGGCAAAAATCCGACTTGGCCATTTCAATCCGAATTGCTTTTGAATATAGTAACCAGGGCCTCCTTTAAATCCGTCATTTGTTCTCACCTTATAAATTTGTGCCAGTGTACTTTCGACAAATGCAGAGGCTCCTCCTAAAACGGCTGCAAACCACATCCAGAAAATAGCTCCAGGACCACCAACAGTAATAGCAATTGCAACACCTGCCATATTTCCAGTACCAATTCTTGTAGCAGCCCCAATAAAAAAAGCTTGCATAGATGAAATTTCATGACTTCCCTTTTTGGTTTTGGGTGCTTTTTCAAAAATAGAACGGAAAATCTCTTTTAGTAAGACAATTTGCATCAATTTCATTCTCACTGTAAAGTAGATTCCTATGCCTATTAACATGAATACTAAAATATATGTCCATAAAAAATCATTCACTGAATTGACCATCACTTCAAACAAAGCCATCTCCCCTTTGTACATCTGAATATTTGAAATAACAAAAGATTGCAAGCGCTTACTTTTATGATAGTGAAAATGTTATGATCTATCTATAGAAGTTTTCTGATTGTATCAATCGGCTCATCCGATTTAGGGAGGTTTGAAGTTGGAGATCAAACAACTGATGATGTTCCAAACAGCATCAAAAGTATTAAACTTTACAAAAACTGCACAAATGCTTGGTTATGCTCAATCTAGCATCACAGCAAATATTGTGGCATTGGAAGAAGAGCTAGGAACGCCTCTATTTGAAAGGCTTGGAAAAAGGGTGATCTTAACAGAAGCTGGCAGACAATTTCAACATTATACAGATAAAATTTTAGGCTTAACAGGGGAAGCATTAGAGGCTGTTGGTGGGATGAATGAGCCAAGCGGCATTTTGAGAATATGTGCATCTGAAACACAATGTACCTACCGGCTTCCTCATATTTTAACGGACTTTCAAACGAAGTATCCAAAAGTGGAACTGATCTTCCGCCCAGGAATAGCGGAAAAGGATGTTTTAACTCTATTACTTGAAGGACAAATTGATGTCGCCTTATTATCCATGAATCCTGTAGTATCCTCACATTTACTTGTAAAAGAATTAAAAGATGAACCGATGGCCATTGTATGCTGTCCAACAAATCCTTTGAGCAAAAAACAAAAAGTATATCCCATTGATTTAAACGAGCAACGATTGTTGTTAACTGAAGACTGTGATTATCGCTACGCCTTCGAACACTCATTAACACAGGCAGGTGCAAAACCAAGAAGTAAACTAGAATTAGCAGATGTAGAAGCCATAAAAAAATGTGTAATGGCAGGCTTAGGAATCGCTGTACTTCCTGAAATTTCTGTAAAAAAAGAAATAGCAGAAGGCAATATCATCAAAATCAATTGGATGGACCCCTGTTTCTCTACGAAGATTCAACTATTTTGGCATAAAAACAAATGGATGTCCCCTGCTTTAAAGGCATTTGTGGATTTAACAGAGGATTATATCCTTTTAAATGGTTAATATGAAATATTGATTTGAACCGTTTCAATTTCTTTCATCATCATGCCTTGAGAAAATACTGACGAGTCATCCAATCATTCATACAGATATTTTACGGATGGGACAAGAGAGCAATCTTTGCCATGTATAATTTTTATATTTCAGATGCATAGAGGACGCCGAGCTTGAGAGATCGCAAACACATAACATAATGGTAAAAGCAAGTGAATTAAAATTTGACTATTGTCTTGTTTGAGCGCTTTTTCTGCAAGTAGAGGTTGAAACAAGAGGAATTTAGCTAATAAAATAAATAGTTCGGTTTGTTGTTATTTAGAGGCTAATTGCATATGTAAAATTATTAAGATTTAGGAAGTAGGATTTTGTTTCTGTCCCACTTCCATTTCATTAGTTTTTTAACGTCTTTACTTTCAAAGAATATACGAAAGTAACTGACTAGAAACATTTTTATTTCTTCCTCTAATCTTCAGTTAAACGACCATTATGCCAGAGCTGTTGATAATACGGATGTGTTTTTTGTAATGCTTCATGTGTGCCTTGACCTGACAAGCGTCCTTCTTCAAAGACAAGAATTTGGTCTGCACTTGTAATCGTGGATAATCGATGGGCGATGATGATTGTCATCCGGTTTTTCGTTAACGCTTGAAGAGCAAGCTGCACTTCACGCTCTGATTCGTTATCTAAGTTCGATGTCGCCTCATCAAGTAATAAGATTCTCGGATTTCGTAAAATCGCACGAGCAATCGCAATACGCTGTTTTTGACCACCCGAAAGCTTAATACCTCCTTCACCAACCTCTGTATCGAGGTGTTTTTCCAGCTGCATGACAAAATCATAGGCATAGGCTGCTTTTAATGCGGCAAGTACCTCTTGTTCACTTGCTCCATTCGTCCCGTACATGACGTTGTCACGAATCGTTCCATTTAATAACGGTGCATTTTGACTTACATAGCCAAACAGCTCACGCCACTCTATTAAGTTAAATTGCTCAATGTTTTCTTTGCCATACAGTATCGCACCTGATGTCACGACATAGAATCGTTCAATAAGGGAAAACATCGTCGTTTTCCCGCCACCACTCCGGCTGACAAAGGCCGTTGTTTCATTTGGCTTTAACGTAAACGTCATATCTTTTAACACGTATTTTTCGTTGTACTTAAACGACACATGTTCAAAACGAATCGGCTGTGACGTAGCAGTTACCGGTTCACCGTCTTGTACTTCACGCTTCTCATCTAAGGCCTCGACAATACGCTCTGTTGCGCCCAGTGTTTTTTGTAAATCAGTAAAGAATGTCGCCATTTGTGTAAATGGCATAATAATTTGTACTAAATAAATCATGATTGCCACAAGCTCGCCAGAACTAATGGCACCTGAAGCAACCTGTGAACCGCCGTACCCAAAAATCGCAATGATTACAATCATCATGAGCAACGTCATAAGTGGTGAAAGAATCGCAACAATTTTTGCTTCTTTTAATCCGTACTTGTACAGCTGCTGAATTTGCTTTTTTCCGCCTGCTAGCTCTTGCTGCTCTGTTTGCGAAGCTTTCACAAGGCGAATGTTTGTTAAAATTCTCCCTAATCGTCCGCCAAATCCTGCCAACTCATCTTGATTGGCTTTCGAAATCGCGTACATTTTTTCTCCTAACGGATACGTCACAAAAATGGTTAGTGGTACGGCGATCAGTAGCAGTAGCGTCATTTTCCAGTCAATCCATAGTAAAACAACGATTGCACCGAGTATCGCGAAAAGTCCCGATACAAACGACACGAGCTTTTCTGTTACAAACTCCTTTACGACGTTTGTATCCTGCGTAATTCGACTCATCGTTTCGCCAGATTCATGTGCATCGTAATAAGTTAATCGTAAATGTAGCATATGCTCCCATATTTCTGTTCGTAAATTCGCAACAACTCCTTCACCTAAACGACGCATCATATAAAATGTAACGGCACTAAGCATCGCCTGTACAATTAAAACGCCAATGACTGGTAAGAGTGACGTTAATGCAAAACCAGTATCTGAAATTTGATTAATAAGCTTCATTGTGAGTAGTGGCACAGCAAGTCCAGCTGCCACCTCTACGATACTGATAAAAAATAAAAGAACTAGTTGACCATTCGCCATTTGACTGCGATTCATCAAAATCCAAAGCTGTGAGATTTTCCCTTTCATTATGATTCACTGCTCACTTTCGCCATGACCTTTTCAAAACGGAAAAACTCGTACTCTTCATCCGATTTCGGCTCTTCGCCTTCAACATTCGGCCCTGGGTTGCCTTGGTGATAAAACTCGACAATTTTAAAGCCACATTTATTAACGTAAAAATGAATATTACGCTTTTCAAAATATGGTGTGTGCAGCACCCAAACCTTCGTCTCTGGGAACGCTGCTTCTATCGCTTCCCACAATTTAGTGCCAAGACCTTTGCCATGTGCATTTGCCTTTGTATACAGGAAGTCCACTTCGTTTCGCTGGGTTTCGTTATTCATTTTCAATACGACCCCACCAATTCTTTCGGCGTTTAGTACAAGTTGACGTACGATCGATTCTTTGGCAGTAAGTGAATGATCGAAATCTTCCTCAGACGGGATTGGTCCCATTTGTGTCGGATCTTCCGCATCTGTAAAACGATCTTGTAACCCTTTCATAAATGCCTCTTGTAATTCTGCCTTAAATGTTGCTAGCTCGTCCTGCGGTACAGGTGCTAACGTAATTTGTCCATTTAGTTTTGCCATTTCTAAAAACCCTTTCTTTTAAACTGATTAAAATATTCGACCGACTGTTAAAAATAGCTGCGTACCCGTAAATTGATCAATATACCTCCTGACACCTTCTCTTCATCAACCTTAGTGCGTTCAACACAATAACGAATGCTTCTCATTTATGTCGTGTTAAGTTCACAAGAAATAGTGTAAAGTATGGAGTAACTCTAGAGTAAAGAAAGAAATGAAAAATATATTCGAAAAAACATTTACCAGAGGGTAATTTTTCAAATTACTTAAAATCAATAAAAATACCAACAATCTTTCCTAGAACGAACGATTGTCTGAAAAAAAATGGAAGTTAATTTATTTGATGAAATTTTGATGAAGCAATTACCAGCTGAACCTGTTGTGTATAGCGACGAGAACAATAGATTGGTCGATATCACTGGAAGATCTAAGAACTTTACGAGCAATCTACGCCATGTTAAAAAAACTTGGGGTTAAAAGTACAGACGCATACGGTATTGTGTATTCAAAAGGAAATTTCTTAAATGAGGAGTCTGGAGATGTGAGCTACCTATTTTGTCGCCTAGATGACCGTCAGCAAGGATGAAATCCGCTGGACATTATGCGATTATTGATCATCAAGGACCTTCTTAGAAAGCATCTCTTTCGTTTACATGTATTGTTGATTCCACAATAAAGAGCCGACCCATTTATGGAGCGGCTCCTTTCATGTTAAAAATTTATCGAGAAATCATCCCATGCGGGTCAATGACAAATTTCTTCGCTACACCTGAATCAAAGTCACTGTATCCTTGAGGGGCTTGATCAAGATTAATGACGGTTGCATTCACTGCTTTGGCGATTTGTGCTCGTCCGCTTAAAATAGATTTCATTAGACTGCGGTGATATTGCATGACAGGGGTTTGACCTGTCACAAAGGTATGGGCTTTTGCCCAGCCGAGTCCAATTCGCACTTTCAGTGATCCAACTTTTGCATCAGCATCCACTGCACCAGGGTCTTCTGTGACGTAAAGTCCTGGGATTCCGAGTTTACCGCCAACTTTGGTAATATCCATAATTGTATTTAAAACGGTTGCAGGTGCTTCTCCTTGATCTCCATGACCTGAAGCTTCAAAGCCAACACAATCGACGGCACAGTCTACTTCTGGCTCTCCTAAGATGTTGGTGATTTGTTCGCCGATTCGATCATGTTTTCGTAAATTGATCGTCTCACAGCCAAAGCTTCTGGCCTGCTCCAGCCTTTGTTCATTCAAATCTCCTACAATGACTGTAGAAGCGCCAAGGAGCTGAGCGGAATGCGCTGCGGCAAGACCTACTGGCCCTGCACCGGCAATATATACGGTTGAACCAGGTTTTACTCCAGCCGTATACGCACCGTGAAAACCTGTCGGGAAAATATCGGAAAGCATTGTCAGATCAAGTATTTTTTCCATCGCTTGATCTTTGTCTGGGAATTTCAGCAACTGGAAATCTGCATATGGTACCATGACGTACTCGGATTGGCCGCCAACCCATCCGCCCATATCGACATATCCATAGGCAGAGCCTGGACGGTCCGGGTTTACATTTAAGCACACATGGGTTTTTTGTTCCTTACACATGACGCATCGTCCGCAAGCAATATTAAATGGAACAGACACAAGGTCTCCTTTTTGAATAAACTCCACATCTCGTCCTACCTCAACGACTTCACCTGTAATTTCATGACCAAGGACGAGTCCTGCCGGCGCAGTCGTACGACCTCTCACCATGTGCTGGTCACTTCCGCAAATATTCGTCGTCACTACTTTTAAAATGACGCCATGCTCACATTTGCGCCCCACATTGGCTTTCGGTACACCCGGGCCATCTCTTAAAATCAAATCAGGGTATCCAATATCCTCAACTGCTACATTTCCTGCTCCTTTATAAACGACACCTTTGTTTCCCGACATGTTTTCATTCCTCCCTTTTTGTTTAAAAATGAAGTCTCTACAATTTTCTCTATTTATGAGGCAATTCCCTGCTTCAAATGGCACAATTGATTAAAAAAAAGCGAAAAATGTCTACCACAGAGAGAAAAATGTCTCTTTCAGTTAAATAAAAAAGAAAATATTGAAAAAAAAGCTAAACTTTTGAAGAACGGTGTCGATATAAGAAATAAGCCAGACAGGTATCCTTAATCGACAAACAAATTCCTTATATATACTATCATTCCTTACACACCTGGCTGGCGCCTATATGACATGCAAAAGTCTCTTCTGATGAAGAGACTTTTTTTAATTCGTTCAAACATGATTCAATGACACGCAAAGAAGCTCCTCTCACGAAGAGCCTCTTTTGAATGCTTGTTCATTACCTGGGAAATATTTTCATCATTTTAACGCTTTGATACAGATGTATGTATCATAGTGATAAACCGAAACTTCTCTAAAGTGATACGCTGAAAATAGGCGGCTAATCTCTTGTTCACTATACGATGAAAAAGATTGTGACCGCTTTTGTTCCTTCATCAGTTCCTGCTGTTGGAAAGATAAGTATACTTCTCCATCCACTTGAAGAACGCGGTACACTTCCTTCATGACTTGCTCAATATCCTTCAAGTAATAAATGGTCTGCACCGTAAATAATTTATTGAATGATCTGTCTTCAAAAGGTAAATGCTCAGCTTTACCAAGAGTCACGACGGCTTTATCCTGTTCTACAAGCTTTTTATGTTTTCTTTTTGCATATTTGATCATATGACGAGAGGCATCGACTCCATATACTTTACCACGATCAAGTTTCTCTGCTACTTTTGATAATGTCATGCCTCTTCCAGTACCGATTTCTAAAATCCGGTCATTTTCTTGTATATTTAAGAGTTGAATCGTCCATTCATTGATATTATGATGATTTTTTTCCATATAGCGGGCAACCCATTTTGAGAACAAGCCTTTTGGTTCCCTCATTTGTTTTCCAATCCAGCTTTGAATCAATGTTAACACCTGCTTTGCACCAGTAAATAAAACTATTTACGAATTTTCTTACTTTTCATATCGGCTCTCACCTAACAAATTTTAAGACCTAGTCCTAATTATTTGTTATTGATTAGACGGCACCTTTTCAGAAAATGTTTCGCAGAACTTTAAAAAATTTTAATCTGAATAGGCGTTTTCATTAATTGTGCTCAGATTGATTTCGTTTTCTGCATGAGCTGCATATTTTATGAATGTATCTTGATTAGATAAAGGTGGTGCTAGATTATGGGCTTTGGTGGAGGTTATGCTGGAGGCTGCGGTGGTTACGGTGGCGGTTTTGCGGGCGGATTCGCATTGCTTGTTGTGCTGTTCATTTTGTTGATCATCATCGGTGCAAGCTGGATTTGCTAATGTAAAAGGAGCAGGAAACGATAACGTTTCCTGCTCCTTTTCTTTAATACCAATAAGGTCGGTACTGATACATATATTGTCTGAGCATTTCCTCTTGCTCTCGTTGCATTCGGTACGGATTACCGTATCCATGCTTTAAAGAATGCGGAATGGATGTATATCCGTGCCCCACTGACGGAAACCTCATATATGGTGACATCGACATTCGTTGATCACCTCACAATCTCCTTTTATGGATATCATATGTGCAGATGATCAATGTGGAGCGTGTCTAAACCTGGTCCTTCTCCATCGTATAACAATCAAGCATTGCAAGCATCATAAACATGTCAATCTCCTCCTTTTTCAATTTTTCTTTTCGTGTTTTAGTTCATATACTTTAGTTGTTTCTGCTTCATTTCTTCATAAAATGTTTCGACTTGTTGTTCATAAAGAACCGTTTCAATGTCTTTGTATTTTCGTCGGATCGTTAATGTGATAAAAAATAAATGGATTGTCATATACGCTCACCTCCCTTCAGTTCGCAGCACGCGAAATAGCCCGCAGATCTTCTTTGTCAGTTGACCTGTGGGCACACAAAAATGCAGATCAAAAGACAGTGTCTTCCAACCTGCAATGGATGATACGTAAAATCCTCGTTTACTTTAACAGTTTTGAAGCGTGTGCACCGTATAAGGTAAAGGAAGGACACGAGCTCTTCCACAGGCTGATGACATGATGAAATTGTAGTTGAATTGTTCACAAGTAGATACGAATAACATATTCTTCAGCCTCCTTTACGTTTTTAATTACTTTGTTAGTATATCCAGCAAGCACCATTTTGTAAACCTGTTTTTAGTAAAATAGATGATTTTTGTGTGTTTGACTAAATTTCTACAGCAATTCTTGTCCAATTGTCCAATACAATCAAAAAAGCCCCCTCACGATTATGAGGAGACTTTTCGAATTAATCTTCATCTAGTTCTTGCAGTTTCTTTTGAAAAAAGATCGCGCGTCTCACACAAAGAAAAGCTGCTAATAAGAAAACACAATCAATTCCCATCATCAGCATTTTCGGAGATGCTTCGATGTGTTGGTTTGGTATGATCGTACCAATATATAAAAAGGTGCTGACAGCAAGCAAAATAAAAGCGTACTGCTTGTAATCTGTCACTAAACCACTCCACTTTTTCTTCACTTGAATCACCTTCCTGTTTCACATGTCTATTAATAGCTTAACATAGTAAAAGAAAGGTAGTGGCATGTAAATCTATCCATTCACTAGTGCGTTTAGTCCCTGCTTCATATCATTCAGTAAATCATCCACATCTTCAATCCCGACGGATATACGAATTAACCCATCAGTGATGCCAAGCTCCTCGCGACGGTCTTTTGGAATGGACGCATGAGTCATTCGAGCAGGAACAGAAATTAAGCTTTCAACCGCTCCAAGGCTTTCTGCGATCGTAAACAGCTTAAGCTGACTTAAAAACACATCGACATGTTCTTCTTTTCCAATATCAAAAGAGATCATACCGCCGTAGCCTGATGCTTGCGTTTTTGCAAGTTCATGTCCGGGATGAGCATCAAGACCTGGGTAATAAACACGTGTGACTGCTGGATGTTGTTCTAAAAACTCAGCGATTTTCTGTGCATTTTGCTGATGTGCTTCCATTCTTAGTCCAAGTGTTTTGATTCCTCTCATGAGAAGCCATGAATCCTGCGGTCCAAGGATTCCACCTGTAGAATTTTGAACAAAATGCAGTTCTTCCCCAAGCTCTTCCGTCGCTGTTACAACAAGCCCACCTACGACGTCACTGTGACCACCTAAATATTTAGTGGCACTATGCAGGACAATGTCTGCCCCATATTCAATCGGTCTTTGGAAATAAGGTGTGAAAAATGTATTATCAACAATCATTAAGATGTTAGCTTCTTTTGTCAATTGGCCGACTGCTTTGAGGTCAGTCATTTTGAGTAAAGGATTGGTTGGTGATTCAATGTAAACCGCTTTTGTTTCAGGTAAAATCGCCTTTTTCACTGCTTCAGGATCACTTGTGTCAACAAAGGTCGCTTGAATGCCAATACGATTGAGTACCTTTGTGATGACGCGGTACGTTCCGCCGTAAACGTCATCTGTCAGGACAATATGATCTCCACTGTTAAACAGCATCATCACTGCCGTAATGGCAGCCATTCCTGAACCAAATGCGTAGCCGTTTGCTCCTCCTTCAAGGTCACGAATGGCGGTTTCTAGTGCCGTTCTTGTTGGGTTCGCTGTTCTTGAATATTCATACCCTGTATGTTCGCCTGCTTTCGGCTGCTTATAGGTGCTCACTTGGTATATAGGTACAGACACAGCGCCCGTTTTTTCATCACCCGTTGTTCCGCTGTGTATCATCATTGTTTTTCGTTTCATTTTATTTTCCTCCCTCATAAATGCCTTTACTTAAATACCGTTCACTGCTGTCAGGAAAAATGGTGACGATGACGGTCCCAGGTGCTGCCTTCCTCGCTTCTTCTAAAGCGGCAAATAACGCTGCACCCGAAGAACTCCCGATGAGAACGCCTTCTTTTTCAGCAGCTTCTTTCACCATGCGGAAAGCATCATGATCACTGACGGTATATATCTCATCGAATAAAGCAGATTCCATATAATCTGGGATAAATTCAAGGCCGATTCCTTCCGTTTTATGCGGACCTGGATCTCCTCCATTTAAAATCGATCCTTCAGGTTCGACAACAACTGTTTTTAGCGCCGGATGCTGCTCTTTTAAATAGGCGGCACACCCTTGAAAAGTTCCCCCAGATCCCGCTCCTGCCACGAATACATCGATGTTTCCTTGCAGGTCGGACCATAACTCTGGACCAAGCGTTTTATAGTAAGTCAATGGATTTACTTGGTTTTTAAATTGCAAAACGCAATAGGCATTGTCAAGGCTTGCCTCTAGTTCAAGGGCTCGATTAATCGCACCCTTCATGCCCTCTTTTCTTGGTGTATGAATGATCTTTGCACCGAGCGCCTTCATGAGCTGTTGTTTTTCTTGACTGAAATGTTCTGGTACGCAAAAAATGGTACGCAATTGATGTTTTCTTGCACTGAGAGCAAGCCCAATGCCTGTGTTTCCAGCAGTTGCTTCTATGATGGTTCCGCCAGGGCGCAATTTGCCAGATGCCAATGCTTCTCTTATGAGCATATCACCTAAACGATCTTTAATACTTCCACCCGGATTCATCATTTCAAGCTTCGCATATACCTCTACACCTTCCGGGATGCCGATTCCTGACAGTTTTAAAAGCGGTGTGCGGCCAATTAATTCTGTAATATCCTTTATGACAGCCATATGATTCCCTTCCTTTGTATGGAAAAGAAGGGGGAATCCCCTTCTTTTATTGAGTTTGCTTTATCATACGCAAGACAAGGTCGGTTGAGTGAATCGCTGCTTGCTCAAGAAATTGATCAAATGAGACATTGGATTCTTTCCCTGCAATATCAGATAGCGCTCGAACGACAACAAATGGCGTTCCAAAGAGCTGGCAAACTTGTGCAACAGCTGCAGCTTCCATTTCTACCGCATATAGCTCTGGAAACTTCTCTCTCACAAACGCTACACGATTCGGATCATTCATAAATGAATCTCCGGTTGCAATCGTTCCTTTTGCCACTTGAATATGATCGATCTCTAAAGCCGATTCCTCTGCCAGCTTCACAAGCTTTTCGTCTGCAACAAAAGCAGCGGGCAATCCTGGTACTTGTCCGTATTCGTAATTAAAGATCGTGACATCCACATCATGATGTCTAACGTCAGTAGAGATCACAATATCCCCTACATTTAATGTGTGATGGAAACCGCCAGCTGATCCTGTATTGATCACATAATCTGGCTGAAAGCGATCAAGCAGAAGTGTTGTGCTGACCGCTGCATTCACTTTTCCAATCCCTGATTTTAATAAAATCACTTCTTTATCTTCATATACACCTGTTGTGAATTCACACCCAGCGATGTTTTCTTGTGTAGCATTCTTTAGTTGATCTCTTAATATCGTCACTTCTTCTTCCATTGCACCTATGACAGCGATTTTCAAATCAAAAACATCCTTTCATTCCCTTTTCTTCGCTTCTACGATCCAAACAAAATCATTCATTTGATGAAAGGACGTACTAAAACCTTCTTCTTCAAAGATTTGCTTTAGCACATCGATGGATGGATAATATTCCGTTTCTAAATCTTCAGCAAGCTGATCAAACCCTGCCGCTTTCGCTTTGTCAATTTCAGCTTGATGTGCTGATTGATTTTGAAACATTGTATCAGCAAAGACTATTTTACCATCTGAGTGAAGGATGTTGCTATAGGTGTGAATGGCTTGTTTTTTTTCTTCGTCCGTTAAATGGTGGAATGCATATGAACTGACGATCGTATCCGGCTCAAATGGCGGTGCTGGAAATGATAAAAAATCGCCATCATGAAACACATCGGGTATTCCCTTTTGAAGAGCTGCTTTCTTCATGGCGTCTGATGGTTCAACACCAAATACGTTCTTATCAGCTGCGAGCAGTGCCGCTGTTAGATTCCCCGTGCCGCTTCCAAATTCAAGAACATGTTGACCTGCGCGGTGAACAATTTCTTTTAAAATCACCGAATACCGGCGAAATACTTCTTCATACTGCTCATCATGACCACTTACCGTGTCGTCATAAGAGTCAGCCCAATGATCAAATAAAGAAAGAAACTCACGTCCCATTTTCTTTCCCTCCACTTTATCTATTTATTCCTATGCGTATAGTATGTTTTAATCCGTCGAACAGTTCCTATCCTACCACATCTTCAGTTTCTTTCCTACTAAAAAATACTGGGAGGGGTAGAAAAATATTTGCTCTTTTAGAGGAGAGAGATTAAGATGAATGAAGAGTATGGAGAGGTGAATCAAATGGATTTTCAGTTGGATTTTCTAAAGGATAAAATTGAATTCTTTGAAGCATCGTCTTTAAAAGAACTTGAACAAAAGATCCAAAAACAAATTGAACATAATCAGGCCATTCTGCTGACCGTTCATTCTGTCAGTCATCAAACGACTGTGATCGATGACCGAATTTTGTATACAGCGGTTGTTCATTTTAAGGCGAATATCTAAAAAAAGATAGCATGACTGCTATCTTTTTTTCTTGTTTATTTTAATTTCTCAACCTTTACAGGTTTCCAGCCTTTTTCATCTACCCATGTGATTTCCACGCGGTAGCGTTCGCCTGTTGATTTGTCACGGATGGTTCCCTTTGCATCTTGAGGGCCTCCGTTATTTCCTAACCAAATAACGGTCATTTGATCTTCTGAAATTCCCGTCGCATAGGACATGGCTTTCATCATTTCTTTCCAGTCTTTTGAATTAGAATCATAGGTTGCTGTATGTGAACCGGATTGCTCTGTTCCTACAGGCTCCCAGTCATCGCTTTCGTATGTTTTGTCTACGTCACTCGTTTTGCCGCCATCTGTTTCTTTGGCGTCTTTTAACGCATCTTTATTAGGCTCTTTTTCATCATCTGACTTCTTCGTATCGTCGTCTTGATCAGATGAGTCATCTTTTTTAGCATCTGAATCATCGGATGTGTCTTTCTTTTGATCTTTCACATCTTCATCTGATTTTTGTTTATTTTCACTTGTTGCAGGCGCCGTTTTAGAAGGTGGATCCGCTACATCTGTGTCTTTCGGTTTATTAAAAATTAATAAACTCGTTGCGACCACCAAAATAAGCACCACAACGATACCAATTAATATGTTAAGGACCATATTCGCCTTTCTGCGCTTATCACGATGTTCAAATCGAGAATTTCTACTCAAAATCTCTGCACTCCTTTGCCTCTGTTCCCTAAGTCGTTACTATTCTAACATGACATGAAGGGATGTTCTATGTCTGTTTCTTTTCAATTTCGTTGACCTTTTTTACAATATCATAAAACGCATCATTTGTCTTAGCCCGTCCACTTGCCTCATCAAGGTGAACAACGACTAAAGCGTATTTTGGTTTTTCCACCGGAAAATATCCAGCAAACCACTTATGATAAAGCGGATTCCCCTTGTGATCTTTACTGCCGGTTTGGGCAGTGCCTGATTTCCCCGCCACATCGAACGGAAGGTCTTGAAACCTTCTTCCTGTTCCTTTGTCAGACGTCACCACCTGCCTTAAGTACTTTTGCAGCTTTTGAGCTGTATAGCGGTCAATACTGCCTCCTTCTGGTCGTTTGTTTTGAAAGGTTAGCATCGTTGTTCCGTTTTGATACAGCACTTTTTCAGCGATTTTCACTTCTTTTCGTTCCCCGCCTCTTGCAATCGACGCCATCATATTGGCCATTTGTAAAGGAGTCGTTTTGACATTTTTTTGTCCTATTGCGGTTTGGGCAACGGCTTTTTTGACATGCTTGTCTCTTTTATCTCCCCACACATTGCCGGTTTCTTCACGATCAAACTGTTTGAAATGCTTCTTATGATAGACATCCCCTTCCCAGCCAGCTCGATCAATGAGTCCAAGCTTTGCAGCCGTCTTTTCGATGATTTGATCATCTGTTTGGATCAGCTTGTCAGCAAGTGTTGCAAAGGTATAATTACAGCTCTGTGAAAAGCTCTCAGACAGATTCAGGACTTCCTGCGTTCCTTCTGGCTCTCCATATAAATTCTTTCGACAGTCATACATCGTTTGTGGCTGGTCAAGGTTTTTTTCGATTGCTGCGGCAAGTACAGCGGTTTTAAAGACCGAGCCTGGTGCCATAGCAGTCAGCATATAATTTCTTGCTTCATGCCGGTTTTTGCTTGTGATGTTTGGTGTACTAGCCATCGCCAGCACACTACTGCTTTCAATGTCGAGCAGAACGGCCCCGCCCTTTGCGACGCCTTGGTCTTTTAGTACCTTCTCCATTTCAGCTTGCATGCTTTCATCAATTGTTGTTTGAACTTGAAGAGGATAAAATGAATGAGCCTCTGCTGTATATTTGACGTCCATCCCAAACAAAGGGTTTCCCCTTCCGTCCACATGATATAACAATTTTGTGTCTTGCTCGGGTAATAGAAATTCGTCAAAGGTACTTTCCAGCCCAAAAGTACCGATTTCTGTACGGATGGAAAGCTCTTTTTTGTCAGGATAACGCTCTCTGAGCAATTCTGGATTCTCACTCGTGAAACCTAATGTGTGGAGGGCAAGTCTTTTTTTGTCCTTCTCTTTCATATATACGCCGTACACACCTGAATATTTCATATCATTGATGTCTTTCAGCTTTTTTTTCGTGATGTCATCTTTGAGAATGAGAGGTTTTTTGTTTTCTGTCAGTTGTTTTTTGAGTTCATCTTCTTCCATCTCAAGAATAGAGGCAGTTTGTTTTAAATGAGGAAGATCATATTGCAGGAAAGGAAATAAGATCACCGCAGGCTGTTCTTTTGTGAGAAGCGCCTCGCCGTTTCGATCTAAAAATTCACCGCGGCCATCTGAAATGACCACCTCTTCTGTACGCTGTTTGACACTTTCTTGTATTAAGTTGATATCAAGCTTTGAAAAAGATTCTGTGAAAAATAGTTGAATTTCTGCCAGTCTGGTGAGAAGACCAAGCAGCAGCATAAAAATAATAGCACCTGTCCACCCTATTCTACGTTTTTTTAGCATAAAAACACCTCGTCCCTATTGTGGACGAGGTGTTTATCGTATAAACGTGATTATGAAATTTTTACAATTTGGACGAACATTTCCCCGCCAGGTGTTTGAACGGTTACTTTGTCGTCTACTTGTTTGCCTAATAAGCTTTTTGCAATTGGTGAATCGTTTGAAATCTTTCCTTCAAACGGATCAGCTTCTGCACTTCCAACGATGGTGTAAGACTCTTCTTCTCCGTCTGGTAATTCAACGAAAGTGACTGTTTTACCAAGTGAGACAATATTTGAGTTTCCTTCATCTTCGATAATTTTGGCATTGCGAATCATATTATCAAGCGTAGTGATACGCCCTTCTACAAACGCTTGCTCTTCTTTAGCAGAATCATATTCCGAGTTCTCAGAGAGGTCTCCAAAGCTTCTCGCAATTTTAATACGCTCTACAACCTCTTTACGTTTAACCGTTTTCAAATATTCAAGCTCTTCTTCTAACTTAAGTTTTCCTTCTTCTGTCATTGGAAATACTTTCTCTTGTGCCATGAATCATTCACTCCTTCTATTAATCCTCATCATACATAATTTCTGCACGTGAGTGACGACTGAAATATACAAGAATGAGGACTTTTTCAGGCCCTCATTCCTTCTGTCCCATATTTGTAAAAGTCCATCTTACATGGCGTCCCTTTTAGATGCAACTATTATGCCTTTTTTTCAGACAGAACCATTATCAGTGGTCCAAAGATGATCTATCTCCATCGCACAAACTGTGGAAAGGCACAGGAAGCTCCTGTACCTCGTTCGCCATTTCGATCATATGTAGAAGAATAGCTTATCCATTCTCCATCTTCCAATACATAATATGGTCAGTGTACGATATGTCTATGCTATATTATTACAAAATTGCTTTTTGATCAAGAATTGTTTGAAAATTTGTGATGATTTGTTTGTCGTTTTTTTAATATACTTTTACAAAAACGAAACCACCTCAATATTCAGCTTGAAAACGGCAATTTTCTATATCTATTTCACATCATTTTTCACATCATTGTTTTCCTATCATACCAAATCTTTCATTCAAAGTGTTACTACTTAACATATTTAAGCAGCTTCTTCTTTTAGAAACAAGAGAAATATTAGTATTTATTCTCTTTATTGTGATGTTGAAAAGACCTTTACACTGTAAAGGTCTTTTTCTTCTCCACCGATTACTCTGCTCGGCTTTGAAGAATGGTTTGAATTTTTGTCACCATTAAGTCGATCGCCACATGATTTTGGCCGCCTTCTGGGATGATGATATCGGCGTATCGCTTAGTCGGTTCAATGAATTGATTATGCATCGGTCGGACAACAGATACATACTGTTCAATCACAGAATCGATTGAACGGCCTCTTTCTTTCGTATCGCGTAAAATGCGGCGAATGATGCGCAGATCTGCATCTGTATCGACATATAGTTTAATATCCATTAAGTCTCTTAGGCGTTCGTCTTCTAATGCAAAGATGCCTTCAACGATGATTACATCCTTTGGTTCAACATGGACAGTTTCTTCTGAACGTGTGTTGAGCTTGAAATCATATATTGGTTTTTCAATGGATTCGTACCTTAAGAGCTGTTCCAAATGCTCAAACATCAGGTCATTGTCGAATGCGAGCGGATGATCATAGTTCGTAAGCAGACGCTCTTCAAATGGCATATGACTTTGATTTTTGTAATATAAATCTTGCTGTAGCATGAGGATGGAATGTCCTTTAAATTTTTCATAGATTGAATTGGTGACGCTCGTTTTACCTGAACCCGAGCCGCCAGCAATTCCAATGACAACTGGTTTAATCCTCATGTGCCTGTTATTTCCCCTTTCTCATCATGTTGCTAGGGTATACTTTTTGATCGAGCTTGAATTTGACGATTTGAAGCGGATGACGAGCGGCATCAAGTTCATTTCCTTTTTCATCCCAAATCGTCTCAATGTTGCATGTGAAATTCTCAATTTCTGGGCCGAAAAATTCAACTTCGTCACCAGCTTTAAAGAAGTTACGCTGCTGCAATGTGACAATTTGTTCTTTTTCATCATAATGAAGAACGAGACCTGCAAAATCAAAAGTCGTTTTCTTCCCATGAATGCCAAACATTTGCTCATCCGTTCCTGGTACACCTTCGAAAAAGGCTGGTGCTGTGTCACGGTTTGCACATTTATCTAATTCATCTAACCATTCCTGCTCAATGACAAAATTGTCTGGGTCCGCACAATAGGCGTCGATGACTTTGCGATACACACTCACGACCGTTGCCACATAATGAATGGATTTCATACGCCCTTCGATTTTCAAGCTGTCAATTCCCATTTCAATCATTTGAGGAATGGATTCGATCAGTTTTAAATCTTTTGGACTCATCGCAAATGGTGCGTCTTCCTCTCCAAATAATGGCGCTTCCTCAGAACCTTCTAGTTTATAAAGATCATAATCCCAGCGGCAAGACTGGCAGCAGCCACCGCGGTTAGAATCTCTTGCCGTCATATGGTTACTGAGCACGCAGCGGCCAGAGTAAGCAATACACATCGCACCGTGAATGAACGTTTCAATTTCAATATCGACCTTTTCTTTCATTTCTCTAATTTCTAGCGCACTAGTCTCGCGAGCCAGCACCACTCGCTCAAGCCCTTCTTCTTTCCAAAACTGAACAGCTTTCCAGTTCGAAAGAGATTGCTGTGTGCTTAAATGGACTTCAAGCTTCGGTGCGACACGTTTACACGTTTCAATGATCAGTGGGTCAGCCACGATAATGCCTGCTACTCCAGCACCTTCAATCCCTTGAAGGTATTCCTCCAGCCCGTCCATGTTTTCGTTGTGGGCAAAGATATTCGTTGTCACGTAGATGCGTGCACCGTATCTATTTGCAAATGCGACACCTTCAGCCATTTCTTCAATTGAAAAGTTATCGGCATTTGAACGAAGTCCAAATTCTTTTCCACCAATAAAGACGGCGTCTGCTCCGTAATGTACAGCAATTTTCAGCTTTTCCAAGTTTCCTGCTGGTGCAAGCAGTTCTGGTTTTTTTGTAATGACACGTTTCCCGTCAATCATTTCAGAAATACCATCTTTCAATAGTGCCATTTCCTCTGCCTCCTCTTATATTAATAAACCGTTTCTTTAAAGAAGAACCCTGTATCAATCGAACGATTCACTGGCTGAATCTCTTCAATCCGCTTCACCCAGTCCTCTTTCTGATCTTCATACGCGTCTTTGTCAGTTGCTAATAAATCAATTGCTTTTCTATATAGAGACGTCACTTCTGTCATATAAGAAAGTGACTTTAAAATTCCGTCAATTTTAAATGAGTCGATGCCTGCATCAACAAATTCTTCTAATTCGTCAATCATACACACATCATTTGGACTCATAATATGAGTACCGTTTGCATCCTCGAAAATAGGATATTTGTTTTGACGCTCCTGGTCATGAAGGAATAGCCCTTCCTCCATATTTTTGCCTTCGACGTCCATTTGTTTGCCCTGATATTCAAAGTAGTTGCCAATAAGCGTACGCTTTGATTGGAACATACATGTCATGCCATGGACTTGAATTTCGATTTCCACCTCGGCATTTTCTTTGATGTCGATGACACTGTCCATGTTCAGTTCTTTCGCAAGAACAGCACGCGTTGCGCCTTTTCTGCCCCAGTAGTTACAAGTGTAATAGTTTGTCCCAGTCGTTTCTGTACTCCAGTGGAGATTCAGGCTTACCCTTGTTTCTTTAGCGGCCATGATCACAGCTGGGTCTCCAAAGACGACGCCATCTACGTTTAATGCATCGAGAAAGGTTAAGTAATCTCCAAGCAGTTGGACACGATCATTATGAAAAATTGCATTCATCGCCACATACACTTTTTTGTCATGCTTATGTGCAAGCTCAACCGTCTGTTTCACATCTTCTCTTGAAAACTCGCCTGCAAGACGAATACCGTATGTTTGTTCGCCTATTAAGAATGCATCAGCTCCCGCCTCGATTAATGGCAGTACATCTGACACCGTGCTTGGCGTCACAAGCAATTCTGGTTTTTTCATGATTGGTCACCTCTTTTTGTACTAATGGCGATCCCGTCTCCAACTGGAATAATGCACGTTTGGAAATCGGGGTTTGACATAAGCCATTGATTGTATCGATCAATTTTACCAATTAATTGTTTTTTTCTTTTATCTTCGATTTCTTCTTCATAGTTCGTTGCTACTAAACCTTTAAATAATACGTTGTCTGTAATAATCATTCCGTCATGAGCAAGCATCGGTTCAAACAGCTCAAAAAAACGTTTGTACTGCCCTTTTGCGGCATCAATAAAGATCACATCATAGGGCGCCATCGTTTGGACTGTTTTAGCCGATTCCATGGCATCACCAAAGAACACGTGTATTCTTTCTTTTAACTTTAATTCCTCAATATTCCGTGTCGCTTCTTCATAGCGTTTTGCGTTTCGCTCAATCGTAAAAATTTCAGCATCTGGTAGAGCTGTCGCCATTCGAATGGCGGAGTAGCCTATCGCTGTCCCAACCTCAAGAATTTTCTTCGGCTTTTTCATCGACAGTAGCTGCAGTAAAAGTTCAATGCTCACCTTTTCCATAATGGGCACATGATGCTCTTTTGCATATGCCTCTAATTGAGCGATTGCATCAGGACTTGGGTGAATTAAATGTTCAATATAATCATTCATTTGATCATCTTCGATAGTCATTATTTGTCTAGCTCCTTCATGACCTGAAAAAGAAGAGTCCTGCCTGTTGCAGCTCTCTTTCTCGTCAATCTTTCGTTCATCTAAGTAAAACAACCCGATATATTTTACCATAAAGAAGTGGTAATTGCGAACCTATAAAATGGATATTCCAACGAAAAAAACTGCAGGCAATCTTGTATTGTCTACAGTCTTTTTCGATTCGCATGTACATTACTTGCTGCCTGTGATGTATTTGGCTTTCGCTTTGTTGTGCTCATTTAACGTTTTTGTAAAGACGACTTCTCCGTTTTTCTTCGCAAGGAAGTATACATAATCCGTTTTCTCTGGATGCAGTGCGGCTTTCCATGAAGATTCGCCAGCATTTGCAATAGGTCCAGGCGGCAGTCCCTTGTTGTTATACGTATTATAAGGAGATTTCACCTTAAGGTCTTTGTAATAAACTCGGGATTTATGCTCACCTAGTGCATAAAGAACCGTTGGATCGGTTTGAAGCGGCATGTCCTTTTTCAACCGGTTATAAAAAACACTGGAGATTTTTGCGCGATCCGTCTTTTCCGTTGCTTCCATTTCAATCAGTGATGCCATCGTTAACACATCATGTATGGACATGTTTCTCTTTTTCATGTCTTTTTCATACGTTTTCACGTATTGATCTGTTTGTTTAATCATCGTTTCAATGATCGTTTCGAGTGATTCATCCTCACGATAAAATGGATACGTCGCAGGGAATAAATAACCTTCTAACGGATGTTTCACCTGTTTGCCATTTACCTGTGATGTCACCGTTTTCGGATATTTTTTCATTAATGTTTTGATAAACGCAGGATCATCCAGCTTCGCTTCCACTTCTTTCGCTGAAAAATTCGTCTGGTTTGCAATCACTGCCGCAATATCAGACAGCTGTTTTCCTTCTGGAATCACAAGCTGAAAGGCATAGTCTGTCCCTCCAGATGTCAGCTTTTGAATCAGCGTGTCTGCGTCCATCGTTTGTTTCAAATGAAAGTATCCCGCTTTAAAGCCGGACGCGTTTTTGTATTTTGCATAATAAGTGAAAATCGTGTCATTCGAAATGAGCCCATTTTCTTTTAAAATGCCCGCAATCTCACGGACAGATGTCCCATTAGGAATATGAATATTAATCGTTTGTTTACTTTTTTGATCGACCGGTCCAAGTGCTGATTTAACATATAAAAAGCCTGATAATGCTGCAATGATGATGACAGCAAGAACAGATAACAGGACGATCCCCATTTTCCTTTTGAAAAATGGTCGTTTCTTTTGTTCTGAAAACATGCATGGCCCTCCTCACATCTAGCTTTTATAGTACATGATTCGACGGAGTTCGGCAATTACTTGCTCATGCTTGTCATGACAGAACTTGACATAATACGGCTAAACCGACGCCGCCACCACTCCCAATTGCGGCCATGACATAGCTTCCATTCGGTAAGGTGCGCGCTTCGTAAAACAGTCTCACCATCATCGCAGCTCCTGATGCGCTATATGGATGACCAAGACAAAGTGCACCACCTCTCTTATTGATCCTGTCATAAGGAATATCTAGCGTCCGAGCAATCAGCGCTATTTTCAGAGCAAAGGCTTCATTGATTTCAAACAGTGCAACATCCTCTGCCTTGATTTTCTCTTGATCTAGAAGTTTCTTCATCGCATCAATCGGCGCAGCAGCTGGAAAATTGGGATGCATCGCCGTCACAGCACTTCCGGCATATCGCAGCATTGGCTGAAACCCATTTGCCTCTGCCTGCGATCTTTCCATCACAACAACTGCGGCTGCACCATCTGCTTCTTTACAGCTATTGGCGGCAGTGACAGATCCTTTTCCGGGTGAAAATACAGGCTTTGCCCGCTGAATCAGCTTTGCCATAGGTCTTATTTTCACGGCCGCTTCATCTATGCTCAGTCCGTCAATCGTAACGATTTCTTCAGAATATGTACCACGTTTGATTGCGTCTATACTTCTTTCCCAGCTTAATTGCGCATAGTCATCTTGTTCTTTCCTTGTCACAGAAAATCTAGAAGCCGTCAGCTCTGCTGCTTCTCCCATAGCCGGATCTCCTATCCATTCCGGTGAAAAGCGGGCTTTTTCTTTCATTGGTGATCTCGAAATGCTTTCAGTCCCGCCAGCGATATACATTGAGCCTTCCCCTGATTTAACCATGACGCAAGCTGTTCGGATGGCTTCTAGACCTGAAGCACACTGCCTATCAACTGTCATACCAGGTACCCCTAAAGAAAGCCCTGCTTCTAATGAGGACAGACGGGCCATATTCCCGCCGCCTCCTACAACATTTCCTAATATAATATCGTCCGGCGTCATCCCTTTAGACAAATACCGAATAAGAGGCGCGGCTAATTGCTCTGGACGATAATTTTTCAGCATCCCATTTTTATCACCGAAGGGTGTCCGTTTTGCTTGTACAATTACTGCTTGCATGACAATTGTTCCTCTGCCCACTGTTTCATACTGGCACGTGCTATTTTCCCGCTGGATGTTTCAATGATTTGATCAATGACTAGCCATTTTTTAGGTACCTTGTAAGCTGCCAGTTTTTTTTTGACAGCTTGCCGAACTGTCTTTGAGTGCTGCCTTTGTTCAATAATGGCAACAGGGATTTCACCCCAGTACGGGTCAGGAACGCCAACTACAACCGATCGCTTCACCTCTGGCTGTTCATTTAGCACACGCTCAATTTCCTCTGGAAAAATATTCAGTCCTCCATAGACGATCATGCCATTTTCACGGCCACTCATATATAAATAGCCGTCTTCATCCAGCCACCCCATATCATAAACTGTCAGCCACTCCTCCGGCGGTCTCACCTCATGTAAGTAGCCTGCAAAAGCCATTGGACTCTTCACATAAATTCTTCCTGTCTCATTTGGCTGGCAGACAGTTTGATCGGCTCGCCTCACTTCAATTTGAATGGGAGAGAATGGCCGTCCGACAGAAGAAGGCTTTTGCAGAAAGTCATTTGAAGATAAATAGGATACAAAGCTTAATTCTGATGTACCGTAAAAATCAAAAAATGTCACATGAGGATTGTTCGTCACAAGTTGTTTCTTTGAAGGAATGCCCCAATCTGCTCCAGATGATATGACAAGCAGGGAATGCTCTCTCTCAAAAGCGTCTATTTCCAGCAACGATTCCGTCATTGTCGGAACAGTATACATCACAGTCAAATCTCCTGTCTGTAAGGCTTTCTTTGCTTTCACTGGTGTGAATTTTTCTAATAACGTCACTGTGCCGCCAAAGTACAATGTACTGATGGCACCATATAAAAAGTGAGAGGATAAGAGTGTACCTGCTATCAGAACATGATCTTGATGAGTGATTCCAAATGTATCAGCTGTCGTTCGAAAGCTTTCAATCCATGACTGCTGACGTCTGATAAAGGCTTTGGGTGAACCCGTTGATCCTGACGTAAATCCCATATAAAAGATAGGGTCATTTTCGATGTCACATTTGTTAGATAGAACTTGTGTGTTACGGCTCATTTTCCCCTTCCATTCAGATAAAGAAAGAACCTGCATGTCTACGCTGTACTTGTCGAATCTATTTAAATATCGGTCCTCGATAATGACGAGAGCTGCTTCACTTAACAAAAGTTTTTCAACACATTCCTCACGGCTCCATCTCGGATCAAGCGGGACTGCTGTCCACCCTGCAGAAGCAGCGCCAGCAAATATTTGAAGAAAAGAAGCACCATTCGATAATAAAAAAGCGACTCTTTTTTGCTCATGAGCCGTTTGTTGTAACCATTGTGCTGATAGCTGGACACGCTCATACCAATCTTCGTAAGTGATTCGTTCTTCTCCATCAATGATGGCGGTATGATCTGGGTTCATTTCTGCATGTAATGTATAACTTTCCGTTATTCTTCTCAAACTGCACGCCTCCCTTTATTCACATCCCTTTTTCGATATGACATAGCCGCAATGATTTTCACCGTGAGAACGGCACATATGCCTGCCTTGATGAGATCACCTGGAATATAAATCAGACTAAGAAGAGCTGCCTGAGTGACCTTGATATTCATGATCATCGCTTGAAAAGGAATGCCGCATAGATACAAAATTCCGATACTGCATATCGCAAAGATCACAAAAAGACGCAAGGTGGTCACTTTTTGTAGTCGGTTGATCCACAAACTAATCATGAGGGCAGCCGCTGGATAAGCAAGTAAAAATCCACCGCTTGGTCCAAAAAAGACCCCTATCCCGCCTCTGGCACCTGACAAAAGAGGTGCACCTGCTGCCACAACCAAGAGAAACAGAAGTAAACTGATCAGTGCCTGTTTTGGCTTTAATAGCCCACCAGCAAGCAAAAGACCTGCCGTTTGCAACGTGATGGGAACAGGTGTAAACGTAAGTAAAATCGGTGGGATCAACCCTAACATCCCAATAACCGCAGTCATTAACGCCATTTGCATCATATCTTGAATTCTCAATTTCCATCCCCCTCACTCCATTCATTATTAAAAATAGAGTAAAAGGTTCAGTTTTATATGTCAACATAAAATAAAATAAAGTTAACATAATAACCATAAAAAAAGACCTGTGAAGAAAGATCACTAAGATCCGCTCACAGGCCTTTTATTCGTTCTATTCTTCGTCTTCTTCTTCTTGATCTAAGAACGTATTTAACGTTTCTTCAATCATGTCCCACTCTTCATCCGTTTCAATAGGCTCTAGTTCGCCATCTTCACCGTTTTCGTTTGGCGTGAAGCTTGATGCATGAATTTCAATTTCTTCATTGTCTTGCTCAGAAATTGGGTAGTAAAGAACATATGATTTGTTAAAATGGTCGCTTTCAAAAGTAAATAGTACTTCGCAAAGCTGTTCATTTCCATTATCATCAACGATTGTAATTTGCTTTTCTCCGTGTTCCATTTTGATTCACCTCATTTTAATTTAAGCTGTCTAAGTACCCTTGCAGGATCATAACAGCCGCCATTTTATCAATGACTTTTTTACGCTTTTGTCTGCTCACATCTGCAGAGATGAGCATTTTTTCCGCTGCCATTGTCGACAGACGCTCGTCCCAAAGCACAACAGGAACATTGTACGTGTTTTCTAACACTTTCGCAAATGATTGGCTGGCTTCGCCTCTAGGACCGACCGTACCGTTCATATTTTTTGGAAAACCAAGTACAATTTTATCCGTTCCATATTGCGAGACGATCTCAGACAGGCGGCTGAGACCGAAGTCTCCGCCTGCTTCATCAATTTTAATTGTTTCAATCCCCTGCGCCGTCCAGCCCATTTCATCACTGATTGCAACACCAAGGGTTTTCGTGCCTAAATCTAAGCCTAAAATTCTCATGTTTTACGCCTCTTTATGTGTCTCTAAGTACGATTTAACCAATTCCTCAATTAATTCGTCTCGTTCTAGTTTACGAATTAGGTTGCGAGCATCCTGATGTCTTGGAATATAAGCAGGGTCGCCTGACAGCAAGTATCCGACAATTTGATTGATCGGGTTGTATCCTTTTTCTTGGAGTGCGTCATATACTGTAATGAGCACTTCATTCACATTGGTTTCAGCTGAATCATCAGAGAAGTTAAACTTCATTGTCTTATCAAATGAACTCACTGCTTCTTGCACCTCTCTTCCAACATTCTACTAGCAAGCTTTTTTTCTAAACGCTCATCTAATACCATTATTCTACACTACATCGCCTGATTATAAAACGGATTTGACAGATTCTTCGACAGATGTCAGTGCTTCTTCTAGCTTTTCTGGTTGTTTTCCGCCTGCTTGTGCCATGTCTGGGCGTCCGCCCCCGCCTCCGCCGCAGATTTCAGCTGCTTGTTTCACAAGTTTCCCTGCATGCAGACCTTTTTCGATGACATCTTTTGTCACTCCTGCTGAAATGTTTACTTTTCCGTTTTGAACGGCTCCGAGCACAATGACAGCTGAGCCTAATTTAGCTTTTAAATCATCAACCATTGTTCTTAAATGGTTCATGTCTTTCGCGTTTACTTTTTCAGTTAACACTTTCACTCCGCCGATTTCTGTCACTTTCTCTAAAATAGAGCCTGCTTCAGCCTGGCTTAATTTTGCAAGAAGAGATTCGTTTTCTCTTTGAACTTCTTTTAAATCTGCCTGCAATGAAGCGATACGTTTTGGTACATCCTTCGTATTTGACTTCAGCTCACTCGCTGCCTGCTCTAAAATCCCCAGCTGGTCATTTAATTCTTCGTATGCCCCTTTTCCAGTCACTGCTTCAATCCGGCGTGTTCCAGCACCAATACCCGATTCAGATGCAATTTTAAACAACCCGATTTCTGCAGTATTTTGCACGTGACAACCGCCGCATAGTTCGATGCTGTAATCGCCTACTTGGACAACTCGGACAATATCGCCATACTTCTCGCCAAAGAGCGCCATCGCACCCATTTCTTTTGCTTCAGCAATCGGCTTCAGGTCAATAGCAACAGAGATGCCTTCCCAGATCTTTTCGTTCACGATTTTTTCAATCTGAGACAACTCTTCTTTTGTAACTTGTCCAAAATGAGAGAAGTCAAAGCGAAGTCTATTTTCATTCACCAGTGATCCTGCTTGGTTCACATGGCTGCCCAAAACGTCTTTTAACGCCTGATGCAATAGATGTGTCGCTGTGTGGTTTTTCACAATGCCTTTTCGAAGAGCTGATTCCACTTCCGCAGTAACTACAAGTCCTTTTTTGGCTGTACCGCTTACGACTACTCCTTCATGAACATGCTGACCGTTTGGTGCCTTTTTCACATCTTTGATGTCAATGATCACTTCAGCGCTTTTCAATGTCCCTTTATCAGCCACTTGTCCGCCGCTTTCTGCATAAAAAGGTGTTTCATCTAATAAAATTTGTACTGTATCGCCTTCATGTGCTTCTGAGACAATTTCACCATTTTGAAGCAATTCAATCATATGAGCAACTGCCGTTAGATTTTCGTAGCCGACAAATGTGCTTTCTACTTTAATATCTCCTAAAGCACCGCCTTGAACCTGCATACTGCCGACATCTTGTCGCGCATTTCTTGCACGTTCACGCTGCTTTTCCATCTCAGCCTGGAAGCCTTCTCGATCCACTGTCATGTGCTCATCTTCTGCATATTCTTCTGTGAGCTCGACAGGGAATCCATACGTGTCATACAGCTTAAATACATCTTCACCTGAAATCTGTGAGCTGCCTTTGTCTCTTTCTTTTTTGATGACTTCTGACAAAATCGCTAAACCTTCGTTCAATGTTTCATGGAAGCGTTCTTCTTCATTCTTGATGACTTTTGCAATAAATTCTTCTTTCGCTTGTACATCTGGGTAGAAATCCTTCATGATTTCCGCCACAACTGGAACTAGATCAAACATAAACGGGCGATGGATGTGAATGGTTTTTGCATAACGCACAGCACGGCGAAGCAAACGTCTTAACACATACCCGCGGCCTTCATTGGAAGGAAGCGCTCCATCACTTACAGCAAAGGCAACCGTCCGGATGTGGTCAGCAATGACTTTGAATGCTGTATCCTTTTCCTTTGTTTCGCCATAGCTTTCTCCAGAAATGGTTTCAACTGCACGAATAATTGGCATGAATAGATCAGTATCAAAGTTCGTAGGCACGTTTTGAATGACAGATACCATTCGTTCAAGACCCATCCCTGTATCAATATTTTTCTTCGGCAGCGGCGTGTATGACCCATCTGGATTATGGTTAAATTCAGAGAACACTAGGTTCCACACTTCTAGATAACGCTCATTTTCTCCGCCAGGATATAATTCTGGATCGTTCATATCGTGACCGTATGATTCACCGCGGTCATAGAAAATTTCTGTATTCGGTCCACTTGGGCCCTCTCCAATATCCCAGAAGTTCCCTTCAAGGCGAATAATACGTTCCTCAGGTACACCGATTTTATCTCTCCATAGAACATACGCTTCTTCGTCCTCTGGATGAACAGTGACAGATAACAAATTCGGGTCAAAGCCAATCCATTCGTCACTTGTGAGGAATTCCCACGCCCATTCAATCGCTTCTTCTTTAAAATAATCACCAATAGAGAAGTTTCCAAGCATTTCAAAGAACGTATGATGACGTGCTGTTTTCCCTACGTTTTCAATATCATTTGTACGAATTGATTTTTGCGCGTTGCAAATACGCGGATTGTCAGGTACGACGCGGCCATCAAAGTATTTCTTTAATGTTGCCACCCCGCTGTTGATCCACAAAAGTGTCGGATCATCATGCGGTACGAGTGAGGCACTCGGTTCTACAGCATGTCCTTTTTCTTTAAAAAAGTCTAAAAACATTTGGCGTACTTGAGCTGAAGTTAAAGTTTTCATTCAAAAATTCCTCCCTTTTCATTCATCAATCTCCACACAAACGAAAAAACACCCCGCCCTATGCAAGCACAAAACGACTTACACAGGGACGAGATGTTCTCGCGGTACCACCCTGATTATAGACAAATTCGTCTATCACCTTCACATCCGATAACGCCGGAAGAGAGCGGCAGTGTTTATCTGCACTCGGGACTAGCTTCCGTTAAAGGTCTGATGAGGCTTTTCTCAGCAAAATAAAGCCTCTCTCTGAAACAGCTTTTTAACGTACTCGGGTCCGTCATTGAATTCAGTATGTAGTATGAATCGAAATTATTATAGACAACTCGGCTCCTCTTGTCAATGAACGCTTCGCCTCATCAGGATATATTGCACAATGATCACCCTGATGATAGCGGCAGTTGGTACGGCTAAAATCATGCCTATTAAACCAAATAACTCTCCACCAGCAAGCAAGACAAGCATAATGACGACAGGATGCATATGAAGACTTCTCCCTACGATAATCGGGCTAAGGACGTTGCTTTCTAAAAATTGCAGTACGGCGACTGTAATCAGCACAATAATAACTGATTTCACCGAGATGGTAAACGCAATAAAGACAGCGGGAATCGCGCCAATAATCGGTCCAAAATACGGAATGACATTCGTTGCGCCAATCAGCATACCAAGGACAAGCGGGTACGGAATATGAAACAGCCAGAGCACAATGGTGGCTGCCCCCCCAATGAATGAACAGACAAGCAGCTGCCCTCTAATATAATTACCAAGTGATTCATCAACTGCCTTTACAAACGCATGCCCCCTCTTCCGAAATGAGGGCGGCGTCAAATACCATGCGGCCCGCTTCATTGTATTCATATCCTTCACCATATAAAAAACAAGAAAAGGGATGAGCGCTGCAACTAGTGCATAATCAAGTAAGACTTTACAGCTAAGAATCATCCGCTCCGCGCCGTTAGCTGCATATGTCTCCGATTGAACAATTAAGCGATCCAAGCGGTCGTGAAGTCCGTCAGGCCAATGGCTTGTATGATGATGAATATGTGATAAGGCGCCATTATACGTTTCCGCAAGCACAGGAATTTGTTCTGACAGCTCATTTAGCTGCTTGATCATGACAGGCGCCCCTTTATAAACCGCAAGCCCAATCCCGCCAAAAAACAGGACATAAATCAATAAGAGACTCACAGTCCTTGGTAAGCCCCCTGCATGCAATCTTTCCACTATCGGATAAAGCAGATAAGAAATAAAAATAGCAATGAGTAGCGGAATGAGAACCGCCTTTAACAACAAAAAAATAGGCATCCATAACTCGTCGAGCTGCAATAAAATGAGCAAAGATGCAAGGACAAGCAGGACCCCTGCGGCATATATCAGAAATTGGATCGGACGTTTCTTCACCTTTTTCACCTCTTTTCTTATTGTTTAACCATCTTCTGCAATTATCCATGTAAATAAAATTTGTCCTAACTTTGTTAAAAATGAATACATATGAAACATACAGCACCATCCAAAGTTACTAAAATGTCTCCACTGACTACCACCATGTACAAGAGGAGGTTCTTCATGATCACATTCGAAAAAGTCAATAAACATTATGGCCAGTTCCATGTACTGAAAGACATTAACCTACATATTCAAAAAGGTGAGGTCGTCGTGATCATCGGTCCTTCAGGATCAGGTAAAAGCACAATGCTCAGATGCATCAATCGTCTTGAAAGCATTGATGAGGGTAAGGTTCTTGTCAACGAAGTGCCTGTTCAGCATCCGAAAACCAATATCAATCTTGTCAGGCAAAATATCGGGATGGTATTTCAGCACTTTCACCTCTATCCGCATAAGACGGTGCTTGAAAACATTATGCTTGCGCCAATGAAGGTGAAAAAGGTGAGCAAAGAAGAAGCGAGGGAAACAGCCGAATTTTATTTACATAAAGTCGGTATTCCTGATAAAGCTAACGCCTACCCTTCAAGACTATCAGGCGGACAGCAGCAGCGTGTTGCCATTGCTAGAGGGCTTGCGATGAAACCAGAGGTCATGCTGTTCGACGAACCGACATCAGCTCTTGACCCAGAGATGATTGGAGAGGTACTAGATGTGATGAAACAGCTCGCCCGAGAAGGAATGACCATGGTTGTCGTCACACATGAGATGGGATTTGCCAGAGAAGTGGCCGATCGTATTGTCTTTATTGATGAAGGCAGAGTTCTTGAAGAATCAACACCGGCTGCATTTTATGAGAAACCGCGTGAGAAACGCGCACAGCTCTTTTTAAGCCGTATTTTAAATCACTAGGGGGAATGATTTGATGAAAAAAATGAAACGCTTTGGCCTACTACTCTTTATGACTTGCTGTATTGCCGCATTAACAGCTTGCGGATTTGCTGAAAAAGGCTCGACTGATGCAAAACAAGGAAGTTCTTTAGAAACCATCCAGAAAGACAAAAAAATGATTTTCGGGGTCAAGAATGATACACGTCTCTTCGGTCTAAAAAATCCAAGCAGCGGAGATATTGAAGGGTTTGATATCGATATTGCAAAAGCCATCGCAAAGGAAATACTCGGTGATGAAGGAAAAGCAGAATTCAAAGAAGTGACATCCAAAACGAGAATTCCTTTACTGCAAAAAGGAGATATTCATGCAATCGTCGCAACCATGACAATTACTGAAGAGCGTAAAAAAGAAGTCAATTTCTCAGATGTTTACTTTGAAGCAGGACAATCACTGCTTGTGAAAAAAGGAAGCGACATTCAATCAATTGATGATTTGAAGAAAGGAACGAAAGTGCTTGCAGTAAAAGGATCTACTTCTTCTCAAAATATCCGCGAAAAAGCACCTGAAGCGTCTGTATTAGAATTTGAGAACTATCAGGAAGCTTTTACAGCTTTAAAATCGAATCAAGGGCAAGTGCTGACAACTGATAATGCGATCTTATTTGGTATGGCAGATGAGGATTCAAATTACGAAGTCGTCGGCGGCACCTTTACAGATGAGCCTTATGGCATTGCTGTCAAGAAAGGCGATAAGGAATTAACAACGGCCATTAATAAAGCCCTAAAGACATTAAAAGACAATGGGGAGTATGACAAGATTCATCAAAAATGGATCAAAAAATAATCGTTTGACTTGTTTAGGGGTGAGCCGCTCATTGGCTCCCCTATTGATCAGGAAGGAAGGAAGTGAACTGATTGCTGCGGTTTTCCATTCTCACTGAAAACTTCAATCTTTATGTAGAAGGGTTTAAATATACAATTGGTGCAAGTGTCATTGCTTTGATTGGAAGCTTTTTGATCGGTACACTCATTGCCATTATGAGAATTGCACCACTCAGACCACTCAACTGGTTAGGGACGGCTTACGTGGAATTTATTCGGAATATTCCGTTATTATTGATTACATTTGTCTTCTTCTTTGGATTACCCGTGCTTGGTATTGTAGCAGATGGCTTCACCGCCGGCACAATTGCCCTTGCCATTTATACCTCAGCCTTTATTGCTGAAGCCATTCGTGCAGGGATACAAGCTGTACCGCTTGGACAAATGGAAGCCGCCCGTGCTTCAGGTCTATCCTATGGCGGGACGATGCGGTATATCATTCTGCCGCAAGCGATTAAAATTGTCATTCCCCCTCTTGGGAATCAATTTATTAACCTTGTTAAAAACTCATCTATTTTAGGTGTCATCGCAGGGTTTGATCTTATGTATCAAGGAGACCTCATCGCTTCTAGAACATTTGTGACATTTGATGTCTACATTTTTGTTGCCATGTTCTATCTGATATTAACGATTCCGCTCAGTTTAGGCGTTGGTTATTTAGAAAAAAGATTAGCAAGAAGCCACTAGAAAGGAGGACATATCATGGATTTTCTAGGTGCCTACCAGCCTGATCATCTCGCCTTTTTACTTGAAGGATTTGCTGTCACCTTAAAAGTGGCTTTTATCTCCATCATTTTGAGCTTTCTCATTGGATTAGTCATTGGAACATTGCGGTTCGCTCAAATTCCGATTTTATCAAAGATACTTGCAGTCGTCGTCGAAACCATTCGAAACTTGCCGCTCTTATTGATCATTTTTTTCACATATTTTGCATTGCCCGAAATCGGCATTAAGCTGAGCATTACAGCCTCGGCTATAGCAGCTTTAACCGTATTTGAATCAGCAATGCTGTCAGAAATTATTCGAAGTGGTTTAAAATCAATTGATAAGGGGCAAATCGAAGCCGCCAGGTCCTCTGGTTTAACCTATATCCAAACGTTAAAAATGATTATTATGCCGCAGGCTTTACGCCGAATGGTGCCGCCAATTGTTAGTCAATTCATCTCTCTTTTAAAAGATACGTCACTAGCTGTTGTCATTGCACTTCCAGAACTATTGCATCACGCTCAAATATTAAACGGTCAGAGCCAATCTTACTTACTGCCCATTTTCCTATTAGCGGCGATGATGTATTTTGTCGTCAATTTCAGCTTATCATTACTCGCACGCCGATTAGAATATAGGCAGGCATAAAAAAGGACATCCGCTCTTAGCGGATGCCTCAGTGTGTAGACAAACCCTCGCATTCGGTGTCAGGTCTGCGCACCGGTGCTCACGAATGTCAGATTCGCTCCGCGCCATTGCTCGCCCTTCCTAAACTTCAAAGGTTTTCTATCACGCTGAAAAGAAGACAAAGGGCTAAAATAAAGATCATTTCAGCCCTTTGTCAACAATCTGGGACATCCGCTCTTAGCGGATGCCTTTTTTTACATCATTCTCATCACACGTTTTCTTAGCTTTTTCATATCCCGCTTTGATGGCATATCATATCGGCTTGCAAAGTGATATGCGAGTGCACCTGCACCAAGCGTTAATAGTGAAGAAGTCATTTTGCCCATTCGAAATTCCCCCTTAACACTTATAGTTGAATTGAACGTTCATCATCACTAAACAGATCATCTAAGCTGCTTAGTGTTCCGTCTTCTTCCACTTGGTGTGTAGATATTTTACCTTTTGACAGTGTCAATTCAATAAAACAGCCCCAGCAATAATATTGATTGACCCCAATTTTTCCGATGTCTTTACATTTGCAATTTGGGCAAATGAGCATAATCAGCACCTCTTTACGTTCGGTTTAGAACAAGCGCTTCCTTTTGAACGTTGATCAAGGTTCCGGCAGCCTGAAGCTGTTTTCGAATCCCTGATAGCTCTGTAAAGAAGCCGTCCGAGAGTTCATATGCTACGATTGTGCCCGAATTTGTGCAAAAGTATACATCTTCCAAAATGCCTAAATTTTCACCGTCAGGCGACTGCATCATTTTCTTTTTTAATTTCGAAAATAAGAGGGATGGGGCGGAGGAATCCATGCCTACACCCTCCTGGCAGCTCACATATAAGCCTTTGTCTGTCAGCTGATCCCCAGCCGAGAATGGAATGAAGGCACAGTCTTTCTTTTTCCCATCTAATACATAACCTCCGCAGCTGCCTCCGGCTAATAAGCAAATATCTTTTATGGAACCAAGTGAATGAGACGTTTCACCAGTATAGATTGACATTCCTTCAAGCTCTCGACATGTTCTCAAAATGTGCTCAACCACCTTTTGCGGAACAGTCTTATCGTGTGCGTTTGCTTCAAGACTCATACGAAGAAATGGCTTCCATGAACGAACTATGCGAAATTCTTTTCATGCTAAAAAAGACTTCCATCTGGAAGCCTTTTATTCATGCATAAAATCAAATGGAGTGATTCCCTCCATACCGATATTTGCATCATGCACGCTAAACGGCAGTTCTTTTTGAAGTGCTGCAAGCTCCGCATCCATAACCTCTTCGGTTTGCACGAGCCGCATCGTTAAGGACGTTTGTCTGAGGGAATCCTCATTGTTTTTCACGCCCCACTCCAGTGCTGATTCCTCGCCGCACAGAATTAAAAACTTTTTACTTCGTGTAATGGCTGTGTACAGCAAATTTCGCCGAAGCATTCTGTAATAACTTCTCACGACTGGTAGTACAACGATAGGGAATTCACTGCCTTGTGATTTGTGGATAGAGCAACAATAGGCATGTGTAAATTGATGAAAATCCTTTTTAGTAAAAGTGATTTCATTCCCATCAAAGGAGATCACAGCCATATCTTCTTTTTCTGTGTTTTCTTTCGCATAAAAAATGGAGACAATTTCGCCAATATCACCGTTAAAAATATTGTTCTCTGGCTGATTCACAAGCTGAAGCACTTTATCACCAGTCCGGTACACCACATCACCAAAAGGAATTTCTCGACCTTTTGGTTTTTTAGGATTCAAAATGTGCTGCAGCATTTTATTGAGCTCATTAATGCCTGCTTTTCCTTTATACATGGGCGCAAGCACTTGAATATCTTTAGCTGAATAGCCTTTTTGAGCAGCATTGCTGACGACTTTCTCAATCACTTCTTTCATTTGATCAGCTGAGCATTTGATGAAAGATCGATCCTTTGAACGTGCGGTAATATCCTTTGGCAGGACACCATTTTTCATATCATGTGCAAGTTCAACAATGCTGGAGCCGTCTGCCTGCCGGTAAATATCTGTTAGGGTAACCGCTGGCACGGCTTGTGATGCAAGCAAGTCTCTTAACACCTGGCCTGGTCCGACAGACGGAAGCTGATGTTCATCCCCCACCATGATCACTTGTATATGGTCAGGAATGGCTTTAAACAAATGATTCGCAAGCCAAATATCTAGCATACTTGATTCATCAATGATGACAAGCTTTCCTTCAATCGGCTGTTCATCATCATGAGAAAATCCTTCTGATCCGTTCCAACCAAGCAGCCGGTGAATCGTCACAGCTGGAAGCCCTGTTGATTCTGTCATCCGTTTAGCTGCTCGCCCAGTTGGTGCCGCAAGCACAAATGGGAAGGATTCATCCTTTTTATAATCACTTGGGTCAAGTGATACACCATGAAGATCGCTGTAAAGCTCAACAATCCCTTTAATGACTGTTGTCTTCCCAGTCCCAGGTCCGCCTGTTAAAAGCAGCATTGGGGACATGAGTGCCTTTTGAATCGCTTCCTTTTGTGTCGGCGCATATTGGACGCCCAGCCGTTCCTCTAGCTCACCAAGGGCTAGAAGGAATTCTGATTCAGGAAATTGATCTGCATATTCCGTTTGGGAGACGATTTTTTGTATACGTTTCGCGACACTTTGCTCGGCATAAAATAAGGACGGATGATAGCAGCGCTCATCCTCAATGATCATCTCTTTCCCTTCGCCAAGTGCAATGATCTGATCGGCGACGTCCATTTCCGTCACTTTGTACTCATTGCCTGTTTGATTGAGCAGTTTTCGGGTTTCGACGATCAAATCCTTTGTTTGTATGTACGTATGACCGTCCTGAAGACTGGCTGTCTCCACTGTATAAAGCAAGGCTGCACGAATTCGCTCTGGGTCACTTCCTGAGATGCCGGTTCTAGCGCCAAGTTCATCTGCCTTAATAAATCCGATCCCTTCAACATCCTTGACGAGCTGATACGGGTTTTCTTCAATCTTCTGCAGCGTCTCACTTTCGTACACTTGATAAATCTTCATGCTGAGCTGCGGACCAAAGCCGTATTGATTCAAGCTGATCATAATTTGTTCCAATCCTTGATGCTCTTGGAGCGCTGCAGCCAGCTTATCAGCCTTCTTTTTTGATAAGCGCGGAACGTCATACAAAACCGCTGGGTCACGCATAATTTTATGAAGCGTCTCACTGCCAAGCTTTCCTACAATTTCTTCCGCTGTCTTTTTGCCTATCCCCTCAAATAAATCACTTGAAAGATAATGGATTATTCCTTGTTTTGTTGTCGGTACTTCCTTTTGAAAATGAGTCGCCTGAAACTGTTCACCAAACTTCGGATGGCTTGTAACTTTGCCATAGAAGGTGTAAGTTTCCTCCTCATGAAGTGCTGGGAAGTAGCCTGTGACAGATGCTGTTTTTTCCTCTAAGTTTTCCGATGTTTCAATGACTTTCACCTTTAACACCGAATATAAATTACTTTCATTATGGAAAATAACGGCTTGAACTGTCCCCTTTAAAAATGGTTCGTCCTCAAGCTTCATTTGATCTGGATGTTCCTGCACAGGTCTTCCCTCCTTCCGTCTATTCTGCCTCTTGAATCAGCTTTTGCGCATGTAGTGCCAGCATATGATCAGGCTGCACGTCAATGGCTTTTCCAAGCATCTCAAGCGCTTCGTCTTTTTTCTCTAAATATGCATACGCAACTCCTAAATTATAAAAGGCATCTGCATGCTGCGGATCACGCGTGACTACCTCAGTAAAGGTTGTCACCGCTTCTTCCAGCAATTGTTCATTGGCTAAGCACATGCCAAATTGGAATCTTGCTTCGTTATCATCTTCATTCAGTTCGATGGCACGCTGAAGATAAGGCATCGCAAGCTTCGGCTGCTCTAATTTAATGAGCGTCTGCCCCAGCATATAAAACAAATCACTATTTTCCATGCCCGCTTTTAGTGCTTGTTCAAAATAGTCTTTTGCTTTCATAAAGTCTTCTTTTAATGTGTATACATTTCCTGCTCCGTAATAGGCTGCAGCTGCGGCGTGATCAAGTTCAATGGCTTTTTGAAAGAAGTTTAACGCGCGTTCAAATTCATTGATGCTTGAAAGTAAGTTCGCAAAGTTAATATATGGAACCGGGTCTTTCGGGCTTTCTTCAATGGCTTTCGTAAAAGCTTCCGCCGCTTTTTCGATGTTCCCCTGATTTAAGGCTTCTATGCCAATTTCGTTATGATTCATTCGCTCTCTCATCCTTTCATTAAAAAACCTCAACAGCGACGTTGAGGTTTTGAAAACAAGTTACACGTACGACAGCTTTTGGCCGTCTTTAAAGACATCGTCAATAGTTCCGCCACCTAGACATTCGTCGCCATCATAAAAGACAACCGCCTGTCCTGGTGTCACAGCACGAACAGGTTCATCAAAGATGACCATCGCTTCTTGCTCACCTGTCATTTTGACCTTCACATGGTGATCTTCTTGACGGTATCTGAATTTAGCTGTGCATGTTAATTCACCGTTTTCACCGACAATATGAGGACGAGTCCAGCTGATATTGACGGCTGAAATGCTTTCAGAATATAAAAGTGGATTGTGAAAACCTTGTTCGACAAACAAAATATTTTGTTCCAAGTCTTTTCCAACGACAAACCAAGGATCACCGCTGCCGCCAATGCCAAGACCTTGGCGCTGACCGATCGTGTAATACATCAGTCCATCGTGCTCCCCTTTGACTTCTCCGTCCATCGTCTGCATCACGCCAGGCTGTGCAGGTAAATATTGACTGAGGAACGTTTTAAAGTTTCTTTCCCCAATAAAGCAAATACCCGTTGAATCTTTTTTCGTTGCGGTTGCGAGCTCTGCTTCTTTTGCCAATTCACGAACCCTTTTCTTCTCTAAATCACCGATTGGGAACATGACTTTATCAAGCTGTTCCTGAGTCAGCTGATTTAAGAAATACGTTTGGTCTTTGTTCGCATCAAGACCTCTAAGCATTTTAACTTCATCGCCAGTTCTGTCGACGCGCGCATAGTGACCTGTTGCTAAATAATCCGCACCGAGCGACAATGCATGCTCAAGAAACGCTTTAAACTTAATTTCTTTGTTACACATGACATCTGGGTTTGGCGTTCTGCCTGCTTTATATTCATCAAGGAAATATTGAAACACTTTGTCCCAATATTGCTTTTCGAAATTCACTGCATAATAAGGGATTCCAATTTGGTTACAGACGCGGATGACATCCTCATAATCCTCCGTTGCTGTACACACACCATTTTCATCTGTGTCATCCCAGTTTTTCATAAATATGCCGATCACATCATAGCCTTGCTCTTTTAGCATAAGAGCGGCAACTGATGAGTCGACTCCACCGGACATACCGACCACAACTCTTGTGTCTTCTGGTCTTTTTGTCATCTTCATCAACTCCATTTTCAATGAAACAGCATGTGCGTTTCGTTCTTCAGGTGCTTGGCTGTTTCATTTTTCACACACGAACAAAAGAGGAACGTTTATTTGGCTAAGCGTTTGACAACAGCTGCTATCTTACGTGCTGCCTGCTTCACGTGATCCTCTTCATTCCCAAGACCGAAGCTTATTCTGACTGAGGATGTCAGCTTGTCTGCTTCTTCGCCATACATGGCGCTTAACACGTGCGAAGGAAGGACGGATCCAGCCGTACATGCAGATCCACTTGAAACAGCAATTCCTTCCATATCTAAATTCACAAGTAACGATTCGATGGAAACACCCGGGAAATGAACATTTAAAATATGAGGCAATGTCTCTTTCGGATGCCCATTGATAGAGAAAATAAGTGATTCCTCATCGAATACTTGCAGCATGATTTCTTTGAGCTTACCATAATGCATGGCTTTTTCTCTTCTATTTTGCTTCGTTAATTGAACAGCTTCTGCAAGTCCCACGATCCCTGCCACATTTTCTGTACCAGCACGGCGTTTTCTTTCTTGTTCTCCACCGAACAATTGCGGAGAAAGTTTTACGCCTTCGTTTACATATAAAAAGCCAGTTCCCATTGGACCATTTAGCTTATGACCAGAAGCAGATAAAAGATCAATATGAAGGTCTGCTACATCGATTGGCATTGTTCCAAACGCCTGCACGGCGTCTGTATGAAAATGCGCAGTGTGATGGTGCATGAGTTCGCCAATGTCTTTGATTGGTTGAATTACACCTGTTTCATTGTTGCCGTACATGATGGTCACAAGAATTGTATCATCTCTTAGTGCCTGTTTTAGTTGTTCTAGATGAATCAATCCCGTTTCATCCACATCTAAATATGTCACATCAAATCCTAGCTTCTCTAGGCGTTCACATGTGTGGAGCACCGCATGATGCTCTGTTTTTGCTGTGATAATATGTTTTCCTTCATGCTGCCTTGCCATAGCCACACCTGTAATCGCCAGGTTGTCCGCCTCTGTTCCTCCACTTGTGAGGATGACTTCCTGTGGTTTACAGTGTAATTCTCCTGCAATCACTTCTCTTGCTTCATCAAGCCACTTTCTTGCCTCGCGCCCATATGAATGAATGCTAGAAGGATTGCCAAATATCTCTGTAAAGTAAGGGATCATCTTGTCCACGATACGCTGATCCATCGGCGTTGTTGCCGCATGATCTAAATAGATTCGTTCCATTTCAGGTACACCTCTGATCTAAATGTAGAACATATACGCGTCTTGATTTCCGTCATCTGTATAGCTTGCCAAGTCTTCAAGAGTTGTATTGTCTAGTACGTCTTTTACTGCATCACGAATTCGAATCCAAAGTTCACGCTTTGCTGGTTCTTCGTTTTCAATAACTTCGACAGGACTAATCGGTCCTTCTAATACACGAATAATATCACCGGCTGTGATCTCGTTCGGTTCATGTGCAAGAACATAGCCGCCATATGCACCGCGAATACTTTTCACAAGACGGGCATTCCGAAGTGGTGATACAAGCTGCTCTAAATAATGCTCAGACAAATTATTGTTTTGAGCGATTGATTTTAATGATGTAGGGCCTTCGCCATGTTTTTTGGCTAATTCGATCATGATCGTTAGACCATATCTGCCTTTAGTTGAAATTTTCAAGTTAAACACCTCTGCGTTTTCTATTCTATGTCATCAATTATTTTTTCTGATTTCATATACGCTGATATATAGACCAAAAGCAATTATATCATACTTTTAGCCAACTTTCATTTGCCGCTTCTAGGCGCTATAACAGGACGGATCCCTTTTCTATTTGAAGAAATTTCGGTACTCTATACAAACAAGACATTGCTTTAGGAGAGATAATCATGAAACCTTTAGCGTACCGGATGCGCCCAAGTCATATTGAAGACATCATTGGGCAGGAGCATCTCGTTGGAGAAGGTCAAATTATTAGACGAATGGTCGAGGCAAAACATTTATCCTCGATGATTTTATATGGACCGCCGGGCATCGGCAAAACATCAATTGCGACGGCGATCGCTGGCAGTACAAGCATTGCGTTTCGGACGTTGAATGCGGTCATTCATAACAAAAAGGATATGGAAGCTGTCGCCGCTGAAGCGAAAATGAGCGGCCAGGTCATCCTCATTTTAGACGAGGTTCACAGGCTTGATAAAGGAAAGCAAGATTTTCTTCTTCCTTATTTAGAAAATGGCATGATCATTTTAATTGGTGCAACGACGGCTAACCCTTATCATGCAATTAATCCTGCCATCCGGAGCCGGACACAAATATTTGAGCTAAAACCGCTTGAAACAGAGCAAATCAAGGCTGCGTTAACAAGAGCATTACAGGATGAACATCGCGGCCTTGGCGGTTATGAAGTGACAGTGGACGATGAAGCGATGCATCATTTTGCCAACGGATGCGGCGGAGACGTACGCTCTGCTTTAAATGCATTAGAACTAGCTGTCTTATCGACAAAAGCAGATGAAGCTGGGCATATTGTGATCACTCTTGCCGCAGCAGAAGAATGTTTACAAAAAAAGAGCTTCTCACATGATAAGAATGGTGATGCTCATTATGATGTCCTCTCGGCTTTTCAAAAATCCATTAGAGGATCTGATGCAGATGCGGCACTACATTACCTTGCCAGATTGATTGAAGCAGGAGACCTTGAAAGCATTTCAAGAAGGCTACTCGTGATGGCTTACGAAGATATTGGCTTAGCTAGTCCTCAAGCTGGACCTCGTGTGTTAAGCGCTGTTCAGACAGCAGAAAGAGTCGGTTTCCCGGAAGCACGAATTCCGCTGGCTAATGCAGTCATTGAACTGTGTCTTTCTCCTAAGTCCAACTCAGCATATAAGGCAATCGATGCGGCACTTGGTGACATTCGTTCAGGGAAAATAGGTGAAATCCCTGTTCATTTAAAAGATGCTCACTACAAAGGAGCTACAGCACTCGGTAGAGGTGTCGACTACTTATATCCACACGATTATGAAAACGGCTGGGTGAAGCAGCAGTACCTACCTGATCCGCTGAAAAACAAACAATACTATGAACCGAAGCAAACAGGCAAATTTGAAGGCGCACTGAAACAAGTATATGAGAATTTAAAACGCCAAAAATAAAAAAGCCCCCTGCCTAATTAGCAGGGGGCTGTCAGATTGTTGACAAAGGGCTAAAATGATCTTGATTTTAGCCCTTTGTCTTCTTTTCAGCGTGATAGAAAACCTTTGAAGTCTAGGATGGACGAGCATCGGAGCGGAGCGAATTGAACATTCGTGAGCACCGAAGCACAGATCTGACACCGAATGCGGGGTTTGTCTACACGCTGGCCCCTGCCTAATTAGCAGGTGTTTATTTATCCTTCACACGTGTAATTGGAATATCTTTCAAAAGCTGCATAATCACATGACCACCCATGATCAGTCCTGCAACAGATGGGACGAATGCATTGGAAGATGGCGGCATTTGTGCCTTGCGAATCTTCGCTTCATCATTTCCAACTTCTTTTCTAACATCTTCGCGAATCACAATCGGACTTTCATCAGAGAAAATGACTTCAATTCCTTTACGAATCCCTTCTTTGCGTAGACGCGTTCTCACGACTTTTGCAATTGGGTCGGTATGGGTTTTTGAAATGTCATCAATTTTGAAGCGAGTCGGATCTGTTTTGTTTGCAGCTCCCATACTCGAAATGATGTTCACACCTCGTTTCAGACACTCTTTCATTAAATGAATTTTATAGTGAATCGTATCTGATGCATCGATGACATAATCAAGCGGATATTCAAAAAATTGCTCATATGTTTCCTCTGTATAAAACATCTTGAGCGCAACCACTTCACATTCTGGATTAATATCAGCGATTCTCGCCTGCATTAAGTCAACCTTTGGCTGACCCACTGTTGAAAGCAATGCTGGCAGCTGACGATTTACATTTGTAATATCAATATCATCTTTATCAACAAGAACAATACGGCCAACGCCTGAACGAGCGAGTGCCTCGACTGCAAATGAGCCAACGCCGCCCACACCAAGCACTGCAACTGTACTGTTTTTTAATATATTTAAGCCTTCCTTGCCAATGGCAAGCTCGTTTCTTGAAAACTGATGTAACAAGTGCCTCACTCCACCTTTATTTAAAATGAATCGAAAGAATCATATCATATTCAGACTTCTCCGTCATCCTTCTGTAAACGAAAAAAACACAAAAAAGTCCCGACAACGCCGCCAGCTTTTCCTTCGTTTTGAACCCCGCACCATGCAGGTGGGTGCTTTCTTCCTGACTTTATAAGTCCTCTAAAGAGGCATTTATGCAGAAAGGAAAGGCAAGCTCCCGTATAAAAAAATGTTCGGTCAAAACTAGGTAACCACCGTACGTATCAGGACTTTATTTATTGATTGAAGAAAGCATATCATAGGCATGCCGCTTTTTCAAGCGTTTACATGCCTATATCTATGCGTCTATTTTACTGTTTTACTTTTGTTTTAATGGCTAAGCTTAACTCATCAAGCTGCGCCTCGCTCACATGGCCAGGAGCATCTGTTAGCACGCAGCTCGCACTTGCCGTTTTCGGGAAAGCAATCGTGTCTCTTAGGTTAGAGCGCCCAGCAAGCAGCATCACTAATCGGTCAAGACCAAGTGCGATTCCGCCGTGCGGGGGAACACCGTGCTCAAAAGCATCTAGAAGGAAGCCAAATTGTTCATAAGCCTCTTCTTTTGAAAACCCAAGTAAGCTAAACATTTTTTCTTGAATGTCCTTTTCGAAAATACGAATCGAACCTCCGCCAAGCTCATAGCCATTCAGGACAAGATCGTAAGCCTGTGCCTTCATGTCTTCTGGGCTTGTCTCAATTAATTCAAGATCGTCGCGTACTGGCATTGTGAATGGATGATGGGCAGCATAGAAACGGCCTTCTTCTTCATCTTTTTCAAGCAGCGGCCAATCAACAACCCATAAGAAGTTGAATCGAGACTCATCGATGAGTTCAAGCTCTTTGCCGAGTTTTAGACGAAGGGCGCCAAGTGCATCATGGACAACAGACGTCTTATCTGCAACAAAAAGTAAAAGGTCGCCTTCTTCGACTTGCAGCTTCTCTTTTAATTCTCCTTGCTTTGCTTCGTCAAAGAATTTAGCAATTGGTCCTTTTAATTCTGACCCTTCTGCTTTAAGCCAAGCTAGACCTTTTGCACCGTAGTTCGCTGCAAATGCACCAAGGGCATCAATGTCTTTTCTTGAGTAGTTCGCTGCTGCTCCTTTGACATTGATGGCTTTCACAGCTCCACCATTTTTCACAGCTCCGCTAAAAACTTTGAAGTCAGAGTCTTTTACCGTGTCTGAAATGTTGACAAGCTTCATCTCAAAACGTGTATCTGGTTTATCAGATCCATAAGAGTTCATCGCTTCATCATATGTCATACGAGGTAATGGCAATGTCAGATCTACGCCTTTGACGTCTTTCATCACCTTTGCCATCATCTCTTCAGCAAGCGTCATAATGTCCTCTTGACTCATAAAGGACATTTCGATATCGACTTGTGTGAATTCCGGCTGACGGTCAGCACGTAAGTCTTCATCTCTAAAGCAGCGGGCAATTTGATAATAACGATCCATACCTGAGACCATTAGCAATTGTTTAAATAATTGCGGGGACTGAGGCAAGGCATAGAACTCTCCTTCATGTACACGGCTTGGAACAAGATAGTCACGTGCACCCTCTGGCGTACTTTTTGTTAAAATCGGTGTTTCAATATCTAGGAAGCCGTTATCATCTAGGAAATGTCGGAATGCTCTAGTGACTTCATGTCGCATTTTCATCGTTTCAAACATAGCAGGACGGCGAAGGTCTAAGTAACGGTATTTAAGGCGCACATCTTCTGATACCTCATCCGCTTGATCTGAAATCACAAAAGGAGGAGTTTTCGCTTCATTTAACACGCTGACCGTTTCGACTTGTATTTCAATTTTCCCTGTTTTTAGATTTGGATTGATTGTTGCTTCTTCTCTTGCCACAACCGTACCTTTAATATCAAGGACATATTCATTACGAATCGATTCTGCTGTCTCAAGCGCCTCTTTTGAAAGGTCTGGATTGAAAACCGCTTGTACAATTCCTGTACGGTCACGCAGATCGATAAAGATTAATCCGCCAAGGTCACGTCTTTTTTGAACCCATCCTTTTAATACAACAGTTTGACCGATTTGGTCTTCTGTTACTTCTCCACAATAAAAAGTTCTACCAAACACAAACATTCCACTCCTTCTTTACGCCTTCTTGTGTGCCTTCATCATTTGAATCAGCTCATCAAGCTTCACTTCAATTTGTTCACCCGTTGTCGTATCTTTTACATTCACAATGTGCTGCGCGAGCTCATCTTCACCAAGGACAGCTATAAACTTGGCTTTCAATCGATCAGCCGCTTTAAATTGTCCTTTTAATTTCTTCCCTGTATAGTCCATTTCACTTGAAATGCCTTCTTTTCTCAGACGATTTAATAATGAAACAGCGTAATCTTTCGCATCATCACCTAGTGCAGCAATGTATAGATCAATGCCATCTTGCAGTGGAAGATCAATTCCTTCAGCATCGATTGCTGATAGGAAACGCTCAATACTCATAGCAAAACCGATTCCTGGTGATTCAGGACCGCCAATTCCTTCAACAAGTCCATCATATCGGCCACCGCCGGCTAATGTGGTAATCGCACCAAAGCCTTCAGCATTGCTCATGATCTCAAATGCTGTGTGATTGTAGTAATCAAGACCACGCACTAAGTTCGGATCGACGACATATTCAACGCCTATATCTGTTAAGTATTGTTTGACCTTTTCAAAATAAGTCCGTGATTCATCATTTAAGTAATCTTGAATGGATGGAGCCGTTGCCATCAATTCGTGGTCACGATCCTTTTTACAATCAAGAATTCGCAACGGATTTTGATGTAAACGAGTTTGACAGTCATGACAGAATTCATCGATTCTTGGCTCAAAGTGCTTAACAAGTGCCTCGCGGTAGTCTGCACGGCTCTCTTTGTCACCAAGGCTGTTAATGACGAGCTTTAAGTTAGAAAGACCTGCTTTCTCATAAACACTCATCGCAAGGGAAATCACTTCTGCATCAATGGCTGGATCCTTTGAACCGATCGCTTCAATCCCAAACTGATAAAATTGACGATATCTTCCCGTTTGCGGACGTTCATAGCGGAACATTGGCCCGATGTAATACAGCTTTGTTGGCTGCGCTGGCTGTGCAAATAATTTATTTTCAACATAGGAACGTACCGTTGATGCTGTCCCCTCTGGACGAAGGGTGATGCTGCGTCCCTTTTTATCTTCAAATGTATACATCTCTTTTTGAACGATATCGGTTGATTCGCCTACTCCCCGTGCAAATAGCTCTGTATGCTCAAAAATCGGTGTGCGGATTTCTTTGTATTGAAAAGCTGCACATGTATCTCTTGCAATTTGTTCAACATACTGCCAGCGTTCTGACTCTCCAGGTAAAATATCCTGTGTGCCTCTTGGAATATTAAAACTCATTTTTCGTCCTCCTACGACCATCATTCATTTTTTATGTGGACATATAAAAAACCCCCGCCTCTACTATGTGTATAGTAGGGACGAGAGTTATACCCGTGGTGCCACCCTAGTTGGAACATGATCTAGCCATGTTCCCGCTCAAATCCTTAACGCAGATTCACGTTCTCCGCCTATTGACTCATTTTTAGAGCGTTCAGCAGGAAACCTACAGAGTGTTCTTTCGTGATAAATGCCATGCGGATTCGCTTTCAGCCTAAGGCGATTCCTCTCTGCTCACGCAATTTACCCTACTATTCTCTATCATCAGTTCCACATTTTAAATTTTCAAGTGTGTTGATTTATATTATAATAAGGTCGGTGCTGCCACTCTGTCAACCCTTGCCGTGCCTCTTTTTCTTTTCCAGCTCTTCTTTTGACGTACATCCGTATTCAGATGCGGTTTCTTCAAGGAAGCCTGGTTGATCCATTTCGTCGTGCTGCCAGCGATCGATATCACGATGTCCATTATATTGCACTCGTCCTAATTTTCTGCTTAATCTCATGTTTGTACATCCTTTTATCACGTTTTTATTTAGTATAAACAGATTGATTCATTTTTATTAGGGAAACTGCAAGGAATTCATCCATTACATAACGAAATTACATTCATCGGTTTTACAAGGGAGGGGAAAACACCGTTTTGAATCTAAAAAAACACAATCAAATGATGATGCTTCTTACCTGTTTTGTTCTCATCGCAAGTACTTTGCCGATGGCACATGCTACAGCACAAACAGATCAAGCTGTGGTCGCTACAGATGAAATCAATGTGAGATCAGGTCCTGGCTTAAGCTATGGAATCGCAGCTGTTGTGAAGCGCGGAGAAAGCTATCCCATTCTCACGAAACAAGGCGAATGGGTACAGATCGGTCTATCGAACGGTCAAAAAGGCTGGGTCGTCTCATGGCTGATTACAACATCATCTGGCAGCCAAAAGGCTGCTAAGTCAAAGACGCAAAATCAAAGCTCATCTGGCAGCAGTTCTATTACATCGACAGCCACTGATCTTCGCATACGGACAGGCCCTGGGACTTCCTATCAAGTCGTCGGAACTTTCCCGCAAGGCGCTTCCGCTAAAAAGCTGCAGACAAGCGGCGAATGGACAAAAATTTCGTATAAACAAGCAGTAGGCTGGGTTCACTCTGATTATGTGTCAGGCGGCCAAAAGGCCTCTCAATCAAGCTCTGGCGAGTCCTCTCGCTCTAAACAGACAGGCACAGTTGGCGTATCGAGCTTGAATGTAAGGCAATCGGCAGCACCAAATGCACAAATTGTCGCTTCACTTGCCCGCAACACACAGGTTACTATTTTGCGCGAGCAGAACGGCTGGTATGAAATTGAGGCAAAAGGCGTGAAAGGCTGGGCAGCAAGCTATTACATCGTCACAAGCAATGGAGCGAGTTCAGCGGGTGAAAAGAACTCATCTTCTTCGACTTCCCAAAAGAAAGCATACATTGTCTACGATGGCACCAACATTCGAAAAAGCGCTTCTACTTCTGCTCAAATTGCAGAAAGAGCCACAAAAGGCGCTGCCTACCAAATTGTTCGCACGCAAGGTGACTGGTACGAGGTGACGTTATCAAACGGCGGAACTGGTTATGTAGCAAGCTGGGTCATTCAAACGAATAAAAATAGCAGCGAGGCACCAAGACCACAGCAGGATTCATCGTCAGGAACTGGTTCTTTAAAAGGAAAAACGATTGTTCTTGATCCAGGTCATGGCGGAAAAGACAGCGGCACGATTGGCGCAGATGGTGCCTTTGAGAAAAACATTACCATCAAAACCGCCAATTTACTGGCAGGCAAATTAAGGGCTTCTGGAGCAAATGTTTATTTAACTAGAAGTGAAGATACTTTTATCAGCCTTCAATCGAGGGTTGCGACATCTCATTACAGAAATGCAGATGCATTTATTAGTCTTCATTACGATAGTTTTATGGACCCAAGTGTCAGAGGAAGTACGGCGTATTATTATCAAGCAGCTAAAGACCAGCAATTAGCGACAAATGTTCATACAGAAGTCGCTAAACGCTCTCAAATCCCTGATAAGGGTGTGAAATTTGGAGATTATTTTGTGTTAAGAGAAAACAAACGTCCTTCTCTTTTATATGAACTCGGTTATTTAAGCAATCCTCAGGAGGAAGCCATCATCTATAGTGCCTCTTACCAAGAACGAGTGACAGAAGGAATGACAGAAGGATTAAAACAATATTTCCGCTAGAAAAAAGAGGCCACTGCGCCTCTTTTTTATTTTGTCGCAAAAGAAAAAGACTCTAAACAAACTCCTACAAGAGTTTATCTACAGTCTAAAGTGAATCTATTCTTTGCTATCCATCCAGATGGTGACGGGTCCTGAATTGGTCAATGACACATCCATCATTGCGCCAAAGCGGCCAGTTTCTACATGTATGCCTTTTTCTCTAAGGGCTTTATTGAAACATTCGTAAAGGGCGTTCGCAGCATCTGGCTTGGCTGCTTTCATAAAATTCGGCCTTCTGCCCTTTCTCGTATCACCATAAAGGGTAAACTGGGATACAGACAAAACGCTTCCTTTTACATCCAATAACGAATGATTCATTTTCCCGTTTTCATCCTCAAAAATACGTAAATGTGCAAGCTTATCAGCTAAATAATGCACATCTTCTTCTGTATCTTCGTGTGTGACACCAACGAGTACCATATATCCTTCATTGATGGCACCTGTGATCTCTTCTTCTACCTTCACAGATGCACTTGTCACACGCTGCACAACAAGTCTCATAGACGATATACTTCCTTTCTAATTCATGAATCGGCGAACAGAGTAAATGTCTTTGATTTGTTTAATGCGTTCTACCACTTTGTGCAAATGGTTAATGTTTTGGATAAAGATCGCCATATGAATCGTCGCCACTTTGTTACGATCAGACTTACCAGAAACTGACGAGATGTTCGTTTTCGTTTCGTTGACTGCTTGAAGCACCTCATTGAGTAAGCCGCGTCTGTCATATCCTAGTATTTCAATTTCCACATTGTATTCTTTACGGTTTCGAGCAGGCTGTTCATGCTCCCACTCTACCGGGATTAACCGTTCCTGCGCTTCTCCTGTTTTCACGTTCGGACAGTCATCACGGTGAACAGATACGCCTCGGCCTTTCGTAATAAAACCAACAATGCTATCACCAGGAACAGGGTTACAGCACTTAGATAAGCGGACAAGCAGGTTATCTATCCCTTTGACTCTTACGCCTGCTTCTCGTTTCTTCCCGTGATATGTCTTTGGCTCTACAGTCACTTCTTGAACCGTTTTTTCTTGTTCTTCTTGATCTCTTTGTTTTCTTTCTTTTTCAGTTAAACGATTGGCGACTTGGAGTGCAGTAATTCCGTTATAACCAACCGCTGCATACATGTCCTCTTCGTTTGAAAAATTAAATTTGTCAGCCACTTTTTGCAGGTTTTCAGCTGTCAGAATGTCTTTGACATCAAACTCAAGGTTTTTGATTTCTTTCTCCACGAGTTCTCGGCCTTTTTCGACATTTTCTTCACGGCGCTGTTTTTTGAAAAACTGTCTGATCTTGTGCTTCGCTTGGGAGGTTTGGGCAAGTTTGACCCAATCCTGACTTGGCCCATAGCTGTGCTTTGATGTCAGAATTTCAATAATGTCACCTGTCTTCAATTTATGATCGAGCGTGACCATCTTTCCGTTGACCTTCGCACCGATCGTTTTATTCCCAATTTCCGAGTGAATGCGGTAAGAAAAGTCAATCGGAACGGAACCTGATGGCAGTTCAATGACGTCTCCTTTTGGTGTAAAGACAAACACCATATCAGAGAACAGATCGATTTTTAACGATTCCATAAATTCTTCTGCATCTGTAGATTCATTTTGGAATTCAAGGATTTCTCTAAACCAAGAGAGCTTCTTCTGGAAGACCGCTTCCTCCGTTGATTCTGCTGACTCTTTTCCTTCTTTGTATGCCCAGTGCGCAGCAATTCCGTACTCTGCGATTTCGTGCATTTCCACTGTACGGATCTGAACTTCAAGCGGGTCTCCTTTTGGCCCAATCACTGTTGTATGGAGCGATTGGTACATGTTGGGCTTTGGCATGGCAATATAATCCTTAAACCTACCTGGCATCGGCTTCCAGCATGTATGGATAATCCCAAGCACGGCATAGCAGTCTTTAATGCTGTCAACCAAAATACGAACCGCCAGCAGATCATAAATTTCATTAAACTGCTTATTTTGCAAGACCATTTTGCGATAAATACTATAAATATGCTTTGGTCTTCCGGAAAATTCAGCCTTGATGTTTACCTCTGACACACGATCTTTTACTTCATTGACAACCTCGTCCAAGTATTCCTCTCGTTCCGCTCGTTTGCGCTTCATGAGATTCACGATCCGGTAATATTGCTGCGGATTTAAGTAACGGAGTGCTGTATCTTCAAGCTCCCACTTAATCTTTGAAATCCCTAATCTGTGCGCAAGCGGTGCAAAAATTTCAAGGGTTTCATTTGAAATTCTACGCTGCTTTTCCTGAGGAAGGTGTTTGAGCGTTCTCATATTGTGCAAACGATCTGCCAGTTTAATCAAGATCACGCGTATATCCTGCGCCATTGCTACAAACATTTTTCGATGGTTTTCGGCCTGCTGTTCTTCTTGTGATTTATATTTAATCTTCCCGAGCTTTGTTACACCATCAACAAGCATCGCAACTTCTTCGTTAAAATGCTCTTTTAAATCCTGTAATGTCACATCTGTATCCTCAACAACATCGTGCAGGAAACCGCCTGCAATGGTCGATGGGTCCATTTCAAGGTCAACAAGAATCCCCGCCACTTGAATTGGATGGATAATATAAGGCTCACCAGACTTCCGGTATTGCTCCTTATGTGCATTTTCAGCATATTCATATGCTCGCTCTATAAATTGAATATGTTCAGCGGACAGGTATTCTCTTGCCTTGTCAATGACCTGCTGCGCCGTTAAAACTTGTTCGTTCGCCATGGAATCACCTTTTTAAATGAAAACTGTATTGTAGTTTATTATCAAGAAAAATTCGATAGATGTAAAGAGAAGAAGTCCGCTAAAAGATTTTTGATAGGAAAAAAGCACCCTTCTTACCGAGTGCTTTTTGCGTAAAACTCCATTAGTATTGCATTAACGTCAAGATGTCGTAACCGTCAAGCTTCTTTCTGCCGTCCAGATACGTCAGCTCAATCAAGAATGCAATTCCTGCCACAACGCCGCCCAATTCCTCTACAAGCTTGATGGACGCTTCAATTGTTCCACCAGTCGCAAGTAAGTCATCTGTGATCAATACACGCTGACCAGGACGAATCGCATCTTTATGAATCGTTAATACATCTTTCCCATATTCTAAGCCGTATTCGACTTTAACGACTTCACGAGGAAGCTTTCCTTCTTTACGAACCGGTGCAAAACCTACACCAAGTGCGTATGCTACAGGGCAGCCAATAATGAATCCACGCGCTTCAGGTCCAACGATGAGATCAATGTCTCTTTCTTTCGCGTATTCAACGATTTGATCCGTTGCATAACGGTACACTTCGCCTTTATCCATTAACGTTGTAATATCTTTAAATTGTACACCTTCCTTTGGGTAGTCAGGTACAACTGTCACATATTGTTTTAAATCCATCTTTTCCTTTTCCTCCTCGTACGTCAAAGCACAGGTGAGACTTCGCTCATCATGCTATTCAGCCATTCCTTCAGCTCTTTGGCTGAGGAATATGTTAGTGTTTGATCGAGTTCCATCAATCGTTGTTTTGCTGTATAGGATGCTGATGCCGTTAAATCTTTTTTAGGGGCATCACGTACTATTGACAGCACACCATTCTCTATTTTAACAAAACCGAGTTCAAAAAACACCTTTGTCATAAAAATCATTGTATCTTTTGTCCAGCCTCTATGTTTCGCAAGCTCCATCCCTTGTTCCTTGAGAGGGAAACTTCCTCGTTTCAACAAGAATCCATACAACCATTTGAATTGATCGCGGCTAGGGAAAGAGGACATGAAATGATCTTCTTTTCTTTGGAAAACCGTATACACTCTCGCTGGCTTTTGATTTTCTAACAGCTGCCTTAGCAAGTGTTCATCTGCAGGTACATCTGCAAAAACGACATACTTGCCTTCTACATCGAATGTTGAAACATTTTCTGCATGAACATGATGAATCGGGATATTGACTTCCTGTTTTGTATCTTCGTCAAAACAGACCACCACATATTTTTCTGGGTCAAGCGTGAAGATGGTTTTTTCCCAATCATTTTTGCCGCGCAAATCAAACAGTTGCCATTCATCTACTCGGGCATCTTTCAGCATGAGCTGAGGTTTCTTCCGGTTATTCCATTCATTAATGGACATTTCACCAATGACGGAAATGCGGCTACCTGTGACAACTTCTTCTTTTAATTGACCTTGATGAAAACCGACACAGTCAAGCAGCTTATCTTCATCTTTCAGAGACATTTTAATATGATTCTGATTTGCTCCAATTGTTCGGATTTCTTCAAGTCTCGCATCTTCAATCATAATGAACGGCTTTGGGTTTTGCATGCCAAATGGTGACAGCATCCCCATTTCTTCAATCGCTTCAACCGTCAATTCGTCTACTTTACATACGGCATCGACCCGCTGAATCGGAATAAAATCTTCCTCTGTCAACGTTTCATTCGCATATTGATTTAATCTTTCCCTTAGTAAAGGTACATCATCCGCTCGAAGTGTCATACCCGCAGCCATCGGGTGCCCGCCGAAATGCGGCAGAATGTCGCGGCATTTGCTTAAATGGAAAAATAGATCGAAGCCAGGAATACTCCGCGCTGATCCTTTTGCCATTTGCGTCTCCTCATCTATTCCAAGCACAATCGCCGGACGAGAAAATGTATCCGTCAATTTAGAAGCAACAATTCCGACAACACCCGGATTCCAGCCCGCTTTCGCTACAACAATCGCAGACTGGTCATCACCTGTCTCTTCCACCATTTGAATGGCTTCTTCTGTAATCGTACTCACAATTTTTTGACGTTCTTTATTCAGTTCTTGTACAAAACGAGCGAGTTCTTCTGCCTCATCCTTATCTTCTGTCATGAGAAGATGGACAGCTGGATCTGCCTGTTCAATTCGTCCAACAGCATTTAGCCTTGGCGCAATTTGAAAGCCGACCGTTTCCTCATTTGCTTCTTCAAGAGTAGCGCCCGCTTCTTTCAATAACGCCTTCAGCCCTAGCCTATTCGACTGCCGAAGCTGCATAAGCCCTTTTTTAGCGAGCCATCTATTTTCATCATGAAGGGGCACAAGATCCGCAATTGTCCCAATTGCTGCAAGATCTAACAGCTGAGTTGGCAGCTTTCCAAGAAGTGCATGCGCCACTTTAAACGCCACACCTACACCGGCAAGTTCTTTAAAAGGATACTCACAACCTGGCTGCTTAGGATGGACAATCGCAAGTGCCTCAGGCAGCTCCTCACTTGGTTCATGGTGATCTGTAATGATCAGGTCTAATCCTATTTCTTTTGCAATACGTGCTTCATTTACAGCTGCAATGCCTGTATCGACCGTGATGACAAGCGATGCGCCTTGCTCTTTGATATATCGAAAAGCCTGTTCATTAGGCCCGTAGCCTTCTTTAAATCGATCTGGAATATAAAAGTCTACTTTCGCAGACAACTCTTTTAATGTATGTAAAAGCACAGACGTACTTGTCACACCATCCGCATCATAGTCTCCGAAGATCACAATCGATTCCTGCTCTTCGATCGCTTTGTTGATGCGCTCTACTGCTTCTTTCATTCCTTTTAATAGAAATGGATCATGGAATTCGGCTTTTTGATCAAATAAAAAAGACCTCGCTTCTTCTACTTCTTCGAGTCCTCTTTTTACAAGAAGCGATGCAGTCAGCGCTGAAATATTCAGATTTTCAGAGAGTGATTTCACTTTTTCTTCGCTTGGATGTTCATATTCCCAGCGCATTTTGGATAATAACATAAATTCACCCCTCAACCACACTATTATACTAGAGTGGCCTGAGGGGTTTCAATTTTTATTTTATGAAATTGTGCTGGAAGATTATTTTTCCTTCCGATCAAATGATGCTGGCTGTTCTTTTAAAGGCGTCACATTCGGTTTCTTTTGAACGTCTTTGTCGATCTTTTTATTCGAAACAACAGGTGCAGGTGCGGCTGCACGCTCAGCTTTTAAAGCCTTTAATTCACGTTTTAGTTTCACAATTTGGAAAATCCCTGCAAAAGCCACAATGAGTCCGCCCATGAGCACAGAACCAATAATGACAAGGATTAGCGGCCATTCAGCCGATCCAAATAAATAGTCAACTTGCACTGGCCGCACATTGATGACGGCAAATACTGAGACAATTAATACGAAAATAAATGCGAGTATGATGGTCCATTGTTGTTTGTTCATCTACATATCCCCCAAGCTTTTTCTTTTATTCTTCCCTTTTCATTGTCCTTTTTAAACACAGAAAGAAAAAGAGGAAGAAAATCTATCAGCGTGGGCATGAATTAGCTACTGAGTTTTTCTTTAATGAGGTTCTTTATTTCTTGTCTTTCTCCAGAAATAACAAGGGTATCCCCTTCTTCAATGACCGTCTTAGGTCCTGGGTTTAACATCTTCTCATGTGATTTCCTCACGATAGCGATGACTGTTACTTGATAGTTTTGGCGGACATTTCAGTTCATCAATCTACTTCTACAGTTTCAAGCGCTTTCGGCTTATATACCATGCCAGCTAAGATTGCTGCAATTTGTCTTGCTTCCTCATCGTTTACAAGATACCCGAACGGACACTTGCTTACTAGACTGATCTAAACGTATGTCATTATAGCAAAAGACCATTTCAAGATCAATGATACCGAAATGTTTACGAATCGCCTTAATCTCGGGAAATCTATAGAAAAAAGACTGCCAAACAGGCAGCCTTTCTCCATTAAATATCTTGCTCAGTATCAATCTTCGCCGGCTTTTTCAGATCACGGCCTTTCCACATAAGCCAAATTTGTGCTGCGATATATAGAGATGAGTACACCCCTGTTAACAGACCGACAAGTAAGGCGAGGGAGAAGTTTGTAATCGACGCCGATCCGAAGATAAGCAGTGCGATCACAACAATTACGACAGTGAGTACCGTATTGATAGATCTTGTAAAGGTTTGCTGTAAACTCAAGTTGACGATGTAAGATAGATCTTCTACCGTTTTTGGTTTACGTTTCTTCATTTGCTCACGAACCCTATCGAACGTCACGATCGTGTCATTGATCGAATATCCGATCACCGTGAGGATCGCCGCAATGAAGGTCACATCGACCTCTAATCGTGTAATACTAAAGAATGCCACAATGAAGAATGCATCATATAAAAGGGAAGCAATCGCTGCAATGGCCATCTTATATTCAAACCGAATGGAAACATAAATAATGATCCCAATCGAAGCAATGATGATGGCATATAAAGCATTACGTGCAAGTTCTTTTCCGACCGTAGGAGACACCGTGCTGACGTTCGGTTCTGTTCCATACTTATCTTTAAAGTAATCTTTCACTTCTGCAATTTTTTCTTTATTTGGCACACCAACAAATCGTGCCGCTGCTTGATTTTCTTTTTGACCAGATAATACAACACTATCTGTATCAAGATCTAATTTGTGAAAGTCTTGCTCGATTTGAGCAGTTGACAGCTTATGGTCACTTTGAATGTCTACTCTTGTACCACTTGCAAAGTCAATACCCGCATTGAGTTTGAAAATCGAAAGGACGATAATTCCCGCAATGGTAATGGCTATTGAGAAAATCATGAAACCTTTTCGCTTGCTGACAAAATCCCATTTATCAAATGGTGTTTTTGGTTCAGTATTTTCTGTTGTTTCATGAATATCGATAATGTCTTTTTGACGGACACCAAACCAGCCTTTCTTGCGATCGAGCGCGCGGCTTTCCACAAGCAGACCAAGAAGGAATCTTGATAGGAATACAGCCGTAATAAAGCTTGTTAAAATGGAAAGGATCAGCATAGTCGCAAACCCTTTTACAGAACTTGTCCCAAAGAAGAAAAGGACGCCCCCTGCAATAATACTCGTTAAGTTTGCATCAAAGATGGTTGCAAATGATCGGCGGTTTCCTGACCTGAAAGCAGAACGGACAGATTTACCGAGCTTAAGCTCCTCTTTGATTCGTTCATATGTGATGATGTTGGCATCAACCGCCATCCCTACTCCAAGAATCAACGCCGCAATTCCAGGAAGTGTCAGAACAGCACCCATCCAGTCAAATACCTGTAAAGTAATATAGATATACGTTGATAACGTAATAACAGCAATAAGACCAGGTATTCGGTAATAAAAAAGCATGAATAAGAAAATGAGGGCAATTCCCACAATCCCTGCAAAAACAGTTTCATTTAATGCCTGTTCACCGAATTGCGCACTCACTGATGTGGAGTACTTTTCAGTTAATTTCACTGGCAATGCCCCAGCATTTAAAATACTAGCAAGGTCTTTTGCCTCTTGGACAGTAAATTTCCCTTCAATTTGCACGTCACTGCTGTTAATTTCTTGATTCACATTCGGTGCAGAGACATACTTGTGGTCTGATTTTGAGACTTCTTTTTTGAAGGAATCTCCTTTGTTGTAATCAAGCCAAATGACAAGCTGGTTATTCGGCGCCATCGCCGCTACTTTTCTTGTGACGTCACCAAATTTTTTCGCATCCTTTAGTTTAACCGTCACAATTGGCTCATTCGTTTGACTGAATGTTTGTTTTGCACTGTTTTCGACTAGGTCAGCCCCGTTTAGGAGTTCTTTATCATTCGTATCTCTGAAGGATAGCTGTGCTTCAGTGGAAAGAATCTCCCTAGCTCTATTTTGATCTTTTACTCCTGCAAGCTGCACACGGATACGATTGTTGCCTTCAATCGAGATGTTCGGCTCACTTACACCTAGCACATTGGCTCTTCGGTTCAAAGCCTCCACTGTACTGACGAGGACACTATTTGTAATCTTGTCCTCTTTTTTCACTGGATGTACATCATACAGGACTTCAAATCCACCCTGTAAATCCAGCCCTAGCGTCATATCTTTCGCAACAGGCTTTGTTAGTAAGCCTACGCCAGTTCCGATTAACAGAACCACTAAGAAAAACGCAAGAATGCGCCCTTTTTTCATTATGTATTTCCTCCTTAAACACCTGAATCCATTAAGATGGCTTATTTCAACAGTTCATCTAGCATATTCTTGCCATCTTCACTGTCCAAAAAAGCAGACGTTTTAAACGACTGAACGGTTGCATAGTTCATAAATTCGCCAATTTTCACAGATAAAATATCTGCAACCATTTCATGAATCGGATACTCTTGTTTTTTCTTCCATTTCTTATTCTCTAAGTATGACCATAATTCCTCTAAATCTACATCTTTATAGCCCAAAACGATGAATTCTTCAAGCTTACTGAACAGAAAAGGCTTTAAATGGTCTTTGTAAATTGCAGCCGGATGTTGTGTCAATGGGATGCTCCCCCTTTTCAGTTTTTATCGAGAGACTTGTCATGCTTGGACGATATACACGCATATCTTATTGTATATGATTCTATGTCGTTTGAGAAGGCAGGTGATCTTTGATTTGACAAAGCAAACGTTTTTAAAGGGAACGATTATTTTAATTTTAGCAGGTTTTATCACGAGAATATTGGGTTTTGTCAATCGAATTGTGATTGCAAGGTTCATTGGCGAAGAAGGAGTCGGGCTTTATATGATGGCTGCTCCTACCTTTTTTCTCGCTGTGACGCTGACACAATTCGGACTGCCTGTCGCTATAAGTAAGCTTGTCGCAGAAGCAGAAGCCCGCGGAGACAAACAGAAAACAAAACGAATTCTTGTCATGTCTCTTGCAGTAACAGGGACACTCAGCCTGATATTCACGCCGCTCTTTTTATGGTTTGCACCCATCATGGCAGAAAATATGCTGACAGATCCTAGAACGGTTTATCCACTTCTTGCTATTACGCCTGTTGTCCCAGTCATCGCTATTTCCAGTGTACTGAGAGGATATTTTCAAGGCAGACAGCAAATGAGCCCGCTTGCCATATCTCAAGTGCTGGAACAGGTTGCAAGAATTTCTCTAGTAGCCGTATGTACAACAGCTTTTCTTCCTTATGGGATTGAATTTGCGGCAGCAGGTGCGATGATTTCATCTGTCATTGGAGAGATGATTTCACTTGCTTATTTACTAATTGCCTTTCGTTACAAAAAGACCATTCGCATTCGAAAACGATTTTTCAAGGCAATTCATGACGGTAAGGACACATTTAAGCAGCTGATGAGTATTGCCCTGCCAACAACAGGCAGCCGTTTTATCGGGAATATTTCGTGGTTTTTAGAGCCGATAGTTGTCGCGCAAAGTCTTGCGATTGCTGGATACGCGGCTGTTGAGGCGACAAGGCAGTACGGGGAGTTGACCGGGCTTGCGCTGACTCTTTTGACACTGCCTAGCTTTATTACGTATTCTCTCTCCACTGCACTGGTCCCGGCGATCAGTGAAGGAATGGAGCAGAACAAACGCAAAACGGTCGAATACAGGCTGAAGCAGGCGATGCGTCTTTGTTTACTCAGTGGGGGTATTTCCTGTATTATTCTTTTTGTTTACGCAGAAGATTTAACACTCTTTATGTATGGTTCATCGCATGCGGCGATTTATGTGAAATTCATGGCTCCATTTTTTCTATTATATTATTTTCAAGGGCCGCTTCAAGCCGTCTTACAAGCACTCAATTTAGCTGGTGCGGCGATGACGAATAGTCTGATAGGTGCTGTCGTGAAAACAGGAATGATCTTTGTTCTTGCCTCGCAGCCAGGCTTTGGCATTATGGGGGCAGCACTTGCCATTTTAATCGGCATCGTCCTTGTCACGCTGCTTCATGCGGCAACTGTCGGTAAAGTACTGCCTATTCATTTACCAATAAAAGAATATGGGGTATGCGTTCTTGTGATTATCGGTACTGGGGCTGTGAGCCTTTGGCTGAAGTCTCAAATGAACGGATTCTTCTCTGCCCCTATTGAGCTCGTTATGCTGATTTTTGTAACGTGCGCGCTGTATGTCATTCTATTAATCTGTCTCGGTCTAGTGAAGAAAGAAGAGCTGCGCCGCATCCCGTTGATTGGGAAGCTGCTCTAGCTCATCTTTTTTTGACCACTTCATCTTTCAAATCAATATAAAATGTCTTTTGATTAAAGCTGCAGTATGAAATCTGCTCTATATCATGATAGCCCCTTTTGGTTAGCTCATCTTTCAACCATTGTTCATTTTGATTAATTTGCTTCAGGTGATCATGCTGCACAACCCCATCTGCAATAAGTGGCAACTCAAGCGCTCCATGTGTGTGCTTGTTTTCTTTTTCAACAACGGCGAGCTTTCCAGATGGTTCTAAAATGGCGTAAGAGACATCCTGAATGCTATCGATGTTGTTTTCTCTTAACTGAATGAGCAGATCATCAAAATTGTATCGCTGTTTTCTCATCGCACCTTCGTCAATTTTCCCATTGATGATGAGTAGGACCGGTTTGCCATCAAGAAAACGCCGGACACCTTGGAATTTCAATGAGAGGTAGGCAAGTGTAATCTGAATGAAGGTTAACAGCAGAATCGGCCATACCGTATGTAACATATGATCCTCGACTTCTTCTATAGCGAGAACTGCAATTTCTGCGATCATCATAAAAATGACAAGATCTAAAATGCTTAATTCTCCAATCTCTCTTTTGCCCATTAGCCGAAAAATAAACCAAATAAGAAAATATAAAATGATTGTTCTCATAGAGATAATCAAGATTTCCTGCATATGATGTAAACCCTCCTTCTCTCACATAGCTTGTGTCAAAACCCTTTATTTATGTAGAAAAGAAAGCCTCTGTTTTTATCGTGAGAAACATGTCTATTTTTTCTTCCATGTGAATACATTTTAGTAAAAGACAAGCTTCGGTCAATTGGAGAGGAGACGAATCACATGCAGGAAACGAAACAAATCGGAAAAGGGATTTTATCCGGCTTAATGGCGATTTTTATCGTCATGATTGTCACAAGCTTACTTGTATCGCTTATGCTTACCTTCACAAGTATGCAGGAAGCATCGTTTAAATGGATGATTATGATTTTGTCCTTTGTGGCACTTTTATTAGGCGGGATCATTTCTGGAGGAAAAGCAAAGGAGCGCGGCTGGCTCATTGGTGCGATCACTTCGCTGACCTTTTCTGTCACTGTATTCTTGTTTCAATATTTAGGGTTTGGAGAAACTTTTTCACCAGAGCAGTTCATCTATCATGGGGCATTTTTAGGCATTTGTATGTTCGGCGGAATGATTGGCGTCAATCTTCGAGGCAAATAAAAAAAGAGCGGATCTATATCGCTCTTTTTTTTATGGCTATGTATTGGAGGATTAGCCTTTGTCAGCTAATTCTCTAATAGCACGACGATCGAAAGTTAAACGGTTGTTTTCGCTTGTTTTGATGACCACTTTTGATTCATCAATGTAGTCGATTTCACCGTGTAAACCACCGATTGTGACGATTTTATCGCCTTTTGATAAAGATTGCTGCATCTGACGCACAGCTTTTTGTTGCTTTTGCTGTGGACGGATTAATAAGAAGTAAAGCACAGCAAACATGACAACAATCATAATGATTGAACCCATACCACCATCCATTCTATTTCACCCCTTTCTAATGCATTGTAAAGCTTTTCGTTTATGCATTAAAAGTTTTTCGCATTCGGTTCGTTAAAGCCGTAACGCTCAAAAAACTCTTCTTTAAAATCACCTAAACGATCCTCACGGATAGCTTCTCTCACTTGCTCCATTAATTTTAACAGAAAATGAAGATTATGATAAGTTGTTAATCGAATTCCGAACGTTTCATTTGTTTTGATCAAATGTCTAATATAAGCACGTGTGTAGTTTTTACATGTGTAGCAGTCACAATTTTCATCGATTGGTCTAAAATCACGCTCATATTTTGCATTTTTCACAACAAGACGTCCTTCGCTCGTCATGAGCGTACCGTTTCTCGCAATTCGTGTTGGCAATACGCAGTCAAACATATCTACACCGCGAATGGCACCGTCAATTAAGGAATCTGGCGAGCCGACGCCCATTAAGTACCTTGGCTTGTCTGCTGGTAACAATGGCGTTGTGAACTCAAGTACACGGTTCATCACATCTTTTGGTTCCCCAACAGATAAACCTCCGATAGCGTAGCCTGGGAAATCAAGTGACACGAGATCTTTTGCACTTTGTTTACGAAGCTCTTCGTATTCTCCGCCTTGGATGATTCCAAACAGTCCTTGATCCTCTGGACGTTGATGCGCTGTTAGGCAGCGTTCTGCCCATCTGCTTGTCCGCTCTACAGAACGTTTCATGTAATCGTATTCTGCTGGATATGGCGGGCATTCATCAAATGCCATCATAATATCAGAGCCAAGCGCATTTTGGATGTCCATCGCCTTCTCAGGAGAAAGAAACAGCTTATCTCCATTTAAATGATTACGGAAGTGAACGCCTTCTTCTTCAATTTTTCTAAATTCACTCAAAGAGAAGACTTGGAAACCGCCTGAATCGGTTAAAATCGCTCGATCCCAGTTCATAAATTTGTGCAGGCCGCCTGCTTCTTTCACAATGTCATGACCCGGACGGAGCCATAGGTGGTACGTATTGCTTAAGATGATACCTGCTTCCATTGCCTTTAGTTCTTCAGGTGCCATCGTTTTGACTGTAGCCAGTGTACCTACCGGCATAAATACAGGCGTGTCAAATGAGCCGTGCGGTGTATGAACGCGCCCGAGTCGTGCACCTGTTTGTTTGCATGATTTAATGAACTCATAACGTATCGGTAATTGCGACAAAATGAGCCCTCCTGTCTTTGTTGTATGATGTTATTGAATCAGCATGGCATCGCCAAAGCTGAAGAAGCGATATTCCTCTTTTACAGCTTCATTGTATGCCTTTAGGACATGCTCTCGCCCAGCTAATGCACTGACAAGCATGATTAACGAGGATTTTGGCAGATGAAAATTCGTGATCATGCCATCAATTGCCTTGAATGTATAGCCTGGGTAAATAAAGATTGACGTCCAGCCGCTTGACGCTTTGAATTCGCCATCATGCGCACTTGCAATGGTTTCGAGCGTTCTTGTTGACGTTGTCCCCACTGAAATAATCCGCCCGCCTTCCTTGCGAACGCGATTAAGCTCAGCCGCTGTTTCTTCATTCATTTCGTAAAACTCTGCGTGCATTTCGTGTTCTTCAATACGATCTGCACTGACCGGACGGAAAGTACCAAGTCCCACATGCAGAGTAATGAATGCGATGTGCACACCCTTTTCTTTCAGCGCATCCAGCAGCTCGTTTGTAAAGTGAAGACCAGCAGTTGGAGCAGCAGCGGAGCCGACCTCTTTTGAATACACCGTTTGATAGCGTTCACGATCGTCAAGCTGTTCTTTAATATAAGGAGGTAGCGGCATTTCCCCAAGAGATTCAAGGACTTCATAAAAAATGCCAGTATACTGAAACTCAACTTTTCTGCCGCCATGTTCTAATTCTTCTGTACATACCGCTTGAAGCCGTCCATCACCAAATGTGATCACTGTTCCTTTTTTCACTCGTTTGGCTGGTTTCACAAGTGTTTCCCATTTGTCTCCTTCCTCTTGTTTTAAGAGAAGAAGTTCAACTTTTGCACCTGTATCCTCTTTCATTCCAAACAACCGTGCCGGCAGAACGCGTGTATTATTTAAAACGAGGCAATCACCCGTTTGAAAATAATCGGTAATTTGTGAGAATGTATCGTGTGTCACTTCACCCGTTTGTTTGTTTAAGACCATCAGTCTTGATGCGTCACGTTTTTCAAGCGGTACTTGTGCAATTAATCTTTCTGGTAAATCAAAATCAAATAGTTCTAACTTCATTTCCTTCACCTATTCTGTAGTTAACTAGTTAACGTTATTTCATCCGTCCAAAGATATTCAGTAATATCGTGAGCACGATGCTAATGACAATGCAGGTGATCACAGGAAAAAAGAAGGTCACATTTCCTTTTTTCACAAAAATATCACCTGGAAGCTTACCAACCAATTGAAATACTAACCCTGCGGCAAAAAGGACACCACCTAAAATCATCAATATTTTAGGGAATTCAGTCACGAATCGGAACCTCCATTTGAAAGTGTTCATACGCTTCTCTTGTGACGACTCGTCCTCTTGGTGTTCTTTGTAGGAAACCAATTTGCAGTAAATACGGTTCGTACACATCTTCAATCGTATGTGATTCTTCTCCAATTGTCGCTGAGATTGTGTCAAGCCCAACAGGACCGCCTCTAAATTTTTCAATCATACTTAAAAGCAGCTTATGATCGATATGATCAAGACCAAGCTTGTCGACTTGAAGGCGCTCAAGGGCATCTTCCGCAATGTCCTCGGTAATCGAATGATTTCCAAGCACCTGGGCAAAATCTCTTACTCTTCTGAGTAGACGATTGGCAACCCTCGGCGTACCGCGGGAACGTCTTGCGATCTCTTCGGCTGAGCGAAGATCAATTCCAATCTCGAACAGCTCTGCTGTTCTTGAAACAATGTGAGCCAAATCTCTTTGCTCATAGTATTCCAATCTTGCATGTACCCCAAACCTGTCACGAAGCGGCGCTGTTAAAAGTCCAACACGGGTTGTAGCACCTACAAGTGTAAATGGCGGTAAATCAAGCCGTACAGAGCGCGCTGTATCTCCTTTGCCAATGACGATATCTAAACAAAAATCCTCCATTGCTGGATAAAGTACTTCCTCAATTGAACGCTGCAAGCGATGAATTTCATCTATAAACAACACATCACCTGGCTCAAGAGACGTTAAAATCGCCGCCAAATCACCAGGACGTTCAATCGCTGGTCCAGATGTTGTACGCAGCTGAACATTCATTTCATTGGCAATAATTGACGCAAGCGTCGTTTTCCCGAGTCCGGGCGGTCCGTATAAGAGGACGTGATCGAGCGTTTCCTGCCTCATACGGGCAGCTTCAATAAACACACTGAGGTTATCCTTAACTTTTTGCTGACCGATATATTGGCTAAGTGTCTGAGGCCGCAGACTTTGCTCAATGGCTGATTCATGGTTGTCTGCTTCAGTTGAGACGAGCCGTTCATCCATGAGACATCACCCTATTTCAACATTTTTTGTAAAGCTTTTTTCACATATTGATCGGTTGTGAGATTCTTTTCTTCTTTTAACAATGGATATACCTTTTTAATTTCGCGATCACCGTATCCAAGAACACTTAAGGCTTCAAGCGCTTCGTCTAATGCCGTTTGCTGCGTTTCGACCTGAATATGGTCCTCGTGATTAAATAGATTGCCAATCATTTCAGGAACAACATCCGCTAGCTTTCCTTTTAGATCGAGAATGATTTGGCGAGCTGTCTTTTTGCCAACGCCAGGGAACTTAATCAGGAACGCTTCATCTTCACGTTCTATCGCTGAGATCACAGCGCCAGGATCACCGGAAGCAAGAATCGCTAGAGCCCCCTTCGGCCCAATCCCTGTGACATTTAACAGTTTTGTGAACAGCGCTTTTTCTTCTCGTGTTTGAAATCCATATAACGAGAAAGCGTCTTCCTTTATGTAATGATACGTATAAATCGTTTCTTGTTTATTGATTTGATAGATAAACGGGTTTGGGCTATAGACTTGATATCCCACTCCGCCGTTTTCTATGACAACATATTGCGGGCACACATAATCAATGGTCCCTTTTACAAACTCTATCACCGTTTTCACCTCTTTGACTGTTCTTCATTGTAACATAAATCGAGAAGAAAACCGCAATAAAAGTTAACATACGTTCGCTCAATCCATTTTTACGATGACACCACGAAAAACAGCTTGCGGCCTTCACACCAGCAAGCTGTTATACGCGTTAAAACGATATTTCATTTCGGTAAGGTTTCATGACTTCAAGCACATGCTCAAATTCATCCTTTGTTCGAAAAGGAATGCCTTGCTCAAGCTGCTCCTCCACATGACTTTCTAAACGGGACGTATCAATTTGAAAAAAGAGATGAATGGGCTCCGCCCAGCCGTCAGGCCTTCCATGAAACGTAGAAATCACACCGTCCTCTGATAATCCGATATATCCATTTGCTTTACTTAATGGAGAGATATCATCAATTTGCTTTCTAAAAAGCGCAAAATCCTCTTTCTGTTCTACTAGCGTCCAGCCTTTATACTGCGACCAGAATGTGTCTTTGTCTTCTAATGATGCCCGGTGTCTTTCAATACTCACATCTCCGTCTAGATAGACTTTTTCAAGCTGTACGGTGATCGAGTTTGACTGCTTTTGCAAGTGTTCTTTTCCCTCCATATCCGCAGCGAAAAAAAGCACACTTGTCATGATAAGTCCTGTAACGAAACATTTCATCTTCACTTTCACTATTTACACCTCTTTAAAACATGAGATCGATGCATGACATATGTAGTTTGACCCATTTTTCTAAACATTAACCAAATCGATGATATGAATATATGGGAAGAGTCTTTCGTTGTATCCTTCATTCGTAAATGGTATGTTTTATACAATCCATTGCTTTATCGAATGCTCGGTTTTTCATCATTCGTTTTTCAGCCGCATAAACTGAAACCAAAGAAGGTGAAGTCAATGTCAGAAGTCAAAAGATTAGCCGAATCGATTCAGTATCATGAGGATAAACGTCTTCATAAGCTTGCCTTTAAACCGGCAGAGCTTGAGCTGTGCGGCAAAGGAAGAAGTGCCTATGTCTTTTCATACAAAAAAGACGGCAAGAAAATGGCGCTAAAAGTCTTTTTCCCTTCTTATCAACATATTGCCCGTAAAGAAGCCGCCATTTATGAAAAACTCTCTGGTTCGTCTTACTACCCTGAGATTTATGAATCTGGGGATCAGTATATTTTAATGGAATATATTAAAGGAAATACTTTTTATGAATGCCTCACAAAGGGGATTCCTATTAAAAAACAAATGATTGAACAAGTCGATGATGCGCTAGAAGAAGCACGCGAGAAAGGGTTGAACCCTTCTGACATCCACCTGCGGAATCTGATCTTAACAAAGGAAGGACAGGTCAGGGTCATCGACGTTGCCCGTTTCACACAAACAAAAGCATGCCATCAATGGGATGACTTAAAAGCCGCTTACGCTTATTATCAAAAGCCTTTTTTTCCGAAAAAAGCACCACGTCTATGGCTTGAAGTGATTGCTTATTTCTATAAAAAGAACTGGCTGTCCCGTGGTCAGCTTAATAATCGGAATGATTTCTCTGCATAATGAAAGCCGCTCTTACCGAGCGGCTTCAGATTGTTGACAAAGGGCTAAAATGATTTTGATTTTAGCCCTTTGTCTTCTTTTCAGCGTGATAGAAAACCTTTGAAGTCTAGGAAGGACGAGTACTGGCGCGGAGCGAATTTGTCATTCGTGAGCACCAGCACGCAGGACTAACAACGAATGCGAGGGTTTGTCTACACGCTGAGCCGCTCTTACCGAGCGGCTTTTCTGTGTCAATCTGTTTCTGTTTCAACATGGATGCTATTCACATTTAATAAGTTAATGATTTCATTATTCAGCTTAAACCAATGATTGGCTTCTTCAATTTTCTTATACACATCATAGGTAGCTGGACGTTTTAGCTCAAAATCAAGCACTTCCCCATTGTTCATATGAAATGTTACTTTAAATACTTTCATCATAAGATCACCTTCCACTCTCTCTTGTTAGCTGGCCAAATAGATCGGCTCTTTTCATTCATTCTCTACTCAACTCGTTTCCCCTCCTTCTTTCCTTTCAAACACAAGAAGTTTAAATTTTGTTTAAATTCAAACAACATCTCTATCTCTCTTCTTTGCAAAGAAGTATATGATTTAAAAAGGAGGTTTTCTTTATGAAACGGAAAAAGAAACGAACATCTCCAGAAAGACAAACAGTCTTGTTTCATTTAACAGATGCCCTCATTCCAAGTCTGGACATGATAGGGGTTGCATTAAAGGCATTTTTCCACCTCTTAAGAAAAACCTTTTCCGTGATCTGATATAAAGCCCCGCAGGTTCTTTTTTAGGATGAATATATTTGGCTTCCTCCGCTGATAAACTCCTTCGCCTTCTTCTCCATCTCTTTTTTCACTTCTTCTGATTGATTGCGAATATCATGGGAAATTTTCATGCTGCAAAACTTCGGTCCGCACATCGAGCAAAAATGGGCAGTCTTAGCGCCTTCAGCAGGCAATGTTTCATCATGGAACGCCATCGCTCTTTCTGGATCAAGTGACAGGTTGAATTGGTCACGCCATCTAAATTCAAACCTTGCTTTCGATAAAGCATCATCACGCTTTTGAGCAGCAGGATGTCCTTTCGCTAGATCAGCAGCATGAGCGGCAATTTTATAAGCGATCACACCTTCTCTTACATCTTCTTTGTTCGGCAGCCCTAAATGCTCCTTTGGCGTTACATAACATAGCATCGCTGTTCCATACCAGCCGATCATAGCTGCGCCGATGGCAGATGTAATATGATCATATCCCGGAGCAATATCTGTTGTAAGAGGCCCTAATGTATAAAATGGTGCCTCTTTGCAAATCTCCATTTGCTTGTCCACATTTTCTTTGATTTTATCCATTGGAACATGTCCAGGTCCTTCAATCATCACCTGTACATCATGTTTCCAAGCGATCTCTGTCAATTCACCTAACGTTTCTAGCTCTGCAAACTGCGCTTCATCATTGGCATCAGCTATTGATCCTGGTCTAAGCCCATCTCCAAGTGAAAAAGCAATATCATACGTTTTCATAATCTCACAAATGTCTTCAAAGTGGGTATAAAGGAAATTCTCTTGATGATGAGCAAGACACCACCTTGCCATAATGGCACCGCCTCTTGAAACAATACCAGTCACCCGGTCGACTGTCAGAGGAATATACCTTAACCGCACGCCCGCATGAATCGTGAAGTAGTCTACTCCTTGCTCTGCTTGTTCAATTAATGTGTCTCTGTACACGTCCCACGTCAAATCTTCTGCCACGCCATTCACTTTCTCAAGCGCCTGATAAATGGGAACGGTGCCTACTGGGACTGGACAATTCCGTATGATCCATTCCCTCGTTGTATGAATATCCTTTCCTGTAGACAGATCCATCATGGTGTCTGTCCCCCATCTGATCGCCCATGTCATTTTTTCAACTTCTTCATCAATGGATGATGTCACAGCTGAATTGCCAATGTTCGCATTGATTTTGACATGAAAATTTCTTCCGATAATCATCGGTTCACTTTCAGGATGGTTAATATTCGCTGGAATGACAGCTCTTCCGCTGGCAACTTCCTCTCTCACGAACTCAGGGCTTAGCCCTTCTCTTAAGGCGATGAACTCCATTTCAGGCGTGACAATACCTTTTTTTGCATAGTGCATTTGCGTCACACAGGCACCTTGTTTTGCACGAAGCGGCTTATGATGAAAATCAGTATGAATATGCTGATGAGACCCGTTTCTAGAGCGATAGCCGTTATCTTCAGGTTTTACATGGCGCCCTTCATAGCTTTCTGTATCTCCCCTTTCTTCGACCCATGCTGCTCTCAGACGGTTAAGCCCTTTTGTCACATCGATATGGGCATGCTCATCCGTGTAAGGACCACTCGTATCGTACACACGAATTGGTTCATTTTGAATCATTCCTGCCTGCGTCACCGTTTGCGTGAGGGCAATTTCTCTTTTTGGCACTAAAATGTCAGGTCTTGACCCTTTCTCATACACCTTTCGGCTGCCGTCAAAGCTTGATAATAACGATTGAGTTGTTGGGATATTTTTCTTTTCTTTCATTTGCTGTTCTCTCCTTCTCTTCTTGTCACCGGACAGGATGGAATCAGCACCAGCAAAAAACCAGGCTCTATGAAAAGAACCTGGTTTCGTCGTTAGAAATAAACATGAATGTCATCCGTAAATGACCCATGTATCATCTTCAACTTCCCCACGCTGGTACGAGCCAGATCAGGTCCAAAGGGTTAAGAAGTATACACTTCTCTCTCAGCCCAGCCTCGGGCACCCCTAGTCACATTTATTATTTTCCACAACAGTGTAGCATAGCGATGCCATGAAAAAAAGAAGTTTCAGGTTAATAGTTCCTTTTCACTACAAAAGAAATAAAGCCAGCTTAATATACACATTGATATACACCCTCCATCCCAACCATTTAGATAAAAACTGAAATAATCATTGATCCTTTCCTCCTATTATGTATAATTAATCTAAACGGAGAATTTTTATACAAACTTTTTCAAAGGAAGTTCTAGTCGATTGCAAACATTTCTCACATTTATCGTCGTAGGATTCTCAATTGCTCTGCCAGTCGGAGCGATCACGGTTGAAATGACAAAACAGGGATTAAAAAACGGCTTCTTTCATGGTTTAACCGTAGGAGCAGGCGGCATGACCATCGATCTCTTACTTATCTTGGCTTTATATGCTGGATTTGCTCAGTTTTTATCACTGCCATTTGTCCAAATCCCGCTTTGGCTAATCGGAGCTATATTCTTAATGATTCTCGCATACGATTCCATTAAACATGCGGATCAAGACATCCATTTAGCTGGCGAAAAAGTCAATAAATCATTCGCAAAAACGTACAGAAACGGCTTGCTTGTCGCGGTATCTCCTGGAAACCTTGTGTTTTGGGTTTCTGTATTCGGTGCTGTACTGGCAGATGCCTATACAAAAACAGATTCATCTGAATTTATGCTAGCATCAGGTGGTATATTGGCAGGAATTCTCCTTCATGACATCGGTCTCCTCACTCTTGTATCCTTAACAAGAAAAGTGATGAACCGAACGATGATCAAATGGACATCCATTATTGCTGGTATTTTATTACTAGGGTTTGGCTGTTATTTCTTTTACGAATTTTATATGGGCATCAAGGTTTATTTTTAAGAAAAGGCTAAAGTTCTTGAGGAACTTTAGCCTTTTTTATTCTCGAACCTATCGAGTCATGCCTGTTTGACCTGTTTCAAATTGTGTTCTTCTCATATCTCTAAAGCGTGTGAAAGCACCCTCGTCTTTAATGACTTGGACAGCTCTTCCATCCGCATAACGAGTCGCTGCTTCTTCCACTTGTGATATTCCCTCTGATGTCAGACGCCCATCTGATTTAATGGCAATATACACATTTTCATCTGTTACCATTACTTGCGAGTCTGCAACATGATTCATTTTATTGACGCGATTGGCAATTTTTCTTGAACGTTGCACGTTTTCTTGTTTATCGTAGCCAGAGAACGACATTTGGTTATGGTAGTTCATATCTCCATGGCTATATCGTCCATCTCCACCTGCGAGAGGCGTTCGATCGTCAGCTTGAGGACGGGTGCGATAATCAACATTCGTTGTATTCCCACCGTTCATTCCCTCCATGAGTTCGGAAACTGGTCCTTGGTGATCTTGGTTATTGTCATCCGCACGATTATTCGAATGATATCCAACTGGCTGACCTGATTGATTGTGACGTGTATCGACACCTGCATTGTCATTTGTACCACATGCCGTTAACCCAATAGGAAGAAGCACTAATGCGATCGTTTTTTGCCATTTTTGTCTCAAACGAAAAACCCCCTGTACAAATTCAATCTCATGAGCGCGAAACAGGCTCTGTTTTAGCATGTACAGTTTTGGGAAAAATCAAGCTGTCAGTTATAAACAAAAAAAGGAACGATTGAGATCGCTCCTTCTTTTATTACTCTTCTTCGTCTTCCTCTGGTCTTGCAAAAACAGATTGACCTGGATATGGCTGCATATAAGGCTGCGCTGGATAAGCTCCCATTTGGCCATAAGGTACAGGATTCGGGTAATGTCCTGGCCACGGTTGATGCTGCTTCATGCCATCATCACATCCGCAGTCTTCCTTGCCATAAGCTTCATTTGAAACATTTGGATAAAAGCCTTGATTCACGTTCGCATTGACATTGGCGTTTGCATTGGCATTCGGATGCATATGGTGGTGCCAGTGATGCCCATCATTTGCATGATGTTCATAATGTTCTCCGTAATAAGCTGGCGCTTGATACGCAGGATAATATGGCTGCGCTGGGTATGGATATGGCATCATGTGATGGTGATAATACGGCTGGACAGGGTAGCAAAGACCTGATCCTGGTAAAATTGGCGACGCTGGTACCATTTGCTGCGGATATGGATACATCGCTGGCATGTAATGACCATAACCATAATAAGGATCATATGCGTCATGATGCTGGTGATGGTGATGATGCTCCTTATTCTCAGCCATTCCCCCTACCGCTGCGCCTCCTACATTCGGCATTTGCGGGAAATTAGGAAGGTTTGGGTAATTGCTGTGCTCCATATCTTTGCCCTCCTCCTTTTGATGCGGAATATGAATAAATGGATCATATCCCTTTGCCACTTCATCTTTTAAATGACCTTTATTTTCATGATGGAAATGGTCCTTGTGGTCCTTGTGATCTTTATGCTCCTTGTTCTCATAGTGAACATGATCTTTATGATCCTTTTTGTCATGAACATGATCTTTCTTTTCATGAACGTGATCTTTTTTCTCATGATGTTCTTTTTTGGGAGGAGGCGTGAATGGCTGGTAGAGATTGGTCTGATAATAGTTCACATCAACTTGCGGAAAAACTGGCTGCTCGATTTTTGGCACTGGCGGTACATAAGGGACAGGTTCATTTGGCTTTTCTTTCGGTTTCGTATCTTGCACTTGCACGACATCTTTTGGCTTTTCTTTCACATACGGATGTTCTTTCGGCTTTGGCATTTCTTTTGCTTTCTGATGATCTGTTTTTACAGGAACACCACTAGATGGAATCTTGATCTTCATACCCGGCATGATCAAATCTGGATTACTGAGCTGTGAATTTAGTTTTTTCAATTCTTGAAAGTCGACTCCGTATTTCTTTGAAATTTTCCAAAGGGAGTCTCCTTTTTGCACAATATGAATTTTCAACGTTTTCCCCTCCTATGCAAAACGTGAACGTAACGGTTATGTCAGAAGTACAATATGTTTCACCATAAATTTATGCCTATTTACAAGCCGATATGATAAAAACTTGTTTTCTGATAGGAGGGGTGGATTCATTATTTAATGATGAGCATTTTATTCAGTGCGAGTAAAGCATCTTTTGTCGTGTCTTCATTGACTTGAATGAAACCGACCGGATCACCTTTTTCAATGCTCTCAAGTGACCATAACAAATGAGGGAGATCGATCCGATTCATCGTCAAACATGGACACATATCCGGATTGAGGGATTCGATTTGTTTATCTGGATGCTGATTGATGATCCGCTTGACCAAATTCATCTCTGTTCCAATCGCCCACTTGCTTCCTGCTGGTGCTTCTTTGATTGTATCAATAATAAATTTCGTGGAACCGGCAAGATCAGAAGCCGTGACGACTTCATGCGTGCACTCTGGATGGACAAGAATTTGAATGTCACGGTCTCTTTTTCTCGTTTCTTCAATATTCCGCACCGTAAATTTCTCATGGACAGAGCAGTGGCCTTTCCATAAAATCATCTTAATGCGGGAAAGTGGCTGGTCGGTGATAAGCCTTTCTTCTATTTGATCCCACACAGCCATTTCTTCAAGTGAAATGCCTAAATCAAAGGCTGTATTACGCCCCAAATGCTGATCAGGGAGAAACAGAATCCGTTCTTTTTGTGTGAGCGCCCACTCCAGCATTTTTTTTGCGTTTGATGATGTCACAGTGGCCCCACCATGCTTTCCGACAAATGCTTTAATATCAGCTGTTGAGTTGACATACGTAAGTGGAAGAATTGTCTCCCCAAACAGATCAGTGAGCTGCTCCCATGCTCGATCCGTTTGTTTCATGTTCGCCATATCTGCCATTGAACAGCCTGCTCTCATATCTGGCAAAAGAACTTTTTGATTCTTTTTTGACAGCATATCTGCCGTTTCAGCCATGAAGTGAACACCGCAGAACACAATGTACTCCGCTTCCTTGTTGTCTGCAGCTATTTGTGCGAGCTGCAATGAATCTCCTGTTGCATCTGCGAATTGGATGACTTCGTCCTTTTGATAATGATGCCCTGGTATAAAAAGTTTTGATCCAAAGGCACGTTTAATGTCTACCACACGCTGCTCCATCTCATCAACAGAGCGGTGTTTATATTCTTCTGGCATCATGGCTGCATGTTGGTTTGCCAGTACATCAAGCAGTGACATGAGTGGCTCCCCCTTTATGACTAAATTCCATATTCATACTAAAATCAAATGCTGGAGCAGAGTGTGTCAGAAAACCAAGCGAAATAAGGTCAACACCTGTCCCTCTGTAACTTGGCAATGTCTCTAGCGTGATGCCTCCTGAAGCCTCGGTCAGAATTGTCTCCGGCGTCATTTGTTTAAAACGTTTTACATCGTCTGGAGAGCAGTTGTCAAACATGATGACATCGGCCTTTGCATCAATGGCTTCCTTTAGCTGCGTTTCTGATTCAATTTCCACTTCAATTTTCACCATATGACCGGCATATGCCCTTGCTTTCTCTACAGCTTCACGCATGGAGCCACATGCGGCAATATGATTGTCTTTAATCATCACCCCATCTGATAAGCCGAAGCGATGATTTTTTCCCCCTCCTGTCTTCACAGCGTATTTCTCTAACATACGCAAGCCAGGCGTCGTTTTTCTCGTATCACAAATCGTAATCGACGGGTCCGCTAATCGCTGTACTGCTTCATGTGTTAAAGTGGCGATACCTGTCATGCGCTGCAAGACATTTAAAATGACCCGTTCTCCTTTTAATAAGTCGCTGACTGGTCCTTTTATTTTCGCTAAAACTGCCCCTGAATGAACCCATTCACCTTCTTTAAAAAACAACTCAGTCTGAATCTGTTCATTCAGCAGGCGGTATCCTATGTCAATGACTTGAGAACCTGCCAATACACCCGATTGTTTTGCGATGATATAGGCTGTTCCTTTCTTTTCTCCAAAAATGCCATCAGCTGATACATCTCCAAAACCAATATCCTCTGCGAAAAAATGCGTCAGCATTTGTTTTAACTGTAAACGTTCCATTTGGCACCGATCCTTTCATTTTTCATTATATGAATGTGGCCTTTTTCATGGACAATTTGCATGCCACGCCATAATGCATCATTCCGATTTGGATAATCCACTCGATAATGACCTCCTCTGCTTTCTGTTCGAAGTAAGGCAGATCTCACAAGACAAATCGCTAATGTGCATTGATTGCTTAATTCGATTTGTCCATTTGTGATATCTTTCACATTTATTTGCTGATAAGGGACTTGCAGTAATGATTGAAGCAAGGTCTTTAGCCCATCTTCGTCTCTTACAATTGCGGCATATGTCATCATCCATTGGCTCAACTGTTTCTCTGAAATCTCTGGCACGGACCAACTTTCTTGGATTGTGGAAGAGGGGATTGTTTTTTTCCTTTTAGGGAATTGTTCAATTCTCCGTGCCGCTTTGTTTCCTAAAACGAGACCTTCCAAGAGAGAATTACTCGCCAATCGGTTCGCTCCATGTAAGCCTGTACAAGCAGCTTCTCCGATAGCGAAAAGAGATGGAACTGTCGTTTCTCCATATTCATTCACGCAGATTCCCCCCATTAAAAAATGCATACCTGGGGAAACTGGGAGCCTGCCGCTTGCCATATCGACACCAGCCCGCTCACACATTGCAGCAATGGCTGGAAAACGAACTGAGAAATGTGGAATTTCGCTGATATTGAGATACAGATCATGACCAAATTGCTGCTCATGAAAGATAGCTCTAGAGACGATATCTCTAGGCGCTAAATCACCTTGTGGGTGAATGCCTTTCATGATCCTCCTGCCTGTTTCATCTTCTAAATAGGCTCCTTCTCCTCGGACAGCCTCTGACACGAGACCGACTGCTTTTCCAGCGATCGTCAAGAGAGTGGGATGGAATTGAACAAATTCGAGGTCAACTAATTGTGCCCCGGCTCGATAAGCCATTATCAGCCCATCTCCTGTTACAGAAGGGTCATTTGTGTTCGTTTCAAATAGCGAGCCGCAGCCGCCCGTGGATAAAACCACAGCATCTGCGGTCATGGTATGTACGTGTCCTTTCTCGTCTTTCCAGACCACTCCTATGCAGATTCCTTCATGAACGAGTAGATCAATGACATGGTGATATTCACATAAATGAATATGTGAGCCAAGCTGATTTTTTAAATACTGCACGAGGGTTTTGCCAGTTTGGTCTCCTCCTGCATGCAAAATGCGATGAGTCGTATGTGCCCCTTCTTTACCTAATTGCGGCATGCCATTCTCTGTTTGATCAAATGGGCAGCCTTCTTCTACGAGCTGCTTCACCATATGTTTTCCAAGACTGACGATCTCTTGTACCACCCTCTCATCGTTGTGATCACAGCCGGCAGCTAATGTGTCTTGTACATGCTGATCAACAGAATCCTGTGCAGAAAAGGCCGCAGCGATTCCTCCTTGTGCAAGCATGGAATTACTAGAGGAAAATTGTTTTTTTGTCATCATGATGACTTCACAGCTTGCTGAAATGGTCTTTGCAAAGGAAAGTGCTGCAATGCCTGATCCCACCACAATGATTTTTTTAATTGATGACACCATTGCCCCTCCTGTCATTTACACCTGTATTGACACATATCATTACACAACACTACAATAAATACAAGAAAAAATTTTCTCATAGGAGATGGATGGATTGGTTTATTTAGATTACGCAGCTTCTACACCTGTTTCAGAGGAGGCACTGCATGTTTTTCAGCAGCTAAGTAAAGATTGCTACGGGAATGCAAGCAGTCTTCATGATGCAGGTGGAAGAGCAAATGACATACTGACTTACAGCAGACAATCAATCGCTGCCATTCTTGAGGGCGAACCAGGCGGCATCTACTTTACAAGCGGCGGAACGGAATCCAATCTTCTTGCGATTCAATCAATGGCAAATGGTCTGCCAGCAGACAGGCAGCATGTCATCACAACTTCTGTAGAGCATCCTTCTGTTCAGCATGCAGTTAAGAGCCTAGAGCGTCTTGGCACGAAGGTTTCGATCATTGAACCGAATCAAGATGGAATCATCACCGAGGACATTCTCAAAGATGCATTATTGCCTGAAACAGGATTAGTCTCTATTCAGCATGCTAATTCAGAAACAGGGATTATCCAGCCGCTCGCTGAATTAGCCCCCATTTTAAAAGAAAGGCACATTCTTTTTCATACAGATGCCGTGCAAACATTTGGAAAGATTCGTGTGTCCATCAAGGAGCTGGGGGTTGATGCGATATCCATCTCTAGTCATAAAGTGTATGCTCCTAAGGGCGCGGGCGCTGTCTATATGGGTGCTCATGTTCCTTGGAAGTCTTTATATTCAGGAACAGTTCAGGAAAATGGCTTCCGCCCTGGAACAGTGAACGTTCCATGCATCGGTGCTTTTGCTGCTGCGAGCGAACAATTGATGCTTAAGCTAGATGAGCAAAAGCGGCAAAATGAACAGCTTCGTGATTATTTTCTTCAGCAATTGAAAATGAGAAAGCTTCCTGTTCGTACTCTTCACAATGGCAATCGCCGTATGCTGCCTCATATTATTGGTTGTTTTTTTGAAGGGTTTGAAGGACAATATGTAATGTTAGCATGTAACCGGCACGGGATTTGTATATCGACTGGAAGCGCATGTGCTTCTGGTTATCATCATCCTTCCCCTGCTGTGAAGGCATTGCACGTATCAGATCGTGATGCTCTTCAATTCATTCGACTATCATTTGGATCGAAGTCATCAAAAGAAGACATCGATCAGCTTTTGCATACATTTGAACAATTGCAAAAGGAGCAGAAAGGAGCATAAGACGTGGAACAAGAGAGGAAACTCATTGGCGAAGAGAGAAGAAACGCCATTTTAGAGTGGCTGAAGGAAACAGATACACCGCTCACCGGAAGCTTTTTGGCTAAAAAGGCGGCTGTCTCTCGACAAGTCATTGTACAAGATATCTCACTATTGAAAGCAAAAAACGAACCCATTATTGCCACAAGTCAAGGCTATGTGTATATGGCATCTCAGCATGCGCCAGAAAGAGAGATTGAACAAATCATCGCCTGCAAGCATGATCCTGTTCGAACAGAAGAGGAACTGACTTTAATTGTAGATTTTGGGGTGACGGTAAAAGATGTCATGATAGAGCACCCTGTTTACGGTGAACTAACGGCCTCAATTCGTGTTAGCACCCGCAAGCAAGTAGCTGATTTCGTTCATCACATTTCTAACACGGGCGCCTCCTACTTGTCAGAACTAACAGATGGCGTGCATTTACATACACTTACTTCTTACAGTCAAAAGCAGCTTGACCAAGCCATCCAAGCGCTCGATGATGCTGGCTTTTTAATTAAAGACTAAAAAAAATAGTGTCCATTATCGGACACTATCAGATTGTTGACAAAGGGCTAAATTGATCTTGATTTTAGCCCTTTGTCTTCTTTTCAGCGTGATAGAAAACCTTTGCAGTCTAGGAAGGACGAGCATCGGAGCGGAGCGAATTGAACATTCGTGAGCACCGAAGCGCAGATCTGACACCGAATGCGAGGGTTTGTCTACACGCTGAAATAGTGTCCTTTATCGGACACTATTTCTCATTCGTTAGTTCATATGTTTGGTAGCTGCCGAGCAATTTGACTTCACAGCCAATTGCTTCTAATTCCTGAATGGCGCCAGGGACAAGGACATCATCCATTTCTTTTTCTATATCTATAATAAATAAATAGTGTCCAAGACCCGTTTTTGTTGGGCGAGATTCAATTTTTGACAAGTTGAGATTTCGCCAAGAAAAAGCAGATAACACACGGTGTAATGCACCTGATTGGTCATCCTTTGGCAGACTGACGACAATAGTCGTTTTTGGCTTCGATGAGAACCCAGCATTCATTGGGAATGATGCTTTAGGGTCTTTATGTAAAATAACAAAGCGTGTATGATTGTGTGGATAATCATGGATGTCTTTTTTTGCAATCGTTAAACCATACGTTTGTGCGGCAATTTCATTGGCAATCGCCCCAGCAGCCTCCTCTGGATGCTCACTAATATATTTCGCTGCATAACCAGTTGATTCAACTGGACGGTGCGGAATATCCGGGTACTGCTTTTTCAGAAATTGATGACACTGGGCAATCGCGTGCGGATGTGATTGGATCACATCTAATGTCTCCCAGCTTTCCGCTTTTGAAGGGTGAACAAGCAAATGCTGACGAATCGGTGCTGTCATTTCTCCAACAATAGATAGCGCTTCTTCATGAATTAAATAATCAATCGTTAAGTTCACAGATCCTTCGAGTGCATTTTCAAGTGGAACGACCGCCAAATCGACTTCGCCTTTTGACACAGCATCCATACATTGCGGAATCGTTGCATAGGCACGCTGCACTGCATCTGCTGGAAAGCAAGAGCATACGGCCAAATGAGTAAATGTTGCCTCTGGTCCAAAATAACCTACAGTTAATTGCTTCATCTGCTATGATCTCTCCTTTTACGCCCCAGAACCTAGAATTTCAACTTTTTCGACAAATTCAAGTTTTCTTAATTGATTCATGACTGTATTGATATCATCTGCCATTCCAGCCGTGCTAATGGATAGGGTGACATTCGCTCTTCCCTGCAGCGGAATCGTTTGGTGAATGGATAACACATTACAGCCAGAGTCAGCCACAATTTGAAGTAGTCTTGACAGAGCCCCAGACCGATCCTCAAGGTGGAAAAACAATGTGATGATCTGCTCTTTCACCATCGTATAAAATGGAAAAACAGCATCTCTGTATTTATAAAAAGCACTGCGGCTTAAATCCGCTTGTTGAACAGCATCGGCAACTGAATCCGCTTTTTTGCGATCGAGAAGCTTTTTGACTTCAAGCGTTTTTCGCATCGCATCTGGAAGGACATCCTCTCTTACTAAATAGAACGTTTCTTCTTTCACCTGTTTTCTCCCCTTTTAAAAACGGGAGAGCCCATGGACTGGACCCTCCTGTTGATCAATCAATAAATTCAAATTCAAATTCAAGCAGACGAATGATGTCGCCATCTTGTGCACCACGCTCACGCAAGGCATCATCGACACCCATTCCGCGCAATTGTCTAGAGAATCGTTTCACGGACTCATCTCTTGAGAAATCTGTCATCTTAAACAGTCGCTCAAGTGCTTTACCCGTAATGACAAATGTACCGTCAGGATCTCTTGTGATCTCAAATGGTGCATCTCCCTCATCAAACCTGTACATCACGCGGTTATCAGACAGTTCCTCTTCATTATAAAGCGGGAATTCGGGAGTTGTTTCAAGCTGATTGGCGATTTCAAATAAAAGCTCACGAAGCCCTTCTCTTGTGATCGCACTAATAGGGAACACTTTATAATCATCCGTTAATTTTTCTTTAAATGCCGCTAGATTGTCAGCTGCATCTGGCATGTCCATTTTGTTCGCTACAATGATTTGTGGACGCTCAGTCAATCTCATATTGTATTGCTCAAGCTCTTCGTTAATGGTCACATAATCTTCGTACGGGTCACGTCCTTCAAGTGCTGACATATCAATGACATGAACAATGACACGTGTCCGCTCAATGTGACGTAAAAATTGATGACCTAAGCCAACGCCTTCATGCGCGCCTTCGATCAGTCCTGGCAGATCCGCCATGACGAAGCTTCGGTTATCATCTGTTTCGACAACCCCTAGGTTCGGCACAAGCGTTGTAAAATGATAATCCGCAATTTTCGGTTTCGCAGCAGAGACAATGGATAGCAGCGTCGACTTCCCGACACTTGGGAAACCTACAAGTCCAACATCTGCAAGTACTTTTAATTCTAAGATGACGTCACGTTCTTTACCTGGCTCGCCATTTTCAGAAAGCTGTGGTGCAGGGTTTGCCGGTGTTGCGAAACGTGAATTTCCTCGGCCGCCTCGGCCGCCTTTTGCAATGACTGCCCGCTGCCCATGCTCGGTTAAGTCTGCAAGTACTTGTTCTGTCTCTGCATCCGTCACAACCGTACCGGGCGGAACTTTGACAATCATTTCTTCCGCATTTCGGCCATGCTGGTTTTTACTCATTCCGTGCTCGCCGCGATCCGCCTTAAAATGGCGTTTGTAACGAAAGTCCATCAATGTTCTGAGTCCTTCGTCTACTTCAAATACCACATCTGCACCATTTCCACCGTCGCCGCCAGCCGGTCCGCCTTTTGGCACATATTTTTCACGACGAAACGCCACCATACCGTTTCCGCCGTCACCGCCTTTAACATACACTTTAACCTGATCTACAAACATAACTTCCTCCGTTTCTCTGCATCACATATCTCATTCTTGCCTCAAACAAAGCTCAATCATGGACTCATGACTTGTCACATGAAATTGAACTACACTCATACATGGATAGTTTGCGTCATGAAACGCATTTAACGCATCCAAACTTGTTAATTTTCCTTTGAAATCAAAATATAAGACCACATCATTCTCTTCATGATCTGTTTGGAACGTGACCGTTAAATGATTTTCAGTTTTTTGGCAAACTGATTGATCGAATATCGAAAACAACTCCTGTGATACCGTTAGCAGCTGCGATTCATATGCTGATAAGTCTCGGGTTTCACCAAGCACTTCATATTCTAGGGTGATAAAATGCGACTCCCAATTAAATGTTAGAAAGTAATAGGCCAATTGGGGAATTTTTAAATTTGAGAGTTTGGATTCATGCTGTGCTTCAATGACCATTTCTTCTATAATTTCAAACACACGGTCATATTTTTCTAATGTCAAGTTGCCCTTGATCAGCTGCAATTTATTCATCCAGTCATGTCTTGAACGACTGAGCAGATAGATCAATTCATTTGTTAATGCAACGTGAGTTAATTTTTCGTTTTGTTTACTTGATATCTCTTCCATTATCGCACTCCCAATCGTTTGGTCTCTCTTTTAGGAGTCTTATCATCAATATGTCTCCCTGAATTATAACAGAGAAGACAGCATAGAAAAACACTAGTTATGTGAGGAAAGGTTGTTTTTTCTGATCTATAGGAGAAAATGAGGCAAAGTCAGCAAACGTTCTTTGATATTGATGGAGTGCATCTTCTTTTTCATCTTCGATACTACTTGTAAAAAGTGAAAAAAACTCCAGTCAATGACCGGAGTTTTTAGCAATTATTGTGCCGCAGGATATACGCTCACTTTTTTACGGTCACGACCGAAACGTTCGAATTTAACTGTTCCGTCGATTTTAGCGAAAAGAGTGTCGTCGCCTCCGCGCCCAACGTTTTCACCTGGATAGATTTTCGTTCCACGTTGACGATAAAGGATAGAACCACCAGTTACGAATTGACCATCAGCACGTTTAGCGCCTAAACGTTTAGACTCAGAGTCACGTCCGTTCTTTGTAGAACCTACCCCTTTTTTAGATGCGAAAAATTGAAGATCTAATCTAAGCATGAAGTTCACCTCCTATTTTTTTGTAGATATTCTCACATAATCGTGATAATCTCGTTCAATTGTTTCTAAGGAAACGACCATACCTTCTAAAAGCAGCTGGGCTTTTTCAAAGGATACTGGATCTGTATCAACCGGCATTTCAAAAGAGAAATAGCCGCCTTCCTCGCCAATATCAAGCAGAGGGTCCAATCCTGTCAGTGCAATAATTGAATTGACTGAGCCGAAAACAACAGCAGATACTCCTGCACAAACGAGATCCTGACCTTTTTCAGCAAACTCGGCATGTCCAGTCATCTGAAAAGACGTAATGCTTTCATCTGCTTTCGACCGAGTAATGGTTGCTTTGATCATATCACTCACACGCCTTAAGCGTTGATTTTTTCGATAACAACTTTAGTGTAAGGTTGACGATGACCTTGTTTCTTGTGGTTGTTTTTCTTCGGTTTGTACTTGAACACAGTAATTTTCTTACCGCGACCTTGTTTTTCAACTTTAGCCGTTACTGTTGCTCCAGCAACTGAAGGGTTACCCACTTTCACAGTGTCTCCGCCGACAAACAATACGTTTTCAAAAGTTACTGTTTCACCTGCTTCAGCAGCTAGTTTTTCAATATAAACAGTTTGACCTTCTTCAACTTTTACTTGTTTACCACCAGTTTCGATAATTGCGTACATCTCTGCACCTCCTAATAAACTCAGACTCGCCGAATACAGGGGGCCTTAGGCTCTTTACACCTGCTTCGCGCGGTTGTAGCACGGGTGCTACATATCCATAACATTAAAAAATATATCAAATTAGACGCAGAATGTCAACGTATTTTCATCACTAGTACGGCAAAAGAAGCTCTTCCATGGAGGAGGTGGTTCTTCGATCTGAAAAATACGCATGAAGCAGTTCATTTTCATCAAGCTGGCTCATTTTCAAGCCATCTCTTTCAATAATAATCGGATGCTTACAGCCTCTTTGGAATCGCGCCATGACTTCATATATTTTTTCCTCAGCGCTCGCTCTCAGAGGAATCAGCTTTTCTACCTTTTGCTCTTTTTTACCGTAATAGCGTTCTAGTAAAAAGCGAACCCTGACATAATGCCGCTGCCGGTGCTCCATCACGAGTGAATAGGCTAAAAAAGTGAGCAGTACCCAGCCGTTGAATTGAAGCGGCGCAAACAAAAGTAATCCGCCTGTCAATAGACTGAAAAAGACAAGAGAGCCTTTTATGGCAAGGGTATGTGCACGTTGGAAAGGGTAATATGCTGATAAGAGCAAAAAGAATAATTTTCCGCCATCTAGCGGCCAAATCGGCAAAAGATTCACAAGGAAAATCGCCATATTATAAAAAGTGAACATCGTAAAAATGTCGTGTGAAATAAGAGAAGCCTCCATAAAAAACCACGCCATAAGCTGGAGCGGTACATGCTGAAGCGGCCCGCATAAAATGACCGCCAGCTCTTCCTTTAGCGGGCGGTTCCCATGCTCTTCTACTTCTACCGCTCCGCCAAACGGGAGTAGAAAAATCCGCCGAATGCGCCAATGATAATAGCAAGCAACCGCTGCATGTCCAAGCTCATGGACAAAGACGATGATGAGCAGACAAAGTAGCGGCTTGATTTGACCAGAGAGAATCGCAAACGCCATCACAATCCACAGCAGCGGATGAATGTGAATTTTCGTCAGCATGACCAGCCATCTATTCAAAGGTCATCACCTGAATAGGATCGATAAACTGTTCATTTTGCTTAATAGCAAAGTAATATGTGCCCTTTCCTTGATCATCAAGTGAGATCTGACCAATTTTCTCACCCTTATCAACAAAATCGTATAAGGCCACATCAGCTTCCTTTAATTGACCGTACCAGCTATAGCTGTTATCCGCATGCTGCACGACCACTGTCAGCCCTGTGTCACTTTTCTTTTTCACTTCCACTACATAGCCTTCCTTCATACTGTCTATCGCTTCAGCCGATGTTTCGACTTTGACACCTGCTCCATTTTGCGTAAAGGATTCCTGAACTTTTCCAGAAGCAGGTACGGCCAGTTCATGGTTCGCTTGTACATCTTTTTGGTCTTCCTTTTTGTCCGTTAAAAAGGCAAGGGGGTTTCCAACTGTTTTCTCAAACCAGCGATTAGCAGCAGCAAATTGAAAATCCTGCTCAAAGGTCTGCGTAATGATCGGCTTCAGCTGCTGGAACGGCCCTGCCTGACCTTTAAACGATATAGCTGCAATCAACACAAGGGATGCAGATAATAAACATTTCAGTACAAAGGCATTGGGGTTAAATAGTGGATGCTGATATTTCTTCGGTTGATGAGACGACGCTTCAAAGGAAGACGACCCTGAATGCTTTTCTTCCTCTGTTAACATGACCCATGGAGGAATATCCTCTTTTTTCTTGAAGGTCGTCTTCTTAGATGGAGCAACTGAATGCTTCGTTTTGCGGCGCTGCGCGATTTTCTTTCGGTACTCGTCCACTCTTTTCATGAGATCACCCTTTACATACAAACAGTTTGTACATTTTATGTGGCAACCTCATCTGATATGCAACAAAAAGACCGATTCTCACCGAATCGGTCTCGTCTTACCTAAATGCTGATTAAGCTCTCACACCAAAAAATGCTTTCAGCTTAGCAAACATTCCTTTGTTTTCATCTTCAAATGATTGAAGTGGAACAGATTCGCCTAGTACACGGCGAGCGATATTTCGATACGCAATCGATACTTTGTTTTTAGCATCCATGACAATCGGTTCGCCATTATTTGAAGCCTTAATCACGTCATCATCATCAGCAACAATGCCAAGAAGATCAATCGATAAGTGATGGACAACTTCATCCACATCCATTGAATCGCCACTTTTCGCCATGTGTGTACGAATACGGTTGACAATCAAACGAGGTGGTTCGATATCTTCTTGTTCTAACAAGCCAATGATACGGTCGGCATCTCTCACAGCTGAGATCTCAGGCGTCGTCACGACAATTGCCTTATCTGCACCAGATACAGCATTTTTAAAGCCTTGCTCAATTCCAGCAGGGCAATCAATGACGACATAATCAAAGTCTTGTTTCAATGATTGAATTAATTCTTTGATCTGCTCTGGCTCTACAGCTGTTTTATCGCTTGTTTGAGCAGCAGGTAAAAGATACAAAAGATCCTCGAAACGCTTATCTTTTACAAGCGCCTGATGGATTTTACATCTTCCTTCTACTACATCGACTAGATCGTAAATAATGCGGTTCTCAAGCCCCATCACGACATCTAAATTCCGAAGGCCAATATCGGTATCAACTAGACACACTTTTTTCCCTTGAATTGCTAGTGCTGTGCCTAAGTTTGCAGATGTTGTTGTTTTGCCAACGCCGCCTTTTCCTGAGGTAATCACAATAGCCTCGCCCAATTTCACATTCCTCCCTCAAGCCTTGTCAGATTAGGTCTTATATGAGCCAATTGCTGCAGGCGTTCAATGATCATGTTGCCATCTATATCTAAATAAGCACATTCCATTTCATTTCCATCTTCTTTTTGATCCGGTGCACGGTTAAACACTTGTGCGATGCGAAGCTGAGTTGGAATCATACGAGATGCCGCAATGACAGCTTGTTTATTTCCATTACATCCAGCATGTGCCACGCCTTTTAAAGCGCCGAGCACAAAAATATTTCCCCCTGCACGAATCGTTCCACCAGGATTGACATCTCCTATTAATAAGAGATCTCCTTCAACATACAGTACCTGTCCTGAGCGTACAATTTTGGCTACAGAGGTAATTTCGGCCTCTGCTTTTAATCGTTTCGCCTCTTCAGTTGACATGACGTCACTTTCAATAGAGTGAATGACGAGATGTTCATTTTCAGAGACTGCTTCAGTCAAACGCATTTCCTGATCCTCTGTTAAATACCGAAAACCAAGCTTAATATGCACATTAACCTTATGACCTTCCCTTCCATCTGTATATTGCTCAAGTAAAAGAACCTCTCGCAAGCCAGAAAGAAGGTCATCAAACGAACAGTCATCATTTAACTGTAATGTTAATCCGTTTTTAGTACCTTTTATCGTCACATATTGCTGTTTTTGAGTTTTCAAGATGCTCACCTCAACAACATACTCATTTCGCCGTATTTGGACAAACTCCTGCTTTTATTCGTCGATCAGTTCTTGTTTCATGTTGATGAAAAAGAGCCTAAGCGGCACAACAAGTATGAGAGACGCAGCAGTATTTAAAAGAATCGTTGGAATAAAGCGTTCGATGACATACGTATTAAACGGCATAATCCCGGGTTGAATTGTCGCTTGAACGCCGTACACATAAAACTCCATTACGGAAACAGCAATAATCGACAGAAAGACGACCACTAACATATTCGTTTGCAAAACTTTAAAGGCTTTCGCTAGCAAATAGCAGAGCGCTCCAAAGCCAAACATATGAACACCAAGTATGCCTGTATACGAAATATCATATAAAAGTCCAAAGATAAAACCGAAAATCACACCATATTTTTGATTCACAAAAGCCGTCATAAATACGAGTGCGAGTAAGATGAAATGAGGAGCTAAAATTTGATTGTCTGAAACAAATGGGAGCTTCACTAGATCGACAAAAATACTGTCAAATACGAAGATAAACAACATGACGAAAGCAAGAAGGACACGTCTCACGAGCCTTCCTCCTTCGTCAATACAGATGCATCTGCCGTACTTGAGCTGCGATTCACCACAATCACGCGGTCTAAATTGTTGAGTTCAGCCGCTGGTTCTACATAAATGATCTTTGTCAGGCCGTAATGATCTGGCTCGATTTCACTTACCTTACCAATCGTCAAGCCTTGAGGGAATACGCCCCCTGCTCCAGATGTTTCAACAAGATCTCCTTTTTTGACATCTCCATCTGCATCAGATTTCAGAATATTCATTGTCAGCATTTTTTTCTTACTGTCATAGCCGTTAATAATTCCGTTGAGTTCTTCTTTGCCCTTTTTCGCAAAAATTTTCGTTGAAATTCTATTATTTTGGTCAGTGGAGCTTAGCAACCTTACTGTCGAAGTAAAATTGTTGAGCTTATCACTTTCAATTTTCCCAATTAACGCACCACTCTCATTTGTGACCGCCATATCTTTGTCAACGCCTTGTTTTTTCCCTTTATCAATCATGACAAAGCTATCCCAAAGGGACGGGTTTCTCGCGATAACCGTTGATAGAATTGGCGTATAATCACGAATAGAGTTCACATAACCGAGCTGCTTGCGAAGCTTTTTGTTCTCATCTTCTAGTTCTTGAAGTTTCGCCTCATATTGAGTTTGTCCATCAAGTTTTTTTCGAAGACGTTCGTTTTCATCGTATGTGTTCTTTAAATCTTGTACGTTCCCATACATACCGGCAATAAATTGTGATGGTTTATGAAAGACACCTTGAAAAAAGCCTGTCGTATCCCCCACTAATTTTTCCGGCCATGAAGCACCTCTGCCGCTTTTCACTGAAAAACCAATCATGGCCACCAGTACGATGACACAGACAAGGAGCAACATTAATCTTTTATTCATAAAAAACTGCGGCATGTCTTACACCTCTTTATTTACGCCCGATTATCGATTATCTTTTGATTTTCCTTTGAACAAATGAATATGCTCTAGTGCTTTTCCTGTTCCGATCGCCACACAGTCAAGCGGATCTTCCGCAATAATGACTGGCATCTTCGTCTCATCACTAATCACTTTGTCAAGATTACGAAGCAATGCACCACCGCCAGTTAAAACGATTCCGCGGTCCATAATATCTGCTGCCAGCTCAGGCGGTGTTTTTTCAAGTGTCATTTTCACCGCATCAACAATGGTTTCCACTGTATCGCGAAGCGCTTTTGCAATCTCATCTGCTGTAATCGAGATTGTTTTTGGCAGACCTGTTAAAAGGTCACGACCCCGAATGTCCATTTCATCATGTACATCAGGCTGCGCAGAACCGATTTCCATTTTAATCGCTTCTGACGTACGATCACCGATCATCAGGTTATACGTTTTACGGATGTAGCTGCTGATTGCATCATCCATTTCATCTCCTGCCACGCGGATTGATTGTGATGTCACAATACCGCCAAGAGAAATAATGGCTACCTCTGTTGTACCGCCGCCAATGTCTACAACCATACTTCCTGTTGGCTCCCATACAGGAAGGTTCGCACCAATCGCTGCCGCAAATGGCTCTTCAATCGGGTATGCGTCACGTGCACCGGCTTGTCTTGTTGCATCAATGACTGCACGTTCTTCTACAGCTGTAATACCAGATGGTACACATACCATCACGTAAGGTTTACGAGCAAAAAGCCCTTTGCCTTTTAATGCTTGATTAATGTAATATTTCATCATTGTTGCTGTCGTCTCGTAATCTGCAATGACTCCGTCTTTCATCGGGCGTAGTGCCACAACATTACCAGGTGTACGGCCAATCATATTCCTAGCATCATTTCCGACTGCCACTATAGACTTCGTATCAGTTTCCAAGGCTACGACCGAAGGTTCTCTTACAACAATGCCTTTTCCTTTAATAAAAACAAGCGTATTCGCTGTTCCAAGATCTATTCCAAGGTCTTTTGTACCAATTCCAAACATATGTATGTATCTTCCTTTCTTAAACCAAAATTCCCTTTAGGGAAAAACTCATAAACTCTATTATATCGTAAAACATTGAAAAAAAAAGTGTTACAAATACCCTTTTTCCTTCAAACTCACAAATTTTTGATCACCTATGACTAGATGATCAAGCAGCTGTATTCCAATCAGCTTTCCACATTCAAAAAGTCGCTGTGTCACTTCAATATCTTCCCTGCTGGGCGTCGGATCTCCAGATGGATGGTTGTGCACACATATAAATGAAGCGGCCGAACGTTTAAAGGCCTCTTTGAAAATTTCACGCGGGTGAACGATCGATGAATTCAGGCTTCCAATAAACACGGTGTGTTTATGAAGAACTTGATTTTTTGTATTGAGATACAGACAAACGAAATTTTCCTGTGTCAAAAACCTCATATCTTCCATCACAAAGTTCGCTCCGTCTTCTGGTGTGCGGATCACATAGCGGTTATCCGTCGTTTGATGGTGTAATCTAGTGCCGAGTTCTAAAGCAGCTAAAAGAGAAATCGCCTTCGCCTTTCCAACTCCTCGAATCTTCGACATTTCTTCAATTGAGGCTTCTCTTACAGAGCGAAGACCACCGAATGTTTGCAGAAGTCTTGCAGAAATTTGGAGAACGGATTCTTTTTTTGTGCCTGTTCTTAGAAGGATCGCAACAAGTTCATGATTTGACAAACTGCTGGGCCCGTATTTAATAAAACGTTCTCTCGGTTTTTCATCATGAGGGAAATGCTTTAGCAGCATAGGGAAATCGTTCAGGATGACCACTCCTTTTAGAATTCCTTCCTGTCTTCAAAAAGGGGTGATTCCAAAGGTTTCAAGCACTCTGACTGTTTTTGCAATAGGTAGACCGACAACGGAAAAATAATCACCATCTATTTTTTGAACAAACAGTGCGCCTTTCCCTTGAATGCCATAGCTTCCCGCTTTATCAAGGGGTTCGCCCGTTTCGATATAGCGGTCTATTTCATTTTGAGTCAGCGTCCAAAATGTCACTTCTGTCTGTTCATAAAATGTTTCTTTTCTATTCTCTGACTGAACCGTGACACCCGTCAAGACTTGATGTGTCTTTCCTGATAATAATTGAAGCATGAAAGCTGCTTCTTTCTTATCTTTTGGTTTCCCAAGACATTTGCCGTCAATTGCAACAATTGTATCTGCACCAATGACCACAGCTTTGGGATTTAATCTTTGAATATCATTTGCTTTTTGTTCTGCCAACCATTGGACGTTCTCAGCAGGAGAAAGGTTTCGATTTATTTCTTCTTTTAAATGACTTGCTTGAATGTCATAAGAAAACCCTGCTAGATCAAGCAATTCTTTTCTTCTAGGTGACTGCGATGCGAGAATCAATTGGTTCATGTTTGTTCATCCTTTCAGGGTTTAGCCTAAGAAGTAAGATACCCATTCATCCTAGCAAATGTACATCTTACCGACAATTTACGAAAATTCATTTTTCATGTATCTTCATCATTATGTTGGATACAAAAGAAAAAAACTAGTCATTTTTTGACTAGTTTCGTTTCTTAAAAAATGATTTTACGTATTTAATTGATCAAGTAATGCCTGCTGAGATTTCCAGCCATTTTCAGCAGTTGGGTCATTTAACAGTTGAACAGCTTTCAGCAAACTGCTTTTAGCCGGTGCGTCCTCTGTTTTGGCACTTTCAAGCTCAGAAATTAGCTGCGTCACTTCCTTTTGATCCACTTCATCGCCTGCAATCACTTTGGATGATAATACAGATGCCTTTTCTATTAAATTAGTCAGCTCGTCCGGCACTTGAAATGAGAGCTCTTTTCCTCCCCATGCCTCAAAGTGCTGATCAATCAATTTCTTCCCTACAGCGCTTGTCATCCCCTGCTCTGTCGCAAGTCCAGCAATAACATAATACCCATCATCCATGGAAATCTTTTTCCCTGCATATCCTGCATCTTTTAAACTGCCAACTAAGTCATCTGCTCCTTTTTCAGAAGAGAATTTCCCAGCTTGTACAACAAAGGTTGATAAACTGCCAGAGGCACTTTTTTCTTCTTTGTTCTCTTTTGATTCATCTGTAGTACCTGCTTTCGGCGCATCCCCGCCGGCTTTCATCGATGATTGATTTCCAGATCCAGATGCCGAGACACTGATATCTCCACCTGAAGGATTTGGTGTACTATCTTTACTTAAACTAAGCGCAAACACCCCGAGACCTGTCCCAAGAACGACCGCAAACACAATCGTTGTCATCACTCTCTTGAAGGGACCACGATTTTTACCGAACTTTTGATCAAAGGAGCTTTTTTTCTTTTGATAAGGGGTGACGACTTTTGGATCAGAATGATAAATATGATCAGCCGCATCATCCCACTGGAAATCTTCTTCTTTCGGTTTAGACGGATCTTCCTGAGAAGCGGCTGTCTCCTGTTCCGAATGTCTCTTTTCTTCCCAATTCGAAAACGTCACTTGATCTTCTTGCTGTTTCGGTGGCTGATGATCATCTTCATGTACCATTTCTTCCTTGCCATTAATATTGACCTTTAGCCCTTGTTTTTTTGCCTGCCTCTTTTTCACTGTCATTCCCCGCTTTCTGACATGTTTGTAAGAAAGACCTTTCTGTCCAATGAATCAGCGCGAATTTAACCCGTCCTTCTTTCTGTTTCACACTTTAACATAGCAATCAAAAAAAAGAACAAGACTTTTGTCGGCAGGGCAAAAAAGTGTTCGCCAATTTTTTCACTCCTTCGACTAGCCAAATAGAAACAAGACAGGAGTACCACAGAGATACAGTAAAAAAGAAATAGCGATCGAAGGAACAAAAGGAAATGGCTCGCTTAATCGAAAGGAAAAGACCTTTGCATAAACCATTCCAACGATACATGAGAGAAAAAGCATGAGAAGGAACGGTTTGAAACCAAAGCAAAACGCAAGCACACTGAACAGCTTCATATCAGCTCCGCCCATACTATTTGGCTTAAAATAATCTAGACTAGAAAACAAAAGAATGCAAAAAATGAGAGAAGCCGCACCTTCCCACCAGATTAGAAGCGGTTCCAGCGTGCGGTATATGACGAAAAGAGGGAAAAAGAAGAGAAACAGCTCGTTCGGCACCTTCATATAGAGAAGATCACTCACGACAGCAATCACGAATAAACTACAAAGAATCATAAGAAAAAGACCTTCAAACGAAAAACCACCAGCGATCCTATAAATGAACAAAAAAAGACTGCCTGACAGCAGCTCAATCGTTGGATAGAGCCAAGATAGCCGAATGCCGCAATGTTTACAAGACCCCTTCCATACAGCATAAGAAACGAGCGGGATCATTTCGTGCAGGGATAGCGGCTGTTTACAGGCTGTGCAGTGAGAGCGAGGGAAGAGAATAGAACGCTTCACCGGTAGCCTTTCGCCAACGAGATGGAAGAACGATCCCATCGTGATGCCTGCAAGAAACAGAAAAATCTCAATCATATGTGGAACTCCTTCCGGGAATAAGATAGACCGGATTTTACCATGACCCTACCCGCTAAATCATCTAGTGAAAATATGATTTTCCCCCTCTTCTACATATAAAAAGAAAAAGACGCAGGAGGCATCAAAGCCATTTGCGTCTTTTCGTTACCCAATCATACGATTTCGTATATCTGAAATAAAATAAAGAGAGCCTGTCACAAGGATCACCGCTGAAGGATCATCACTCTTTTTCTGAATCCATTCAAGTACTGTATGAGGGTCATCATCATACGATTTTGCCTCTAACTGACTGCATGCATAAAGCTTTTCCGCTGATTCAGCTCTTGGAAAATCAAATGAAACAAAGTGGATAGAGGCACTAACGGCTTCAAGTTTTTGAATCATTTGCTTGTACGGCTTATCTTTTAAAGCACTAAAACAGATATGCACTTGTTTACTAGAAAAATGGGCTTGTACCGTTTCAATTAAGCGGTCGATTCCTTCTTCATTATGAGCACCGTCCAAATAAACTGGTGGATGGTCTTTGACTTTTTCAAACCTTCCAGCCCAAACTGCATGCCGAATACCTTCATATACTTGCTCTTCAGTCACGCTAATATAGCCTTCTTGCTCGAGCCATTCAATGAGCAGAACAGCAAGGGAAGCATTTTGCCGTTGATGCGTTCCGATTAACCCTGTTTCAAGGTGTGGATACTGCCTTTTTGATGTGTTTAATGTAAATTGTTCTCCTGTTTCTGTTGGCTGCTGATGACTGAAGGTACAAGTCTCTTGTAATGAAATGCATTCCGCCTTTTTTTCTTTTGCGATGTTTTGAATGACCGCAAGAGCTTCCGGTTGATGAACAGCAGTGATCATCGGAATACCCACTTTGATAATGCCTGCTTTTTCAGATGCAATTTGTTCAAGTGTGTCACCTAAAATCGCCATATGATCATGACCAATCGACGTAATCGCTGTTAAGATAGGGACGGCAACATTTGTTGAATCAAGTCTTCCGCCAAGCCCTGTCTCTAATAGGACAAAGTCTACTTGATGCACATCGGCAAAATAAGCAAATGCACATGCGGTAATGATTTCAAACTCTGTTACTGCACCAAGCTCTGTTTGGTCTAACTCATCAACAAAAGGCTTGATTTTATTCACCAAACTTAACCATTCTTCATCCTGTATAGGTGCTCCGTTCACGCTGATTCGTTCATTGAACGTTAAGATAAACGGGGAGGTGAAGGTGCCGACTGAATAGCCTGCTGCCTGTAAAACGGAACGAGTAAACGCAATCGTTGAACCTTTTCCATTTGTACCTGCAACATGGACTGCTTTTATGCGTTGTTCCGGATGGCTTAGTTTGTTCATCAGCCACTTCATTCTTTGAAGACCCGGTTTTACACCAAAGGCCAATCTACTGTGAATCCACTCAATGGCTTCATAATAGGTTGTAAACAATGTCATCTCTCATTTCATCCGAAATTTTCAAAAAAGACGACTCCATTTTGTCAGGAGCCGTCTTTTCAACCTTATGCTTTCAGCTCTTCAATGCGCTTTTGAACAGCTTCGCGTTTTGCGACATAGTCACGTTCTTTCGCACGCTCTTCTTCTACGACACTTTCAGGCGCTTTTTTCATAAAGCCTTCGTTGCCAAGCTTTTTCTGGACGCGCTCTACTTCTTTTGTCAGCTTATCCAGTTCTTTTTGTAGACGAGCGATTTCCTCATCTAAGTTGATTAAACCTTCAAGCGGCAGAATGAGCTCCGCTCCAGAAATAACAGCCGTCATCGCTTTATCACTAGCTGGAACATCTGTGCCGATTTCAAGTACACTTGGGTTCGTAAAGCGCTCAATATATGAACGGTTTTTCTCTAAGCGTTCCTGCACATCAGATGTAGAGGCTTTAATGTACAGCTCCACCTGTTTGCTCATTGGCGTATTCACTTCACTGCGGATGTTACGAACAGAGCGGATGAGCTCCACGAGCAGTTTCATATCAGCAGACGCTTGTTCGTTTGAAAGCTCCGGCTTCACCTCCGGCCAAGCCGCGACAGTAATCGATTCACCTTCGTGCGGAAGATGCTGCCAGATTTCTTCTGTTAAGAATGGCATGAACGGATGAAGAAGTCTCATCGTCTGATCTAATACGTACGCAAGGATCGAACGAGTCGTTTTCTTTGCTGCTTCATCTTCTCCATAAAGCGGAAGCTTCGCCATCTCAATGTACCAATCACAGAAGTCATCCCAAATGAAGTTGTATAAATGTCTGCCTACTTCACCGAATTCATACTTGTCAGCTAGCTGTGTGACACTTTCAATCGTTTCATTTAAGCGGGTTAAAATCCATTGATCAGCAACTGATTTTTCTCCTGTCAAATTAAGCTCATCATACGTTAAGCCATCCATGTTCATTAAAGCAAAACGTGATGCGTTCCAAATTTTGTTCGCAAAGTTCCAAGTGGATTCAACCTTTTCAAAGCTAAAGCGAAGATCCTGACCTGGTGAGCTTCCAGTTGCTAAGAAATATCTTAATGAATCTGCACCATACTTGTCGATGACCTCCATTGGATCAATTCCGTTTCCTAGCGACTTACTCATTTTACGTCCTTGCTCGTCACGGATCAGCCCATGAATAAGAACGTCTTTAAACGGTTTTTCTCCTGTGAATTCAAGACCTTGGAAGATCATGCGAGAGACCCAGAAGAAAATGATGTCATAGCCTGTTACAAGCAGGTTTGTTGGATAGTAGCGCTTGAAGTCTTCACTCTCTGCATCCGGCCAGCCCATTGTAGAGAAAGGCCAAAGCGCTGAACTAAACCAAGTATCAAGCACATCGTTATCCTGTTCCCAGTTCTCTATATCTTCTGGTGCTTCCAGTCCTACGTATACTTCTTTCGTTTCTTTATGGTACCAAGCTGGAATGCGGTGTCCCCACCATAGCTGACGAGAAATACACCAGTCACGGATATTTTCCATCCAGTGTAAATACGTCTTTTCAAAGCGGTCTGGAACAAATTGAACTTGGTCGTCCCCATTTTGAAGGTTGATGGCTTCGTCTGCTAGCGGCTGCATTTTTACAAACCATTGTGTTGATAAATAAGGTTCAACGACAGCTCCGCTTCGCTCACTATGACCAACTGAATGCATATGGTCCTCAATTTTGAACAAAACACCCTCTTCTTGTAAGTCTTTTACAAGCTGTTTACGGCATTCAAAGCGGTCCATCCCTTTGTATTGCAGTGCATTTGCATTCATTGTGCCATCTTCATTCATGACTAGAATACGCTCTAGGTCATGGCGGTTTCCAAGCTCAAAGTCATTCGGGTCATGAGCAGGTGTAATTTTCACAGCTCCTGAACCAAACTCCATATCGACGTAGTCATCAGCAACGATCGGAATCTCGCGTCCTGTAATTGGCAAGACCACTGTTTTTCCAATCAAATGCTGGTAACGTTCGTCATCAGGGTGCACAGCAACAGCTGTATCTCCGAGCATTGTTTCAGGTCTTGTCGTCGCAATTTCAATTGAACCCGTGCCATCTGAAAGTGGGTATCTTAAGTGATAAAACGCGCCTTGAACATCTTTATAAATGACTTCAATATCAGAAAGTGCCGTTTTCGTCGCTGGATCCCAGTTAATGATGTACTCTCCGCGATAGATCAGCCCTTTTTCATACAATTGAACAAACACTTGGCGTACCGCTTTATTCAGACCCTCATCCAATGTAAAACGTTCACGCGAGTAATCAAGACCAAGTCCCATTTTCGCCCACTGGCTGCGAATAAAGTCCGCATATTCTTCTTTCCATTTCCACGTTTCTTCCACAAATTTCTCGCGGCCAAGGTCATAACGGCTGACGCCTTCTTCGCGAAGCTTTGCCTCGACCTTTGCTTGGGTCGCAATACCGGCATGATCCATTCCTGGAAGCCATAGAACGTCATAGCCCTGCATCCGTTTCATACGTGTCACGATGTCTTGAAGAGTCGAATCCCATGCATGCCCAAGGTGCAGTTTTCCTGTCACGTTTGGTGGAGGAATGACGACTGTATATGGATCTTTCGTTTTGTCATTTTGTGCTTCGAAGAATTTTCCTTCAAGCCAGTACGTATAGCGGTCTTTTTCAATCGCATTTGGGTCGTACTTTGTTGGCATTTCTTGATTATTTGTTTCCATTTATGTAACCTCCACATTTTTTCGGCTGATGAAACATAAAAAAAGCCTTTTCATCCTTATAAAAGGACGAAAAAGCTTTTTCGCGGTACCACCTTTTTTCATGGAACACATAGACGTGTCCCATACACTCTAAAGGATAACGGGGTTCTCCCGAATTTCTCTACTTGTTCATTCAAGAAATTAAGCTCACAGGCGACCTTCCAAACAAGTATATCCTAGGAAACCTTTCAGCTCATGGTCTCCCTCTCTTTAGGGTCTTGCTCGTACTCTTCCTGATCCACGCTTACGATATATCACGTTCATCAGCACATACTCATCTTTTATTTATATTACTAAATGCCTTTTGTTTTCGTCAATCATCTTTTCCGCTTTTCTTCTTCTTTATACAAATTGGACAAGCACCCTTTGCCTCTTTGCCCATATGATAATAGCAAAATGAAGAAGGAGGGCGTTTACTTTGAAGAAGATCAATCCATATACACTCCCCCCCTGGCTGAGACAAATTCGGGCAGTGGCCTCCCAAGTCGTTCTCCCGATTGCGATATTTCAAGGGTTTCGTACGATTATTTTCCCCACGACATTTGACGTCCTCATCCTAGGTATTCTCATTTTTCTTGCCTGTGCCTTTCACCTTGATTGGTTTTAAACGCTTGCGCTTATGTACCAGCCAATATGAACACAAAATAACCTCGTCATTCCGCTGATGACGAGGCACTTTGTTCTTCTTCAAGCCGTCTAGCCTGCTCAATTTCGTGAATCTTCATGACGGTCGGCTCTGAATTTTTCATCTGCCAATACGCTCTTAACAGCTGTTGACAGCTTTCCATCTCATCCTGCCCGCCTGCTTCATAGGTTTTCACTGTATCAAACAGACCTTGCGGATAAGCAAGGTAACTAAGAAACAAATGAAGCTCTTCCTCCCGAAGAGGATTTCCTTTTTGATACGTATAAAACAAGGATGTGCATTCAGGACACGACGTGGGATAGGTTTTGAACGTCCGAAAGTAAAAGGTCAGAAGATCATAAATGGGGGCAGCTTTTTTAGACCGCTCAAAATTGGTGAAATGTCCTGTGCCCACATCATTGTACAAAAAGTGATGAATCGACAGCTGCCCATGATTTAACACGACACGAGTTGTTTCTTTACCTTTCATTTCTTCATGCCAATCTTCTAGTCGTTCACGGGCAAATTCGCTAGCAGACATCGCCTCTGAAAAATACATCGCAGCAGCCAGTTCAAATGGCGACATATACCACGTTTGCTCTGCCCGCTCTATGAATCGTTCATACATGTCTTTCTCTGTTTCCCATTTGGTCTTGATTTGTGTGTAGTGCGCTTCGATCTCTTGCTCTGTGATATCCATCATCACTTCAGTCCGCTGATGAAGTCTTGCAATCTCTTGAAATAAATATTCGTGTTTATCGTCCTGCTCTTCTCTCTTTTCATTCGTCAGCCAAGGCATCAGATAGTATGCGTACTGGCTTTCACGATGACTTGAGAAAAAAGAACCGCTCTTCGTCCGATAAATCGGCACAAAAGAGCGATAGCCCTTTGATTCTAGTTCAAGCATTTGCTCTGTAAACTGCATATGTCGACTGGCTTTTACTCGCTTTAAGGCAAATGCACCCTGCTTTGTATATACTTTGACGACAGCAGGACTGACAGGTTCAATGTATTCCGCTTCAAGCCCGTATTCGTATAGGACAGATTGGATCTCATCCACGTTCACTCACCACATTTTCTCGATCGGTCATCTCTTGTTATGCATTGCTTTTTTGATATTCAGGAATATAAAGAATCTGCCCTTCTTCAAGCTCCGCATCCACCGATAATGAATTTGTGCGAAGAAGCTGCTGCACATTCAACTGATATCGCTCACAAATACGATCGACCGTATCTTTTTGCTGAACTATACATATTTTCATGCGAGAAAAATCTTCCTCCTCCTGCTTAGCAAACAGCTTTGTTAAATAAAGAGAATTCTCACTACCAGACGTTTCCCTCACGTCTTCTTCAAATGCCTCTTCTTCTTGAGCTGACTCATATACTTTTGGCGCTTCTCGTTCATATAACCGGCCGAGCTGGTACGTATCATCCTGCGCCTCTTGCGTCTCTTGCGCCTCTTCCTCTTCTACGTGATAAACAGGTGCTTCAAACACTGGATACGGCTGGGCCGTTTCTTCCTGCTCTTCAGCTGCTTCGGGATCTTTCCTCACTTCCACCTCAAAGAATGTATCCTCCTGTTTCTCTTCTTCTAAGAGCTTAGGCGGTTCAAAAAATGGTGGTTCTTGCACCTGAGCTTCAGGTAAGGAGCGATAACCAAGCACCGCTTCTTCTTGGCTCTCCGTTTCCTCACGTTCTTCCGATTCCTCCAGTTCTGCGGTTTCTTCTTCCCTACTCACCAGCTCTATCTCAATTTCTTCTTCCTGCTTTTCTTCTTCGGCGCGCGTGTCATGCTGAAATACAGTCTGCTCCTCATCAATCTCACGTTCATCGTCTTGTAGCTTTTCTTCTTGCTCTTCTTCTGGCTGCAGCTGATAATCATAGGTCACGTCGCCATATTCTTCTTCAGAACGATGAACAAATTCATACGGCTCCTCTACAGGCGCTTGAGGCGTTTCCTCGTCTAAAAGACCCTCAATCGCTAGATCAGCTTGAATGGTGAGCAAACGATTTTCTGTCAGCTGGTAATCAAACGCATCAATAAACACAAACACATCATTTAAATGACTGATTTTGTTTTTAGGAATCGTGATATCGACTGGGAATTGATGCAGAAGCTCCGCTGTCCCGTCTTCTCTGACCTTCACCTCATCAGCTTCTCTGTATGATGCATAGGAACTCAATTCACCCAATAGCTCCTCTTGATTTATGTTGTATTCTCCTGTTAGCTCGAGTGAACCTCTAATCGAAACATAATCATTCACTTCTTGAACGAGAATGTCAGGATCGAGAGAAATAGACAGCAGCTCACTGACTTCCTGTCCGCTTTTGAAATAGATGGATTCTTCTACTGAAAACTGTAATCGATTGTTTTGAGACAAGTCGGTGTCCTCCTTTCATCTAATCCTTCAAAATAAAATTAGATGTCAATACAGATGTATGTGAGAGGCAGTGAAAATATGATTGGTTTTCAGCAACACAAAAAAGCCGATATGTCTCCATATCGGCGCAGCGTGTAGACAAACCCTCGCATTCGTTGTCAGTCCTGCGCGCAGGTGCTCACGAATATCAATTCGCTCCGCTCCTGCGCTCGACCTTCCTAGACTTCAAAGGTTTTCAATTCACGCTGAAAAGAAGACACAAGGCTGAAAACAAGCCTTGTGTCATGATCAAAAGCCGATATGTCTCCATATCGGCTTTCGTTTATCGACGTAGTTTTTGAAATACTTTTTCCACTGTCTCAATCGTATATTCGATGTCTTCATCTGTATGGGCTGTTGACAGGAACAGTCCTTCGAATTGAGAAGGTGGAAGGAAGATACCGTGATCGGCCATTTCCTTGTAAAATTCAGCAAATAAAGCGAGATCAGCATTTTTGGCTATGTCATAATTGATCACTTCTTCATCTGTAAAGAAGAATCCAATCATCGAACCCGCACGGTTAAACGTTAATGGAATTCCGTGTGTTTTCGCCGCATTTGAAATGCCTTCTTCCAGCCGGTCTCCTTTTCGTCTAAACTCTTCGTAAGACTCAGGTGTCAGCTGTTTTAAGGTTTCTAAGCCTGCTGTCATCGCAAGTGGGTTACCAGATAACGTTCCTGCTTGATAAATTGGACCGCTTGGCGCAATTTGTCTCATAATATCCGCTCTTCCGCCATAAGCACCGACCGGGAGACCGCCACCAATCACTTTACCAAGACACGTCAGATCAGGTGTGACGCCAAAGTAGCCTTGTGCGCAGTGATAATCCACACGGAAGCCGGTCATGACCTCATCAAAAATGAGTAAGGCTCCGTATTGCTCTGTGATATCTCTCAGCCCTTGTAAGAAACCGTCTTGCGGAGGGACAACGCCCATATTTCCTGCAACCGGCTCGACAATCACTCCTGCAATATCGTCCCCAAACTCCTGAAATGCAACTTGAATGCTTTCTAAATCATTATAAGGCACTGTGATCGTATTGCTTGCAGTCCCTTCAGGTACACCTGGACTATCTGGAAGCCCAAGCGTTGCGACGCCTGAACCTGCTTTAATGAGCAAAGAATCCCCGTGGCCATGATAGCAGCCTTCAAATTTCACAATTTTATTTCTGCCTGTAAAGCCTCGAGCTAGACGAAGTGCACTCATCGTTGCCTCTGTACCAGAGCTGACCATACGAATGACTTCGATAGAAGGAACCCGCTCTGATACAAGCTTAGCTAATTCATTTTCAACTAATGTGGAAGCACCAAAGCTTGTCCCCTTTTCTGCAACTCGCTGAATGCTTTCAACCACACGGTCATTCGTATGCCCTAAAATAAGCGGCCCCCATGATAAGACATAATCGATGTATTCATTCCCATCAATATCATAGATCTTGGCGCCTTTCCCCCGCTCCATAAAAATCGGATCTGTGTTCACTGATTTAAATGCACGCACAGGGCTGTTGACACCACCAGGCATTAAATGCTGTGCTTCTTCAAATGCTTGCTTTGATTTTTCATAGCTACGTCCCATTTCAACATCCTCCTGTCTATCCGTTCTTTATTCTGAGAGCCATTTTGCTGCATCTTTTGCATGATACGTAATGATGAGTTCTGCTCCTGCACGTTTCATGCTTGTCAGCATTTCAAGAACAAGCTCTTTTTCAGAAATCCACCCATTTTGAGCAGCGGCTTTAACCATTGCATATTCTCCGCTCACATTGTAAGCAACAACAGGGAGTGTAAATTCATTTTTGACATCACGCATAATATCTAAATAAGAAAGGGATGGTTTCACAATGAGGAAATCCGCTCCCTCTTCTACGTCAGATTGCGCTTCTCTTAATGCTTCTAAACGGTTTGCAGGGTCCATTTGGTATGTTTTACGATCTCCAAACTGCGGTGTGCTATGCGCTGCGTCACGAAACGGACCATAAAACGCACTTGCATATTTCACAGCATATGACATGACGGGTACATGAATAAAGCCAGCTTCATCAAGCGCTTCACGAATGGCCACAACAAATCCATCCATCATATTAGAAGGAGCAATAATATCTGCACCTGCGCGCGCTTGGCTAACAGCTGTTTTTGCTAAAAGCTGAAGAGATTCATCATTTAAAATTTCACCATCTTCAACAATCCCGCAATGTCCATGATCTGTATATTGGCATAAGCAAGTGTCTGCAATGACCACAAGCTCTGGGAAATGCTTTTTAATTTCAAGCGTCGCTCTTTGCACAATGCCATGGTCGTGATACGCCTCACTGCCCACATGGTCTTTATGATCTGGAACACCAAATACAATAATTGATTTGATACCTAGATCGACAAGCTCTTGGACTTCTTCTTTTACAAGGTCCACTGAAATGTGATAAACACCCGGCATTGAAGAAACTTCTTTTCGGACATTTTCTCCCTCTACAAAAAAGATCGGATAAATGAAATCAGATGGTCTTAAAAAGGTTTCTCTGACTAATTCTCTCATTCCTGCGCTTGTCCGCAGTCTGCGGTGTCTGTTAAATTTCATCATTTGTTCAACTTCCTTTCAGATAAACGGCACATCAATTCAAGCATTCCGTCTATCGTATAAGTATCTGGGGTTTCAGAAGAAATCCCGTATTGAAGCAGTGCCTCTTTTGTTAGAGGACCGATCGTCACAAAACAAGTGTCAGAAGCAGCCAGCTTCGCTGCATCTGCCTCCATGGCATGCATAAATGAATGGACAGTCGATGAGCTCGTAAATGTAATAAAATCAAATGATTGCTTCGTCATTGCCGTTTTAAGAGCGGCAATTCCTTCCTCATCCTTGACCGTTTCATATAAAATCCATTCCTTTACTTCTATGCCAAGTGGAACAAGCGTTTTCTTCACGACATCTCGAGAAAGGTGTCCTTTTGCTATAAACACACGCTCTCCCGGACGCACATGGTTAAGCAACGCGTCTGCGAGCTCTTCCGCTATGAATCGTTCTGGTACAACATCCACCTTCAAGCCGTGTTGCTCAAGATAGGCAGAGGTTTTCTCACCTACCGCAGCTACTTTTAAATGGGATAAACTTTTATGTAAATGATGGTCCTCTATGTAGCTGAGAAAAAAAGACGCACCATTTACACTCGTGAAAACAAGCCATTGGCTATTTTCTAAGTCCTTTAAAAAGGCCTGCGCATTTTCATTTGTGAGCGTAGGCTCAAACCGAATAAGAGAGGTTAAAACAGCATGGCCGTTCAGCTCTTCAATCTTTTGCTGAAACACACCCGCTTGACGTTCATTTCGAGTGACAAGCACCGTCTGTCCGTGAAGCGATTGGCCTATGGTCATTGGGACGACAGATCCTTTTTCACCTTGTCGATTAAATCCTTTGCTCCCTTATCAGCCATCTGCTTTGCACATGCTGTTCCAATTGCCTCAGGGTCAGTGCCTGATACAGTTTCTCGAATAATCGTATGTCCATCAGCAGATGCCACAAGACCCGTCAGTTCAATTTCATCGCGCTCATTCATCGTTGCATATCCAGCAATCGGCACCTGACAGCTGCCATCCATTTGTTTGAGGAAGGCTCGTTCAGCGAGAACCGTTTTCTTTGTGTATTCATTCGTAAATTGAGCGAGGAGCTGCAATAGCTCTTCATCATCTCCGCGGCACTCAATTGACAAAGCGCCTTGGCCAACTGCGGGCAGGCAAGTCTCAGGAGATAAAAATTCAGACACAACCTCTTTACTCCAGCCCATTCTGGACAGACCAGCAGCCGCTAAAATAATGGCATCATATTCTTCATTTTTCAGCTTTTCCAATCGTGTATCAATGTTACCTCGAATCCATTTAATGTTCAGATCTGGTCTTTCCTGAAGAAGCTGGGCACTGCGCCGTAAGCTACTTGTTCCTACAACAGCACCCTTCGGCAGCTCATGAAGATGCAGATGATCCTTCGAAATAAGGGCGTCCCTTACATCTTCACGCTCAGGAATACAGCCAATGACTAATCCTTCAGGAAGAGCTGCCGGCATATCCTTCATACTGTGAACTGCCATATCGATGTCGTGATTCAGCATCGCCTGTTCAATTTCTTTGACAAACAGTCCTTTTCCGCCAACCTTAGATAAAGTTACATCTAAAATTTGATCACCCTTTGTCACAATCTCTTTTATTTCAAAAGAATAAGAAGGGTTTAGTTCAGACAGCTTTTGAATGACCCATTTTGTTTGTGTAATTGCAAGCTTACTTCTTCTAGAACCTACTTTAATTGTACGCAATTCGTCTTCCTCCCGACAATGCCCTTAAGACTCATCATTATTTATTGAAACCAATGAAAGGTTGATAAGCTACCAAGCAGAAAATAATTGATCATGAGCACAAGGAATGAACCGACATTCCATAGTGCCACGACTTTGCCCTGCATATTTCTCACCAATCTGATATATAAGTAAACCCCATATAAAAACAGCATAATAAACGAACCAAGCACCTTTGCATCTGTCCAGTACAACGTATCATACGAAACATATGCCCAAATAATGCCAAGAATCAAACTAAGTAAGAGCATCGGCACGCCAATAATGTTTAATACGTATGCCATATGATCAAGCTTCGATAAATCTTCAATTCTTAGAAGCCATTTCCCCCATATTTTCTTTTTCAGCAAACGATATTGAAAGAGATAGAGAAGAGAGAAAGCAAATGAAAGTGAAAAGGCACCGTATGATAAAATCGCCATCGTAATATGAATCACAAGCAATTCACTCGTCAACTTCCCCGTTAGTTCTGCTGAGTGAAGATCAGATGGTGTAAAGGTGTGAATCGCCATCAAGGAAAAACCGATGACATTTGTAAAAAAGACGATAAATTCAACACGCAATACTTTTGTGAGAACAAGCGAAAGTGTCACAAGCACCCACGTATAAAAATATAACCCCTCTGCTACATTCAACACAGGGAATCGGTCTGTTTCCATCATAATATAGAACATGTAGACTGTTTGCAGCAGCCAGACAATAGAAAGCAACCAGAAAGCTATTTTTCCAGCCTTCCGGTTGTGTTGAAGAAAATCTATGAAATAGAACAAGACACTTAGTGCATAAATCAAGGTCGTCGTTTCATTGAGTCTCGCTACAATGGATTCCAACATCGCTTAATCACTCACTGGCAACTGTAGCAAAGCCTTGTGCCATATTTGGTTTGAACAGCTGAAATGATCCTTGCTCCACCTGCACCGGCTCGACCTTTTGCTCTTCATCTTCAACCTGTAAATCAAAGATTTCTTTAAAGAGTAAAAGTTTTTCCTCTGCATTCGGCTCCGCGGCAATTTCTTTTGCCTTTAAGATAGGATCTTTCAGCATTTGATTGATAATGCTTTTCGTATGTTTATTTAATAGCTTCATTTCACGGTGTGTGAGATTCGGAAGCTTTCGCTCAATACTCTGCATCGTATCCGCTTGAATCGTCAGCGCTTTTTCTCTAAGTGCAGAAATGACAGGAACCACACCAAGCGTATTCAGCCATTGCTTAAATTCGACAATTTCGGCTTCAATGAGTAGCTCAACCTGCTCAGCCACCGCACGGCGTTCTTTTAAGTTCGCTGCCACGATGCCCTCAAGGTCATCAATGTCATACAAAAAAGCACCTTCTACTTCAGAAATGGCTGGATCTAGATCACGTGGCACAGCAATATCCACCATAAATAGTGGTCTGCCCTTCCGCTTTTTATTCGCACTTTCAACCATTTCTTTTGTAATGACAAATTGTTTCGCACCAGTGGAGCTAATTAAAATGTCCGCTTCGGATAATGTTTTTTCCAATTGGTTTAAGCTTTTAGGCTCTCCTGAAAAACGTCCCGCCAATTCTTTTGCTTTCTCATACGTTCGATTGATAACCGTTACTTGACCAATTCCTTGACCTTGAAGGTTTTGAGCCGCTAGTTCGCCCATTTTACCCGCACCAAGAATCAGGACATGTTTATCAGAAAGACGTCCAAAGATTTTTTTGGCAAGCTCGACAGCTGCATAGCTGACAGACACAGCATTAGACGCAATGTCTGTTTCCGCATGAGAGCGTTTTGCAACGGTGACCGCCTGTTTAAACAAATAATTGAAAACGGTACCAATGGTCTTCTCCTCTTGAGCTACTTTAAAGCTAGAGCGCACTTGACCAAGTATTTGTGTTTCGCCAATCACCATGGAATCAAGTCCACAGGCCACACGGAATAAATGCTCGACCGCTCCATCATTTTCATAGAACTTCAAATATGGCGAGACATCTTCCTTTTCCAAACCGAACCAATCAGCTAAAAATCTTTTTATATAAAACCGTCCAGTATGAAGCTGATCTACCACTGCGTAGATCTCTGTTCGATTACATGTTGAGATGACGATATTCTCTAGAATGCTTTTTTCTTCTTTAAGCTTGGACATCGCTGTTCCGAGCTCGCTCGGTTCAAAGCTCAGCTGTTCCCGTATCTCAACAGGGGCTGTTTTATAATCTAAACCCACAACAAGAATATGCATAACTTCAGCTTGCACCCCCAACGCCCTGTCTAATTTATAATAATTACAATATAGAATTTATTATTTATAATGATTATAACATATATTCATTTTTAACTGGATGAAAATTGTGAACAGATTTCAAAAATGTTGTGATATAGTAGAAAAATGTTCGACATCCATTATGCCATATCATCACTTCAAGCAATTTACCAGATTTGGCGCGTGCGGACAAATGATCTGCTTAAAAGAAGGTGACATCTTTGAAGAAGAAATCCATTTTGCTGCCGCTCACTTTGCTGGCTGTAGCGCTATATGCCATTCTCTCCGGAGGTCAATTTGACATTTGGAAGGAGCAAGAGAAATGGTATACACTCATACTGCTTTTTGGCCTTGCTTTCTTATATCAAGGAAAGAAGGAGCAAGAAAGCGCTCATGTGTTTATCGGTATGCTGATGACGGGCCTTTCGCTACACTTTATTCTTCAGCCAAAATTGGACTACTGGCCAGACACATTTACGATGATTGTATTCATCGTTGGACTTGCCCTTTTTGTGAAATCCTCTCAGAAAAAAGAATATCGTATTGAAAGTGTTGTTCTCATTGCACTCGGTCTGTTCCTTTATTTCTTTCAGCAAATTACAAAACAGCTAAGTTCCCTTTCGATCCCTACTTCCGGTTTTGAATTGTACTGGCCTTATGTACTGATAGCTGTCAGTCTCCTCTTATTATTTTTAAAAAGGAAATAACTTATACAATAAAAAGGCATCTGCTCATGACAGATGCCTTTTTTTATTTATTAATCTTTGCAAGGATGGCATTCCAGGCTTCGTCTTTTCCCTTTTTTGTTTCAGAAGAGAATAGGACTAGTTCATCTGATGGGGCAATGTCAAGCGTCTGTTTGACGACTTTCGCATGTTTTTCCCATTTGCCTTTTGGAATTTTGTCCGCCTTTGTTGCGATGACGATCACAGGAACTCCGTAATATTTCAGGAATTCATACATGTTCACATCATCTACTGATGGCTTATGACGCAGGTCCACAATTTGGACGACTGCTTTTAATTCTTCACGCATTGTAATATACGTTTCGATCATTCTACCCCAGGCCTCGCGCTCTGTCTTTGACACTTTAGCAAAGCCGTAACCTGGAACGTCCACAAAATGGAGCATATCATTGATGATGTAGAAATTAAGCGTTTGGGTCTTACCTGGTTTAGAAGACGTACGCGCTAAATTTTTACGATTAATCAATGAGTTGATGAACGAGGATTTCCCAACATTTGATCGTCCAGCAAGAGCGATTTCAGGCAGTCCCCCGCTTGGGTACTGCTCTGGTTTAACCGCACTAATGACGATATCTGATTTTGTTACTTTCATCTTCCCTCTCCTACCAACGCTTTCTCAAGCACCTCATCTAAATGCGAGACCGGAATAAAGGTTAGTCCTTCTCTCACACTTTCAGGAATATCATCAATATCCTTCTCATTGTCCTTTGGAAGAATAATGGTTTTCAGTCCTGCGCGATGTGCACCTAATGCTTTTTCTTTTAGTCCGCCAATTGGAAGCACTCTTCCTCTTAGCGTAATCTCTCCTGTCATACCAACCTCTTTTGACACAGGTCGTCCTGTGAGGGCTGATACAAGAGCCGTCGCAATGGTGATACCAGCTGATGGCCCGTCCTTTGGAACCGCACCCTCTGGAACATGGATATGAATATCATGCTTTTCATTAAAATTAGGATCAATGTTCAGTTCATCTGCCTTCGAACGAATATAACTGAATGCCGCCTGTGCAGATTCTCTCATGACATCACCTAGCTTACCTGTTAACAACAGCTTGCCTTTACCCGGAGAAAGCGATACCTCAATCGACAAGGTGTCCCCCCCAACAGTCGTATACGCAAGTCCTGTAACAACTCCCACTTGGTCTGTCGTTTCAGCCTGACCATAACGGTAAAGTCTTTTTCCGAGAAATTCAGATAAGTTCTTTTCCGTCACTGTGATGCGTTTGCGGTCTTCAGCCACAATTGCTCTTGCTGCTTTACGGCATATCGCCGCAAGCTGACGCTCTAATCCACGAACACCCGCTTCTCTTGTGTAATAGCGAATCGTATCATAAATCGCGGCTTCACGAAGCTGCAAGTTCCCTTTCTTTAATCCGTGCTCCTTTAGCTGCTTCGGCAGAAGATGGTCTTTCACAATTTCTGCTTTTTCAACCTCTGTATACCCTGCAATCGTGATAATCTCCATTCTATCACGAAGTGGACCTGGAATGGTTGCTAAATTGTTGGCAGTGGCAATAAACAACACTTGAGACAAATCAAATGTTTCTTCAATATAGTGATCACTGAAGTTATGATTTTGCTCTGGATCTAAGACTTCAAGCATTGCAGAAGATGGATCACCTCTAAAATCAGAGGACATCTTATCAATTTCATCTAAAAGGAAAACCGGATTCATCGTTCCTGCCTTGCTCATTCCGCGAATGATACGTCCTGGCATTGCCCCTACATACGTTCTTCTATGTCCACGAATCTCAGACTCATCGCGAACACCGCCAAGGGAAACACGGATAAACTTTCGGTCAAGTGATTTGGCAATCGATTTGGCAAGTGACGTTTTCCCGACTCCTGGAGGTCCTGCTAAACAAAGAATCGGTCCTTTTAAAGAATTGGTCAGCTTTTGTACAGCAAGATATTCAAGTACTCGTTCTTTGACCTTTTCCAGCCCGTGATGCTCATCATCTAAAATTTCACTTGCAATTTTTAAATCGAGACGATCTTCTGTATAGATACCCCACGGGAGGCCAATCAGCCAATCAATATAATTTCGAATCACAGAGCTCTCAGCAGAGCTTGAAGGAATTTTTTCATAACGGTTCAATTCTTTGAGCGCCGTTTCACGAACAGAATCTGGCATGCTCGATTCTTCGATTTTAGACATTAAAGAACTGACTTCGCCAGTTTTCCCTTCTTTGTCTCCAAGCTCCTTTTGAATGGCTTTCATTTGTTCACGTAAATAATATTCTTTTTGCGTCCGTTCCATTGAACGTTTCACGCGCTGCCCGATTTTCTTTTCAATCTCGAGTACTTCTTTTTCATTGTGAATTAAGCTGATGACCCGGTTCAGCCGTTTTTTAACATCCACTGTTTCGAGCACTTCTTGTTTGTCCTTTAATTTAAGCGGTAGGTGAGAAGCAACGATATCTGCCATTCTCCCCGGTTCCTCAATATCTGTTACTGTTGCATATGTTTCAGCTGAGATTTTTTTTGAAATTTTTATGTATTGATCAAAGTGATCTAACAATGTACGCATGAGGGCTTCTGCTTCTGCGTCCTTTAATTCTTCTTCTGCCAATTCTTTAATGTCGACGGACGTATAGTCCTCCAGCTCGACATATGATTCGATCTGTGCTCGATTTAGGCCTTCAACGAGTACACGAATCGTTCCATTTGGCAGCTTCAGCATTTGTTTAATTTTTGTGTAGGTGCCGACTTTGAAAATTTCCTCTTCACCTGGTTCATCTATTGAAATTTCCCGCTGTGTTGCTAGAAAAATCATATGATCGTTCATCATTGCCTGTTCTAATGCTTGAACAGACTTTTCGCGTCCAACGTCCAAATGCAAGACCATTGTTGGATAAACAAGCAAACCTCGCAATGGAAGGAGCGGAACATTCTTTTTGATTTCATCTGCCATGTTGATTGACACCTCCGTCACTAGTATGAATCATTATAATATACCTGTTTCAGTCTTGTACAATGTAAAAGACTTGAGAAATGTTGATCTTACCGTAGTATACCCTTTCTTTTTATCTTGAAAAAGAAAAAAAGATCTATTTCACTAAAAAATCCCCATATGTGATGGGGATTAAACAGATTTTCTTTTCATTTCGTCTTCTAGTCCATCTTTCTTCTCGTCTGGCGGGTTGACCAGACACTGATCCAGCACCTCTTGGAAGTGCTTCACAGGCACAATGGTGACCCCTTCAATCTCCTTTAAGATCGACTGCTGATTGTCATAAGGAATAATGACGGTTGTGGCACCCGCCTGCTTCGCTGCCTTAATCTTCGGTATCACACCACCGATTGGCTTCACCTGACCCTGCAATCCGATTTCACCCGTCATGGCTGTCAGATGATCAATTGGAATTTGATGTATGGCTGAGAAGATTGCAGTCGCCATGGCAATCCCAGCAGACGGTCCATCAATTGGGGCGCCGCCTGGAAAATTAATATGGATGTCATATTCATTTGTCCGAATGCCTAAATTTCGTAGCACCGTTAATACATTTTCAACCGATCCTTTCGCCATACTTTTTCGTCGAATGGATTTCGACTGATTGCCAATGCTTTCTTCTTCTGCAATGCCTGTAATGTTAATACTGCCTTTCTCAAGCGCCTTACAGATGTTCACTTCAATCTCAAGCAGGGCACCGCTGTTTGGTCCATACACAGCCAGTCCATTGACGACCCCCACTTTTGGCTTTTCCGGTACTTTTTGTTCATATCTTGGTGTCAGCTGGCTTGAATGAATGACCCATTCTACATCTTCAATCGTGATGTCTTTTCGGTTTTCCGTCACCGCCATACCAGCGGCAATCTGCACCATGTTGACCGCTTCACGTCCATTTTTCACATAGGAGGTTAACAAGTTCAGCCCTTCATCACTTAATTCCTTTTGAATTTTTTGGACAGCCTTAGCAGCGACGATTTTCAGTTCATGCTGGTCAAGGTCTTTAAAGAAAATTTCCAGACATCTTGACCGAATCGCTGGTGGAATTTCGTCAGGTGTTCTTGTCGTCGCACCAATTAATCGAAAATCAGCCGGAAGCCCATTTTGGAAAATATCATGAATGTGATTCGGGATCTGGGTATTTTCTTCACTATAGTAAGCACTGTCTAAAAAGACTTTCCGATCTTCCAGCACTTTGAGCATTTTGTTCATTTGAATCGGATGCAGCTCGCCAATTTCATCGATAAACAGAACACCGCCATGAGCATGTGTGACGGCTCCTTGTTTTGGCTGCGGAATGCCTGCCTGCCCCATTGCTCCAGCCCCTTGGTAAATGGGGTCATGCACGGAACCAATAAGCGGGTCTGCAATGCCTCGTTCATCGAATCTTGCGGTTGTGGCATCGAGCTCTACAAAGACCGCATCTTTTTTAAATGGTGAATCAGCGTGACGCTTCGCTTCTTCCATCACAAGACGGGCAGCGGCTGTTTTACCGACTCCCGGTGGTCCGTAAACGATGACATGCTGTGGGTTCGGTCCGCATAGTGCCGCTTTTAGTGCACGAATGCCGTCTTCCTGCCCCACGATATCTTGAAACCCCTTTGGCCGGACTCTCTCTGACAAGGGTTCACTCAGCTTGATTGACCGCATCTTTCTGAGTGCTTCCATTTCTTTCTTTGACTCTTTGTCTATCGTCACCTTTTGTGTGCGCTGATTTCTCAGTAAGTTCCAAAAGTACAGCCCGATGACGATACCAAAGAACAGTTGTATGAATAATACGATTCCTGTCCAGCTCAATCGGTGCTCCCTCCTTCATCTATCGTATGTATTGGTTTCTGTCTGCTAGTATTTCCTAGAGCTGGACGGAATAAACACAACTTCCACGATAAATAAAAAACTCCTGAATCAAAAAGATTCAGGAGTGAGACAACTCTTATGCAGATGTTTTCGTATCTTTATTGACGACTGTGCCGTCCTTTAACACAAGACGCGGCGACTCGCCATCGGCAACCGTTGCACCAGTGATGACACATTTTTCAATATCGTCACGTGATGGAAGGTCAAACATCACATCAAGCATAATGCCTTCAATGATTGAACGAAGACCACGAGCTCCTGTTTTACGCTCAATTGCTTTTTTCGCAATTTCGCTAAGAGCATCTTCTTCAAATTCTAGCTCTACATCATCAAGCTCAAGCATTTTTGTATACTGCTTAACGAGTGCATTTTTAGGCTTCGTCAAGATCTCTACAAGTGCTTTTTCATCTAACGGCTCTAGGCTTGCAATAACCGGCAAGCGGCCGATGAATTCTGGGATTAAACCGAAACGAAGCAAGTCTTCTGGGAGTACTTTTGATAGAAGGACTTCTTTTTCGAGATCTTCGATTTTATTTTCCGCGCCGAATCCAATGACTTTTTGACCTAGGCGGCGTTTGATGATTTGCTCAATGCCGTCAAAGGCTCCACCACAAATAAAGAGGATATTTGTCGTATCGATTTGAATGAATTCTTGATGAGGATGCTTACGCCCACCTTGAGGCGGTACACTAGCAACAGTTCCTTCAAGAATTTTCAATAGTGCTTGCTGAACACCTTCCCCAGATACATCACGAGTGATAGAAGGGTTTTCTGATTTTCTTGCTACTTTATCGATTTCATCGATGTAGATAATGCCTTTTTCCGCTTTTTCTACATCATAATCGGCTGCTTGGATCAGCTTTAGTAAAATATTCTCTACGTCTTCACCAACATAACCTGCTTCAGTTAGTGATGTTGCATCTGCAATCGCAAATGGCACATTTAAAATACGAGCAAGCGTTTGAGCAAGTAATGTTTTACCGCTTCCTGTTGGTCCAATCATAGAGATATTACTTTTCGAAAGCTCAACATCATCAATCTTACTGTTTGAATTGATCCGTTTATAGTGATTATAAACCGCTACAGCTAAGGATTTCTTCGCATTTTCTTGACCGATGACATATTCATCAAGAATCTCCCGAATTTCATGAGGCTTCGGAACATCCTTGAATTCAACTTCTTCCTCAGTGCCGAGCTCTTCTTCAACTATTTCCGTGCAAAGCTCGATACATTCATCACATATATATACGCCAGGTCCTGCGACCAGTTTACGCACTTGATCTTGCGTTTTTCCGCAAAACGAGCATTTTAATTGACCTTTTTCCTCGTTGAATTTAAACATTCTTTCACCCCTTATTCTTCTTCACTTGCCTGTAGCTAACAGTCAGCTACCTTTCTGGGTCCAGTATGTATGCATTTTACCATACTTTCCTAAAAGACGGTAATGATGTGTTTCTAACACTGCACATCGAGATATGTATAACAGAAAGATGCGACTTACACTATCGTTTCCAAAAGAAGCGATGATAAGTCAAAAATTGTACAAAACAAGGCACGAGTCACTCGCGCCCTGTTTTATTATTATGCACCATATTAACGGTTTTCTACAAGAAAATCAATTGCTTTGCGAACTTTTAGATCTTCTTTCATTGCTTCAGTAGATCCGATCGCTTGTTTGATGTTTTCAATTGGCATGTTGTATGCTTCAGCCATTTTTGAAAGCTCTTCTTCTACTTCTTCATCAGACACTTGTAAGTTTTCTGCAGCAGCAATTGCTTCAAGTGTTAGGTTAGATTTTACGCGTTTAGCAGCATCTTCTTTCATTTGCTCTTTAAGCGCATCTTCATCTTGTCCTGAGAATTGGAAGTAAAGCTCAAGGTTCATTCCTTGCATTTGAAGGCGTTGTTCGAATTCTTTCATCATACGGTCTAGCTCTGTGTCAACCATCGCTTGTGGGATGTCAACTTCCGCATTTTCAGAAGCTTTCTCAACTAGCTCTTCACGAAGTTTACCTTCTGCTTCGTTTTCTTTCGCTTCTTCAAGACGTTTCTTTGTTTTTTCAGTTAGTTCAGCAAGCGTTTCTACTTCTTCATCAACATCTTTCGCGAACTCATCGTCAAGTGCTGGAAGTTCTTTTGCTTTGATTTCGTGAATTTTCACTTTGAATACAGCTGGTTTACCTGCAAGGTCTTCAGCGTGGTATTCTTCTGGGAAAGTGACTTCTACGTCTTTTTCAGCGCCTGCTTCAAGACCAACTAATTGCTCTTCGAAACCAGGGATGAATGAACCAGAACCTACTTCAAGAGAGTAGTTCTCAGCTTTTCCGCCTTCGAATGCTTCTCCATCAACGAATCCTTCGAAATCAAGAACAACTGTATCGCCGTTTTCGATTGCGCCTTCTTCTTTGACAACAAGCTCAGCTTGACGGTTTTGCATGCCTTTTAACTCTTCTTGTACATCTTCATCAGTGACAGTAGCGTCGTCTTTTTCTACGTTAAGACCTTTGTAGTCACCAAGTTTCACTTCAGGCTTCACCGTTACTTTTGCAGTGAAGATCAAGCTTTCGCCTTTTTCGATTTTCTCAACATCGATTTCAGGACGATCAACTGGATCGATACCAGCTTCGTCGATTGCTTTTGGATACTCAACTGGAAGAAGAATATCTAATGCATCTTGATAAAGAGATTCTACACCAAAACGCTGTTCGAAAAGACCACGTGGTACTTTCCCTTTACGGAATCCAGGGATCGATACTTGCTTGACAACTTTCTTAAACGCATCATCAAGTGCTTTGTTAAATGTTTCAGCATCAACTTCTACAGTTAAGACGCCTTCGTTACCTTCTTGTTTTTCCCATTTTACTGACATGTGTGTTTCCCTCCAAAAATCTATTCAGATTGTGCGTTGTTACATTCTAAAGCATCATAAAGACTTCGTCCAATTAAAAACCACGCACGCCGCTAAAGAAGCGGTATTATGTATACAACTTTTGACTTGATTATACATATCGTCTTTCAACCATTGGAATCGACAACTGCACGATATATGCACAAATACAACCATTATATTATAACATAACAAGACCGTCTTTCAACTAAATCGACAAATTACAAATAAGAAATTTCTTCAATATCTTTCAGCATTGTGCAAGCTTCTCTCAGCTCTCGTTCATCAAATTCATACAATAGATGTAATTCTTCGAGGTCAATCTCGATCCCATGCATTTCATAGCCGACTTTATGAAGTGCTGCTGCCCAAAGATTCGGATCTGTATATTTAGGTAGAAATGGATATAGGACAAATAAGTGACGGCGCCATAACTCTTCCACGCCTTGGTAAAGGGTTGGGTTCTCATTGCCGAGTGTGTCATCGAGCTTACGAAGAACTTGCTGAAGCAGCGGCATTTGCTCTGGCTTGACAGCCTCAGAAGGAACAAGCGTTAACGAATCACCGAACTTCGTCACATGAACCGGCTTTGCCACATCATGATCTGACAGTAGCTGCAGGATCAATGATTTGACCAATGGGTTTCCATCAGGCTTTTGTAGGATCGTATTTAATAGACCCATATGCGGCGTGATGTTTCGATCTTTCAGCGAATGAATGAACTGCACCTGCTCTTCTGGCCGTTCGAGCATATCATCTATATTGATTTCGCCGCCGTCATCATCGTCTTCATCTAAAATTTGTTCAGGCGATTCGATCATTTTTCTACTAAATTCGAGCAGCTTGTAAAAATGCTCTGCGCTTTCTGCTGGAAGGTGGTTTTCCTCAAGTACTGCTTCAATTGTCTGCTTCACTTCTTCATATTCTTTCAGCTGAATTAAGATTGTCATATACACTTGAAGCACGGTGAAGTAATGACCATATCCTTCATGCAGCATCTTTTCACACACACGCTTTGCATCCTGCAGCTCGCCCAGCTCTAGAAAACAAATTGCCATGCCGAGATGAATATCGGATTCTTCATCATCATCATAAGATTTTGCTTCTGAAAACAAGTGAAGCGCCTCTTGATACTGTTTATCTTTTAATGCTGCCATTCCTTTTTCAATCAGTCTTTCTTTCAGACCAGGAAACAAAATGACATTATCTTTCTTCTTGTCATGTTTCATGCTTACGTTCCTTTCGGGCGCATATTTTTTATCAGTTTACCAACGAAGGTTGGTAAACACAAGTAGCGAGAGGTTTTCATGCAAAAAAGAAGCCGTCACACCTCGGGCGGACGGCTTCTTGTTGTTTACGCACGCAGCCAGCTGCTGCGCTTATCTTCAAATGCTTGAATGTCATCTTCTAGTAGTAAAGTTAATGAGATCTCATCATAGCCATTCAGGAGCATTTCTCTCCAGTGAGGATCCACATCAAAAGGAGTGATATTCCCTTCGTGATCTTCTATTTGCTGTTTTTCAAGATCAACTGTCATCTCATACCCTTTGTTCTCATATGACGCAGCGAATGTTTTCCACACATCATAATCAAGACGAATTGGAAGCATCCCATTTTTAAAGCAGTTTTGGTGAAAAATATCTGCGAATGATGGTGCGATGACAATTTTGAATCCATAATCATCAAGTGCCCAAGGGGCATGTTCCCTTGATGATCCGCAGCCAAAGTTTTCTCCTGCGATCAAAATGGATGAACCTTCATAAATCGGCTGATTCAGTTCGAAATCAGGATTTGGGCTGCCATCGGCTAAATACCGCCAGTCGAAAAAGGCAAACCGACCATAGCCTGTTCGTTCAATTCTTTTCAAAAATTGCTTCGGAATAATTTGATCTGTATCTACGTTGATACGGTTAAGCACAGCGGCTTTTCCTTTGTGTGTAACTAAAGGCTCCATCTATGACAACTCCTTACACGACTGTTTTCTCTTGATTAAACTTCCTGACATCGACAAATCGGCCATGTATTGCCGCCATTGCCGCCATTGCCGGGCTGACAAGATGCGTTCTCGCACCTTTTCCTTGCCGCCCCTCAAAGTTACGGTTTGATGTGGATGCGCAGCGTTCGCCTTCTGGTACCACATCGTTATTCATGCTGAGACACATACTGCAGCCAGATTCTCTCCATTCAAATCCTGCTTCAAGGAAGATTTTATGAAGACCTTCTTCTTCTGCCTGCAATTTGACACTTTGAGAGCCAGGCACGACAATCGCTCTGACATGATCAGCTACCTTTTGTCCTTCTATCATAGAAGCTGCTTGGCGTAAATCAGTCATTCTTGAGTTCGTACATGAGCCAATAAACACATGCTCAATCGTAATATCTTCAATACGTTGATGCGGATGAACACCCATGTATTCGTACGCACGAATCGCTTCTTTTTGATCATCTTCTTGCGCAAAATCTTCAGGTCCTGGGATGGATGCATCTACAGGCAGCACCATTCCTGGGTTAATTCCCCATGTGACCATTGGTGAAATCTCATTCCCATCTAAAACAATCGTTTTATCATAGGTTGCACCTGGATCTGTTTTAAGTTCTTCCCATTCTTTAATCGCTGCTTCGAAGTCTTCTCCCTGCGGTGCATATTTGCGGCCGCGACAATATTCAAATGTGACTTCATCAGGTGCAATCAATCCTGCTCTTGCGCCTGCTTCAATCGACATATTACAAACAGTCATCCGTTCATCCATTGTCATGTTTCTGAATACTTCCCCAGTGTATTCAATCACATAACCCGATCCGAACTTCACGCCATGCGCACCAATGACTGCTAAAATGACATCTTTGGCCGTTACCCCTTTTTGCAGCTTTCCGTCTACTCTAATTTCTAATGTTTTCGGACGCTGCTGCCAAAGTGTTTGTGTGGAAAGTACATGTTCAACCTCACTTGTACCGATTCCAAAAGCAAGTGCGCCAAACGCGCCATGAGTGGATGTATGACTATCTCCGCAAACGATTGTTTTCCCCGGAAGTGTCAAACCAAGCTCTGGCCCAACGACATGGACGATTCCTTGGTCTACACTGTGAAGGTCAGCTAGACGGACACCAAATTCAGCACAGTTGCGCTCTAGAGCACTCACTTGTTTTTTAGCAATCTCATCTTTGATCACAAATCGATTCACAGTCGGGATGTTGTGATCCATTGTTGCAAACGTATTTTGAGGTCTTCTCACCTTGCGCCCTTTTTGTCTTAATCCTTCAAACGCTTGAGGCGATGTCACTTCATGCACCAAGTGCAGATCAATATATAAAAGGTCTGGTTTCCCCTCGCCGCTTTTGACAACGTGCTGATCCCATATTTTTTCGATGATTGTTCGAGGCATAACCTTTTTCCTCCCTCTACCTAATTCCACAAGATTCTATTTATACAATTGTTTTCACGTTCTGCTTAAGTGCGTCTACAACTGCGTGAGTGATGTCTTCAGTTGTTTGATACGTTCCCTCTTTTGCCGATAAATCCTTTGTTCTTTTACCTGAGGCAAGAACCGTTTCTACAGCTTCTTCTATGGCAGCCGCTTCTTCTTCTAACGCAAAGGAAGTTCTAAGCAAGCTTGCTGCCGATAAAATAGTTGCCAGAGGGTTTGCGACGTTTTGCCCCGCAATATCGGGTGCTGATCCATGAATCGGCTCATATAAATGAAGGCCGGTGCTTGATAGACTAGCAGATGGTAGCATACCGAGTGATCCAGTAATCATTGAAGCCTCGTCACTTAAAATGTCACCAAACATATTCTCTGTTACAATGACATCAAATTGTGCAGGCTTATAAATCAGTTGCATGGCGGCATTATCAACGAGCATGTGCTCATATTCAACGTCTGGATTTTGAGAAGCCACTTCTTCTACCGCATCCCGCCATAGTTTACTAGAAGCCAGAACGTTCGCTTTATCCACAGACGTTACTTTTTTCCGTCTCGTTAACGCCATGTCGAATGCTTCTTTTAATACACGGACAATCTCTTCCTTTGTATAAAGGAGTGTATCAACCGCAGCTTCTTTTCCTTCTTCATCTGTGTAGCGCTCGCTTGGTTCACCAAAATAGAGACCGCCTGTTAACTCACGAACGATGACAAAATCGACTCCGTTAATGTGATCCTGTTTTAACGGTGACGCCTCACTTAAGCTATCGAACACTTTGACAGGACGAATGTTGGCAAACAAGTCCAATTGTTTACGAATGGAGAGCAAGCCTTTTTCTGGACGAAGCTCTGGTGGGTTTTGATCCCATTTTGGTCCGCCAACTGCTCCTAATAAGATCGCATCAGCGCTCTTGCATACATCAACCGTTTCGTTTGGGAGCGGATTGTTTTTTTCATCTATTGCGATACCGCCAATAAGCGCCGTTTCGAATTCGAATTCGTGCCTAAATTGAGCCGCTGTCTCTTTGAGGACAGCGACAGCTGATGTCACAACTTCCGGTCCGATTCCATCGCCGGGCAAAAGTGCAATTTTCTTTTTCATGAGGACCTACCTCCTTTCCTATGAGATCGCGTGATGTTTCTCAATTTCAATGAGATTTGATTTAAAGATTAAATGCCTGTTTACTGCATTGACGTAGGCTTTCGCCGATGCTTCCAGCACATCTTGCGCTACACCGCGTCCTGCTGTTTCTTTTCCTTCTATTGAAACAGTGACATATACTTCGGCTAGTGCATCTCTGCCTTTTCCATTTGATTGAATACGGTAGTCTAGCAAATGAATTCTTTCCTCCATACAGCGCTCCAGCGTGTTGTACACAGCTTCTACACTGCCTGCGCCTGTAGCTGCTTCTTGAATGACTTCTTGTGTTTCTTGATTTTTCAGAGAGACCGTGGCTGTCGGCATTTGTTCTGTTCCATAATGTACTTGGAGACTTTCAAATTCGTAGCCAATTTTTCGGTCTGCTACTTTCTCTTCCAATATAATAGAAATCAAATCATCATCTGTGATTTCTTTTTTCTTCTCCGTCAAGTTCTTGAAAGTCTCAAAGAATTTATTGATTTCTTCTTCTGTTAGTTTAAAGCCTAGTGTTTTCATGCGGTCTTTAAACGCGTGTCTTCCGGAGTGTTTCCCGAGGACAAGTACATCTGTTGTCACACCGACAAGCTCTGGAGATATAATTTCATAGGTTGTTTTTTCTTTGAGGAAACCGTCTTGGTGAATACCTGATTCATGTGCAAAAGCATTGTTACCAACGACAGCTTTATTGCGCGGTACAATCATGCCTGAGTATTTGCTCACTACATCACTTGTACGCTTAATTTCATTCAATTGTATCGTTGATTCGACCTGGTAAAAGTCTTTTCGAATATGAAGAGCGACTGCAATTTCTTCTAACGCGGCATTTCCAGCGCGCTCGCCAATTCCGTTGACAGCCGTTTCAATTTGATCTGCTCCATTTTCAATAGCTGCAAGTGAGTTTGCCACGGCCATTCCTAGATCATCGTGACAGTGAGCGGACAAGTTGACACGGTCGATATTCGGAACGTGTTCCTTCATATATTTAAAAATATTACCGTACTCTTTTGGCGCAAGGTATCCAACTGTATCTGGCAAGTTAATGACACTCGCCCCAGCGTCAATGACCTTTTCTACAATTTCTGCCAAGAAAGCAAGATCTGTACGGCACGCATCTTCTGCTGACCATTGAACAACCGGAAAACGTTCTTTCGCATATTTCACCATTGCGACAGCCTGTTCTACGACTTCTTCACGTGTTTTCTTTAGTTTATGCTTCAGGTGAATGTCAGAAGTGGCAATAAAGACATGAAGCCTTGGCTCTACTCCATCTTTTAATGCTTCCCATGCAGCATCAATGTCACCTTTCACACATCGTGCAAGACCAGCAACAGAACAGTTCTTAATCGTTCTTGCTATTTCTTGTACGCCTAAGAAATCCCCTCGGGATGAAGCGGGAAAACCCGCTTCAATGATATTAACCCCAAGGCGCTCAAGCTGCTTTGCAATGATTAGCTTTTCTTGTGCATTTAAGTTCACTCCGGGTGATTGCTCTCCATCTCGAAGTGTTGTGTCAAAAAAATTAATTTTCCGCACCGACGCTCACCGCTTCCTTTTTCTTTCCTTGTTTGACGAAAGGCATCATTTCACGAAGCTTTCTTCCAACAACTTCAATTTGGTGCTCATTTTCATTAGCATTGATCGCATTGAAACGTGGACGATTCACTTGGTTTTCAACAATCCACTCTTTTGCAAATGTGCCGTTTTGGATATCAGTCAAGACAGCTTTCATTGATTCTTTTACGTTTGCATCCACAACGCGTGGTCCTGATACGAAGTCTCCCCATTGTGCTGTATCAGAGATTGAATATCTCATGCCTTCTAATCCTTCTTCGTACATAAGGTCAACGATCAGTTTCAGTTCATGTAGACACTCAAAGTATGCAAGCTCTGGCTGATAACCTGCTTCTGTTAATGTTTCAAATCCTGCTTTTACTAGTGAAGTAAGACCGCCGCAAAGGACTGCTTGCTCACCGAATAGATCCGTTTCCGTTTCTTCTTTAAATGTTGTTTCAAGAACGCCCGCTCTTGCTCCGCCGATTGCTTTAGCATAAGCAAGTGCTTTGTCCTTCGCTTGACCAGATACATCTTGGTAGATTGCAAATAGTGCAGGTACACCAGCGCCTTGCTCATATGTTCTTCTCACAAGGTGTCCTGGACCTTTTGGCGCTACAAGATACACATCTACGTCACTTGGAGGAACAATTTGATGGAAGTGAACGTTGAATCCGTGTGCGAAAACAAGTGAGTTGCCAGCTTCTAATTGATCTTTGATTTCTTCGTCATATACTTTCTTTTGCTGCTCATCTGGTAGTAATACCATCACGACATCTGCTTGTGCTGCCGCTTCTTTTACTGTGAATACTTGATGGCCGTCTTCTTGTGCTTTTGTGTAAGATCCACCTTTTCTCACGCCGACGATAACATCTACGCCGCTCTCTTTTAAGTTCAATGCATGTGCATGACCTTGTGATCCATATCCAATGATAGCAACCTTTTGACCGTTTAATACGTTTTCTTGAATATCACCGTTATAATATACTTTTACCATTTGACTCTCTCCTTTTGTTTAGACAATTGAAATTGTTTTATTTTGTTGCGACTTTTGCTGATTATCTCTCGCAAAGGCCGTGGTGCCAGTTCTGGCGACTTCTTTAATGCCGTATGGCTTAAGTAATTCAATGAGTGCTTCAATTTTTGAAGACTCACCTGTCACCTGAATGACGACACTTTCTCTGCTCACATCTACAATAGAAGCTCTAAACGGTTCAATGACCCCTGTGATCTCCATTCTAGATGCTGGTGCAGAAACGACTTTTATCAAAGCCAGCTCTCGCTGAACGATTGATTGGTTTGTAATGTCTGTTACTTTGAGAACATCAATTTGTTTGTTCAGCTGTTTTGTCAGCTGTTCGATGTCTTTCTCTTGGTCTACATGGACGACGAACGTGATGCGTGATACATCTTGAATCTCAGAATGGCCGACCGTAATGCTTTCAATGTTGTAATGTCGTTTAGTAAAAAGGCCAGTGATTCGGTTCAGTACGCCTGATCGATTTAATACAGTCAACACAATAATTCTTTTCAAGGTTTCACCCCCACCATCTCATGAAGTCCTTTCCCCGGTGCTACCATCGGGAATACTTTTTCATCTCTCGCTACATTGACATCGATGAAAACAGGCTCTCTAGAGGTTAGCGCTTCTTCAAGCTTTTCTTTCGCCTCTTCGTCTGATGAGATTCTGATTCCTTTAATGCCATAAGCTTCAGATAATTTAACGAAGTCCGGCTGCTCTGAAAATTTAGAATATGAGTAGCGTTCTTCGTAGAAAATTTCTTGCCATTGTCTTACCATTCCAAGGCTATGATTATTGAGAACAATCACTTTCACTGGAAGGTTCAGCTCACGGATAACGGCAAGTTCTTGCAGGGTCATTTGGAAACCTCCGTCTCCTAAAATCGCCACAACCGTTGCCTCTTGATCAGCTAACTGAGCGCCAATGGCTGCTGGTAAACCGAAGCCCATCGTACCAAGGCCGCCAGATGTGACCCATTTATCTGCATTTTCAAATGGATAGAATTGAGCTGCCCACATTTGATGCTGTCCAACATCCGTTGCCACAATGGCTTCACCTTTTGTGAATTGATGAATGTATTCAATCAGCTTTTGCGGTTTAAAGCCCTCTGCTTCATTTTCAACATACCAGAGTGGATATTCTTCCTTCCACTGATCTAGTTGGTTTTTCCATTCGTCTGACTCTCCTTGCTTCCCGTCTTGCTTAATCAGCTCTTGAAGGACTAGCTTACTGTCTCCAACAACCGGGATATGCGTATGAATGTTCTTGCCAATTTCTGCTGGGTCGATATCAATGTGTGCCACCTTCGCATGTTTCGCAAAGTGATTGAGATTGCCAGTTACCCTATCATCGAATCTCGCACCGATTGAAATGAGCAAATCACATTGATGAAGTGCCATGTTCGCGGCATATGTGCCATGCATACCAGCCATCCCTAGGAAAAGAGGGTGCTTTGCCGGGAAGCCGCCAAGTCCTAGCAGTGTATGAGCGACTGGGATTTGTTGCTGCTCTACATACTGCCTTAATTCTTCAGATGCTTTGCCATGAAGAACGCCAGCTCCTGCTAGAATGACTGGTTTCTTCGCTCTGCTGACAGCTTCTACTAATTTGCGAATTTGCAAATAGTTCGGCTCTACTTTTGGCTGATAACCAGGTAAATCAATTGGCTGATCGTATTCAAACGTTCCTTCAATGCCTGCCACATCTTTTGGAATATCAATCAAGACTGGACCAGGTCTTCCTGTCGTTGCGATGTGGAACGCTTCTTTAATGACGCCAGGTAATTCCTCTGGATTTCTCACCTGATAGCTGTGCTTTGTGATAGGCATTGTGATGCCGAGCACGTCTGCTTCCTGGAAAGCGTCTGATCCAATGACTGAGGTTGCCACCTGTCCTGTGAAGACAACAAGAGGAAGTGAATCAATCATTGCATCTGCAATTCCTGTGACTAGGTTTGTTGCTCCAGGTCCTGATGTTGCAATGACAACACCTGGTTTGCCAGATACTCTTGCGTATCCTTCTGCCGCATGAATCGCTCCCTGTTCATGTCTTGGCAGGACATGGAATAACCCAGAATCATAAATTTTATCGTAGATCGGTAAAACCGCTCCGCCTGGATATCCGAAAATGACTTCTACTTTTTCTCTTTTAAGTGCTTCAATTAACATGAGTGCACCGTTCATCGTTTGTGGTGCTTTAGATGTTTCCGTCTCCACTTGTACATTTGTCCCCATTTGATTTCCTCCTCTTTGTCTTGCTTCAGTCAAGTTTTTTCACCCTTTTCTATTCAAGATCGAGATTTTAGACCATATAAAAAAGCCTTCTCACCCCACAATGACACTACTTTTCACTAGGTCAAAGGGGCGAAAAAGCTTTGTTTTTCGCGGTACCACCCTTGTTCACGGCAAATTCAGCTGCCGTCTCATGGACATCTTTCATCCATTTTGGTAACGAGTGAGCAATGTCACTCGGTCTGCCCTACTATCATTTCAAGCAGACACTCAGAGGTGAGTTCACTTTAGAAAGTAACACCGGTTTCCAGCTACCACCGGCTCTCTGTAGATACTGACTCTAAAGCTACTAGTCCTCTTCAACGTTTATCGATATCTATTTAGCTTGCGTGAATGTTTTCATCTGTAAAAACGACTTTTTCTCCTTCTTCAACGACTCGCTTACGGAATTGTTCAAGAAGTTTGTTTGTGTGAACCCCAGGCTGCCCTTCACCGATTGTACGGCCATCAACCTTTACAACGGCGATGACTTCGGCTGCAGTCCCTGTTAGAAAAACTTCTTCTGCTGTATACACATCGTGCCTTGTGAATGGTTCTTCTTTCACTTCGTAACCTAAGTCCTCTGCAATCTCCATGATGGCATTTCTTGTGATGCCTTCAAGAGCGCCGATATAACCTGGCGGTGTATAGAGCTTCCCTTTTTTATAAATAAACACATTGTCTGCAGAACCTTCTGCCACGTACCCTTGATCGTTCAGCATCAGCGCTTCACTCACACCGGCCATATGGGCTTCGATTCGGACAAGGATGTTATTCAAATAATTTAATGATTTCACTTTTGGACTCAGTACGTCGGGACGATTTCGTCTCGTCGGTACCGTCACAATATCAATACCTGTTTCATATAGGTGCTTTGGAAAGATGGCCAGCGGCTCCACAATGATCACTGTGTTGGCTCTCCCGCAGTTGTTTGGATCTAAACCAAGATCACCAGCTCCTCTTGAAACAACAAGACGAATATAGGCATCCTTCAGTCCGTTCCTTTCAACTGTATGAATCATTTTTTCCGTGAGTTCCTCAAGTGAATATGGAATGTTCAGCATAATCGATCTGGCGGAGTCATACAGGCGGTCTAAATGTTCCTTCATTCGAAAGATATTTCCGTTATACACGCGTATCCCTTCGAACACACCGTCACCGTATAAGAAGCCATGATCATAAACTGAGATTTTCGCATCCTCTTTTTTCACGAGTTCATCGTTTAAAAAGATCCACTGTTCCTTTTGGTCTTCCATTTTCAGTGAGCACCCTCTCTTTCAAACAAAAAGTAGTTGAATTTTCAGACACTTTATATTGAAGTGTCTCACGCTTGCTCTTTCGTGTTTGTTTAGCTTTTGTTGAACCCATCTTACGCCGCTTTCCATACAGTGTCAACAGCATTTTTAAAATTATTAGACAATTTAGACTAATCAAAATTAAATGTATACGCTTACACCTTTGCTAGACAAGGAATGAAAAAACTTAAAATTTTTTGTATTTTTTCTTCAATTTATTTACTTTACCTGAACACTTTTCATTTGAGAAACCGTTTGTCATATTTTTTCACATTGTTTTGAATGAATACTGGTAGATTTCAACGCTTTTGATTTTTCTTTCGGTATGCCTTTCTAAAGCGTTTTCCTATGAATTTATGATAGAATGAGAGCATCTTATAGAAGGAGGGCAATACATGGCTAACATCAGAGGTTATATCGGAACGTATACAAAGGGAGACAGTAAAGGCATTTATACTTTTACATTAAATACGGACAAGCAGCAGATTGAGCAAGTAGAAGTAGCTGCTGAACTTGAAAATCCTACATATTTAACCGTCTCAGATTCTCAAAAATTTGTGTATGCTGTGGTGAAAGAAGGATCACAGGGCGGCGTGGCTGCTTATCAAATCGATGCAGAAACCGGCACACTTCGTTTCATCAACCAAGAACTTGCCGAAGGCGCTTCTCCTTGTCACGTCAGCGTGGACAGTCAAACAAAAACAGCTTTTACAGCAAACTATCATAAAGGAACAGCAGAGATGTATGAAATCGATGCTGAAAATGGCTCAGTGATCCGCACACTGTCACAGGCGCAGCATGAAGGAACTGGCCCTAACGAAGATCGTCAGGAAAAACCGCACACTCACTTTATGGGTCTGACACCAGATGAACAATTTGCAGTAGCTGTTGACCTTGGGACAGATGGCATTTATACGTATAAGAAAGAAAACGGCAAACTTGATCTAGCTCATACATTTGAAACAAAACCAGGCACCGGGCCTCGCCATATCACATTCCATCCAACGAAACCTGTGGCATATGTGATGACAGAGCTAAGCTCAGAGGTGATTGTGCTTCGTTACTTTGAAGATGGTCATTTCGAAGAGATTCAAACGATCGCAACCATTCCAAATGACTTTACAGAGAACAACCAAGGTAGTGCCATCCATGTCTCTTCAGACGGCCAATTTGTTTATGCAGGAAATCGTGGACATGACAGCATTGCGATTTTTAAAGCAGATGCTGACGGTCAATTAAGTCTTGTCGAGATTGCTTCTTCTGAAGGAAACTGGCCTAGAGACTTTGTGCTTGACCCAACTGAAGAATTCCTCGTCGGTTCAAACCAAGAATCTAGCAACCTAGTGTTATACAAACGCGACAAAGAAACAGGAAGACTCACTGTCTTACAATCAGACATCTCAGTGCCTCATCCAGTTTGCGTGAAATTTTTAGGATAATGAAAAAAGCCTCCAACTGTGGAGGCTTCAGATTGTTGACAAAGGGCTAAAATGATCTTGATTTTAGCCCTTTGTCTTCTTTTCAGCGTGATAGAAAACCTTTGCAGTCTAGGAAGGACGAGCATCGGAGCGGAGCGAATTGAACATTCGTGAGTACCGAAGCACAGATCTGACACCGAGTGCGAGGGTTTGTCTACACGCTGAAGCCTCCAACTGTGGAGGCTTTTCTTTTATGCAGACGGCATCCCACCATCTTCAAGCTTTTGATCAATCAGAGACGTATCGGTTTTTTCACCGAACCATTTTGATAGCCTGTCCTTCGCTTTTCCTTTCACATCATCATCAATGTACATCGCTACTTGGAGCAGAGCAAATGTGATCGCTCCTAAATCATCTGTATAGCCGACACCAATTAATGTATCAGGAATAAGGTCAATTGGAAGGATAAAGTATCCGAGCGCCCCAATAATAAGGGTCTTCGCTTTGACAGGTACTTCAGGTTTTTGCAATGTATAGTAAAGTAATAGCACAGCATAGACAAGAGAGACACCAGCTTTTTGTGCCGTCTTTTTTAACTTTTCCCAAAAGGCATGATCATTAAAATGCTTTTTCGAACCCTTTAATAGTTCTTTTTTCTCAGAACGATTCATCATATCGCCTCCATTTACAGCATAGCCCTTTTCCCTTCTTTATACAAGATATCCGCCGATTCGACAAACAAAAAGCAGCAGAAAGCTGCTGCATTCTACTGCTCTGTGTAAAACTTTTCGATTGCCTTATCGATGTACACCCATCCTTTATAAGACACGTGAATCGTATCTTTAAAGAAGTAAGGATCGTACTCATGCTTAGTCAAATCTGCGACTTCATACCCGTTATCGCGTATTTGACGATTGATTTTCTCATAATACTCTGTACGTCCCTCTTTTGGAAAACCGGTATAATCATACCATTTTCCGTTGACAGGAATCGTCACAAACAAAGGCTTTGCCCCTGCCTGTTTTAAAATATCCAGCATGATTTGAAAATCTTTGTATTCTGGTGATTCCGCATAAGAGTGGTCTTCACGAGAATCCTTCATCTTTTTCATAATCGGTTTCAGCTTGCGCTCAAACAGTTTTTGATTAATATAAAATGGGTTATTCCCTGCTTTTTTCGCACCTAAGACACTTGCTTCTTTTTCAAGCTCAGACCATGTTTTTCCTTTGACTGAAGGAGACGGTTTAAGGTTACGTTCATGCCCCGATCCAATTGTATAGTACATGTCTTTCTTTTGAAGCATGCCATAATACATTTTGGCAATAGGAGAAATCGCGCCATAAGCGAATTTGTTCCCAGAAAGCTCTGCTTTAAAAAGCTCTGTGATGACCATGTCGTTCTTTACTGCTTTAAACGTCATGATTCTCTTAATCAGTTCTTTTTTCACAGTTGGATCAATTTCTTTATTATAAGCGAGATTCAGTGCTTGAAGCGCTGAATAGTTCGGTGCAAAGTGATTCTCGTCTGATCCCCCTTTTACAAACCACTGCGGGGACACGATAAATACAAGCTTCTTCCCTTTTAATTCATCCATATGAGCAGCAAAGTTCATCGCATGAATTAATGATTGAGATCCACCTTTTCCAATAAGATAAGGTGTAAACCCTTGAGGATTCTCATGAAAGAAATTCGAAGGGTGATATGGATCAAAACGTGATAGTTCAGAAGATCCATAGATCGGCAAATAAGTTGGATCTTTTAGCATTTCATCTTGTAAATATAGCCCTTGGAACATCCCCGGATCTAATTCTGTGGCTGACTTTTGTAATTTGTCTTTTGGGATCAGATGTGAGAGCCATGCATTTGGTACAAGAAGAACACCAATGAATAGAACAGCCGCTAAAATAAGCGGCCCAAAAAAACGCTTTTTCATTACTTCATCTCTGCCAGCTGCTCAGCAATGTGATTCGGTGTATCCCACACATCACGATCAAATTCTGTAATCGGAACAGTAATTCCAAGTTGACTTTCGATTGCCATAAGCAGTTCTACTGTACCAAATGAATCTAGAAGACCTTCGTCAAAAATTGCAATCTCTGGATTTTCTTTCACAACGTCGTCCTGACAAACCTCTGCAATAATACCGTATACTTGATTTTTAAATTCCATAATTTTCTACTCCCTTAATAATTAATGATGAAATGGTTTTCCTGAAAAAATATAAAATCCGAAACAAATCACATGGAATGTAATAATGATTGACACAACCATTGTGACCTTGTTATCCGGCCACCACTTGTGTTTTTTATTCCATTTCTCAAATAGATTGTAACCGGACATCACAACTGCGTGATATAGTCCGTAAATAATATATTGAAGGGCGAGACCATGCCAAGCACCCATCAATAGAAAGAGGACAAAGTACCCAATATTTGATACAGCCATACGGTTCTTGATCCACTTCTTTTTTGTCATAAAGAACACAAATCTCATAAACACGTAGTCTCTGAACCAGAAGGACAGGGACATGTGCCAGCGATTCCAGAAGTCTTTAATATTCCGACTGATAAACGGTTTGTTAAAGTTTTCTGGTGATTTAATGCCCATGATATAACTCACACCAACAGCAAATGCTGTATAGCCAGCAAAGTCAAAGAACAAATACATACTGTACGCATACATATACGTTAACTGTTGAACAAATTGACTGCTGCTAAAGTGATGAATATTCGTTAGAATATACGTGTTAATTAGATAACCTATAATGAACTTATATAAGAAGCCGATAAAAATTTTATGAACACCGGCGTATAAAAGATCACTGTATGCTTCCTTTTCAGGCGGCGTATCCATATCCTTTTCAAACCGGCGGTAACGATCAATTGGACCTGATGAAATCGTCGGGAAAAAGACAATGAAATAGACCAAACGGTGAATCGGAATTTTCTTCTTAATCAAGCCATCTCTTGTCTCGATAACTAACTGAACACCTTTAAATGTTAAGTACGAGATCCCTAAAAAGCTCAGCCAGTTCATTGGCGGCGGTTGATGCGGCTGATGAGTTAAAAAGAACGGTAAAACCTTTGAGAGTACAAGTGGCAAAATCGATGCCACCACTGCCATATAGAAGACAGACGCTTTATTCGCTTTCAACCGGTACGAAAGGTACAGGCGGATGATCAAGACTTGCCAAACTGTAAACAAGAAGAGCAGCAGCGCGCCATGTGCATCCTTTGAGAAAATAAGCGCGAGTGCCACAACCGTTGCAAACATGTTGTAGCCCTGCATTCGTTTGCCGCGTAGACCAAGAATGATCGTCGGCAAAAGAAGAACACCAATTAGAATGAAGAAAAAGAATGAACTAAACGGAATCATAGAAGAACCTCTTTCGCGATTCTTTTACGGTCAACCTTCCCGTTTGGCGTCATGTATAGCTGCTCAAGATAGACAAACTTTCTTGGAATCATGTACGCAGGCAGTGAATCTGCCATTTCTTTCTTAATTGCACTTGTCAGCTGATATTCTTTTTCAAAAGAATGCGCTGCTGGAACAATGGCTGCAATCAAGTACTCCACATGACCGTTTGGCTGGAACGGCACAATCACACAAGCATTGACATGCGTTGTCTCGCTCACATGATATTCAATTTCTTCAAGCTCCATCCGGTATCCGTGCAGCTTAATTTGATAGTCCAGACGACCGTGGCACGTAATCAAACCATCCTGCGCCACACCTGCATCTCCTGTGCGATAAGCAGGGCGCCCTTCGTATTCAAAGAACACTTTATCCGTTAAGGCTTGTTCACCTAAGTAGCCTCTCGTGACGCTTGGCCCCACAATGACAATTTCTCCTTTTTCACCATCCGGAAGGTTCTTACCTTCTTCATCTAAAATGACGATATCTGTATCCGGTTTCGCATAGCCGACTGGTAAAGAATCGTGCTGATCAAGAATGGCCTGCGTGACTTCAATCGATGTGATCGCAACAGTTGCTTCAGTCGGACCATACGTATTAAAGACCTGCGCTTTTGGAAAACGCTCAAGGAGTGCACTTGCTACAGATACAGGAAGTGCCTCTCCGCAGAACAAGAAAACTTTCAAATCTGGTAAAAGCTCCCCTGTAAAGGAAGGATCCATCAAACACATTTGCACAAAGGAAGGTGTTGATGTCCACACTTCAACGTCAGATTGACCAAGTGCTGCAAACATATCCTTCGGCTTATTCACTAGATCTTTTACTAAACAGTACAGCGTGCCACCTGATTGAAGCGCTGGATACAAATCCATCACTGATAAGTCAAAAGAAAATGGTGCTTGATTTAAGAACGTGCGCCCCTCACCAATTGGGAAGTCTCGGCACATCCACTCTGTAAAGCTTTCTAAATTTTTGGCTGTTACCTGAACGCCTTTCGGTTTTCCGGTACTGCCAGACGTATAAATGATGTAAAACACATCATCTTGTTGAACCCACTGTGAGGATGGCGGTGCTTCTTTTTCAAGAGCTAAAAGCGATGCCGCACTCTTCACTTCAATGTGCTCTTCTACATCTAGTACATTCTGCTCATTAGCACAAATCAACAGACTGGCTTTTGAGCTTTCAATAATTGAGACGATACGCTCGGCAGGGATTGAAATGTCGACCGGAATGTATGGCCTACCTGATTTCACACTGCCTAAGAAAGAAATCAGCATCTCTGGCTCCATATGACCGTATACAATGACAGGTGCACTATCATTAGTGACCGCATCGATCGCACCAGCCATTTGGTCTGATAGATGCCAAAGCTCATCATATGTGATCGAAGCATGTTGAGAAACAAATGCTGGCTGTGTTGGTTTCGTTTGTTGGTATTCATGAATCGTGTGTAATAGTTTCATAGTCTAATCTCCAATTAAAAATCGTTGTAAATGAATGATCCCGTATTTGCTGTATGGAATCCGTAAATAAAGAACAATAATAGCAAAATAAGTAAGTAAAAGCTTGTATATCCTATCCATTTTACAGACTTATTTTCTAATAGCTTTTTGAATAGCATATTGATAACCTCTTTTCTTTTGACACTTATAGAGACGCATGAATCATTAAAAGAGTTTCATGTCAAACCATAAATTTTTTAAGAGATGCTAAAAAAATGTCGAACCTTGGAACGTCTCTTCTGAGCAAAGCTGTCTTATTGTAACAAAGATTTAATACATTTGAAATAAAATCCGAGCTTAAATTTGCCTTAAAATTGCTGAAAGCTGTCGATAAGCAGCATATTCTTCTTTAGATTTATTCATTAACAGCTAAACAATGAAATAAAGTTCCATATTCATCTGAATTAAGTTACATTAAATCATATAATAATTAATCTTCTAAATGGGGGGTTCATATATTGTCAAAAGGACTTATTCATCATATTGAACTAAATGTTTCGAATTTAAAGAATTCGATTATTTTTTGGGGGTGGTTTTTAGAGGAGTTAGGCTACGAGCCGTATCAAACCTGGGAAAGCGGTCGAAGTTGGAAATTAGGAGAAACTTATATCGTTTTCGTACAAACGGAGGAACAATTTATGGACATACCCTATCATAGACGCAGGGCAGGTCTAAACCACCTGGCTTTTCATGCCAGTTCCCGGCAGCAAGTAGATGATATGACTGAAAAGTTAAAAAGCATAGGGGTTAAAATTCTTTATACCGATACACACCCCTTCGCAGGCGGCGATAAACATTACGCAGTTTATTTCGAAGATCCTGATAGAATGAAAGTTGAATTGGTGGCACCTTAATTTAGTTTGACTAGAGAAATAAAAAGAACCCATGATTTCATGGGTTTCTCGTCATTCCATGATAAGAAAATCCGTCACAAGGCAAGCGGGTTCTCCGTTTTGATCTTATACACCTTACTTTTTTTAGTTGGAGAAAGAATATTCTCTCTTTCGCATATTTACCGCTTTACAATGCCTTTTTCATTAGGAAGGTTAATTAAAAAACGCCCTTCCAATGGAGGGCTGTGCTATTAACTATTTTCTTTTGAGTATTTCTTAATCAATGCTTCGCTAATTCTGCTTACGATATAGATCGCAGCCGCTAAAATCAGCATCAACGGAAACATGCTTAAACGATTATCTGCAACATATACAATGATCCCCACTATGATAGCCACTACGATTGCCGTTAAAAAATGCTTCACCGCCATCTCACCCCTTTGTATAAATCATATACATTTTATTACATAAAAGGTTAAATAGAAATAATTCCATAAAATCAGCAAGTTTCGTTTGTCCGCTTTTCCCTTATGTTGTTCGCACAATCTCCATATGTTAAAATCAACTAAAATATCTATTTAATGGATCAACCAGGAGGTCATTAAGTGTCACAGCCAAGCACGCCATCCAAAATGTTATTAATTACTTTACCCGGCGCTATTATTGCCCTTGTAATGATCCTAGGGAAAATTGATACACCTGTAACAAATGTTTTATTTTATATTGTGGCTTTCAGTGTGATAGATTTAGTTGTTTCAAGCTTAGTAAAAGACTACAAAAAAAAGAAAAATTAACTCCTCTTCTTGGGAGCTGTCGTTTATGCAGCTCCTTTTTTTATGTGAACTCTCTCAAAGTTCTAAATGAAAGCAAAAACAACTTGCACGGACAGAACAAGCCGTTAACACCATGGTGAAAATAGACAAAGCAATTGCTAAGAGTACTAACAGAAAGTAAAGGAGAATGGAATGAAAACCATTGACGTCTTTGAGTTGAAGAATGGAATTGACCAAACGCTGAACAAGTTGAAGCAGCAATCACAGAATGTGAAATCCCTAGAAAAACAAATCAATCAAATCATCTCCTTAGATAGCGCATTAAAGGGAGAAGCTGGACAAGCGATAAAAGATTTTTATATGGAGTGTCATATTCCCTTTTTGCAATTCTTTCAGATCGTCATTGAAGAATACAGCGGTGCGCTAAAAAAGACAAAACAGGCACTTCATGCTTTTGAATCAAACCCGAATGGTTTTATCTCTCAATCATTCATTGAACAAGAGCTTGACCAAGGGTTAAAAAAAGCCGAACGGACCATTTCTGATATCGTATCAGATGTGAATCAAGCCATTGGCAGAGTAAACCATATTGTGCATTTGCCTCATGTAGACGAATCTACTTTCCAACAAAGCTATCAGAAAGCATGGCTTGAGACGTCCAAAACCATTGGTCTACTTCATGCATTTGACAGAGAACAAACAAGTGCACTAAATGAAACAAAAAGTGCCCTTCACACAATGAAGCAATACATAGATACTTTAAGCAAGATGTTCACTGGTCCGAAAATTGAAATTACCAGTTATCAAAAAGGCTCTATCTTCAAAGATGGAAAAGAAGAAAAAATCAGCAGTAACATCAGCGGATTGAATAAAAAAATAGACGACCCTAAAGAAAATCCAATGACGATCATGCTGAACAAGCTGAATGATAAAGAGCAATCGAATGTGGATACTCTTGTGAAGAAGAAACCCTCTAATAAAATCAATCAAAACGCCGTGTTCGTAAATGGAAAAGTATATAATACAAATGAAAAGATTGACTTCGCAAATGCCAAAACAGTTGAAGTTATTCGAGATGGAATGCTCTATCGGTTACGAATAACGGATCAAAACAAAGTGAATATTGAAAGCATCACAAAGATTTCCGACTTGAAACAAACCTCAAACATCTTATATACAGCAGTTGAATTTACAGGAATAAATGATGCCATTCGAGTCATCACAGGAAGAGACCCTGTAACAGGTGACAAAGTCGCTGACATGGACCGTCTAGTATCAAGCTTGTACATGATACCCGGAGCTAAAATCGCTAAAGTAGGAAAATACGTATTTAAAATAATGAAAGGAGAGAAAGGATCTAAGAAGATTGTCAAAACACCTTCCTTCGGCAAACACTCCGTACCAAAAGGTCCGTATCGTGAAGTAAATGGTTTCCCTGTAAAAGTAAAACCAGGCGCTCAAGAAAAACATATTTCTGATGCACCTAACTATAAGCAAGAAGTTGCGAATGGTAAAACCAAGAGTATCTTTTATGGAGACAATAAAAAGGCACAAGAATTACTAGATAAGTTTGCAGGAAAAGGGGATATGTTCACTAAAAATAGAGAAAGAATAAATTTTGGTCAAGTAATAGGAAAATACTATGATCACAAATCCAAAACGTATGTTGAAACTACTAACGGATTGATACATTACGGAAAAGACGGAGCTCACATAGTACCAGCGAGACCATAAAAATCATTATCAGAAGGGGATATACATGGGTTACGATTCATTAATTAGAACATTAATAGATTTTGAAAAAAGTGATATGATACTAGAATGGAAAAGTGGTTTTAGAATTATCGGTCAACTAGATACGGTTTATGAAACAGACAATGGATTAGAAGATGACGATGTAAATTACACGGAATACCATGCAGCTGGATTTAAAGCAAATAAAATATTAGCTAATCCTACCAATAATAGTGGTATTGTTTATGAATGGTTGAGAGAAGGTAATGCTTTTACTGAAATTTCCCTTTATAATGATCCACCAAAAGCAGTATATTTACCGGACGGTCAAAAAATATGGGAATTGGCCAGTGATGAATAACTAAGAAAAGCCCCTCCATGTCGGAAGGGCTTTTCATTACTGCTTTACTTCAACATAAGTCTTTTGGTAAGTAAGAAGGAACTTTCACTTGTCATCTGGCGCCTTTATTTCCTGCTCTCTTCTTTCTTCAATCTCTTTCTTGGTAAGGTTTTTCTTTCCTTTCACTAGCAACAAGTCAACTGGTTGTCTGGGTCTTACCATCCCCTCCGTCCGAATTTTCATTTAGGGGATTTTTCAAAATGTTGAGGGAGACACGGTCCACGGCAAATCGTTTCTAGGGATTTAAGTGTCCGCAAGCTCTGCGTCTTGGACTTATGCTTGAAGTATGTCTAACTAGTGGACTTTTTCATTCAACCCATTTCTTTAATTGTATTATTTAAATCCCTAACATTTATCTCAGGCGGAATACCAACGTTCAGAATCAATTTCAAAAAAGCTATTGGGGCTGTTGCACTTGCTAGTGTTTTAATTTTATCTGCTGCACCAGCAAAAGCTGAAACTTTTCCCGGCCTTAAATGGGTGATGGAAAAGTAGATGTTCAACCATATAAATGTAAAGTTATTTATCAAGATCGCTGTTACGTAATAGATTAAACTTACAACGTACAAGCATATATAGATTGGAATGAGACAGAATTTCTACTACGGCAGTTCAGCCACCTAAGTTCCAACAAACAAAAAAGCCTGAAATCCTTTATAGTAAAGGGTTTCAGGCTTTTTTCTTATTACGTCCAGATTGCTGATGCGTGTTCAAACACCTGGAAATTCCAACCTACTCATAAAAGCTTACTGAAACTCTTCAAATAACTCCTTCACAAGTTTATTCATTATTAATACTTGGATTAGCAGTCAACAACATAAACATTTAAAGGGAATAAGTACATTTGGAGGGAATTAAATGACACAAGAATCTGATGAGCGTAAGTTGCAACAAATCAAACAAATGCAACAGATGTTTCTAGAGAAAATGAAAACTCAACCTTATCCCATGTACCCTAATTACGGAAAAATCACACGCTATGAAGAAATTCCAATTAATTTACCTGAACAACGTCAACTTCGTCATCCTGGTGTAGAAGGTTTAATGGTACCACTTCCAATTATTGAAAATACAAATTACAAAGGGAGTGGTAAGTTAGCGGGAAAAGTTGCTCTTATTACAGGAGGGGATAGTGGTATTGGTGCAGCCGTAGCTATCGCCTTCGCAAAGGAAAGTGCTGACGTTGCGATTGCATACTTAGATGAACACGAAGATGCTAATAGAACAAAAGCAAGAATCGAAGAACTTGGGCAACGTTGTTTATTGATGCCAGGAGACTTGCGAGATAAAAGGCAATGTATCACCATTGTAGAGAAAACAATAAAAACCTTCGGGCGTCTAGACGTTCTATGTAACCACGTTGGTATCCAATTTCAACAACCAAGCCTTCTTAACATTATCGACGAACAATTCGATGACACCTTTAAAGTCAACATTTACTCACATTTTTACACAACCAGAGCAGCGCTTCCTTACTTAAAACCAGGCAGTTCTATTATCGGCACTTCTTCAGTCGTAACGTATGTAGGTGAGCAACAAATGATTGATTATACCGCCACAAAAGGTGCAATTGTTGGTTGGACACGTGCTTTGGCTAAAAATGTTGTAAAACAAGGAATTCGTGTAAATGCCGTTGCTCCTGGTCGAATCTGGACACCACTCATTGCAGCAAGCTTCTCGTCAGACCAAGTGGGTGTATATGGAGCATTTAATCCAATGGAACGAGTTGCCCATCCATTTGAACTCGCACCAACATTTGTTTATCTTGCTTCTGATGATTCTCGTTTTGTTACAGGTCAAGTGCTGCATGTTGACGGCGGGGAATCCACACAGTCCTAATATAAGGAGGTCATTGAATTGAGATATGAATTTAATCCTGAAGTAAAGTTATTACTTGTTAACCATTCAACGAAAAAAGTTACTATGGTTTATATGGAGCATTCATGGCTAATGTCTGAAATTGGACGTAGACCGCCTTATTATTGCTACCCAAATTACGAACTGAATTATCCAATCATTTAAATAAATCGCAGTTATTTAGGAACGGTTAGGGCATACAAAAATGGATACAACTATGTCAATTTACGCCCATGTCATCGAAGAAGCTGATCAAAAATGAGCTACCCATTTTGATAGCTTCATTGATAAAAAAACAGGGAACGGAACTCGCTCCCAAAACCCTGTTTTGAAGCGAGTTGCAAACTTAAGTTCCAAGAAACAAAAAAGCCTGAAATCCTTGATAATAAAGGATTTCAGGCTTTTAATTTAATACGTCCCAGGAGAGATTCGAACTCCCGACCGACGCCTTAGAAGGGCGTTGCTCTATCCAGCTGAGCTACTGGGACATGTTGTTATGTAGTGTGCTATGGTGTATTACCTCAGCGACAATATTTATTATATTACTATTGTTCTTTAAAGTCAACGGTTTTTCGAAAGTTTTTTTCATAAGGGGCAAATGCTGCACCCTTATGAAATACCTTCCAATGTGACAGTGTTTTCGAGGTCTTGTATGGCTTGACCTTCGTCTGTGAAAAATTGTACGTTCGCTTCACTTCCATCTAGTGTCAGTATAGCATAGCTGCGCTCTTTGCGCACTCTTGGCAGGTGCACGCTGCCTGGGTTAATAAGCAGTTTTCCTCTCAGCAGTTCACTGCCTGGGATATGCGAGTGACCAAAGCAGATGATGTCTGCGCCTAGCTCTTCTGCACGGTAGTAGACTTGAAGCAAGGATTGTTTGATGCCATGCAGATGTCCGTGAGTGAGAAATAGTTTTCCGCCTCCATCCAGTGGGAGCAGGAGCTCTTCTTCAAAATCGCCCATAAAGTCACAATTTCCTTTGACGACCTTGTATCCTTCGAGTGCTGGGTGGTTCGTTTCGAGTTCTGAATCTCCGCAGTGAATCATCATGTCGACTTCAGCCGCGTGCCTTTTGGCGATCATTTGAAGTTCGTCTGTGAGTCCATGACTGTCACTAATGATGAGTATCTTCATGGCTTCATTCCCCCTTATTCATTTGCGTCTAGCAGTGATGAAAGCTTTTGAAGCGCGACCGCTCGATGGCTGATCTTATTTTTCTCCTCTGGTGATAATTCGGCCATTGTCTGGTCTTTGTCTTTGACGATGAAAATCGGGTCATATCCGAAGCCATTTTCGCCGATTGGTTCCTCTGCGATAAAGCCTTCTACTGATCCTTCTACCGTTTTTGTTTCTTTGCCTGGTATGCTGACAGCTAGGGCACATCTGAATCTAGCTGTGCGGTCTTCTTTTTCAATGCCTTGAAGTTCGCTCAGCACTTTTTCTACATTCTCAGCATCATTTTTATGCTCACCAGCGTATCTCGCTGAATAGACGCCAGGTTTTCCGCCAAGATAATCAATCGACAAACCGGAATCGTCTGCAATGACCATTTCACCCGCTTTGGCTTGAATCGCCTCGGCTTTGATGACGGCATTTTCTTCGAAGGTATGTCCTGTTTCTTCAATTTCTTCAATAAAGCCGATGTCTGCTAGTGTTTTGACCGTGAATCCTTTTGGCTCAAGAATGGCTTTGAATTCTTTCGCTTTGCCCGCATTGTGCGTTGCAATGATGGCTGTTTTCATCCTGATCAAACCCTTCTTTTTATTCGATGACTTCTCCTGTCACTGCTTTTTGCTTTTCAATTAGCTCTTTGATGCCCTTTTCGGCTAAATCAAGCAGTCCGTTTAGCTGTTCTCTTGAGAATGTCGCTTCTTCGCCTGTGCCTTGAAGTTCAACAAAGCGTCCAGCGCCTGTCATGATGACGTTCATATCCACTTCAGCTGAAGAATCTTCTTCATAATTTAAATCTAACAGAAGACCTTGCTGAGAATCAATTCCGACGGATATCGCCGCTAAATAATCAGTGATTGGGTTTTGTTTGATGGCACCTTCTGCTCGGAGCTTTTGAATCGCAAGCGTCATGGCAACAAAAGCACCTGTAATGGATGCTGTGCGTGTGCCTCCGTCTGCTTGAATGACATCACAGTCAATCCAAATCGTGCGTTCGCCAAGCTTTTCTAAGTCAACGACTGCACGGAGTGCTCGTCCAATTAATCGCTGAATTTCCATTGTACGTCCTGTCACTTTGCCTTTAGATGATTCTCTAATGGTTCTTTGAGCGGTTGCTCTTGGAAGCATGCTATATTCTGCTGTAATCCAGCCTTTTCCTTCTCCTCTTAAAAAAGGAGGTACGCGGTCTTCGATGGATGCGTTACAAATCACCTTCGTATTGCCCGCTGAGATTAAGACAGAGCCTTCTGGATGCGTAATGTAGCCTGCCTCTATTTCAATTTTTCTTAATTCGTCATAGTGTCTTTCATCTAATCTCATGATTTACCTCCGTTACAATATACATTCCGCGCGTATGCCAGCGGGGTTCTCCTACTAACTTTGACAACCTCGGCTCGTTCTAATCGCTTGGAATAAAAAAGAGGCAGCGAATATGCATGCCTCTTTTTCTCCATTATATCAATGTGTGCCGTTAAAAACTACCTGTATTCACTTGTTCTGGTCTTGAAACTGGCTTTGTCAGCTCTGTTCCTTTTTCGTTCACAAGTTCAGCCTTGCCGTTTACCTTAACGGATACGCTTTTGACGTCCGGTAGCTCTGTTAATGTGAGCACAATGCTATCAAGAACTTTTTGTGAAATCACCTTTTTCTTTTCATCCGCGCTGCCAAAAATGGATTCGTTGAAATCAAGTGTCACATGTCCGTCTTTTACTTTCGGGATATCATTCAGCTTAACATCTTGATCAAAGTCTGTGAGCAAATGGCTTTTTTTGCTTGGTCCAGAGACGAGCTCATCAATGGCTGCTGTAATTTGATCATCCTCGTCTTTTGGCGCCCTTTTGGTCACAGGAACATAATACGTCTGTTCATCAGATTCAGCTAAGTAATAAACCGTCACAGGCTTTGTTGATGTCATATCAGCGGCAACCTCGTGCTGAATATTAATACCGTCTTCTCTGCTTAAATCATCTGAAATCGGTGTACCATTCACAGGCATTTCTTTTAATTCATGACCATTCATTTTCAATTTGACTTTGGCGACAGAATCAAACTGTGTTAACGTCCAAGTGACCGATTGAAGGATACGCTGTTCATCTTCTTTTTTATAGTTTTTGAATTCATTTGAAAAATCCACTACGGCTGTTCCGTCTTTAATGTCGACAGATACGTTCGTGTCGGCCGGCAAAACAGCCCGGAATCCATTTGGCATGAGATTCGAAATCGGTCCTCCGTCTACGAGATATTCAAGGGTTTGTTTGGCACTTCCTTCATTTTTCGGTAGTGGAATGGATTGAGAGACGACATACCCGTTTTTATCAATTAAATATAATTCTCTCATGACTGTATCTGCCTTCTTCTCTTCTTTTCCTTCTTTGGCTGTTTGTTTATCTTCTTTATTATCTTTCACATATGTGACGTTTTGTGGCGGGTCAATCTCTGTTTTCGCTTGGTCTGTTTGAAACAATCCGCATCCTGACAAAAGCATGGCTGACGCGATACACGTCACAGCTGCTGTAGATCCTTTTTTCAGCATACTTCACCCTCCTCTAGTAGTTTGTACTACTATGTATACGAGCTCCCTCTACGGATTAGACCCTTTTCATAAAAAAATAACCCACCTCAAGAAGAAGGGGGTTATTGCTGATAGACATGTTCGAGTGATACGGTTTCGACTTTTCCTGGCAGATAGCCAAACCAGTCACGAGCGATGTTTTCAAAATTTTGCTGTTGCCCTGTTGTATAAAATGTATGAACAGGCGCTTCTTGAGAAGTGTTTAACAGTCCTTTATAGGAAAGAATTGTACTCGCTTCTCTAGCTGTCTCATCTCCTGATGAAATGATGCTCACATCACTGCCCATAAAGCGCTGAATTGACTCTTTTAAAATCGGATAGTGCGTGCAGCCAAGAATGAGTGTATCAATTCCTGTTTCTTTCATCGGTTCAAGGGAATCTTTCACCACTTCATCTGCTGTCTGATCTAAAAATGTACCACTTTCCACAAATGGGACAAGCAGCGGACATGCCAGACTTTGAACCGCTAGTCCTGCTTTTAGGGATAGCAAAGCTTCTTTGTATGCCTCGCTTTTGATCGTATTGGCCGTACCAATGACACCAATCTGCTGATTGTTTGTCACCTTGATGGCTGTGCGAGCACCAGGCTGAATCACGCCAATGACCGGAATATCGAGTGTTGCTTTGATTTCATCTAGTGCGATCGCCGTCGCTGTGTTGCATGCGATGACGAGCATTTTAATATGGTGATGTCTTAATAAGTAGTGTGCCATTTCCCAAGTATATTGAAGAACCTCTTCTTCTTTCCGAGGACCATACGGGCACCGTTTTGTATCGCCTACGTAAATGATTTTTTCTTTTGGTAGTTGTCTCATGATTTCCTTTGCAACGGTTAAACCGCCGACGCCGGAATCAATGACGCCGATTGGTTGATCCAACAAAATCGCCTCATTTTCTTTTCATTTGCTGCTGTAGTTTCGTTAAGGATTGATTGAAAACGATGGCTTCTTCTTCTGAGAAAGCCCCTAGAAGTTCACTGACGTATTCTTGGCGTTTGACAATCACTTCTTGAATGATCCGCTCGCCTTCAGGCAATAAATGAATGCGAACCACGCGGCGGTCAGAAGGATCTTTTACTCGTTCGACAAGTTCACTTTTTTCCATTCGATCAATTAAGTCGGTGGTTGTACTGCAAGCCAAATACATCTTTTGTGATAGCTCACCTATTGTCATATCTCCGAATTCATAAAGCCACTGAAGCCCTACAAATTGAGGAGGTGTAATCGTATATTGATTCAGGATTTCTCTGCCTTTTTGCTTAATAATTGCCGCAATATGGCGCAATGATTTTTCAATCTCTGCTACATGGCCAGACTCATTCGTTTCCATTTCATTGATACCTCACTATAGCATCTCACTTTAATTAAAACGTACATTCCTATTTTCCTCGTTTTTCAGAGAAAATGCAAGAAGAGACTCATGGAACCATATAGAAATAACCGGTTCCTTCCTAGGGTGGAAGGAAAACCGGCTGACTTTAGAGCTCTAGCTCACCCATACGCAGAAGCTCGACTACGGCCTGTGAACGACCTTTGACTCCTAGCTTTTGCATGGCATTCGAAATGTGGTTCCGAACAGTCTTTTCGCTAATAAAAAGCTCGCTTGCAATTTCTTTTGTTGTTTTATCTTGGACGAGCAATTCGAATACTTCTCTTTCTCTTTTGGTTAATAGCGGCTTGGATTGAAACTCTTTCTCCTTCAAGTATTGTAACCCTCCTTGCTAAGGTGAGAGCTCTAGTCTCTATAGAATGGGATTCTGTATAGTCGAGATATCATATGCCGGTTGCCCGAGGTAGGTGACGTTAAAATCGAGAATTCCCGCATATGAGCGTCCATTTTGTGCGCTTTTATCCGCACAAAAAAGGACGAGTCTCCTACCTGAGACATCGTCCTTTTTATACACGTATTTAAAAGATAGAAATGGCACCTGTTAACAAAGCGATTAATGTTGTAAAAAGGGCAGTTAACACGGTCCATAGCAGGGCGTACCTTTGCAAATCGCCAATATCTTTGTTCAGCATACTGACAAGAAGAAGCGTTGAAGCCACAAGAGGGCTTAGCAAGTGGACAGGCTGTCCTATAATAGAAGCGCGCGCAATCTCCACCGGATCAATCCCGTATGCAGCGCCGGCTTCCGCCAAAATTGGCAACACCCCGAAATAATAAGCATCATTTGAAAGAACAAAGGTAAATGGCATACTCGTTAAAGCGACAATGAGTGGAAAGAATGAGCTGTAGGAATCCGGAATCATGTAGATGACCAAGTTAGCAATAGACTCCACCATTTTTGTCCCTGAAAAAATGCCTGTGAAAATTCCAGCTGCAAACACAAGGGTAATGACCGTTAAGGCATTTCCGGCATGTGATAAAATTCTCTCGCGCTGATCTTCAACCTTTGGATAGTTGATCATGAGCGCGATGACAAACCCAATGAGAAAGAGAACTGGAATCGGTACGATGTCTAAAACAAGTGTCACCATAACCGCCATCGTCAGGAAGAAGTTCACCCAAATGAGTTTCGGTCTCTTTATGTCTTCTACGCCATCTTCAATTGACGCTGCCAGCTCAGGAGAGATCTGAAACTCTTCTTTATACTGAATCTCTGCAACTCCAATTCGCTTCCGCTCTTTTTTCCCAAGCAGATAGGCAGTAAAAAGGATGAATAGACCGCCAGCTACCATCGTTGGAATTAATGGAATAAAAAATTCAGCTGCATCCAAGCCGAGCGCAGCAATTGCTCGAGTAGCTGGACCACCCCACGGGGTCATACCGCTCATAATCCCTAATGATAATAATGAAATCGTTCCTAAAATCAGCGGATTCATCCCAATTCTTAAGAAAAGCGGCAGTAAAGCGGACACGGTAATCATGTATGTTGTCGTCCCATCACCATCTAATGCAACAAGCATAGACAAAACCGCTACCCCAAACGCAATTTTGACAGGATCCCCTTTCACAAGACGTAAAATGAGTTTAATCAGTGGATCAAATAGCCCTGCATCCAGCATGACACCGAAGAATAAAATCGCAAATAGCAATAAAGCGGCAGATGGTGCAACCGTTTTGAGTCCATCGAGCATCATATCCCCTAGCCCACTATAAAACCCACCAATCAATGCAAAGATGATCGGTACGACGGTTAACGCCACCACCGGATGCATTCGTTTTGTCATAATAAGAAATGTAAAAGTCACGACCATTAAGAGCCCTAAAATAGCTAGCACTATATATCCCTCCATCCTCTTTTTACACGATCAACAAGCGCCCCTTTTCACTTGTGATCTGAATGTTAGCGCTTTCTATTTCAAGGATATAATAGCTTTTTTCATAATGAAAATATTGATTTTTTCGTATATTCTATAAATTATTTTTATAATCAGCCTTGCTGGCTTCTTAAAAATTCGATGAATGCTTTTACAACAGATAAATGAAGGGAGTCAGGCTGGTACATAAGCCATGTATCTCTTAAAACAGGCTGTCCATCTTTATACGAAAGACCTTTTACAAATAGCTCATCACTTGGTCTGAGGCAAATTTCCGGGACAATGGCATAGCCTAAACCGTGCTTGACCATCTCTTTTGATGTATCCTGACGGTCTGTCTCCATCGTCACAAGCGGAGGCATGGCAAACGTTTCCTGCCACCATCTGTTAATCAATCGTTTTAATGAACTATCTGTATGATAATCAATGAGCGGCAGCTTCGGAAGGTCCTTTAGCTGAATTTCTGATTTTGAAATGATACAAAGCCGCTCTTTATCAAGTAAAAACCGCTCTCCATTCCAGTCATAATCCCCTCTTAAAATCCCTAAATGGACACTTGATGTGCCTAATAAATCCATGACTTTAGTGCTCCAGCCTGTATTGACCATAAATTGGACGTGTGGATACTGCTTAGAAAATTCTCGTAAAATTTCTGGGAGCTTATATTGAGCAAAGTTACTTGATACCCCTAACCGGATTGTTCCTTTGACCTTTTTTTGCATGTTGAGCATGCCATCTTTCGTTTGCTGGAGCTGCTTGAGCATGTCATTTGCGTATTTAGCCAAGTACTCGCCCTCTGACGTAAATTCAATCCCTCGTTTTCTTTTAAAGAAAAGCTTCATATCAAACTCCTCTTCAAGCTGCTTCAATCGATAACTTAAGGCAGGCTGAGAGACAAATAATTTTTCCGCTGCTTTTGTAATGTTCTTCTCTTCATATAGCACCTTTAAAAACCGCCAGTCTTTTTCATCCATTGTGTACCCTCCTTTTGTCCTTGTTATAAAAATTTTTTATCAGTTTCTCTCAAAATAATGTATTTAACTTATTTCTTATTATACTTTACCATTTTGATTAGATAAACAGTTCATTAAAAATTGAGGGTGAGAGCAATGAGAAAAGTTCCAATCACAATAATGCGAGGCGGTACAAGCAAAGGGGTATTCATTCAAGCAAACGATGCTCCCTATGAACACGATGAGCTCGAGGCATTTCTTTTAGACATTATGGGCAGTCCTGACCGGCTGCAGGTCGATGGGATCGGCGGCGGTAATTCTTTAACAAGCAAAGTAGCCATTATTGATAAAGCCACACGTCCAGATGTGGATGTGAACTATACGTTTGCACAAGTCAGCATCAATGAGAGATATGTCGATTTTAAAGGAAACTGCGGGAATATCTCATCAGCGGTTGGACCTTACGCCATCATTAAAGGACTTGTTCAAGCGGTTGAGCCCATTACGACTGTACGTATCCTCAATACCAACACGAATAAAGTCATTGTAGCGGAGGTTGAGGTTGAAAACGGTGAAGTAAAATTTGAGGGAGATGTAGAAATTCCAGGAGTAAAAGGGACAGGATCTCCCATCTATCTATCCTTTGAAAAACCTGAAGGTGCTGTGACAGGTAAAACCTTTCCGACAGGAAACCGCATGAATACGATTCAGACAAAATTCGGAGAAATTCCGATCTCGATCGTTGACATCGCAAATCCCATTGCCTTTGTCCGAGCGAAGGATCTTCATTTAAAAGGAACCGAATTGCCAGAAGAATTTACAGACGCATTACTGAATGATTTAGAAGAGATTCGTTCCATCGCTGCTGAAATGTGTCACTTTGCGCCAAGAGACATGGCGACATTACAGTCACCAGCTGTTCCGAAGCTTGCGATCATTAGTGAACCTGCTGATTATATCGATACAAACGGGGTGCTGAGACGAGCAGGCGATATGGATATCGTCGTACGCATGTTATCGATGCAAAGACCACACCAAGCGCTTGCCATTACCGGCTCTGTCTGCGTATCAGCCAGCTGTTTTATGGAACATACGCTTCCTGCACAGCTTTATGATGGACAGCATGATACGCTTCGAATTGGGCACCCTGCCGGGATTATGCAAACGGACATTGACATGTCTCAAAACAGAGTCAAAGTCATTCGAACCGCAAGAGAAATTCTAGACGGGGTTGTCTTTACGAAACAAGACTATATTGTACAACCTCATATTAAAAGAGAAGCCTAAAGCAGACGAGAACATCGTCTGCTTTTTTTAATGTTGAAACGGGGCATCAATATCTCCCGCAGAATGAGCTTTGATCTGTCCTTTATCATCTTTTAGCTGAAGATGACCAAAGCGGTTAACACCGCAGCAAATGCCTTCTTCCCATGTTTGTTTTTCACGATCTAACGAAATGCGAAGCGGCTTGTTGAGACGATATAACCGTTTGTTATAAAGGGCAGTGAGTGCTTCAAACCCTTCATTTTGCCAGCGTGAATGGTATTTTTCAAAAGCCGCTGCTAGGTCTTTCACTAGCTGATCAGCTTTCACCTCTGTCAGCTCTGATAAGCAAATGGTTTTGTACGGGACATGCTCTGGCTTCGTCTCTACATTGATGCCAACACCGATATAAATAGCGCTGCGGTCTGCTTCAATTAATGTGCCGGATACCTTTGCTTCATTAATGAGAATATCATTCGGCCATTTGATCGCCAGCTCATCCTCCGCTCTTATGAGTGGTTTCAGCACATCATAGATTGCTAGTGCTGTCAGCGGGGCGATCGTTGATTGAGTGGAGAGTTCTTCTGGTGGCATGACTGTCATGGTTACCGCCACGTTTCCTAAAGGTGTTTCCCACGGCCTGCCAAGTCTGCCTCTACCTGCTGTCTGCTGGCGTGCATAGACAGCAAATGAGGGCTTTTCTCCTTGCTGCATAAGCCTTTTCGCTTCATTATTTGTACTATCAATGGTGTCATATTGAAAAATCTTCATGTGTTCTCCTCTTGTTTCTTCTTGATATGGTGCTTTTATTATAACAAAATGAAGCGTGTACGTTGATCAGACAGCATGCTACTCATTTCGCTGCGCCTGAAATGTCTCTTTCTCGTCTTCCGTAAATGGGACAGATGTGCCTGTGTCTTTACTAATTTGCACCATGGTGACTGAGCCTGTAAAGCATGGCTCCTGCTGTTCATTTTCTCCTAAATAATGAAGAATGAGTGAGCTTGAGCCGACCTTCTCAGGTTTGACATACACACGAAGCCTCTCTCCAATCTCTACCTGCTTGATGTAATCACATTGCAGGTTAGCGACGACTGTCATGGTTTCTCTCACACGTTTCATCCGTTTATCAACAATGCCTGTTTTTTGAAAAAAGGCAATGCGCGCCTCTTCAAAATACACAAAAGGGGTAACATTGTTCATATGGCCAAACATATCCGTTTCTGAAAAACGAACAGTCGTTTCGACATAAAATCGAAAGGACGCCCTCCACTCTTCAAACGGTTCTTCAATATATGACGGCAATCTCACTTGATCATCTCCTTAATTGGAACAAAACGCCTCTCCCATATCGGAAGAGGCGTTTGTTTAAATATTGCATCCAGCCTCTAAAACACTCATCATGATTGGCAAAGAGGACTGAATGTGATGTTATTCTGCGTGATCGCTTCCGAAGAAATTACGGAATGCTTGTAAAGTTGTATCTCGATTAAGTGCAGCAATTGATGTTGTCAGCGGGATTCCTTTCGGACAAGACTGCACACAGTTTTGGGAGTTCCCGCAGTTCGCAAGGCCACCGTCCCCCATAATTTCTTCTAGACGGTCAGACTTATTCATCGCACCTGTCGGATGTGCGTTAAATAGACGAACTTGCGAAAGCGGTGCAGGTCCCATAAAGGAAGATTTATCATTCACGTTTGGACAAGCTTCAAGGCAAACGCCACATGTCATACATTTCGAAAGCTCGTATGCCCATTGACGTTTTTTCTCAGGCATTCTTGGTCCTGGACCAAGATCATACGTGCCATCGATCGGTACCCATGCTTTCACCTTTTTCAAGGAATTGAACATCCGGCTTCTATCAACCTGCAAATCTCTCACAACCGGGAATGTCTTCATCGGCTGAAGACGAATCGGTTGCTCTAGCTTGTCAATCAAGGCTGTACATGACTGGCGTGGCTTTCCATTAATGACCATAGAACAAGCTCCGCACACCTCTTCAAGACAGTTCATATCCCAGTTGATCGCCGTTGTTTTTTCCCCTTGTTTATTGACTGGGTTCCGTCTAATTTCCATGAGTGCGGAAATGACGTTCATATTTGGGCGGTAAGGGATTTCGAATTCTTCATCATAAGGCTTTCCATCTGCTGTATCTTGACGTGTGATTATGAATTGAATCGTGTTTTTTTCACTCATCTTATTTCTCCACCTTTTTCTTCGAGTAATCTCGTTTACGAGGTGCAATTAACGATACATCGACGTCCTCATAGTGGAATGCAGGCTTTTGATTTTTTCCTTTGAACGTAGCCATCGTTGTTTTTAGGAATTCTTCATCGTTTCTCTCTGGGAAGTCCGGTTTGTAGTGTGCGCCTCGGCTTTCATTCCTGTTGTAAGCCCCGATCGTAATGACTCTTGCCAGTTGAAGCATATTGTCAAGTTGACGTGTGAAGGCAGCGCCTTGGTTGCTCCATGAAGCTGTATCATTGATGTTGATCTGTTTGTAGCGCTCCATTAGTTCTTCGATCTTCTGATCTGTTTTTAAGAGTTTGTCATTGTAACGAACGACTGTGACGTTATCCGTCATCCATTCTCCAAGCTCTTTATGAAGCACGTACGCATTTTCTGTTCCGTCCATGCTCAGAATGTTGTCCCATTTCTCCTGCTCTTTCTTCACAGCACTGTCGAATGTTGCAGAAGATAGGTCTTCCGCAGACTTTTCAAGACCGCTAATGTACTTCACAGCATTTGGTCCAGCGACCATTCCGCCGTAAATGGCTGAAAGCAGTGAGTTTGCACCAAGTCTGTTTCCGCCGTGCATAGAGTAATCACATTCTCCGGCAGCGAATAGACCTTTGATATTTGTCATTTGATCATAATCAACCCATAATCCGCCCATTGAGTAATGAACAGCAGGGAAAATTTTCATTGGAAGCTTACGTGGGTCATCACCCATGAATTTTTCATAGATTTCAATGATGCCGCCAAGTTTAATATCAAGTTCTTTCGGATCTTTATGAGAAAGATCGAGATATACCATGTTCTCTCCGTTGATGCCAAGCTTTTGCTCGACACATACGTCGAAAATTTCACGCGTTGCGATATCACGTGGTACAAGGTTTCCGTATGCTGGATATTTTTCCTCTAGGAAGTACCAAGGCTTCCCGTCTTTATATGTCCAAACACGTCCGCCTTCACCACGAGCCGATTCACTCATGAGACGAAGCTTGTCATCTCCAGGGATCGCTGTTGGGTGAATTTGAATGAATTCTCCATTTGCGTAATGAGCCCCTTGCTGATAGACGATGGATGCAGCAGATCCAGTATTGATCATGGAGTTCGTTGATTTTCCGAACACGATTCCAGGACCGCCTGTTGCCATGATCACTGCATCTGAACGGAAGGATTCAATTTCCATTGTCGTCAAGTTCTGAGCGACAATGCCTCGGCATACTTCCTCGTCATCTAACACAGCGCCAAGGAATTCCCAGCCTTCATATTTCGTGACAAGCCCTGCTACTTCATAGCGGCGAACCTGCTCATCAAGTGCATATAATAACTGCTGACCTGTTGTAGCTCCAGCAAATGCTGTACGGTGGTGCTGTGTTCCCCCGAAGCGGCGGAAGTCCAATAATCCCTCTGGTGTTCTGTTAAACATCACACCCATCCGATCAAGTAAGTGGATAATGGACGGCGCTGCTTCACACATTGCCTTTACTGGCGGCTGGTTGGCTAAGAAGTCTCCACCATATACCGTGTCATCAAAATGCTCATAAGGTGAATCCCCTTCACCTTTTGTATTTACCGCTCCGTTGATTCCGCCCTGTGCACATACGGAATGCGAACGTTTTACAGGTACGATTGAAAATAGTTTAACAGCTGTTCCCGCTTCTGCTGCTTTAATAGTTGCCATGAGACCAGCTAAGCCGCCTCCGACAACGATGATGCTAGAATTACTCATTGTAGCCCCTCTCCCTCTTCTACTAATCTATTTCCTCTTAAACAAAAGCGAAAATTGCTCTTAGCCCTACATATGAAAGCGCTATAAATATACCTAATGTCACATATGTGGAGATTCTTTGTGAGCGTGGTGAAACAGTAATTCCCCAGCTGACAGCAAATGACCACAAGCCATTAGCAAAGTGGAAAATAGTAGATAAAACGCCGACAATATAGAAGCCTAGCATAAATGGAGAGCTTAAAATATTCGCCATCATGTCATAGTTCACTTCAGCTCCAAGCTGCGCTTGAATTCGTGTTTCCCATACGTGCCAACTGACAAAAATCAATGTGATGATACCTGAAATCCTTTGCAGTCTGAACAACCAGTTTCTTAAATAACTGAAGCGAGACGTGTTGTTTTGTGCCGTAAAGGCTATGTACACCCCATAAACAGCATGATAGATCAGTGGTAAGAAAATCACGAACAGCTCAAGTGCATATCTGAATGGAAGCTGTTCCATAAAGTGTGCAGCTTTGTTAAACGCCTCTGGTCCACTCGTCGCAAAATGGTTCACAACTAAGTGCTGAATTAAAAATAGACCGACCGGAATGACGCCAAGCAAAGAATGCAATCTCCGATAAAAAAATTCTTTGTTCCCCGACATTACTTTACCCCCTAGTAAAAAGTGCAATTGCTGAAAATTGTCTTACCCCCGCTTCTTTCAATTGTAAGCACTTTATTCAAATTTATTGACAATTTCATTTTACTCCTATGTCAAAAAAGCGTCAAGAAACCGCGTACATAAATTAAAATTTTCCGAAATTTAAAAGTTTTAAATCAAAATTCGTTTTACTACAATAAGAATTTCTTAGACTTCAGGGAAAACTCTGTCATCATATGCTCACATAAGCTATAATAAATTGTTGAAAGAGGGGAGCCGTACAATGAATAAATTCGAATCTAACTTAGAACAGCTAAAAGAAATTGAAGTCAATGGATTTGCCTACGAGCTGATACGCGAAGTTCTGCTGCCTGATATTCTTGGTCAGGATCATTCATCTATGATGTATTTTGCGGGTAAGCTACTTGCTCGTAAATTTCCTCAAGAGTCATGGGAGAAGATCCCCGAATTTTTCCATGATGCCGGTTGGGGAACTCTCACGATGGTCCATTCAAAAAAACAGGAAATTGAGTTTGAGCTCGAAGGTCCACTTGTATCAAATCGACTCACCTATCAAAAGGAGCCATGCTTTCAGATGGAAGCAGGTTTTATTGCTGAACAAATCCAGCTTCTTAACGAGCACGTGGCTGAATCTTATGAACAAGTGAAAAAGCGTGCTGATAAAGTCATTTTAACCGTTAAATGGGATTTAAGAGACCCTAGCTAACACCCTTTATGAAAGGCGCGGACTTTAGGTCACGCCTTTTTTGTTTGTCTTCTTCTATCATAGCATACTTAGTGAGTGGGTTTACGCACGTTTTCCTTTCTTGTATGCGGCGGTTACGAATATAAAAAAGAGGTGCACTCTTTCATGAGATACACCTCCTTTTTGTTTTAAGAATGGGCAGCTACCTTTGATAAATCAAACGCATCATGCAGTGCTTCTACTGCTTTGACCATATCGTCACGGCCAACCACTGTTGAGACTTTGATTTCAGACGTACTGACCATTTTCACTTGTATGTCTTTTTCCGCTAACACAGCGAACATTTCTGCGGCTACGCCTGGATTTGAGACCATACCCGATCCAACGATAGATACTTTGGCTAATTTGCTTTCTGTCTCGATCTGTTCATAGCCAAGTGCTCCTTTGTATTCTTCTAACACTTCAACTGTTTTAGACAAATCATCCGTTTTCACAGAGAAAGAGATCGACGTCTGATTGGTGCTTGTGACGGACTGAATGATGATATCCACATTGATATTTTGTTTCGCAAGTGTCGTAAAGATGGTCGACAATGTGGTGAGACCGCTTGAAAGACCGCACACCGTCACGCGTGTAATCTGATCCTCAAATGCAATGCCTCTGACGACTAAATTTTGTTCCATGGATGATTCCTCCTCAATTAACGTACCCGATTCATTTTCAATACTAGAACGGACTTCTAGTGGGACTTGATAATTTTTCGCAAATTCAACAGCTCTCGGATGCAAGACGCCAGCTCCTAAATTAGCCAGTTCGAGCATCTCATCGTATGAAATACCTGCAAGTTTTCGTGCCGCCGGTACATAACGCGGATCTGTTGTAAACACACCTGGAACGTCTGTGTAAATATCACATTTATCTGCTTTTAGTGCAGCAGCAAGTGCCACAGCTGTTGTATCTGATCCACCACGTCCAAGCGTTGTGATATGCAAATCATCTGCAATGCCTTGGAAACCTGCCACGACAACCACTTTTCCAGCATTTAATTCCTCTTTTACTCTTGATTCATCAATATCAACGATTCTTGCGTTACCATGTACTTGCTCTGTTTTCATACCAGCCTGCCAGCCTGTAAAGGAAATGGCATCATAGCCTTTTGCTTGTAGCGCCATCGTTAATAAGGAAATGGTCACTTGCTCTCCAGTTGCGAGCAGCATATCCATTTCTCTTTTGCTCGGATGATCTGTGAGTTCTTTCGCTAGGTCTACTAGAACATCCGTTGATTTACCCATTGCCGACACAACCACAACCACATCATGTCCGGCCTCGCGTTCAGCGATGACCCTTTCTGCAGCATTGCGAATTTTTTCTGTCGATCCAACAGACGTTCCGCCAAATTTTTGTACAATTAGTCCCATGTCTACCACCCTTTTTCAAAAGATCACGTGTGAGAGAAGAGGCAAGAAGCGGCTTTGGAGATTGCCCGCTCACTGCAAATAAAAAAAGCAATGAGAGAACAGATCTCCCATTGCTTTATAATCATCATCAAACGATGCAAACAATGAGATAGCCCTCCAAGAAATAAATTCTTGACAGCCCTACATTTCTTCAATGTACAGCCAGCGAATAAAATGAGTGGATTTTATTCGCTTCGGCGACGCTCCCCTTTCAGCCCTCTTCCTAGATCCCATCGATCTCTGAAGGCTTACTCTTGAAGTTCGCACCTCTATCTTCAACAAACAACACGTTCATTTATTAAATTTAGTCACAATCTTAACAGACTTTTTGAAAAAGTACAATCTATTTTTTTAAAGCTTCTATTAAAAGCTCGGCCGTTTGTTTCGGGATGCCAGCCTCTTGAAAGTCTTCGATCGTGGCTTCTTTCATCTTTTTCACAGAGCCAAAATGTTTAAGCAACTGTTTTTTACGCTTTTCTCCGATACCTGGCACATCGTCTAGAATAGATTGAAATGCATTTTTTCCGCGTAGCTGCCTGTGAAAGCTAATTGCGAACCGGTGCACTTCATCTTGAATGCGCTGCAATAAATAGAAGGCTTGGCTATTCCGCTCAAGTGCAACAATTTCAAGTGTATCGCCCATCATCAGATTGGAAGTCCGGTGCTTTTCATCTTTGACTAGACCTGCTACTGGAACAGACAGATTCAACTCATTTTCAAGGACATCTATCGCTGCATTGATCTGTCCCTTTCCACCGTCAATTAAAATCAAATCTGGTAGCGGAAGCTCATCCTTTAACACGCGAGTATATCGCCTTCTAATGACTTCACGCATCGATGCATAATCATCTGGACCTGTGACGGTTTTAATTTTGTATTTTCGGTATTCCTTTTTATACGGCTTCCCGTCCTGAAAAACGACCATGGCAGAAACTGGGTCAGCACCTTGAATATTCGAGTTATCAAAAGCCTCAATCCGATAAGGCATATAAATATTTAGTGCATCTCCAAGCTGCTTCACCGCACCAATTGAGCGCTCTTCATCACGCTCAATGAGCGAAAATTTTTCTTTTAAAGCGATTTTGGCATTTTGATGGGCTAGTAAAAGCAAGTCCTTTTTCTTTCCTTTTTTCGGCTGATGAACGTTCGTCTCAAGCAATTGTTCAATCATCTCTTGATCTACGCTATCTGGCACCAAAATTTCCTTCGGTAGAAAGTGGTTGTTCTTTGCATAAAATTGCCCCATAAACGTGAGAAACTCTTCCTCAGGATCTTGATACATAGGAAACAGGCTAACGTCGCGTTCAATCAATTTTCCCTGCCTGATGAAGAAGACTTGGACACACATCCAGCCCTTGTCATAGGCATATGCAAAAACATCTCGATCTGATAAATCGCTCATCGTCATTTTCTGTTTTTCCATCGTAGAGTCAATGTAAGCGATTTGATCTCTCAGTTCTTTTGCCCGTTCAAACTCTAGTTGTTCGGCAGCTTCCTGCATTTTTTCGGTGAGTTCTTTTTTTATTTGCTGGTGTCCTCCGTTTAGAAACCTTATGATTTCATCCACGAGCTGCTTATTCGTTTCTTCAGAAATGTCATACACACATGGCGCAAGACATTGTCCAAGATGATAATAGAGACAGACGCGGTCAGGGAGGGTGGCACATTTTCTGAGAGGATATAAACGGTCGAGCAGTTTTTTTGTTTCACGTGCTGCCTGTACGTTCGGGTATGGTCCGAAATATTTCCCTTTGTCCTTTTTTACATGACGGGTGACGATCAATTTAGGATGCCGTTCATTCGTAATTTTAATAAAAGGATACGTTTTGTCATCCTTGAGCATGACATTGTATTTTGGGTCGTATTTTTTGATTAAATTCAGCTCTAAAATGAGTGCCTCGATATTAGAAGAGGTGACAATGTATTCAAAGTCTTCAATTTCACTGACAAGTCGCTGCGTTTTGGCGTCATGAGATCCAGTGAAATAAGAGCGTACTCTATTTTTTAAGATCTTTGCCTTTCCCACATAAATGACTGTATTTTGTCGATCTTTCATTAAATAGCAGCCAGGTTGATCTGGCAAGACCGATAGCTTTTCTTTGATCAGTTTGTTCATATTTTCATCCGTCCTTGTTTTCCTCTTTCACTCCTTCTAGTGTATCACGAACATTTGTTTTATACCATATTGAAAGAAAAGCGGCTCTCGTCTTTACGAGAACCGCTTCAGTGAGTATGCCGCTTGGGCATAGACAGGTTTATAGATGTTTGTTAACAAGCTCAGCAAGTGCTTCTTTTGGTTTGAAACCAACAGAAGTTTCTACCACTTCACCGTCTTTTAAAACAAGAAGTGTTGGGATACTCATTACGCCGTATTTACCAGCAGTTTCTTGGTTATCATCTACATCAATTTTTACAATTTTCATTTTATCGCCCATTTCTTGATCAAGTTCTTCAAGAACTGGAGCAATCATTTTACAAGGTCCGCACCATGGTGCCCAAAAGTCCGCAATAACAACACCTTCTGCAGTTTCTTGTGAAAATGTTGCGTCAGTAGCTTTTACGATTGCCATTATTCATTCCTCCAATGTAAATTATGCTTTTTAGTATAGCATCTACCAATGTGACTTGCGAATGAAATGCTTACGAATCATTTTTGATGAAATGAATTAAAAAACAAACCGCACAATCGCACCAATGACAACAATTGCACCGATAATCATGAGAATCGTTCTAAGCATATCAATAACTCCCTTTCCGCTTTGTTTACAATGTATGATGCCCCAACATCCCGCTCATCAAACATTTAAATATGCGATCAAGCCAGATCGATCGTGATCATCACCACAGACATTGGCGGCAGATCTATGGTCAACTCACCGGATTTTACAGCAAATTGCTGAAACTCTACTGGCTGGACAGCATGGGGATCATCAAATGTATTGTGCGCATTCATGCGATCCGCTGTCAGCACGCGGCCCGTGACTTTCGTTTGTGCATCCAAACCTTCAATGGCAAGGGATACTTCGTTTTGTTCATGCGGATTCAGGTGACAGAAGCTAATATGCATCTTATCTGACGAGCGCGAAGCTGACACACTAACTTGAGGTATTTTTTCACCGCTTCGTTCATAAGGCGTTGACACGAAATCCACTTCAAGTGCTTCCTCCACTTGATGCACTTGAAACATGTGAAACACATGATACGTCGGGGTCAGAAGCATTTTTTCGTCTTCCGTTAACACCATTGCTTGAAGAACATTGACCGTCTGAGCAATATTCGCCATATGAATTCGCTGGCAATGACGATGAAAGATATGAAAATGAAGGGCACAAACAAGTGCGTCTCTTAGCGTGTTTTGCTGATACAAAAACCCTGGATTTGTTCCTGGTTCTGGATCATACCATGTCCCCCATTCATCAATGATCATCCCGATTCTCTTGTCTGGGTCATACCGATCCATGATCTCTCCATGATCCAAGACAAGCCGTTCCATCTCATAGGCTTTTTTCAACGTGATAAACCATTCATCTTCATCAAATTCAGTCGCTGACCCTTTCTTCTCCCACGTACCAGGTACAGTGTAGTAATGCAAACTGAGTCCATCCATCCAAGGTGCGGCGCGCTCCATTAATACTTTTGTCCAATTCACATCATTTGAATTGGCTCCGCACGCAATTTTGTATATGGATTGACCTACAAATTCTCTCACATACGTTTGATATCGTTTATATAAATCGGCATAGTATTCAGGCGTCATATTCCCGCCGCAGCCCCAGCTTTCGTTTCCTACACCAACATAGGTCAAATCCCAAGGCTCATGTTTTCCATTTTGAATGCGCCAATCAGACATAGGCGTTCCCTTTGGAAAGGTGATGTACTCAACCCAGTCTGCTAATTCTTGAACAGTCCCACTTCCCACATTTCCGCAAATATAAGGCTCGCATTCAAGTAGCTCACACAATTTCATAAACTCATGTGTACCAAATTCATTGGATTCAACCGTGCCACCCCAATGAGTGTTCACCATTGGCTTTCGTTCGCTCAGATCTCCTACACCATTTGCCCAATGATACTCGTCTGCAAAGCAGCCGCCCGGCCACCTAAGCACCGGAATATGTAATGCTTGAAGGGCTTTAAGCACATCCGTACGAATCCCCTCAATATGATCGATCTCTGAATCTTTTCCGACCCAAATCCCGTCATAAATCCCTCTTCCTAAATGCTCTTGAAAATGTCCATAGATGTGTTTAGAAATACGTCCGATCACGTCATTGACTTTTACTGTCCCCTTCACTTGTCAACCGCTCCTTTGTGTATTGATTACATACAAAAAAACCCAGAATACCTAGGCATTCTGAGTGTATGAGCGTTACGAGTGGATATTCATCTTTTTTAACTCTTCATTCAAAAGCGGTACCACTTCAAACAAGTCACCGACGATTCCGTAATCGGCGATTTTGAAGATCTCAGCTTCTGGGTCTTTGTTAATCGCCACAATGACTTTACTGTTAGACATTCCGGCTAAATGTTGAATCGCCCCTGATATCCCGCACGCAATATAGAGATCAGGTGTGACGACCTTGCCTGTTTGCCCAATTTGCAGGGCGTAATCACAGTAGTCTGCGTCACAGGCGCCACGCGAGGCACCGACTGCTGCACCCAGCGTCTCAGCGAGTTCATTCAGCGGTTCAAACCCTTCCTTACTCTTGACCCCACGTCCCCCGGCAACAATGACCTTTGCTTCAGATAAATCTACACCTTCTGACGTTTTTTTAATGACTTCCTTCACAATCGTTCGCAAGTTTTGAATATCGACAGAAACCGGTGTAATGTCTCCGCTTCGTGAGGCATCCCGCTCAAGAGGTGCCACGTTATTTGGGCGGATGGTTGCCAAAAGCAGACGATCTGTTGAAATCACTTTTTCAAAGGCTTTTCCAGAGTATATCGGTCTTGTAAAAACAAGATGTTCTCCGGTAACGCTTACATCAATTGCATCTGAAATGAGGCCAGTTTGCAAGCGTGCAGCTATTTTCGGCGACAAGTCTTTTCCGATAGACGTATGGCCAAAAAGGACGGCATCTGGGTCAATCTGATCTAATATGGCTTGAAGTGCTTGCGCAAATCCATCTGACGTATAATATGAAAGGTGCGGATGCTCCACAATCATGACATGATCCGCTCCATAGTAAAGCAGTTCATTCGCTTGGTCTTTGACGTCATCCCCTATTAACACGCCAATGACTTCACCGCCATCTGCCACTTGATGAGCGGCAGCAATGGCTTCAAATGTCACATTTCTTAATTTACCGTCACGACTTTCTCCAAGTACAACAACTTTTTTACTCATCTTTCAAGTTCCCCCTTGTTCTCGTGATTATCGTAAAGTGGATGTTTAGATGACCTTCGCTTCATTTCTTAGTAAATCTGTCAGTTCTTTGACTTGATCCTGAAGCTCACCGCTCAGCACCTTGCCACCCTCTTTTTTCTCCGGTAAGAAACGTTCAATTGTTTTGATTTTATATGGCACATCATCTTCATCGAGATCTAAATCATCAAGTTCCAATTCTTCTAAAGGCTTTTTCTTTGCCTTCATAATGCCAGGTAATGATGGATAGCGTGGCTCATTGAGACCTTGCTGCGCAGTGACAACAAGCGGGAGCTCAGCAGAAATGACTTCCACATCACCTTCTGCATCTCGTTCAATCGAAGCAGAGCCGCCATCAATTTGAATACTTGTAATCGTTGTGACATATGAAAACCCAAGTAATTCAGCAAGACGCGGGGCAACCTGTCCAGAGCCACCGTCAATTGCCACATTCCCTGCTAAGATCAAGGAAGCCTCTTTGTCTTTTAAATAATGGTAAAGAATCGTAGAAGCTGAATATTGATCCCACTCTTCTAAGTCGTCTTCCACATTTAATAAAACGGCTTGATCGCAGCCCATAGCAAGCGCTGTTCTCAGCTGCTTTTCCGCATCCTCACTGCCAACTGTCACAACGGTCACTTCTCCCCCGTGCTCGTCGCGAAGCTGGATCGCTTCTTCTATGGCGTACTCGTCATAAGGATTAATAATGAACTCTGCTCCATCTTCTTGAATTGCACCAGACTGAATCGAAATCTTCTCTTCCGTGTCAAACGTACGCTTCATCAAAACAAATATATTCATTTATTTCTCCCCCTTGTGTCGTTTAATCCCTTATTCCCCTTTAAAATTTGGTTTGCGCTTTTCGATAAAGGCTTGAATACCTTCTTTGGCATCATTCGATTGGAAAATCTCACCGAACTTTTTGGCTTCTAGCTTCATACCGCCGTCATATGAATACAATTTTGTCGCATTCAATAAATCCAGCACATATTCGAGTGATTTTGGACTTTTCGTTGCAAATTTTGACGCAAGTGTTTTGGCTGCTTCGAGCGCCTCTTCCTCTGTTTCTGCCAGCTTTGACACAAGTCCGCAAGCAAATGCTTCTTCTCCTGTAATCGGTTCAGCTGTACCCATCATTTCTAGCGCTTTTGCAGAACCAACATAGCGCGGTAGGCGCTGCGTACCGCCGAATCCTGGAATGATACCGAGGTTTAGTTCTGGCAGTCCAAGCTTCGCATCTTTTGTTGCGATTCGTATATCACAAGACATGGCAAGCTCAAGGCCCCCGCCTAATGCAGCTCCGTGAATTGAAGCAATGACCGGTTTCGGACATTGTTCAATCCGTTCAAAGACCTGCTGTCCTCTGTCTGCAAGGCTTGAATAGTCAGACTCTTCCTGCAAGGTCGTAAATTCCTTAATATCAGCACCTGCTGAGAAAAATCTTCCTTCCCCGTGAATCACAATGGCTCTTACTTCTTCATTTTGTTCGAGCTGGTCAAACATGTCATTCAGCTCGCTAAGCAGCTGAGAAGATAAGGCGTTTGCTGGTGGATGCTGAATCGTGATAAGTGCTGTCTGTCCTTCATGATGTAAGGTGAGTATCTTTTCCATGTCAATCATCCTTTTTCAAAATGTCTTTAAGATTGATGTATTCCGTTTAAGAGTAGATCACGTACGTTTTCTGCAAGTGCAGGAAGATCATATTTTTGATCATTCATGACCCATGTTGTAGCGGTTTCATCAATCGTCCCAAATACCATTTGTCTCGCTAAACGGACATCTAGATTTTGTCTAAATTCTCCTGTTTTCTTTCCATCTGCTAAAATGGATTCGAGCATATTTAAATACCCTTTCAGCACCTCATTGATTTTTTGCCGCAGCTCAAGGTTTGACTGCCTGAGTTCAAGCTGTGTCACAAGAGCCAAATGATGATTTTGCGCAAGCATACGAAAATGCTCTTCAATGAGCAGTAGAAGCTTTTCTTTCGCAGACGGTTTCTTTTGAATATCTGTTTCCATCCGTTCGATGAATTGTCCCATTTTTTCTTTGAATAAGGAGATCAAAATATCCTCTTTATTTTTAAAATAAAGATAAATGGTTCCGTCTGCTACCCCTGCTTGTTTCGCAATTTTTGAAACTTGTGATTGGTGATAGCCATTCTCTGCAATCACCACAACTGCTGCATCAATAATTTGCATGTACTTCGGTCTTTTCTGCTTCAATGTGCTTCGTCCCTTTCTAAATTGAATGAGTATTCATTCATAACTTTATGTTAAAAAGAAACGGACGATTTGTCAAGTGATCTTCTTCTTTTTTTCCTCTTTTAGCATAACAGAGCAGCCGGTCAACATTCAAATCATCCGGCCTGTGGACCGGATGATGAACGACTATGTTTTCGGTTGATCGGCAGGCGTTTCAGCTGAAGAAGCGTGCTTTCTTTTTTCTTCTTCAATTAATACTCTGCGCAATATCTTCCCGACGGCTGTTTTAGGCAGTGACTCTTTAAATTCATACACGCGTGGTACTTTAAATGAGGCAATTCTCGTTCTGACAAAGCGATCAAGTTCGTCCTCTGTTAAGTAGGCATTCTTTTTCGGTACAATAAATGCTTTCACTGTTTCTCCTCTGTACGGATCTGGAATACCTGCAACGACAACTTCTTGTACAAGCTCATGCTCATAAAGGGCTTCTTCGACCTCTCTTGGGTAAATATTATAGCCGCTCGCAATGATCACATCTTTTTTTCGGTCAACGATATAGAAAAAACCGTCCTCATCCATATACCCTATATCTCCAGTGAAAAACCAGCCATCTCGTAAGACAGCCTCTGTCTCCTCTGGCTGATTCCAGTATCCTTTCATGATCTGAGGGCCTTTCACAATAATTTCCCCATGCTCATATGGCTCTTTGAGGCCTCCGGTTTCTTCGCAGTAAATACCGGCATCTGTATTAGGCCACGGGCAGCCAATGCTGCCTGTTTTGTTCGCTCCCCATAAAAAGTTAGAATGAGTGACGGGAGAGGTTTCTGAAAGTCCATACCCCTCCACTAAGCGTCCTCCTGTTAATTTTTCAAAGCTTTGTTTGACTTCAACAGGTAGTGCCGCTGAGCCGCTTAGACATGCAGTGATGGACGACAGGTCATACTTTTCAATGTTCGGATGATTCAGCAAGGCAATATACATAGTTGGTGCGCCTGGAAATAGCGTCGGCTTCTGTTTTTCAATGGTTTTGAGGGTATCTGCGACATCAAAGCGTGGGAGCAAAATCATTTGGTGCCCTTCTTTGACAGCAAGATTTAAGACGGTCGTCATTCCGTAGACATGAAAAAACGGAATGATGCCGAGGATGCGTTCTTTCCCCCTGTTCGTTTTATACATCCAAGAAGCGCACATTTCAGTATTCGCTAAAATATTCTCATGTGTGAGCATGACCCCTTTTGGTAAACCGGTCGTTCCGCCTGTATATTGCAAAACAGCGATATCCTCTTTCGGATCAAAGGAAAGTGCGGGTATCTGCTGTTCACCTTCTAATTCTTTCATAATCTGCGCGAAGTGATGAATGGTTTCATTTCTCTCGACTTGGATAACCATTTTATTTTTTCTTCTTTGCACAATAGGAAACAGTATGTTTTTCGGAAATGGCAAATAATCTTGTAGTTTGGTAATGATGAAGTGCTCCATACTTGTCAGCGCTTTCATTTTATAAGCCTTTGGATACAACAGATCGAGCGTGATCAGCACTTTGGCGCCGCTGTCTTCCATTTGGTATTCCAGTTCTTTCTCTGTATAGAGCGGGTTTGTTTGAACAACGATGCCACCTGCTATTAAAACAGCGTAATAAGAGATGACTGATTGAGGGCAGTTCGGTAGCATAATCGCTACTCTGTCGCCTTTTTTCACGCCAATTTTGATCAGATGATTGGCTAGTTTCAATACGTCTTCTTGCAGCTGTTCATAGGTGATGTTCTTTCCTAGAAAATGAATGGCTGTATGCTCAGGTGCAGCCTCTGCGGAGCTGAATAAGTAAGATTGCAATGTTTCATTTGGGATGGTGAGTTCGTGGGGAATTTGATTCGGGTAATGCAGAAGCCAACGTTTATCTGACTGCATAAAAACCCTCCTTCCTGAACTTTCGTACTATTATATTATAGCAAACTTTTCCTTAGGGCAGTTTGCTTTTTTCTAATAGGGCTTGGTTCAATTGCACATATTTACTTTTTCGCCGGTGTTTCGATAGAAGCTCTTTTTCCTTCATGATGCCACTGTTCATATAAACCACCAATAGCACGAAATGACTCGTTGACTCTATCCACAATCTGCTGATGGATACTGGGGTCATTCGGTAAATGCGTCTGGATGTTGTCGACTTGATACTTCCTCATCATGTCGATGTAAGTCGTGAGAAAAATGGTATCTTCTAAAATCCAGTAAATGACTTCATCCGCCACTTTTGTTCTTTTATGCAGCATTTGAATTCCTCGTTCATATTGAATGAGGATATAGCCATTCGAATCAATTTGAATATAGGGACTCAACTCATCAAAAAATCCTGACGTTTGAAATGGACGTGCAATATACGGTTCATATATGTTTCTTGGGAGGGATGTCATTTGAAGACAAGTGTCAATGCGCTTGATCAGTTCGTCTTTTTGCAGAATGTGCTTCATATCATCATTCGCCGCCTTTGATGAGATAAAAGCTGTCAAGGGTTCCCTGACAGCTTTCTAACGTTGTTTTTTCATTTCACAGGAACAGATAAACGGCACCAATGACCGCAAAAGTGCAGGCAACTACGATTAATACTTTTGCTAGCTTTTCCATGTCGTCTCCTTAAATGCCGGCTGCTACTACATAAGACAGCCCAACTGAAATGATAAGTGAAATAAACCCGACCGCTCTATTATCATTTTCAATCTCTTTGTCTACTTTAAAACGCGGTGTTAAAAATTCAAAAATGAAATAGCTGACGAGCAGCATCACAAAGCCGTATACGCCCCATCCAACCATTTGAAGAAGGGAATTGTGCTGTGCGATTGAATGCTGAAACACATTCGCAATCCCAAAGATCTTCCCGCCTGTTGCCATGGCAACAGCTAAGTTGCCACGCTGGATCTCTTCCCAGTTTTTATAAGAGGTGACGAGTTCAAAAATGGTTAGAAATAAGACGAGACAGAGGACGGCCACGCTATAATAGGCGGCAATTTCCACAAGTTCATTTTCCCAAAAGGCTTTCATGCGTTTTCTCCTTTTTACTTTAATTCGACGATGGTGACGCCTGATCCTCCCTCACCTTGTTCGCCAAAACGAGCATTTTTCACACTTCGATGCTGTTTCAGTAATTCCTGAACCCCTTTTCTAAGGGCGCCAGTTCCTTTTCCGTGAATAATAGACACACGCGGATAACCAGCTAATACAGCATCATCTAAATATTTTTCGACTCTGCTTAAGGCATTTTCATAACGCTCGCCTCTTAAATCGAGTTCGAGCGAGACATGATAATCTTTCCCTTTAACTGCCGTGATGGCTTTTTCTTGCTTAAATTCAGGTGCTGATTTGATAAATTCCATGTCTTTTTCTTTTACCTTCATTTTCAGAATGCCCATTTGGACACTCCATTCTTTGTCGCCTGTTTGTTCAAGCAACGTTCCTTTTTGCCCGAAGGTGAGCACTTTGACTTCGTCGCCTGACTTCAGCTGTCTTACTGCTTTTTTCGCTGGCTCTGGCTTCTTTTTCCTGTCAAACTCAGGAACGGCTTCTTCAAGACGCTTTCGCGCATCGATGAGTTCATGCTCTTTGAATGAGCGGTGTTCACTTTTTATCGAACGGAGCTCTTGAATGATCTCTTCTGCTTCTTTTGATGCTTGTTCAATTTTCTCTTTCGCTTTCAGTTCAGCTTCTTCAAGCAGTTTGTCTTTTTGCTCATTCCATTCAAGAATTTGTCTTTGCAATTCTTTATGAAGCTTTTCTGCTTCTTTTCTATAGACTTCTGTCTCATGCAGTTCTTCTTCTGCCTGTTTCTTGCTATCTTCTAATGAAGCAATCATTTGGTCTACTTCATTATGCTCTGCATGCATATCCGCTTTTGCCCGGTCTATCAGGTGATCTGGCAAACCAAGACGCTTTGAAATTTCAAATGCGTTACTTCGTCCAGGCACACCGATGAGCAGGCGGTACGTTGGTGATAAGGTTTCGATATCAAACTCCACGCTTGCATTCGTGACGCCTTCCCGGTTATACCCATATGCCTTCAGCTCGGGGTAATGAGTCGTTGCAATGACACGTGCATTTGTTTGATGCACTTCATCTAATATGCTCATCGCAAGTGCCGCACCTTCAGCTGGGTCTGTTCCTGCCCCCAATTCATCAAATAAAACGAGAGAGTTAGAAGTCAAATTCTTTAAGATATCGACAATATTGACCATATGAGATGAGAACGTACTCAAGCTTTGTTCAATGGATTGTTCGTCTCCAATATCAGCAAAGACTTGGTCGAACACAGCCACTTCAGAGCCTTCTTCAACTGGAATATGGAGGCCCGCCTGTGTCATCAGCGTCAGAAGACCAAGCGTTTTTAAAGTAACGGTCTTTCCCCCTGTATTTGGTCCAGTGATCACAATTGTTGAAAAATCTTTACCGAGTTCAATATCATTTGCGACAACTTGATCCCGAGGCAATAGAGGATGTCTTGCTCGTTTTAAATAGATTTCTCCTTGATCATTCACAGCAGGTTTAGTGGCTTTTTCTGTCTTTGCATATTTAGCTTTAGCAAAAATAAAATCTAGCGTCTGTAGTTCCTTTACATTGTGAAGCAGTTCCCCAATGTGCTCTGACACACTCTCTGTCAGCATTTGCAGGATCTTTTCAACCTCTTGCTTCTCTTTTAAACGGGTTTGCTGCAAGGTGTTATTTACATCCACGACGACTTGCGGCTCAATAAAAAGAGTTGCCCCTGATGAAGACTGATCGTGAACAATTCCGCCGTAATTCGAGCGGTACTCTTGTTTCACTGGAATAACAAACCGGTCATTACGAATGGTGACAATGGTGTCTGACAGCATTTTTGAAGCCGATTGTGAACGAATCATCGCTTCTAATTTATCACGGACTTTTGATTCTAGTGAGCGTAATTGAATGCGCAATGAACGAAGGGCAGGGGTTGCATGATCAAGCACTTCTCCATTATCACCAATACAGCTTTCGATTTCTTTTCTGATTTCTGGCAGTAATATCAACGTCTCAGCATATGTATGAAGGCGCGGTATATCTACTCCATCTTCATACATGGACGTGAGAAAGTGTTTCATATTTTTCACCGCATATAATAGTCCTGCGATTTCCATCAGCTCAGAAGGGCTTAATGTACTGCCGATTTCTGCCCGTTTCACTGCACGTCTAATATCTGTTAATCCGCCAAATGGCGCAGATCCCTTTAAGCGGATCACATCTTGCGCTTCTGCTACCTCTTCCAGCAAATGCTGAATGGTTTCTATATCCGTCAAAGGTGTTAAATCCTGCGCTCTTTCTTTTCCTAATGTGGATGCGGTATAGGACATCACTTTTTCTTTTACTTTATGAAATTCTAATGATGATAACACTTTTTGTTGCAGCATGGTCCAGCCTCCTAACGACTACCTGTCACGCGTTAAAAACTTTTTGATCTCGTTTAGAGTAAAAGTATTCACGACATTTCCTTTTTGTGTCCAGCCCTTTCTTGCAGCTGTTACACCAACTTCCATATGTTCCAGCATGGCGATGTTGTGCGCATCTGTATTGATCATGATGTTCACACCCGCTTCATTTGCTTTGATTAAGTGCTCTGTTTTCAAATCAAGTCTTGATGGATTGCTGTTGAGTTCAAGTGCAGTGCCTGTTTTCTTCGCAAGCTCTATGAGCTGATCTATATTTAAGGCATAGCCATCCCGTCTACCGATTAAACGGCCTGTTGGATGTGCAATTAAATCAACATGTTGATTACGCAAGGCATTTTCAAGGCGTTCCATAATGACTTCTTCCGGCTGAGAGAAGCTAGAATGAATAGACGCAATGACAAAATCCATGTCTTTTAAAAAGTCATCATCATAATCTAACGATCCATCAGGCAGGATATCCATTTCGACCCCTTTGAATATGTGAAAATGCTCGAATTCCTGATTCAACTTATCAATTTCTTTTGCTTGCAAACGCAAACGTTCTTTTGTTAAACCGTTGGCTACTTTTAAATATTGCGAGTGGTCTGTAATCGCCATGTATTCATAGCCTTTTGCGATACATGCTTCCGCCATTTCACGAATAGAGAAAGCTCCGTCACTCCATGTCGAGTGCATATGTAGGTCGCCTTTGATATCTCTCAATTCTACAAACTGCATACTTTCTTTATACGTATCAATCTCTGCTCCGGTTTCACGAATTTCTGGTGGAATGAGCGGAAGTTGAAAATGCGCATAAAAAGCGCTTTCGTCTTTAAACGTTTTTACTTCTCCAGTTTCAATCGTTTCCACACCATATTCGCTAATGCGCTCTCCGCGTTCCTTCGCAAGCTGACGCATTCGAATATTATGATCTTTTGAGCCAGTGAAATGGTGCAGCGTCGTTGCGAATTGATCTGATGTCACAAGCCTGAAATCAACACTGATTTCAAAATCAAGGGCAAGCACAACAGATACCTTCGTATGACCGCTTGCGATTACATCTTTCACATCATCAAGTGCAACAAGTTGCTCTCTGACTTGCTCAGGATTGTCTGTTGCAATGATATAATCTAAATCTTTGACGGTTTCGCGTGCACGTCTTAAGCTGCCGGCTCTTGAAAAACGGATGATACCTTTCATCTCTTCAAGTGCATGATCTATCCGCTCTGCCACATCTAATGCAAAGCCAATTGGCAGTCGTTCTGGCTGCTTTCCTGCTTCTTCAAGAGCTGCAAGAATCTTTTCTTCTGTTTTTTTCCCGAAGCCAGCAAGCGCTTGTACCTTTTCCGCTTCGCATGCTTCTTTTAGAGACTGTGCATCATGGACGCCAAGCTCTTGGTAAAGCTTAGCGATCTTCTTCCCGCCGAGTCCTGGCAATTTCAAAAGCGGGACAAGTCCTTCAGGCACTTCCTTTTTTAATTGTTCGAGTGTTTCTGATTGTCCTTTTTCGATATACTCAGTGATCACAGCAAAGGTTCCTTTTCCAATGCCGGGTAATGCTAATAGATCATCTATTTGAGAAAGGCTGCGGTCATCTTGTTCCAGTGCCGCTGCTGCTTTACGAAAGGCAGAAATTTTAAAAGGATTATCTCCTTTTAGCTCCATATAGACTGCAATTGTTTCAAGAAGTTTGATAATATCTTTTTTATTCATCTCTCATCCTCCAGCCGCTTTGGCATCTTCATTTATAAATATACAAACTTTTCCTTCATCCTACAACTTTCTGTCATGGAATGAGAAAAAACTTCTCCAAGATAGGAGAAGTTTTTAAACTCCATACGTCGTCCATAAGTCTTTGACAAGACCGGACAGATAAGGGGTGTGGCTGACGATCGCATCTGCTAATATCGATTTGCTCAACATTGTTTGCAGTGCATCGACTGGAAGTAATGCAGCGACAAACAAGAGAATAAATACAAATAGATAGGTTTCAAGAAATCCTAAAACACCGCCAAGCAGTTTGTTGACCTGCTTAATTACAGGTATACTTGCAATGGTTGTGAGCAATCCGCCAATGATGGCGAGCAGGATTTTGGTCAAGATAAACAGAATGATAAACGCAATGGTATTATAATAAGCTGTTTCTAGATTCCCACTAAAGAAAGCGAGCTGCGCTTGACCGCCGCTAAAATTAGGTGCTGGAATCCACGTAAGCTGTGGTGCAAGTGACTGATAAAACATGGAAGCCACTAAGATAGAAACAACAAAGCTGATCAATTTAATAAATTGAAGAATAAACCCGCGTTTTAGACCGACAAGCGTTCCCATAAGAAGCAAAAACAAAATGATGATATCGATCACGGTAATTTCATTCCTTTTCTTTAAGCTGAATCTCTAGTTTTTCGTATTGCTCTTTTAATTTCAAGTAGTCGTGGACGACATTGACTGCTGTCAGTACAGCTAATTTGTTTATATCAAGGTATGGGTTTTTTTCATTTATTTCTCTCATTTTATCATCAACAATTGAAGCAACGTGTCGCATATGCATCTTCGTTTCTTGACCGATGATCGTATAGGACTGTCCGTAAATCTCAACTGTTGTTTTCGTTTTACCGCCGTCAGACAACGTTTCTCCTCCATTCCACGAGAATCCTAGTCTCTATCATAACATGTTTAGACATTGAATGGAAAGACGAGCCCTTCCCTGTTATGGTACACTTTAGAAATCAATGATATCAAGGTAAAAAGGAGTTATCCACTGTGCCCCAATCCGTCTTAAAAGCAACATCAGAAGACCTTAAAAAGATGAAGAGCGCGTATGCGCACCACCTAACTGATACGTTACCACCAGGCGCCCTTTTTCAAGCAAAGGTTCCTGGCTGTACGATTACAGCTTATCGATCTGGAAAAGTGCTATTTCAAGGACAAAAGGCAGAAGCTGAAGCCAGTCAATTCAGCCATTTAAAAGCAACTGATCCGAAAAGTTCAAAAACACCTGCTGTCACAAAATATAGTCCGCCGTCAGGGATTGCCTCTATGTCCGTCATCGGTTCAGATGAAGTAGGAACAGGTGATTATTTTGGACCAATAACGGTCTGTGCCGCCTATGTTGATGCCAGCCACCTTGCTCTCATGAAAGAGCTTGGCGTAAAAGACTCAAAAGGCCTAAAAGACCCGCAAATTATCAACATTGCTAAAGATCTCATCAAAACCATTCCGTTCAGCCTTCTCGTACTACGAAATGAAAAGTACAATGCCATGCAGGGAAAGGGCATGAGCCAAGGGAAAATGAAGGCGCTCCTTCACAACCAAGTCATCACCTCTGTGCTGGAGAAATTAGATGGGAAACAGCCTGAAGCTATTTTGATTGACCAATTTGCAGAACCGGGTATTTATTTTAAGCATCTTGCTGGAAAAAAAATCATTCGGGAGCGGACGTACTTTAGCACAAAAGCAGAAGGCATTCATTTGTCAGTTGCTGCCGCTTCCATTATTGCAAGGTACGCTTTTTTAATTGAAATGGATAAGTTATCTGAAGCAGCAGGGTTTGAGATTCCAAAGGGAGCAGGTCCTCATGTGGACAAGGCCGCTGCAAAGCTCATCAAGATGCACGGCGAAGAGGCTCTACGTCAATTTACAAAACTGCATTTTGCCAACACACAAAAAGCGAAAAAATGGTTATAAAAAAGAGCTAGGCCAATACGGCCTTAGCTCTTTTTTCTTTAACCGCGCAAGACGGCTTGATACGTATCTTCTAATGCTTTCAATACTTTTGTATGAACAGCGGTGACTTCTTCCTCTGTCAATGTTTGTTCCGGATTTAAATATTGGAGAGAGAATGCAACAGACTTTTTGCCTTCTTCCATGTGTTCACCTTCATACACATCAAAGACGGATAGATCAGTCAGTAAATTCCCGCCTGCTTCAAAGATGACCTGCTCCAGCTGTCCGCTTGAGATATGCTGATCTACGACAAGTGCAATATCTCTTGTCACAGCAGGGAATCTCGGAATTGCTGTATATTTCATATCCTTGGATTCAGACGTCATCACATCTGTTAAATCAAACTCGAAGACATATGTTTCTTTTAAATCTAATTCCTTTTCAACGACTGGATGAAGCGCAGCAACAAACCCAATGACTTTTCCATTTAAATGAACATCTGCTGTACGTCCTGGGTGAAGACCTTCACGCTCTGCTTGAACATATGTGATTTGGCCTGATACACCAAGCTTTTCAAATAGACCTTCTGCAATTCCTTTCGCTACATAAAAATCGACAGCTTTTTTCTCGCCCTGCCAAAGATTTTTATGCCATAAGCCTGTCAGCGCCCCAGCGACATGTTCTTTTTCCACCGGTTTTGCCCCTTCAGCTTCTGCTAAGAACACAGAACCCGTTTCATAAAAGCCAAATGAATCAGCTTGTCTAGCCAAGTTATAGGCAACTGAATCAAGTAAGTTTGGCAGTAGACTTTGTCTAAGCACACTTCGTTCCTCACTCATTGGCAAGGAAAGTCTTGTTTTATAAGCTGAATTCAATGCAAAGGCAGTAGATTTATGCTGATTTGTCAATGAATACGTGATCGCTTGAGAAAGACCTGCGCCTTCTAAGAAACGTCTCACCTTTCTGCGCTTCACTTGGTATGGCGTGAGACCTCCAACTGTACCAGCTGTCGCAGGTAGTGTAGATGGGATATTATCGTAGCCGTATAATCTCGCAACTTCTTCAATGAGATCTTCTTCAATTGTGATATCCATTCTGCGAGAAGGAACCGTTACAACAAGTACGTCATTTGATTCACCCACTGTAAAGCCCAGTTTGTTGAAAATTTGAATCATATCTTCTTTTGAAATGCTCATGCCAAGCACCTTGTTCACACGCTCAGTGGATACGTGGATGACATTCATATTTGTTTCAAGGTGGTTTTCCTCCACAGTCCCACTTAACACTTCACCACCTGCATAGATGCTGATCAATTGCGCTGCTCTTTCGGCTGCTGATTTCGTACGTTGCGGATCAAGTCCTTTTTCAAATCGTGTGCTTGATTCACTGCGAAGCCCTAAATCTCTAGATGCTTGACGGACTGTTTGACCGTTGAAATATGCCGCTTCTAAGAGAATCGTTGTCGTTTCATCACGCACCTCTGATTCAAGGCCGCCCATGACGCCTGCGACAGCGTGCGCTTTCGTGCCATTCGTGATGACAAGATGCTTTGATGAAAGTGTACGCTCTTGCTCATCAAGTGTTTGAATGCTTTCACTATCAGTTGCTTTACGTACGACCACTTGCTTTGAACCAAAGCGATCATAATCAAATGCATGAAGTGGCTGACCGTATTCAAGCAGTACAAAGTTTGTAATATCGACGACATTGTTAATTGGGCGAATGCCTGCATTCATCAATCTTGTTTGAATCCAAAGCGGTGCTGGTCCAATCTTTACATTTTTAATGATCTTCGCAGCATAAAGTGGATTCGCTTCTTGATCTTCAATTTTCACAGAAATATAGTCTGCTGCTTTTTCTGAAGACGTGTCATGTGCTGTATCAGGAAGTTTGATCTCTTTCCCTAAGATGGCTGCAACCTCATAGGCAACACCTAGCATATTCAGGGCATCCGCGCGGTTTGGCGTTAAGCCAAGCTCAAGTACTGCATCGTCTAACTGAAGTGCCTGAAGGGCATCTTCCCCGGGTTTGACGTCATTTGGGAAAACAAAAATACCTTCTGCATATTCTTTTGGTACGAGTTTGCTTTCGACACCTAATTCTTGCAGAGAACAAATCATGCCATGAGACTCTTCGCCGCGCAGCTTTGCTTTTTTAATTTTAAAGTTCCCAGGAAGGACTGCGCCAACCGTTGCGACAGCCACATATTGACCTTTATCCACATTCGGCGCCCCGCAAATAATTTGAACCGGTTCGTCTTCTCCGATATCCACAAGACATTTGTTTAATTTGTCTGCATTCGGGTGCTGTTCTCGCTCCACGACGTGTCCAACAACAACTCCTTTAATGCCCTCGCCTTTATATTCAACGGCCTCCACTTCAATTCCACTTCTTGTGATTTTTTCTGCTAATTCATCCGGCTGAATGCCTTCTAAATCGACATAGTCTTCTAACCATTTATATGAAACAAACATGTTGATTTCCTCCTCTTAGTCCTGCTTGAATTGCTTTGTGAATCTAATATCATTTGTGTAGAAATGACGAATATCATCAATGCCGTATTTGAGCATCGCAATCCGTTCAACACCCATTCCAAAAGCAAAGCCTTGGTAAGTTTCCGGATCAAATCCGCTCATTTTCAGGACATTCGGATGAACCATTCCAGCTCCTAAAATCTCAATCCAGCCTGTTCCTTTACATACAGAACAGCCTTTTCCTCCACATTTAAAGCAAGACACATCCACTTCTACAGATGGTTCTGTGAATGGGAAAAAGCTTGGACGCAGTCTAATTTCACGATCTTCACCAAACATTTTTCTTGCGACTGTTTCAAGCGTACCTTTTAGATCACTCATGCTAATATTGTGATCAACAACAAGCCCTTCAATCTGCATAAATTGATGTGAATGAGTCGCGTCATCACTGTCTCGTCTATATACTTTCCCAGGGCAAATGATTTTCACAGGACCTTGTCCTTTATATTTTTCAAGTGTACGCGCTTGAACTGGTGACGTTTGTGTTCTGAGCAGTGTATCCTCGGTAATGTAGAAGCTGTCCTGCATATCACGTGCCGGATGCTCCTTTGGAAGATTCAGCGCTTCAAAGTTATAGTAATCCGTTTCTACCTCAGGACCTTCTTCAACGGTATAGCCCATGCCAATAAATAAATCTTCAATATCTTCAACAACAATCGTTAATGGATGTCTTGCCCCTATTTTGATTGGGTTTGCTGGCAATGTCACATCGATCGTTTGAGACGCAAGTTTCTTTTTCACTTCTTCTTTTTCCAGCTGTTCATTTTTTTCAGCAATAGCACCAGCAATCTGCTCTCTCACTTCGTTTGCGAGTGCGCCCATTTTCGGTCTTTCTTCTGCGGAGAGCTTGCCCATTCCGCGGAGTACCTCTGTGATCGGTCCTTTTTTCCCTAAATATTGAACACGTATGTCATTGACTTCTTTGAGCGAGCTAGCTGCTTCAACCTTCGCTATCGCTTCTGTTTCAAGCTGTTTTAACGTTTCTTGCATGAGTGTAATCCTCCTTTTGATATACAAAACCGCCTGGATAAACGGCTGTTTGATCGTTTGAAGACAATAAAAAACCCGTCCCCTCTAGAAAAGAAGGGACGAGTTGTGGTCGCGGTACCACCCTTGTTAAGCACAAATACATGTGCGAATAAGCTTCATTGACATAACGGAATCAAACGAATCCGGTTCACCTTTACGCAAAGCTTGCGGTCCCGGTGACAACTCCAGAGGTGAATTCCTGTTTCCGCATTCCTTAAATGCACTTTCAGTCTACGATGCATTCTCCCTATAAGGCCGCTCCTTGAAACAATCTTCCTCTATCATGGTTTTTAAAATATTAGTTTCATTATAGTGAAAATGAGCGCATGTTGCAACACTATCCACGCAAATGATAAACAAGAACTGCCGCTGCAACAGCCACATTTAATGATTCAGCCTGTCCATACATTGGCACATATAAATTGTGGTCAGTCATTTGAAGAATCTCTGGGTTTATACCCCCTCCTTCATTACCCACAATCAACGCAAACGGACCTTCTGCCGTTACGCTTTTATACGCTTTCGCATTGTTTAGCGCGCTTCCGTATACAGGAATGCCTTGCTCCTTACATGCTGCTATGGTCTGCTGAAGGCTTTGCTTTAAAATGGGTAGGTGGAAATGTGACCCTTGTGCGGAACGGAGCGTTTTTCCGTTATACGCATCAACTGTTCCATCGCCTAAGATCACAGCATCAAGACCTGCTGCATCTGCTGTCCGAATGAGTGTGCCTAAATTACCTGGGTCCTGCACTGCATCTAACAGAAGAAGTCGTTCATACTTCTTTTCTTCAAATACAGGAACTGTACAAACTGCCGCGATGTGCTGAGGCGTTTCCGTTTCGGTCATGGCAAAAAAGGCTTCTTCGCTCAGTTCATAAAGCTCAATGTCAGGATCGATATGAGAAGGAAGCTTATCAGGCGATGTGACCATTAATTCTTTCACAGCTCGGCTCTTCAATGCTTCTTCGACTAAGTGGATTCCCTCCACGAGAAACAGCCCCGTTTTCGTTCGTTCTTTTTTCGTATGGAGCTTTTTCCACTGTTTAATGTGTGTGTTTTTTGCTGATTCTATATATTTCAAGTGACTTTAACTCCTTTAAATATCATGAATTTATTATATCTCATGCACACTACATAATAAACCTGTCTTTGAGACAGAATAGGGCTATCACCATCAAAAAAGGAGTGTGGGTAATGGATTTTAATTTAAGAGGCGCAGTCATTCAAAACATTACTGGCCATAATCAAGAACAGCTTGAGCATACGATTTTAGATGCCATTCAAAGCGGTGAGGAAAAAATGTTGCCAGGCCTTGGCGTGTTGTTTGAAGTGCTATGGCAAGAAGCATCAGAAAACGAGAAGAACGAGATTCTTGAAACATTAGAGCAAGGCTTAAAGCCTCATCAGCAGCAATAAAAAAAGCCGGTTTGCTTATCATAGCAAACCGGCTTTTTCATTTAGCCAGTGATCGGTGTTTCCATTCGAAGCGTTGGATCACGCCAAATGTCAACCCATTTTTTAATCGCAAACACAATAATCACAAATCCTAAGATCAGCATAATGATTGACAGCACCGCATTTAGCACACTGTAACCCGATGCCTCGGGATTAAGGTATACATTTGCTACCATCCAATAGCCCGCATAATTCACTGTCACATATAAGTAAGCAAGTGGAATTAAACAAGTCAGCATATAGCGCCTTTTATCTGCAATTTTTAATACAACGGTTGCTCCGATGATAAGTCCGACCGATGCCATTAACTGGTTTGACACCCCAAACAGTGCCCAAATGGACCCGATGTCTCCAGAGTAAAGCAAATACCCCCACATAAAACAAGCAAGCGCACTTGCGAACACCGACCCAGGGACCCAGTCATTTCGTTTAAGCGGTTTATAAGCTTCGCCAAAAAAGTCTTGAATTAAATAACGTGCCACACGTGTTCCTGCATCAATAGCGGTTAAAATAAAGACAGCTTCAAACATAATGACAAATTGGAAAAAATAAGACGCCAAATGACCAAAGAACGGAATTCCCGTAAAGATATACGCCATTCCTACAGCTAATGTCACAGCTCCACCCGTTCTTCCTTCTAAATCAAGACCAATTTCCTTACTCAGCTGCGGAAGGTTCTCGACACTCATCCCGAGAGTCCGGAACACTTCTGGCGTACTATTTATCGCAAAATAATCACCTGGATGAAGAGCCGTAGCGGCAATTAACGCCATAATTCCAACTAGACATTCGACTAGCATTGCGCCAAAAGCGACAGGCTTCATATCGCTCCATCGATCAAGCATCTTAGGCGTTGTTCCAGATCCAACAAATGCGTGGAAACCAGAAATGGCCCCGCAAGCAATAGTAATCGAAATAAACGGCCAGACAGGACCAGCTAAAACAGGACCTCCTCCATTGACAAACTCCGTAAACGCTGGGAATTGAATCGTTGGATTGACAACAAAGATTCCAGCAATCAATGCGATAAAAACACCTATTTTCATAAAGCTACTTAAATAGTCCCTCGGTGCGAGCAGCAGCCAAACCGGCAATGCCGCAGCAAAAAAAGCATAGATCGGTAAAGCAAGAGCAAGCGTTTTTGTATCAAGTGTTAAAAGATCGCCAAGTGCCGTTCCTTGAATATTCGGCCCAAGGAATACACCGACCATCAGCAAAATAAATCCCGCAGTTGTCGCCAGTTTTAAATTGCCTGTCTTTTTATAATAAAGACCAACCCCCATCGCAATTGGAATCGTGATTCCGACTGCAAATGTCCCCCAAGGGTTACGTTCTAACGCATGAAGCACAACCATGGACAAACCTGCCATTGTGATCGTAATGATAAACAGCATCGCAAGCCCTGTACAAAATCCTGCGACAGGTCCTAGCTCTTCCTTTGCTACCTCAGATAACGATTTCCCCTTTTTTCTCATCGACGCAAATAAGACGACAAGATCATGTACAGCTCCGCCAATCACTGCGCCAATTAACAGCCAAAGAAGACCCGGTAAATACCCGAATTGTGCGGCTAAAATCGGCCCCACTAACGGACCGGCAGCTGCAATCGCAGCAAAGTGATGCCCAAATGTGACCCACTTATTGGTTGGCACATAATCTTTTCCGTCCTCTAATGTGTGAGCTGGTGTAGGATGATCGTCTGTCACCTTTAAGACCTTGACCATCATAAAAGTGCCATAAAGACGATAGGCAATCGCTAAAATACACATAGAAGCTATGACAATTGTAACCGCATTCATTTAACCATCCCCTTTGCACAAACAATTTGTTACAAATATAACATAAATTGATTGATTTTTCTTTCTTTTAAAACCAAGTTGACAAATAAGAATAATATGTTTATTCTTGAGGTATCTTCACCTACTTCCATAAACTCTCTTTTGACAGGGCATTCTTTAGGCTCTGTCCTTTTTATTGCTTTCATCTTACAAAAATAAAAGCCAGATCACATGTGCCTTATTCACTAGAATATGTTTTCTTCTTCTGTCAAAAACAGTTCTTTTTGACGTAATGAAAAAACAGCATTCATTTCCTGGGAAATTCACTGAAATAAAAAAGCCCTTCCCCTATTTGAGGAAAGGCTTTCTTACTTAAGAACCGTACGTGATCTGCTCAACCGTTTTTTGATCAAGTCTTTTGATCACTTCTGTTAAAAGCTTCACTGCATTTTCATAATCATCTCGGTGAATCATCGCAGCATGGGTATGGATATATCTGCTTGGTATCCCGATCGATAGTGATGGCACACCATGACCTGTTAAATGGATACCGCCAGCATCTGTCCCGCCGCCAGGCATGGAATCATATTGGTAAGGGATGTTCAATTCATCCGCTGTTTGGACAACAAAATCGCGAAGCCCTTTATGAGATACCATCGAAGCATCAAATACAACAATCGTCGGCCCTTTGCCAAGTTTGCTCGTTGCTTCTTTTTCAGTGATGCCCGGCGTGTCTCCTGCTACACCAACATCAATGGCAAATCCAATATCAGGCTGAATTGTAGACGCTGCTGTTTTGGCACCACGCAGGCCAACTTCCTCTTGTACAGTTGAAACACTATAAGCAATATTCTCATGCTGAGTATTGTGTAAGTTCTTCATGACATCAATTGCTACTGCACAGCCGATACGGTTGTCCCATGCTTTTGCAAGGAGCATTTTTTCATCATTCATCACTGTAAACTCAAAATAAGGAACGATTTGATCTCCAGGCAGAACGCCCCACTCCATTGCCTGTTCTTTGCTTGATGCACCGATATCAATAAACATATCTTTAATCTCAATCGACTTTTTTCGTGCTTCAGGTGACAAGACGTGTGGCGGCTTTGAGCCAATCACCCCTGTAATGTCTCCCTTTTTCGTTACAATGGTGACACGCTGCGCGAGCATGACCTGTGACCACCATCCACCGACAGTTTGGAAACGAATGTAGCCTTTGTCATCAATTTTTGTCACCATGAATCCGACTTCATCCAAGTGACCAGCAAGCATAATTTTAGGTCCGTTTGCGTTTCCTTCCTTCTTAGCGATTAAGCTGCCAAGGCGGTCACTAGAGACTTCATCTGCATATGATTCTATGTATGTCTGCATGACTTTTTTGACATCACGTTCATTTCCTGGAATCCCTTTTGCATCCGTTAGGTCTTTCAGCATAGTTAATGTTTGATCTAGCTTTGTCATTCCATATATCCTCCTTTATCTTCATGGTGCATTCTTATTATACAAAACCTCTTTCGTTCAATACGATCTTTTTATGAATATTTTTTCGTTTTCCGAAATATTTTTTTAAAAAAAGTTGAAACCTTTTGGCCTTTTCATTCGTAGTACATCAGATAACGGTATTGGAGGTGCATCCTGTCATGTTTGTAATCCTCATTAGACTAGCTCTTGTTGCACTGCTTGTCTACATCTTCTACATGGCGGTAAAATTCTTCTCAAATCCGAGAAGAAAGCTGAAACAAGCACAATTAAAAGAAGGCTTTTATTTTATGGACGAACAACAAAATGCACGTAAAAATTTTAATTTCGTCTATAAAGGTGTCTTGTTTGAAGGGGAGAAGCATGTTCCTTCTAAGGATCATCCTCTGTTTGTCCACTCCATTTACGTTTGGACGGAGTCACCTGAGAAGCTAAGTGAATTTACATTAGAAGACTTTGAAAAATTGGAGGAAAACATTATCGAACGTTATCCTCAAACAAAAATTGATTGGGATCAACCCATTAAAAAAATCAAACAAAAGAAAGGAGCAGATACGCCGTCTTGACGGCGTCTGCTCCTTTTTCAGATGAACTGATATCCTAATATGATCAACTGCACCATGATTAACACGGGCATGCCAATTTGAAAGGCAGGATGCTTTGTTTTATGACGAAAATATTGCATCCCTAGATACGATCCAGCAGCCCCAAAAAGCACGGCAGCACTCCATAAGTGAGCCTCTGAAATCCTCCATTTATGCGCTTTTGCCCGGCGCTTGTCCTCTCCCATAAGAAAGAAACCATAGCCATTTACCAAGATGAGCAGCACAATTAACGCGATATTCATTTATTTCACCTCACATGATGAGCAAAAAAGATCATCCCTCGACGGAATGATCTTTTATATGACTTACTTGTCTAGTTGTGCTTTTGCAGCATCAGCAAGCTGATTGAATGCACTTAGGTCATTCACAGCAAGGTCAGCAAGCATTTTGCGGTTTACTTCGATACCAGAAAGCTTTAGGCCATGCATTAAACGGCTGTAAGAAAGACCGTTCATGCGAGCTGCAGCATTGATACGAGTGATCCATAGTTTACGGAAGTCACGTTTTTTCTGACGACGGTCACGGAAAGCGTAGTTTCCAGATTTCATCACCTGTTGGTTTGCTACTTTATATAATCTATGTTTTGAACCGAAATAACCTTTTGCTAATTTAAGAACCTTTTTACGACGCTGACGCGACACAGTTCCGCCTTTTACTCTTGGCATTGTAATTCCCTCCTATGATTCCTATTCCAGATTACTTGATGTTTGCAAGTTGTTGTTTGATGCGTTTGAAATCTCCAGCACTTACGATTGCGCTCTTACGCAATTTACGTTTTTGCTTTGTAGATTTGTTAGCGAACAAGTGACTTGTGTACGCATGAGAACGTTTAAGTTTACCAGAACCTGTTTTTTTGAAACGTTTAGCAGATCCGCGGTGAGTTTTCATTTTTGGCATTGGATGTTTCCTCCCTCTGTTACTTTACTTTTCGACTTTTGGTGCAAGCATGAGGAACATGCTGCGTCCGTCCATCTTAGGTTTTGTTTCTACTGTTGCTACTTCAGCGCAAGCTTCAGAGAAACGGTCTAACACGCGCTGTCCGATTTCTTTATGCGTAATCGCACGGCCTTTAAAGCGGATAGAAGCTTTCACTTTATCGCCCTTTTCAAGGAATTTGATTGCATTACGGAGCTTCGTGTTAAAATCATGTTCATCGATTGTCGGGCTCAACCGAACTTCTTTTAAGCTAATGATTTTTTGATTCTTACGTGCCTCTTTTTCCTTCTTCTGCTGTTCGAATCGGAACTTACCGTAGTCCATGATTCGGCAAACAGGTGGTTTTGCATTTGCAGCAACTAACACAAGGTCAAGATTGGCTTTCGTAGCAATTTCCAGAGCTTCCTGGCGGGTTTTAATTCCCAGCTGATCGCCATTTTGTCCGATCAAACGAACTTCACGCGCACGAATACCTTCATTAACTAATTGATCTTTGCTAATAGTGAGCCACCTCCATGAGATTTTGAATTGAGTTCACAATTCATTTTGACCATTTCGTTGTATGTTTTACAGGCAAACAAAAAGTGTGGGCATATAAAACACCCACACTGCGAACATTTGCATGAAAAAATAAATGTACGGTCAACCTGTCAACTACAAACACGTGTCAATCAGGTGAGAAGCGGGTGCTTCTGCTTGTGATATCTATTCAATTCGTTAATTATTCTACACAATTTTCATTTGTCCGTCAAGTAACCGAACTCTTGAAACAACTTTTTCATTCTAGCATGATTAAACGAATAGAGCAAGGCTTTTTCAAAACAATGACGCCATCAAAGGATGAATTGCATAAAGATTGGGATGACAATGACGGTCACAACTCCTACGACCACAACGGCGATACTTGCCATGGCCGCTTCTACTTCACCCATCTCAATTCCAACAGAGACGCCAAGTGCATGTCCTGATGTACCAAGTGCAAGCCCTTTTGCCACTGGATTTTTAATTCGAAACCATTTTAAGAAGAAAGCACCTAGCGCATACACGATGACTGCATTAAATATGACCGCAAAGGCTGTGATATCTGCAATTCCGCCAATATCCTTTGCAATCGGAAGAGCAATCGCTGTCGTCGCTGCCTGTGGGAGCATACTTTTCATGACAGCTGCATCAAGATGAATTCCTTTTGCTACGACATACACAATTGTAATGGAACAAAGTGATCCTACAAAAATAGCGGATAAAATCTGCCACCAATATTTTTTAAGCAATGCACGCTGCTTATAAAGCGGAATAGCGAAAGCAATGGTCGCGGGCTCTAAGAAAAACTTGATAATCTTGCCGCCCTCATTATAATCTGCATAGGAAAAACCGCCAATTTTTAAAAATAAAATACCTAACAACATGGCTACAAACAGTGGTGTGAATAAGAAGAAGCCTTTTGATTTTTTAAATAAGAATGTACCGATTCCAAAGGCGACTAATGAGACGACTATACCAAAATAAGGACTCATTGTACTTGTACCCATCCTGCATCTCTCCTTTAATGCGTACTTGAAGCTGGTTTATTAGAATGAGAAGGAGTCGATTTGCTCTCCTTTGTCTCTTTACGTTTCTGTGGTTTTTCTGATAATTGCATGAGAAGCTGTGAAAATAGCCCTGTCGCTGCAAGCAACATAATCGTTGCAATGATGATAACACCGACGACTTGCACACCTACTTCTTGCATGACACCTAGTGATTGAATAACCGAAATACCAGAGGGAACAAATAGAAAGCTAATGAGCCCTGTCAATGATGTACCTAATTGCTCCACCTGCTCCAGTTTGACGATTTTCGTTGTCAGCAAAACAAATAATAGAACTAGACCAATCACAGATGCAGGCATCGGAATGGGTAAATACATTGAAATGAGATTAGAAACGAACATTACGGTTGCAAAGATAAATGCTTGAGATAGAAATCCATATACTTTAGTGGCACTCATGCCCCTTCACCTCTTTCTTCGACTGACCTCAGTATACGGCATGAAATAAATGAATGAAGCGTTTACAATCAAACTCGCCGGATTCAATGAATGAAATGCAGAAAACGAGTATTGAAATACAAATAAAAAAGCCGTCCTATTCTAGTAGGAGCGACTTCTTTAGTTCTTTGGCGTACGTACGGCTGACAGGAATAATCGATCCGTCTGTCATATGCAGATTATACGTCGAATTAAACCACGGCTGTACTTCTTTCATATGAGAGGTGTTCACGATATAGCTTCGATGAACCCTCATAAAGTAAGCCTCAGGGAGTTTCTTTTCAATGACCACAAGCGGTTCTGTGACCTCGTACATGTGATCCTTTGTTTTTACAACCTTTTTTCCCTCACTAAGCCCTACATACATGATCTCTTCTACTTGCAGAATGACAATTGAATCATCGACTGAGATGGCTAATTTTTGCTGATGGGGAATTTTCTCATCTGATAGCTGGTGGTCTTGCGTCTCAACAGACTTCCACTTTTTAAACTTTTGGATCGTTTGCAAAAGCCGCTCTTCATCAAATGGTTTTGTTAAGTAATCAAGCGCACTGACCTCAAACGCCTTTAGCGCATATTGATCAAAGGCTGTCGCAAATACAATCGCTGGCGGATCAGACATCCGGTTGAGCCTTTTGGCAATATCAAATCCATTTTCACCTGATAAATCAATGTCTAAAAAGAGCAGGTCCGGCTTATGATCCACCATCCGGTCAAAAGCTGATTCTATATTTTCTGCTTCCTCTATTTGAACATCCTCTTTCGTTCTGCGTAATAAGTATTTTAATTCGTCTCTTGCTAACACTTCATCATCTACGATTAATACGTTTATCAACGAAAATCATCCTTTTTTACATAGTCCATTGGAATGCGAAATGAGATGTCAGTGCCTTGGCTGCTATGAATGGATAGAGCTGCTTGTCTGCCAAAAATCCCTCTTAACCGCTGATCTAAATTAAAAAGAGCCGTACCTGTTCCTTCTTTTGATTCAACAGGCGCTTTTAATAACTGAGCCATCTTGTCATTCTCGATTCCTTGTCCATTATCCGTCACTTTCATATTGACATGTCCATCTTTCATCACAGCGGATACGATGACTTCACAGCTCGTTTGATGTTTAGGAAAAGCATGTCTCACTGCATTTTCAACAAGTACCTGAAGCACAAATGGCGGAATCATCACCTGCTCCAGCTCCTTTTCAATTTGAAAGGTCACGTGATATTTATTTGGAAACCTTGCTTGTTCAAGTGACAAATATGCTTCTACATGCTGTATTTCTTTATGAAGTGGGATGAGCAGCTGGCGGGCGCCTTGCAAATTGGATCGAAAATAAATACTCAGCTGAAGCAGCAACTTCCTAGCCATCTCTACATTCGTTCTACACAAAACAGAGATGGTATTAATGGCGTTAAATAAAAAGTGCGGATTCACTTGCGCTTGAAGTGCTTTGATCTCTGCATCCTTTAGCAGACGGCTTTGGGTCTCCGCCTCCCCAAGCTCAAGCTGTGTAGAAAATAGCATCGCCAAACCCTCTGCAAGCTCCTCTTCCACCAAGCTTAATCCGACCGGAGAATTGAAATACATTTTTAATGTTCCAATCGTTTGACCATTGGAGGTGAGGGGCAGCACAATCGCCGCTTGAAGCGGGCAATGGGTGACTGAACAATTAATTTCGTCTTTCGAATGTGCCTTCATAATTTTGCCGCTCATCAATACTTGTTTCGACAGCCCTGTAATGAGGCTTTTCGATGGAATATGATGATCTGTCCCATCACCGACATGCGCTAAAATCTTTTCTGTATCGGTTAAGGAGACCGCATCTGTTTCTGTTAATCGATGAATGATCTCCGCCACACTTTTACATGACTGTTCATTTAACCCTTGGCGGAAGAAAGGCAGCGTTTGATCGGCGATTGAAAACACGCGGTGTGTCTGCATCGCCTTTGCTTGCTCTTCTTGCCGAATGACTGACTGTAAGATTGATAAAAAGATAAAGCTACCAATTCCATTCACAAAAATCATCGGCAAGGCAATAATACTCACAAGCCCCCAAGCATCAGCAAATGGCTTTGCAAATAGAAGGATAATGACCATCTGCAACGATTCCATTGCCACACCAAAAAGTGCGGCTTGGCGAGGTGTCACCATTCGATTCTTCCGCTTAAACCTACTCCCGACATAGCCTGCAATCACACCGGCTAAAATCGAAGAAATCGCACAGCTGAGTGCCGTGCTTCCTCCTAATGAATAACGGTGAATACCAGCTAAAAGCCCTGCGCCAATACCAACAAACGGCCCTCCTATTAATCCGCCCATTTCGATCCCCATGATTCTCGTATTGGCAATCGAGCTTGACGAGCCGAGATGATAGGAAAACTCATGGTTCATGACCATCTGCTGCTGGATTTCAATTCCTGTGTAATTGCTGATAATACTAAAAGAAGCAAAAATAAAGACAAGGACTGCCTTTTTTCGAAACCCTTCATTATGAAGCAATAGATTGCGAAAGCCCTTCACATGGGCAAGCACAAACCCTAAAATAACGATGATCCCGACACGCTCGATCATCATAATAATTAAATGAAGCAAACCTGCCACCTCAATTGATGTATGTATTATTTACTGTCTTTCTATTCTATCATGTGCGGTCAATGTTCAAATATCTCTCAAATCTTTTCTTTATTGCCCTCATCTTCTATTGTAAAATGAACTTGAGCCGTCACTTGCAATTGAAGGTAACACATACATAACAAGGGAGAAGATCATGAAAGCCGTATTTTTCGATTTAGATGATACTTTGCTTTGGGATGAAAAAAGCATTCATACCACTTTTCAGGAAACATGCCGCGAAGCGGAAAAGAAATATGGACTGAATCCAGAAACATTTGAACAGATTGTTCGTGAAGAAGCAAGAAAGCTGTATTCTTCCTATGAAACATATGATTATACTGTCATGATCGGAATTAATCCTTTCGAAGGCCTGTGGTCCAATTTTAGTGAACCGATTAGCGAAGGCTTTCAAAAATTGAACGCCATTGCACCAGAGTATCGCAAGAACGCTTGGACCAATGGCTTAAAAGAAGCAGGAATTGACGATGAAGCATTTGGACAATATTTGGCTGATTTCTTTGCCGCCGAGCGGAGAAAACGTCCATTTGTCTATGAAGAAACGTACCCTGTTTTAAACCGCCTGAAAGGTAACTATGAACTGCTCCTTTTAACAAACGGAGATCCTAGTCTTCAAAAAGAAAAACTGGCCGGTGTCCCTGAGCTCGCACCTTATTTTAACGAAATTGTGATTTCAGGAGATTACGGGAAAGGCAAACCCGATCCAGGTATCTTTGAGCACTGCCTTCAGCTGTTAAATCTAACAAAAGATGATGTGATCATGGTGGGAGACAATCCAAAAACAGATATTCTTGGGGCATCTCGCGTTGGTATTCAAACCGTTTGGATCAATCGACATGGCAAAAAGAATGAAACAGATGTCACGCCAGATTATGAAATCAAAGACTTACATGAATTGTTTGATATTTTAAAATAGAACAAACGAGAAAACACCCTTCTCCTAACGAGATTGGGTGTTTTTTTGTTTACTTAAACTACACAATTTCCGCTAGATTTTGCGCTTGCTTGTCTAAATTGCGGGCTGCTTCTCCTATATTGATAAATTCCTCGTTTGTCTGCTTCACAAGATCACGATTTGTAAACACCGTTGTTTTGGCACGGTTCGTTCCGCTGCTGACCTTCTCTACTTCCGCATGAATCGCCTTTACATATTGATCTACTTTGACGATCGCTTCTTTTGAATCCGTTGCAAGCTTTCGAATTTCTGCCGCCACTACACTAAAGCCATTTCCATAGGAACCTGCATGGGCCGCTTCGATCGCCGCATTTAATGCAAGGAGCTGGGTTTGTGAGGAAATGCTGTTAATCGTTGTAGCGATAGAGCTGATGGACTCTACCTGCTCTTTTAATCCTTTTAATAAGCTCATATTCTGATCTGTTTCGTTTGCTATATGATCAAAGGAGACATTGACTCTTTGGCTATGCTGGATGCCTACTTCCGCTCGCTCCGTTAATTTCGCAGACATCTCCTTTAGGTCATCTACGACCTGTTTCATCGTGTTTTCTCTCTCTGTTATGTCTGTTGCGACTTTCACTACCCCCACTACGTGTCCCTCTTCATTTCGGACAGGTGTATATGTCGCTTCAAGCCATAAGCTGTTACCATTCTTCGTCGTCCGCTGCACCTTTTCCTGAAAGACTTGCCCCTCTTTCAAACGCTTCCAAAACATCTGATAGCTTGAATGTTCTGCAATATGAGGAGGACAAAACTGTTTATGTTTTAAACCAATCATCTCTTGCGCTGAATAGCCCATGGCTTTTGCAAAAATATCATTGACCCATAGGACTTCACCTGTCACATCAAATTCAATCATCGCCAGTGAGTGTTCCAACGCCCGAAGTACTGCTGATCGCTCCAGTACTTGTAATGATAAAGTGTTTGTTGTTTGCATCATCGCTTTCATTCCCCCAATTTAACTCGAACCGATAGTACATACTTACCCATACTTTCGCACTATCTAAACGTATCATTCAAAGGACTGGATCACCAGTAGAGGATTTTCCCAAAAGAAAAAGCCAGTGATCTAAAAAGAAAGATCACTGGCTGCTTCACTTGAAAAAATTTATTTTTTCGCTTCTGCGACTGCATGTTTCACAAAGGCTTCAAGATCCATAGTTTCTGAATCTTGCTCTCCGTATTTTCTTACATTGACTGCGCCATTTTCTGCTTCTTGATCTCCGACCACTAGCATGTACGGGATCTTTTGCATTTGCGCTTCTCTAATTTTGTATCCGATTTTTTCATCACGGCTGTCAAGTTCAACACGAAGACCTTCAAGCTGCAAACGTTCTTGTACTTTTTTCGCATAGTCTAAATGGACAGACGGTGAAACTGGGATGACTTGGAATTGTACAGGTGCCAGCCAAGTTGGTAGGGCTCCTTTGTATTCTTCAATTAAGAAGGCGACAAAACGCTCCATTGTAGAAACAACACCTCTATGAATCACGACTGGACGATGGTGCTTGCCATCTTCTCCAATATATGTGAGATCGAAGCGCTCTGGAAGTAAGAAATCAAGCTGTACAGTAGACAGTGTCTCTTCTTTTCCAAGAGCTGTCTTCACTTGCACGTCAAGCTTCGGACCATAAAATGCTGCTTCGCCTTCTGCTTCATAATAGTCATGACCAAGCTCGTCCATTGCATCCTTTAGCATCGATTGTGCTTTATTCCACATCGCATCATCGTCGAAATACTTCTCAGTATCTTCTGGATCACGGTAAGATAAGCGGAATGTGTAGTCATTCAAGCCAAAGTCTTGATACACTTCTTCAATTAGGCGAACTGTACGAATGAATTCGTCTTTGATTTGATCTGGACGAACAAAGATATGGGCATCGTTTAATGTCATACCGCGAACACGCTGAAGGCCGGATAAAGCACCTGACATTTCATAGCGGTGCATTGTACCAAGCTCTGCAATACGAATTGGCAATTCGCGATAGCTATGCGGCTCGTTTTTGTAAATCATCATATGGTGCGGACAGTTCATTGGACGGAGAACAAGATCTTCGTTGTCCATTTCCATCACAGGGAACATGTCTTCTTGATAATGCGCCCAGTGCCCTGATGTTTTATACAATTCAACATTTGCAAGAACTGGTGTATACACATGCTCATAACCAAGGCGTACTTCTTTATCGACAATGTAACGCTCAATCACGCGGCGGATCGTTGCGCCTTTTGGCAGCCAAAGTGGTAGACCTTGACCTACCTTTTGAGAGTTCGCAAACAGTTTTAGCTCTTTTCCTAGTTTACGGTGATCGCGTTCTTTCGCTTCTTCAAGCAGGCGTAAGTGCTCATTTAGATCATCTTTGCTGAAGAAAGCTGTACCGTAAATACGCTGAAGCATTTGATTGTTGCTGTCACCTCTCCAGTATGCACCAGCAAGGCTTAGCAGCTTAAACTCTTTGATTTTCCCTGTTGATGGCAAGTGAATCCCGCGGCAGAGGTCAAAGAACTCACCCTGCTCATAAATCGTAACAGCTTCACCTTCTGGAATCGCTTCTAACAGCTCAAGCTTTAATTGATCACCAATCGCTTCAAAGCGTTTTTTCGCGTCTTCTCTTGAAACTTCAATTCGCTCGATTGGTAAATTGCTGTTAATGATTTTTTTCATTTCTTTTTCAATCTTTGGTAAATCTTCTGGTGTGATGGCAACATCGATGTCCACATCGTAGTAGAAGCCATTTTCAATCACAGGACCTACGCCAAACTGAACGTGATGTTCTTTTCCATACAGGCGTTTGATTGCCTGTGCTAGCAAATGAGCTGTGCTGTGGCGCATAATGTCGAGTGCTTCATCACTTTTATCTGTGATGATCTCAATTGTTCCACTTTCTAGTAGCGGCGTACGCAGATCTATTTCTTTGCCGTTCAATTTACCGGCAAGCGCTTTTTTCTTTAGGCCTGGGCTAATTGATGCCGCGATGTCTTCTGTTGTAGCTGTTTTGTCAAACTCCTTGACCGCTCCATCTGGAAATGTAAGTTGAATTTGTTCTGACATCTCTGGTCACTCCTTTTTTGGCAATATAAAAACCCCGCCCCCTGGAAAGGGACGAGGTTGAATAAAACGGAATCGTGGTTCCACCCTTTTTCCCGTATTTGCAGCTTACTTTTTCATAAGCAAACACGGCTTGTGGTTCGATAACGGGAATCCCCGTCAGCCATTACTAAAACGTTCACAGCTGATGTTCAAAGGTGGTAAAGCAAATGGTCCTCTGCTAGGAAGCTTTCAGCCTCGGCTTCCCTCTCTTTAAGCGGGTGTTCATTTGTTCATGTCCTTATCAATACGGTCTCTGTATGAAGTTACACCGTATTATAAAACGTTTTTTCGTGAAAATCAAGAAAGCTTTTCACTTTTCTGTTCCAAATGGTCATGGACAAATCGAACATGGTGTTCTTGAAATGAATGAGCCGGGAATACCTCGACCCTTTCTTGAAAAATATTTTGAATGGTTTGTACCATCGAGTGACCTGTATCATTTGTAAACAGGTCAATTTTTTGAGGCGCTATGGATACGAGTGGTGCAATCAGCTGCGAATCAATATACATTGGATGCTCTCTTACAAACTGTCTGTCTATGTATTGTTTTTGATCACGCTCAGAAGCGTACCGAAATTCCCAAATCATCAGGCGATCTTGATGCACAACATGTACTTTTTCGAGCTTCGGTTCTTTTGCCATCACATAGTCTCGAAGCGATTGAATAAAGTTTTGATATTCTTGTTCCATTTTGTATTCTTCAATGGAGACTTCAACATAGTTCTTCAGCCTCCTGTCATACTCTGACAGCCTGAATGTCATAAATGAGCCAATTGAAAAAATACCTTGATGTAAAGAAATCGTCTCAAGCTCCTTTGTTAACAGGGCTTCTCTTGATGGTTCTTGATGAATGCCGGGAATATCATCTAAATCCCCATTCATGATGCTGTGGGCGATGGAAAGAATTTGGTGCTGTTCTTCAGGATCTTTAAATAAATACGTGTTTTCAAGAATGCTGCGCATGCGCTCATTTTCTTTGCATTCCAAAAAAAAGTGAACCAGTAATGGCCGCACAATGGGCTCAAGTCCTTCTTTTGATTCCTTCGCCTCTATGAGAAGTCGGTCTTTCCCTTGTTGAATTGACATGTGATGCCGACTGTCCAAGTGTTCAGCAAGATGTAAAAAAGCGGCGGTATCATATTCATCTTCAAAGATTATTTCAAGCATGTTTGTCCCCCCTAACGACATCTGTTACATATATATGGGGAGAACATAAAAAATAGACGCCTAAAATAAATCAGGCCTCTTTCTTTTTAGAACGAGCGGAACTGAGATAAAGATGAGATAAATCAAACAAACGATTGCTAAGGCGGCATAATTGCCGCTGACAAAGCTAGAACCAAGGACATTTAAGGCCACTGTACCCGGTATTAAACCTAAAAAGGTAGCTGCCGTAAATGCACGATAATTCGCACGTGAAGCTGCTGCCGCATAGCTGACAAAGTCAAAATGGATGGGGGCAATACGCAATAACAAAATGTAAAGAAACCCATGCTCCTGAATGCGGGATGTCACCGCTCTCAGCTTCCGGCTGCTTGATTCTGTTTCCTTCTTTTTGGAACGAAAGGTTGTAGCAAGCAGGAAGGAGCCTAATGCGCCGGCGGTTGCACCGACGAGGGCATAAATCGTCCCAAGAACACTTCCGAAGGCCAAACCTGCTGCCAGCGAAAAGACCGTAAGCGGGACAAGAACAAACGGGCGAAAAAGAGATAAGAACAGAAAAACAAAGGGAGCCAGCAGTCCAAATTGTAGCACCCAATTCTTCACATCTTTCGGCGCCAGCTGAAGATGCTGTTTGTTCAGCCACCAAAGTAAAACAGCGAGACCTGCAATCACGAGAAAAAGTAGCCATTTTCTTTTGTTCATTTCATTTGCTCCTCCTTCACGTGATAGACACTTTTATAAATGACGGCGGTTTTCTCCTTCGAGCAAGACTGCCTCTGCTAAATAGAGAATCCGTTCCATTAAACGAGCAGCTTTGACCTCTTCTTTTTCCCCGCGCTGTGAATACGTAAAGTGATGCTTCAGTTCACTTGGTGAGAAATTAGAGGAGAAGAAAGTCGGCAGCTGCTCTGCCATACGATATTGTAAAATCGTTCCAAGTAGTTCATCTCGAACCCAGCTTGTCATCGACTCGGCCCCAATATCATCAAGCATTAATATAGGAGTGGATTTGACCATGTTCAGTTTTGATTCTAATGTATGATCGGCTAACGAATTTTTTAGCTCTCTTACAAACTCAGGCACGTACACAAGGAGAGATGGATATTCCTTCTCCGCTAACTGCTGCGCAATGGCTGCCAGAATATACGTTTTTCCTACTCCAAACTTTCCGTGTAAATATAAGCCTTTTCCTTTGCCCGTCTCGTCATAGCTTTGCAGGAATTGCCCTACTTTTTGAATGACTTCCTGTCTTCCTACAACGTTCAAATCAGCAAACGTTGCTTGAAGAACATTTTGCGGAATGTACATGCTTTTCATGAGCTCTTGCTGTTTTTTCTGTCTATCGAACCGTAGCTTGACTGGACAAGGGGAATATTCAATATCAATACTCTGACCTTTAATCACAAGCTTTGGGTGATAACCGTCTAATATCGCATTGACGTTCTCTTCATCTAAGCAATATGAACAGCCCTTCGCCTGCTGCACATATTCAAAAAGCCGGTTCAAGCTGCGATTGATCATGTCTTCGTGTATGTCTTCTTGGTGCTCCTGTAAAAAAGCTTTTACATCTTCATCAGATAACACACTCTCTTTAATCTGATTGTATCTCACACGAAAATCTACGCGCCCTTTTAGCTGATCAAATGAACGACCGATCGGTTTCATCCTCATCTCACCTCTTCTTAATGTGCATTGTACTTTTTCATATTTTTAAACTGATCTAACAGTTTTTCTTTTTCTCGTTCGAGATCTTCTGTCGATAGACTGTCTGTTTGTTCTTTTGCTGGCTGTTCTTTCGTTTCGGTTTCTTTCATCCAGTCAGGAAGCTTCTCTTCACGAACAACTTTCCCTGATCCGTATGTGCTGCGCTGCTTTTTCTGCTGCGCCCATTCTGTCATTTGCCTATTCTCTTCTTTGGCAATTTTCATGGCTGCTGCCACAGTTTTAATTTTCTTTCTCACCCAATGAGCGGCAATTTTTTGCATATATGTTTTCGACAGCTTCATATCTGTTTTCAGCAATGTATAGTAGATCAAAACATTCATGACCCCTGGCTCTAGCTGCTGCTCAAGCATAATATCCTCGACAATTCTTAAGTCAGCATACGTTGGCTCAATGCCATCAGCCATATCTTTTAGCAGTTCCCTAGGCGAAATGTGGTCAAGCTTTTCAATCAGTTTTGCATCAGGCGTATCTGCTAACGGCGACTTTGAAGCATCTTGACGCAAGTGTCTCGGCTGTTTTTGATCAATGAGTTTTGGCTGCTCGCCTCTATATTCAATTTGGTACCAGTCTCTTGCCGCTTTTCTCAATTCTTCTGTTGAGATCATTTGATCAGAACCGCAGGCGCCTGCTACAATATTTTGCATTTGAAGCGGGGTGATGCCGTATACAACGGCTAACTTCTTAATGGTTTCTTTCACCTGCTTTGTCAAAGCCTTTCTTGGAATCATCATATCAGACATACCCGCTAACAATAGATCGAAATCAAAGGAATCGTCTGAGAGCGGAGCCGGCTGACTCGATCCAACGGTCACATATTCATAGCCTTGATCAAGTGATGACGCCTGATTGATTTCTTCTGTCATCCTGCGTTCACCTGGCTGCAATACGTGAAAGACTTCTTCAAACGACCGCGAGATGTTCTTTGCCTCTGCCGGAACACCGGGATACGAGAAATAATCGCGAAGCTGCATATATTTCGCTTTCTCTACACGATGGTACAGCAGGACATTCAACATTCCATCTTGGAAAAACTCATCTGGTCTTAGCGGCGGCACAAGCTCATATGTAAACAGTCTGCCTTCTTCCGTTTCCTGTTCATATGTGCGGAGTAAACCAATCGCTTCAAGCTTTAAACGTTCCTCAAATATATCATTCAAATTCGTTTGCAGCATGACCATGAGCTGCCGATGAGGTGCGGGTTTCCCCCACATACGATTTTGTTCCAGCTCTCCCCACAGCGTCATATATAAGCTGAAAGCGGACATACCTATAAGCGGCTGATATAAAAGAGTGATGAGCTGTCTATCGATGTCACCGAGCAATGAAGCGCTTTTGACGACATATGGATCGACGGCTAGCACTTCCTTCCAATGCTCTGTCATATGCTGATCCTCCCCATGAATTGCAATTGTTTCTATTGTACACCCTTTTTGCGTTTTACGCTTTACGCAGGAAAAAGAGCGTGAAGAATCTTCAGCTCTTTTTTAGCGTTCTTTCTTTAATAAATCTTTTAATTCATCAATAAAGACGTTGATATCTTTAAACTGCCGGTAAACCGAGGCGAATCTGACGTAAGACACTTCATCAATTTTTGCCAGCTCGTCCATCACCATTTCACCTACAAGCTCACTTTTCACTTCTGACATGCCTTGATTACGCAATTCTTTTTCGATATTAAAGCAGACATCCTCCAACTGCTTTAAAGCAACAGGACGCTTTTCACACGCTTTAATGAGTCCTCTCAGCATCTTTTCGCGACTGAATTCTTCTCGAATTCCTTCTTTTTTCACCACAATCAGTGGTAATTCTTCTAATTTCTCAAACGTCGTAAAGCGATATTGGCAGCTTTCACACTCTCTTCTACGACGGATGGATTTCCCTTCATCTACTGGTCTTGAATCAAGCACCCTTGTGCCAAGGTGCTGACATGTGGGACATTTCATATCATCAGCTCCGATCTATTCTTGGAAGTTGTTTGTCTAGTTCATCATAAAGGGAAAAAATCGTTTTCGCACTATAGCCAAAATCTGTTGGCAGGGCTGTTTCTGTTGTCACATTAAAATCGACAGCTGTTTCAAAAGGACGAATTGAAATGACAGTCGCTACGAGAAAGGCTTTTTTCGGCATTGTGATATTTGCGCTCATTTCACCTCGTTCTGCTGAAACAGATGTCACTTGATAGGAAGCGTGCCTAGAAAGCATGGCTTCCAATGCTTGAAAAACTTGCGCATTCGTCGATTTGTAGTAATGGCTTTTCAGTTCTGACACTGGATGCTCGTCAGATGTTTCTGTATGATTTGACATGAACCGTTTGAACTTTTGTCCTAAAGTCATATACGTATCCCCTTTGCCATAATGCCTCTTCTTTATTTTATAAAAAAAACCTTTGTTTTCCTAGAACAAAAGTATAGGCAAGTTGGGGAATGTTGGATTTTCTCTATTAAACAAATATAAAAAGGAGCATAACACAAAGGCATGTCAATGCTTTTGGCCAGCTCCCATTGCGATCTTTTTTTATGTTTACAGTGCTTTGGCTTGTGCCTGTTTCACTTGTACAGGTCCCATGCCTCGAGGAATTTCGATGTTTTCTCTTGTTTCAGCACCTAATTCATCTCCGATATGATCTGCTGCAATATTCGGATCTAGGTCGCCGCAAGTATAAACATCTATGCTCGCATAACCATGTTCAGGAAAGCTGTGAATTGTCAGATGAGATTCAGAAATAATGACAACTCCACTTACTCCTTGAGGTGCAAATTTGTGAAAAGCAACCTCTCTTACCTCAGCTCCTGATTTCAAAGCTGCATTTACAAACGTTTTTTCAATAAAATCCATGTCGTTCAGTTTATCACAGTCGCATCCCCATAACTCGGAGATAACGTGACGTCCGATTGTTTCCATCATGGACCCCCCTTAAACAAGAATGAAAGAGTGAAGTTCTAAGCAGCCGGACCGGACATATACCACGGGGGAAAGTTAGTCCAAAGAGGTCCTAACCCTTTAAGTATACCCGAATGAGTCTGCGAACAAGAAGTTCACGAAAAATAGTATACTTTGTTTAGACCCATTTTGCAAGCTGTGTTTTCAATGGGATTTTCTCTCATTTCTTGAAAAGGGACGTTCGTCTTCTTCATTTCAAACAGCAGAAAGCTCTTTCATCTGCGATCCGACAAACTTCACAAGATCCACTACTCTGCATGAATAACCCCATTCATTGTCATACCATGCAAGAACTTTTACTTTTCTATCCCCCATCACCATCGTTGTGAGTCCATCTACGACAGCTGAATAAGGATTCGTATTAAAGTCTGTAGAAACAAGCGGCTCATCCGTGTAATCTAAGATACCGGATAAAGAAGTTTTTGATGCATTAGAGAAGGCTGCATTGACTTCTTCTGCTGTGACATCTTTTTTCAAGTCGACAACAAGATCAACCATCGATACATTGGAAACAGGCACACGAAGTGCGAGTCCATGTAATTTCCCTTTCATGTGTGGCAGCACTAAAGAAAGCGCTTTAGCAGCACCCGTCGTAGTTGGAATAATGGACTGGGCACATGCTCTTGCCCGGCGTAAATCCTTATGCGGGTTGTCGATATTTTTTTGATCATTTGTATATGCATGAACCGTTGTCATTAAACCGTTGTCGATGCCGAATTCATCATCTAACAATTTGACAACTGGTGCTAAACAGTTTGTTGTACAAGATGCGTTTGAAATAACGACGTGCTTTTCAGGATCAAGATCATCCTCATTAACGCCCATTACAATTGTAACGTCTTCATTTTTACCTGGAGCTGTAAGTACGACTTTTTTCGCTCCGGCATCTATATGGCCCATCGCTTGATCTTTTGAATTAAATTTCCCTGTTGCTTCTATGACGATATCAATCCCAAGCTCTCCCCATGGAAGCTGCTTTGGGTCTCTGTTATTGAGCAAAAGCACTCTTTTCCCATTTACAATCAGGGCGTCATCTTCTGCTATCACATCGCATTCGTAACGTCCATGATTTGTGTCATATTTAATTAAATGTGCTAGCGTTTCGGCAGGATAGCTTGCGTTCACCGCTACAATTTGAATTTGATCATCAAGCATTGCTTTTCTGAAGACCATGCGTCCAATTCTGCCAAACCCATTGATCGCTGCTTTTACCTTCATGAACAGGTCACTCCTCTATTATGTGTTATACTCAATAAATTTATTTATGAAATTAGTATATCACATTAGAATGTAATTGCCAGTATATAAACGTATATTTTCTAAAAAGGGCTGTTCTTTTCAAAGGAAATGAGAATAAAGCATAAAAAAAGAAGAGTACTTGTATGTACTCTTACTTATCTGTATGTTCCCATTCATTTAATATGTTCTGCAATTGCTTTCGAATAAAAGCAAGGTCTTGTGTATTTTCTATCACGTGGTCTGCTTTCTTACATTTTTCCTCAAGAGGCTGCTGAGAGTGAATCCGATTCAGCGCTTCCTCCTCACTAAGGTCGTTTCGATTCATGAGTCGTGATAGCTGTAATTCTGGTGTTGTATACACCACAATAATACGGTCGACGAGACTCTCCAGCTGACTCTCAAATAAAAGCGGGATATCCAGGACAACGAATGTTTCTCGGCTATTAATGCCTTCATCACGCTGCCTGAGCATTTCCTTTCGCACTTCTGGATGAACGATCGCATTTAACTGCTTTCTTTTCTCTTCATTAGAAAAAATAATGGCTCCGAGTTGCTGCCGGTCCAGCTCTCCATTTGGCAGGAGGACACCCTCACCAAAGGTTTGAACGATATGATGAAGGGCGGGTGTTCCTTTGCCGACCGCTTCTTTTGCAATCACATCTGCGTCCACAACCCGGATGCCCTGCTCTTTTATCATCTGCGAGACTGTGCTTTTTCCGCTAGCAATCCCGCCTGTTAATCCAATGACAAGCGTCAATTGATTTCCTCCTTTTACAGCTTCCAAACCCCGATTAATATGAGCAGAAGCCCTGGTAAACATGCGAGTTTATCGATCCAGCGCCAATTTGCCAAGTAATGACCGGCTCGTAGCCCGATACATACAAAAAGTGAACTCATCACTGCGACCGTGATACTCATGACAATTGGAGAAAAGCCTAGAATCGCTGCGCCAATCCCTGCGCCAAATGCATCAATGGATAAAGCAATTCCAAGAAGGACAGCTTCTATTCCATTAATCGTCCCAGATCGGTCAATATCTGCACTTGTCGGCTTTCTTAAAATGTGAATGACAAGCCCAAGCGATTGGACTTCCACATTAAGCAATGTCTTTTCATGAAGAAGCAAATCACGCTCTTTCGCTGGTTTGTAAAATTGATACAGGACCCAAAGGCCGATGGCAATTAAAATGCCTCCCCCCAGTTTATCGGTCACTGAAACAGGGAGAAATGTCGTCAGCAGGCTGCCAATCAGCATAGAAATGAGCAGCACAATCCCTGAGCAGCATGCAATAATGACGATGGCTTTAAATGGGATCCTCATTTTGCGGAGACCATACGTAAAGCCTACAGAAAAGCTGTCGATGCTAACTGCAATAGCTAAAAACAGGAGCGAAATCGAAATCATACCTGAACTCTTCCTTTCTGTTCTTGCAACGATGATCAAGAGTCTCTGGGCGTTCTTAGACTCTTCTTCACTATATGAAGAGCAGGTGGGCTGTGTGTCAGTCTACACCTTGCTGAAAAATGAATGTTTTTTATCGTATGCATTACAAAAAGGAAGCATGCTCATGGCTAAGCTGATTAAGGACGTTTTTGGCAGGTCACACAAAAGTGTGTACCGCGCCCTCCGACTACTGTTTTCTCAATGATGCTTCCGCATGTTTGGCAAGGCTCTCCCCGCCGGTCATATACAAGAAGCTGCAATTGAAACGTACCAATATCTCCTTGTGAGTTGATATAAGAACGAATCGTACTTCCACCCGCATCTACCGCCACTTGAAGCGTATCGATGATCTGTTTGTGAAGCACTTTGCAGGATTCCAGGCTAAGCTGATTCGCTTTCGTTTCTGGATGAATCCCTGATTTAAACAGGACCTCATCTACATAAATGTTACCAAGCCCTACGACAATCTTTTGATCAAGCAGTGCTGTTTTGACGACGCGTGTTGTTTTTTTCAATTGCTCCCATAAATACTCAGGAGTGAACTGTTCATCAAATGGTTCATAGCCCAGCTGTGATAGCGGGAGTTCCTTTTCCTCTTCACCCGGCTGAAATAAATGCATCGTGCCAAATTTACGTACATCATGATACCGAAGCTCCGTTCCATCGGTAAACGTAAAGACGACGTGTACGTGTTTATCATAAGGCTCATGCGCTTCATGTACACGATATTTCCCTTCCATCCTTAAATGGGAGACCATCACATAATGGTCTAAATGAAAGAGGAGGAACTTCCCTCTTCTTTCAATGGTTTGTATGGTTTCTCCAACCATTCTTCTTGCGAACTCTTCCGGCTCCCCAGGACGTTTGATGATGTTTGGCCATTTGATATCGACCGTTTCAATCGTCTTTCCTTCGACTAACCGCTTGAGAGTGCGCCGGACGGTTTCAACTTCTGGTAATTCCGGCATGCTCCTCGCTCCTTTTTATCTCTATGATTTATTTTGCATCGTACCAAGATGGACCTGAAGCAAAATCAACTTTTAGTGGCACATCAAGCTGAAGTGCATTTTCCATGACTTCAGGAACAATCTTTTCAAGAATGGCAATTTCTTCTTTTGGCGCTTCGAAGATCAATTCATCGTGCACCTGTAATAAAAGATTTGTTTGCAGGTTTTCTTCTTTGAGCCTTCGTGCCATATCAATCATCGCTTTTTTAATAATATCGGCTGCGCTGCCTTGGATCGGTGTGTTCATAGCTGTTCGTTCTGCAAAGCTTTTGATATTAAAATTACGGCTTGTGATGTCCGGGATATACCGTCTGCGTTTAAGAAGCGTCGTGACGTAGCCTTTTTGTTTCGCTTCCTGAACGATTTCTTCCATATAGGTTTTCACGCCTTTAAAACTTGTTAAATAGCGCTCGATAAATGCGGCTGCTTCTTTTCTTGTGATTCCAAGGTTTTGAGAAAGTCCGTAATCACTGATTCCGTATACAATACCAAAGTTTACTGCCTTGGCTTGTCTTCTCATCGCGGAAGTTACTTCTTCTTCTGAGACATGAAACACGTCCATCGCTGTTTTCGTGTGAATGTCCATGTCCCTCGTAAATGCTTCAATCAAATTCTCATCTTGTGAAATATGAGCAAGTACACGCAGTTCGATTTGTGAATAGTCTGCTGCAAACATGAGCCAGCCTTCTTTTGAAGGAACGAACGCTTGACGAATCTTCCGTCCTTCTTCTAAACGAATCGGGATGTTTTGAAGGTTTGGATCTGTGGAGCTTAATCTTCCTGTTTGCGTGAGTGCCTGGTTAAATCTTGTATGCACTTTATGAGTATCCTTACGCGTTACTTTCATTAACCCTTCTACATAGGTCGATTGCAGCTTTCCAATTTGTCTGTAGTGCAGAATGGACCGAATGATTTCATGCTTATCTTCAAGCTTTTCAAGCACATCTGCAGACGTTGAATAGCCTGTTTTTGTCTTCTTAATAATCGGGAGACCTAATTTTTCAAAAAGAATGACGCCAAGCTGTTTAGGAGAATTGATATTAAACGTTTCTCCTGCTAAACGGTGAATGGTTTCTTCATATTCTTTGAGCTTTTTCGTTAATTCTTCACCCATGTTCTCTAGGCGCTTTATATCTACCTTGACTCCAAGAGATTCCATTTCACCTAAGATGAGTGCAAGCGGAAGCTCTAAATCTTCATAGAGTTCATGTTGATCATTTTTCTCTAATGCTTCCAGTGTTAAATCATGCAAGGCTGAGATCGCCGCTGCTTTGCGTCCGAGATGTTCTTTCAGTTCATCTTCAGGTGGGATCGCCTGCTTTGCTCCTTTTCCGTATACTTTTTCATCAGAAAGAGCGATATTCAGACCATATTCCTTCGCTACACTTGCGACGTCTTCGTAAGTTTTCTGCGGGTTGACGACGTAGGAAGCGAGCAGAACATCATTGTCGACACCTTTTAGGTCAACATCATGCCATCTGAGGGCGACAACGGCTCTTTTTGAATCAAAGACCCATTTTTTCTTCGTTTCATCCTGTACCCATTCTTTAAATGCCTCTGATTGAAGCGCATCTTCTTTTGTCATAAAAAACGCACCATTTTCATTATGGATCGCAAAACCGATCAAATCCGCTTCGTGATAATTATCTCCAAGCTGTTCTACCACAAGGGCTGCATGATCTGTCAGCATCTCGCTGGTTACAGCTGTCATTTTTTTCACTTCTAATGCGTCTACTTCAACCTGTTCATCTGTTTCTGGGGCTTCTCCTAGACGCTCTAGCAGCGTTTGAAAGCCTAGTTCTTTATAAAGAGAGATCACTTGATCCATATGTGGACCTTCGTAGGCGAGATCTTTGCTGGACACATCAATAGGTGCTTCTACGAGAATGGTCGCCAGCTCTTTACTCATGACTGCTTGCTCTTTAAATTCTTCAAGCTTTTCTTTCAGTTTTTTCCCGCTCACTTCATCAATATGTTCAAGCAGGTTCTCAACTGTTTCAAACTGCTTTAACAATTTAATGGCTGTTTTTTCGCCTACACCTGGGACGCCTGGGATATTATCTGATGAATCTCCCATTAGCCCTTTCATGTCAATGATTTGATCTGGTCGCAGACCATATTTCTCTTCAATATGAGCAGGTGTGTAGTATTCGACTTCTGTGATGCCTTTTTTCGTAATAGCCACTGTCGTATGATCAGTTGAGAGCTGTGTTAAGTCTTTATCTCCTGAGAAGATTTTGACTTCAAAGCCGTCTTTTTCTGCCTCGACAGCCAATGTTCCGATAATATCATCTGCCTCATATTGAGGAAGCTCGTACCTTTTCACCTGATAGGCATCTAATAGTTCACGGATGAATGGCATTTGTTCTGATAGCTCTGGCGGGGTTTTTTGTCTTCCGCCTTTATATTCTTTAAATGTCTCGTGGCGGAAGGTTGTTTTTCCCGCATCAAATGCGACGAGCATATGGGTTGGCTTCTCGTCCTCCAGCATTTTCATTAAGATCATCGCAAAGCCATAAATAGCATTTGTATGTACGCCTTTATCATTTGATAATAGCGGCAAAGCAAAAAAGGCTCGATATGCAAGGCTGTTTCCATCCACTAACACTAATTTCTTTTTGTCTGTCATGTTTTAATCCTCCATCGGCTGAGCCATCTCAGCCGTCTCTTTCACACATTGTATCTCCATTTTATCAAAGTTTATTTTGAAAAGAAAATAGTCGAGCCTGCATAAAAAAGGGACGAAAACAACATGTGTTTTCGTCCTTCCAAAATTGGCTCCTTGGATGAAGGGGTTCCTATTCATCCTATCAATGAATGGTTAACAAAACATGAATTCATTGTAAAGATCATGTAAATTTTAACGTGACTTTCCTTTTTTCTCTATGTCGATTTCAAGCTCACTGTAAAAGTCGTTCCTTTCCCTTGTTTGCTGCGGACAGAAATGGTTCCTTCATGCGCCTCTACAAGGTGTTTGACAATGGCAAGACCAAGACCTGTACCGCCTGAATTTCTGCTTCTATCTTTATCAATTCGATAAAATCTCTCAAATATTCTTGGAATCTCACTTTTCTTCATCCCGATCCCTGTATCTGCTACATCAAATTCATAGGCACCTTTTCGCTTTCTTGCTGAAATGGTGACACTTCCTCCCTCTGGTGTATAGGTAAGAGCATTATTAACGAGATTGAGGAAGATTTGCTTTAACCTTAGCGGGTCTGCCATGACATAGACCGGTTCTTTTGGGACACGCACGTGTAATTGAATGCCTTTTTCTGTAGCCTTTTGATTTAACAGCACTTGAATCTCTTGGATGATTTCTGTCGCATTGGCTTCTTGAATATTCAGTTTGAATTGCTGCTGCTCAATTTTAGAAAGATCAAGTAAGTCTTGAATCAATGTTTCTAGACGGACACTCTCTTTTAAAATGATAGAAAGGAATTCTGTCAGTGCTTCTTTGTCATCAATCGCACCATCAAGAAGGGTTTCAGAAAATCCTTTAATCGACGTAATCGGTGTTTTTAACTCATGAGACACATTGGCGACAAAGTCTTTTCGCATCTGCTCCAGCTGCTTCGTTTCTGTGACGTCATGAAACACGAGGACAATGCCTTTCCATTCGTCGTCTGTACTTAAAATGGGTACCCCATCGACTTGGAAGTAGCGACGTTCAATGTCAACGGCTAGACGTAAAAACTTCCGCACCTTCGTTTCTGTCATGAAAATTTCGTCAATTAATTCGATAATCTCTTCATGGGTAAACGCTTCGTGATACAGCTTGTGCATGTAAATGTGCTTTTGCACCTTAAACTGCTTGCGGAAGGTTCGATTGACGAGGTGGATGTACCCCATCTTATCAATCAATATAATCCCTGCTCCAATATTTTCTATGACTGTTTGCAAACGGTCTCTCTGCATTTCACCGGCACTAGTCATTTCTTGAAGACTTCCTGCCAAACGCTTCATGGAGGTATTCAGTTCACTTGTTTCGATCATCAGCTCTTCATAATGATTCGTATCATAGTTCCCGCGTTCTAGCTGTTTGGCTACCTTTGTCGCATAATCAATTGGTTTTACATATTTCATCGACATGCGGTACCCGAAGAAAACGATGATGATAATCGCCGAGCCAAGACAAAAGGCTAAGGCAAGCCAAAGTTGGCCGTCAATTTCATTTAAAGGCTCATATGACACATGAAGAAATAAATAACCCGCTGGTTCGTTTTGTTTTAAGATCGGGACAGCATAATGGAACAGCGCGTCTTTCTCATCATCAATGACGACCCCTTTCGTTTGGAGACGTTCATTGTTCAGTGTGTTTTGAATGACGGCCTTTTGTTCTGCTTGACCCGTTGTATGTATGATATTCCCCTTTACATCCACAATCGACGCATTCATATCAAAATGCTGCTGTGCCTGATTGAGAACCTCTTTGTTTTGCTTCACCTTTAGATCATTACCATTCATGGAAGATAGGAGAAAGCTCGATTCCTTTTCCATTCGTTCCGTTAATTTTGTTTCATAGAAAACATGGAACATGTGATCTAGGAAAAGACCAAGTGCCACAAACACAATAAAAAGGAGAAAAATGAGTCCCGAAAACAGACGGGTTCTAATTTTACTCATTTGGCTTTGGCTCCTCCAATTTGTAGCCTAAGCCGCGAATCGTTTTAATATATGTTGGTTTTTTCGTGTTCTTTTCAATTTTGTCCCGCAAGTGGCTAATATGCACATCCACAATACGAGTATCACCTGCAAAGTCATAATTCCAAACGGCACTTAGCAATAAATCACGCGTGAGGACACGTCCTTTATGCTTCGCCAAATAAAGCAGTAGTTCAAATTCTTTTGGCGTCAGTTCTAGACGTTCTTCCTGAAAATAGACTTCGTAGTGTTCTGGTAAAATGCGCAGTTCACCAATTTTGATTTGATCTGCAATGATCTCTTCCTTCTCCTCTTGTGTGGGGGCAGGCTGAGATTGCTGTGCTCTTCTCAAGATGGCTTTTACCCGAGCACCCACTTCTCTTGGACTGAATGGCTTTGTCATGTAATCATCGGCTCCAAGCTCAAGACCTAGCACCTTATCAAATTCATCGTCCTTTGCTGTCAGCATTAAAATAGGGAACATCATTTTTTGAATTCTCAGTTGTTTGCACACTTCGATGCCGTCCATTTTCGGAAGCATTAAATCTAATACAATGAGATCAGGCTGTTCACTTGCTGCTTTTTCAAGCGCTTCTTCTCCGTCTCTTGCTGTGACGACATCATAGCCCGCTCTTTCAAGGTTATAGCTTAGAAGTGTTACAATCGATTCTTCATCATCCACAACTAATATTTTTTTATTCATGTTGTGCCTCCAATTAGTGATTTCCCCTGCATCCGTTTTTTTGTATCTTATGTGAAAAGCGAGAAGTCATGCTTTCTCTTTCATTTTAACGAAAGCTTAACAAGAGAACAATTTAAAATTTCGACAAGATTTGTTTTGTAAACAAAAAGAAGACTCCTCATACGAGAAGCCTTCTTTTTTATTCATATTAAGACAATACTTTCATGACATTCTTAACAGATTCAACAGAACGGTCAAGCTGACTTCTTTCTTCTTCTGTCAGCTCAAGCTCGATGATCTGCTCAAGGCCGTTTCCACCTACGATTGTTGGTACACCTAGGTAAATGCCTTCGTAGCCATATTCACCTTCAAGGTAAGCAATCGTTGGCATGACGCGGCGCTGATCTTTAAGGATCGCCTCAACCATTTCGACTAGTGAAGCAGCAGGAGCATAATAGGCACTACCGTTACCTAATAGGTTTACGATTTCGCCGCCACCTTTTCTTGTTCTTTCAACAATTGCATCAATTCGCTCTTTAGGAATCAATGTTTCAAGCGGGATACCGCCTGCATAAGAGTAACGAACAAGAGGAACCATGTCATCACCATGTCCACCAAGTACAAAGCCCGTCACGTCTTTAACAGATAGGTTTAATTCTTGAGCAACGAACGTGCGGAAACGTGCTGTATCAAGAATACCCGATTGTCCAATGACTTTTTCCTTTGGTAATCCTGATTCTTTATAAACTGCATACGTCATTGCATCAACAGGGTTTGTTAATACAACAATGATCGCTTCTGGAGAATATTTAACGATTTCGCGTGTCACACTACGCATGATTTTTTCATTTGTTGACACAAGATCGTCACGGCTCATTCCCGGCTTTCTTGCAATTCCCGCCGTAATGACCACAACATCAGAACCGGCTGTATCTTCGTAGTTAGAAGTTCCTGTAATGTTTGCATCGAAGCCTTGAACTGGACTTGCTTCCAGCATATCAAGTGCTTTCCCTTTTGTTGGGTTCTCAAGCTGCGGGATATCGACTAATACGACGTCCGCTAATTCTTTTTGAGCCGTTAGAAATGCTGTAGTTGCTCCAGTAAAGCCCGCTCCGATAACAGATACTTTTTTACGCTTGTTTGCCATTTCCTTTTTCCCCTTTAACTTTAAAGTTTAAGAATCAAGACAAGTTTTTGATGAGCTCGTCAGCAAACTCAGAACATTTCACTTCTGTTGCGCCATCCATTAATCTAGCAAAATCGTAAGTAACGACTTTTGATGCAATTGTATTTTCAACAGATTGAATCACTAGATCAGCTGCTTCCTGCCATCCAAGGTGCTCAAGTAAAAGCACGCCTGATAGAAGAACAGAAGATGGGTTCACTTTATCAAGACCAGCATATTTAGGTGCTGTTCCGTGAGTCGCTTCAAAAATAGCGTGTCCTGTTTCGTAGTTGATGTTCGCACCTGGTGCGATACCAATTCCACCAACTTGTGCTGCAAGAGCATCAGAGATGTAATCTCCGTTTAAGTTCATTGTTGCCACAACATCGAACTCAGCTGGACGAGTTAGGATTTGTTGAAGGAAAATATCTGCAATGCTGTCTTTGACAATAATTTTGCCAGCAGCTTCTGCTTCACTTTGCGCTTTGTTTGCCGCATCTTTTCCATCTTGTTCTACAATACGATCATATTGTGCCCATGTAAAGACCTTGTCGCCAAACTCTTTTTCAGCCACTTCGTAGCCCCAGTTTTTGAAGGCTCCTTCTGTAAATTTCATGATGTTCCCTTTGTGAACAAGCGTCACAGACTTACGGCCTTGGTCGATTGCATATTGGATAGCCGCTCTAACAAGGCGAGAAGTTCCTTCTTCAGAAACTGGCTTGATTCCGATACCTGATGTTTCTGGAAAACGGATTTTGTTTACACCTAATTCGTTTTTCAAGAAGTCAATTAACTTCTTCACTTCGTCTGATCCTTTTGCATACTCGATACCAGCATAGATATCTTCTGTATTCTCACGGAAGATGACCATATCTGTGTCTTCTGGACGTTTCACAGGAGACGGTACGCCTTTGAACCAGCGAACTGGACGTAAGCATGTGAATAGATCAAGCTCTTGTCTAAGTGCCACGTTTAATGAACGGATTCCTCCGCCGATTGGTGTTGTTAGTGGTCCTTTGATTGCGATTAAGTATTCACGAATGTCTTCTAGTGTTTGCTCAGGAAGCCATTCACCAGTTTTATTGTAAGCTTTCTCACCGGCATATACTTCTTTCCAAGTGATTTGCTTTTCACCTTTATATGCTTTTTCTACAGCTGCTTCAAGTACTCTTGATGCTGCTTTCCAAATGTCAGGACCGATTCCGTCCCCTTCGATAAACGGGATAATTGGATTATTTGGTACATTCAATACGCCGCCAGTAACTGTAATTTTTTCGCCTTGTGACAATGATATTACCTCCCAGGTTATGTAGTGAATATTTGAAACTTCTTGGCTTGATGTCTGCAAGCGAAGAAGTTTTTCACGTGTTTCGTTTTTGTTGATATAGAGGCTGATTGGCCTTCCCGAGATCAGCCCCTGCTTATTCTATAAACATTAGTCTCTTTCACTGATCGGAACAAACGTTTGAAGATCAGGTCCAATGTAGTCAGCTCTTGGACGGATAAGACGGTTGTTGTCATACTGCTCTAAAATGTGAGCAATCCATCCAGAGAATCGGCTGATCACGAAAATTGGTGTGAACAAGTCATGATCAATCCCAAGACTGTGATATACAGATGCAGAATAAAAATCAACATTTGGTGGAAGATTTTTCTCTGATGTCACGATTTCCTCTGCGCGAACAGACATTTCATACCATTTCGGCTCGCCAGTCAGGTTTGTTAAACGCTGACTCATTTCTTTTAGATGCTTTGCACGCGGATCACCTTGGCGATATACGCGGTGGCCAAAGCCCATAATTTTTTCTTTCTTCTCTAGCTTACCATGAATATAGGAATCTACGTTTTCAACTTCGCCAATTTCTGAAAGCATCTTCATCACGCCTTCGTTGGCTCCGCCATGAAGTGGTCCTTTTAGCGCACCGATAGCCGCTGTTACACCAGAGTAGATATCTGATAGTGTAGCAACACATACACGTGCTGTAAATGTCGATGCGTTTAATTCATGATCCGCATGTAGAATGAGTGCCTTATCAATTGCCTCAATTTCTACTGGTGAAGGCTCTTCGCCATTTAGCATATATAAGAAGTTTGCAGCATAGCTGTATTCTTCTTTTGGCTGTACAGGCTCAAGTCCCTTACGAATACGTGAAAATGCAGCGACTAGTCCAGAAATTTTCGCCTGTAAGCGAATGGCTTTTCTGTAATTCGCTTCTTTGTCCATAATCTCTGATTCGTCATCAAGTAATCCTAGTAAGGATACCGCTGTACGAATCGCAGACATTGGATGAACCCCATCCAGCGAATACGATTTAAAGTGCTCAATGATTTCTTGCGGAATGTGAGCATTTTCGTTGAGCTGCTGTTTTAACTCGCTCAGCTCTTGCTCATTCGGCAGCTTTAAGTGCCATAACAGGTAGACAATTTCTTCGAAAGTAGCTTTTTCAGTTAAATCATCGATATTGTACCCTACGTAAGTAAGAGTATCATCAATAATTGAGCTTACGGATGAAGTTGTTGCCACAATACCTTCAAGACCTCTTGTTGCTGTCATGTTCAATCTCCCCTTTTTAAAAAGATTCCCCTTCGTTGCAGAATTCTCGCTTTTTGAAAGCGCTATCCAATCCGAATAAGACGGCAGGTTCAGAAAAGAAAATGCTTACATTTACCTATACGGTTAGAGCGCTTTTAGCCTCATATCTCTTGTGTGATCAATGAGTTCAAAATTAAGCCTATTCCCATTATAAACAATAATCAGACATTTGTTAAATGTTTAACTATAATTTTTTTTGATATTTTTTTTTCCAGTCTTCCATATCAGGCATGGAATAAAGGGATTTTGCTTCTTTTATTATATTTAATTATGTTTTTTTGCAAAAGCTCACGCAAGAAAAAAATAAAAAAAGAAAGTGGTATGAACCACTCTCTTTTCAACCGCTGAAAAATTTCACAGCCTGCATCGCCAAATAAGCAATTCCTGCTCCGATCAGCGGACCGACAGCTACACCTTTGAATAAGCTGACTGCTAAAATCGTCCCGAACACAAGCGCTGTCGTGATATGCGGATCATTCTCGAGTAGCACAATACCGTTTTTTGCAATTAATGCTACTAATATACCCGCTCCAAGTGCAATCCAAGCATAAGAAGATTTCACTGCTTCTCCAAGCTGTTTAAATCCAATGTCTCCTGTTGCAATAGGGACAAGTACAGCAATAGTAATAACGGTGACCCCCCAATTGATGCCTTTCGATTGAAGAACCGGGAAAACCTTTTGATCCAAACCAATCAGCTTAATCCCAATAAGCACAGAAACCGCTAAGATTAATGAATTGTTTTTTGCAATAAGTGCAATAACGAGTAAAAGAACCAAAAATAAATTTGCTTGAGTAAACATACGCCGCCCCTTCCTTTCTTTTTATTGCGACCTTTTCATATTACTAATCTTTTTGAATAAAATGAAGTATCGGACATGCTTGTTTTTTGGAGGGGATTGTGTGAATCACACCTATATGGCCATTTTTCTACGAAGTTTGATGATGATCAGCATTGCTGTATTTGCGGTTGTCTTTTTATATCAGTCTTTTCCTTTTTTATATCCTTTTTGGATTGCACTTATTGTCTCCTGCCTCATTCACCCTGTCGTATGCAAAATAGAAGAGATCACCGGAATGCCGAGAGGATTCGTTGTAGTCATTGTACTACTGCTCTTTTTAGTAGTAGCCGCCGGTTTCATCACACTCTTAGTAGCAGAAATCATCTCAGGAAGTGCTTATTTAGCAAAAGTTCTACCTGGTCACCTTGATCAAATCATTGGGATTGTCGAACGTTTTTTTACAGATAAGATCCTGCCTTTGTACCATGATGTAACCGCCCAATTTAATACGCTGCAAGCAGGGCAAAAGGAATCAATTTTGGGACAAATCCAAGCGCTGGGCGATGAAGCTGCTGCAAAAATAGGGACTTTTCTTTCAAAAACTCTCGAGCTTATCCCGGCTTTTTTAGGTCTTTTGCCTGATGCAGCCGCAACCCTTTTGTTTTCTGCACTGGCGACTTTTTTTATCACAAAAGATTGGTTTACATTAAAAAAATATGGTTCTCGTATCTTTCCCGCAAAATGGATGCAGCATACACGAGCCATTTTATCTGAAATCAAAAAAGCCATTACCGGTTTTATGAAGGCGCAGCTTTTGCTTGTTGCCATGACCATTGGCCTTGTCATCATCGGACTGATGATCTTAAAAGTCGAGCACGCCCTTGTCATTGCTTTATGTATTGGGTTTGTCGATTTACTTCCTTATATCGGGAGCGGCACTGTTTTTCTGCCATGGATCATTTACTCCGTCATGACAGGCAACCTTTCACTCGCCATTGGGCTCGGCATTTTATACATTGTCGTGCTCCTTCAAAGACAAATTTCAGAGCCAAAAGTCTTAAGCAAATCCATTGGACTTAATCCTTTAGCTACGCTCGTGGCGCTATTTGTCGGGTTAAAATGGTTCGGTTTCCTTGGACTCGTCATTGGCCCTGCCTCCCTTGTCGTGTGGCAAGCATTTCGTAATGCAGGTGTTTTCAGCGATATCTATCAGTACATTCGGTACGGCATGCAAAAGTAAAAGAGACCTTTAGTTCAAGGTCTCTTTAGCGAATAATTGTATAGCGATTGCGATTAGACATGTTTCTAAGCCAGCGTTCAAAAAGCGGCTTGATTTGCTTTCTCGTCATCGGAATGAGCAGCAGCGCACCGATGATATCCGATAAGAAGCCGGGGATGAGCAGTAGCAGACCACCGATTAGAATGCAAAAACCATCAACTATCGTTCCCCCTGGCATTTTGCCATATTGTAAATCTCTTTGCACTTTTTGAAAAGCTTCAATTCCTTGCTTTCTTGCAAAGTAAGCGCCTAATGCACTCGTGAGTACGATCAACAGCATCGTTGGCAAAATGCCAATGATTTTACTTGATATTAAAAATAAACTGATTTCCACTGCAGGGAACAGAATCAATAATAGTAGCAAATATTTTTTCAAGCCATATCACCTCATGGGGTATCTTTCATCGAAAACTGTTTTACTTTTTTAGTGTAACATAAAAAAAGAGAGGAGTCAGACAACTCCCCTCGTGTGTATCATTTATAGGACGCTTGCACGGCCTTTGTAGATCGCTCCGCGTGCCGGATCTACTGTAATTTCTTCGCCTTCTTTTAGGAGTGTTGTAGCTCCATCAAGACCTACAATCACTGGAATGCCAAGGCTGAGTCCAACGACTGCTGCATGGCTTGTTAAGCCGCCTTCTTCTGTGATCAAGGCAGATGCTTTCTCTAAAGCACTCATCATATCACGATCTGTACAGTTTGCGACAAGAATCGCCCCATCGTACATTTTTTCTTCTGCTTCTTTTCCGCTTTGTGCAATGACAACCGGTCCAAATGCAGATTTACGGCCAATTCCTTGACCTTTCGCAATGATGTCACCGACAACATACACTTTCATTAAGTTTGTTGTACCTGTTTCACCAACTGGCACACCAGCTGTAATAACGATTAAATCGCCATGTCTCACGTAGCCTGTTTCAATCGATTTCTCGACTGCATTCTCAAGCATTTCATCCGTAGACGTCGTTTTTGATCCACTCTTCGCAAATACACCGAATACAAGAGATAGCTTCCTTGCAACTGATTCGTTTGCTGTGACTGCTACGATTGGTGCTTTTGGTCTATATTTTGAAATCATTCTCGCTGTATGACCGCTTTCCGTAGGTGTCACAATCGCTGCAACGTCAAGCTTCATCGCTGTATGTGCAACAGATTGACCAATGGCATCAGTAATGCTGACATCTACTTCTTCGCTTCTGCGAGAAAGAATGGCTTTATAGTTGAGTGCATCTTCTGAACGTGATGCAATGTTATGCATTGTTTGTACAGCTTCCACTGGATACGTTCCTGCTGCTGTTTCACCAGAAAGCATAATCGCATCTGTGCCATCAAAAATAGCATTTGCCACGTCACTTGCTTCCGCACGAGTTGGACGAGGATTACGCTGCATGCTATCAAGCATTTGGGTTGCTGTGATGACAGGTTTGCCCAAGCGATTGCATTTTTTGATGAGCATTTTTTGAACAAGCGGTACTTCTTCTGCTGGGATCTCTACACCAAGATCTCCACGCGCAACCATCAAACCGTCTGATACCTCAAGGATTTCATCAATGTTATCAACACCCTCTTGGTTTTCAATCTTAGGGATGATTTGAATGTCAGCCGCATTATTCTTTTCAAGAAGCTCACGAATTTCAAGAACATCAGAAGCTCGTCTCACAAAAGAAGCTGCGATGAAATCAACGCCTTGTTCAATTCCGAACAGAATATCATTGGCATCTTTTTCTGTAATACCTGGCAAGTTCACACTTACACCTGGTACGTTTACACCTTTTTTGTTTTTGAGCGTGCCAGTATTCATGACCTTTGTGACGATTTCTTTCTGATCCATGTTCAGTTCTTTCACTTCTAAACCAATGAGACCATCATCTAAAAGGATTGTTGAACCCACTTCTACATCATGGATCAAATCTTCATATGTCACACTAATTTTTTCCGTATTTCCAACAATGTCTTCCATACTTACGATGAGATCTGCACCAGCGACTAGCTCAATTGAGCCGTTTTCAACTGTACGTGTACGGATCTCTGGACCTTTTGTATCAAGAAGGATCGCAATGTCCTTGCCTAATGTTTTCCCTGCTTTACGAATGTTTTCGATGCGTGCACCATGCTCTTCAAAATCTCCATGAGAGAAGTTTAGTCTGGCTACATTCATTCCTGCTTCAATCAATTCAGTCAGCTTTTCAATGGTTTCACTTGCTGGACCGATTGTACAAACGATTTTTGTCTTTCTCATTACTGTTCCTCCTAAGGTCTTCTCGATTTATATAGAGAGCTCTTGTGAAAGTCGGTACATATTTTGATCGACTGTATGTTTTTTATCTAAGATATCTAAAATATCGTGGTGAACGAGTTCGTTGCTTAAAATACCTACACAGCGTCCGCCTTTTCCTTCAAGAAGAAGTTCTACTGCGTATGCTCCTAAACGGCTTGCGAGTACTCGGTCAAACGCACTTGGAGAACCTCCGCGCTGAATATGTCCTAAAACAGATACACGGGTTTCAAGGCTTGTCTCCTCTTCAATCCGCTTACCAAATTCAACACCGCTGCCTACGCCTTCTGCGACGATGATGATACTGTGCTTCTTGCCGCGCTCGTGCCCTCTTCTTAATCTCGCAATAATTTCATCCATGTCATAGTCTGCTTCAGGAATCAAAATCGATTCGGCTCCGCCTGCAAGACCTGACCAAAGAGCAATATCACCAGCATGTCTTCCCATTACTTCCACTACGTATGTACGTTCATGAGATGTGGCTGTATCACGAATTTTATCAATGGCGTCAATGACTGTATTCAGTGCTGTATCAAAGCCAATAGTGAAATCAGTACCTGGGATATCGTTGTCGATTGTACCTGGGACACCTACACATGGAAAACCGAGCTCCGTTAATTTCTTCGCTCCCATGAATGAACCGTCTCCGCCGATCACAACAAGTCCTTCAATACCGAATTTTTTTAAGTTCTCAATGCCTTTTTCACGACCTTCAACTGTCTTGAATTCAGGGCATCTTGCCGTGTAAAGTTTTGTTCCTCCACGATGAATGATATCGCCAACTGAACCTATTTCAAGTTTCTCAATTTTACCGTTAATTAGACCTGAATATCCATTATAAATACCGTAAACTTCAACATTATGGTAAATTGCTTTCCTTACAACTGCGCGCACAGCTGCATTCATTCCTGGGGAATCCCCACCGCTCGTTAAAACTCCTATACGCTTCATCTTTTTCACCTCAGAGACCATATATGAATTAAACATACCATTTCCACTGCTTGAAAACAATCATGAGCAAAACAGGATGTTTTCAATTTGTATTTCTAAAACCGTCCTTATTATACAATTAAATAAACCGTTTTTAAACAAAAGTTAAGAAAGTCATGAAAGCAATTCTTTCAAAAACGAGGAGGGTCCATTCCTCAAAAGCCCACCGCATCAAGGTTTTCAGACGTTTTAAACTTTATGAAAACAAAAGAAAATTATTTTCAAATAGCGCTTACATGAGGACGGTTTTCATGAAAAAAGATGAAAAAAATAAACGCCAGCCAAAAAGGCTGTACGTTTATTTAGTTTACCCCAATATATTGATTTTCAACCGATACTTTCCCGATTGCTTTGTATTTTTGATATCTTTGTTCGACTAGTTCTTCAGGTGTTAGTTTGAGCAAAGATGTAAGTGACTGTTTTAATGTTGTTTCAATGTAGGCTGCTTGTTGTTTCACGTCTCGATGTGCTCCACCTTGCACTTCTTTAATAACATCATCTATAATATCTAATTCTTTTAGGTCTGGAGCCGTAATCTTCATTGATTCTGCAGCTTTTTTCGCAAGTGATGAGTCCTTCCAGAGCAGTGCTGCTGCACCTTCAGGTGAAATCACTGAATACGTTGAATTCTCTAGCATGTATAGGTGGTTTCCTACGCCTAAGCCTAGTGCGCCGCCACTTCCGCCTTCTCCAATGACAATACAGACAACCGGTACACGAAGTCCTGCCATTTCGAATAGGTTTTTCGCAATTGCTTCACTTTGCCCACGTTCTTCAGCTGCTTTACCAGGATAAGCTCCTTTTGTATCAATAAAGCAAATGATCGGACGATTAAATTTATCTGCTTGTTTCATCAAGCGCAGCGCTTTACGGTAGCCTTCTGGATGAGGCATTCCGAAATTACGGCGCAAGTTTTCTTTTGTATCTTTACCGCGCTGATGGCCAATCACTGTAACAGGAAGCCCTTTAAACGTGGCAATTCCTCCAACGATCGCTTCATCATCGCCATAAAAACGGTCACCGTGACACTCGAAAAAGTTGTCAAACAGCTCTTGAATGTAATCGAGAGTTGTTGGGCGCATCGCATGACGAGCAATCTGTACTCTGTCCCACGGCTTTAAATTTGTATAAATGTCTGCTTCAAGTTTGCTCAGACGTGTTTCAAGACGCTCAATTTCTGCACTTAAATCCATTTCTGAGTTTTGTGTGAACTTTTTTAGTTCATCAATTTTCGCTCGAAGTTCAATGACAGGTTTTTCAAATTCTAGTTCTCCAGCCACTCTCGTTCACCTCCTGTGCTGTGTAATGCTAAGATTCGGCCTAATGTTTCTTTCATCTCTGCACGATGAATGACAGCATCCAGCTGTCCATGCTTCAGCAAAAATTCAGCCGTTTGGAAGTCCTCTGGCAGGTCTTCACGAATTGTTTGTTCAATGATTCTACGACCTGCAAACCCAATTAAAGCACCAGGTTCTGCAAAGTTGTAATCACCAAGAGACGCGAAACTAGCTGATACTCCGCCAGTTGTTGGGTTCGTCATCACAGAGATAATCAAACCTTGGTCCTCACTGAACAGTTTTAATGCTGAACTTGTTTTTGCCATCTGCATAAGACTGAGAATTCCCTCTTGCATTCTCGCTCCGCCTGATGCAGTAAAGATGATAAATGGCACCTTGTCCGCTTTTGCTTTCTCAATCGCAAGTGTGATCTTTTCACCAACAACTGAGCCCATGCTACCCATACGGAATGTGGCATCCATGACAGCAATCACAGCACGCTTGCCTTCAATTTCACCTTGACCTGTGACAATGGCTTCATTCAAAGACGTTTTTTCTCTGTCTTTCTCAAGCTTTTCTTCGTAGCCTGGGAATCCGAGCGGGTTTTCTGAGATCAGGTGCCCGTTAAATTCTTCAAATGTGCCTTCGTCAACAAGGCTGTCAATACGCTGTTTTGCATTCATTTGCAAATGCCGGCCGCAATTCATGCAAACACGTAAATTTTTATCTAGTTCTTTGGTGAGCATTATTTTTTTACATTGCGGACATTTGGTCATGATGCCTTCAGGCACATCTTGACTTGCCTGTTCAGAGGGTACAGATGCATATTTTTTCTTTTTACTGAAAATATTTTTAATTGACAAATGACTACCTCCCTTTTTGAAGGGTTTTTTCTTTACACGCACATCCACTATTATAGGACATGTCATAACTGTACCGAAACTATTGTACTTTTTTTGTCAAACGCTGTCATCCTTCATTCAATTTTTTCAGTGGGGAATTGATGAGAAATGAGTATGTGTTTGGGGCGCTGAGCAGTTGATATATGTGAATTGTGAACGTCTACAAAAAAATATCATGTCGGATGAAAAAATTTTCGCGTATGAGAGGAAATGGTGCACGTCTTTCCTCCAATTTCAGAAAGAACGTGCACACTTTTCCAATTGATTATTCGCCGATAATCGTTAATTTTCTTGTTTTTTCAGCGACTTCTTCTGGGTCGACTTTGATTCTTGCAACGCCAGTTTCCATTGCTGCTTTTGCTACTGCTTTTGCTACCGCTGGTGCTACACGTGCATCAAATGGTTCGGGGATGACGTATTCAGCTGACAATTTATCATCTGAAACAAGCGAAGCAATTGCTTCTACGGCTGCAATTTTCATTTCTTCGTTAATGTGAGTTGCACGTACATCTAATGCTCCGCGGAAAATGCCTGGGAATGCAAGTACGTTGTTTACTTGGTTCGGGAAGTCAGAACGGCCAGTTCCTACAACACTTGCGCCTGCTGCATGTGCATCTTCTGGCATAATCTCTGGATTAGGATTCGCCATTGCGAAGATGACAGGATCTTTTGCCATTTTGCCAACCATTTCTTTTGTTAGAGCGCCCGCTACTGAAACTCCGATGAAAACGTCAGCGCCTTCAATCACTTCTTCTAATGAACCTTCTTTACGGTCTTGATTCGTGAATTTAGCTACTTCATTTTTCACTGCATTCATACCGTTCGGGCGGCCTTCGTAAATTGCGCCTTTTGTATCACACATGATGATATCACGTACACCGAAATGATATAGAAGCTTGATAATTGCAATTCCCGCGGCTCCAGCGCCGTTTGCTACCACTTTGATAGAGGACATTGATTTTCCAGACAGTTTCAGCGCATTTACAAGTCCTGCTACTGTCACAATCGCTGTTCCGTGCTGATCATCGTGGAACACTGGAATGTTTGTCTCTTTTTTCAAGCGCTCTTCGATAATGAAGCAGTTTGGAGCTGCAATATCTTCAAGGTTGACACCGCCAAACGTTGGCTCAAGAAGCTTGACTGTTTCAACGATTTTGTCAACATCGTTTGTCGCAAGCGCGATTGGGAAGGCATCAACGCCAGCGAAGCTTTTGAATAATACAGCTTTTCCTTCCATTACTGGAAGAGATGCTTCTGCACCAATATTTCCAAGCCCTAAAACAGCGCTTCCGTCTGTGACAACAGCGACCATATTGCCTTTCATTGTATAATCATACACTTTGCTTGTGTCGTCATAAATATCTTTACATGGTTCTGCAACACCAGGTGAGTAAGCCAAGCTCAAGTCTTTCGCATTTTTCACTTGTACTTTTGATTTTGATTCAAGTTTGCCTTGATTCTCTTTGTGCATATGTAATGCTTCTTCTCTTAATGACATGTGATGAACACTCCTTCAAGTGGAAAATGATTTAATGAATTGCTAAGTTGATAAGCACATACTGGCAGTTTTAAATACACAGAATCTTTAAAATGATAACACAATAGGTGAATTTGTAAAACATATTCAGGCGATTTGTCATCATTTAATCACAACGTTTTGTTCACCGAGCAGCTCTTTTAATTGGAAAATGACAGCATGATCTGCATGAACTTTGTATGCATCTGGAAGTCTCACTGTCTTTTTTTGCTTCTCATAGTACAAATAGACATCTGCTCCCCCGCTGTGCATCGAGATCACCCGCTTTACTTGCTCTAGCAGCTCCTGCGTATGATTTTCTTCTTTCACCCGAATGTAGACAGACTCTTTTCTTTGTGTACCCATCTCTTCAAGCAGAACGGCTTCTTGCACGATGATCTGGCTGCTCTCATTTCTGACATCTATTCTGCCTTCAACATAAAGCATGGCGCCCTCCTCAAGTAAGGGGGACAGCTTTCTAAATTGCTCTGGAAAGACAACGCCTTCCATTTCTCCCGTTTCATCCCCAAATGTCACAAATGCCATCGACTGTCCATTTTTTGTTCGAATCGATTTCACTTTTGTCAAAAGACCACCCATTGAGACCTTTCGCTTTATATAGGAAGAAAGCCTGATGATCTCCACTGCACCATTCTTTCTTAAGCGATCTCGGTACGCTTGTACAGGATGATTTGATAAATATAGTCCAAGTGCTTCTTTTTCAAATTGCAAGAGATCGACAAGCGGCAATTCTTCTATCTCCGCATATTTTGGCTTAATGGAGAAGGTTGTATCCCCCAGAAAGTCGAGCTGATCATCTGGATTTAAAAATGACACATGATCTAATGCAATATCTATTGATGCCAATAACGAAGCTCGATTTGGATAAAGCTCATCCATCGCCCCTGAAAAAATGAGCGCTTCAATCGTTTTTCGGTTGACACTCTTAGCTGATACTCTTGCGCAAAAATCAAATAAATCTTCAAACGGCTTTTCTTGTCTTGCTCTGTATATATCCTTTACAGCTGACACTCCGACATTTTTGATCGCTCTTAAGCTGTAGCGGATCTCCCCTTTTTCAACCGTAAATGGAAATTCACTCTTATTAATAGAAGGCTTCAACACAGATATCCCTTTTTCCTTTGCCTCATAGAAATATTGAGCGACTTTGTCTTCATTTCCAATCACACTCGTTAAAAGTCCGCACATAAAATATAACGGATAATGCGCTTTTAAGTAAGCAAGCTGAAAGCCAATCATGCTATATGCAACAGCATGGCTTCTATTAAAACCATAGTTTGCAAATTTGACGATTAAGTCATAAACGTCATTTGCAATGTTAACAGGATACTCCTTTTTTAGGCATCCTTCAACAAAATGGCTCCGCTCTTCATCAAGAACCTTTTTATCCTTCTTTGAAACTGCTCTTCTTAATAGATCTGCCTCGCCAAGCTGAAAGCCTGCCATCTTCGCTGCAATGAGCATGATTTGCTCCTGATAGACAATGACCCCATATGTGTCTTTTAAAATGTCATACAAATCAGGATGCGGGTAAGAGACCTTGACTCTGCCGTGCTTTCGGTCGATAAAAAGCGGGATATTCTCCATTGGACCTGGACGATAGAGGGCATTGACTGCCACGATGTCTTCTAAACTAGAGGGCTTTAAGCGTCTCAGCACCTGACGCATTCCTTGTGATTCAAGCTGGAAAATTCCTGTTGTATCTCCTGCTGATAACAATTCAAATGTTTTCTGGTCTTCATATGAAATGTCACTAAAGTTAATGTGGACGTTTTCCTGTCTTTCAATCTGGTTTTTAATGGATTCAATTAAGGTTAAGTTTCTAAGTCCTAAGAAATCCATCTTTAAAAGCCCGAGATCTTCTAAATAATTCATCGCATACTGCGTTAAATACACACCATCATGGCCGTCTTGTATGGGAACGACCTCTGTCAGCGGCTCTTCGCTCAGCACAACGCCGGCTGCATGTGTCGATGTATGTCTTGGCAAGCCTTCTACCTTTAAAGCAGTTTGAAAGACTTGCCTGAGTTCTTCGGACTGCTGGAGCATTGTTTTTAATTCAGGAGATGCAGTCAACGCTTCTTTCAGCGTCGTTCCTGGCTTTGATGGAATCAGCTTTGCAAGCCGGTCCGCTGCTTTTGAATCAATCCCCATCACACGTCCGACATCCCTTAAAGCTGCTTTTGCTGCAAGGGTTCCAAACGTGACAATTTGCGCCACATGCATGTCTCCGTATTTGTCTTTTACATAAGAAATGATTTCATCTCTTCTCGTATCGGGGAAATCAATATCAATATCAGGCATACTGATTCGCTCAGGATTTAAGAAACGCTCAAATAACAAGCCGTGACGGAGCGGATCAACATCCGTAATAAACAGTACATAGGCAACAAGTGAGCCTGCAGCCGATCCCCGGCCCGGCCCTGTGACAATGCCTTGGTCATGGGCATACTTCATAAAATCCCACACGATGAGAAAATAATCACTGAAATTCATTTTTTGGATAATGCTTAGTTCGTACTCAAGTCTTTTCACATACGCGTCATTTGAAGCAATCTTTCTTTGCTTCATCCCTTCCGCACATACTTTTCGTAAAAACTGATCTGCTGTGGATTGATCAGGGGCCGGGTAGGATGGGAGTTTTGTCTGCCCAAGATTCAGATCGACTTCACAGCGGTCTGCGATCTCCACTGTTCTTGTCAGTAGCTCCGTATCCTGCGTATACCATTCCTTCATTTCTTCATAGGTTCTGAAATGCTTTTCTGCTCGGTCTTCCTCAACCTCTGGCAGCTGCTGCCCTGCTTTAATCGCCTTTAAACACGTATAGGCGGTTTTGTCTTCTCGCTTGATGTAGTGAACATCTCCTGTCGCAACAAGAGGAATGTCTGCACTTTTTGAAATATCCCTCAGTTTAGCGACAAGCGATTCGTCTTGCTGAAATGGTTGAAGTGCGATGTACACATGCCCCTCACCGAAAATATGTTTCAATTGTTTCGCCGCATGATGCGCTTCTTCTATCTGATCATGCTGAAGCAGCGTTTCAATGTACCCAGAAACACCTGGCGTGATGGCAATGAGCCCGCGGTGATAGCTTTTCAACCATTTCTCTTTCAGTCCGGCTTTTGATTTTGATTTCAGCACACTGCTGATTTTGATCAAGTTTTGATAGCCTTCATTGTTTTTGGCAAGGAGTACCAAGGGATAAGCCTCTGTCTCTTGTTCATCTATGAAGACAGAAGCTGTTAAACCGATGACCGGCTTGATGTCATGTTTTTTACATTCCTTATAAAATTCAACCGTTCCATACATCACATGGTCATCGGTAAGAGCGAGCGCCTTGTAGCCAAGCTCTTTTGCTTTCAGCACGAGCTCCTTTACTTTTGCTGCACTGCTTAATAAGCTGTATCCACTGTGGACCTGAAGATGAACATAAGACATGCTTAATCCACTCCTTTCGTCTAAAGTCATTCTTTCATTATAAAACGCGATGCGATGAGAAACAAATGTTCTTTCTTTTCTGTCCGTTCATACTTGTCCTGCACACGCCATATATTGAATTGAGTGAGGTGGACAAAATGGATGTGAAGGAAGCTTTTATTCCAAATTTTATTAGCTGTTATTTTATTGCACTTGGGGTCATTTTGGGGGGTGCCATTATAGGCGGTGTTGGTGCTTATTTGGCTGGTCAGCCGCCTTTATCCATTATTACGAGTCTTGCCAATCGTTTAAAGATTTGGGCGCTTGTCGCAGCTATCGGCGGAACGTTTGATGCTGTTTATAGCTTTGAAAGAGGCATTTTTGAAGGGAACACGCGTGATATTTTCAAGCAGATTTTATTAATTGTCTCTGCCATGGGCGGTGCGCAAACGGGTTATCTCATTATCACGTGGCTCACCCAGGAGCATGTGTCATCATGAGGGTGCCGGAGCTTTACAAACGTCCAGGCTGGCAGCGTTTTTTTGCGGGGATGATGTTTGGCGCGATTGTGAGCTGGCTCATTTTCCTTTTTACATACGGAACCTTTCAGGAAAAGCAGGTGACATTGCTGAGAAGTCAGCAGCACCATATGAACAGTCTGAAAGAACAAATCACACTCTATCGGGAAGATTTGCATAAGTTAAATGAGGATAATAAAAAGCGCCTGCTGATCCAAAGCGTAGATGTCCATCTCGTCAATCGTGAGCAATATAAAATCCCTGAGCCAGATACGCTAAAATTTGAAGATCAGGTCAAGGAGGATATCTCAGAGGTTATTACAAAGGACATTGAAAGTGTCTATAAAACAAAGGAATTATTAAAACGCACGGTCGAAAACAAAGAATATACCATTCGGGAAAAGGCATACCGCGCCAAAGTGACAGAACTGACGATTTATACGAAGCTTTCACTTGAAGTGCGCATTTCATTTGCTGAATAAATGATCATGTGGAATTTTTATGAATTTCTGCCCTCAATGATCGCTTTTCCCCCTTAATTTTTATACACTAAAAGTAGAACGAGATCTCAAACAGAAAGAGGTGAGGACAATGGAGGTTTATAGCTATCGTCAAATGGCAAGAGACAAAGCAAGCCGGATCAAAGACGGCATGTGTGCTTATGCTGAGACAGAAATGATGGCTCATTTAATTAAAAAAGAATTAAAGCATCAAAATCTCCAAGCCTATGAAGATTCAACTGACATCGGCTGCTGGTTTATCCCTGTATGCAAGTAACCCTTTTCTCTATGACCAAAAAAGAGAGAGGGGACTTGAATCCCCCTCTCTCATGATGATGATTTACATACTTCTTCTAAATCACGCAAAATCTCATCTGCCACGGCCCAATCATAAATAGACGCACCAGCTGCAAGCGGGTGGCCGCCGCCATGATATTTTTTCGCAATGGTATTAATGACAACGCCTTTCGAGCGGAATCTCACACGAATCTGATCATTTTCTTCCACAAAAAAGACCCATGCCTTAATCCCTGCAATATTTCCAAGTGTCCCAACAAGCTGTGAGGCTTGCTGCGCTGTCGTTTGGAACGATTCCAATATATCCTGTTTAATGAAAACAGAAGCGACCCCATTCTCTGACAAAGAAATATGTTGAAAAATATAGCCATTTAATTTCACGACATTCAGATCCGTCTCATACAATTGATTGAAAAGGTCTGAAGATGAGAATGGATATTCAATCAGTTCTCCAGCATATTTGAGCGTCTTTTTCGTCGTGTTTGGGAAAAGGAAGCGGCCTGTGTCTCCTACAATGCCGGCATAAATGAGTTCAGCCGCCTTTGTATTCAGCTGATATCCTTCTTCTTTCCCCTCTAAATATAATTCATAAATCATTTCGCTCACAGAGCTTGCCTCTGTATCCACCCAAAGCAAATCACCATACGGATCTTCATTTGGATGATGGTCAATTTTCATCAGCTTATCGCCCATTGAATAGCGCTGATCATCAATTCTTGCTTGATTGGCTGTATCGCAGACAATGACAAGCGCCCCTTTGTACAGGTCATCCGGCACTTCATCAAGTTCATACAAAAATGAAAGGGTTGGCTCCGGTGTTCCCGTCGCATAAATATTTTTTTCTGGATAGGTGGCACGCAAGATTTCCGTAAGGCCGCACTGTGATCCATACGCATCAGGATCTGGTCTTACATGTCTATGAATGATGATGGTGTCATATAATGATATGGTTCTAATCAGTTCTTTTTTCATAAAAACTCCTTCTTATCCGATACTCTTTTTATTATTAAATCATAATCTATCCTGACGGAAAAGTGAGGAATAGACAATTTATTCTAGTAAGCAAGCCTATTTACGTTTAAAATAGGGTTGTAACCACTTACAATGGAGGCTTGGCACATGCTTGTTTTGATTGTGTTTATTATTTGTTCTGCCATGTTTTATTTATACTACAAAGCAAAAAATGTCCGTACGAACCGCCCAGTCGAGAAGAAATTTTGGTCGGCGAAATCCAGTATGGCACTTGGCTGCTTTGTCCTGCTCTTCGGTGTGAATCAATTATTTCTAAACCGCTCGTCACTCGCATTTGTCATTGGATTTATTTTTGTTGCTGTTGGTATCGGCAGTACGTGGGCTGGATATAAAGCCTACAAGCATTACCTTCCGCTCTTTTTAAAGGAAGGCGAAAAAGATCACGCATAATAAGAGAGAAGGGCTAAAATGATGTTTATTTTAGCCCTTTGTCTTTTTCATCATCATCCTGATACGATTATCCTCTCTCCATGAGCTGCACCATCAGCATGGCTTTACCGACGATATTCGATTGATGATAAACTTCCACTTCTAGCTTTCCAAACTTGCGGCCTACTTCTAAAATATTTGGCTTGATCTGTATCGTGGATTCCATTTGAACCGGTTTTAAGAAGTAGACAGAGAGACTTTCGACAATCAGCTCCCCTTTTTTATGAGACTTTAAGAAGCGGTTGGCGGATTCAATTAAAATTTGCGTGAACACGCCATATGAAATGTTTCCGAGCTGGTTTGTCATTTGTGGTGTGACCTCATATTGATACACGGCATCTGCCTTTGGCTTTTCTGTATCAGTCTCTTTAAACCCTCTTGAGACAACATCATCCAGTTTTTCTCCGACCTGTGGCTGCTTTTGAATCATTTGGAGCGCCTTCAGTACGTCCTGACGGCTGATCATGCCAATCAGTTTCGCATAATCGTCTACAACTGGCAGCACCTCAATACCTTCCCATACCATCATTTGAGCAGCAGAAGCAACAGAGGTTTTGCCAATGACTGTCAGCGGGTTTTTCGTCATGACCTTTTCAATCGGCGCGGAGCGGTCATGCCCTGCGATATCCTTTGAGGTGAGAATGCCGTGAATCTTCATTTGGTCGTCTGCGACCGGAAAGCGGCCGTGGCCAGTTTCATAGTTCTTTTCATACCATTTTTCAAGCTTATCATCTGGTGATAAATACACCGTTCGTTCTATCGGCGTTAAAATATCTTCCACAAGCACGATCTCTTTTTTTATGAGTTGATCATAAATGGCCCGGTTAATGAGTGCTGCTACGGTAAATGTATCGTAGCTTGTCGATAAGATCGGCAGCTCAAGCTTATCTGCGAGCTGAATGATTTCATCATCTGTTGAGAAACCGCCTGTAACCAGTACAGCTGCCCCTGCCTCTAATGCTTGTCTGTGGGCATTGATTCGGTTTCCGACAATTAGCAGGTTGCCAGCTGCCGTATAGCGCATCATCGCATCAAGCTCCATCGCTCCGATGACAAATTTGTTTAATGTTTTATGTAAGCCCGCTCGTCCTCCAAGCACCTGTCCGTCAATGACATTGACCACTTCTGCATATGTCAGTTTTTCAATATTTTCTTTTTTCTTCTGTTCAATTCGAATGGTACCAACTCGTTCAATGGTACTGACAAATCCTTTATTTTCGGCATCCTTGATGGCCCGGTAAGCGGTCCCTTCACTCACTTTCATTTCTTTCGCAATACGCCGGACAGAAATTTTCTCTCCGACATCTAATGAATCAATATACGATAAAATTTGTTCATGCTTTGTCGCCAATCCCGTTCACCCTTTTTGTTTTCAGCGTTTTCATCTAACTTTCATTATAAGGGCAGGAGGCTTTTAATAGCAATTTGTCTTTTTTCAGCACGATACATGTAAATAAAAAAAACCGGCAATTGAGTGCCGGCTTTTTGCGATGTTGATTAAATCTCGATCGATTGTCCGCTGTTTAACACATGTCCGACGCCGCCATGCAGGCTGTCTGCAAATGCATGTGGGTCCTGCTCAATCGGCGGGAATGTGCTGTAGTGAACTGGCACGACTTGCTTCGCCCGAAGCCATTCGGCTGCGATTCTTGCATCGTCCGGTCCCATCGTGAAGTTATCACCGATCGGAAGGAATGCAAGCTCAATATGATTCAGCTCCCCGATCAGCTTCATATCTGAAAAGAGTGCAGTGTCTCCGGCATGATAAATCGTTTTGCCCTCTGCAGTAAATAAAATACCTGATGGCATGCCTGTATACGTAATCGTTTTGGCATCTTCATCAATGATAGCAGAACCATGGAACGCTTGAGTGAGCTTCACTTTACCAAATTCAAATTCCCGTCCGCCACCAATCGAAAGCGGGTGCGTTTTCACCCCTTGCCACCCTAAATAAGTGGCAAGCTCGAATGGCGCAATAACGAGTGCGTCATTATTTTTGGCGATTTCAATGGTGTCACCGATGTGATCTCCATGCCCATGCGTGAGCAAAATGACATCCGCTTTGACATCTTGCGGTTTGATATCTGTGTGCTTATTTCCATTTAAAAATGGATCAATCCAAATATGGTATCCGTTTGTTTCAATGTGTACGACTGAATGTCCGTGATATGTAGCTTTCATGTGAGTATATCCACCTTTCGAATTTGATCTCATTTCATCTATTCCCTGTATAAAAAACTGAAAAACTTAATGTCTGTGAATGACGTTAAGACCACCTGTTGCTTCAATAACAGTTCCTGTAATCAGGTCAGAGCGGTCATCGCATAAAAAGGAAATGATGCGACCGATATCTTCTCCAGTACCAGACCTGCCAATCGGCGTTTCATCATCTTTCATCTGGCGTGCTTCTTCTATTGTCGATTCTTTCATGTCACCAACGATTTTGCCTGGACAAACCATATTGGCCGTGATGCCGTTTTCTGCTTCTTCAATCGCAATGGTTTTCGTCAGTGACGCGAGCCCCACTTTTGCTGCTCCGAAGGCTGATCTGTGCATCCATCCCGGCGCATGGTCTGCACCTTGGAAGCCATATGTGACAATTCGGCCGAAGCCTTGCTTTCTCATCATCGGGATGACCATTCTGAACAAATGGAACACAGCAGATAGGTTGCCTTCCATCATTTGATACCATTCTTCCTCGGAATAATCCGCTAGCTTTTTTCGTTCAAAAATATAAGGTCCGGCATTGTTAATCAAAGCATCGATCCGTCCAAATCGCTCGGTTGCCAGCGCGACCATGTTCTTTAAATCTTCTTTGTTTGTCACGTCACCTTGGACAAATTGAAGCTTTTCTTCATATTCCTGCAATTCTTCTTTCATCTGCCGCACAGCTTCATCATCACTTCGATAATTGACTGTCACAGAATACCCCATATTCAGTAAAGACTCGGTGACTTTCCTGCCAAGTCCTTTAGAACCCGCTGTTATTAATGCGTGTCGCACACAATCTCCTCCTAAAGCAAAGGTTGCAAGTTCATGTGTTTCGTTTGTTATCTTTACTTTACTATAAACCAGCATCTGGCGCACTTATGAACCCTTTCTGCTATTTCTATTTAGAATGAAAAAATGTAGGATGATTCATCCACTTTTGGATATCCCACGAGCCATGAATATCTAGAAGCAGCGAAACAAATCGATAGCATTCTCTCACCTCATGAAGCTGGCGAGGAAGCGGGCAAATCTCTTCATAGCCTAACTGAACATCGTGTGCAGTTTCTTTCGTCAAAAGGTATTCCAATGCAATAAAATCAAACGCAGCTGGTCCAAACACAACATATTCCGTATCAACTAGACTCGTCACTTGATCATCTTTTTCAATATATTGCGATGGATCTAAATCAATTAAAATGAGACTGGCTGAATCAGGAGGACTGAGGTGATTTAGCTTTTGCTGGACCATTTCTCCATAACGCTGAAATTCAGGCTGGTCTGCATAATAGCGGCTTAAAAGTTTAGAGACAGCCGTTTTTAAAAGTGGATGGTATTCTCTCAAATGTCTCGTTTCTGCCCCGTATACTGCACCGAAAGAGTTTGTTCGATATGAATGAAGAAGCGCTAGTTTCCTCCCGTAATCTTGATAGAAGTGTGATGAACGCCGCTCAAAAGATGTTAAAGGGGTTCCTTCTACTTTTTCCATGACATCATCATGTTTCCCTGCCTTCTTCACTTTACGAACGACTTTCGGGATATGAAAGGAATTCGTTAGAGCCAGCTTTTCATTGATTTGATCGAGATGTTCTTGTCCTGTATGGGCATTTACTCCATAGATCTTGTTGATCCCATATACAAATTCACTTTCTGCTCTTGTCATTTTAGGAGATTTCACCACATATTCCGTTTTGTCTTGTAAGGAGATCAGCCACACATCATTCGCCCGTCCCTCGTACTGTTCTCCTAACGTTTCAACTGATACGATGGGCTGATCAAACAAAGCCTGAAGTGTTTTCTTCATAGACTACTGTCACTCCCTCTTCAGCTTAACATTGGTATGTTTTCAAACTTCTCCAATGATGATCAATGTCCTTTTCCCCAAGACAAAAAACCATCCGTATCAACGAATGGTTCTGGTCAGTTACGCCAGGCAGGCTTTTGCTTTTTCTAAAGCGAGCTGAATTTGTTTAAATCCAGTTCCGCCTGCGCTTGTTCTTTTTTCAACAGCAACATACGGATCAAGAACGGTGTAAATGTCTTCTTCAAAAAGATCGCTCGCTTCTGTGAATGTCTCAAACGGAAGATCACTTAAGTAGATGCCTTTTTGAATGCAAGTATACACGAGCTTGCCAACGATTTCGTGTGCTTCACGGAATGGCATGCCTTTTTTCGCAAGGTAGTCTGCCACTTCGGTCGCATTTGAGAAATCTTCTTTTGTTGCTTTTTTCATGACATCTTCGTTCACTGTCATTGTTTGAATCATGCCTGTGAAGATTTGCAGGCTGCCAGCAATGGTTTTGACTGTATCAAACATGCCTTCTTTATCTTCTTGCAAGTCTTTGTTATACGTAAGCGGCAAGCCTTTCATGATGGTGAGAAGCCCCATCAGGTTGCCATACACACGGCCTGTTTTTCCGCGGATCAATTCTGCCATATCCGGGTTTTTCTTTTGCGGCATCATGCTGCTGCCTGTTGCATATGTGTCATCAAGCTCAATGAATTTGAATTCTTGTGAGCACCATAAAATGATTTCCTCACAAAGACGTGATAAGTGCATCATCACAAGACTGCTATTAGACAAGAACTCTAAAATGAAATCCCGATCACTTACGCCATCAAGGCTATTTTCGTAAATATGATCAAAGCCAAGTAGCTCTGCTGTGTATTCACGATCAATTGGGAATGTCGTTCCTGCTAACGCTCCGCATCCAAGTGGAGACACGTTAATTCGCTTCAAAGAATCTTGGAAACGCGCTTTGTCACGCTCTAGCATCCAGAAATAGGCGAGCATATGATGCGCAAAGGAAATAGGCTGTGCACGTTGCAAGTGCGTATATCCTGGAAAAATCGTTTCAACGTGCTGTTCTGCTTTTTCCACAAGCACTGTTTGAAAGGAAGAGATCAGTTCAATGATATGCTCTACTTGGTTATTCAAATATAAATGCATATCGGTTGCAACCTGATCATTCCGGCTTCTCGCTGTGTGCAACTTGCCGCCAAGCGGACCAATCTCATCAATGAGCATTTTTTCAAGGTTTAAATGAATGTCCTCATAATCCACTGAGAATTCGAGTTCATCTGCCTCCGCCTTTTTCATGAGCTTATTCAGTCCATCTTTAATGGTAGCGGCCTCCTCATCGTCTAGGATACCGCATGTATTCAGCATACTTGCATGAGCAAGGGAGCCGGTCAGATCTTCTTTGACTAATTGTTTGTCGAAGTGAATGGACGCGCCAAACTCATCGACCCATTTTTCTGGTGTTTTTTGAAATCGGCCTCCCCAAAGCTTTTTCATGCTTTAACCTGCTCCTTTTTATTCACGATGCTGTTTACTTTTGTTGGTAAGCCCCAAAGGTTAATAAATCCTACCGCTGCATCATGATCAAATTCATCTGCTTTAGTGTATGTTGCAAGATTTTCATCGTAAAGTGAATATGGTGATTTACGTCCTTCAACAATGGCATGGCCTTTAAATAGTTTCACACGTACAACACCTGTTACGTTCTGTTGTGTTTCTTGTAAGAAAGCATCTAGTGCTCCTTTAAGTGGTGAGAACCATAATCCGTTGTATATTAATTCAGCCATTTTTTGTTCAACGATTGGCTTAAAGTGTGCGACTTCCTTCACTAGCGTTAAGTCTTCAAGCTCTTTATGCGCTTTTAGAAGTGTGACAGCACCTGGGCATTCGTATACTTCACGAGATTTAATACCAACAAGACGGTTTTCAACGTGATCGATTCTACCAACCCCATGCTGACCAGCGACTTCATTTAAATGAAGGATGAGATCAGATAAGGAATACTGAATACCATCAATAGCTGTTGGTTTTCCTTTTTCAAACGTGATTTCAATGATTTCAGGTGTGTCAGGTGTTTTTTCAAGTGGTGTCGTTAAATCATACGCTCCTTCTGGCGGTGCAGCCCAAGGATCTTCTAAAATGCCGCACTCATTACTTCTGCCCCAAAGGTTTTGGTCGATTGAATATGGGCTGTCTAAGTTAATCGGAATTGGAATACCGTGCTTCTGAGCATAATCGATTTCTTCATCACGAGACCATTTCCACTCACGCACTGGTGCGAGAACTTCTAGGTCTGGATTCAATGCTTTAATGGATACTTCGAAACGGACTTGGTCGTTTCCTTTACCAGTACATCCGTGCGCAACCGCTACTGCATTTTCTTTTTCTGCGACTTCCACTAATTTTTTAGCAATAAGCGGACGAGATAATGCAGATACAAGCGGATATTTTCCTTCATACATCGTGTGTGCTTGTAAGGCAGTTAGTGCAAATTCCTCTGCGAATTCTTCTTTTGTGTCAATCATGTAAGACTGAACCGCTCCTACTTGAAGTGCTTTTTGTTGAACGAATGCTAAGTCTTTTCCTTCACCTACGTCTAGGCAGCAAGCTACAACTTCGTATCCTTGCTCTTGTAACCATTTAACTGCAACAGAGGTATCAAGACCTCCGGAATATGCTAATACGACTTTTTTATTTTGTGACATGATTGAAAAGCTCCTCTCACTTGTTTTGAATCTGTGAATGTTTTTTGCATAAAAATAAGTTTTAATTTATAAACATGCATTTAGTATGTATACACTGTAACAAGGAAAAATTGTTTTTTCAACCCCTTTATGAAAAAAACTCTGCCAAATTTTCTTGGCAGAGTCATTTTGGGCTATTTTTGATCTTTTTCAAGCTCTCGTAAAACGTGAGGAAGCTCTGGAATGATGAGTTTTGTCATGGCTAAGCGAACAGCCCCAGTCGATCCTGGTGTGGCAAAGACGGCTTTTTGATTGACGACCCCAGCCGCGGCGCGGGATAAGATAGCGGCTGAACCAATGTCTTCTGTATAGCTCAGCATGCGGAAAATTTCGCCAAAGCCAGACAGTTCCTTCGAGAAAAGCGGGGTAATCGCTTCAATGGTGACATCCCTTGCGGCAATCCCTGTGCCCCCGTTTAACAACACGGCATCTATTTTTGGTTCGCCTGTTCCCTCTAGTACAGCGTCTTGGATCGCTCCAATGTCATCTTTTACAATATCGTATGCAAGAATGAGATGTCCCTGTTCTTTGAGCAAATCAATCATCAGACGGCCGCTTTTATCTGTTTCTTTCGTTCTTGTATCGCTGACCGTAATGACTTTCACATAAAGCCTCGCTTTCGCCTCACGTTTATGTTCTGTCACACCCATTTTTCGCACCGCTCCCTTTTGCTTCGTATTGGACAACATTATAGCATGCTGCTTTTAATAGAAAAAAGCTCTTTTCCTTATTGGAAAAGAGCTTCTTCCTTTTCATTTATGCTAAGCGCATAACATCTCTTGCAATCATGACTTCTTCGTTCGTTGGAATAACGATCACTTTTACAGGAGAGTGAGGATAGCTAATGAATGCTTCTTCGCCTCTCATGTTGTTAAGAGAAGGATCCCAGTAAACGCCCATGAATTCTAGACCACGAAGTACACGTGCTCTAACTTCTGAACTGTTTTCACCGATTCCAGCTGTGAAGATGATCGCATCTACGCCATTCATTCTCGCTGCATAAGAACCGATGTATTTATGAATACGGCTTGCAAAAATATCAAGAGCTACTTCTGCACGGTCGTTTCCTTCTTCTGTTGCTTCTTCGATATCACGAAGATCACTTGATAGACCAGACACACCTAAAAGACCACTCTTCTTATTCAAAGTAGAAAGTACTTCTTCAGCTGTATGTCCTGTTTTCTCCATAATAAATGGAATAAGAGCAGGGTCAATGTTACCTGAACGTGTACCCATCGCAACACCCGCAAGTGGTGTGAAGCCCATTGACGTATCGATTGATCTTCCGCCTTCAACTGCTGCGATACTCGCACCATTTCCAAGGTGACAAGAAATCAGACGAAGCTCTTCAAGAGGACGGCCTAATAGCTCTGAAGCACGCTCTGTTACGAACTTATGGCTTGTCCCGTGGAATCCGTATTTACGAATACCAAAGTTTTTGTAGTAATCGTACGGAAGGCTGTATAGGTAAGACTGCTCTGGCATTGTTTGGTGGAAGGCTGTATCGAACACAGCAATCGCTGGTACGTCAGGCAGAATTTGTTTGAATGCTTTGATTCCTACAACGTTTGCAGGGTTGTGCAGTGGTGCTAGCTCAGAAAGCTGATCAATGTCATTGATGACTTCATCAGTTAAAAGAACAGAGTCGCTGAACTTCTCTCCGCCGTGAACAACACGGTGTCCTACACCGTCAATTTCATTAAAGTCTTTGATGATGTTAAATTCAATTAGTTTTTCAAGTAGCATTTTAACCGCTACTGCATGATCTGGAATATCTGTGACTTCTGTTTTCTTTTCTCCATCTACAGAAATCGTGAAGATACTGTTGTCCATTCCGATTCTTTCAACAAGACCTTTTGTTAAAACGGTTTCTTCTGGCATGTCGAACAATTGGAATTTAAGAGATGAGCTTCCTGCGTTGATTGCGATAATTTTAGACATTCTTGTCGCTCCTTTTACTCAGTTGTTATATAAGGTTTCACGTTTTTTCCGGTGCTATATTCAACCTGTATGACGGGTCTTTTATAGTTTAACGATAAGTCCGAAAAATATCTGACTTTTTCATTTAAACATTGAAAACTTTGCATTTCAAGTGCACCTTTGAACTGTTACCGCTTACATCGATAAGTCGTTATTTTCTGAATAATAAAAAAGCCAGACATCACTCTGGCTATTCTTTCGTTTCTTTTTCTTCTATAAACCATTGATCTAATTTTCTCATTACACTCACCATTGATTCTTTTTGTGAGAAAGATGGCAGATTGGCAAACAGCATCCGTTTTGGTGCCTCAAGCCCTTCCTTTTTCTTTTGCATCACAAACAAGCTTTTGGCGTGCTTTTTGTCCTTGAACATGGAGACTGGCAGTTGAATCAATGCATTCATATATGCCTGATCTTTGATAAAATCCTTTAATTGCACGCTTTCTTTTCCTTCAAACAAATCGTTTGGAATGATGAAGAATAAGAAGCCGCCTTCTTTTGTATAACGAAGGCTTTGTTCAATAAATAAATAATGCGCAAAGGCATGTCCTTCTTTTGCCTTTAATTCATAGTCTGCTGCACGTTCATCATTTGGATAATATCCAACTGGCAGACTGCATACAGTGACATCTACTGGAGAGATTAAAAGCGGCTCAAGGCTGTCTTGATGGAAAAGCTCGACTTCCTTCTCTTCCAAGTTCGCCTGTGCCCATGCAATTTTGATGAGGACATCATCAATTTCAGATGCAAAGCCGCGCTTTGTTTCTGCAGTCAGATTATTTAAGACAGCAAGCAGTAAGTTCCCTGTTCCTGCTGCTGGATCAAAGACAACTAGCTCTTTTTGACCTTCTAAAAATTTATTTACCAAATAACTGACAAACAGCCCGATCGTATCTGGGGTCATCTGACGATTTGGATGGGAAATATCCTTTTGTCCTTTTAATACGGCGAGCTGAAACGCTTTACGAATCTGCTCATGATCATAAGAGGCAAAATCTGCTTTCTCTATTACATCCTTTAGTAAACCGTCTCGATCATTTGCTTGGAAAAAGGCTTCTCCCGCTTCAGCCAATGCTTCAATATAGGAAATGCTTTGTTCCTTTTTTAATCGAATAGAAGCTGTATCGAGCAACTCGAAAATCGTACTTACTTGATCTTTCTGCAATTTCTTTTCTCTCCTCGCTTTGTTAAAAGCTATATGTTCTCATTGAAAAGAGCCCCAGTATGAAGCCGGAGCTCTTGTCGATGCTGCTTTTATAACAGTGATTTTGCAGCTTCAATGGCTTTTTCATAATTTGGGTGATTCGTTGCTTCGCTTACGTATTCAGTGTAAACCACTTTCCCATTAGGGTCTAATACGAAAACTCCACGCGCCAATAAACGCAATTCTTCCATATAAACACCGAATGCTTCACCAAATGACATATCTCTGTGATCAGATAATGTTTCGACATTTTCAATTCCGTTTGCTCCACACCAGCGTGCTTGTGCAAATGGAAGGTCTGCACTAATTGTATAGATATTGACCGGACCTAAACCGGCTGCCTCTTCATTGAAACGTCTTGTTTGTGCGTCACACACACCTGTATCAATAGAAGGAATCACTGAGATGATCGTCACTTTTCCTGTTAAATCAGAAAGTGAAACTTCCCCTAGTGAGTTCGTTAATACCGTGAAATCTGGAGCCTGCTCGCCTACTTTTACTTCATTTCCTACAAGCGTGACAGAACTCCCTTTAAATGTGATCGATGCCAAAACAATTCCTCCCTTATCAAATGTATGGTTCTATCATAGTAGAGAAAGCAAAAAACTGCAAAGCCTAATCGTCGCTTTTGAAAAAAAAGTTAACTGCAGCGCAGCTAACTTTTTAAAGGTCTATGTCATCTAGTTTTCGTTCTTTATGACGGTTCTCCCGTTCATCTTTCTTAAACATGTGCTGAAGACGTTCAATTGCTTGAGGAGCAGAATCCAATATTTTATCAAGCAGATGTGTATGTTCATCCAAATGAAGCATTCGAACGCCGTTTGTTCCGACAATTAAGAAAGCGATTGGTGTAATAGACACACCTCCGCCGCTTCCCCCGCCAAATGGGAGTCTCGGTTCTTTTCGTTCTTGATCATCAGAACGTTTTTCTTTCTTTTGGTTCCCGTTAAATTCACTGCCGCCGGCTGCAAATCCAAAACCAACCTTCGATACAGTGAGGATGACACTGCCGTCAGGGGTTTCGACTGGATCGCCGATGATTGTATTCACATCTATCATTTCTTTTAAGTTTTCCATCGCTGTCTTCATCAGACCTTGGATTGGATGATCTGCCATTTTCGGGTTCCTCCTTAAACAGATGATTCATTCTTCGTTGCTTGAAGAGAGGCACTTTTTCTCGCCTTTCTTCCTTTTAACCAATGGACAAGTAAACGAATGGCTGCAAGCATAGCATGTCCAATACGAAAATAAGCTATACATGTAAACTGGGTCTGTGACACATTGTGCTGAAAGGCAGGAATGACTTCATATACCGGTTTATGCTTAAAGGTGAGATGCTCCTGCATAAAGGCAAGGAGTGCTCCTTTGACTGACCATACCCCGCCAGCTGCTACACCTGTTAAAGCAGCGTCATGAAAGCCGATCCATGTTGACCAATGAAACGATACAATTCTCATGTGAATGAAGAAATTACGCATGATCCGGTTTAAATCGACGATCTCTTTTGTGATACGCTCCATTTGATGAAGGATTTGCTTCATATCACGTTTTCCCACTTTTTTATGTATAGATTCTTTTTCGTGACTAGGGGTCTGGGCGCTCGCCATCTTCTTTTCACGTATATCAATCGTTTGATCTTCTGGATTGACCCTCACCATCGGAATGTCTTTTTTGAGTCTGATGATTCCATATAAGGTGATGATCTTCAGCGCAAGGTGGTCATTGTCATTTGCATGTGAATAATCCAGTGAAATGGTCACTTTCATGAAGATCAATAAGATCCCAAGGAACAAAAAAGCTGCGATCCAAACGTAAAGCACTATGCTCACTTCCTCCATAACAAATGATGCTTCCTCTACGATTATGGCTCTCATTCTGGATTTTATACCCAATCATAAAAAAAGAGTTTGACCGGTACCCGGCCAAACTCTTCTGATTATACGTTTGCTTCTGTTTTTTCATATAGGTGTTCATGGACGACCACCGTATCAGCAAAGTAATCATGAACCCCTTGCTTTTTCGGTGTGAACCCAACAATAGCATAGAGAACAAAAAGTGTATTAATGTAGCGTCCCACAATTTCTCTAAAGAAAATGACATCCCATGCCAGTTTCTTCTCAGGTTGAAGTGAGACCACTTTGATCCCAAACACCATTTTCCCAAGTGTTTGTCGAAAAATTTTCGTCATGATGGCGAAATAAAGCAGGAACACAATCGTCGTTGTGACGGAAAATGGAGAAAACCATCCTCCTCCTTTGGACCAGCCGAACAGACTAAAGATCGGAGAAACCGTCAAATGGTTGACACCCCAGACGACGAGCCAATCAAGAATAAACGCCCAAAACCTAATCCAAAAGCCTGCAAACGCCTGTGCTTCAATCACTGCACGTTTCGCAAGAGCCGGATTCGATTCTTCTTGGCTGCGGCTTTCGGTTACTTCATCGAATGTAGAATCCATCTATGATCCCTCCTTTATTTTGAATAGAGATACATCGGTTTAGACCCATTTGAGCCAGCCAGTGTTTCTTTTAGATTGAGAAAATCAATTTCACTTTTAAAGAGTTTGCTTGCGCTCATATTGAAGAGAGAGTTCCAGCCAAAGCTTTGAGAATAGCTGATCACTGTCGCTCCTTTTAACCCTTTTTCATTTTTCTTCATCGCTTTGATTGCATCTTCATAATAACCAAGCTCATCGACTAATCCGTTCGATTTCGCCTGTGTTCCGTCATAAACCCGGCCGTCCGCAATTTTCTTCACATCTTGTTTTGACATGCCGCGCCCTTCAGAGATCACTTTGACAAATCCTTCATACGAGTTATCGACCATGCTTTGCATAATGTCGCGCTCATCTTTCGTCATATCACGATTTGGCGACATGATGTCTTTGAATTTTCCGCTTTTAATTGTTTCGTATTTAATCCCTAAATTATCTGCCAGCTTTGAATAGTTCAAGCTTTGCATGATCACACCTAAAGATCCTGTTAATGTTTCAGGTGAAGCAAAGATTTTCTTGGCTGGAGTTGATACATAGTAGCCACCAGACGCTGCCATAGAGCCCATAGAAACGTAAATCGGCTTCTTCGCTTTTTTCACTTCTTCTAATTTTTTATGTATTTCTGCACTTTCATAGACACCGCCACCTGGAGAGTTGACACGCAGCAGTACGCCTTTTACTGAAGCATCATCTTTCACTTTTTCTAGTTCCTTCAGAAATGCACGATGATCATAACCTTCTCCGCCTAATAGACTTGATGCACCGCCATTATCTTGAATGGTTCCATTAATCTCAAGAACCGCAATTTTTCCAGCACCGCTTCCATCCTCTAGTACCTTCTCTTCTATTTCATCCCCAAATTGATAGCTCATTTTATTGTCATTGAAGCTTTCATACAAAGCCGTCGTGACACTAATCACAATTGAAAATCCGAAAACTCCAAGTGCAATGATTAACGCTACCCATCTTTTCGCATTCATCTTTTTCTCCTCCTTTTTGTCTCTCTTCATTGATACGAATATTTGCATGAAATGTTTCACAGGAATTGTGGTTTTTTTACATTTCATTTCATCATATGATAGCACCTCCCTTAATTCACGATCAACTTTACATCGTCTGCCAAGTGATACGCATGACGAAAAATTGGCTTTTTTCTCCTCTCTCTGCACCTAATAGGCTAGAGCTTCACCACAACGAAACACCTAAACCACTCTTTCATGAGAAAACAGCTATTCAATTATGCTCAAATTCTGCCCTTTTCAAATCCCTTACATTGACTCATTTCTAAAAATGAATGCCACCATCATGAAGGTTTTTCTAATGTTTTTACTTTCATATGAAAAAAGTGTAAAATGTGAGCAAGGCTTCATATGTAAGCCCTTTATTACTCTAAATCTACTTTTGACAACGAAGGGGAGAACGTCAATGACAGACAATCGTCGCAATGTATTTTTCTTTTACAAAAAAGATCATGAATTGGATGGACACATTTCTTCTCTGGAGAAGCTCGCTACCGATCAAGGCTTTCAAGTCGTCAAGCGTGCAGAGGATGCCCATATTATTGCTTCAATTGGCGGAGATGGCACATTTCTTCAAGCAGTCCGTAAAACGAACTTCCGGGATGACTGCTTATATGTAGGGGTATCAAAAACAGAGAATTCGCATCTATACTGCGATTTTTCATTAGAACATTTTGATAAAATGATTGATGCCATGAACACTGAACAGATTGAAGTGAGAAAATACCCGATCATCGATGTAAGCGTTGACAGTACCAACCAGTTCCATTGCTTAAATGAACTGTCGATCCGCTCAAGCATCATTAAAACATTTGTGATCGATGTGTATATAGATGATTTCCACTTTGAAACATTTAGAGGAGACGGAATGATTATTTCTACTCCGACTGGCTCAACAGCCTACAATAAATCGGTAAACGGTGCCGTGGTTGATCCGATGCTTCCATGTATGCAAGTTACAGAGCTTGCATCGCTAAACAACAACTCGTACCGTACACTCGGGGCGCCTTTCATCTTAAGCAGTGATCGCAAGCTAACGCTGAAGGTTGTGCAAGACGGAAACGACCATCCGATTATCGGGCTTGATAACGAAGCGCTTGGCACAAAACACGTCAAACAAATCGACATTGGCCTTTCAGGAAAAGTCATTAAAACAGTGAAATTAAAAGACAACTCCTACTGGGAAAAAGTAAAACGCAGATTCCTTTAATCAAAAGCTCCTTTATGGGGCTTTTGTTTTCTTTTCAGCGTGATAGAAAACCTTTGAAGTCTAGGAAGAGTGAGCACCGGAACGGAGCGAATTTGCCATTCGTGAGTACCGGAGCGCAAAACTGACACCGAATGCGAGGGTTTGTCTACACGCTGAAAGCTCCTTTATGGGGCTTTTTTTCATGTCTTTTCATTCACGGTCATGATTATGGTATGATGTCACAAGTATGAATGTACGAAAAGGAGAACTCGATGACATTACAACAATTTGATCAATATCCATTAAGTGATGATTTAAAACAAGCGCTAAAAGCACTTCACTTCCATACACCTACACCTGTTCAGCATGAGACATTATCCGTTGCTTTTTCAAAGCAGGATCTAATCGTCAAATCTCAGACTGGTAGTGGCAAGACGGCAGCCTATGGCCTGCCGATTTGTGAAATGGTTGATTGGGCTGAAAATAAACCTCAAGCCCTCATCCTCGTTCCAACGCGAGAACTCGCCATGCAGGTCAAACAGGACCTTACAAGCCTTGGACGATTGAAACGAATCAAAGCCGCAGCCATTTTTGGAAAAGCCCCTTTTCAAGCCCAAAAAATAGAGCTTGCACAAAAAAACCACATTGTATGCGGAACACCTGGACGAGTCTTGGATCACCTTGAGAAAGGTACTCTTTCCTTAGAAAACCTTAAATTTTTCGTGTTAGATGAAGCGGATGAAATGCTGAACATGGGATTTATTGATCAAGTCTCTTCTATTATTCAGTATCTGCCGCCAAAGCGCATGTCAATGCTGTTTTCAGCGACCATGTCTGATGAGATGAAGAAATTAAGTGAACAGTTTCTACAATCACCAAAAGTGATTGAAATTGCACGGGAAGAAACGTCTGTGCCACAAATCACCCACACCGTGATTGAAACGGAGGAAGAAGCGAAATTCTCTCTTCTTCAGCGTACGATCGTGATTGAAAATCCAGATAGCTGCATTATTTTCTGTAATACACAGGACCGAGTGAACGAACTCACAATGAAGCTTGATGAGTGGGATGTGCCCTGTGACAAAATTCATGGAGGCATGAGACAGGAAGACCGCTTCGCTGTCATGGATGAATTCAAAAACGGTGAGTTCCGTTATTTGATTGCAACCGATATAGCAGCCCGGGGTATTGATGTCAGTGATATGACACATGTGATTCATTATGATCTCCCCTATGAAAAAGAGCGCTATATTCACAGAACAGGAAGAACAGGCAGAGCGGGAAAAAGCGGAAAAACCATTGCATTTATGACAAGAAATGCAAAGCCTCTGATTGATGAATTAAAAGAGGAAGCAGGTATTGATTTCAAGACGCAGCCATACCCAACAAAGGAAGACGCAGAGCAGCATGTCGAACGCTTTGAAGCAAAGATTGAAACGCCGATTCAAAAGGAAAATAAACAGGCAGGCGTTGAAAAAGATATAATGAAGCTTTATTTTAACGGCGGGAAGAAAAAGAAGCTGCGGGCTGTTGATTTCGTTGGGACCATTGCCAAAATAGACGGCGTTGCCTTTGATGACATTGGAATTATTACCATCCAAGATACGAAAACATACGTCGATATTCTTAACGGCAAAGGCCCTCTTGTGCTGAACGCCATGCGCCACACAACCATTAAAGGCAAGCAGTTAAAAGTTCATGAAGCACGTTCATAAAAAGTGAAGGCTAAGCGCCTTTACTTTTTTATTTAAATTAAATAAGCTTACACCGCTTGAAGCATCAGCCTTTTCTGCGTCCAACATGACAAATGTCATATTGAATACATGATGGGTGCTACTATGAGCATGACACCTTTCCTTCTATACTTTGAAGTAGAAAGAAACGGAAAGGACTTGAACGTTCATGACGACTTCAACAAACACACAGCAGCAAGCCACTTTAAGAAAACAAGTTGGCCAATTCTCTGGTGCTAATTCAAAAAAAAGTATCATTCAACTCTTTAATACATTCATTCCATTTTTAGGGCTTTGGTTTCTTGCCTATTATAGCCTGAACATCTCCTATCTTTTAACCCTCTTCTTTGCGGTTATTGCAGCTGGTTTTTTAGTACGTGTCTTTATTATTTTTCACGACTGCTGCCATCAATCCTTTTTTAAACAGAAGCCGCTGAATCACCTGTTCGGATTTGTAACGGGCGTACTCACCCTTTTCCCTTATCTTCAATGGCAAAGAGATCATTCAATTCACCATGCCACAAGCAGTAATTTAGACAAACGAGGTACTGGCGACATTTGGCTTTTGACAGTCAAAGAATATCAAGAAGCATCAGCTTGGACGAAATTCCGCTACAGATTTTATCGTAATCCTTTTGTGATGTTTATTTTAGGACCGATCTTTGTCTTTCTCTTAAAAAACCGTTTCAACGTCAAAAATGCTCGTAAAAAAGAGCGCTGGAACACGTATTTCACAAACGTGAGCATCATTGCACTAGCAGCTGCAACGTGTCTTATTTTTGGCTGGCAGGAGTTCCTGCTTGTCCAAGGTCCCATCTTCTTGATCTCAGGATCAATCGGTGTATGGCTATTTTATGTACAGCATACGTTTGAGGATTCTTACTTTGAAGCAGATGAGCATTGGAATTATGTGCAGGCAGCTGTAGAAGGCAGTTCTTTTTACAAATTACCGAAGCTTCTTCAATGGTTAACAGGCAATATCGGTTATCACCATGTCCATCATTTAAGTCCGAGGGTGCCGAATTATCACTTAGAGCATGCACATGATCATAGTGAGCCACTTCAAAATGTACCAACCATCACTTTAAAAACAAGTATTGAATCAATGAAATTTAGACTTTGGGATGAAGACACGAAAGCATTCGTTACCTTTAAAGAAGCACGGCAATCTAAGAAGATGCCCGCACCTGTCATTAAAGGAGACATTCTAAAGAAAAATGCATAATTGGTGCAAGCTCTTTCTTTCACTAGAAGGAGCTTGTTGTCATTTACAGGATGCAACCATAAGTTGAATTTGATAAAGTAAGGAAAAAGAACGAAAACGGAAAAGGTGGCACACGGATGAAAAAACAGTTTAAAATTCAAAAATTGCATGGGATTTCTCCCTATATATGGGCCATTTTTTTCATCCTGCCCTTCTATTTTATCTTAAAGACGCCTACGACTTTAGGTATTGTCATTGGCATTATTTTAAACGTGGTTTTTTTCGGAGTGTATCGTTTTGCCTTTGTCGCAAAAGGCTGGTCTTTATATGTCTTCGGTCTTTTATTGATTGCGATTTCGACTGGCTATGTGATGCTCTACAGCTACATTTATTTCGCTTTTTGCATCGCCTATTTCAATGGGCACATTAAAAGAAAAGTCCCTTTTTATATTTTATACTATATTCATCTAGGGAGCGCCGCCGTAGCCGTGAACTTTAGCTTGATTTTAAAAAAGGGCTGGTTTCTCACACAAATTCCTTTTGTTGTGATCACACTTATTAGTGCCATTCTCCTTCCTCTCAGCATTCGAAGCCGAAAAGAACGTGAACGCCTTGAAGAGAAATTAGAAAATGCCAATGAACGGATCGCCGATCTTGTAAAGCTTGAAGAAAGGCAGCGCATCGCACGTGATCTGCATGACACCCTTGGACAAAAGCTTTCTCTTATCGGTTTAAAAAGTGATCTTGCCCGCAAACTCGTCTATAAAGATCCTGAGCAGGCTCGTGCTGAGCTGAAAAGCGTCCAGCAGACCGCCAGAACATCTCTCAATGAAGTGCGGAAGATTGTTTCCTCTATGAAGGGCATACGCATCAAGGATGAAATGTCGAACATTGAGCAAATTCTCGAAGCGGCCGGAATTGAATTGATCTATGATGAAAAGGAAGCGCCAAAACACATCTCTCTTCTTAACGAAAACATTGTCAGCATGTGCATCAAAGAGGCTGTGACAAATGTCGTCAAACATAGTGATGCGACCATCTGCAAAATCACGATTCATCAAAAATCAAAGGAAGCTATTATCACTGTCGAGGATGATGGAACATTTAAAGGCGATTATCCCCCCTCTCAAACGAAGGGTCACGGTCTTTTAGGCATTAGAGAAAGATTGGAATTTGCAAATGGACGCCTGCGTATTGAGACAAAGGACGGGACAAAGCTAATCATGAGCATTCCAAATGATTCAGCAGCAAAAGACAAGGAGGGGATGAAATGATCAACATCTTTATCGCAGAAGATCAGCAAATGCTGCTCGGTGCACTCGGTTCACTTCTTGATTTAGAAGACGATATGACGGTTGTTGGAAAAGGTACGAACGGTCAGGACGCCATTGATTTTGCCGAAAAACACCCTGTTGATATTTGCTTAATGGATATTGAAATGCCAGGAAAAACGGGACTTGATGCAGCGGAAGAGCTCAAAGGAACTGATGTAAAAATCATCATTTTAACGACCTTTGCCCGCTCTGGCTATTTCCAAAGGGCGCTTAAAGCTGGCGTCAGCGGCTATATGCTGAAAGATAGTCCAAGTGAAGATCTGGCAAGTGCCATTCGCAGTGTGATGAAAGGGAAAAAGGTGTACGCCCCTGAATTAATGGAAGACTTATATAGTGACGAAAATCCTTTAACAGAACGAGAGAAATCAGTCCTTGAGCTCGTCGCAGACGGCAAAAACACAAAAGAAATTGCGAAAGAACTCAGCATTAAAAGCGGCACTGTTCGAAACTACATTTCGATTATTTTAGATAAGCTAGAAGTGAAAAACCGCATTGAAGCCATTACACGTTCAAAAGAAAAAGGCTGGTTTAAATAAGAAAAAAGATCAGGACACATGCTGCCTTGATCTTTTTTTCTATTAAAAATTTCCCCTCCTATTTTTTATCACCAACGATCAAAATGTAATTGACAATAGACTACACTTCTATGATATGATATTCAAGTGATAATAATTATCATTATCACTCATACAATCAAATACCGGCGAATGTGCCGATTTCAAAGGAGTCTACATTCATGAAGAAAATATTGTTCCCTCTGATGCTCATCTTTGTACTTGCATTGAGCGCATGTGGCAATAGCAGCAGCTCTTCCTCAAATAAAGGAAATCAATCCACATCATCAGACAAGATTACATATGAATCTGAAAATGGCCCTGTGAAGCTGCCAGCCCATCCAAAACGTGTCGTTGTACTTGGCTCTTACACTGGTAATGTCATGTCACTTGGTGTGAAGCTGGTCGGCGTCGACTCTTGGTCAAAAAAGAACCCTCGCTTCCAGAAGGAACTAAAAAATGTGGAAGAAGTATCGGATGCCAATGTCGAAAAAATCATGAAGTTAAAGCCTGATGTCATCATTGGCTTAAGCAATACAAAAAATGTAGAAAAACTGAAAAAAATCGCACCAACTGTCTTGTTTACGTATAACAAAGTCGATTACCTTCAGCAACATATTGAAATTGGAAAAGTATTAAACAAAGAAAAAGAAGCCAAAGCATGGGTAAAAGATTTTAAAGAACGCGCTGCTGAAGCTGGAAAAGAAATTAAAGCCAAAATCGGTAAAGATGCAACGGTTTCAGTCTTTGAAAGCGGCACAAAAGATCTTTACGTGTTTGGTGATGCATGGGGCCGTGGCACAGAAATTCTTTACCAAGCAATGAAACTAAAAATGCCTGAAAAAGTAAAAGAAAAGGCATTAAAAGCTGGCTACTATGCCGTTTCACAGGAGGTCATTCCTGAATTTGCTGGAGACTATATGATCATTAGTAAAAACAGCGAAATGGACAATTCCTATCAAAACAGTGAAATTTACAAGTCCATCCCAGCTGTGAAAAAACATCGTGTGTATGTGGCAAATGCAGAAGAATTCTATTTTAATGATCCACTCACACTCGAATATCAACTATCATTCTTTAAAAAGCACTTTTTAGGTAAATAAACTAAAGCAAGGGAGCCCTTCCCTTGCTTTTTTCTTGTCTGCTTCTAGCGGCAGCGCCTTTTTTCCGCTACAATTACATACAAGCGAATACAAAAAGTGTGGTGCTGGTTTTGTTTAAAATTCTACTGATTGAGGACGATACAACCCTCTTCCAAGAAATCAAAGAACGTCTCGTGAACTGGTCCTATGATGTTTATGGGATTCACGATTTTCAACAGGTGATGCAGGAATTCACTTCTGTTCAGCCTGATCTCGTCATTATTGATATACAGCTTCCAAAATACGATGGTTTTCACTGGTGCCGAATGATTCGGCATCATTCAAATGTACCGATCATCTTCCTCTCCTCTCGTGACCATCCTGCTGATATGGTCATGTCAATGCAGCTCGGCGCCGATGATTTTGTACAAAAGCCGTTTCACTTTGACGTGCTCATTGCCAAAGTCAGTGCCGTTCTTCGCAGAGTACATGATTATAATGCAGAACCTGCCAGCTTAAAGGTATGGTGCGGCGCTACAATTGATCTAGAAAAAAACACCGTTACAAATGATCACGGTGAAGTGGAATTAACGAAAAATGAACTGTTTATTCTTAAGGAATTGATTCAACATAAAAATCATATTGTCAGCCGGGAATCGCTCATTCAAGCACTGTGGGAGGATGAACGATTTGTCAGTGACAATACACTTACTGTGAACGTCAATCGCCTTAGAAAAAAACTAGATGAGATCTCTCTTGGCACCTACATTGAGACAAAAGTGGGCCAAGGCTACCTTGCAAAAGAAAAGGATGATCAATGATGCTGCAAGCATTTTTAAAGGAACGAAGAAGCTGGATTCTGTTCTTTCTTAGTTTGCAGCTCCTCATTCTGTTTGTTGCTTTTTTGGATACGACCATTCCAATGGCGTCTCTTTTTTATATTGTGTTATTATCTACGTTTTTCATGATCGTCTTTCTCTTTTTCCGATACCGTAAAGAAACGGCGTATTATGAGCGTCTGAAAGAATGGGATGATCATATTGATCATCAAATGCGGCTCACGCCATCTTCCCCATTTGAACAGCTTGTACATGATGCGACGTCTGAGCAAATTGACCGCTACCGGAAGATGGCGGCAGAACAACAAATCGCCCTTGAAGAAGAGAAGGATGAATTGCTCTCATGGATACATGAAGTGAAAACACCTCTCACAGCGATGCACTTGATGATTGACCGCTTAACAGAGCAGCCACTGAAATCGAATATGACATACGAATGGCTCAGAATCCATTTATTACTCGACGCCCAGTTGCACCGAAGCAGAATACGTCATATCGAAAATGATTTATTTATTGAACAGCTGGACCTGCAAAGTATCCTAGCAAAGGAAATCAAAGCGCTCCAATCATGGTGCATGCAAAAAGGAATCGGGTTTGAACTCACGCTAGAAGAACGTCACGTATTAAGTGATGCAAAATGGTTATCCTTTATAATCAGACAGGTGCTCACAAATGCAGTCAAGTATAGTCATTCGTCTGATATTGCCATTGAAAGCAAGCACATCAATGACCAAGTGATGCTGACGATCACAGATCAAGGCAGAGGAATAGACCCAAGAGATCTGTCTCGTATTTTTGAAAAAGGCTTTACCTCAACGAGACACCACAATGACACCGCCTCAACAGGAATGGGGCTTTATTTAACGAAAAAAGGAGCAGACGCTCTTCATATCAAGATCGAGGTCAACTCCACGATAGATCAAGGCACAACCTTCACCTTCATCTTTCCGAAAAAGAATGATTTTGTGCATATTGCGAGCATGTGACAACAATGTCACATGCTCGTCTGTTTTGTTCGCCAAATCGAAGGAAGTGCGGCGGGCTTCTTTTTATACTAGAGATATCAATTAAATAGAAAAGGGGATCAACAAATGAACATTTTAGAAGCTCGCAAAATATATAAAAGCTACGGCAATAAATTCAACAAACAAGAGGTGCTGAGTGGCATTGACTTGACGATTGAAGCTGGAGAATTCGTCAGCATCATGGGTCCATCAGGCTCAGGGAAAACAACCCTTCTGAACGTATTGTCCTCTATTGATCATGTGTCTAGCGGATCCATTCGTATCGCAGATGCTGAGATGACACAAATGAAGGATCAGCAGCTTGCAGAATTCAGAAAAAAGCAGCTTGGCTTTGTTTTTCAGGATTATAACTTACTTGATACACTCACGGTCAAAGAGAACATCCTCTTGCCATTGTCCATCTCCAAAACGCCAAAGAAAGAAGCTTTCGAACGTTTTCAACAGCTTGCGGAGGACATGGGCATTTATGAACTAAGAGACAAATATCCGAATGAGCTCTCTGGTGGACAAAAACAACGGACATCAGCGGTTCGTGCCTTCATTCATGAACCGAGTCTTATTTTCGCGGATGAACCTACCGGAGCGCTTGATTCCAAATCTGCCTCTGATTTACTCAATAAGCTACAAGATTTCAATCGCAAACGAAAAGCGACCATTGTCATGGTGACACATGACCCTGTCGCAGCCAGCTATTCAAGACGTGTCATTTTTATCAAGGACGGCCAAATCTATACTCAGCTGAATAAAGGTGCTTTAGAAAGAAAGATGTTTTTCGAGGATATTATGAAAACGCAAGGTGTTTTAGGTGGTGTGAAGCATGAACATTAATCAGCTCATTCTTCGTAACTTGAAGAAAAATTTGAAGAATTACTATTTGTATGTGTTTGCTCTCGTGTTTAGTGTGGCGCTCTACTTTTCTTTTGTCACCTTGCAGTACTCACCAGCACTTGATGATGTAAAGGGGTCCATTAAGGGCGGTGCGTCGATCAAAGCCGCTTCAGTACTACTCATTGCCATTGTTGGGATCTTCTTGTTATATGCGAACAGCATTTTTATTAAACGAAGAGGGAGAGAAATAGGTCTCCTCCAGCTCATTGGCATGACGAAACAAAAAATTGCCAAACTGCTCAATGCAGAAAACTTTATCCTATACGTGTTCTCAATGGCTGTTGGTATCATAGCTGGTTTTATCGGTTCAAAACTCATGCTGATGGTGCTATTTAAAGTAACCGGCGTGAACGCCATCGCCAACCTGCATTTTTCAGGCATGGCCCTTTTGCAGACACTGATCGTCTTTTTCATCATCTATGGATTAATCATGTTAAGAAATCGATGGTTTATTAATAGACAGACGATTTTATCTTTGTTTAGATCCACGTCATCCACAGAGCAGCGTGTGAAAAAAATCTCTGTGTTTGAGATCATCATTGGGGTTTTCGGTATTGTCTTGATTAGTTCAGGCTATTATATTTCCTCTAAGCTTTTTACCGGCTCATATACGTCCATGCTTGCATTACTTTTAGCGATGATTTATATTCTTGGCTCTGTCATTATCGGTACCTTTCTTTTCTATAAAGGCTCTGTTTCCTTCATTGCCAATATCGTACGTAAAAGAAAAAATGGCTATCTCGCCATTCATGAAGTCCTGTCTCTGTCATCTATTATGTTCCGGTTAAAATCAAACGCACTGCTTTTAACGATTATTACAACGGTATCTGCACTGGCTATCGGGTTGTTATCTTTAAGCTACATTTCTTATTACTCAGCAGAAAAAACCGCTGAACAACAGATCCCATCACATTTCGTTATGGGATCAGAGAAAGAAGTCAATACCTTCACTCGTGCACTTTCTGACAAACATATTGCGTATGAAACAAAACAATTCAAAGTCATTCAAGCGAAGTTTGACGCAAAGAAGATCATGGATTCAGAGATAAAAAATATGAATAATGACCCAGGTGTCTTAACTCTACCTGTGATCAGTGAGAAAAACGCACCAAATATTCATGTAAAAAGCAACGAAGTCATCTTAAGCGGCTACAGTGATTTATTGAAGAAATTCATGCCGATTCAAAACTCAGGTGATGTGAAACTACTTATCAAGAAACCCCTTGACTTAAAGGTCATTGATATGAAGAAAGATTATCTCATCTCTTACAACTTCACGTTTGGTGGTCTACCTGTTGCTGTCGTCAGTGAAAGTGTCTTTGAACAGCTTGACCAGCAGAAAGATCCTAAACTTCAGGTTGAGCATAATCAATATCACGCAGTCAATATAAAAGATGATCAAAACCTTGAACAAGCGAATGATGTGTTTACCTCTTTAAAACTAGGTGACAAAAGCATGTCTCAATTGGCTTCAGCTCAGCAGCAAAAGCAAACAATAGGACTGATGATGTTTGTCGTCGGATTTTTAGGTCTCAGCTTCCTTGTCACATCAGGCTGTATTTTATACTTCAAGCAGATGAATGAAAGTGAAGAAGAACAAAGCTCTTACACGATCTTGCGTAAGCTTGGTTTTACTGAGAAGGATCTATTAAAAGGTATTCGGCTCAAACAGCTATTTAACTTTGGGATTCCACTCATTGTCGGGTTGCTTCACAGCTACTTTGCAGTACAGTCAGGCTGGTTTTTATTCGGCGGTGAACTGTGGACACCAATGCTCATCGTCATGTCGATTTATACAGTGTTATATTCTATCTTCGGCTTCCTTTCTGTCCAATATTATAAAAAGGTCATTAAAGAATCCTTGTAATCTCATCCCCATAGGCAGCTACCTATGGGGATTGTTTGTTTATGATGGCGTTGATTCAAACTTGTGCGATAGAATATGATCTCTTGCCGCATAAGCTTTCCGTTTGACCTCTTCTAGATTCACATCGACAAGCTTTCCGTTTCGTTTTACTGCTTTTCCAGCCACATAAACAGAGTCAACATTTGAAGGGTGTGCCGTTTGGACAACCGCTCCAGCCGGATCTGTCATCGGCAGAAGATTCATGCTTGTCCGGTCGATTAGGATGAAATCAGCTTCTTTTCCAGGTGTGAGCGAGCCAATTTTATGATCAAGCTGTAATGCACGAGCCCCATTGATCGTCGCAGCTTCAAGCATTTGTTGAGCAGAAATTCCAAGGTCAGGCCCCGGCATGATTCCCTCCATGAGCAATGATTGATTTTGGAGCGCGCGCTCTGCCTGAAGCCCGAACTTCATTTGAGCAAATAAATCTCCGCCTGTCGCCGTGACCACGTCTACACCAAGCGTTGGAAGAACACCTTGTTCAATCGCAAGTCCTGTCACTGGATAACCGTGACCCATCATCATTTCAATTTCAGGTGTAATGGATATGGAGCTTCCGCTGTCTGCCAGCATCTTCATTTGATCTGCATCGATTGCATTGATATGCACCATGTTAAGGTCAGGCCCAAGTAACCCTGCTTTGTGAAGCCGCTCAATCGAACGATCCTCCGCACCCCAGTTCCCAAAACCAATATGCATACTGCATAGAGCATCTAGAGACCGGGCTGTTTCGATTTCAAATACTGAAGTTTCCCATGAAGAAAATTCTGGCCCACGAATCGCAAGCCCCATTGTCAAAAGCTGATCTGATGATTGAAAATGTGCTTTTTTCACGCGTGCTGCATCCTCCATATTGGTGAGCGTGCTCTCCCTATCCCAATACTCAGCATCTCCAGAGGTACCGAAAGCAAAAACAGCTCGAATGCCAGCATCCTTTAATCCTCCGATGAGCTCTTCTGTATGATCCAGTGAATTGATCATCGTCCAGTCTAAAAACGTGGTCACTCCTGCATCTAAAGCCTCTAATGCCCCTAAATAATTCGCGATCCGATCATCAGAGGGGCGTCTCATCGCACCATAGTTCCCATAATAGATTTTGCTCAAATATGTCTGCAAAGACCAATCTGTGCCTATGCCTCTGATGACTGACTGCCACACATGGCGATGTGTATCCACAAGCCCCGGCATGATCACCATATCGGACGCATCGACAATGTCAGCCTCATTTGCTTCAATGAAAGATCCGACCTCTAAAATGTGTGTCCCTTCAATTAATAAATCTCCTTTTTCTAAAAAACCTACAGTTGGATCAAGTGTTAAAATCGCCGCATCTTTAAACAATGTTTTCTTCATCCATATCCCCCTTTTCAAATGACGAGGAAGAGTTCTCCCACCCTCACTGTCATTTTAGAACATAAAAGGATCAAATTAGAAGAAAAGTGACTCACTAATTGGTTTATTTGCTGATATTTCTAAAATAGCTGTAGATTCGTTTTAATTTGACGTCATGTTTTCCTTTTGGGCTTTCCATCATGCCGAACTCAAAGAACTTCACAGGTTTGATTCCGACATATTGTAAGAGGGCTCGTTTCATTAACATCTTGTGTGCATTTTGCAAAAAGAACAAAGGATAGTTGGTTGGCCCTTGCATCGTCGATACACAAACAGCACTTTTTCCTTTTAACAGTCCTTCGGGAAGCAGCCCGCCTGTTTGACGATAAGCAAAATTCGCAGCAAACATGCGATCAATAAAACCAAGCAGCATGGCTGGAGGTCTTCCCCACCAAATAGGATATACGAACACGATTTTGTCCGCCCATTTGATCTTCTCCTGATACACCCGAATGTCAGGGTCCTTATGCATGTCACGTCTTTTTTTCTCTTGATTAAAAACCAGCACAGGATCAAATTCTTCTTTGTATAAATCAATGATTTTCACTTCATGAACTAGTGGATTCTCTTCAGTGCCTTTCATGATTTCTTTTAAAAAAGCACCATTTAAACTATTGTGATGGGGGTGAGTATAAATAATGAGTACATTCATGTATGATCTCCTTTTGTTATCAATTGATAACCAAATGATATACCCCCATTAAATAGTTGTCAAATGATAATTGTTTTTTGATAATAATTTTGGTATGTTACGTAGGAGGTGATAAACATGAAACATCCCCATTTCTTCAAGGAATTCGTCGCATTCGCTTCTACTTTTTCAGAGCTGAAGCACGCCCTGATGAACAAAGTCAAACCAGCTAACCTAACAACCTTACAATACTTAATACTAGAGCAACTAGCTGTCAGCGAGCCGCTTACGCCAAGTGAAATTGCCGACTGTCAGCACATGTCTCTTCCGAATGTCAGTAGAGAACTGAAAAAACTGCACGAGAAACAATTCATTGATAGAGAAGAAGACCGTGATGACAAACGAAAACATGTCATTAAGCTGTCTGACAAAGGCCGTGCTTGTATGAATGAAGCCTTCCAGCATATCGAAGGGGTGCTATTAGACAGCCTATCTTCCTCCGATATAGAACAAATGGATGATATCATTCAAGCTCTCCGCCTTTTAAATCAAACGATTTTCAAAAAAGAACCTAAAAAAGCATGAGCGTATCGCTCATGCAAAGGATATTTTATTTTATTAATCAAGAGATGCTAAAAGATACGTAATGAGACCAACAATGGGAATGATCGGGATCATGAATTTCAATGTGGTGCTTGTATTCTTATATAAATTCCATAGCAACACTGGTATACCAAATGTCAACGTATCAAAAATTGCAAGAACTACTCCCTTGCGCTGTTCTTTATGAACCATTCTAAAAACCCCCCATTCACCAAACTTTTTTTACACAATAACCGGCTAATCCTGCAGATATCCCTCCATTAATCACTGCACATGCTATACAGCTAGCGGGTCCCGTAAAACAAATATAATAACAAGCTCCTAGAACCATTGAACGCAGCGGAAGAGATTCATTCGGGCCGCTTTTCTTTTTTAAGCAATTCCAAAACTTGTTCCAATTAAAACTCGTTTGAATTTCCGATTCATCCATCTGGAAAATTTTCTTATTTAATTCCATCATATCTTGCTTTGCATCATTTTCACCATAGGTAAAAGATCCTTTTAAAAACTCCCCTTTTTGGTTGATATGGAACTTATTTTTCATTTTTCCATTTTGAAAGAAATATGAGTTCAAATTCCCTTTCTCATCGTATTCTGCAAGTTGAATATAGTGGGCTTTTATTTGACCTAGTGAAACGGCAATGAATGAAACATTATTTAATAGCTGATGATCTGTCTCCTTCTTTTTCAGATAAAAATAAACAACATCCGTTTTAGCAGCGTTCAAATGAACTACTGCACTTTCTCCATTTCATAGATAACCTTGCTTTTCGACTAATTCTTTTGCCTGTAAAAATTGAGAGCTTCTTTTTGCCTTTTTTATGCGTTTTTCTGCTACTTTATCATTTTGTATCTTTTTAAAGGACTCGTTCCCACTTTTCAAGGAAAATACTGTAATAGATTTTTTTACCAATAGCCCCGACTAGAGATAATGTAGCATATATCCTATGACTTATCATTTCCTCTAGGCAATTGAATGTGTGATCTTCCTATTGAGATCATACTGACACTAGCTAAATAGCCTTTTCAATACACAAAAAAGCGCAGGACTTTTAAGCCCAAACGCTTCTCTCTTTTTTCTCTTATGTACTTTTATACAATCAATTGATACCCAATGTATAACGCGACAAGCCAAATCATGACTGCTGAAGCTTTATTGATACGGTTCATCCACTTCCCGTTTGTATCTAACTTCCCTAGCATCTTCCCTAAAAGAGCGAGCCCAATAAACCATAACCAGGACACGATGATACAAGCGAGGGTAAACGCCCATTTTTCTGCCCCGTTATATTGAAGCGAATTTGTGCCAATCACGCCAATGGTATCGAGAATGGCGTGGGGATTTAAAAGTGAAACTGAACAGGCAAAAAGAATTTGTTTTCTCTCAGGCATGAATTCCTGCTTCTCTTTAGCACCTGTTGATGAGTTTGTGTTCCACACGGACCATCCCATATATACTAAAAAACAAAATCCAATGAGGTAAAGACACATTTGCAGCATCGGAATGGTGAACACCACAACAGAAACCCCAATGACAGCTAACGCAATTAAAAGTGTGTCACAAAGAGCAGCAGTGATAACGACAGGTAAAGCCTGATATAATCGCGGCTGAAGTGCTCCTTGCTGAAATACAAATACATTTTGTGCGCCCAATGGTAAAATGAGGCCAAAGGCAAGCACAATTCCATGAACGATGGCAATGAACATCTTCTAATATTCTCCTTTTCAAGCAATTCCAACACATTTTAACATAAAACATCATGATCTTTTCCAGCAGAATTGATGATCCATAAAAAAAGCGCTGGATGCTTTCATCCAAACGCTTTTCGTTTATTCATCAAGATCCTTTTCGTGCAAGCTCTCTTTCTCTCAGCTCGACGCGACGGATTTTCGCTGACGGTGTTTTTGGCAGTTCGTCAATGAATTCAATTTCTCTTGGGTATTTGTAAGGTGCTGTTGTGTTTTTCACATGTGTTTGCAGCTCTTTGATCAGCTCATCACTTTGTGCTGATTCATCACGTAGGACAACATATGCCTTCACGATGGATCCTCTGATTTCATCTGGACTCGCCACAACCGCACATTCTTTCACTGCTGGGTGTTTAATCAGCGCATCTTCTACTTCAAACGGCCCAATGGTATAGCCTGAGCTGACGATGATATCATCTCTGCGGCTTTCAAACCAGAAGTAGCCATCTTCATCTTTTTTCGCACGGTCACCGGTAATAAAGTAATTCCCGCGGCGCTGCGCCTTCGTACGCTCTTCATCTTTGTAGTATTCCTTAAATAAAGCCGGCGTTTCGAGATGAACCGCAATGTCACCAACTTCTCCATGAGCGCATACGCTGCCGTCCTCATCAATGATCTCGACTTCGTTGCCAGGTGTTGGTTTTCCCATACTCCCAGGCTTGATATCCATTCCTTTTAGCACCCCAACGAGCAGTGTGCTTTCTGTTTGGCCATAGCCGTCTCGTACTTCTATATCAAAATGCTTTTTGAATGTATCAATGACTTCACGGTTGAGCGGCTCTCCCGCAGACACGGCACTATGTAGCTTTGGAAGCTCGTACTGACTTAAGTCATCTACTTTCGCCATAAATCTGTATTCTGTCGGCGTACAGCATAGGACATTGATTTCATTTTTTTGAAGCAGTTCTAAGTATGTATTTGGATTGAACTTCCCTCCGTATACAAAACCTTCTGCCCCGCTTCCTAACACTGATAAGAGAGGGCTCCACACCCATTTTTGCCACCCTGGTCCTGCTGTCGCCCATACTTTATCCCCTTCATTAATGGAAAGCCATGCTTTGGCAGCCGTGCGTAAATGTGCATATGCCCAGCCATGTGTATGAACAACCCCTTTCGGATTGCCTGTTGTACCAGATGTATAGGATAAGAACGCCATATCAGTACGTGTTGTTGGAGCCATTTGCAGCTCGCTTGATTGCTCTTCTTTTTGCGCGAGAATGTTTGTCCAACCATGATCGTTCTCACCGATTGAGAATGTTTTAAAATCGTTTGGTTTTTGGGTTCCGTCGAACGATTGAATGAATGAAGAGTAAACGATCGCTCCCTTTGCTTCTGCATGTTCAATTCGGTAATCTAAATCTTTTGCACGCAGCATTTCTGAACAAGGAATGACGACCATTCCTGTTTTCAAGATCGCTAAATAAATGCTGTATGCCTCTAGCATGCGCGGCACCATCACAATGATTTTATCGCCTTTTTTAAAGCCTGCATTTAATAATACATGACCAATTTTATTTGCTTCTTCCACTAAAGCTGCATATGTCACATGTGCTTCGTGGCCATTTCCATCCTGCCAGTGCAGGGCCATTTTCTTCTTGTCATGACTGAACGCTTCAATCTCACTGACTAAGTTATATTGTTCTGGTGCAATTAAGTCTTCTCTTTTCATGGTACAGCTCCTTTTAGCCTCTTTCTATGAAACGAAACATGTTTCAATTTACCCATTCTAACACTCATAACTGAAAAATGCTTGAATTAGGACCTACTCCTAGTATTATGCCATAATTTTTTCAATTCGTCTTCTTTTTTGTAAATATTCAAACTATTTTTATGTACAAAAAGAAAAGAGCGGGAATGATCCCGCTCCTAAGCCATAGCTTTTTAATTGTGTGTCTTAGAAAGATCCGCCACCCATATGTTGTTGAGCGTAAGATACAAGACGCTTAGTGATTTCTCCACCAACTGATCCGTTAGCGCGAGCTGTTGTTTCTGCACCAAGGTTTACACCGAATTCAGAAGCGATTTCGTACTTCATTTGGTCGATTGCTTGTGCAGCGCCTGGTACTAGTAATTGGTTAGAACTGCTTTGTCTGTTTTGTTGAGCCATGTGTTCTCACCTCCTTGTGAATATAGAATGTGTAGAAACACATGACTTCATGCGATTGATTTTATGGTAATTATTATGAAATTTTTATTTTAGAATAAATCAGCGAATTCGTCTGCCGCTTTCTTCTCATTTTTGACGATGATCGTTTCGATTTGCTCCACTGCCTCATCAAGCATTGGCTCAAAATCAGCAAAGCTTTCGTAGCGTTCTACTTTCTCAAGCTTTGGTTTTGTTTTAGGAGACGGCGGCGTAAAGATCGTGCAGCAATCCTCGAAAGGCTGAATGCTTGTCTCGTAAGTACCAATTCGTCTCGCTTCATCAATAATATCATTCTTATCAACCGCAATAAGCGGGCGAATGATTGGTGTATTGGTCACATGGTTAATGGCATACATGCTTTCAAGTGTTTGACTTGCGACTTGTCCAAGGCTTTCACCAGTAATAATTGCAAGAGCATCACGCTTCTCTCTTATTTTATCTGCAATTTTCAGCATCATTCTTCTTGTTGATGTCATCGTATAGTTTTCAGGTACTTGTTTATGAATCAGCTCTTGAATTTTTGTAAAAGGGACGATGTGAAGTTTTATTTCGCCACCATATGCAGCTAAGCACTCTGTCAGATCAATGACCTTTTGCTTAGCACGTTCACTTGTATATGGGGGACTAAAGAAATGGACAGCCTCAATTTGAATACCGCGTTTCATCGCTTGATAGCCGGCAACTGGGCTGTCAAAGCCTCCTGAAAGCATGAGCATCGCTCTTCCGCTTGAACCAACCGGCAATCCGCCTGCACCTTTGACATCTTTAAATGTAATATATGTCGCCTGTTCTCTTATTTCAATACGCAAATGCACATCCGGCTGTTTGACATTGACCGTTAAGTTTTCTGTATTCCTCAGCACATGTCCACCAATTTCACGGTTCATTTCATTTGAATCAAGTTCAAATTGTTTATAAGACCGTTTCGTTGAGACCTTAAATGTATTTCCTTGTTCATACACTTCCTGTACCGCTGTGAGTGCCGCTTCTTTAATGGCATCAAGATTTGTCTCACATTTCACCGCCAGACTAAAGCTTTGAATGCCAAATACACCTTTAAGCTGTTCTGAAATCGGTTCAGGGTCTTCTCCGTTCAGCATAATCGTAATGCGGTCTCTATCAGATGCATATTTTAATGCTTCAAAGTCTTTCAATACAAACCGGATATGCTGCCTTAGTTTTTCAATAAATTTCTTTCTATTTTTCCCTTTCGTTGAAATTTCACCAAAACGGACTAAAATATGATCATATTTCATGTTGTTATCTCATTCCTTTTAATTTTTTCACACTTTGTGCGATCGATGTGATGATTTGCGGTGCTAGCTCTGGTCCTTGTCCATACGTCAAACTGATTCTCATACTGCTTTTTGCCGCTTCTTCCGATTTCCCCATCGCTAGGAGAACTTGGCTCGGCTCCTTTTTCTTAGCTGAGCAGGCAGAGGTTGTCGAGACATATATGCCTTCTTTTTCAAGCATATGGAGAAGGACCTCGATTTGAATACCTGGAACTGAAAAATTGACAATATGCGGCGCACTTTGCGTTAGCGGTGTGTTGATCACAATACCTTCTATTTCTCCAAGCTGCTTTTGTAGCTGCGTTTTTAAGTTGAGCATTTCATTATGATGTTTTTTTTGCAGTTCGAATGATTGTTTCATGGCTTTTGCTAGGCTGACAGCACCAGCAGGGTTTTCTGTACCTGAACGCAGGCCTAGTTCCTGCTCTCCTCCTGTGATAAAAGGGGCAAGCACTACACCTTTCTTTAAAAAGAGCGCTCCTGTGCCCTTTAAGCCATGAATTTTGTGGCCTGATATCGTCAAAAGATCCACATCCAGCTGTTTATCAAGTGCTACTCTGCACATTCCCTGCACCCCGTCGACATGAAATAGGGCATTTTCAGCATGCTCACGAATCATGCCAGCAGCTTCTTCAATCGGCTGGATGGCACCCGTTTCGTTATTGACATGCATCATGCTGACAAGTACTGTATCAGGACGAAGCACTTCTTTTAAATGTTTCATATCTGCATGGCCATGCTCATTTACTCGGATATAGGAGATATCGAAACCAAATAAAGCCTTTAGTTGTTCAAACGATTCGGTGACAGAGGGGTGTTCAATTGCTGTTGTCACAATATGTTTCCCCCGGTTCATTTTGGCGAGAGCTGCTCCTTTAATGGCAATGTTATTTGCTTCTGTTGCACCAGAAGTAAAAATAATCTCATATTGTTTCAAGCCTGTATAGTGAAGCATTTGTTTTCTCGTTTCATTTAGCAGCCGGCTTGCATCAATTCCGAGCTGATGAAGCGATGATGGATTTCCAAAAAAACGTTCACTCACTTGCTGATATACTTGTAAAACCTCTGGATAAGGCTTGGTTGTTGCACTATTATCAAGATAGATCATATTGTAACTCCTTACAAAAAAACTTAAAAAATAAATGCATTTATATGTTACCATAATGAAGTCAGACAGAGAATTTTCTGAAAATGGCAGTTGACAACTTTCCATTTTCACTATATCATCCATAGTGCCAATGGCACATAAACATTTTAATTGTCAGAATATTTTAATTTGGCACACAACACTGATTAAGGAGGGACTATTTTGAAAAATAGTTTAAGTATAAAAGAGACGCTAGCCATTGGTTTGATGCTTTTTGCATTATTCTTTGGCGCAGGAAATATGATTTTCCCACCTGTTCTTGGACAATATGCGGGTGAAAATGTATGGCTTGCCATAGGTGGATTTTTGCTCACAGGAGTAGGACTTCCGCTTCTTGGGGTGATTGCAGTTGCCCTTACAGGTACCGGTGCAAAGGGCCTTGCGGATAAAGCACATCCAAAATTCGGGACCATCTTCACCGTGATTTTGTATTTATCTATCGGGCCATTTTTCGCTATCCCGCGAACTGGTACGGTTTCATATGAGATAGGATTAGCTCCATTTCTCTCAGGTACCCAAGCCACTTCATGGATACCACTATTCATCTTTACCGTAGTGTTTTTCACTATTTCATACTTGCTTGCTTTAAATCCTTCAAAGCTGGTTGATCGAATTGGGAAAATTTTGACACCGATCTTATTAACTGTTATCGCTATTATTGTCATTAAAGCCATTGCTACGCCAATGGGAATGATCGGTGCTCCTGATGCAACCTATAAGGCAAATCCGCTCTTTACTGGATTTTTAGAAGGTTATAAAACAATGGATGCTCTCGCTTCTATCGTATTTGGAATCGTCGTCGTGACAGCTGTTAAGGACAGAGGCATCACGGAACGAAAATCTCTTGCAGCAGCTTGTATTAAAGCAGGACTCGTGGCAGCTGTTGGGCTAGCATTAGTCTACATTTCACTTGCTTATGTGGGTGCTTCAAGCCCCGATGCGACGGGAATGGTTGGAGCAAATGAAGGAGGCAAACTGCTTTCACTTTCTGCCAACTTTTTATTCGGTTCCGCTGGTAACATTGTTCTTGGCGCAGCCATTTTATTCGCTTGTTTAACGACTAGTGTTGGACTTATTTCATCTTGTGGAGAATATTTTTCAAAGCTCTTCCCTAGCCTGTCTTATCGCACAGTCGTTCTGATCGTTTCTTTATTTAGTACACTGGTTGCAAACCTTGGACTGGCACAAATTATCTCTCTATCTGTTCCAGTTCTTGTGACGATCTATCCACTAGCTATTGTCATTATTTTATTGTCATTCCTTGATCGCTGGATTAATGGCAGAAGAATCATTTATATCGTTTCTCTCATATTTACTGGTTTCTTTGCCATCATTGATGGATTATTAGCTGCCGAAGTGAATCTAGGCGGATTGCCTGGCATCTTGAAATCAATTGTTCCGTTTTACGATTTAGGCATTGGCTGGATCATACCAGCTATTATCGGTGCTATAGTTGGTTTACTTATTTCCATGTTTACCAGCCCGCCCAAGCAGCTTGCCTCATAATCATTGCAAGCCAAAACATCCCCTTCTCCATTGGAGGGGGATGTTTTTTATTGTTCTCCATATACTAAAATAGAAAAATTCATGACTTTTGTACGAAAACACATGTTGACATCAGGCGTACATCCTTTATAATTAGTGATTGTTAATGATGAACGGTTACCTAGCAACTAATTAACAGAATATTTCAACATAATAATGGAGGCTTTAAATGCAATGAAGGCAACTTTGTCGACGAAAGATACGGTTATCATAGGTTTTATGCTGTTTGCTCTATTCTTCGGCGCCGGTAATATGATTTATCCACCAGAGCTTGGGCAATATGCTGGGCAAAATGTGTGGAAAGCAATGGGCGGATTTTTATTAACAGGTGTCGGTTTACCTCTTCTAGGGATTATTGCAATCGCTCTGACAGGTCGAGATGCGAAAGGATTAGCTGATAAAGCTCACCCAGCTTTTGGTACAGCATTTACCGTCATTTTATATTTATCTATTGGGCCACTTTTCGCTATTCCTCGTACAGGAACGGTTTCATATGAAATTGGTGCATTACCCTTTTTAGCAGGTGTACCAGCTTGGCTCTCACTTCTTTTATTCACACTTGTCTTTTTTGGTATTACGTATTATCTTGCTCTAAATCCAACGAAGATTGTAGACCGTGTAGGAAAAGTGTTAACACCGATTAAATTTACGATTATTTTTATCATTATTGTCAAAGCCATTTTAACGCCGATGGGCGTTATTGGCACACCTGATGTATCCTATAGCAACGGATCATTTTTTAAAGGATTTTTAGAGGGCTATAAAACCATGGATGCTCTTGCTTCTATAGTGTTTGGGGTTGTTGTCATCAACGCCATTAAAGGACGCGGTGTGACAAGTAAAAAGGCACTGACATCTGCTTGTATCAAAGCGGGTCTGATTGCAGCTTGCGGATTAACATTTGTTTATCTATCTCTTGCTTATTTAGGCGCTTCAAGTACACATGCCATTGGTTTTGTTGGAGATGGTAGTAAAATCTTGGCTCAGTCTTCTCAATTCTTATTTGGCAGCTTAGGAAATATTGTGTTGGGTGCTGCGATTACGGTGGCTTGTTTAACGACAAGTATCGGTCTCGTTACATCATGCGGAGAGTATTTCTCGAATTTATTACCTAAACTTTCTTATAAAATGGTCGTTACACTCGTGACATTATTCAGTTTTATCATTTCAAATTTTGGACTTGCTCATATTATTGCTTTCTCTGTCCCAGTTTTAACTGCCATTTACCCACTAGCGATTGTCATCATTGTTTTGTCGCTAGCAGATAGATGGATTGGTCAAAGAAGACCTGTTTACGTCCTTACTTTGATTTTAACAGGCTGCGTCAGTTTGTTTGACGGCTTAGTAGCAGCGAAACTCCCGATTGGACCAGTGGAGGATCTCTTCCAAACGATATTACCTTTATATGACCTTGGTATTGGTTGGGTTGTTCCTGCTATTTTCGGAGTGGTCATTGGGTTCATTCTTTCTCTCTTCACTTCTCCTGCTTCCCAAAAGCGGGAGAAACAAGCATCTTAACAGAAAAAAGCTGAAGTCCTGTAAATGGACTTCAGCTTTTTTATTGATGCTGATACTCTTTTTCTTGCTGAGCTAATAGCTTTTGTACAGCACCTGGTGATGCTTTTTCAACAGCTGCTGCCGCTATGTCAAATGATCCGTTGTAATCATAAGCGTAAAATCTTCGTTCCGCCTCTTTTAATTGTTCTGAAAGAATATGGTTTTGACTTCTAAAGCGATTGCCATATTGAATGATTCGTTCAATTTGATCCACTTTACTAAGCATTTCTTCTGTCTCATCCACAACATTCCTGACTGTGTCAGAGGCTTCTTTTAATTGTTGATTTACTGCTGGCATGTTGAGTGGCAGGTTTTCTAGCTGCTCGTGCACTTGATGAATCATCTCCTGCGCTTTTTCAGCCCGCTCTTTCATCTCAGCAGGTACACCTGGAATATTGCTTTTATGTAGCTGACGTACTGTATCTGTCAGCATCGTTTTAAGCTCAGCCAGTGTTTCCCTCGCTTGTAATTCTTCTTTTCTTAATGATTGGAGATGACCTTTAAATGTGTCATGCAATGCTTTTGCATCTTCGATAAAGGTCTCCAGCTGATTGATTTCATCCATTAGTAATGAATATGCCACGTGATCACGATCAAGCTTCTCACGGATTTGTTTCATCAGCTTTTCAATTTCTTCTAAACGTTTTTCAAATGCTTTCTGTTGATCAAGCTCTCCTGCTGTCAGCTTGTAACTTTCTTTTACAAGAGCCGTTTCTGCCTTTGTTTGTGTGTGATCTTGCTCAAGCTTTTCGAATGCTTCTGTGAGCTCAGGCATTCTGCTTTTGATTTCCTGACCTGCCTCTACTTCCGCCTCCAGCTGATCATACAGCGTCTCAATCGCATCATCGATCATTTGCAGAATGCTTGATGCCTCTTCTAAATTGAGTTCATCAATGAGCAATTTTTCCGCTCTCGCAAGCTGTTTGTTTAAAGTCTCCAGCTCTTTCGTGATCTGGATGTGCTCCAGCTTGTAGCCTTTTTCCGACATTTCTTGATATCCGTCTTTCAGCTTCGTCAGCTGACCTGGTACGGTTTGTTTGCAGTCTGCAATAAGCTTTGGTACATCATTGATATATAGTTGAAGCTGGTCGAGTCTGCGGTCTTGCTCAAGCAATATCTTTCTTGCTTTCATGTAGTTTCCGTTTTCTGTTTCTTCCTCGTACTGCTTAATCCCTTCCCAGGCCTCGTCTAAGTCCTGCTCCATTTTGTCATAAAGGGTGCCATATAAATGGCTGTACGCAAGCAGATTTTTTCGAACCGTTTGGTATTGCTCTTTGACCTTTTCAATGTCCTTGCGATTTTGCTCCTCGCTTGTGACAAGGTCTGCAATTTCTTTTAAAATGTCTTCGATGTTCGAATCAGCAGCACTCAGCAAGTCCTCAATATGAGTTAGAACCTGCTTGGCTTTGGAGAATCGATATTTATCAGAATACTCTTCTGCGTCATATAATAGCTCCTCTACCTTTGGAAGATGGGCTGTGACGATATCGTCCCACTCTGCACGCCACCTTTCAAAAAATTGCTCTGTTTCTCCGGTCATTTTTAAGTGTTTGATTTTTGAAATTTCTTCTACAATTGATCTGTTTAAAATTTCAATTTTCCATGCTTCCAATCGGTCAATCTCTTTATATATATTTTTTCTGAGGAAATAACCGACTGAAAACAAAGCAAGCAAAATGACAATTAAACCGATGATAAACTCCATAATGAGCCCCCTTGTTGTGATCTAAGTGATGTCAGGGTAAAAGTGTCCCGAGTAGACCTGAGAACCCTTTCGTGTCCGCTTTGCATTTGTCTTTTTATAAACAGGATCGTATGTTTTCCAATACCATCCATTCACGGTTTTATGTATGTTTTTCAAGAAAGTATTTGAGCGCTTTCTATCATTTGATCACACGTATTCATGTGACCTGCTTTTATGTATGCGGAAGCTGTCGTTTTCATTGTTATTATGATACCATGTAACCAGCATTTTTGGTCATGATTTTTCATTATTTTCACTGATAAACATGACGTTTTTCAAAATATCGACAAGAGGTGACGACATGCTGAAGCAAGATGCACATCTACATACATCGTTTTGTCCGCACGGCACGCCTGATTCTTTTCATTCTTATATTGAAAAAGCCATCAAAAAGGGATTTGATTCCATAACCTTTACTGAGCATGCCCCTCTGCCTCCATCGTTCCATGATCCAACACCAGCGCAGGATAGTGCCATGAAGCTCCAAGAACTTGAATCGTATATAACGAAATTGGATCAGCTGAAACAGGAATACAAAGGACAATTAATAGTAAAAACTGGGCTTGAGGTTGACTATATCAAAGAGTATGAAGAGGAAACAAGTGCCTTTTTAGACTGCTATGGTCCAGAACTAGACGATAGCATTTTGTCTGTTCACTTTCTTCCTGCTGGCGATGATTATATTTGCCTTGATTTTGACGAGCATGCCTTCCAGCAGCTAATAAGCCTCTATGGCAGCATCGAACAGGTCTATCAAAGCTACTATGACCAAATTCATTCTTCTATTCTATCATCTTTAGGTCGCTATAAGCCAAATAGAATCGGTCATATCACCCTTGTGCAGAAATTCAAACAGCTTTTCCCATTTGAGATGACACCTGCACTTTGTCAAAAGGTTACCCTTTGTCTTGAAGAAACGGCAAAAAAAGGCATGTCCTTAGATTTTAATACATCAGGTCTTCGTAAAACATATGCCAGAAGTATCTATTTAGATCAATGGATGATTGATCTTGCAAAACAGAAAAAAATTCCGCTTATATTTGGGTCTGATGCCCATCAAGCGGAAGATCTCGGATATGCTTATGATCAATTCGAAGACATCATGAGTTTTAAATGAGAATCTAACGCCGGCTTTTTTGGTTCTAGTAAATGATGAAGAGAGCGGCTCAGTTCCTTAAAATATGTTTGATAGAAATAAGGCTCATTTGGATTTAAGTAAAGCACCTCCATTAAATATTGCGGCTGTAAATAGGGCATCATGAGTAGTGATTTCAGCTGAATCATAAAAGATGAGATGGAGAGCTGCTCACAAATCACATGGGTGCTTTTTCCTTTTTCAATGATGAGCTGAAACAAATATTTTTCTTTCGTTAAATAGGTCGACATAATTTCTCTAATAAGCGTCGAATCAATCGTCACCTCTCGATAAACGAAACGGGTTAATTGACGGTGCTTGTGCTGATAAGATAAAATATCAAAAACCACATGTAATAAGCATTCTTTTGCATGACGAGTTTCCATGTGATGGATATGTGATTCAATCATGTGAATATAGCCTTCATAAAATTCGGATACGAGTTGCTCAAGCAGCCCTCCTTTTCCTTGAAAGTAATAAGAAATGTGGGCAACGTTGACGTTTGCTTCCTTCGCAATCTCACGGACAGAGGTTCCAGAAAATCCTTTTTGGTTAAAAAGTCTGATGGCAGCTTCAATAATACGATCTTTTGTTTGCACGGTTGTTGATGTTTTCATCCGCTCACCCCCTCTTCATGAGTACATACTTCAAGATGAAGGCGGAAGTTCCTTTTACTATTGCTCGACAAATCCCACATGTGAGACGCAAGTTATGTATTTTTGAGATAGAAAGTAGGAGATTTTCATGTTTCATGTCGAAAAACAGTCTGGCGATCCATCAAAAGACTATCAATTGCTCGTTAAACAGGTCGAAGCCATTACAGATGGTGAGCCTGATCTAATTGCTAACCTAGCAAATGCGGCGGCGCTATTGTACCATTCACTCCCAGAGGTCAATTGGGCAGGATTTTATTTGGCTAAAGGCGATGAGCTTGTTCTCGGACCGTTTAACGGACTGCCTGCATGTGTGCGTATTCCATCTGGGAAAGGCGTTTGCGGTACTGCCTTTGCAACAGGTGAAGTCCAGCGTATCGCTGATGTGCACGCATTCCCTGGACATATCGCATGTGATGCAGCATCACAATCTGAAATTGTCGTTCCGCTCAAAGTAAATGGAGAGATCATTGGGGTTCTCGACATTGACAGCCCTGTGAAAGACCGTTTCAGTGAAGTAGATGAAACCTACTTAATTCAATTGACCGAGGTACTCCAAAAGGCGTTATCCTCCTCTACAAATGCATAATCTCACAAAAAAGCAGGCGCATTGTCTGCTTTTTATTTTTCTTCGCAGACGCGAAGCATCGCCATTGCCCCTAAATAGGTTGACTTCTCCTATCCAGCGTCATATAATAGAGTTTGTGTGAAATATGGCAGCCTTTTTGTTCGGCTTTTTTGTATCATTTTGTTCCTTCTATATGAAGGTGCATCTTGTAACTCCCTGCTGCTGGAGCGAGGATGCATGAAAACATAATGACGGAAAAGACAAAGAACAGACGGTTTTTATTTTTCACAAATAAAAACAAATAAGGAGGAGTCACATTATGGCTCGCTATACAGGTCCAAGTTGGAAGATTTCCCGCCGTTTAGGCATTTCATTAAGCGGAACAGGTAAGGAACTTGAAAAACGCCCTTACGCTCCAGGCCCACATGGTCCAGGACAACGCAAAAAACTATCTGAATACGGTTTACAATTACAAGAGAAGCAAAAGCTTCGTCACATGTACGGTGTCAACGAACGTCAATTCCGTACACTATTTGACAAAGCTGCTAAACTTCCTGGTAAACAAGGTGAAAACTTCATGATTCTTCTTGAAACTCGCCTTGACAACCTAGTATACCGTCTTGGCCTTGCGCGTACTCGTCGCCAAGCTCGTCAGCTAGTTAACCATGGCCACATCCTTGTTGATGGAAGCCGTGTAGACATCCCATCATTCTCTGTGAAACCAGGTCAAACGATTGCTCTTCGTGAGAAATCTCAAAACCTTGCAGTTGTGAAAGAATCAGTTGAAGTGAACAGCTTCGTTCCTGAATACCTTACTTTCGATGCTGAAAAGCTTGAAGGAACTTTCACTCGTCTTCCAGAGCGTTCTGAATTAGCGCCTGAAATCAGCGAACAACTAATCGTTGAGTTCTACTCTCGTTAATTTCATTACTTCTCTAAGAGAGAGCAAACAAACCCTAGATCCCTTGATTGTTCAAGATGGTCTAGGGTTTTTTGTTTGCATTCTTTTTTCTAATACAACCTCTCCAAATCACCGTATACAAATATAGGGAAATATTGATAGAATGGTGATGGATGACATATCCAAGCGGATGGTCTTCTATAGTACTTAAATGGAGGAGTTCCATGTATAGTATCACAATCATTATATTCTTACTCTTAGCGCTAGCTGTTATCGCCTATTCAATTTTAAGAAAAAAACAAATCATCGATGAACCGCCAAATAGATTTGCTGCAAGTCTGTTTATCTTCCTGCTCTTTTTTTCTCTCTGCTTTGTGATCGCAGTTTCAACTGGTGTGCTATACATCGTCTCTTTAGGCGTAAATTTTCTTTTTGGAGAACAAATTACGTATGATTCATTTTTTTCTTTGATTTCGTTCTCATTATTCGTGAGTGTCATCGTCGTTTTTTGGTCTCCTATTCTTCTATTCGTAGGCAAAGGGCTAGCTTATTTACTTAAGTTCCCTACATGGCTCACTTATGCTTTGGAATGGATCAGTTCTTGGATTGTTTTACATTTCTCTATCAAGTATGTGCTTCACATTAACCTAGTGAATGTATCGATAGGTGATTACGGTATATTGATTTTATCTTTCTTTGTCAGCTTTATATTTATTGAGATTGATCTCATTTACTCAAGAAAAAAACGAGAACAATCACTGGACACATCTGATTTGGCATAAAAAAGCTCCTAGATATTTTTCTAGGAGCTTTTTAACGTTCAATTATGATTTTGCCCAATTTGTGAGGAGTTGCTCTGTTGTCAGCACAGTCGCAAATTCCTCATGGAGTGTGGCAAGCGAGAGCCGATGGATTGTTTCTGGGTCAAAATATGTACCGGTTTGATCTGTTAGCCCAAAGGCTGCTGTTGCGTCCGAAATCAGATACGTATCAAAGCCAAGATTTCCGCTCATTCTTGTGGTTGTGGATACACAATGCGGTGTTGTGAGCCCTGCGATCACGACCGTGTCCATATGGTTTGATCTTAGTTGTTCTTCCAAGTTCGTACCAATGAAGCTGCTATTCACTTTCTTTTGGATCACCGTTTCTTCCTCTAACGGTCTGGCAATATCTTTGAACAGATGTCCTTCATTTGCCGGATGAAACAAAGAGTCTGGATTGTCGGCTGTATGCTGAATATGAATGACTTTCCAGCCTTTCTCTCTCCAAAACCTCAATAACTGGCTGATATTATTCTCTGCCTCTAAATTATTTCGTTCGCCCCACTTTTCATGCTCGAACGCCTTCTGTACATCAACAATGATCAAAGCCTTTTGACTCGTTTGCACAAACGCTCACCTCCAAAGATTCTTATTCACTACATGTAGTGTAAGGAATGGTGATTCTTTTGTACATGCTTTTACTGCTTTTTCATCAAAAAGACGAACCACACACTAGCGATGATGTAATAGATACCGAGAATCGATGTACAATTAGACAGCACCTCACCTATTTGAACTGATTTGACGAACTTCATCCAAATGAAATAGATGATGAGAAATGAGCATGGAAAATAGAGATAGTCTCCGAAGAAATATTGCTTGAGTCTGTGTGTCAACGTGTTGCCTCCTTAACCAATTAGTAGCTGCCATATAGCGATGACATCAAAAAAGACAGCACAAGTCGCTGTCTTTTTCATTTTTAATTCGTATTCTGTCCTCCACCGTTTAGTCCTTCTTTAATATACCCTTTCACTTGGCTTGAGGTTAATAGACCGATATGGCCAACGCCGTGGATCAGGACATTTCTTGCGCCAATTAAACGCGAAAGGCTGTTAACGACAATCAAATCGGCTGAGCTATAGACAGATGTGTAAAGAATTTTTTGATTTGGATCTGTTCCTGGTAATGCTCTGAGTGAAACGAGTCCGTTTGCTCCACCAATGGTGACGACGTTTTCAATTTTATCGCCGCCATCTAGATTCTTAATATAGTATAGCGTGTTCGCCCCGCCCATACTATGCGCCACAATATCTACTTTTTTGGCACCCGTTTTGTCTAGCACATCTTTGACGAATCTAGATAAACGAGGACCATTGTTGCGGTTATTCCCTGTTTTGTCTATGAAATCGATAGCAAATAATTGGTTTCGATCCCAGCCTTGTCCAACCAAATAACTTTTAATCGAAGCAAAGTTATAAGACGCTCCTCCAATACCATGTACCATCACCACTGGATTATGCTCAGCCGCCTTCACCTCTTTAGGCTGGATAAAAGCCATTGAACCAATCACCAATGCAAATGCAACGAGAATCTGTAAACTCCTTTTCATCAATAACGACACTTTCATTCCCCCTTATTCATCTTATTCGACTCTATTTTATACAAGAAAAATATGTCAGAAAAGTGAACAAGGTAATGTTTATGAGATGATTTTACAGAAATATAAATAATCATAAAGCACCTTGGACTTTTTTAAATTAAAACAAAAAGACTACGAGACTCTCTTTCTTTCATATATAATATGTTAGACAAAAGGAGCTACTAGATGTTATTTACTCAAGCACCTGCAACACCTTATTATGCCGTGATTTTCACATCAAAACGAACAAATGTCGAGCAGAAGGAATACGCTGCGGCTGCTCAAAAAATGGAAGAATTAGCGAAAGAACTAGACGGCTTTCTTGGAATAGAAAGTGTAAGAGATGAACATGGCGTTGGAATCACTGTTTCTTACTGGAATTCATTAGCAGCCATCAAAGAATGGAAAGCACATACAGCACATCAGCGTGTTCAAAAAAAAGGGAAAAAGGATTGGTATGAAGCCTATACAACCCGAATTTGTAAGGTAGAACATGCTTATACAAACGAAGATTCACTTCTTGAACAAGAAGCAGACAAATGAGAGAAAACCGCTCTGTAAAAGCTTGATTCCTACTTCTAAATATAAAAAGAAAAGCACCTCAATGTATACGAACATTTGAGGTGCTTTTCTTGATGCTTACTGTTTCATAAGAATTTATTTATACGTCACAAGGAAATATTTCTTTTTCCCTCTTCTTAAGACGGTAAATTGGTTTTCAATTCTATCTTCAGCTGAAAGGACGTAATCTTTATCGGTTTGTCTCTCTCCGTTGATGGAAACTGCGCCATTTGTGATGTCTTCACGTGCTTGACGTTTTGATGGTGACAGCTTTGATTCCACAAGAAGATCAACAAGTGTTAATTCTTCTGTGCTGCTTTTCTCCATTGATGGTACATCTTTAAAGCCTACTTTGACTTCTTCGGCTGAAAGAGATTTAATCTCACCTTTGAATAGTGCATTTGAGATGTTGACTGCCTGTTCTAGTGATTCACGGCCATGTACGAGTGTCGTGACTTCCTCTGCTAGACGGCGCTGTGCTTCACGTTTTTCAGGCGCTGTTTGCACTTTTTCTTCGTACGATGCGATCTCTTCTTTCGATAAGAACGTAAAGTATTTTAAGTATTTCACGACGTCACGGTCATCTGTGTTGATCCAGAATTGGTAGAACTCGTATGGAGATGTTTTTTCTTTATCTAACCAGATGGCGCCGCCTTCTGTTTTTCCAAACTTCGTACCGTCTGCTTTCGTGACAAGCGGCATCGTTAAACCGAATGCTTTTGCCCCTTCTGCTTCAGACTTACGGATCAGCTCAAGTCCAGATGTGATATTTCCCCACTGGTCGCTTCCACCAATTTGCAGCTTACAGTTTTCATTTCTGTAAAGATTTAAGAAGTCTAAAGATTGCAGGATGACGTAGCTGAACTCTGTGTACGAAATGCCTGTTTCAATCCGTGAGCTGACGATATCTTTTGCCAGCATGAAGTTCACACCAAAGTTTTTTCCAATATCACGAAGGAACGTGATCACATTCATTTGGCTGATCCAGTCGTAGTTATTCACGATAACGGCTGGGTTCTCACCTGCTTCAAAATCAAGAAATTGAGAAAGCTGTCCTTTGATTTTATCTGACCACTGTTCAACAATTTCTGCTGGGTTTAGTGAACGTTCTGCTTTTTTGAAGCTAGGGTCGCCAATTAGTCCAGTTGCGCCGCCAACAAGAGCAATCGGATGATGGCCTGCTTCCTGGAATCTGCGTAATGTTAAAATTGGCAATAGGTGACCAATGTGTAAGCTGTCCGCTGTCGGGTCAAAGCCGGAGTAAAGCTTGATTTTTTCTTCTGCTAATAATTTAGTTAAACCTTCTTCATCTGTTTGTTGCTGAATTAATCCTCTAAATGATAACTCTTCCATCAATTGACTCATATCTCATTCTCCTTTTTTACAATTCAACATAAAAAACGCCCCTTCGAATGAACGAAGGGACGATATATATCGCGGTACCACCCTGCTTAAAAGACAATACATCACGTCTTTTCACTTACACTGATAACGGACAGATCCGTTCTTTCACTAATCAGAACAGCATGAATGCTCCTTTTCGTAAAAGCGGTTCGTGAGGGTAATTCGAATATCTCTTTGTACTGACTCGCACCAACCGTCAGCTCTCTTGGACAGGGAAAGATGATTCTACTGAATCTCAGTCAAAACCTTTATATATTCAACTAATGTCATTTTAAACATATTTTTGATATCAAGTCAACTGATGAAAAAATTAATCTTCCATTGTCGATAGGTCGCCAGCTGGTAAATTCAGTTCCCACGCCTTTAGCACACGTCTCATAATTTTTCCGCTTCGCGTTTTAGGCAGTTTGTCTTTAAACTCGATTTCTCTCGGTGCCGCATGTGCAGCGAGTCCTTTTTTCACAAACGTACGAATCTCTTCCTTGAGTTCATCTGTCGGCTCATATCCGCTTCTAAGCGCAATGAATGCTTTAATAATTTCCCCGCGGACCGGATCTGGTTTCCCAATGACGCCAGCCTCTGCAATCGCCGGATGTTCAACCAATTTGCTTTCCACCTCAAAAGGACCAACCCGCTCTCCTGATGTCATGATCACATCATCGACACGTCCCTGGAACCAAAAGTATCCGTCTTCGTCCATATAAGCTGAATCTCCTGAAACATACCAATCTCCCGGCATAAAGTAAGATTCATATTTTTCAGGATTGTTCCAGATCGTATGCATCATAGACGGCCAGCCTTTTTTGATGGCGAGGTTGCCCATCCGATATGGCGGAAGTTCATTTCCGGCATTATCCACAATCGCAGCTTCTACGCCTGGAATCGGTTTCCCCATTGAACCTGGTTTAATGTCCATACATGGATAATTACAAATCAGCTGTGCACCGGTTTCCGTCATCCACCAAGTGTCATGAATTCGTTTGCCAAATACAGCGTCTCCCCAGCGTATAACTTCTGGATTCAGAGGCTCACCTACACTTAACACATGACGAAGCGAGCTGAGATCATATTTTTGAATGAGGTCATCTCCTGCCCCCATTAGCATTCTAAAGGCGGTCGGTGCACTATACCAAACGGTCACACCTAGTGATTCAATCGTTTCATACCACGTATCAGGATTAAATCTGCCTCCCAAAATGACATTCGTCGCCCCATTTAACCACGGTGAAAAAATGCCGTACACTGTGCCTGTTACCCAGCCCGGGTCAGCTGTACACCAGTAGACGTCATCTTCCTTCAGATCAAGCACCCATTTACCGGTCTGATCCTGCTGCACCATTGCACCATGGACATGTAGCACACCTTTTGGCGTACCTGTCGACCCTGACGTGTAATGAAGCAGAAAGCCGTCTTTTTCATCCATCCATTCGATTTCAAGGTCCTTCGCCGCCTGCTCAAAAGCTTCTTCATAATGGATTGTCCGAACACCATCGATATCTTCCTTATCACCGCCAACAATAATGACAGATTCAAGTTTCGGAAGCTCTGCAAACGGAATTCGTTCAAGCAGATCCGGCGTTGTCACAATGACCTTCGCCTCGCTATTTTCTAAACGGTCTTTGACCGCACCTTCCATAAATGCCTCAAATAACGGACCAACGATCGCACCAATTTTAACGGCGCCAAGCAGAAGAAAATAGAGCTCAGGTGATCTAGGCATAAAAATAAATATGCGATCCCCTTTTTGCACATGCGCCTTTTCTCTGAACAGATTGCCCGCTTTATTTGTGTTGATTTTCATGTCTCTGAACGTATACTTTTCATCCCGCTGTGAATCTTTGTAGTGAAGCGCCACCTTGTTCTTGCGAAACGAGTCCGCATGTCTGTCAATCGCTTCATAGGCTGCATTTATGTTTCCTGTTTCATACCAAGAGAAGTTTTTTCTTGCTTCTTCCCATGAAAATTCTTTGTATGCCTGCTCATAATCATTTAAATGATAGTCCCCTTTTACTGATGGTAGCGTTTCCACTTTCATCAAACAGTCCCCCTTTGCATACGTTTACAATGACCATTATAGTATAGATGACTTTTTTTCTCAATTTTTAAAAAACTTATTGTGAAACCGTTTTAATTCTTGCAGGTTTTAAGATAAAATAGAGACGACTCACTAGAATTTGAGGCGGTGGATACGTGGAGCATCCTAAAACTTATTATTCAAAAATCATTGAGCGAGAAACAGGTTCCATCCTTATTGAAGGTCCGGTACCTGCATCAGAGCTTGCGAACTATACGTTTCATGAAGGACTAACGGCATTTCGCACGCCAGAGGAACAGAAACAAGCACTTGTTGAAATAGCAGACCTTCCAGAAGGACGTATTATCATTGCACGAGTGGATGAGCTTGTTGTCGGCTATGTCACGTATTTATATCCTGATCCGCTTGAGCGCTGGTCAGAGGGCAACATGGACAATTTAATCGAGCTTGGCGCGATTGAGGTCGCTCCTCCATTTAGAGGTTGCTCACTTGGCAAGCATTTACTTGATGTGAGCATGATGGATGAGCAAATGGAGAATTATATCGTCATTACAACTGAATATTACTGGCATTGGGATTTAAAGGGGACAAAGAAAAACGTGTGGGAGTACCGCAAGATGATGGAGAAAATGATGAACGCAGGCGGTCTTGTTTGGTTTGCAACAGACGAGCCAGAGATCAGCTCACATCCAGCCAATTGTTTAATGGCCAGAATCGGGAAAAATGTGAGTCCTGATTCGATTGAGCGTTTCGATCGTCTTCGCTTCCATCAGCGCTTTATGTATTAACGTTCAATTCGTTTTTTTGGCAAAGGGGATTGGTAAACAATGATGATTGAACAAATAATGGAGCGTGATGTGATCACGCTGCGAAAAACCGATACGATTGAAGAAGCCATCAAAAAAATGAGTACACATCACATTCGGCATATTCCGATCGTATCTGATCAAGGTTCTGTCATTGGGATGGTGACAGATCGAGATATTAAAAATGCCAGTCCAAGTATATTTGAAACAGAAAAAAGACAGCTCTTTATTCAGCGGCCTGTTGAAGAGATCATGGTATTAGAGACAATTACTGCTCATCCGCTTGATTTCGTTGAAGAGATTTCAAGTGTCTTTTTTGAACATGGAATTGGCTGCCTTCCAGTGGTGAGACGCGGCAAACTTGTAGGCATTATCACAAAGACTGATTTGCTTCGTACGTTTGTCAGACTGACAGGTGCAGATCAGCCTGGGTCGCACTTAGAGGTTGAAGTGGACCTAATGACAGAAGGTCTTGCAGACATCACGGCTATTTTAAAGGAGCAGCATATTCAAATGCTGAGTGTGCTTGTGTATCCGCATGCAAATGAATCTTCTAAAGTACTCGTCTTCCGCCTTCAAACCATGCATGCAGATCATGTGACGAAGCTGATTCGCGCAAAAGGCTATAAGGTGCTGTGGCCTATGGAGCAGACGATCAAATGAAGGAAGCGACCTTTGTTTTTTCACCCTCTTTTCAAACGTACCAGTTTCACCAAGACCATCCCTTCAATCAGCTTCGTGTTTACTTAACATATGACTTACTTCAAAAAATGAAGGCGTTAACAGATGATGAGATCGTCGCACCGCGTATGGCGACCCTTGAGGAATTAAAGCTCGTTCATACAGCCGATTATATTCAAGCTGTGCAGCGGGCTAGTGAAGGAAAGCTCTCTACAGCAGAGGGGGAGCGCTACGGTCTTGGCACCGAGGATACACCGATGTTTGCAGGTATGCATGAGGCAGCTTCTCTCCTTGTTGGTGGGACACTCACAGCCGTTGACCAAGTCATGATGGGACACTCGCAGCATGCACTGAATCTTGGCGGTGGACTTCATCACGGGTTTAAAGGGCGTGCATCCGGCTTCTGTATTTATAATGACAGCTCAGTGGCGATTCAATATATTCAAAAAACATACGGCGCAAGAATTTTATATATTGATACGGATGCCCATCACGGAGATGGTGTACAATTCAGCTTTTATGACGACCCTGAGGTTTGTACGGTCTCACTTCATGAAACGGGACGCTATTTGTTCCCTGGAACTGGACAAGTACAGGAAAGAGGTCACGATAAAGGCTATGGCTACGCCTACAACATTCCACTTGATGCATTTACAGAAGATGAATCATTCCTTGAAGCATACCGAACAGCAGTGACTGAAATTGCTGCTTTTTTTAAACCAGATGTGATTTTGACGCAAAATGGTGCAGATGCACACTACTATGATCCGTTAACTCATTTATCTGCCACCATGAAAATATATGAGGAAATTCCTAGACTTGCCCATGAGTTAGCGCATCAATATTGTGATGGCAAATGGATCGCTGTCGGCGGAGGAGGATACGATATTTGGCGGGTTGTACCAAGGGCGTGGAGCAGGATTTGGCTTGAAATGAAAGGCATGACACCGCCTGATGAACTGCCTCAGGACTGGGTTCAAGCTTGGCATAAACAATCGCCTGTCACCCTGCCATCCACATGGGGAGATCCTGACGATTTATATCCACCGATCCCAAGAAAAGCAGAAATCACAGAAAAAAATGCTCAAACTGTAGAAAAAGCACTGATGCCCGTTAGACGAGAAAAGAAAAAGGCATAAGAAAAGCAGGCATTCACTCATGTGTAAGCCTGCTTTTTCGTTTTATTTTGTTGATTGTCTTTCTTCAATTCGGTGTGGAAGCTCCACAATTTGGTCATCCACTTGTTCTTTGTTCATCAGCTTTGTCAGCAGTCTCATTGCGACAGCACCAATATCATATGTCGGCTGAACAACTGTTGTCAGTTGAGGACGCACCATGAGAGAAAGCCTCGTGTTATCAAAGCCAATCACTTCTAAATCCTCAGGAATCGATACGCCTCTATCTTGTGCTCCATGAATGACACCTAACGCCATTTCATCTGTAGCCGCAATAACAGCTGTCGGCTTGTCAGACTGCTCAAGTAGATGAGCAAGTGATTCAATTCCAGAATCATACGAGTAATCGCCTTCAGCGACGAGCGCATCATCAAATGCGATACCCGCTTCTTCAAGCGCACGCTTATAACCTGCTAGCTTTCTCATAGAGTTAATCGGTTCTGACATTGGGCCAGATACGAAGGCAATTCGCTTATGTCCTTTTTCAACTAAAAGCTGAACGGAATCATAAATCGCTTGCTCGTAGTTGATGTTGACAGATGGTGTTTGAGCCTGCTCTTCAACAGATGCTGCAAGAACAATTGGCACAGGAGAGCGCTTAAATTCTTCAACAAGTACATCTGTGATGTTTCCGCCCATAAAGACAATCCCATCTACTTGTTTACCTAGCATTGTATTTAATAGATGAAGCTCTTTATCGGTATTTTGATCTGAGTTGCTCAAAATGATGTTGTACTTATACATTGTGGCGATATCTTCAATTCCGCGAGCAAGCTCTGAATAGAAGATACTAGAAATATCAGGGATGATGACCCCAACCGTTGTTGTTTTTTTACTTGCAAGGCCTCGTGCCACAGCATTCGGGCGGTAGCCAAGACGATCAATCGCTTCAAGTACCTTTTTTCTTGTTGTTGGTTTTACATTCGGATTCCCATTCACTACGCGTGATACCGTTGCCATACTTACATTTGCTTCTCTTGCTACATCATATATTGTAACATTATTCACATAAATCACTCCTTCAAATACACTTCATATCTATAGCATTCACCAATTGGATAGAGACATGTCAGATACGAGGAAAATAATATCCTATTTGTCATTAAAACGATGAAAAGAGACACATAATTTTTCAATCTACATCAAAATGACATTCTTTTATGAAATTATACACGTTTTTTCATCATATGAAAACGTTCCCTTTCTTTTTATAACTAAATTAAACAAACTTTAATGAGCTTGTTACCTGTAAATCGAATCATATTTCACAAAAAACCGTCGAGAACGTCAGCTATGACAATGATCTTAGCAGATTCTATTGAATTTTAAAAATGAAAACATTGTGAACAAGCCCGTTTGAGGCTTGTAATGTGCTCTTTTCCTTTCATTCCCAAATCTTTATCCTATTTACTCCATAGAAAAACCGCCGGGCAGTCATCCGGCGGCATTTTGATCTATGATTATGCGTGAATGTTAACAAGTGGTCTTAACGCATCTAACCATTTTTCGAATTGAGGAATGTCCATTTGCTGTGCTGAGTCAGATAAAGCAACAGATGGATCTGGATGCACTTCTGCCATAACACCGTCTGCTCCAATCGCAAGAGCTGCTTTCGCTGTTGGAAGGAGAAGATCTCTACGTCCAGTTGAGTGTGTCACATCAACGAAGACTGGTAAATGTGTCTCTTGTTTCAAAATTGGCACAGCAGAAATATCTAGCGTATTTCTTGTTGCTGTTTCGTATGTGCGGATACCACGCTCGCAAAGGATGATTTGATCATTTCCTTGGGCGATGATGTATTCAGCTGCATTGATGAATTCTGAAATCGTCGCTGCAAGACCACGTTTTAAAAGAACAGGTTTGTTCACAGATCCAGCTTCTTTTAAAAGTTCGAAGTTTTGCATGTTTCGTGCACCGATTTGGATGACATCGATATGCTCAATCGCTTCTTGAATGTGAGCAGGATTGACGATTTCACTAATGACAGCAAGACCGTATTCATCTGCTACACGCTTGAGAATTTTTAGACCGTCTACACCAAGTCCTTGGAAGTCGTATGGACTTGTGCGAGGTTTAAATGCTCCTCCGCGAAGTAATTTTAGTCCTTGCTGTTTCGCTGCTGCCGCCACTTCTGCGACTTGCTCGTAGCTTTCAACAGCACATGGTCCAACGATGAAGCGCTGTTTCCCATCTCCGATCGCTTCTCCATTGATATTGACAATTGTATTTTCAGGTTTTTTCTTACGAGAAACAAGAAGTGCTTTGCTGTGATCATCTTCTTGAAGCTCTAGACCTGCTTTGAAAATCTCTTTGAAAATATGCTGAATCGTTGAGTTTTCGAATGGCCCATCATTTTCTTCAAGAATTTGGTTTAGCATTGTGCGCTCTCTGACAGGATCATAACGGTTGACACCTTGCGCTTCTTTCGCTTTACCAATTTCTTTTACAATGTTTCCTCTTTCATTGATCAGTTTTAAAATTTGAAGATTTAGTTCATCTGCTTGCTGTCTCAATTGTTCTAGTTCATTGTTGCTCATTTTTGTCATCCTTTCCTCTGCCCGCTCTCGCTTTTTATTATTTCATTCTCTCATGATAGGGTTTATTATAAACAAAGATTTCGGAATTGTCACGAAAATTTTCTTTATTACCCAAACGCTTTTAAGCGATAAAGTATTATGTGTAAGATTATAGCATAGTTTTGATTGAAGTAAACCTTTTTTTATAAAAAAAACGTCAGCAATTGCTGACGTTTCTTTTACACATTATGTTCAAGCGCTTCTCTTGTAATGCTTGAGTGAGATGCATGCCATTTTACTTTTCCACCGCTAAAGACAAGTGCCTGAGGACTTTCGTGCTTTACCCCCGACTTTTCTGTCACATAGGATGAAAGCTCTCTTGTGTTTTGAATCTGCAAGAAATAAGTTGGCACGTCTTCATGTGCAGACGCAAATGCTTCAAACTCTTGAAAAGCCGCTTGACTGATCGGACATGTCAAACTGTGCTTAAAAAAGACAAAGGTCCCATCTTGATTCGTTAGTTGATCAAACTGTTCTTCTGTTTCAATGAGTTGTTTTGACATGATGTTCTCCTTCTTCACTCTGTGCAGTCAGAGTTAGCCTTTAGTCGATTGTTCTACTTTTTCTTTAACATCTTTAATGCCATCTTCAATCTCAGATTTCGCTTCTTGTGCTCGTACTTTTGCTTCATCTGCTACATCTGATGCTTCACTTGCTAGGTCAGCTGCCGCATTCTCTGCTTCATTTTTCACATGATTAGCTTTTCCAGCTGCACGTTCTTTTATGTCTTTCACTTTGTCTAAAATTTGGTTTGATTGTTCTGCCACTAGTTGAGACAATTCAGACGTTTTATCTTTCGCAATCGTCACATATTCAGTGCCTCTTTCTTTTGCATCTGTTGTGAGTCGATCTGTTTTTTCTTTTAAAACATTCGCTTGGGTGTTCAAATCATCGCGAAGCTCTTTCCCTGACTTCGGTGCTAAAAATAAAGCTGTTGTTGCACCCACAATTCCACCAATAAGTGTTCCGATCAAAAAGTCTTTACTATTGATTCCGTCTTTGCTCATGATTATTCCTCCTATGCGAAAATGGTTTATTTTTGGTGTTTTCGTTGTTTCCATTTTTTATAAATTTCAAGTGCTGCGTTACTCCAGCTTACGACATCCGTGACTTTTTCTTGATTTCGTTCAACGGATGAAGAAACCGCACCAGCTGCCTGCTTTATGCTTGTATTAAATTGGTTGATCGAGCCGCCAATTCCCTGCACCGCATCCACAACTGTGCCTAGTTTTGCTGATTTGTCTTGGATATCTTCAGCAAGCTGATTCGTCTTATGTAGCAACTGTGCTGTCTCTGTGGTGATCCCTTGCATCTGACCTTCAAGACCTTCTAAAGTTGATGCGACATTCTTTAATGTCAGCTGTAAGGATTTTAATGTTTTGGACAAGTAGATGACAAGAATGAGGAAAGCTATTGCGATCAGTGCAACGCTTAGATATAGAATAATAATCATCTGATACCTCCTTTGCTGCGGGCATATTCAATTCATTACCCTCTCGTTGTATCATTCAAACATCGCCTAGAATGACCGTTTGAATAATAATTCTACACTTATTCGCTGATTCCTGTCCACAGCGAACGAAAAAATGCGGCAGATGGTGACATAATTAGCTCCTTTGTCACATTTTATTCAAAATAAAAAAGTGCCGATCAAAAAGGCACTTTTTGTTTAAGTATTTATACAGCGACTTTTTCATAAGCTCGCAAATATTTTTGAATGTCTCCTGCTCCCATAAAGATCAGAATTCCATCTTTGTGCGCTTTCAGCACAGATGTATCTTCTTCTGCAATCAATTGGGCCTGCGGGATTTTCTCACGTAAATCTTCGATGCTCAGTTTCCCAATGTTTTCACGGGCTGAACCGAAAATATCGCATAGGTATACATAGTCCGCTTTTTTCAGACTGTCAGCAAATTCACTTAAGAATTGCTGTGTACGTGTGAAGGTATGCGGCTGGAAAACAGCGACAATCTCACGGTCTGGATACTTTTGGCGTGCTGCTTCAATTGTGACTTCAATCTCCGTTGGGTGATGGGCATAGTCGTCAATTAAAACCTGCGCACCGACTACTTTTTCATTGAAGCGGCGTTTCACACCACCAAATGTCGTTAGCGCCCCTTTGATGAGCTCTACATCAATGGATTCATAATGACATAATGCAATGACAGCTAATGAATTAAGGACATTATGATTTCCATAGGCAGGAATATAGAAGGTATCATAAAACGTATTTCTTACAAATACATCAAATGTAGTGCCTTCCGTGTTCTTCACAACATTACGTGCTTGGAAATCATTTTCTTCATTGAAACCGTAGTACACAACAGGTACCTTCGCTTGAATCTTAGGCAGATGCTCATCATCACCGCAAGCGATAATGGCTTTTTTTACTTGAAGTGCCATGTTTTGAAACGCATCAAACACGTCGTCAATGTCTGAGAAATAATCAGGATGATCAAAATCAATATTGGTCATGATCGCATAGTCTGGATGATAGCTGAGGAAGTGTCTGCGGTATTCGCATGCTTCAAATACAAAATACTCGCTGTTTTCTTTCCCCATACCAGATCCATCGCCGATTAAGTATGAAGTTGGTTTCGCTGATTGCATCACATGGGCAAGCAGTCCTGTTGTTGACGTTTTACCATGAGCACCAGTAATCGCAACGTTTGTGAATGAATCCATGTATTCTCCAAGGAATTTATGGTAACGAATGACAGGAATCCCTTCAGAAAGGGCACGTTCAATCTCAGGGTGTGTATCAGGAAATGCATTACCTGCAATGACGGTCATCCCTGGCTGAATATTATCTGGGTCAAATGGAAGAATTTTAATATTTCGTTCTTCTAATGCTTTTTGTGTAAAGATATGTTTTTCGATATCCGATCCTTGGACAGTATACCCAGTATCATGAAGAATTTGGGCCAGTGGACTCATACCTGTCCCTTTTATTCCAACAAAATGATAAACAGTCATAATTGTACCTCCAACAAACGTCTATCTGACTTACAGTATATGACGCTCATTTCAATTTGCAACTTGTGATTTTCGCCTCTAGCGGTTCACAGATCGCAGCTCCAAATAAAGATTTTTTTCCGATCTTCCTATTCTAATCAATATTAACTATGATTAGTATCCGACAACTTTCCTATTTCTAACACCTGATTTCGCTCATTTTACATACAAAAGCGTTCTGACAGGCATGCGAAAAGCGTCCAATTCCAAAATTGCACCTATGTGCTATCATACCATGTTTATGAAAAAAATGAAGTGGTTTGTTTAGATCAACTGTTCTAAGTCACTCAGTGTCATGAGGACTTCCCTTGGCTTACTGCCTTTTGCACCAGAGATCATGCCCTCGCGTTCCATCATGTCGATCAATCTCGCAGCACGATTGTAGCCAATTCTAAATCTTCTCTGCAAACTCGATGTACTAGCGCTATTTTGCTCAATGGCAAAACGGCACGCATCCATAAACAATTCATCTTCATCTGTAATCGCAGAGCCTTGGAGCATTAATTCCTCCTGTTCGAAAAGGAACACCGGCTTCCGCTGTTTTCTAACATGTGCCACTACTTCATCGATCTCACGGTCTGATACAAAGTTCCCTTGCAGTCTCGTCGGCTTGCCGGAGCCATTTTCTAAGAAGAGCATGTCTCCTTTTCCGAGAAGCTTTTCTGCACCTGCCATGTCGATGATCGTTCTAGAATCGACCTGACTTGAGACAGAGAAAGCAATTCTTGTTGGAATATTGGCTTTAATTAGACCTGTGATGACATCAACAGAAGGTCTTTGTGTCGCAATCAATAAGTGAATGCCGCACGCTCTTGCTTTCTGCGCAATTCGGCAAATGCTTTCTTCGACTTCATTTGGTGCGACCATCATTAAATCAGCGAGCTCATCGATCACTACAACAAGATAAGGCAATTTTTCACCCATTTGTTTTTCTTTAAAAAGCTCATTGAATCGTTTAATTTCTCTCACACCAGAGTGCGCAAACAACTCGTAGCGTCTTTCCATTTCATCTACTACCCATTTCAGAGCAGCTGTCGCTGTCTTGGCATCGGTGATAACAGGACTCACGAGATGCGGAATATGATTATACGGCGCTAATTCAACCATTTTAGGGTCGATTAACAGCATTTTCACTTCATCTGGTGATGCTTTAAACATTAAGCTCACTAAAATGGTATTGATGCAAACACTTTTTCCTGAACCTGTTGCTCCAGCAATTAAGCCATGCGGCATTTTTTGCAGATCAACGACAACAGGCTGTCCTGAGATATCTAATCCGAGTGCTGCTGTTAAAGGAGATGGATTGTCTCTAAACGCACTGCTTCTGATCATCTCTCTTAAGAAAACCATTTTACTGTGAAGGTTCGGCACTTCAATCCCGATCGTGTTCTTTCCTGGAATCGGTGCTTCAATTCGTATATCCTTTGCGGACAAACTGAGTTTAATATCATCTGACAGGTTCGTAATTTTATTCACTTTGACACCTGGTTCTGGATGTACTTCAAACCTTGTCACAGAAGGGCCTTGCGTGACATGAACAACACTTGCTCTGACATTGAAATTTTTCAGCGTGGCATTGAGCAGCTCTGCCCGCTCTTTCACCCATGTCCCGTCCTCTTCTTTTTGAGCTGGAGGTACGTCTAAAAGGGCGAGGCTTGGAAACACATATCCCTTTGCATCTGCTGCTTTCTTTTGTCCTTGCACGCGCTGATCACTTTTTAACATCATGACGTTAAAAGGAACCGTTGAGGTTTGTCCGCTTGCACGTTGTGGCTGAGGAGATGCCTGTTTCGGTTTTTCTTCCATCACTTCATGCACTTGTTCTTGCTTTTCTCGCTGCTCTATGACCGGTTCTACTCGTTCAGTAGCTGTCTGTTCGTCTGCTTCTTGTTCTATTGGCTTCACTTGATCTTCTTGCAGATCATACTCGGCAACTGGTTCAGTTTCTTCCAATGCTGCCGCTGACACTTCTTCTTGATGGTCTAAAGTGGAATCAGCTTCTATTTCCTCGACAGGTTCTGCTGAGATGTCGTCTAGTACCTCTACTTCTTCTGCCGGCATGTCTACTTCCATTTCAATAGCGGAATGTGTGTTTTCCGCTGTTTCGAATGTCAATGGTTCTATTTCCTGAGTATGGTCGACAAACTGTTCTACCGGCTCGTCTTGTATTTCTTCGTTTTCACCCGAAACATCCTGTACAGGCTCAGTTTCTACCGGCGGTTCGTGATATACTTCGGCTTGCTGATTATGTAAGTCAGCTTCAATATAGTCTTGAGGCTCAGAAAAGGCTGGCTCTTTTTCCTCTGTTTGATTAAGAGGCTCTTCATTTAAACGCTCCATCGTCGATTGAACGTGATCGTGATAAGCGAGTTCCTCTTGCAAAGTAAGCGGGGTCACGTCTGTTTTGACGTCCACTCTTTCTTCTGCTGGGGCTGGAACTGTTTCTTCCATACGATTTTCTTTCCGTATTGATGGAATGTTCATTTGCTGTCTGACATTTCGTTCACGCTCTGCCTCTTCAGATAACAGGGTGACACGTTGCGCTGTTTCCGCTGCTTTCATTTGAACAGAAGATAATTCTTCTTTTGCTTCTGTTCGTTTTGGGCGCATATCCTGATGATAGCCATAAATTGGTGATGGAATCTGCTCTGGTTTGAATGGCTTTTTATTGGTGTCAGGCTGCACCGTTTGTTTTGACTCATAGGTCTTTTGCTTAGCCATTGACTGGCCTTGCTTCGGGCGTCTTCTTTCCTGCTTTACTCCGTCACGCTGAGGTTCATCTGGAACAAGCGGAAAGCGGAAGTTGCCTGTCGGATATTCATAATAGACTTTTGTATCTTCAATTTTTTTATATTCTTTATGCTGTTCAAAAACTGGTTGCTTTGGTGCAACTGGACCTTCTTCAGGTCTCAAAGCTTTTTCTTCTTTCTGTTCTTCACCTAAAAATACACTAAAAAATTTATCTAACCAACTCATCATTTATCACTCACTTTAACTCCCCTTACGTTTTCTTGGGCGATTTTTAGTATACCATTGCTTTTTCATGCAGAAAAGCGAGAAAAGTGCCGCTCCTTGCTATTTGTACTGTTTGTAGATGAAAAAAAGTCACTAAGTACGTACTTAGTGACTTTTGGTATAACACATTCTTCGCTCTGATGTGCCCGTTTATGGGAGGTTAAGCTTGAAAGGGTTCGCCAGCTTGATGGCTTCCCTCTAGAACAAGAATCCCTTTTTCAGCAGGCGCGTCTGGAAGATCTAGTTCTTTTGCTGAACAAATCATTCCGCTTGATGGAACACCTCTTAGCTCAGCATCTTTGATGATTAAACCGCTTGGCATTACTGCGCCAACCTTCGCAACCACGACGTATTGTCCTTGATCAACGTTTGGTGCACCGCACACGATTTGTAATGTTTCATCGCCAACATCCACTTGGCAAATGTTTAGTTTATCTGCATTCGGATGCTTTTCTTTTTCCTTTACATAACCGACAACAAATTTTGGTGATAGATCGACAGTCAACGTTTCACTAACACCGTTGCGGTTTAAAATTTCGTTGATATCTTGAACAATTGTTTCAGAAAGCGGTACAGATCCGTTTTCTTCAATTTTCATGTAAGTGGACGCATTGAAGATATTAAAGCCTGTTGTTTCTTTTGTTTCTTGATTGAAGATTCTTACGACATCTCCAAACGTCTCATGATCTACTTCTTCTCTCGGTACATCTTTCAATGAAATAAGGAGTGTGTCGCCTACACCTTCTGCATTATAAAAAACGTTCATTCTTCAAAATTCCCTTCTACTGCTGTTTTGGTCTGCTTTTAGCAAGAATAAAGATCGGTTCAAGCTTACCCTCATCATATAAAAATGACAATGCGGTAATCGGAACCGTGCCGCTGGCGAAGAAGCTCATCGACATCTGTCCTAAAATATCATAGCCTGATTCATTGCAAACATCTGCAATAATGAATACATCTTGATGGGGAACAGAGATAGCCATCTGCCCTTCTATTTTTTGCGCGTATTCTTGTAAGATCGATTCATTTAAAAGTCTGCTCGCATCATATCCGTCATTCGCACGGAAGAAATAAAACCGGTTGCCTGCCACTTCATCCATTTTCACTACAGTTTCAAGTGAGCGGACATTGAAGCTAGCAGTTTCCCTGATTCGTTCTTTTGTCCAGTTTTCCTTTTGAAGCATCTTTTCATCAATTAATCTGTAGGTGCTTCCAAGGTCAAGTGCATAGTAGATTCTCGTTTCAGCTGTATGCTCATCAAAAACGAGCGGGATGCCATCACTTGATGCCTCGGGAAAGGAAGTAGATCGAATGACCGGATAAATTTGCTTTTCTTTTCCTGAGATGTGCTGCGCTTCGCCTTTCATGGCACTTAGCGCCTCTTTCACATAATAGACGATCTCGTCCAATGTTTCATCAGGCTTTACTTCCCACTTTGCAATGATCGGCGGGAGCTCTAGTGTGATCCCTTTACCTGTTTGTTTATCTTCAATACGAAGTGTATCTTTTTCTCGGTCAAACTGGTGTGACCAGTTGTCATTTGTCAGACGGCTTTTGAGTTCATTCGCAAGCTGTCTTGATGTCATTTTTGCCATGGTTGAGACTCTCCTTTCATTATTTAGAAAGAGAATCTGTTAAAAATGCTTCAATCTCTTCCTTCGTTTTACGATCCTTGCTGACAAAGCGGTTAATCTCTTGTCCATTTTTAAATACTAAAAAGCTTGGAATGCCGTAAATTTCCCACTCTGCGCAAGTATCAATAAATTGATCTCTATCCACATAAAAGTACTCAAATTCTGGGTAGTTTGCTTCAAGCTCTGGCAAGATTGGTTCGATAAAGGTGCAGTCTGGGCACCAGTCCGCTGAAAATAGCAGTACGGTTAAGTCTTCTTGAATCACTTTTTGTAATTCTTCGTTTGATTCAATTTTTTTCATGTTTCATTCCTCCAGTTTGTATGGTTAAATCTCCGAATTGTATATAGCCTTTCTTTCTCATCCATTCTGATACTACCAAACTAATCACTGCCGGGCCAACGATATGCAAAAGAGTAATCGCTAGAAAAACGGATGGATGAAACCCCATAACGGTTAGTGTCATGAGCTGTCCAACAAGACCACTCGTTCCCATTCCTGCCCCTGCCGCATTATTGACCATCCCAAAGCCAATAATACCAATTGGTGCGAGAATGAGGCCCGCTACCGTCGGCGGAATAAGGATAAGGGGATTTTTCACAATGTTCGGTAGCTGCAATTTTGACGTGCCAATACCGACAGCGGCAAGTCCGCCAAAACGATTTTCTCTAAAACCTGCAGCGGCAAAGCCGACCATTTGAGCGCAGCAGCCGATCGTTGCAGCACCAGCAGCAAGACCACTTAAGTCAAGCATAAGCGCAAGCGCAGCACTTGAAATTGGTGAGCTGAGGGCAAGTCCAACAATGGTCGCTACTAGCATGCCCATGATCAGCGGACTTTGGTCAGTCCCCCACATGATGAGCCTGCCAAGCCCTGTCATCATAGCTTCAATCCCAGGGCCGATCAAAGTAGCGGTGGAAAAACCAGTGATGATGGTGACAAGTGGTGTCAAAATGATATCAATTTTTGTCTCACCACTGACAAGCTTACCGATTTCCACACCAATTAATGCTGCGACAAAACTACCAGCAGGTCCACCAAGCTCTGCTCCTGCAGCACCTGAGACAACACTTGCAAAAATGATCAAAGGTGATGCCTGTAACCGGTACGCAACGGCTACCCCAATCGCTGGTCCCATAAGTCCCATTGCGAGTGTACCCATTTTGATAATGAGCGGAAGTGATAACAGACCGCCTGCTGTTTTTAAAATCAGACCTACTACTAATGTAGCAAATAGACCTAAAGCCATATAAGATAATGCTTCAATGAAGTACACTTTTGGCGAAAGGGAAATTCCCTTTCTTTTCAAATAAGTCATCAACGTCGTCTTCCTGCTTTCTCATAGGAAAGACGAAGAGGTCTGTCCTTCCCATTATATGTAGTATTCTTACGATGAAAAATAGTCTCTACCATGAATATCATAATCATATTTTTTTTGCTTTATCAAGCACTTCTTGTGTAACATGAAAAGAAACAGGGCAAACCTTTACTAAGTTTGTACAAAAGGAGGAGAACGTTATGCAATTAACTGTCTATTTAGCAGGAGAAATTCATAGCCAGTGGCGTGATGAAATCAAGGAGAAAAGCCAATCGTTGAAACTGCCAGTGACATTTGTAGGTCCAATGGAGAATCATGACCGCTCCGATCACATTGGTGAGGACATTTTAGGTGAACAGCCGAATGCCATTTTCAAAGATGATGCTGCTTCTGATTTGAACAATTTTCGTACTGAGATCCTATTAAACAAGTCAGACATCGTCATTGCCCGCTTTGGTGAGAAATATAAACAATGGAACACGGCAATGGATGCATCTGCTGCCATCGCGAAAGGGAAACCTCTCATTTTGATCCGCCCAAAAGAACTGCACCATCCACTAAAGGAGCTATCAAATAAAGCGAATATCACTGTAGAAACCGTGAACCAAGCGATCAAGGCGTTATCTTACGTGTTTGAACAGCAATAACAAAAGGCTGCTCTCTTAAAAGAGGCAGCCTTAGATTGTTGACAAAGGGCTAAAATGATCTTTATTTTAGCCCTTTGTCTTCTTTTCAGCGTGATAGAAAACCTTTGAATTCTAGGAAGGACGAGTACCGAAGTGGAGCAAATTGAACATTCGTGAGCACCGGAACGCAGTCCTGACAAAGAATGCGAGGGTTTGTCTACATGCTGATTACAATTACACCTGTTGATAAATAGAATCCACTGTACTTTGATCACAGTTTTTCACAAGACGGACAATTAATTCTTTTGCCGCTGCGTAGTCATCCACATGCAATACTGAATGACTTGTGTGAATGTAGCGAGCGCACACTCCAATGACAGCAGAAGGCACGCCTTGGTTTGAAATATGAACACGTCCAGCATCCGTACCACCTGGTGATACGAAATATTGGTATGGAATACTGTTTGACTCAGCCGTATCGAGCACAAAGTCTCTCATCCCGCGGTGCGTAATCATGGTTCGATCAAAAATTCGTAGAAGTGCACCTTTTCCAAGCTGGCCAAATTGGGTTTTGTCACCTGTCACATCGTTAGCAGGACTTGCATCTAAAGCAAAAAACAGATCCGGCTGAATCATATTCGCAGCTACTTCTGCCCCTCTAAGCCCTACTTCTTCCTGAACCGTTGCACCTGAATACAGATGACATGAAAGTGGTTCGTCTTTTATTTCTTTTAATAATTCAATCGCAAGTCCGCAGCCATAGCGGTTATCCCAAGCCTTCGCTAAAATCTTCTTAGGATTCGCCATCGGGGTAAAGACTGTTGCAGGCACGATTTGCTGTCCGGGACGAATGCCAAGTTCTTTTGCCTCTTCTTCACTGTCCGCACCAATATCAATGAGCATGTCTGATGGTTTCACAGGTTTGCTTTTTTGTTCTGGTGTTAGAAGATGAGGAGGTGTACTAGAGACGACACCAGGAATTGGACCATGATCGGTATGAACGTCGACACGCTGAGCCAGCATGACTTGACTCCACCAGGCGCCTAGTGTTTGGAAGCGTATCATTCCGTTCTTCGTAATGGATGAAACCATGAAGCCCACTTCATCCATATGACCAGCCACCATGATTTTAGGTGCATTTTCTGGTCCCTTGCGTACCCCAAACACACCGCCAAGACGATCTTGAATGAGTTCGTCAGAATATTTTTCAAGTTCCTTTTTCATAAAAGCACGCACATGGTGCTCATTACCTGGGGTGCCTTGTAATTCTGTTAAATTTCGGAAAAGCGACAATGTTTCTTCATTCATTCTACGATTTACCTCGTTTCTATGTAATGACCATATATATTCCTATAAAAATAACACTCACTTTATACTATAAGAATTCTTTCGGTTTTCCAAGTATCTCTCCAGAAATTTTGAATATGCTTTCAAGTATTCGGATTCCTTAACATCAATGGACAAGTTTTGTATAATGGAAAAAACAGCAATACGGAGGTGCAGCACGTTGAAGTTAAAACATGTTCTGATTGGTGCGAGTATTGGCGTAGCCGCTGCAATTGTTGCAAAGAAAGTATTTTTCCCTACGTATATCTCGTCTGAAAAAGCATTAAAAATTGTGAAATCCGCTTTTAAACAGCGCGGCCCGATTGATGGCTCTTGGATTTATACTGTACCAGAACCGTATACCGTAAATGGTGAAACGATTGATGTGTACAAATCTGGTATTACTCGCTCAGCATTTGGCGAGCTTGAACAGTACGAAGTCATGATTGATGCCAAAACAGGCATGATTGTGGATGTCATTGATTCTGTGGCTTGATAAAGAAAGCTTCGCAAAGGTGTATCCTTGCGAAGCTTCTTTTTTATATGGCTTTGATTTTTTTGTATACAGGATGCCACATAGCGTCCTGTACAGCCTGAATGAGATCCTCTGGTGTTTCCTCTGCAATTCCTTCATCAATTGCTGCTTGCGCTACACGGACAGCCACTGTCGCTGAAACGGTTCGAAGCTGATCGACACTTGGCAGCATTGCTGCACCCGGTTTTCCGACATTGACCATGCTGGCAATCGCTTCAGCACTCGCAACAAACATGCTGTCTGTCATGAGGCGTGCTTTAGACACAATCGTTCCAAGGCCAAGCCCTGGGAACACAAGAGCATTATTCGCTTGCCCAATTTCATATGTGACGCCGCCATATTCGACAGGATCAAATGGGCTTCCTGTTGTCACAAGGGCGCGTCCTTCTGTCCACTCAATGAGATCTTTAGGCTTTGCTTCTGAAAGAGGTGTCGGATTAGACATCGGTAAAATGGCTGGGCGCTCTACGTGTGACGCCATTTCTTTCACAATTTCCTCTGTAAATGCTCCTCCTACTGTCGAAGTGCCAATTAAGATGGTTGGTTTTGCCTGTTTGACGACCTCTAATAAATCAATGGAATGCTTAGGGCCATTGCGGGCATAATCCTTTACTTCGTCAGAACGTCTTGCATATGGCTTTTGAAATGGCTGAATGTCAGGTGAATCATCTGTAAGCAATCCTGTTTTATCAATACACCAGAAACGACCATATGATTCCTCTTCTTTGACTCCATCCCTGACGATCGCATCACGGATCTGCTCCGCTATGCCAATTCCTGCCGTACCCGCTCCAAAAATGACGATTCGGTGATCTTTCAGCGGAACCTTCGAAGCTTTTGCACATGCCAGAACCGCAGCAAGTGACACAGCTCCAGTCCCTTGAATGTCATCATTGAATGTACAAATTTGTTCCTTATATTTTTCCAATATGGCTCGTGCATTTTTTGTTCCAAAGTCTTCCCAGTGAAGAAGTGCATTTGGAAAGGTTGCGCGGGCAAGCTCAACATATTGATCGATGAACTGATCATACCGCTCACCGCGAACGCGGGAATGCTGATTTCCAACATAAAGTGGATCATTCAAGAGACTTTCCTGATTCGTCCCGGCATCTAGTACAACAGCCAGCACGCGGCTAGGATCAATGCCTGCTGCGGCTGTATAAACTGCAAGTTTCCCGACTGAAATGGCAATACCGCCAACTCCCCAGTCTCCAATCCCTAAAATACCTTCTGCATCTGTCGCAACGATTAAGTCAATGGATTCATCCACACCGTATGAGGCAAATATCTCTTCCATGCCTTCAAAATCATCAATTGATAAATAAAGGCCTCTTGGCTTTCGATACTCATGGCTATAACGCTGAATGGCTGTTCCAACCGTCGGTGTGTAGACAATCGGCAGCATCTCTGCTAAGTGCTCATTTAGTAATTTGTAAAAAAGCACTTCGTTTCTGTCATGAAGTGATGTTAAATACACATTTTTCCCGAGTTCATCCGGCTGTGCCTTGAACTGCTCATAGGCACGCTTCGCCTGATCCTCTAATGTTAAAACCTTAGGCGGTAAAAACCCCTTTAAACCAAGCTCTTCCCGCTCTTCCTTCGTAAATGCAACCCCTTTGTTTAAATAAGGGACGGACATGACTTCCATCCCTCTTAACGGTGTTTCAATGACATCTCCATGTACACGATAAGATTGGTTCACCTGCACTCTTCCTTTCACAAGTTCATTTTGTCGTTATTTTGTGTGAAAGGCAAAAAAACATGCAGATGATCTTTTATCTTCCTGTTTCTCTTTTGATTTCATGTGTGATTTGCCCGTCTTCATCCCACTTAACAGCGCGGTAAATTGCATCATGATAAAACAAGTACCACGCATTTTTTTCTTCTGCAAATGCCTGCCATTTTTGCTTAGCTGGAATTGAAGTCATTGGGTAATCATCATAAGCAAGGACCCATAATGGGTTTTTATGAGCGTGCGTTGGCATGATGTCAGCTAGATGAATCGCTGTTTCGCCCTGACTTGTGAGCGTTAAGATGCTATGACCATTGCTATGACCACCTGTATGATGCAGCTGAATGCCTTCTATTACTTCGATGCTTTCTTCAAACGGCACCACTTGATCTGCTATCGGCTCCCAGTTTTCTTTCCAATATGTATTTCTTGAGCGGATGTTAGGCGCCCTCATTTCATCCCATTCGATTTTGGATGTGATGATTTTTGCTTGCGGAAAAACAGACACGAGCTTTTCTCCTTCGAGTTTTGTTAATCCGCTTGCATGATCGAAGTGAAGATGCGTCATTAAGACGTAATCAATATCTGCTGGTTGCAGGCCAAGTGCCGCAAGTGACTCTTCCAATTTCGTCTCTTCTGTTACGCCGTAATTGCGTTTTTGTTTATCCGTCAGCTTACCTGATCCGATGCCGGAATCCACTAAAAAATGAAGACCATTCCATCGTATGAGGATCGGGTCACACCGCAGTTCAATTTGATTGCGATCGTTCACCCGGTATTTTTTTGACCATAGCGGCTTTGGCACTACACCAAACATCGCACCGCCGTCCATATGTGTATCTCCCCCGTTTAACCAAAACAGTTCCATGTCACCTATTTTCATTGTCTCCATTGCTGTCATCCCTCCTTTTTCTATCGTAGCAAATACAGCTGAAAATCGCATGCATCAATCTTTTCACGAAAAAAGCTGACTGCAATTTTTTTGCAGCCAGCTTAATGTTATGTGTTATTCTGGAAATTTCACTTCTGATCGATAGATAGGTTGTCCCATAGACGAGAATTTCTCTTCGTATTCCGTCATCACATTTCCTTCTAGTCCGTCCTTATGTAAATCTAAGCTTACATACGTTAAAAGAAGGCCATATGCAGAAAAGCTCTTTAAGGAATATTCAAATAACCCGCGGTTGTCTGTTTTGAAATGCAACTCACCGCCTGGACGGAGAATATGTTCATATCGCTCTAAAAAGGCCTTAAACGTCAATCTACGCTTTTCATGCCTTGCTTTTGGCCACGGATCAGAGAAATTCAGATACACCCGGTCAATCTCATTTTCAGCAAACACATCTGTCAGCGTTTCCGCATTAATGTTCAAAAGCTTTACATTTTCAACATCTGTCTCTTTGATTTTGTCTACTGCTGTCACAATAACACTTTTAAATAATTCAATGCCAATATAGTTGATATCAGGATGAAGCTTGCCCATGCCAGCGATAAAGCTCCCTTTCCCTGTGCCAACTTCGATATGGATTGGATGATCATTTCCAAACAGCTCATGCCACTTCCCTTTATATTGCTCGGGGTTCGCTAAGGCAATATGAGCATTTTCAGCTAAGTAATCATCAGCCCATGGTTTATGTCGCATTCTCAATTTGATACACCTCTATTTTCTTTACATTTTATCAAGATACCATGAAACCTAAAGACCCGCAAGACGGCATCTTTATGCGCATATGAAAAAGACCAACCCTTCGCCTGAGCTGGTCTTACGCATGTATAAATTGGGCGCTGAATGCACAGTTTAACCTCATAAATGACACGCAGAAAAGGAGCATACGTATGGGATTAAACCGTCAACATCAGCTTCAATTAATCAAAGATATTTTAACCGATCACCAGTTGGATTGCTGCGGGACTGTTGCAGAATATGAACAGGTGGGACGCGTGATTCAATTAATGCTGGCAAAAGAAGACCTTGATGCCGACATTCGTCAATTATTAACAGATATTTATGATTACAGCCAAAAGGGCACTTCTGTCCATTCAATTGATGCACATATTGAGGCGCATCAATCGCATTTGTCAGAGTGGGTCGAGAATATTCCTCTGTCTTAATGAATGTTTAACCGCTGTAAGAGTGCGCTCAGCTCCGCTTTCACTTCTTGCTGTGCTTTTTCATTTCCTTTTCTTTTATGCCACACGACAAACGATACGGTTTCAGCGAGGACATACCAAGCCATCCGTTTTCGCAAATTGTCCGTCAGCGGGGCACCGTACATTGAGAGCCAGCTTTCCCAGTTTTCTTCTTCAACATAATGGTATAAAAGTGGTCCAAGATCAATGGCTGGATCAGCAATCATCGCCCCATCCCAATCGATTAAGTAAAGCTGGTTTTCATCTGTCAGCAGCCAATTATTATGATTGAGGTCACAATGACACACGACCTTGTCTTCAAATTGAACTGCCTCCACATGCTTCTCTAAGTATTGGATAGCACGTGTGACGTCACGCGTATCAATTTGCTCTTTTAATATGGACTGTTTTAAATGTTTCAGAATGGATGCTGGGTCTAGAGAGTGCTTCTCTAATCGTTTCAGCATATCAAGCAATTCTTTCGATGTATGAATTTTTCTTAGCTGCTCTGCGACAGGACGGTCATTCATGTCCTTTGGCTTCAGCTCTCTGCCGCTCAGCCAGTGCTGTGCAGTGATGACATCCCCATTTTCCATCCGTTTTGTCCAGACAAGCTTCGGCACAATGCCTTCAGCTGACAAAACCGCAAGAAACGGTGACGTATTGCGTTTTAAAAATAGCTTTTGGTCATTGTGTGTTGCGAAGTACGCATCTCCCGTAGCGCCTCCAGCAGGAGAGATGTGCCATTCGCTACCTAATATTTGTCCCAACCAGTTCATATCAATTTTCAACCCATCATTTCTTAAAATATTTTAAATCGTGCTTTTTTAGTCGACAAAATTCAGCCGATTGAAGGTCAATAGGCTGTTTCTTTTTTTATTTATATGATCATAAAAACAAAAAGGACAGCTATTGAGAATGAGATGCTAAACAATAGCCGTCCTATAGATTTTATCGTTACCTTCTTATACTCGTCAAGCAAAACTAGAAAATCAGGACAAGAACCTTATGAAAAGAAAGGCTTTTTTCATGGTTCTTTGATTAGGACATTCACGAGACATGATTTAAGCACGTAATTTTAAGGAGCGATCACTCGCCTTCACAAAAACAGGTGTTGCACCAATTACTTCACCATCTGCATGAAATATGATTTTTCCGTCTGCCTCCAAGTACGCTTCCTCGTGCTGAAACAGGGTAACTCCCTTCATTCCAAGGTGCTTACGAAATACCATTGCACTTAGAAACAAGAGCACTTTAAATGGATTCAAATCTGTGACAACGAGCGTTTGAAAGCCCGGCTGTCTTGCGCTCACTTCTGGCGCTGCTTCCAGCCCGCCTCCGTAATAGGGGTGATTACATACAATCACAAACCACACTTGGCGAAAGACCTTCTTCTCGTTTTCAATAAACAGTGCAAGGTCGAACGGCTTAAAAGACCATAAAGAATGGAGAAATGACAGCGGGTAGATGATAAATCCAAGCCTTAGCCGTTTCAGCCACTTTTTCCCTCTAAAATGCACTGTTTTCCTAAGCACATGTGCATCAAACCCAGCACCGATATGATTGAGAAAGAGAACGGACTGTGCGCTTTCTGCGTGATCTTGAAAGGAGCCGAGAGAAAATGTTTTGGTGATCATTCTCTTTTGCTTTCTCACTTCTTTTAGGACATCTTGACGATGGATGCCAAGGCCCTTCGCCGCATCATTCCAATGACCAGAGGGGACAAAGCTTAGCTGCACATGATCCATTTCCTTTAAGCCATTCAGGACTTCATGAATGGTGCCGTCACCACCAATGACAATCAGGCGCTTCAGCCTGTCATCTTGCATGGCGCTAATTTGTCTTGCCAATACTTCTGCATGACCTTCATGCTGGGTGAGAAACGATCGATATGAGATCTCTACCTTTTGTAATTCTTTCTCTATGCTCCTCCATGTACGAAGTCCTTTTCCATGTCCTGCTGCTGGATTAACGATAAAGTACCATTCATTCATATATTAGCTCCACTCAGGTCTCTTTTTTCGTGACCTTCCATTATCCCTTTAATCGAGCCATTCCTGTCTTCTTTTGCTGTCTGATTCACCATAAGCAAGCAATGCTTTTGTCGCCTTAAATTGCTGATGCTTTGTCGGAGCGGTATTTTTCCGCTGCTTTTCAAACCAATCTTCCGCCTTCTTCTTATCGACAACCTCCATCCCGTATGGAACTTCCGGTAAGTCAATATAAGAGGTACGGCTGATCAGGATTTTCTTCACAGGAAGATCGACACCGCTTTGCTGTAAAATCTTTGACACGACGGTGCCAGAGCGTAGAAGGCTTGCGCAAGGATTCAAAACGGACTGAACCGCTTTCCCATTCGCCCGCTTTTCCCAAAAACGTTCCTTCGTTCCGATATATACGCTGTCAGGTTCTGCCTCTAGGAAGGATAAACAAATCACTTCCAGCGGCGTAATGAGGACTGAACATAATTCCATCTCTGCTTTTTGAATGAGCAGCACCGGTTTGTACATCACAAAATATGAATCCGGAAGCTGCTTAGCAAGCAAGCGCAGCTTTTCATCATACCGAATGTGATGGGAAACGGTTGAAATGTGGGAAATCGTCGAGCTCGCCCATTTTAATTGAACATCATATAGATGATCCTTAAAAAAATGAATGAGCTTCGTTTCATCAGTAGGAACGTTTGTAAAGACACCTTGCTCTATATCTGTTGGCTCGTTAAAAAGACTTAGGTCCCGTTCCTTCTTCATATCGGCTTCTTTTTGCTTTCTCTTTAAGGAGAATTTCTTTCTCTTTTCCTCCTCTTGTTCAGGCGCTTGTTCAGAAATTTGGTCAAATGAATGCTGCGTCTTCTCTTTTGACGCTTTTTTTAACTCGTCCCACCTTTGCTTTTTCAATCGAATAAATTGATTGATGTAATGATGCGGGTCTTGTTCATATCGTGATATATAATCTTGAATTTTGATAATTTGCGCCATCTGCTGCTCACTCCAACTTTTAGAATCATTTATGTAGTGCAAATTGTTTAATTGCGTAATAACGCGGGGTTTCTCTTGGTCGTATTTCATATAGAGTGATACTAGAAACCTCTATCACGTATGGCTCTTTGCGTAAAGGCGCTTGTTCTGCAAAAGAATGATCCGCATTCCATTTACGCGCAATTGTCATATGCGGATGAAACGGTCTCTTTTCAACAGGATGTCCTGCTGACAATACGGCTTCTTTCACCTTTTCTCTTAATAGCATGAGTGGTTCACTTTCATCAGGTTTTGCAAAAAAGACTCTCGGGCGTTCCTTCGTGCCAAACTGTCCCACCTCATTCAGCTCTAGTGAAAATGCAGCGGCTTCCTTTGAGAGGACCTCAAGCAGCTCGATGATCTTTTTTAAGCGTTCTTCTGAAATGGCCCCTAAAAAGATCAAGGTCACATGATAATCATGTGGTGCTGTCCATTTTTGAAAAGACAGTCCGCTTCTTTGATCAATGTCCTTTTTAATTTGAGACGCAAGTTGTTCAGGGATATGAATCCCAATAAAATAATGACGGTTCTCTGACACAATATCACCTGTCCTTTTTTCACAAACTTTACGAATCCCCATTGATGATAGTATAACTAAAGAAATGCGGAATGAGAAGAAAGGGTGTCACATGATGAAGGTAGCACAAAATATAGCTGAGCTGATTGGTGATACACCACTTGTTCAATTACAGCGGCTTCAGCCAGACAATGCGGCAGCTGTGTATTTAAAGCTAGAATCGTTTAATCCTAGCGGCAGTGTGAAGGACCGCGCTGCTTACAATATGATCGTCGAGGCTGAAAAACAAGGGAAGCTGAAAAAAGGAGCGACCATCATTGAACCGACGAGCGGGAATACAGGGATAGGTTTAGCCATGAACGCAGCAGCTAGAGGGTATCAAGCTATCCTTGTGATGCCTGATACGATGACAAAGGAACGAATCAATATTTTAAAGGCTTACGGGGCGCAGGTCATTTTGACCCCAGGGGAAGAAAAAATGCCAGGCTGTATTCGCAAAGCAGAGGAACTGGCAGCTCAAATTCCTCATAGCTTTATCCCGATGCAATTTGATAATAGGGCGAATCCAGATGCTCATAGAGGCACAACCGCTGTTGAAATTATGGATGCTGTCAAACAAATTGGAAAGCCCCTAGGAGCCTTTGTCGCAACAGCAGGAACTGGCGGAACCATTACAGGCACTGGTGAGGAATTAAAAAAAGCATTCCCTCAATTGACCATACGTGTAGCAGAGCCAAAGGGATCACCAGTTTTATCTGGCGGGACACCTGGCAAGCATAAACTTGTTGGCACAAGCCCAGGATTTATTCCCCAAATTTTAAACGAGCATGTCTATGATGAGATTGTGCAAGTAAGCGATGAAGATGCGTACACAATCACACGACAGCTTGCCCGGCTTGAAGGGATTTTAGTTGGTCCATCATCTGGTGCAGCCTGCTATGCTGCGATTGAAACAGCCAAGCAATTACCGGTAGATCAAATTGTGATCTGTATGACAGCTGATACAGGCGAACGATACTTATCAAGTGATGTTTTTCAAGATTAAAAAAGGAACAGGGGCAATGAACCCCCTGTTCCTTTTTTCTTCGTTTTGCGGTTAGGCTGATTCAGCAGTCTTTATCACAGCCTGCTCCCCTGTGATGAGTAAAACCTGTTCATCAGTAAGCGGGCATAAATCAAGCGTCTTTTCATACTGCTTTAGGATTTGCTGCGCAGCATCTCCTAAATAGGTATTATGCACATGCGGTACTGGATAGCGGCTTACCTCATTGAAACCTTGATAGGATGAAAGTTCTGGTGCCTTCTGCCGCTCATCCATCAAGGAGATATATTCAATGCTTGGCGCCATGATGATACTCCCTGCCGATTCGCCGATGTACAGCTTTCCTTTATTGATTTCTTCTTTCAGCACGTCATCGAGACCGTGTTTTCTCAATTCCTGCAGTAAATAAAAGGTGTTGCCTCCTGATACATACATCACATCATTTTGTTTGATCATCTTTGTGATTTCTTCGGTAGACTGCTCAGCTATCTGAACGGTTTCTAGCTGCATACCCAGTTGATGAAAGGCTTCTTTCGCTGCCTCCACATAATGCGTGACTTCTTCCACAGCACTAGCTGTTGGGAAGAATGTCACGCGTTTTCCTTTTAACGATTCATCCGTAAAATCAGACAAGAGAGAATAGCTGTCTTTGAATGAAGAGCATAAGAACATTTTTTTCACTGTGAATCCCCTCTTCTCTTTTTCTATTTTGCCAATTCATACATGGCTTGTGCATATAGTGCGGTTGCTCTTAGTAGATCGTCAATTTCGATATATTCATCCTTCTGATGTGCGCAATCTGGTCTGCCAGGGAAGAGAGGACCAAAGGCAACGCCCGCTTCTAAAGATCTCGCATACGTCCCTCCACCAATTGCAATCAGATGAGCTGGATTTCCAGTTTGTTCCTCATATACCCGCTGCAATGTTTTCACAAGTGGATGATCTTTTGAGACGTGATGCGGAGGGCTGTCGTCAAATTTCAGAAGGGTGGCCCCTTTGATGCCTTCGATCCCTTTTTTAACGTCCTTGCCATCTGCTGTCACTGGATAGCGGACATTTAATCCTAGCTTCGCTTCTTCGTTTTGTGTATAGCGGATCGTGCCAACATTTAAAGTTAAATCTCCGCTAATATCATCTTTGCAAGCAATCCCCAGCTTTTTCCCTCTTGTATCTTGATCAAATAAAGCGTTGATTTGAGAAGTAAAAGCAAGGCCGTTTCCATCTAATTCTTGTCCACTGAGGAAATTGGCCATATGAATGCCCGCATTTGTGCCATGCGCAGGCTCCATGGCATGAACTGATTCGCCTTTTAATGTGAAATGTAGTTCATTCGCTGCAATCTTTACCTCACCTGATAATTGATTGTCAGCAAGATATGCTTCAAAAGCTGTTTTTAATGATTCAACATCGTGGTCTTGTGCCGCTGTCACAGTGGCAGTTGCCTCATCCGGCACCATATTCAGCCGCATACCCGATATGAATTGCTTGAGTGTATAGCGCTGATGTTGTTCTGTATGTTGATATGTAAATGACACAATGGCATCAATGATCCCTTTTTCAGCATGAATAATCGGAAAATCAGCATCTGGGGCAAATCCAATTTGCGGCATCGCCTCATGCTTGAAATAATGGTCCACACAGCGCCAATCACTTTCTTCATCTGTTCCAATGATCATTCGAATCTTTTTTGACAGCTTCATCCCTGTATCTTTTAACATCTTTAGCGCGTAGAAAGCCGCCATAGTTGGTCCTTTATCATCAATGGCGCCTCGGGCGAATATTTTATTTTCTCTTATGTCCGCTGAAAATGGCGGGGTTGTCCAGCCGTCACCAGCAGGCACAACGTCCACATGGCAGAGCACACCTACAATGTCTTCGCCTTCTCCATATTCAATATGACCTGCATAGCCATCCACATTCTTGACTGTGAAGCCTTCGTCCTCCCCTTTTTTCAGCATATACTGAAGGGCTTGATCGACTTTTTCACCAAATGGCTTTCCTTCTTTTCCACCTTCTTCATTCAGCACACTCTCAATTTGTAAAAAAGATTGTGTGTCCTTAATCAAATCGTCTTTTTTTCGTATGACTTCAGCTTCCCAATTCATTTTTTCCATTCCTCCTTGAAAAAAGGTTGCATTCCACCCATAAAACGAATATTATATTAATTGTTTTGTAATAATGTTCGTAAATGGAGGATTTTATGTTTCAGTTAAAAGAAAACCAAACCAACATAAAGAGAGAATTAATCGCTGGTATGACGACATTCTTTACTATGGTCTATATTGTTGCCGTTAACCCAGGAATTCTTTCAAAAGCAGGCATTCCTTTTGACCAAGTTTTTACTGCAACAATTATCGCTGCTGTCGTCGGTACGCTCTGGATGGCACTATTTGCAAATTATCCAATTGCGATTGCACCAGGTATGGGGCTGAATGTCTATTTCACCTTTACAGTTGTCGGTGGTGGCGACATCAGCTATCAAACAGCGTTCAGTGCGGTATTTGTTGCTGGTATACTCTTTGTTATTTTATCGTTAACATCCCTTAGAAAACAACTGATTCAAGCCATTCCAGATAATTTAAAATACGGCATTACAGCCGGAATCGGGCTTTTTATTGCATTTATCGGGCTCCGTCAGTCTGGGATTATCACAGCTGATCCGGAAAATCTAGTGAAGCTTGGCAACTTGAGCTCGCCTGTTGTCATTTTAACGCTTGTCGGCTTAATGATCTCTGTTATTTTAATGGTACTTCAAATCAATGGTGCTCTGTTTATCGGCATGTTAGCCACGACGCTAATTGCCCTCGTAACAGGACAGCTTCATTTCCCTAAAATGCTGATGGACATTCCTGCCCTGCCAGAAGGTATGCTGATTACAAATCCATTCGCTGCCTTTGGTGATGTATTCTCTCATCATTTGTATGCGGTCGTCTTCTCCTTCTTACTAGTGACGATTTTTGATACAACGGGCACAATGATCGGAGTGGCTGAACAAGCCGGACTCATGAAAAACGGGCAGCTGCCAAAGGTACGCAGAGCCCTGCTTGCTGACTCTGCTGCAACGACGATTGGTTCTATGTTTGGAACAAGCCCAACGACAGCTTATATTGAATCATCCTCTGGGGTTGCTGCTGGTGGAAGAACCGGGCTAACGTCTTTAACAGTCGCTGCATTGTTTATTGTGGCATTGTTTTTCGGCCCGCTTGTTCAGGCTATTTCTTCTTTACCGTCCATCACATCACCTGTTCTCATCATTGTCGGGTGCTTGATGATGAACTCCGTGTCACGCATTCGCTGGAATGAGCTAGACGAAGCATTTCCTGCTTTTCTTGTGATTCTTTCCATGCCGCTGACATCTAGTATTTCAACCGGAATTTCACTTGGATTTATTTCATATCCACTTGTGAAACTGGCAAAAGGGAAATGGAGAGAAGTACATGTTCTTGTTCTCATCTTTGCCATTTTATTTTTCATACAGCTCTTTTTCTTAGAAGGATAACAGAAACAAAACAGGCACATTCTAACAAGGGATGTGTCTTTTTGTGATCAGTGAATTTTTTATTTTGTAAATTTTCTGTGTTTATTTTTTGAACGTTAAACGTTACAATAATCTCCATATCCCTTACGCCTATTGGGTTGTAACCGGATTCAAAACATGGTATATACCATAACTCCATTCATGAAGACAAGTTAAAAAACACGTAAAGTTGACTTTTTGGTGGAACTAGATGCATAATAACGTGTATAATAGAATAAAACATTAAGAAACACGAACATTTACCATTGTTGCATGTCCTTATTTCGCAGTTTTAGTGTAGTAAGTTGTGGTTAGTCAAGTCCATCCGATCTTATTGATAGGGAGTGGTTTTTTGAAACCTTCAACAAACCGTATGATGACTCGAATAAAATCAGTCTATATGTTCATTCAAGAGAAAGGTCTTGTGACGACACAAGAGCTGGTTGATGAATTCGGGATCACACCTAGAACCATTCAAAGAGACTTAAACGTGCTTGCCTATAACGATCTTGTTCATAGTCCAAGCAGAGGCAAATGGGAAACAACGAGAAAAAAAGTAAAAATATCATCTTAAGCGCATAATGAACTGTCCATATAACAAAAAGAACCGGCAAATATGCCGGTTCTTTTCTTTTGTTCTATATTTATGGTCGATTGATTAAGCTGTCTAATTCTTCATCCGTCAATTCACGGTACTCCCCGGGTGCTAGATCTTCATCTAAAGAGAGAGACCCCATCGAACGTCTTTTTAAAAAGATGACTTCATTTCCCACTGCTTTCGCCATGAGCTTCACTTGATGGTACTTTCCTTCAGTAATTGTTAAACGGATGCGTGTATCTTCACTTTCATTCGCATCTACTTCAACCTTCGCCGGCTTCGTACGGTAATCATCTAAAATGATAACACCCTCTTCAAGGCGATTGATGTCTTGATCTCCTAATGGATATTTCAAATGAACTTCGTACGTTTTTGGCACATGCTTTTTTGGAGAAAGTAATTGATGTGCAAGCTGTCCATCATTTGTGAGGAGGAGAAGACCGACTGTATCCTTATCCAGTCTGCCCACAGGAAATGGCTCCCTTGCGATATCCTCAGGCTCAAGTAAATCGACGACCGTTTCATCCCGCACATCTTCTGTTGCTGAGATGACCCCATCTGGTTTGTTCATCATTAAGTAAATGAATTCTTTATACTCTACACGCTCTCCGTGCACGAGCACTTCATCATTCGATGGATCAACATGATCTTTCACCTGCTTCGCCAGTTCTCCATTCACGGTGACTGCCCGTGCCTTGACCAGCTTCTTTACATCTTTTCTTGAACCAAAGCCGCTGCTAGCAAGCAATTTATCAAGCCTCATGAAAACTCCACCTCTTCTTAACTCTTTTTTCTTAAAAATTTCGGCATACGGCTGCCGAGTACACGCTCAAGTAATCCAACCTTATAAGATAAGAACAGATACACACCGCCACCAGTGATCATTGAAATCAGAATGACGATACCCGCATTAACAATTCCACCTTCATAAGATATCACTTGGCTCACAAGCTGACATGTCACATACGCCACGACAGCCATAATCGCAGTTAAAATACCAATGAGAATAAATCGTTTGAAAATCCTGCGGAATGAATAGCCAGCATGGCGCTTAATCATGATAAACATATACAAGATGGATGCACTATATCCTAAGGCAGTCGCAAGCACAGAGCCATTTCCTTGCAGCCAGCTGATGAGTGGAATGTTCAGAACCGTTTTAATGATGATCCCTAACAACAGACTGACGATGGCAAACTTTTGCTTGTTAATTCCCTGCAAAATCGCTGCATTAATGGTGAATAGAGAAAACAATAACGCAACAGGTGCATACCAGAACAAAATTGACATCCCAATCTCAGGATGAACAGACGGATAGAAAAACCAATAAACCGGTCCAGCCAATGCCGAGATACCAATTGAAGCAGGCAATACAAAAAATAGAACACCCTGCATCGTCTGGTCAATTTGTCTATTTAATAATTTAAAATTTCGTGATGTAAAAGATTCTGTAATAGTTGGAATTAATGTTAAACCAAATGCCGTTGCTAAGGATACTGGAATCATGACAAGCTTAGGTAAATATAAAGTAACTATAGAAAGCACTGCAGTACTTATATCTTTAAAACCAGCATTAATCATTGCTTTATTAATAGTATTGGTATCAATGTATGAGTATAGAGGTATAGCTAATCCAACAAAAACATATGGACCAGCATAACTAAATAGCTCAATAAAGATTTTTTTATATGAAAGACCTAAATTGGGTCCCAAATTAGGCTGCATTGCAAGTAATTTATCTTTACGTTTAATCCAGTATACATATAATGTAAATAAACCTCCAAAAGAACCAATAAGAGCAGCAAAAGTAGCATATCCTACTGCGATGACAAGTCCTCCATTAAGTACCTTTAAAATGACATAGGTTGCGGTCAATAAGAAAATAATTCGGACTATCTGTTCAACAACTTGTGAGACTGCTGTCGGCCCCATCATTTGATGCCCTTGGAAAAATCCACGGACAAGACCCATAATCGGTACTACTAAGAGAGCCAAACTCACCATTCTAATTACATATGTCACCTGTTCTACTGTTAGTCCACCGGTTTCGGAAGATCCTCCAAGCTGTATCTCAGCAAAAATCGGTGCTGATAAATATAAAATACTAAAAGCAACTATACCCGAAACAAGCATAACGGACATACCGGCTCTAAACATTTTTCGCGTTGTCTCAAAATCACCAATTGCATTATATTTAGATACAAACTTAGATACTGCTGCTGGAAAACCTAAAGTAGCAATACTAATGAAAATTGTAAACTGATTGTATCCATATTGAAATAGCGCTCCACCAGTAGCTCCAACCATTGCGCTAAATGGAATTAAATAAATCATACCAAGAATACGAGAGAGATAAGTCCCTATCGTTAAAACCAACGTACCACGAAGCAGTTTATTAGACATGCGCTTAACCACCATTTTTCTAATGAATATTCAACTCAACTATTTTACCACATCATTTCGACGCACAGGTAACAAATCCAATACAGAAGGCACAAAACCAATCAATTCATATTTCAGCCTTACCCAATTTTCGTTATAATAGATAAATGACTGAAAGTAGAAAGAGGAATGTAACATGAAACATTATGATGTCATTGTCATTGGCGGTGGACCTTCTGGACTGATGGCCGCGATTGCATCAGCAGAGCACGGTGCAACTGTTCTGTTAATTGACAAAGGAACCAAACTTGGCAGAAAGCTCGCCATTTCTGGCGGTGGACGCTGTAACGTCACCAACCGCCTTCCAGTAGAAGAAATCATCAAGCATATTCCCGGAAACGGCCGCTTTTTATATAGTGCATTTTCTGAGTTCAATAACGAGGATATTATTTCTTTTTTTGAAAACCTTGGCATTGAACTGAAAGAAGAAGATCATGGACGTATGTTCCCTGTCTCAAACAAAGCACAATCTGTTGTGGATGCCCTTTTAGACAGGCTTCGCAACCTCAATGTGACCATTCGAACGAATGAGAAGATTAAAACAGTTCTGTATCAAGACGGACAAGCAGCTGGAATTGTTACAAATAATGATGAAAAAATTTCAAGTAATGCCGTTGTGATTGCTGTTGGCGGAAAAAGTGTGCCGCATACTGGCTCTACTGGTGACGGCTACGCATGGGCAGAAGCCGCTGGTCATACGATTACAGAGCTCTTCCCAACAGAAGTACCAGTCACATCAGATGAGCGTTTTATTAAAGAAAAAGTGCTCCAAGGGCTTTCTTTAAGAAGTGTGGCTGTCAGTGTTTTAAATAAAAAAGGGAAACCCGTCGTCACACATGTCATGGATATGATCTTTACACACTTTGGTTTATCCGGCCCAGCTGTTCTTAGATGCAGCGGATTTGTGGTGAAAGAATTAAAGAAACAGCCGACCGTCCGTCTGCAAATAGACTTATATCCAAAGCTTAATGACGAGGAGCTTTTCCAAAAACTACATCAAGACTTAAAAGAAGAACCGAAAAAAGCCATTAAAAATGTTCTGAAGTCTTGGATGCAAGAACGCTACTTATTGTTTTTGTTAGAGCGAAACGGGATAGATCCTCAAGATACATTTTCGGGTCTTGCTAAGGATAAACTGCGCGCATTCGTCCATGATTGCAAACATTTTATCGTTCATGCGAACGGTACGCTCTCTTTAGACAAAGCGTTTGTCACAGGGGGCGGCGTTTCTGTGAAAGAAATTGAACCGAAAAAAATGGCGTCTAAAAAAATGCCCGGTCTATATTTCTGCGGAGAAATCTTAGACATTCATGGTTATACAGGCGGATACAATATCACGTCAGCACTTGTGACTGGCAGACTTGCCGGTATGAATGCTGCACTTGAAGCAAAGGAGAGATTTTCATGATTAGACGTGCACTTCCGATTATCCTAGCAGTGGTGATTAGTTTGACAGCCGCTGTCTTCTTAAAATTGTCTATTACCCCGTTAAAAGTCGCAGTTGTGTTAGCCTTTACTATTTTCGCTGTTTGCTTAAAAGAATATGTCTACCGACTTCGCAAACGAATTGAAGAAAAATCATCTTCACATATCGATAGTTGATTAATGGAAGCAAAACATGTTACGGTAAAGTAGAGGTCGAGTGAGAAACTCGACTCTTTTTGTTTGAAAATAGTTGAGATAGGGGATATTAAACAAAATCCTCTGCTTAAACGTGTAGAACAACAGGAGAGTGAGATGGTGTGAAAAACGTATCAAGTGTATTTTGGATTGTGATTGCGATCACATTTGTTGCCGTTATGTGGGGAGCTTTTTCTCCAGAAACATTACAAAATGTCACAGATCAGATTCAAACTTACATTACAAACGACTTTGGCTGGTATTATTTGATAGTGATTTCACTACTTGTCGGCTTTTGTCTATTCTTTATTTTTAGTCCAATCGGAAAAATTACGTTAGGAAAACCAGGTGAAGAGCCTGAATTTGGCCTTTTTTCTTGGTTTGCGATGCTATTTAGTGCCGGTATGGGAATTGGTCTTGTCTTTTATGGGGCCGCTGAACCAATCAGTCACTATGCAATTCAATCACCAACAGGAGAGACTGAAACTGCACAAGCCTTCCGCGATTCCCTTCGTTATACATTTTTCCACTGGGGACTTCATGCATGGGCCATTTATGCGATTGTCGCATTATGCATCGCATACTTTAAATTTAGAAAAGATGCGCCTGGATTAATTAGTTCCACCTTATACCCAGTATTCGGAAACAGAATTCATGGATGGATTGGAAAAACGATCGATTGTATCGCAGTGTTTGCAACAGTAGTTGGCGTAGCCACAAGTTTAGGGCTAGGTGCCGCACAAATTAATGGTGGATTAACCTATTTATTCGGCATTCCAAATAACTTTTTGACTCAGCTCATAATTATTGCGATCGTAACTGTTCTGTTCTTGATCTCTGCTTGGAGCGGAATTGGTAAAGGTATTAAATATTTAAGTAATTCGAATATGATATTTGCTGCTATACTCATGATCTTTTTACTCTTTGCTGGACCAACTGTTTTTATTTTAAATTCATTTACAGATTCGATCGGACAATACTTATCGAATATTGTACAAATGAGCTTTAGATTATCACCAAATGATCCAGAAAAGAGAGAATGGATTAATGGTTGGACGATCTTTTATTGGGCATGGTGGATCTCTTGGTCTCCATTCGTCGGCATTTTTATTGCGAGAGTCTCACGCGGAAGAACCATTCGAGAATTTTTAATTGGTGTCTTAGTGGCTCCTTCAATCCTCGTGTTCCTATGGTTCTCTATCTTCGGAGTATCAGCTATGGATTTACAACAAAAAAATATTATAGATGTAGCTGGTATGCCGACTGAAACGATGCTGTTTAGTGTTTTAAATCAATACCCGCTTGCCATGATTACATCCATTTTGGCACTAATTTTAATTGCTGTATTCTTTATCACATCAGCAGATTCAGCCACCTTTGTTCTAGGAATGCAGACAACCTATGGCTCATTAAATCCTGCGAATAGTGTAAAGATCAGCTGGGGCATTATCCAATCAGCTGTTGCGGCAGTGCTATTATTTTCAGGCGGACTTCAAGCCTTGCAAAATACAGCAAAACTCGCCGCCTTGCCGTTCTCCATTGTCATTATCTTGATGGTTGTGTCACTGTATAAATCATTAAATGCTGAACGAAGAGCCATCAAACAAGCTAACAAAATCAATAAACCAAGAAGTCCAAGAGTAAAAAAAGCATAAACGTGTATGAAAAAAGCCGTTCCTCATGGAACTGACCCCCGTTTTTGAGACAGGGATCAAAACACCTTTATAAAACAGCCAGTTGCCGAAACTCTTTTGGTGACTGGTTGTTTAATTTCAATTGAATTCGGATATTGTTATAATAATCAATATAAAATCGCACGATTTGGTTTTCAAGTAGAAGCTGTTGCGCTTGATTCAGGTTATTTGACAACACCAATTTGTAAAGGTTTATCTGATCGACATATTTTTGGTGTCATTGCCCATAGACGTTTTCATCCGACAAGAGGATTATTTGAGAAGTGGAAGTTTCAGTATGATTCTGAAAATGATCATTACATATGCCCAAAAGGTGAGAAGCTTTTATATACGACAACAGATCGAAAAGGTTATCGATTCTACAAATCAGATCCTAAAAAATGTGCATCGTGTCCTTTCCTTGAAAGATGCACAAGTTCGAAAAATCATCAAAGAGTCATCTCAAGACACATATGGGAAGAACATAAAGAAAAGATCAGACAGAATCGTCTAACTGTTTCTGGAAAAGAGCTATATAAAAAAAGAAAAGAAAAAATAGAGCGAAGCTTTGCAGATTCAAAACAACTGCATGGGCTTCGCTACTGCCGGTTAAGGGGGAAACAAAATGTGAGTGAGCAAGTTCTCCTCACAGCTGCGTGCCAGAATATGAAAAAGATTGCCACACACCTAGCGAAGCTAGGCTAGGTGTGTGGGAGGCCTTTTTCATTAAATCTCATCCATCATAATTACGATGAAAATAAAAAAGCCTGTAGAAAAACATGAGTTTCTCTACAATCTGAAGAGACCTCTATCAAGGTCTCTTCAGATTGTTGACAAAGGGCTAAAATGATCTTTATTTTAGCCCTTTGTCTTCTTTTCAGCGTGATAGAAAACCTTTGAAGTCTAGGAAGGCCGAGCACTGGCGCGGAGCGAATTTGACATTCGTGAGCACCGGCGCGCAGACCTGACAACGAATGCGAAGGTTTGTCTACACGCTGAAGAGACCTCTATCAAGGTCTCTTTTCTATTATTATGCCGCAGGCTCTTCTGCCTTCCCCTTCCAAATAAGGGTTAACCCTAATCCAAGAAATAAGACAACACCTGCGAATAGAAATGGGAAGTGTATATTTTGATCGAATAAAATCCCGCCAAGGGCTGGGCCAAAAATCGTACCAAGGCTTGTGTAGGTAGAGTTCATCCCTGCGACAAAACCTTGCTGATTGCCAGCGATTTTTGATAAAAAGGTCGTTAATGCTGGACGCAATAAATCAAAGGCTAAGAAAATGACACATGTGACAATCAGGACTACCATAAAGCCTGAGACGACAGTTGAAACAAAAGCGAGCACCGCTCCAACGATCAAGCAAAGCTGAATGACTCTTTTTTCCCCAAGAGCATTTACGAGTTTCCCAAACACCAGCACTTGGATGATAACAGCCACAATCGAGCTGACCGTAATAATCACCGCAATATCTTTTGGACCAAATCCAAACTTATGATTTGTAAACAGACTAAATACCGTTTCATATGCAGACAGTCCAAACGCGAGAACAAACACAATAATAAAAGCGATGAGATAGCTTGGATGAATCGATCTTTTCAAATCTTTAAAGAAGGTCGATTCCTTCACTTGATCCATCTGCTTCGCTCTCTCTTCTTTTGTTAATGGCTCCTTTAGCAAAAGCATAGACGAAATGACGGCTATAAACGCAATCCCTGCTGCAAAGAAGAATGGCAAACGTACGCCGTATTCTGCGATAAATCCGCCAATCCCAGGACCAATAATAAAGCCGGTACTAATGGCCGCTGACACATATCCCATTGCCTTTGATCTTTCTTGAACGGTCGTGATATCTGCGACATAAGCAGTGACAGCTGGCATAATAAATGCCGCACTAATACCGCCTAGCAGTCTTGCAAAATATAGCACATACACGTGTGTCCCAAGACCGAAGACGAGTTCTGATAGCGCAAATAGAAACAGTCCTGACACAATCATAACCTTTCTTCCGTAGCGGTCTACCCATCTCCCTGCAATAGGTGATGCAATGAGCTGAGCCACAGCAAACGCCGCCACAAGGTATCCCATCGTACTTCCCGTTAGATGCATCACATTCATGAATAACGGCATGACAGGAATGATAAGGCCGATGCCTAAAAAGGCAATAAATATGTTACTTAATAAAATAACGAGAACAGCTTTTTGCTCACGAATCGGTTTTTGCATGATGTTTGTTTCCCCTTTATTGATTCAATTGTTACTCATGATGGTTGATTCCGTGAATAATCAATGAGATCGCTTGTTTTTGCAATTCTTTTTTCTCTTCAATTGGATCATTTTTATACAGCACATCTAATCCGTAAAAAACGGATAATAATATTTTCACTGTTGATTCTACATGCTGAATTGACCAGCTGCCGTCTTCGTTACCTTCAAGTATGATGTCTCTCATCACATCATCAAAGTCGGCATCAATTTTGTTCAGCCGTTCCATAACCTCGTCTGATGTAAAGGCACTTGCACAAAATTCCTCACTTGCTCTCATTAATGGATAATTAATGCCCATTTGACTGAGTAGTTCTGCAAATCCTGCGAGCTGATCAATGGCCTTGTGCATCGTTTGTTTTTCCTGATGCCACGTCTCCATCATCAAAAGATGATCCTCTTCCATAATATGAAGGAACAAAAACTCTTTTCCTTTAAAATGGTGATAGAGATTGCCTTTACTCACTTCAGCCGCTTCTAGAATATCTCGCACAGAAGTTTCTGAGTACCCCTTTTTTGCAAATAAATCACGTGAAGCGGTGACGATTTTTCGCTTCGTCTTCTCGCTTTTTTCAGCCCCGCTTTGTGTGCTTGTCATCTTTCACAATCCCTTCTACCTTGCTTTTCTTCATCAGGACAAACAAAAACCGACCAGTTGGTTTATTTTTTTATTATAAATGGATTTTTTTTAAAATACAATGAAAAAGTCATTGAAACGATCACTGTGCCATCTCCTCATTTAATTTATCTTAATATTTAACTTTTCTTAACTATAAACATCACCTATAATGAAATAGAGGTGATGTCATTGGACGAGGAAATCATTCATTACAGTAAAAAAATCATTGAATACTCGAATGCTCTAGGCTCCATTTATGTAGAAGAGTATCAACGTTTTTTAAAACATGAGTATGCAGATTTATCGGCTAAACAAGAGCTGACTCTTGAATTATTACGGACAAAAACAAGAACCATCAACGAGCTAGCTGATTACTTTTCCATTTCGGCAAGTGCCGCTAGCCAGCTTGTATCAAAGCTTGAACAACTTGGCTATGTTAAACGAGAAATTAATCCGCAGAACCGACGGGAAATCATTGTGGATTTTGCTCAAAAGGGGCATGACTTTCACAAGAATACAGAAGAAATTCAATTGCACCTCATTCAAAAATACTATGCAAAGCTTCCTAAAGACGATTTAAAAACATTATTATCTCTATACGAAAAAATCTATCAGATTGCGAAAGAAGCGCCTTGATTTGGTGTTTCTTTCTTCAACATTTAAGTTAATTAAACTATTAAGGGGATGAAAGTATGAACAGTATTCTTTTACAAGATGGACGTCATATTGGTTTGTGTGAATACGGCGATCTAGCAGGATTTCCAATATTCTTTTTTCACGGAACCCCTGGGTCAAGAGTCATGTTTTCAGAAGATGACCCCATTTCTAAAGAGCTCGGTATTCGTCTCATCTGTTTAGACAGACCGGGATTCGGTTTATCTACCCCTCAACCTGAACGTACGATTTTAGATTGGGCAAAAGATGTGCTAGAGGTAGCAGATCATCTCGGCATTCACCATTTTTCAGTGATGGGTGTATCTGGAGGCGGCGCATTCGCTGCTGCCTGTGCTTATCAATTGCCGAATCGAGTGCTTTCAGCCGCTCTGATTTCAAGTACAACGCCATTTCAGGACGGAAAACCACCTAAAAGTATGCTCAAAGAAAACAAATTGGCTTTTTTCCTCAGTAAGAAATTCCCTTGGCTATTAAAAGCAAGCTATCGTTCTCAAAAAAAGATGATTGAGAACAAACCTGAGAAATTTAAGAATCTAGCCAAAAATGGAAACAAACATCTACATCCATGGGATCGTCAATTCCTTCAAACTGATGAGCAATTAGAGATGATGATGACACATTTACACGAAGCCACTCGTCAATCGGTGGATGAATGTATTCGTGAACCAGATTTACTCTCACGTCCGTGGGCATTCGATATGAAGGATATTCAAATTCCTGTTGATGTCTGGCATGGAAAGGAAGATTCGATGGCTCCGTTTGTCGAAATAGAAAAAATGGCGCCTCACATCCCAAACGTCAAAACCAATTATATCGATGAAGCGGGACATTTCCTTACGGATGTAGACGATATTTGGCGAGATATTTTACTTTCTTTAAAAACACGTGCAAAAGATCATTATCAACACGCATAAAAAAGACCCGAAGCTTCGGGTCCCTTTCTTCATTAATACTTTTCATAAAATGTCTGCACTTTACTTGGATCTTTTGTCTTCGTTAGAGCGAGCATAAGCAGAATACGTGCTTTTTGTGGGTTCAATGAATCTGATGAGACAAAGTGATGTTCATCATCCATTTTTTCATGGGTAACAATCCCATTGCCTGCACGGCTTGATCTCACGACGACTACATCTTTCTTCACGGCATCTGTTGCCCCTTTGATGGCTTCTGTTGACATTGTTCCATTTCCGGCTGCGGCAACGACTATCCCTTTCGCTCCTGCTTTTACTGCTGCATCATACATATATTTTTGATCATTTTGATAGCCGTATAAAATATCGACTTGTGGTAATTCCTTTATGTTTGATACATCAAATTCACTTTCAGACGTATGTTTTCTGGTCGGTTCGTTATAAAAGGAAACCACTTCACCAGCAATTTCTCCAATGTAGCCATGTTCAAGAGACTTGAAGGAATCGGTTGTGGTCGTATTTGTCTTTGTAATAAATCGAGCGGATGCAATTCGATCATTTAACGTGACCATGACCCCTTTACCTTTGGCTTCTTTTGTAGATGCAATTTTCACCGCATGATACAAGTTTAGCGGGCCATCCGCACTGATAGCAGATGCTGGACGCATTGAGCCAACGACTACAACTGGTTTATCACTTTTGACAACCAGATTTAAAAAGTAAGCGGTCTCTTCAAGCGTATCTGTTCCATGTGTGATAACAATTCCATCTACTTGATCATCGTTTAAGAGTTTATTCACTCGTTTGGCTAATTTTAAAAGAAGAGCATCATCCACATTTTCACTACCTACGTTCGCCACCTGCTCACCGGTTACGTTTGCCACATCCTTTAGCTGTGGAACTGAGGCAATGACTTTATCGATACCAAGTGCACCAGATTTATAACCTGTCGTATCGGTATCACTGTCTGAACTTCCGGCAATTGTCCCGCCTGTTGCTAAGATTTTAATATTAGATAAGGACTTATTCCCCGTTTCTACGGCTGTCGTTTTGTCCTTTGATTCATTAGATGCGGTTTCATTTTCGTTTTGATTTTTCTCTTGGGTACTTGTATTGGCACAAGCTGCTGTCAACAGTAATAAAACAGAAAGTAGGACAGCACCTAACCATTTTGTTACGTTCATTCGATCATCTCTTTTCTTAAATGTGATGGATTCAAAGCTAGGTCTCTTTCTATAGGGTTTACTTTATACCATTCCTTCATTCATCAGCATGAGGCGAAAGATTCACAACCAAATAAAGGAAGAAAGGACATTATCATAATTATTTATTTACATCTAAATACCTAAATTCACTTTTATAAAAGAGAATATTCGGGTCGTACAATGAATAACAGAAAACGATGATAGCTCATCAATTTATGATAAAATATAGTAAATTCTTCAAAAAGGAGTATATCTAGTGCAATTGCTTCAATCATTTCACAAAATTCTAATCACACTATTCCTTAGTTCGATTTTACTCAGTCTGTTCGTATGCTTCTATCCACCGATTCAGGGCGAGCCTGCGTTCTTGGTATTTTACGTTCCTATCTTTTTTGTTTGTTATTTCGTCTTTGCGGTTCCTTTGCAGTTATTATTTTCTTTGCAGCCAAAGGCTTTCCATCCACTTTATCTTGCTGCTTATTTAATGATTGCAATGGTTGTCATGCTTTTTGTGATTGATGGTATCGGGAGTTCAACATCTATACCTATCATCATCATGAGCAGTTTGATCTACTGGGTCTCTGATTCTTTGCTTTATCAAAGAACATATGAAAAAAGCACCTAATGTGAAGGTGTTTTTTTCAATTGGTATCCATTTTAGTTTGAGTAAGTTTCGCAGGACGGACGAGATTTTCTACTACATATGGTTACATACTAGTTAATCATGCCATAAAAAAATCACCGAGGGCATCTTCCCTCAGTGATGTGTCATGTCTATTTCATACTTGAGCCAGCATGTGAAAAAATCGGATCTTTTAATTCAAAATCAAAGGTCTTGCCGTCAACTATACCGACTGTTTTTTCATGATCATACAGCTCAAGCAGACAGGCTGCCATTTCTTTTGATGTATGATATTTCTTGATATTGCCTTCATATTCGAATTGATCTACATCTAATGAACGCTTTGCAAATTCTGATTCTGTTGCAGAAGGTGCTAATATTTTCGCCTGTAACTTAGCTCCCTTTTCTTTCAACTCTAGTGCTAGTCCTTCTGTAAAGGCGCTCACGTAAAACTTCGTGGCTGAATAGGTGACGGCATTGCCGACGACTGTATAGCCCGCTCTTGAAGAAATGTTGATCAGCTGAGCCCCTTCTACTTGCTCATAATCACGAACAAATAAAGTGGATAAAATCGTTAATGCTTCGATATTCAGGTGAAGCATATCCCCAATTTTACTTAGATCCTGCTCTCCAATCGAGCCGAAATGGCCGAATCCTGCATTATTAATGAAGGTGTCGAGCTCATATTCAGCCAATGATTCATAAAATGAATTCACTTGCGCCATGTCGGTTAAATCGACAGACTGTATGTTTACTTTAATATCGGGATATTGATCAAGAATCTCTTTCTTCAGTTCTTGGAGTTTCTCGAGCCGGCGTGCAGCTAAAATAAGATTTTTGCCTCGTGCTGCAAAGGCCAGTGCCGCCTCATATCCAATACCTGAACTTGCTCCTGTAATGACTTTATAGCCCATTTGATATCCCCCTATTCACGTCTTCTCACTGGTTAAATTATAACGAGAGCATTTCGTTCTAGTCAATTTTGAAGGGATTCTCAGGGCTATTCATTTGTCTAGCTTCATTCATCTTGTTGGAGGATGTCTTGTTGAGATTTTTTTGTTAATTTGCGGAAAACCAATTGATAGGAATGTTCGATTAATTCCTCTACAAATGAAGATGGAATGTCTGCATCAAGATAGATGGAATTCCAATGAGTCTTATTCATATAATAGCCTGGGATAATCCCCTCATGCATCTCTCTTAGTTCTTCAGCACGTTGAGGGTCACATTTTAATGTGATAACAGGCTTTCGATTCGCATCCACGCCCATCATAGCAAACATCTTTCCACCAATATGATAACGATCTGCCTGCCATTCTGGCTGATAATCATGGGTGACCCCTTTTAAAGAAAGACAAAATGCCTGTAGTTTCTCTTTTTCCATTAGTTTCATCTCCTTTTTAAGTCGTCTTCTATTTTTCTATTATATCGACTATAAAGGCAAATATCTGATCTTTTTCATTCACTTCACAACAATAAAACACAGACCCGCTGGGTTCTGTGCTTTTATCTCAATGTTTCTTTCTTATTCAAATGCCTTCTTCAATTGATCACTCATGAGATGCCAAGCTTCTTCAGCTATTTCTAAATCTCCAGCATGCGTGAAGGCGTGGGGGACTCCTTTAAACTGTCTGTACGTGACGTCTACCCCTGCTTCTTTTAACTTCTCCGCATATTGTTCGGCTTCTTGAGCTAGCGAATCTCTTTCAGCTGTGATAACGAGAGCTGGTGGCAATTGTGCCAAAGATGAACGATCGGCAAAGATTGGAGAAACGAGCGGATTGTGCGGATCTTGGCCTTGCAGATAGAAGGCGTTAAAGAGTCTCGCCATTTCAACTGGGATCGCTTCTTCAAATGCTGGCTTTTGTGCTGGATCAGTGGCTAAATCAAGTGGCGGATAATCAAGCACTTGATAGACAATCGGGAGTGGATTCTCTTTTTGAATATTTAAGAGACAAGCAGCTGTTGCCAGGTTTCCTCCTGCGCTATGTCCGCCAATGGCGATTGCTTTGGGGTCTATTTGAAGCTCATCAGGGTGTTCATACAACCACTTCAGGACATCGTAGCATTCATGAAGAGCGGCTGGAAAAGGATGCTCTGGGGCAAGTTGATACTCGACATTGACGACGATACATTGCGCCCTGTCTGCAATGACCGGACACCAGTGGTTATCCATTTCAGCACTGCCTAGGATAAATCCTCCGCCATGTAAATTCACAAAAACGGGAAGCGGCTGCTTTGATGTGTTGACCGGCTTAAATACCCATACCTTTGTTTCACCAGCACTTGTTGGAATGTCATATTCCATTTTGTTCACTTCGGGAGGATGGACTGGTTTTAATTCCGATTGACTCGGTAATGAACCTTCAGCTGGTTGACGTAATGACGCTGCGATTTTGATTTGCTCTTGTAAGTTCATGATCTCAGTCTCCTATCTTATTCATTTCTTCTTAACACATTCGTTCCTTTTTCCTCTTTTCCTTCTACTGAATGAGCAGCACATTCTATTTGGTTCACTTTTAATCTATCTCCCCATTTTCGCCCTCTTTGAAACAAACATTGAACAAATAAAAAAGCACTGCGGCGCTAAGTCCTCAGTGCTTTTCATCTATTTTATGAAACTTGCTGTTCTACCTTCACTCGTTTAATGAAGAAAGCGATAATTAGACCAATGACGGTCATGATCACAGCAAAGATAAATGCATGCTGGACGCCATTTGTAAAGGCGAGCAGCTGATTCATCGGATTTGCAGGATCAGCCACATTCTCCATAAAGCTGCGGGTTCCTGATGAAAGAATTGAAATACCGACCGCAGTACCAATGGCTCCTGACACCTGCTGCAATGTATTCATAATCGCTGTACCATGCGGATATAGCTCTGGCGGCAGCTGATTTAATCCATTTGTTTGTGCAGGCATCATAATCATCGCGATTCCAACCATTAACGTAATGTGAAGGGTCACAATGTATCCAATCGATGTATTCACACTTAGATTGGTGAAACCTAACATCGTTGCTGCAACGATCGCAAGCCCTGGAATCACAAGCCATTTCGGTCCGAACTTATCAAATAATCCCCCCATGATTGGAGATAGCAGACCGTTGATAATTCCACCTGGCAATAGCATTAAACCTGCTGTAAAGGTCGTTAGTGCCAAGGATGTTTGCAAATATAATGGCAAAATCATCATAGCAGATAGCATCACCATCATACACACTAAGATTAGCAGTAACCCAATGACAAACATCGGATATTTAAACGGGCTTAAGTTCAGCATCGGTTCCTTCATATTCAACTGTCTGAGAGAGAATACAAGAATCCCAATGACACCTACTACAATTGCAACGATCACATGCATACTGCCCCAGCCGCCGCCTTCACCGGCACTACTAAAGCCGTACACAATTCCTCCGAAACCAATGGTTGAAAGCACAATCGATAAAATGTCGATTTTCGGTCTTGTTGGTTCTGTAATATTTTGCATGAAAATAAAACCAAAGACGAGTGCAGCAATTAATAGCGGAAGTGAAATCCAGAAAATCCAATGCCAAGTCAGCGATTTCAAAATAAGACCAGAGACTGTTGGGCCAACAGCTGGTGCAAACATGATCACAAGACCTATAATCCCCATAGATCTGCCTCGTTTATGAGGAGGGATGATCACCAAAATCGTATTGAACATCAATGGAAGAAGCAATGCTGTTCCAACTGCCTGTACGACACGTGCCACCATTAAAATACTAAAGACTGGCGCAACTGCTGCGATAAAAGTTCCAATGATCGAAAAGACGAGCGACGTCATGAAAAGCTGTCTTGTTGTAAACCATTGAAGAATAAGTCCTGAAATTGGTACGAGAATACCGAGTGTTAATAAATATCCTGTTGTTAGCCACTGAGCTGTCGTCGCTTCAATTCCAAAGTCTAACGTTAAGCTTCTCAGTGCCATATTGAGTGCCGTTTCACTGAACAGTCCAATAAAACCAGCTGTGATAAATGAGATAATGATGGGCAGCGTTCGAATATGAGAATTTGCTGCTTGCTGTTTGTTCATAGTAGGTTGGCTCCTTTTCTTTTTCAATTTAAATCAATCATAGGAAGTGAGAATGGTCAGAAATGAGCCACTTCAATGTCTATTGAAAACAGATAAAATCTGTTTTTCTGCAGCGAATTGAGCAATTTTTTCGATTGAATAACCAGATTCATGAATATAAAACATCAGTTCAGGCGTCATTGGAGAGGACATACAAAGTGTGGTCAGCTCAATATCCTGTATGCTCGCTTCCCCTTTTTCATCTGCTTCTTCTAGCAAATCACGAATCATTTGTCTAAGCGATTGACTGTAATGGCAATCATACACTTTACTCGTCTGCTCTAAATTCCCAGATATCGTCAGCATCCGAATCCAGTCTAAATGATGACCGACAATGAGGTGAATTTCTTCGAGGACATAACGCAAACGTTCACGAACCGGCTGGTCACAGATTTTGCTCAAGTAAAGATGCAAAGCAGGAATCAGCTGTTCAAATTTTTCTCCAAGGATCGAAAGGCACAAATCACTTTTATTGGCATAACGGCGATAAAGAGTACCCTGTCCAACACCAGCTGTTTTGGCAATTTTATGCATGCTAACATTTTCCACGCCAAATTCCTGAAACAAAGAAAAAGCGACTTCTTCAATTTCCTTCCCAATATCCTTTTCCATGATGCTTCACCTTCTTTACCTTCATCCAAATTACACTTCTCTCTATGTGTTCAATCAAAACTTTTTTGTTTTCATTAGGACAATTGTACCGGTATTATCTTACGGACAACTGTCCGCTTTGTCAATCATTCTTTAGTAATTCGCTTGAAAAAGATCATTTTCTTTCATAACTTCCTATGAAATAAGAGAAGAATCTAGTAAAAAATCCTCCTTAATATCATATATTAGACCGATTTTCGATTTCGAGAGAATCAGGTATGATCAATTAAGAAAACGCTTTCAAAACAAGAGAGGGGAATGCCTACATGTCTTACCGTGTGAAACGAATGTTGATGCTACTTGTCACTGGAATCGTCTTGAGTTTATCCACATTTACTGCGGGTGCCTCTGCCCAAACGGGTGGATCGTTTTATGAGCCTTTTAACAACTATAATACGGGGTTATGGCAAAAAGCCGATGGGTACTCGAATGGAAATATGTTTAACTGTACGTGGCGTGCAAACAATGTCTCGATGACGTCGTTAGGTGAAATGCGATTATCGCTCACAAGTCCTTCCTATAATAAGTTTGACTGCGGAGAAAACCGTTCTACTCAAACATATGGCTACGGGCTTTATGAAGTCAGCATGAAACCAGCCAAAAATGTGGGGATCGTGTCTTCGTTCTTTACTTATACAGGACCGACGGATGGTACGCCTTGGGATGAAATTGACATCGAATTTCTAGGAAAAGATACGACAAAGGTTCAGTTTAACTACTATACCAATGGTGTAGGAAATCATGAAAAGATCGTCAACCTTGGTTTTGATGCAGCAAACTCTTATCACACGTATGCATTTGACTGGCAGCCTAACTCGATTAAATGGTATGTGGACGGACAATTAAAACATACTGCCACTACTCAAATCCCTCAAACGCCAGGAAAGATTATGATGAACCTGTGGAATGGTGCAGGTGTCGATGAATGGCTCGGCTCCTATAACGGTGTTACACCACTCCACGCACATTATAACTGGGTGCGTTACACAAAAAGATAACCACATCAGAAAACCTGTGACTTGTCACAGGTTTTTCTTCATTCAAATGGAATTGGTTTTTAGTTGATGAACGAGCTTTTGTTCATAACTGTGGATAATATCTTCATAACTTTCTATCTTGTAATCTAATCGCTTAATCGTCTCTTCGATTTCCTTTTGCTTTTCTACAAGTCTTTCTCGCTCATTGACCAAAATACTTTTTCGCGAGGACAGGGTATGATCCTCGCCCTCAATAAATAAAGCCGTATATTCTCGAAGTGCATCAATTGAGAGACCCGCATTTCTCATACATTTGATAAATTCAATCCACTGAATATCCTCTTCTGCATAATCACGAATACCGCTTTCATCACGACGGATCGGTCGAATTAACCCAATATTCTCGTAGTATCTGAGCGTAGCAGTAGATAAATCGAGCTGCTTGGCGGCTTGTGCTATTTTCATTGTTTTCACCCTTCTCTTCTTCTCTCACCTTATGAAAAATGAAATTCCTTCTTTTTATCATCTCCAATTTGATAGAGAACGCAAGATGCTTTTGGCTCAATTCTTTATTTAAGGATGTTGAAAAGCCTGAAGAGGGTTCTCCATTGACTTAGAGTTCACTTTAAGACGTACAGTATAGAAGTAAAACAGAATCTTACTTTTGAAAGGATGATCCAGAATGTGTCAGACGCACCAATCAAACGTTTTAAGTGTTTCACATGCAAAAGCGAATTTTGAACGGACAACCATTGAACGAAGAGCGCTTCGTCCACATGATATTTTAATTGATATTCAATTTAGCGGAATCTGTCATTCAGATATCCACAGCGCCTTTGATGAATGGGGCGGCGGTATTTTCCCAATGGTTCCGGGTCATGAGATTACTGGAGTTGTTGCGGCTGTCGGTGATGATGTGACGAAATTTCAGATTGGAGACCGTGTAGGCGTTGGTTGCTTTGTGGATTCCTGCGGCACCTGTGAATATTGCCAAAATGGAGACGAGCAATATTGTACGAAAGGAGTCGTCCAAACCTATAATAGCATTGATTATGACGGGGAACCAACTTATGGCGGCTATAGTCAGAAGATTGTCGTGACAGAGCGTTTTGTCGTCAGCATTCCAGATCAACTATCCCTTGATGCCGCAAGTCCTCTCCTCTGCGCTGGCATTACCACTTATTCTCCGTTAAAGCACTGGAAGGCAGGCCCGGGTAAAAAAGTCGCCATCGTCGGGATGGGTGGGCTCGGTCATGTGGCCATTCAATTCGCACGTGCACTTGGAGCTGAAGTCACGGTATTGAGCCGCTCGATGAATAAAAAAGAAGAGGCACTGTCATTTGGTGCAAAAGACTATTTTGCTACAAGTGATCCCGATACATTTAAAACATTAGCCGGTCAATACGACCTCATTCTCAATACAGTCTCTGCCAATATCAATGTAGACGCCTATTTGTCCTTACTTCGCGTGGATGGAACCTTAGTGAATGTCGGTGCACCGCCTAATCCAGATCAATTCCACGTCTTTTCATTAATTTCCGGCCGCCGCAGCATTGCAGGTTCACTCGTTGGCGGCATCCAAGAAACACAAGAAATGCTCGATTTCGCAGCTGCTCACAAGATCGCACCACAAATTGAAGTAATCAACGCAAATCAAATTGATGAAGCGTATGAACGTGTGCTAAAAAGTGATGTGCGTTATCGGTTTGTGATTGATATCTCAACATTATGATCGGATTCTATTTGGAAAGACCAGCTCAATGGCTGGTCTTTTTTTAATGGTGGATATTTTGTTTTTCTTGTAGCAAGGATTCTTGAGAAGTTGATCAAAAATCTCCCATAAAAATTCTCTCTTTTTTAGAACTAAATTTATTGACAAAAAATAAATAAACATGATATTATTGAAAATTTGATTATTTTATCTCCAAGTGTGGTACCCTTAAAGTAGATACATGATATGGAGGCGGATGATATGTTTCAAATTGGTGATAACATTGTTTATCCAATGCACGGAGCAGGTATAATTGAAGCCATTGAAGAAAAAGAATTCTCTGATGAAAAGCAACAGTATTATGTGATCAAAATGTCAATCAGTCATATGAAAGTGATGATTCCGACACGGAAAATATCGGGTTCACGTATTAGACCTGTTACAGATCTACTGGCGTTAAACAATGTGATGCACGTTTTCCAGCATGGCAAATCAGATCAATTACTGACTTGGAAAGAACGCCATACAATTAATACAAACAAAATAAAAACGGGTGACATCCAAGACGGTGCAGAAGTTGTGCGTGATCTAATGCGGATGAAGAAAGAGAAAGCACTAAATGCAAGTGAAAAGAAAATGCTAGATGAAGCCCATGAATTTTTACTAAGTGAATTAGAAGTCATCGAAGGGATTACAGAAAAACAAATCAAAAGTTTCTGTTAAGAACTATGCCGTTCTTTACGGTATCCCTCACCATTTTTGAATACATGTTCTCTCGAACCAATCCATCCTTCAATTTTATTAAAGAAAAAAGAATTTATTTAGGCAAATTCCGCATATTGTAAATCCAATATGCTATACTGTTGATAAACCTTTGAAGCATGAATTTTTTTACGATTACCTTGTAACATCTCCCTACTTGTACGTTGAGTAGGGTTTTTTATTGCAGAAATAAATGAAAGCACAAAAAAACAGGCTCTCTACAGAGAACCTGTTTTGATAGAATGAAGATTAAGCAATTTTTTGAACGTTAGCAGCTTGAGCTCCACGAGAACCTTGCTCTACGTCAAATGATACTTTTTGACCTTCGTCTAAAGATTTGAATCCGTCGCCTTGGATAGCTGAGAAATGTACGAATACATCGTCGCCTTCTTCACGTTCGATAAATCCAAAACCTTTTTCTGCGTTAAACCATTTTACTGTACCTTGTTCCATGTTTGTTGCCTCCTAGTGCGTTATCACACAATGTATTATACTATCCTTGCCCAAAGTATCCTCAAGACGAAAAGTCTTTCTTCATGCTATCCTTTACGCCGAACAAAAATAATTATTCTTATTGTAACATGAAGCGGAAATAATTGCAATTTAGGATTTAAAAGAAGAAAATCAACGATCATATTTACCTTTTTTCTTCTCACACTTTAAGATATTTTTACTGCAAAATGTGCTTTTAATCATGAAAAGAATAAAGTAAGTTCATACTCTTAGGAAATTGATGTCGTTTTATTTCAGTTAAGATTGGCATCTTTATTCCTTTCATTTCTTAAAGTTACTATAAGACTAGCTAGGCTGGCTAAAGTTCCTAACACAGAAACAACAACTGTTAAAAAATCTGGAATAAGAAATCCTATTGGAATGAGTCCCAGAAAAGATAGAACAATAAAACATTGGTATACACTCGATATAGTTCTCACAATCAAGTGACTGAAAAAGGACATCACTAACGGAGGTATGAATAAACATACCATTATTCCAATTGATATTATTAAGATGTGAGGCTGATCAAATGAAATGACATTATCCCCTGAGGAATTTCTGGCAGCCACTAACATAACAACTATAGACATCATGAGAGTAAGTAAAACTAGAGAAAACCTTTTTATCATGTGATAACTCCTTTGGTTGATCTTATGAAACTTAATTACTTTTTATCAAATTATCTCATCATCACCTTTATTTAACAATATGGAAAATGATTGAAAACAACCCAATCATGACTGAAAACTATTTTTTAGAGGTTATTATTTAAGATTTCACAGCTAAGATAATTTGAAATGGATTCGTTCATACAAAAGAGAAGCTTATATTATAATCGATGTATCTTGTGATCTCTTTCTAATAAAAGAGCACAAAAATACCAAGGGTAGTGTACCCTTGATATTTTTTAGAAGTAATCGAGAGGACTTAAACCTCCTTGAATTATTCAGCCGTGACTCCGATTTACACAACTTTTGCACAAGATCTAAGCTATTTCTTCACTTTTTCCGACTCAAGTCTCTTTAACCAGTTATAAACTAATGAGTTAAATACATCGGGTTGTTCGATTTGCAGGTTGTGGCCACCCATATCAAGCACTGCAAAAGTTGCCCTTGGATAGTCTTCAATCAGCCGCCACGCATCGTGATATCCGACTACATTGTCTTGACGCCCTGTGATAATGAGCGTGGGATACTGAAATTCAGATGAAATGTCGAAGGTATAGCCATACCCATTTTGAAGAATGTTATTGATGAATTCATGATTTGTTTGTTTAGAAGGAAGGTAAATTTCATCTCGAAATCTTTCCCATTCCGTTTTTCCTTGCACAATTGCCATGGAGCAAAACTCATCCGTCTCCTCTGAAGAGAGCTGTGATATGAAGCTGTTGTCACTTTTTAGAACGATCTTCTCTGGCACGACTCTTTTATCGAATACAGGTATAGTCATTGGGGCTACAAGCAGTAATCCACGAACGGTTTCCCGGCGTGAATGAACGATCCCTCTAGCTATGTACCCTCCATATGAATAACCACAAACAATAAACTGTTCATCAGGAATCATCTCGTCCAAAAGACGCAATACCGCTTCTAACATATCATCAGAGTTCTGAATAGATGGATTCGCCTCGGAACGTCCCATCCCTGGTAAGTCTATGTATATTCTTTTCCAACCGCTTTGTTTTTCAAATACCGGTTCCAATGCATGTAACATCACTTGATGGTCAAGTGTCCAACCATGCAATATAACGATCGGAAATCCTTCTCCAATGACTTTATGATAAATTGACATGTATTATTTCCCCTTTCCTACCCTTCAATATTTTATCACAATTTTAGCAATATTCTTTGTTCCACTGAATTTAGCATCAGCGTAAACTGTCATAAATAACGGTTCAATTACTTCGAACACACAAAAAAACCAAAGGTCTACAACCTTTGGTTTCTTAGATGCGGCCGAGAGGACTTGAACCTCCACGGGTTATTCACCCACTAGGCCCTCAACCTAGAAAATTTGTAATACCACTTACGAAAAGTTGATTTTATTCCATATTAATATTGATAATTGCGTCCATTACATTATCTTCACGTCAGTTCAGGACATTTAAAGGGCAAGTAGAACAATTCTAAAAAGTTATATTAATATAGATTTTTGTTTTTCTATTATTAGCTTCCTACTCTTTCAGCCAACACCTTAACATTTTCTGTTTTAAATAAGCCAAAGTTCTTCTCTGAATCAATTGCTCCCAACAACACCACTGATGTAAAGACCGCTGCTGTCATGATCGTTCCCAATAAAATCATTTTGATTTTCATATATAATCTCTCCTTTTTTTATTTCTTTTCGAGCGACATTAACAATATGATAATATTCGCTCGCCAATTCATACCTCTTTTGCCCTCGATAATATTCGGCAATTTCTAATGCGAAATCTTCAATATCTGCAAACATTTGCCTTTCCTTAAAGAAAACAAAGCATTGATCTAACAAGTACTTTTCTTCCTTCACATATAGTGATTTAAGTATATTGAATTTATTAATATATTCCAAGTCATTATTCATTTTCGCCAAAAAAACGCCTTTTTCTAAATAAGGCTTGGCATCCCTGCTTCTCTCATTTTTACATAGTGCGTGAGCCATATTAAATAACGCTTTCGGTAAAAAGCTATGATTATCTTCTTCAAAGATTTTAATTGAGCACATCAAATGTTTTTCTGCTTCTTCATAATTTTCACGAGCAATACAGCAGATTCCCAAATTCAAATGAGATGTACCGACTAAGTGTGACTTATTTAATTTTCTAGCTATGTTTAAATTCTCTCGAAATTGATTAAGAGCACCTTCGTAATCTAGGATATCCATCAAATTACCAGCCATTATGCATTGAACATGAATTATATGATCCGCATAACTATTATACTTGCTATAAATTCTTAATGCTCTCTTAGCGTAATTTAAAGAGAAAAAGGTTTGTTTCATATAATAATAAACTTCTGATATTTTAAAATAAAATTCCGCATGCTCAATTTCATCTTCAATACCATTTAGTTTCGTTTCTGCTATTCTATAAGCACTTATAGCAGTCGTTAATTCCCTTTGTCTAAACTCATACATTCCCATAAAAAAGAAAAAATAGTATTCAAGCATTCCAGTAAGATTCCCATCAAACTGTCGAAGCTGTTCATACGTCTCATTAACTTCTTTCAAATCCTCCGATCTCATATAAGACAGCATTAATTCATGTCTAAAATCTAATAATTGATAGTACATCAACACATCTTGATTTTCTTCCATATTATCTATCAATTGTTCAACTTCTTTTTTTATTTCTTTTGCTTCTGTAATTAGATTGTTTTTAATAGCTGTATACCAAAAATTAAGACGAGTTGAAACTAAGTCATATGGAATCCTATCAAAACCCAAACATTTCCCCTCCAATAACAACAGAATTTTCTGTAATTATGCCAAATAATTGAATCTTTAAAAAGGGTATATAGTTACATTTCCTTACTCTTTCGGACAAGAGGATAACGACTAAAGATATATAATTCAAAATCTATTTTAATCAGTATAGCCATTTCTCTGAACCATCCAGAAAGTGATTAGGGGCATACATGTGAGCATATTAATAACAGGGGTTTCATTTTTGATTGCAGGGGTGGACTACCTATAAATCAAATATACATAAAAAATAGCCGCTCTTATTGAACGGCTGCCGCAAATGCGAATTCCCCTTTTTCCTTGTAAACGATAGAATATCCAAGAAACAAAGGAAGATCTGTATAAATGCTGCTCATTTATACTTAAGATTTTAAGGATTATTATGATAGATAGATTCACTTCTTACTTGTTATTTCGTCAATGACTTTAATCAAATAACTCAAATTATTAAATTTTTTGATAATTGAATGAGCTGCAAATTCAAGACCACATATTAGTTGTTGTTCGTTATAATTTGTAGTTAGTACATTTAATGCTGATTTTGAAATTTTTCTATTTTTTCCTTCAAGGGAATCTTTATATGTGTTTAGTAGCCACTGTTTTTTTTCTTTTTTACGTCGTCTGTTTTCTTCGAGTCTTTCTTTTTTACTTAAGCCTAGTTTTTTGGCTTCTTTAGGAGTGATTTTCCTTAAACTTCTTTTTTGAAAGGTATTTAAGTGCTGACTTTTCTTTAAAAATAAAGTGTTAGAGTGTCTAATGAATTCGTTTTTCAATGCTGTTTCAAGTGCTTTTTTTAATTGTACAGAAATTACTGTGTTAAACTCAATTTCGGTTACTTTAAAGCCTTTGCTTGTTTTTTTAAAATTTGGATATAGGAAAGTTTTATTGTAGGTATTATCAATAAAACGACTACTTTGTATATTACATCTATCCAAAGATAGATTATCAAAAGTGCAGTTCTTAAAACTGGAATCTATTAATTGTGTTTTTACTAAAAAACAATTTTTAAATATGCAGTTAATAAAGGTACAATTTTCAATACGTGAATAATCAAAATTGGTTTGTTCAAATATTGTATTTTCAAATATAACATTTACATTCCATGATTTAGAAAAATCTTTTCTACTAAAATTCTTAGATATGTGTGTTTTATTTCTATAACTAAAAACTTTATTTGTAAATTCTCGATTCATTTCTTTGTTTTCTTTAAAATTCATCTTCAAGAACCTCAATAAGATGAGCAGTTACTAGGTCTGTTTGTAATAACTGAGTAATTACAAAAATCATGAAAGCCAAACACGTTAGAATATCACCAATATTCCCCATAATAACCGCCACCTTCTCTATTTTCTCTTGTAGGTCCCATATCCGTCCTTAGACTAAGAAGATAGCCAGCTCAAGGCTAATTGAGGCGGACCAACTATACTATATCATCAGGAAAAATTTTCGTCTAGAAGATTGCGAAAAAAGATCCTTCCAATCGGTTTTACTTTTCGACTAATTTCGGACAAACAAAAACACCCCTTTCAAATTCTCAACGTATTACAGTCAAGAACACGAAAAAGGTATTTTTTTGTTTACATATTATCACATGGTTTATAAGTTTTTCAACGCCGAAACCATGTACTGTCGAGTTAGTGCCGAAAAGACAAACGGCTTATAAAACGTTGACACATCGCTATTTGTATAAAGGCAGCGCTCGGAGAACGTACAATTTATATCTATGGTTATTGTTGTAACAATATTTTAAGATGATTTGGTGCAAAATTTGTGCAAAGAATATTTCTGCGTCTAATTTAAACAAGAAAATATTTATTAAAATTTTAGTAATGACCCTTAATATTATTTGTTTTGATTTCTTTTTCTCAATCAAAAATTTCATTTTGAAGAGATTTATATTGGCTTCAATTTCCTTGATGCTTTTTTCGTAATTAATGCCAGACTGTAATCTTAATTTTTCCTGTTCAGCTTATTCTCGCACAAGTCATTTTTTCGAAATTTAAATTAAATCTTGATTATGTGCAATTTTACCTTCAAGATATTTAACCCAATGTTATTTTTATCATTTCACATCAACAATTTACTCAATTACAAGGTGGATAAAGCTGTATGTAAAAGTATTGAAAATGATAATAATTAAACCAATTTGAGACAAAATGATGGATGTTAGTTGAATGCATGTTTCCTAAAAGTTTCTTTTTAAAGTTTAGATTCTAAAAGGTCTATCATTTTCAGAAAGTGTAACTGCAATATTTGTTTTTTGTAGATCATTATCTTGAATTTTCTCTTTTAGAACTGCAACAATGTATTGACATTCTATAGAGTTCACGATAGTGATAATGGCATTTAGAGCTACTTGGTCGATAGTTTCTATTACATCATGAACTATAAAATTGGGGACTTTTTTCTCCAAATCCTTAGCTAATTGTTGATAGGCTAAATCAAATGCAACAATAATGGATTTCCTCGTACCTGTACTTAATCCCCTTTTTACGTTATCAATACCAAAAGGGAAGCCTTTTTCTGTATTATAGAGCATAAAGGGTTCTCCATTAGTCTTTTCACTGTATTGGGAAAAATATTTATTAAAGATAGACAAAGAATCTTCCTTAACAGCAGCTTCAGCTTCAGTTTCTTTTAATTGTTCAACAAGCTCCGCCACCCGACTCTCTAAAAGATTATAAATTGAACTAATGTTCTTATTGCTCCCCAGCTCTTCGTTATATTCCGCTAGCTTACTTTGCAATGAAGTATACTCATCAATTTTATTTTCTTCTATTAACATAATTACATTCTTATGTTTTTCAAACAGTCGATTCTTATCTTCTTCAAGAACAATAATTTTTTCTTCTAATTTTTCTAACTGAAAATTAAAATACCTTATTTTATTGTGCATAAGTTCATCATTAAACTTTACTAAGTCTTCAAATTCCTTATGCAATTCACCCATTGCTTCCAGAGTTTCATTATATAAATTTCTTAGAACCTCTTTATCAATGGCATTTTTTATTTCCTGCTCAGCATCCTCAAGAATATCTATGATTCTCTTTCTTTTAAATAAAAGTTCATCAATCCGATCGCTATAATCAGCATACATAATTTTTATTTCAGATATTTTTTCTTCATTTTCTTTGAATTTCCTTGAATTCACTAATATGTTCATTTGATCATTTAATTCATCAATAGTCGACTTTAGTAGATTTACCTTTTGATTGACACTATCTATAGATTTAAAATTATTTATAGACATAAAGTTTTTTATTTCTTTATTTTTCTCTGCAATTTCTTTTCTTAAATCTAAAATTTGGTTACTTATTTCCTGATCTTGCATCTCAAAAAGATACGAATAAATATTCTCATAGGTTGCATCATTAGTTCTTTCCAAAAATTTAAGGAACTTATTATTGTCTGCCCTTTGATCTATTCTAACAAACATATTAATTAACTGTCTAAATGTAGGAGAATTAGACCGATTAGAAAAGAAAATTTCATTAAGTTGTAGCCAGTAATCATTTTGATTCACTTCTATACCATTGATATATCTTTTACCTCGAGGATAAAGATCCACAGAAAGAATATGTACAGTTGAATCTTCCTCGTCGAAAGACTCAACGACCTTCAGTTCAACATTAATTTTGTTGTCATTAATATAGTTTTTTAGTGTCTCATTTGTTTGCTTTGTTTCATCATCAAAATAAATATATTTCCTGTGCTTTGCTCCCAAACATATATCTATCAACTTTAAAATAGTCGTTTTCCCAACACTATTTCCCTTTTCCTGATCTTTTCCAGCATCAACAATAAAATTCATTCCCTTAGCAAAACGAATTTCTCTAATGATTTTTTGAACAGGTTTTGTTTCTTTAATAATCAAACGCTTTATGAACAATTTATAAATCCCTCCTTACTAATTGAAATTTTATCAATAAGAAAAAGAAAATCCAATGAAAGCAAATAAACTGTGTATTCAAGAGAGTCATTGTATCGCTTCTTTAAAGTTTCGTATAAGCCCTCAACGTTGTGCTTGTTTAGAGAAATAATTTCTAAAATACATGCTGAAATATAGTATACGGTATCTTTAGGATTTGAGTCTCTGTCAATTATCATATTATTCAACATCCTTAGGCACTGGCTTTAAAAGTTTACATTTAGTAAATGCATAAAACATAATCAGATAAATAGCTTCATCGACTTCTTCATCTATTAAGTCAGATTCATTGATTAGTGCATTATACCAAACTTCTTCTTTAATACGACGAAACACTTGGTTAAGCACATAATCACCATCAAGCTTTTCATCTTCTCTTACCTTTTCAACTTCTAAATAAACTGTCCGAATTTTTTTGACCATTATTGACTTTTTTAAATAGCCGTGTAAAACCTTAGAAACTTCATCATAACCGTCTGAATAATTATCAAAAATCCCCACATAAGCTTTAACTTTATTGTGCTCAAACTTTTCCATCCAATCAGAATTGTTCTGAATAGAATATTCATCATCATAGTCGATATCAAGCTCTGCTATTATTTTACAAACATCAAATATAACACTTCGCTTTAATATTTTAGGGGTTTGGCTGCCCAAATTAACAGTTGTAAGTTTATTCTCATTACCAACAATTGAAGTTCCATTATCTCCGCTTCTAGCACTACTACTGAACGCCATTATTTGCCTCCACGAATATTATTCCCGTTTCCTATTATGCTGTTCCCATTTTCACCCGAAATTGCCTTTTTACTAGACAATACATCTTTTTTCGATGAATCCAATGTAATATTTAATTCTTGGTTCAAATATTGTTCAATTTCTTTATTTTTAGCAGATACCTTTTTTGAGAAGACAATTGAACAAATAGATAGGATTGAAGCAATAATTCCTAACACGAGATTTATAGTTACCATTATTACACCTCATTACAATTTATTTACTATTTTATCACAATAGAGAAACTTATTTCATAAAGAACATCACAAATAAAACGAGATTTTTAATTAAACCTAACTCTTATTAAAGGGCTTGATTTTGTAACGTCAAAATCAAGCCCTTTAATAGATAAGAGGACGACAGTGGCGAAAGAAAAAGACTACCGGTTAAAGATAAGTCCACTTAGAACTTAATTTAACAACTGTGCCAAAAGGCTAGACAAAATGTTGCAATCCAACACGTACAAATTGTTCTTACTTCCCCAATAATTTAGCCGCTTTCTGCACAGGGATTTTCCCACTAATGCCATTCGTACTTATTTCATCAATATGATCTAAAGGACTCATCCCTAGAACTTCAAATATCTTAATTTTCCTATTTTGATTAGGTTCATTCCTACCTGATACATATTGACTTATTGAAGATTTCGCTATCCCCGTCAACTTTGACCATTCAGTCTGTGTGACTTATTTGTTTCTTACACAGCTTTTCTTAAAATTTCTGCAAAACTCAAACCCGCCTATCCCCTCTCTGTTATTTGGTTTTTATCCATTCCACATCCTCTTTTGTCCATCCCTCTGGTAGACCATTAGGAAATGGATCATCTGCATACACTGGTTTCAAAAGAACCTCGTCATATTCTTTCGTTTCTGAATCCATATGGGTATACATATGAGCGTATAGCTCTAGTTGCTGTTGCACATCCACCATAACGAGATTCACACCCATAGGCGGTGATTTCAGTTTCATGTCATACTTCCCAATGTAAGACCAAATAGGGCTATAAAACTTACGTCCCCCATTCACAAGATCATACGTGATTCTTTTGTCTTTTTTCTCGACCTGTTCATCATAAAAAAGGTGACCTGTGTGACGCTCAACGTTTATGTGCGGAAGCTCGTACGTAATGTCATACACTGATGTTTCGCCCTTCATTTCACTGCTGTGCTTCGTTTCTTCCATTTCAACTAAAGAACGGTTTCCGTTTTTCTTGTATGTCAAATAACTATCAACCATATTCGTCGGAACTTCAAAATCAAATGCAGGCGCAATCTTTCCGCCGATTTCATTTTCATAATGAAGATTCACTTTCCTTTCAAAGCCATAACCTGTTTTCTTTCTTGGAATTTGACTAATCGGTATACTTAACTGTTCATAAAACACCTTTCCCATCAAAGGCGTTTTTTCTGTCATGACAACACCCTTGTAAGACAGCTTTTTGTCTTTTGCCGCATCTGCCTTGATCGTTTTTTCACTCGCTGCGTACCCATCCGTTGCAAGTGAATTTTTCGCAAAATCAATTTTAAAATCGTTTTTGCTGAAGTCTGTAAACTTCACTGTGTAAAGAGCCTGGTCATTCACCTTCAGATACTTCGCAGGGATTTTCATATCAATCTTCTTAGGTAACTCTTTTGCTGTATACGTTTTTGATATGACCTTTGTTGATCCACGATATAACCCTACTGTGATTTTTTTGCCGGACATTTCTTTCAAGCTAGACTTGTAATTCAGTTCTTTCGACAAAAATACTTTGACAAGCAGACCCTTTTCCCATTGTGCTGTATAGATTTGCAGTTTTTCAAAGCCTAATTTTGCGAGTGGTTTGTCATAATAATAATTAATCGTGATGTTTTGTGACCCCACTGTTCCGCTTTCTTTGTTTCCATCAGTCCTTACATAACGATACGTATATTCGCCATCCTTAATTGTAGGATGTTTTTCGGAATACTTTTCACCACGCACCTTTTTATATTTTTTGGTTGCCTTGATCTTATCGCCTGTACGGTTGTCATAATAATTGACCGTTACATTACGCTCCAAATTATAGTAAAACTTGATTGTCACATCTTTGTTGCCTAATGTCCCAGCTTTATTTTTCTGATCAACAGGGATGAATTTTTCTTTTCCTTTCGTGATAGACGATTTTGGCGCAAACGAATACGTTGAACCTATGTTTCTTGTGTAACTCTCTTTTTCAAGAAGATCCCCCGAATACTTGTCTATATGTTGTACATTGATGTTCTTTTGACGCTTCTCAAATTTCGCCTTAAATGAAGTAGTATTGTTTGGATCTGCAAACACTTCGCCAAACCCTAATACTTGATAACTACCTGTTGAAGGTTTGGTGATCAAAGGTAGATAAAGAGCCATATCACTTTCCAGTTTTCCAGTATTATAATTTACCCCTACATCCAGTCCAGCTTCTAAATGTACTTTTTGATACCCATATACACGCATAGTACCATTTGTTACTTTCTTCCCTGTTGCTTCATTTACAATTGTGACACCCTTAGGCAATTTAATTTTCACACTGTTTTTCTTAGATGTTTTCAAAGTTGTTGTTTGTGAAATTTGTTTATTGTCTTTCACATGAACCGATAGATCATTTTTAGAAAATTTAATAGAGTTGTCTATATCTTCGCCATTTATAACTAAATCCCATAGCTTGTCATACTTCGGAAGACTTTTCCCCGAATCTCCACCAGAATATAAACGGTCTAAGATCAATGATGTAATGACAATACCTTGATTTTTATTTTTAAAGATATTTTCTTGACCACCCCATCCATAATACAAAGCTCTTTGCACTCTCGCATTATCATAAGGTGTCGCTTCTTTATACTTTGAACCTGTCGGCGGTGACGCTTTAGAATGCTGAAAACAAAAGGCCTGTTTCCCATCCACCCTAAAATCTCCGACAACTGAACCACGATAAGTGACTGCTCCTTTATATTCAATTTTGGGAGCCGCTGCCTTCGCTTTGGATGGCTTTAGAAAAGAAAAAATGGAAGCGATCATCCCTTGTTTGTCTTCAAGGTCGCTTTCCATTAATAGTTCTTGATTTGTATCTCCTTTTTCAATCAATCCGTTAAGCGTTGCTTTGACACGTTCACCGTCAACTAGCATATAGAGAACTTCGCCATTCATTTCTAAATATCCGTCATGGTTAACACCAAATGTTTCTATTCCTTCACCTTTTGCATGAACAGAAGGTAAATATCCTATGATCACACTAAATAGCATGATTACAATTACCGCTAAAAGTTTTCGTTTTCCTAGCGACGCTTTATTTTTCATTTCGACACCTCTCACTTTTTCAAAATAAAAAAGGCATCCTTTTTAGAATGCCTTTCAATCACTTTTACTTATTCAATTCGTCCCATGGTACACCATCAAGATCATTTCCATCATACTTATATTCCTTATACGTTTTACCTGGAGATTGGTCTCCACCATGATTCTTGATATTTCCTTCGCCTGTTTTAATACCATTTGTAGACGTACCACCAGTTGAACGTTTAGGCGCTGTTTTTTTAGGAGTGTTCACATGACTATATGACTTTTTAGGACTGGTTGATTGTTTTGGTTTTTTAGAGCTTGTCACCGATCTGTTAGAACTGGTAGATGGCTTCGTTTGGCTGTATGGTTTATTAGAGCTAGTTGAACCATTAGAAGAGTTGTATGATTTCTTAGAAGCCACTACTGGAGCTTTAGACGTTGAAGTATTGTTATTCTTCTGCTCCATCTTATTTATCGACTGGCTCTTTTCTTCTTTTTTGGTTGCTACTGTTTCAGTTTTCTTTGAATCTGCTTTTTTGCTTTTCTCTAAGTTGTCCTTTTTAGGGCTTTCCTTCTTCTTCACTTCGTCTTCTTTCTGTCCCTTAGTTTCAGCTTTTTCAACCTTTGCAACAGAAACCGTTTTTACTTGCTGTTTGTCCTGTGTTTCTTGCTTTGCGTTAGCATTAAAACCCCAAATAGTACCGCCTACTAACACGCCCGCCAACCCTAGACCAACAACAGCTTTGATCATTGTATTTTTCTTTGCTTTCATTTGTCTAATCCCCCAATTTTCCGCTATTCGTTAAGTAAATTATATCACGAATTAGCATTATTTTACATAAAAGAACAAAAAGAAAAACAATCAATCCCCCTAGTCCCCCAATTCTTTGGGGGACTCCCTCGCCGGTAGGCAGCTCAAAAGGTGTGATGACCTTTTGAGACATTAAAAGGGTATTGGGGGCGCTGATTGTTTCAACTCCTTAATGCTCCCTACGGTGCGCTTACCGTTGACACAAGCCATGTACGCACCACTAGACTTTAATTTACTGAAACTCGGACAAGTCTCAAAGAGCTTTTGCATGAAAGTCCTGCCTCTAATGATCTTTTCCAACTTGATCACCCCATTTGCCTTTCTGCTAAGAATGTTTCTAGCATGTCGATATGCTTCTTTTCTAACTTCGCATTAAGGAGCATGTCAGATATATAATTCGTTCCCTTGGCTTTATCCATTTCCAACACAACACGCATGATAGGCGCACAGTTATTTAAAAGCCACATATAGGATTTCTCAAAAGTATCTTTTTCCGTTTTCACATGAAGTCGTAGTTTCCCCACGTCACCAATGAACCTCTTCCAAAACTTACTGGATTCCCAGTGCTGTTTATGCCTGTTGTCCTTATCAACAAAGCGAATATAATAGTTAATCACCGCAATGGCGATATACGTCAAATCCTCTTTTTTCAACAATTCTTGAACAGCTTTTTCAGCACGATCATCCTTCAAACGCACTTCGTATCTATTCCACTTCTTATCAATATCATCATAAGGAATATCGTATTTTTGAGCTTGTTCAAATCCTTTCTGATAGAAACAGAAGTAGACGTCCGATTTCTTTGAACCCATGTAGAGAGTCATTCCATAGGGCTTCCCTCCATCAAGCAAGGTCGAGCCATCATACGAGATACTTTTAAATTTTGTAATGCACTCTTGCCGCCTAATTCTTTCACAAAGTGCAGGAATAGAAAAATACGTCTTTTTGTCATCTATTGCAATATCAAGCCTTGTGAATTTCCCTTTTTTGTCCTTACATTCTTGAAAGAAGTCAAACCACGTTTTCTTTCTGCATTCTAGGAATGCTTCAAACTGTCGACAACCTTGACCAGACATTTCTATCAGCACGCCTCTTTCATCATGTGGCGCACTATAGAACACTTTAATCATATCCATTTCGTACGTACCTATATATCCGTAAAAGCCTGTCGGCTTATGTTTCATAAAATCTTCATGTAAGTGTAATACATTTTGGATAATATCCTTTACATCATGTGTTTTAAAACTCACACGAATATAGTCAACTATTGATGTGACAGTGTTTTCAACGGTTTCTTTTTCTTTTTTTGTGTTTTGTACCCCCCTGTTAGCTAGGGGGGGTTGGACTAATTCCGTCATTCGCTCCGCTCACTCCTCCCGTCGCTGGGCGCTACAGCTGCCGCTTGCGGCTGTCGCCGCCTGCGCGCCCTCACGCTCCTATCACGCACTTCTTTTTCAATCCATTCCCCAATAGTTCAGATGCAAATATATCCGCAAGATGATTCAAACCATCCTCACCTAAAATTAATTTCGTGCATTGTTCAATGACTACACGTGTTTTACACAAGAAGTACATACCTAATTCACGTGCTATCGTGAACAGTTTGTCCTCTATCCTTTCATTCACATGAATAAAGAAAAATTCTTTATCTTCGTTATTCTTATAGTATTGCAAGAAGCCATCTATACGTCCTAATGGTCGTGTAAATACACAAATGTTTAATTGTTGGCAAATTTCATAAACGTTGTTTGTCTCAAATTCTTTTAACAATGAATCGACTTTATGTTTAACTTCCGTCACAGTATAAATGATAATCACTTTCCCTTCTTGAATGAGATCAATCATATATATCCGCTCTGGTTTCCCATCATGGCGCTTATCAGTCGTTTCAATCGACCTAGTAGGCTATTTATAGCCATCAAGTTGATTAATGGTGACAACTATCCCGCACGCTTTTTCTAGCCTGCTTACAGTTTGGTATATACGATTACTGTCAATCGCCAAAAATGACGCATATAGACATTTCATCCAAGAAGCCCTATAATAAAATTGTCTAGGTTTTATTCTAGGGCGTTCTTGATTCTGTCAAGGCGCTTTTTTTGTTTGTATGTATTTTTCAAAGACCAACCTCTCCTAAAGTTTGCTTCTTTGACAGTCCATCAATGGTATATACTCACATTGATCAACTGGCCATTAACGAATTGATCTCTTTCATTCCGACTTTATAATGTTTCTTAATCCGCCTTAGCGATAACCCTTTAAACAACAATCTTTCAATAATGACTTTACTCAATGGCTGTTTAAGATAATGGTTTATAATCACAATATCCAAAGCCATTTTCATTCGTACTGACCAATTCCCTTCCAAAGACTTCGCAAGGATTACAGCTTTTTTCATAATATACTTTGTGTCATTAAGTTTCATTTTTTACTCACCCAGTTCTCGCTTCATTTTCGTAAAAATACGTTTTTCGAAAAATCGCTTCGTTCACCCTGCCTCTTACCACTCTATAACCTTGTTTTTTCATTTCCTCATTTAATTCTCTAATGATGTCATAAGCTTTTGATTGCTTGACTTCCAAAATCTCTTGAACATCCTTTACCGTCAAAAAACCTTTCATCATTTCACCTTCTTTCTGAAAACTCTTCGTTTGATTACCAACCAATAATAAACTAATCGTTTACCAAGAAGTAAAAAAAACAACTTTTCGTGGAGTTTGTAGATTTTTTTGGACTTCATGGAAAAGATTAGATTAATATGTAACTAGAATAAATCAACGTTTTGTTTATGTCAATACAAATAACAAAACTTTTCGTTTATAAAAATGAAAAAATAAACTTTTTGTTGTATCATGTATTCAAAATCAACTTTTCGTGGAGTGGAAAATATGACATTAGGTGAGCGACTAAAATTTGTTAGAGCACAAAAAAAATGGAGTCAAGAGTTTGCAGCAGAAAAAATAGGTATTTCAAAAGCAGTCTTATCAAATTATGAGAGAGACTATAGAGACCCAGATACCCATACTTTAAAAAAGATAAGTGATGTTTATAATGTGTCCACTGATTTTTTATTAGGGAAAAACCATATCGAAGAAGATGATAATGATCCAATTTTGAATGCTACGTTTAATGAAGCAATTGAAGAATTGAAAAAGGAAGATACACTACTCTTAATGAAAAGCGGAAACATAGATGCCGAAACAGCTCTTCTTATCAAAAAAGCTCTAAAAAATGGCATTAGATTTGTAGAAGAAATGAAAAAGAAAGAGTGATTCACTATTTATACTACAAAAGGAATTAAACATAAAGTAGATGCTGTACTCAGTCAATTTGGGACCAACAACGTTTATGAGATTTGCCAACAATTAAACATCTGTATACTTCCGCAACCCCTAGGTAGTGTGAATGGTTTTCTTCAATTTTATCAAGAAGAAAATATCTTTCTTATACACATTAATGAAGAAATAAAAAGACAGGAATTCACTATTGCCCATGAACTTGGTCACTATTTTCTTCATAAAGCATTAAATACATTTAAAATTGCTAACTGTTCAACATCGCTAGAAGATAAATTAGAACAACAAGCAGACATCTTTGCATCAGAACTTCTTCTAACAGACGATATGATCACTAATGCTTTACCTAAAATACAAAACTGTACGCAGGAACAAGCAGCATCATTTTTTCAATTACCTCTCACAGCAATTCATTATAAATATTCACAAATGCAGTTGCTATCAAAGAAACGAACTGAAAATCGTTCTAACAATTATTTTAGCCTCGCCTTTTAGCGGAGGTTGGTTTTCTTGATTAAAGAACTCGATAATGGTAAGTGGCTTGTAGATGTAAGTCTTGGTGTTGACCCTATCACTGGTGAAAGAATTCGAACAAGACGTAAAGTATTGACAGAAAAAGAAGCCGAAGATTTAGAGGCAAAAATCCAAAACGAGTACAATAAAAATCATTTATTTCTGAAAGAAAAAATGGGATTCTGCGATTTATTAAATCTGTTTTATGAACATAGTGAGGCGGCTCACAAAGGTACTTATCCGGAAAATATGACGTATTCTATAAATAAGCACATTCTTCCTTACTTTAAAAATAGCATTCTGCAAAGAATAAGAAAAAAAGACATACTAAACTTTAGAAAACACCTACAATCTAAATCAGAAAAAGAAAAGAAATTAAGTAATAAAACAATTAACAATATCATGACCATATTAAATCAAATCTTCAACGTTGGAATTCTAGAAGAGGCTTTAACATCTAATCCATGCGACAACATAAAAAGATTACCCAAAGAACATAAAAAAATGAAATTTTGGACACCACAAGAGTTCAAAGATTTTCTTAGCCTAATCCCTGGAGATCAATTGCTATTCAAAACATTCTATACAACAGCTTATTTAACTGGAATGAGGTGTGGAGAGTTGTTGGGTCTTACATGGATAGATATTGACAGATATAAAAAAGAGATAGATGTCAACAAAGCCTCAACATTTATCAATGGAGAACATGTTTTAATTGAACCCAAAACAAAAACTTCTATAAGGCGAATAAGCATAAATAAGAAACTTTTAAATTTATTAGATCAATGGAGACAAGAACAAGAAAAGCTTTTTGATGATCTAGGTATTTCTCATTCAGACGAAACATTCATTTTTCAATATAAAGATACACCATCCAGAAAAGATATTTTCTCACGAAAAATTAAATATTTCTGTCAAGAAGATGAGAATTTAAAAGTAATCAGATTACACGATTTAAGACATTCACATGTCGCACTTCTCATTGATCAAGGAGAGGAATATCACACAATCAAAGAACGATTAGGGCATGCATCTATAAGAACAACAATAGATGTATATGGACACTTATTTCCAAACAAACAAAAATCCATGGCTGATAAATTAGATGACATTATTTAAAAATATCAAATTCAAACAAAATATGCCCACTTAGATAAAGTAAGTGGGCACGTTTTGGGCATTTACGTAAAATCCTATAAAAAATTAAAAATACCAAAGGTCTATAAACCCTTGGTATCATTGATGCGGCCGAGAGGACTTGAACCTCCACGGGTTATTCACCCACTAGGCCCTCAACCTAGCGCGTCTGCCATTCCGCCACGACCGCGTGTATGATGTGCTCATATATTGATAAGTGCACTGTTTGAAAAAACAATGCGGGTGAAGGGACTTGAACCCCCACGTCATAAAGACACTAGATCCTAAGTCTAGCGCGTCTGCCAATTCCGCCACACCCGCGTGACAATGGTGAGCCATGAAGGACTCGAACCTTCGACCCTCTGATTAAAAGTCAGATGCTCTACCAACTGAGCTAATGGCTCATCTGCTATGCAGAAAAACATATAAAAAATGGCTGGGCTAGCTGGATTCGAACCAACGCATGACGGAGTCAAAGTCCGTTGCCTTACCGCTTGGCTATAGCCCAACGAATCAAAAATAACAAAACATGACCCGTACGGGATTCGAACCCGTGTTACCGCCGTGAAAGGGCGGTGTCTTAACCGCTTGACCAACGGGCCATAAAATAATGGCGGAGAAGGAGGGATTTGAACCCTCGCGCCGCTTACGCGACCTACACCCTTAGCAGGGGCGCCTCTTCAGCCACTTGAGTACTTCTCCATTATGGCTCCGCAGGTAGGACTCGAACCTACGACCGATCGGTTAACAGCCGATAGCTCTACCACTGAGCTACTGCGGAATAATAAGACATGTTTCATTATATATATGCCAGAAAAATGTGTCAAGAATTTTTAAGCTTTTCATTCCTGCTTCATTTGCGACGGCTTTTATAATTTAACATATACTAATATAACAGTCAAGCCTTTTTCCATGCCATTTGTTTAACATGGCAGAAAGCCCCGGGCCTCTTCACGTAGACCAAGGGCCTTGATGCGGCCTTCCATGAGATTAAGACAGATGAAACTTTCGCATCCACTTATAAAAAGTACTTCTTGGCACTCCTGATAGCCTCGCTGCTTCTGACACATGACCTTTCGTTTTATGCAGTGCGTCTACCACTGTTTGCTTTTGAATCCGTTCCCTGAATGTGAGTTCTTTTGGTGTCTTCGTATACTCTGCTAGATGAAGCTTCTGCTTTTTATGATCAATAAACTCTAATACTGAAGCATATTGCGATTCACCAATCCATCCACCATTCGGAAAGAGAACCCTTAAATGTTCAAACAGGTTAAAAAGCTCTCGTATGTTACCTGGCCAGTGATACTCCTGCAATTTCTGAAAAAGTGATTCAGGAAACGATGCATTCCAGTGGTGCTTTTTTTGGTAATAACGATATAAATCATGAATGTCTTCTTTTCTTTCTCTAAGCGGCGGGATGTTGATCGGATAGACATGAAGACGGTAATACAAGTCTTCTCGTATTTTTCCTTCCTTCAGCAGTTCGTTCATATTACGGTGAGTCGCTGTGATGATCCGAATATCCAAAGGGATTTCGTGTGTCCCTCCGAGCGGTACGACTGCCCTTTCTTCTATCACCCGAAGAAGCGCTACTTGCATCGCATATGGGATTTCACCTATTTCATCTAGAAAGAGCGTTCCTTTATGGGCTTGTTCAAATTTCCCTTTAGCTCCGTGACGTTTCGCCCCTGTAAAAGCCCCTTCAGCATAGCCAAACAGCTCACTTTCTAACAGACTTTCAGGAATGGCTCCGCAATTAACAGCAATAAACGGCCCCTTATGCCTTTCACTGGCGGAGTGAATGGCTCTAGCGGCAAGTTCCTTCCCTGTCCCTGTTTCTCCCCAAATATATACATGAGCATCTGTTTGTGCCGCTTTCTTCATCTGACTAAGTGTCTGTTGAAATACCTTACTTGTTCCTGATTCCCCGGGAAATTGAGCAAATGAAACGGTGATGTCATTTTTCGCTGCTTCTTCAAAGGAAAAGGATATACCTAGCACCTTCCCGTCTTGCTCTGATCGAATGATCTGCTTTCCCCGGATAACAAATGAATGATCCTTAAGCCGCTCGACATCCATTCCATACCAGTCTGAAAATCGGTCTCTAATCGACCTGCTGGCAGAAACAATTTGCTTTTTTTCATTACAGACCACATACGGTTTGTCTACTTCCACCTGCTGGAGACAATGAGTGATCAGCTCCATTTCTCTCCTTTTTTGCTGGACTTGAATGTCTCTCTCGATGGCATAAGCAACCGTTGAAGCAATTCCAAGCATAAAAGGGTGCTTGTTATCCGTCATACAGGAGATGTCAATTACCCCTATGATTGTACCGTCTGCATCGCGAATTGGAGCAGCGGAACAACTCCAATGATGAGAGGCGATAGAAAAATGCTCAGTTCCGTTGATCGTCACCGCTTCTCCGATGACGAGTGCCGTTCCGATCGCATTTGTCCCTACATCCGTTTCGGTCCAGCGCGACCCCTCCATAAAATTAATTCTTCTTGCTTCCACCATCGTTCTTTCGCTTCCTGCCAGACTTAGCACATAACCGTCTGCATCGATGAGTAAGGCCAACATGTCAGATTCTTTTAATTGCTGACTGATTTTATTTAAGTAAGGAAGAGCCGCATTTAAAAATAATGAATATTTCTTTTTTTGGGCACTGAATAATTCCTTTTCTAACAACGACTGTCCTTTATCTAAATACGGATTCACATTTGCCTGTTTACACCTATGCCATGATTCTGCCACTCTCTTATTCAGACGAGACTGATCAAGCAAACCTTCACGAACAAAACGTTTCCACGTATTTAAATAACAAGGCGGCGGATTCATTCCATCCTCTCCTCTGGGGGCTTTTTATTCATTATAGATAAATATAAAAGCGCTTTCAATTATCATTGGCTAACCCAAGAAGTCAATCGGATAGAAAAGGAGTCTTGTTCAGCAGTGCACCGCTCGGCCAATGGTTTGCAGCAAGGCTTCATGTATTGCCTCTGAAAGTGTCGGATGTGCCGCAATAAACTGCTCTAATGTATCAGCGGTCAGCTCGGTATGCATCATCACCGCCGCTTGTCCAATCAGTTCTGTTGCATGCGGTCCGATGATTGAAATGCCTACTATTTCTTGATATTGCGGTTCTACAATGACCTTTACTTGACCGACTGGTTGATTTAAGATCAATGCCTTTCCATTTGCAGAAAAAGCACATGTCCCGATCCGAATCTCCTCATATTGTTTTCTAGCACTCTCTTCATTTAAACCAACACTGGCGATTTCTGGAGAGGTGTAGATGCACCTCGGAATCACTTGTTCATTGACCTTTATATGTTCACCTGCTGCATGGGATGCCGCAACTGTTCCTTCATGAAAGGCAGTATGAGCAAGCTGTACACCACCTGTCACATCACCGCACGCATAAATATGCGGGAGATTGGTTTGCATATGTTCATTGACGTAGATTCCGTTTCTATCAAATTCAATTCCAATCTGATCAAGATTCAACTCTTCAAGTTGCGGAGTTCTGCCAATCGCCACTAAGCATAGATCCGACTGGATGTCACACCGCTCTCCTTGATTATTCTCCACCATTATATTTCTTGAAGTGGAATCAAGCTGTTTAACTGCGGCGGCCGTTAAAATGTCTACACCCGTTTCTTCGAGCTGTTCGTGAAGACATTGTGCGATTTCCCGATCTTCTTCGGGTAAAATGTGCAGAGCCCGCTCAATCATGACAACCTTTGATCCCATTCTGCAATAGATGCTCGCAAACTCACAGCCGATCACCCCGCCCCCAATGATACAAAGTGAATCTGGGATCGAAGAAAGTGACATGGCATCCTTACTGTGAATGATCCATTCGCCATCAAAAGGTGCAAACGGTAAAGCAGCAGGCGCAGCCCCTGTTGCAATAATGATTTGCTTTGCTTGAATGATTTCAGACTTTCCTTCACTTTCTATGAATAGCTCATGTGCTGATAGAAATGAAGCCTTTCCATTTACTACGGTGATTTTGTTTTTATTCATCAAGTAACGAACACCATCAGTGAGCTGTTTGACGACAGACTGTTTCCGTTTTTGGACAACATGCCAATGGATGGTAGGCTCATGTTCTGGAAGCTCTATACCAAAATGTACAGCCGATTTCACATGCTCATACATATCGGCGCTTTGCAAAAGTGCTTTGGTCGGGATACAGCCTTCATTGAGGCAGGTACCTCCCAGCTGACCTTGATCAATTAACACAACCTCCCTGCCAAAACGGGCGGCTGTTATGGCCGCCACATAACCTGCTGGTCCGCCTCCTATAATGACCAGTGTCATGGTACATTCACCTTCTTCCTATAAAAGAATGGATATTGGTTCTTCTAAGTGTGCTTTGACCGTTGATAAAAATGCAGACGCAGGTGCCCCGTCCAGCACGCGGTGGTCAAACGTAAGACTGAGTGGCAAGATGGTTCCTTTACACAATTCATCCTCTCGATAAACAGGGGTGTCATACATTGTTCCGATACCAAGGATCCCCGCTTCCGGCGGATTCAAAATTGGCGTGAAATGCTCTACGCCATACGCTCCAAGATTGGTGATGGTAAAGGTAGAACCTCTGATTTCGTCATGAAGAAGCTTTCCTTCTCGTGCTTTTTTGCCATACAATTTAATGCTCTTCGCCAGCTCTATCAGCGTTAACCGCTCCGCATGCTGAATGACTGGTACAGCCAATCCGTTATCTAACGCAGCAGCAATCCCAAGATGAACATTCTCAAAGGTTTCCACAACTCCGTTATGATATTGACTATTCATTGCAGGATGTTCTAACAACGAAAGGATCGCTGCTTTGGCGATAAAATCGGTGATGGTCAACTTTGTCTCGTAACGTGCGATGGCTGTTTCATTCAGCTGTTGTTGTAAGTTTGTCAGTTTTGTCACGTCCGCTTTCATCGTAATGGTTAATTGTGCACTTGTTTGCAGGCTTTCCATCATTCTTGAGGCAATTGTTTTCCGCATCATGCTGACTGGCTGATGCTTTGTTGGTTCATTTTGTTGTTTTTGTTTTTCTTTTTCATCAGGAAGTGCCCGAAGCACATCCGCTTTCGTGATTCTCCCATCTGGACCTGTTCCCACTAGTGTATGAATATCCAGATTAGCACTTTGAGCAATCTTACGTGCAACAGGGGAGATTTTAATTCTCTCTTTCTTTTGTTTTGGCGACAGGCCTTTTTCTTTCTTTTCCTCGACCTGTTCATTTCCTTCACCGATATAGCAGATGACCGTGCCAGGCGGTACACCTTCTCCCTCGGGCACTTTTATATCCAATATGGTTCCTTCAGCAGGTGATTCAATCTCCATTTCAATTTTTTCTGAGTTGATGCTTGCAATGCTTTCTCCTTTATTTACGGTCTCACCGACCTCTTTATTCCAGACAGATACCGTTCCTTCTTTCATCGACATGCCCAATTTAGGCATCACAACTTCGACAGCCATCTCCCTCTCTCCTTTCTCTAGTTCAAGATCTTGTCATGACTCTTGCCAATCATCTCTAATACAGTGTTCACAACTTTATCAGGTGTTGGCAGATATATATCTTCAAGAGGTGGTGAAAATGGTACCGGCGTATGAGGAGCCGTCACTTTTTTGATTGGCGCGTCAAGTAAATCAAATCCTTTATCCGCAACCAAAGAAGAGATATCTGCGGCAATTCCGCACCTTGGATTTGCTTCATCGACAATGACAAGTCGATTTGTTTTTTCTACTGAAGTCAGAATGGCCTCTTCATCAAGCGGCGACAAGCTTCTTGGATCAATCACTTCCGCTTCAATACCTTGGGCAGCTAATTGCTCTGCCGCTTCGAGTGCTGTATGCACTTGTTTGCCTACTGCAAAGATGGTTACATCAGATCCCTCTCTCTTCACATCTGCTTTCCCAAGCGGCAGTGTGTAATACCTTTCCGGCACATCTCCTGTGATATTGTAAAGCGTCTTGTCTTCAAAAAAGATGACAGGGTCCTGATCCTCAATCGCTGCCAGCAGCAGCCCTTTGGCATCATAAGGGGAAGAAGGTACAACTACTTTCAATCCTGGGATGCTTGTAAATAGCGCATACAAACTTTGCGAGTGCTGAGCTGCTGCTCTAAAACCCGCCCCATGTGTCGTTCTAATTGTGATTGGCACCTCTGCTTTTCCGCCAAACATGTACCGAAATTTTGCCCCTTGATTCAGCACTTGGTCGAGACAAGTACCGATAAAATCATTAAACATAAGTTCCGCAATTGGTCTTAGCCCTGTTGAAGCAGCTGCCATGGCTGCGCCTACATAGCCAGCTTCACTAATTGGTGTATCAAGGACACGCTCACGTCCGAATTCCTGGACAATTCCTTTCGTTACACCAAGAACACCGCCCCATGCTTCATCATCCTGTAAGTGATCTACATGAGCGCCTCCCGCAACATCTTCTCCCATTAAAATGACATCTTCGTCTCTTCTCATTGCCATTTTAATCGCTTCATTCAAAGCACTAGACATGCTGATTTCCCTTGTCATTTCCCTCTCCTCCTTCTGATTTATTGATACGAAACATATACGTCGGTCAATAATTCTGTCTGATCTGGATATTCACTTTCTTCACTGAATCTTACGGCTTCATCTATTGCGTCTTCTACAGCCGCTTCAATACTTAATATTTCTTGATCCGTGAGCAGCTGCTGCTTGATTAATTCATTTTTAAAAAGAGCGATCGCATCTCTCTCTTCTTGATGTTCGGTTTTTTCTTGATTGGTTTTGTAGCGCTGAGCGTCTCCTTCAAAATGACCATAATTCCGATATGTCATGCATTCAATCAATGTCGGACCTTCCCCATTTTTTGCTCGTTCTATCGCTTGTTCTGCGGCTTGATAAACAGCCATCACATCTTTTCCATCTACTTGAATCCCAGGAATGTCATAACCGGCCGCTCGCTCTACGATTGATTTGCAGCTTGAAGCATAAGAAAATGGCGTCGCTTCCCCGTACCCATTGTTTTCTGCGATGAAAATGACTGGCAGTTTCCAGATGGCGGCGAGATTGATTCCTTCGTGAAAAGTCCCTTGATTGTTAGCACCGTCCCCAAAAAAGCAAACGCTTATATTATTTGTCTTTTTATATTTAGCCGTGAGGGCTGCCCCGCACGCAAGTGGAAAGCCGCCTCCAACAATTCCGTTGGCACCTAGCATTCCTTTATCAAAATCTGCAATGTGCATAGATCCACCTTTTCCTTTACAAAGACCTGTGGCTTTTCCATAGATTTCTGCCATCATTCCTTTTAGATCACAGCCCTTCGCGATACAATGACCGTGGCCGCGATGTGTACTTGTAATACTGTCTTGTTCATTCAGATGAGCGCAGACACCTACAGCAACAGCTTCTTCACCAGCATAAAGATGGACAAATCCTGGCAAGATCCCTTTTGTAAAAAGAGTGTGTACTTGATCTTCAAATTGGCGAATTTCCTGCATTTTTTGATACATCCAAACGGCTTTTTCTTTTGTGAGTGCCATTTCCATGATAAAACCTCCTATCTTTTTTGCTTGCACTTCTATACAAGCAAAAAGCGTGCCAACATCACGGCACTTGAAAACTTAAGTTTTGAGCGGATCACTTCGATCAAAAAAGAGACAAAATGAGACTTGAATCTCTATTTGTCTCAATATGTCTACTTCTTCTCACAAAAAAAGCATCCCATAAAGGAATGCTTATCAATCTGAACCGATTGTACGCTGCCATTTTAATTTTCCTTTGCAGACGCCGCACACGTAACGAGAGGTATCAATTCGCCTTTTTCTAATAAAATACTGACCGCATCCTGTGCAAACATATTCTTGTCGTTTCTGTACACGTCTTTTATTCTGTACGGTCTTTAGCGGTGTACAAAAACGCGGGGCTCCTACTTGTTGTAATAAATCTTTAAAGGAACGGTCACGATGCTGATAGCCTTTCCCCTCAAGATGCAGATGATAATGACACAGCTCATGCTTGATGATTCCGATTAATTCTTCTCGTCCATGTTCCTCTAGGTACCGGCGGTTCAGTTCGATATTGTGTGTTCCAAGTAAATACCGCCCGCCTGTCGTTTTGAGACGGTCATTAAAAACAGCCTGGTGACGGAATGTCTTACCAAAGAACTGCTCAGAAATATGTTCTGTTAACTGCTGTAACTCGCTCTCCTTCAATCAAGATCGTTCCTTTCTATAAAAACCTCGAACGGGACAATTTCCCCTTTGCATACATTGAAGGTACACCCACTGTTTCGACCAAAGGAGGAATGGGCGATGCCCAACTGGCTGAAAAATCAGATGCAGAAGGCTTTTTTTGAAAAAAATCATTACCAAATCAAGTTGCTAAATCAATGCTGGTACTTCTACAGAAAAAAACATTCAGTCGCATCAAGGCACACCCCATCCTGAGGTGCGCCTCGTTTTTTTGTTTATTCTGGTTTCAGCATGGAGAGGGCAACGCGGCCTTTTGCCTGGTCAACGGAGTCCACCCATACAGTCACAATGTCACCAACTGATACAACGTCAAGCGGGTGCTTTACAAAACGGTTGCTGAGCTTAGAAATATGGACAAGCCCGTCCTGCTTGACGCCAATATCAACGAATGCGCCGAAGTCTACGACGTTTCTTACCGTTCCTTGCAGCTCCATTCCTTGCTTCAAGTCCTCCAATTTCAACACATCTGTTTTCAAAAGAGGTTTTGGTACTTCATCGCGCGGATCACGCTCAGGTCTTGTCAGCTGATCGACGATATCTTGTAGTGTGATGATGCCAATATCAAGCTGCTCTGCTGCTTCATCCAGCTTAACCTCTGCGATTTTCTCCTTTAACTGCTCTGTGCCAAGATCATCTGGCGTCATCTTGATCATGCGTAAGAACTGTTTTGTTTCTTTATAGCTCTCTGGGTGAATGCCTGTCCGATCGAGTGGATCTTGTCCATCTGCGATGCGTAGGAAACCAATACACTGCTCATAAGTTTTAGCCCCAAGTCTTGGAATGTCCTTTAATTCTTTTCTGCTTGTGAATCTTCCAATCTCTTCGCGGCGCTTGATGATATTCCCTGCAACGGCTTTTGAAAGACCTGACACATATTGCAGCAGCGCCTGTGAAGCCGTATTGACGTTCACACCGACTTGGTTGACGACTGTCTCCACCACGAAGGTTAACGAGCTGTTTAATTGCTTTTGGCTCACGTCATGCTGGTATTGGCCTACCCCGACAGATTTCGGATCAATTTTCACGAGTTCTGCTAAAGGATCTTGTAATCTTCGAGCAATGGATATAGCGCTTCGTTCTTCGACTTGCAGGTCTGGAAACTCTTCTCTCGCCAGTGCAGACGCAGAGTATACACTTGCTCCTGCTTCATTCACAATCAAATAGGAGACCGGCTGATCCAGCTCTTGAATGAGGTCTGCAATGAATTGTTCAGTCTCTCTTGAGGCTGTTCCGTTTCCAATCGCAATGACTTCAATATTTGATGATTGAATGATCTCTTTCACTTTTTGTTTCGCTTCCGCTTTTTTCTGCACTGGCGGATGCGGGTAAATGACGCCGATATGATGGACTTTACCTGTATCATCCACGACGGCTAACTTACAGCCTGTTCGAAATGCAGGATCGACTCCAAGTACACGCTTCCCTTTCATCGGCGGCTGAAGCAGCAGTTTTCTTAAGTTTTCAGCGAAAATATGAATCGCTTGTTCTTCTGCTTTTTCTGTCAGCTCTTTGCGGATTTCTCGTTCGATGGATGGCTGGATAAGACGTTTATATGCATCGTCAATTGCCGCTTCGATAGACGGTCTCGCCGTCGTCTGTTTGCCTTTTATGACTGGTTTGTCGAGATAGAAACGAATATTTTCAGCAGGCGGCTCGATGGCTGCCTTTAAGATGCCTTCTTTCTCTCCGCGATTCACCGCTAGTACACGGTGCGGCACTATCTTTTTGATCGGCTCTTGATAATCGTAATACATTTCATAGACATTTTTCTCATCGTTTTCGATGTCTTTTCCTGATGTGATCAGACTACCCTTTTGGTACGTTTCGCTACGAATCCATTTCCGCATATCAGGATCATCTGCCAGCTGTTCAGCAATGATATGCTGCGCACCTTCAAGCGCCTCTTCTACACTTGTTACTTCTTTATCTTCGTTGATAAAAGAAGCGGCCTTTTTCTCGATCTCATCGCTTGGCAATGTGAGTATATATTCCGCCAGCGGCTCAAGCCCTTTTGCTTTGGCTACATTTGCCTTTGTTTTACGTTTTTGTTTGAATGGCCGGTATAAATCTTCGACCTCTTGCAGTTTATGAGCCTGCTCAATTTTTTGTTTTAATTCATCCGTCAGTTTGTCTTGTTCTGCGATTAACCGGATGACTTCTTCTTTTCGGTTCATGACATTTTGGATATATGTATAGCGCTCTGAAATGGTTTGAATTTGCACCTCATCCAGCGAGCCTGTCTGCTCTTTCCGGTAACGGGCAATAAACGGGACGGTGTTGCCATCCTCTAAGAGCTTGATGACACTTTCAATTTGTTTGGTTGAAAGCTTTAATTCTGTTGCAATTTGTTTCAATAAAAAGTCAGATGTCTTCATACTTTGCATCCTCTCACTGTGTCTTCTCTTTTAGTGTATCAAAAAAATCGGTAAAACAGAAAAAAGGTCAGCTATTTTACGTAAGCTGACCAAGTACATAGGTGAGATCGTCCTTTTTGTCTTGTGTGTATGTTTCAAGTTGTTTGGCAATATCTTCAACCGAATGACTATGCTTTAAACACATTCTCATGTTTGGCACATTCAGTCCGTCTGAATACATAATGAATGTCGATCCTTTTTCGTAGGAATAGGTGTATGTTTTATATTTTCTAGGTTTCCCTGATAAGTATCCTGATGTCGGAAGTGGATAAATATAGTCGCCAGAAGGGGCATTCAAGATGAACCGAATATTACCAACCGAACAATAGGTAAACTGCTGCTGGGAAAAATTCACCTTTAAGATCCCAACAGTGGCTCCGCGTTTATTTTTCATCGCCTGATTGCATCTGTCGATGAGGGTCGTCATATCCTCATGTCCATATTCTTCGACAATTTCGCTGACTAAAGAAGATGATTCATTGGCGAACTGACCGCTGCCTAATCCGTCTGCCACAGCACAAATTAGTTCTTCATCATCTGCTTTAATAAAAAAACTGTCCCCGCAGCATGATTTCCCTTCTTTATTCGATTGATAGATAATGGCATTCACATGCTCATGCTGTTCAATCTGTTTCATTACCCTAGCTCCATAGACGCATCTTCTGATAATGCATCTCGTAGCTTTTTAACTGCCTTCCGTTGCAGTCTCGATACATGCATTTGGGATATCCCTAGTAAATCGCCTGTTTCTTTCTGACTCTTATTTTGTAAATAAGTCAGATTGATAATCTCTTTTTCTCGATCTGTCAGAACATGAAGCACACTCTCAAGCATCATTTTTTGGTTTACACGCTCGTAGCCCTCTTCTTGTGAGCCGACAACGTCTAAAATGGTGACTGTACTTCCTTCAGAATCAGCCTCTACGCCTTGGTCAACAGACAGTGCTTGATAGCTTTTGCCCATCTCCATGGTTTCTAGAACTTCTTCCTCTGTCACATCTAGGTATTCTGCAATTTCTTGGACTTTCGGTGACTTTTGCGTCTCTGTTGTTAGATGATCAACGGCCATCTTGATTCTTGGTCCAAGCTCTTTGATTCGCCTTGGTACATGGACACTCCATGTTTTATCTCGTAAAAAGCGTTTGATTTCTCCGATAATGGTTGGAATAGCAAAGGCTTCAAATGATTTACCGACGAGCGGATCGTATCGCTTAATGGCGCCAAGTAAACCAATCATTCCAACTTGTCTGAGATCCTCATGAAAGCTTTTTCCTTTTGAATATTTTTTTGCCAGCATATCGACCAAGTTTGTATAGCATTCGACCAGCGTGAGCTGCGCCTGCTCATCTTGATTGGATTGATAGCTTTGGATAAGGCGATCCACTTCATCTTTAGTTAGTTTCATAGTTTTGGATGGTTGTGTCATGGTCAACTCGCTCCCTGTTTAAAAACTTTGTCATCGCAACGGTAACTCCGGAGTTTGCTTGCACCTCGACTTCATCCATCAATGTTTGCATTAAGTATAAACCAAGACCTCCTTCTGCCAATTGATCCACCGTATGAGCAGTTGTATACGGTCCGAGGTCTTCTTGCTTTTGCTTAAAGTCAAAGCTACCGCCTTTGTCAGCGACAATGATTTCTAGACGATCTTCGTAGACAAGAAAGCGAACAGCTACCTCTCCATCTTCACCGTCTTTTCCTTTATAGGCATGCTGAACTGCATTTGTACAAGCCTCACTGACGGCAATTTTTAAGTCTTCAATCTCTTCGTAGACATAGCCCATTCGGCTCGCTACGCCTGAAAGAGTCAGGCGAATGATGCCTACATATTCTGGTTTCGCCGGTATTTTCATCTCGATTAGATCTACTGTTTCGTTCATTGTACCCCACCCTCTGACTTTGCAGAAATGTCAATGATGTCCTTTAATCCAGTAATTTCAAACAACCTTACAAGCCGATCTGATAAGTTTTCAAGCTTTAGTGTTCCGCCTGCTTTTTGAGCTGCTTTAAACAGCCCAACAAATACACCTAATCCTGTACTATCCATATACGTAACATCCTTCAAACAGATCTCAAGATGCTCTCCCGCCTCGGCTTTAGGCATAAGTGTTTCTCTTAGCTGAGGAGCAGAGTACACATCGATTTCTCCACTGACACTAATTTTCGTTTTTTGATCTATTTGATGCTCTTTTACAGACATATTCATTATGCATTCACCTCGAAATTCTTGTTTCCTTGAATTTTATATACCCGTCTATGCACTTTCTAAACCTTCCTTTTAAGGACAAGTAACGTAAAATCATCATGCAGCTGGAATTCTTGCAGCTTAAGTAAGCTGTCATAGATGGCATCCACCATTTCCTGAGCTGAATAGGATAGGTTCTCTGATATCAGCGCTTTGATATCCTCACGCTCTAAGAAGCCGTCCTCTGATTTAGATTCTGTGACACCATCAGAGAATAAGATCACCATATCTCCTACGTCCAGATGCTTCTCATACTGCTTATAATCAAAATCTGGTGCGATCCCAAGGACAAGTCCTTTTGCATCTAAATCGTAAAATTGATTCTCTTTATTGCAATAGAAAAAGCCCGGCTCATGACCAGCCGATGCATATTTAAATTCATGTGTTTCTTTATTATAGCTGCCATAAAACATGGTGATAAACATACTTGGGTCTACGTTTTGCTCGACAACACGATTTAGGGTTTTCAGCACTTTAGTTGGGCCGCTCCCTGACTCTGGCAATGAATCCATCGCATATTTAATCATCGACATACAAAGCGCAGCCGGGATTCCCTTTCCAATGACATCTGCGATCGCGATATTAATCGTATCGTGATCCGTCACAAAGTGGTAATAATCTCCACTCATCTGTTTTGCCGGTACACTGATCGCCCCAATATCGAACGTATCTCCTTCTGGAATTTTCGTTTCCAGAAGGGTTTGCTGAACATTTGCAGCAATTTCAATTTCTGATTTAATTTCTTGCTGGATGCCTCTAAGTGTTAAATGTTCCTGATAGGCAAGTCCGTACCCAATCATGACTTCAATTAAGAAGTCTAGTGAATGAAAAACATCTTCCGGCAAATCAGGGTAAAGCTCCTGAATCACTTTTCGGTGAACACTCACTATTTCTTCAGGAGGTATTTGATGCTCAATGGTTTTACGGCTAAATTTTTGAGCTTGATAAAGCGATGTTTCAGTTAAATCACTGATATAACGACTGAGCAGCTGATGGTACCGCTGCTCCATTACCTCCTTAAAATCCATGGTTTCCCTCCTAGCGAAGCCACTTAACAGCTTGTATCTCCGTTCCTTGTTCTGGTGCAGAATCTAATTTAAATTCATCCATCAGTCTTCTGACGCCCGGCAAGCCTGCTCCGAGTCCGCCTGATGTAGAAAATCCGTCTTCCATCACTTTACGTATATCCATGATGCCAGGACCCTCATCGGCTGCGATGACCTTGAGTCCACGCTTTCCACGCTCCATCACTTCTTCTATACAAATCTGACCTTTACCAGCGTATAAATAGATGTTTCGAGCTAATTCTGAAATGGCCGTCGTAATTCTTGCTTGGTCAACTGTTCCAAAACCAAGTTCTTTTGCAACATTGCGCCCCAATTGTCTTGCTGCGACTATATCCCATTCCGTCAATATTTTTACACAGGATTGGTCTTTCATATCTATTCCCCCAATTCCCGCTTCAGTGTCTCAAGCCCTTGTTCAAGATCTAGTGCTGTTTGTATTTCTTCCAGCGATATACCAAGTTCAATAAGCGTCACAGCGACTGCCGGTTGTATTCCTGTTAATACAACTTTTGCCCCCATGAGCTTAGACATGGTGATCACATCGCCTAATACCTTAGCGATAAATGAATCAATCATATCGACGGATGTTAAATCGATGACAACACCGTTTGCTCCTGTTTCATGAATTTTATTCAGTAAGTCTTCTTGAAAGTGAAGAGCTGTTTGATCATCAAGCTCCCACTGTATTGAAATCAGAAGACAGTTATATAATTTTAAGATTGGAATCTTCGGGTGATTTCTCAATTGGTTATCCCTCCAATGAAACAATTTTTCGATTTGTCATTTCCAAAGCAGTTTGAATTCCTTTTTGAAGGGTATTCTTTGTTGTAACCTGAGATAAATCAATTCCAAGGTTAACGATCGTTTGGGCTATTTCTGGGCGAATCCCGACAAGTAAACACTTCGCTCCTACTAATCTCACAGCCTCTGACGCTTGTATGATATGGTGGGCAACCATTGTGTCCACGACAGGTACACCCGTGATATCAATTAAGACGACCTGTGAGCGATGTTTGACGACACCATTGAGCAGGTTCTCCATAATTTTTTTCGCACGATCTGTATCAATTGTTCCAACAAGTGGCATGACGGTGATGTGCTCAAATACTGGGATTAGCGGGGCAGATAGTTCCTGCAGCGCAATTTTTTGAAGGCTGACGGTTTTTTCCCATGAGATGGAGTACTGGTTTAAAATCTCGTTATGGATGGGTGTGATGAATCGGTCGATTTGCCAAATGAGGTCATGACTTTCTTGTGTTGTATCTTTGTCATCGTTCATTTTTTCATATAAATGTGTACGAATTTCCGTTAGACCGTTTGCCAGCAACTTAAGTGATATACCCATTTGAACAATTTTTAAAGCAAAATTTTGCACTTTTTCTTCAAAATCCTCATTATCCCCCTCTGAAAGAGATGTAATGATGAGTTGAACATATTCCGAACAGATGGTTTCATACATTTTGTCGTTCAGCATCATGTCCGTTTCTTTTTCTCCGAGTCGTTTTAAAATGTCCGTCCACTCTTTTTCTAATTCCTTTTGATGCTTTCTTGCAAAAGCTAACACGATATGATTCGACATGTTTTACCCCCTACTTACATTTAAAGCTCTTCTTAGTCTTTCTTCATTATAACGTTAATAAAAATTGAACACAAAAAAAGTTGCTCCCAGTAGAGCAACCATATCTCACCATATTAAAAATCAATAAGAGCCAAACTAACTTGTAAGGCTTCATCAACCTTCTCCATCATCTCATCATCAAGATGTGTGATTTTATCTGTCAGTCTTTGTTTATCGATTGTACGAATTTGTTCCAAAAGAATGACAGAATCTCGTTCAAAGCCGTACCGCTTTGCATTAATTTCGACGTGAGTCGGTAATTTCGCTTTTTGTATTTGGGCTGTTATGGCTGCAACGATAGCAGTCGGGCTGAAGCGATTTCCAATGTCATTTTGAATCACCAATACTGGGCGAACCCCGCCCTGCTCGGAGCCAACAACAGGAGATAAATCAGCAAAGTAAACATCACCGCGTTTAACAATCAAATGTTTAACCCCCGCTGACTAATCGCTCAACTGTATTCTCAGCCTCAAATTCTGCGTATTGTGCCTCTGAAGAGATATTCAGATTAATTTTCGCCATCTCCATGTAGCCGCGTCTCATCGATTCACGATTTTGTCGAATATTACGTTCACGAATATACGTTTTTGTCGCTCGGTAGATCAATTCATTTCTTGTTACCTTATCCTGCTCTGCTACTCGTTCGATCTCAGACATTAAAGTCTCCGGCAGTCGAATCTTCATTTCGTTTGTTGCGCTGGATTCAGACAAAAAACATACACCTCCACAAAACTTACGGATACCGTATCGATCCATTCCAAGACTAATCATACCATTATTCAATGCACAAGCAAAGCTGTTTTTTCATGATTTCTTATTAGAACATGAAGCGGCTCGCCACCCGTAAATCAAGATGATAATGGAGTTCCTCCTTCCCATTATACGCTTTTTTCCGAAAATCATACGGTATTTCCAAAATCTCTAAAAAAGGGAGAATGTTTACCCTACTTTTGTCGAATAAAAAAGAACGACGTCAGTTTGACTGTCGTTCTTTTGAATGTTGTTTATCAAAAACTTGGTCCGCCTTGAAGGAGTGGATTCCGCACTTGAACTCTTTTGCCGTCCTCTATATACACTCTCGGGACGCGGTGACCAATCGAGCACGTGATTTCATAATTAATGGTTTCAAGCCTTTTGGCGATTTCATCGACTGGTATCATGTCTTCGCCTTGCTTACCAATTAAAACGACCGTCTCGCCCACTGGAAGCTTGTCTTTCAGTTCAACCATGAATTGATCCATACAAACCCTTCCGGCGATCTTCCGGCGCTTTCCGCCAACAAGTACTTCCGTTCCTGCCAGCTTCCGAATCCATCCATCTGCATAGCCGACTGGAACCGTGCCGATCCATGTATCTTGATTGGCTGTATACGTTGCCCCGTAGCTGACACTCTCACCCTTTTGAATGTGCTTCACATGGGCAAGCTTCGTATGAAGGGACATGGCTTCTTCGAGCTTAAAAGGCAATTCATCTTTGATTTCTTCTGACGGTGACAGCCCGTACATACTGATGCCGAAGCGAACCATATTAAACAAAACGTCCTTAAACCTTAAACCTGCTGCACTGTTGGCACAATGAACGAGAAGCTTGTCCGTATGAAGCGGCTCAAGCAGTGTTTGAAAGGCGTCAACCTGGCGATCAAAGTAGGCCTCATCCTTTTCATCTGCTGTTGCAAAGTGAGTAAATACGCCTTCCAGCTGTAAATAAGAATGCTCGCCGACAAGCTTTTTCACTTCGTTCACTTGCTCTATCGTTTTCACACCTAATCGGTTCATTCCGCTGTCTATTTTCAAATGAAATCGTATAGGTTGTCCCATCTGCCCTTCCATCATGTTGGTGACGTCTTTCAGCCAATCGATGGAGTAAGCGGTCATGATGACATTGTATCGAACGGCGACTTTGACATATTCAGTCGGTACGGCGCCGAGTACAAGTATTGGTGCTTTGATGCCTTTATTTCTTAAAGAAACGGCCTCATCTAAAAAGGCGACGGCTAAAATGTCTGCGCCCCCTTTGAGAGCAGCACTTGCCACTTCTATATCTCCATGTCCATATGCATTGGCTTTCACCACAGCCATTAGTTGAACACTTTGACCGATATGATCTTTCATATGTGAAACATTATGCTTAATTGCTGATAAATTAATTTCTGCCCATGTGTCTCTATAAAAGGCATTTGTGTCCATCCGTCACACTTCCCTATTGAATGATTCAATCCTCTCATATGATACTAAAAATCAAGAATAAAGTGAAACAAATCAAAAAAAGATCAGCCCTTGCAATAGGGCTGATCTCAGATTGTTGACAAAGTGCTAAAATGATCTTTATTTTAGCACTTTGTCTTCTTTTCAGCGTGATAGAAAACCTTTGAAGTCTAGGAAGGCCGAGCACTGGCGCGGAGCGAATTTGACATTCGTGAGCACCGGCGCGCAGACCTGACAACGAATGCGAAGGTTTGTCTACACGCTGAAGATCAGCCCTTGCAATAAGGCTGATCTTTCAATTTCTAAGGCTCTCGCCTGAGATATTTATTTAGCTGACTGGCCTTCTACACTCTTTGCAACCATCAAGAGCTCTTCCTTCGATAGATCACTTGAAGAAATCAAGTAGTCCACTCCGTCAGATGTCCATGAAAGGGATTGATCTGTCAGAACCCCAACTGTCATGCCAAGGTCGACTGGCTCGCCGTTCATTGTCACAGGCGTAGATGCTTCAGCAACTCTCGCTTTTTCCTGAATGAGTGTGAAGGATTTCTTTCCGCCATACGTCATCACATAACGCTTCCCGGCATCTGTCATCATTTCTTTCTCTTCCATCTTTTTCACACCCTCTGGCATGTCAACTGGCGTTTTCACTGCGAAGCTGTCAGATGGGTCTGCACTTGTGGCAACATCCATTTGAGAGAGTGTCATGTTTTTCTTCTCATCAAATGCATCTTTGTAAAAGGATTTATTGAATTCAAAGTGAGAGAATTCCACTTTCACCATTGGCTTTTTGTCGCTATCCAGCACTTTCACACTGGCAGGCGCCATTGTTTTTTTATGAAAGGTAATCTCTTGGGTAGGCAGCATTTGGTTGTGCTGATAATTGGTTTTGGTTTCGAACACATACTTTGAATCCTTCGCTTTGAACTGAGCAGCACTGTCATTTTTAATGTCCTTCACGAGTGACTCAAATAAGTAGACCTGACTGCTATTATTCGGCCAATCACTGTGAAAACGGAAGCTCTTGTTCAATGAAGGTGTCAGCACAAACACACCATTGCCATTTCTTAAAATGACTTGACTCTGATCCTTTTTCGGATTTTCTAAATAGACACGGTAAAGTTCCGGCTTTTTGTACCAAATTTCTACTTGATACTCCTGCGGGTCATTTCCTGTCTCAATGGTCATTTTTGCTTTGGCTTTGTATGATGTCATTTCCTCTGCCTTTTTGTTTAAATCTCCAACGATATCCTTCTGAGATTTTTGACCGCATGCGGAGAGAATCAGTACAAAAAGGATTCCCGTTACAAGCAAAACAAAGCTTTTTCTCACCCTTTTCAACCCCTTCGTTAATTGTGTTAAAAGGAAGAAACCGCTTGTTTGACTTTAACAGTACGCCTCAAGAGTTAACTGCGTACCGCGAACCATCAAAGCCTGTTAGCAACTCGCCCTTCCTTATCGCACTACCCAATATATGAAGGGGGGACAAACAATATGCAGACTAGCTTGACAACCTTTCAATTAAAACTTGTGCCGCAGCATATTCTTTCGTGTGAGTGATGGACACATGAACTTGGTCGTCCTTCGTCTTTTCGCTTTTGATGAAAGGTTTTCCATGTTCGTCTTTCTGGATTTCTATGTCATGAAAGCTTAAATGCCTTCCAATTCCCGTTCCGTATGCTTTGGCGAAAGCTTCCTTTGCTGCAAAACGTCCTGCCAAAAATTCCAGCTGCCTCTTTTCACTAAGTGCGTGAAAGATGTCTTGTTCATTTAACGTTAAAATTCGTTCTGGCAAACGAGGTTGTCTACTAAGCACATGTGCGAGCCGGTTGATCTCTACTATATCAAGACCTATTCCTTTGATCATGAGGTACCTCCTATGATACTCGTACTAATTTGGATGTTCTCTTCATAAACGTGTTACTATAAACTTACCATTATCTAGTCAAAAGGGGTTTGTTATGTTTATTCGAACGGAGAGCTTTCAACAATTTATTAGATCATATCCAATCGTCACAACGATCCTTGCTTTGCAATTTGGTTTATGGCTTCTATTTGCGCTTCCTATCCCTCTTATCCAGCTTGGTCACGACCATCTCGTCGGTTTCAATTATGGTGTAGCTGCTGGAGAATGGTGGCGACTTATCACACCTGTTTTTCTTCACGGAAGTCTGACCCATATTTTGTTCAATTCTATGGCATTGTTCTTATTCGTTCCAGCACTTGAGCATTTGCTTGGGAAGGTTCGATTTCTCATTATCTATCTTGGTGCAGGATTCATTGGCAACCTCGGAACCTATTGGGTGGAGCCTTTAGAGTATGTACATGTCGGCGCATCTGGTGCGATCTTCGGTTTGTTTGGCGTTTATTTATACCTTGTTCTATTTAAACCGCATATGATGGATCGCGGCAATTCTCAGGTGATCTTAACGATTCTTGCCGTCTCTGTCATTATGACGTTCGTCAACTCAAACATCAATATCATGGCTCACTTATTTGGATTGATCGGCGGCATGCTCCTAGCACCTCTTACGCTAGTTTTCCATTCAAAAAAAAGACGCTACTAACCTCATAAAAAATGTCGATCACTCCTATGAACAGGAAGCGGATCGACATTTTTTGTTTAAGAAGATTTATTTTTTTCATACGAATACCAATCCATTACACGTGCTGCATCTTCTTCCTCAAGGTGATGTACACCAAAGGAATCAAGCAACGCAGAGGATTTCACAAAGGTGTGAATACTCGCCACTCGGCCTTTCTTTTGGAAGAATGATTGTGTCATCGTATAGTTTTGCATTCGTTTTCTCAAGACAATTCCAGTGGTTTTGCCAATGCCTCTTGATGTCAGTTGAATCAATGGATCTTTGATCGTATAGCCTGATTGTTTATAAGCTAAATAACCAAAAACCAAAGCAAGAGGAAGCGGAATGAGTGCCAAATACCCCCATGGCGGAAAACGAACAGATAGGATCACGCCGACAAGTAATGGCACAAAACCGAAAGAGATCAGGTAGCGCTTGAGTGAACGCTTTGGTACCTTTTTCAATTCAGATTCTGGCTCCAAATGATAATCATCTGTGAATTGAGAGAGCAGTTCATTGATTTTTTTCTTCCGAATCAGTGGAAATAAGACGGAAGAGGTTTCTTTTTCTGTAATAGAACCTCCTGCACTCACAAGCATCACCGTCGCAAAACCAAAGGGTTCACGAAGAATATTTTCTTTGATTTTCACTGCTTGAATTCTCGCAAGCGGAATGGTCATTTGATGCCTTTCGATGAGCCCTCTTGTGATGATGATGTCTTTCCCTTTTCGTTTTGCGTTAAAATTCGCATATTGAAGGGCTGTTACCCCAACACTAAGAATCCATGCAATCAATACGGCAATAAATATGAGAATCGCATAAATCTCAACACTCGCATGACTTAAAAAAGAAAACTGCTTGATGAATCCGTCCAAAGGAAGAATTTCATCTATTTGTGTGTAAATGGCAAGACACCCAGAAATAATGACGCCGATCCCGCTTGATGTGGTCGCAGCCAAAAGCAGTTCTGGTATCCCCATCCGGTAGGAAACATTGATTTCTTTTTCTACAGGTTGGTGTGCTGCCAGAGGATCATGTGGGGTACCTCCATTTTCATCCACCATTTCTTCTTGCTGCAAGCTTTTCTTCCGGTTGAAAATCGATTGCTTTAATTGTTCCGCTTCTGCTTTTGTAATCGCCGTCAGACTCACTTCCGGACCGTCTGTTCCGCCAGCTGTTTCGATTTGAACACGCACCAAACCAAAAATCCTCTGGAAAATACCTTCACTTGTATTCACCGTTTGAATTCGTTCTAACGAAATATATTTTTTCTTTTTTGTGATGACGCCCGATTCCACGCGAAATTCATCATCTTCCATCCGGTAGGTAAAGCGTCTCCATGCTAAAACGGTTAAAACAGCTTTCCATAAAAGAAGCACACCAAGAATGATAAATGCATAAAAACGAATGCTCGAATTCGAGTTCACAAAAATAAGCACGAAAAAAGGAATAATGAAGTTTTTGATCATGGATACGGCATCTGATATAAAATCAATGAACATCGAGATTGGATGTACACGTTTTGGTTCAGACATCATCTTCCGTCACCCTTGCTAAACGAGATATGTAATCACGAAGCTCATCTGCTTCTTCTAATTCTAGCGCCGGTATATCATGAACTGTGGCAGCAGTCGATATTTGAACAGAAGCCAAACGGTAGCGCCTTAAGAGTGGCCCTTGTGATGTATCGACATGCTGGACACGCACCATCGGTACAATCACACGTGTGACACGAATGAGCCCATGCTGAATTTCGATTTCATTTTCGAATACTTCGTAACGCCAGATGCGATGACGGATTTTCGGTATAAGCCAAATGCCAAAAACAACCTGTAAGACCCATAAACCGGTGAGGATGGCACCAATCCAATACGGCCAATGAAGATAATAACTAGCAACAAATACCCCAATGATGATGAGTAAGAAAATCAATGAGATGATTCCATTTTGAAGGCGCCATACCTTTAAACCATTTAAACTAATTTGACGTTGCGGCTGTTTTCTCACATTCTTCCCCCATTCTCTTACTTTTCTATCAATATATTACGAAAGAAAGCCTAAAAAGTTTCAGGAAACCTGTTAAAAAAAGCGAACCCTGCAAAGGATTCGCTTTTGAATTAGTTGTTATAAGATTTCTTTTGACGGCGATCGCTAGAAGAACGATTGCGGTCATTTGAAGAACGCTTTTTGTCACCGTAAGATGAACGGCTTTTTCCGCGATAGCCGCCTCCGCCGCCACCGTCTCTACGTTTAGAAGAGCTGCGGTTGTTGCGATTGCGTTTTGAAACCATTGGTGCTTCATCTGTCAAACGAACAGGCGTTGCATCCGGCTCTTTTGTCATCATTTTGATGGCAGCCGCAACCACTGTGACAGAATCATGATCTTCGAGTAATTCAGCTGCTGCTGTCATGTAGAAGTTTAAGTTGTTTTCACTGATGATTGTGCGCAGACGATCAACAGTTACTTGTTGTTGTCCTTCGATTGCCTCATCTAGTGTTGGTTCTTTCATACGATCCATTTTACGTTTAGTTGTTTGCTCGATCGCACGAAGCATATCTTTTTCACGTGGTGTGATGAATGTCATCGCCATACCTGTACGTCCAGCACGTCCAGTACGTCCAATACGGTGTACGTAGCTTTCTGGATCTTGTGGTACGTCAAAGTTATACACGTGTGTTACGCCTGAGATATCAAGTCCACGTGCTGCAACGTCTGTTGCGACAAGCACATCGATTGAACCTTCTTTGAATTTACGAAGCGCAACCATACGTTTCGCTTGAGTTAAGTCACCATGAATACCTTCAGCTGTATAACCTCTAAGGTTAAGTGCTTCAGTCAATTCGTCAACGCGACGTTTTGTACGGCCGAAGACAATTGAAAGCTCAGGTGATTGAATGTCAAGAAGGCGAGTCAATGTATCAAACTTTTTACGCTCATGGATATCCAAGTAGAACTGTTGGATGTTAGAGACAGTCATTTCTTTCGCTTTTACTTTTACGTGTTCTGGGTTTGTCATGAAACGTTCTGCAATGCGCTTAATTGGTGCAGGCATTGTCGCAGAGAATAAAAGTGTTTGGTGTTCACTTGGTACATTTGAAAGGATCGATTCAATGTCTTCGATGAAACCCATGTTTAGCATTTCGTCTGCTTCATCAAGCACAACAGTTTCAACATTTTGAAGACGCATTGTACGACGGTTAATGTGATCGAGTAAACGTCCTGGAGTCCCTACGATGATATGAGGATTTTTCTTGAGTGAACGGATTTGGCGACCAATATCTTGTCCACCGTAAATCGGAAGTACGCGCGCACGCTTGTCTTGGCCAATTTTGTATAGCTCTTCAGATACTTGAATCGCTAATTCTCTTGTTGGCGCAATGATAATCGCTTGGATGTTTGGAGACGCTGGGTCAATTTTTTCTACAAGAGGAATACCAAACGCTGCAGTTTTTCCTGTTCCTGTTTGTGCTTGTCCAATGACATCTTTATTCTGAAGACCGAGAGGAATTGTTTCCGCTTGAATCGGTGTTGCTTCTTCAAATCCCATGCGGTTAATAGCTTTCATGAGACTTTCGCTTAATTGAAAATCTTGAAACGTTATAGTCAAATTATTCAAACTCCTTCTAATTGCTGTTTCAGTAATCTCGTGAATGATCATTAAAAACTGCCCTTTTTCGAAAGGACAGGTCCATTATATACAAAGCCCGAATTACCCTACCTTATATCTTACCATTACACTATTTGTTTTTCAACAAGACAGAAATGGATATATCTACTGTTCCACAATGACAGATTCACCATCACTTTGATCGCCATCCATCCATTTCCACTTTTCGAACAGTTGAATTTTTCCGTTATCCAACTGATTAGGTGTAGAATTGCAAGACCCGCTTCTCATGCTGCCGTCTTTGCTGACATGGTGGTACCTAAAATGAAGTGTTCCATCCTCATTTACAGTTCCTACAAGTACACCAGATATAATACTGCCGCCTTGATACGTGCCCGTTAATATATTCCCGTCCTGACGATATTGAAATACGGTGCCAACCGATACTTCTCCATTACTCGAATTAGACTGCGGGACAAAGGTTTTTCCGTCATATTGAAACAACCGAATCAACCACCTTTTCTTTCCTATTGTACCATAGGCTTGTCACTCATTCGACAAAAATGATGCAATTTTTAACAAGTGGGATTCAATTTATATTAGTTTAGCCACATTTTCGCTTTTCTATAGATTAAATTGTTTTTTTCAGAAATTCCTCTACTTTTTCAAACAATTGCTGCGCACATGGCTCATGACAAACATGGTGTTTACAATCGGGTAAATAAAACATTTCTTTCTGACGAGACGGGATTTTATGGTCAATTAATTGTGCACTTGAAGCTGGGACAATCCCATCGCTTTCCCCTTGAACAATTAACACAGGGAGGTGAAGCTTCTCAAGGGAGCTCTTCGTTTGCTTCACCAGCTTCATAAATTCTACAGCGGCTGACAGCGGTGTGCTCGTCAGCTTATGCCGGTATCTATCATACAAAGGATTCGTATCAATTAGCCCAGACAATGATTCCTTCACCATCTGCCTTGTGTCTTGAATCATTTGTTTTGGATTCACATATTTAGCCGCTGCACTTAACAGGACAAGACGAGCGACTGGATACTTGGCTGCAAGATAAGAAGCAATCATTCCTCCCATAGAAAACCCGATCAAAAAAATAGTCTCACATGTTCTGTAAAGAGAAAGAAGTTCTAATTCAGCTGTCGCAATCCATTCTTGATAGAGAATACCTTTTAGCTGAAGCTCATCTCCATGCCCCGGAAGCGTGACAGACTGAACATTCCAATCTGTCTTCTGCTTTAAATATTGCGCTAGCGGTTCCACTTCATAGGGGGCACCAGTGAATCCATGTATACATAGACAGCCAATCATTCTGTCACCTTCTTTGCCGCTCACTTTTTATAGTGCAGTAATGACTTCTTCTAATCTCATGCCGCGTGAAGCTTTGACAAGGACCACATCATCAGGACCTGCTACGTCAGCAAGTTTTTTCTTCAGTTCCTCTTTGTCCATAAATGAGAACACTCGCGTATCACCGAATGATTTCTTTGCTCCTTCAGCGATGAATGCACCTAAACGGCCATACGTCATCACATGATCAATAAATTCAGGCTTGATGTAGCGGCCTAGTTCATAATGATATGTTTCTTCTTCGCTACCCATCTCTAGCATGTCTCCAAGGACAAGAATGCGATTTGCGAAGCCGTCCATATCTCCTACAAGATCAATAGCAGCTTTCATAGAAGTAGGGCTTGCATTATACGCATCATTGATAACAGTAATTCCTTTTTCTGTTTTAAACAGTTCAAGACGCATTCCTGTTAACTTTGTTTGCATGAGTCCTTGGGCGATTTGTCTTTCATTCAGTCCGAAATGCTGACCTATAGCAATGGCAGCAAGGGCATTCTTCACATTATGTTTCCCTAATACAGGAATGAGAAACCCTTGAGCATACCCTTCAACTTGAAATTCAGTTCCTTCTGCAAGCTGGTTAATATGCGTTACCTTAATATCACAGTCATCTGCTTCTCCAAAGGTTTTCACTTGCTGAGAAAGTTGAGTCGCTCTCTCGCGAATCAAAGGTTCATCTCCTAAGTAGTAAAAGGTGCCATCCTCTTTCAACCCTTTTGTAATTTCACATTTTGCATCAGCAATGGCTTCTCTTGATCCTAAATCTTGCATATGAGACTCTCCGATATTGGTGATGACTGCTGCATCAGGCTCAGCTAGGTTTGACAAAAACTCGATTTCGCCTTTTGCGCTCATGCCCATCTCTAATACAGCGATCTCTGTACCTTTTGGCATTGAAAGAATGGTGAGCGGAAGACCGATATGATTATTAAAATTACCGTCTGTTTTATGAACTTGATACGTTGTTTGTAAGACGGAATGAATCATATCTTTCGTCGTGGTTTTCCCGTTACTTCCTGTAATACCGACAACACGAGGGTTTTCTTCTTTTAAATACGATTTTGCCAATTGCTGAAGGGCTGCCAGTGTATCGTCGACAAGAATGACAGGTACGCCTTCTGGTGGATTGGTTTCTTTTTGATTCCAAAGAACAGCTGCCGCTCCAAGCTCCACTGCTTTAGAAGCAAATGTGTGACCATTAAAATGTTCTCCAATTAGGGGGATAAACAATGCACCTTTTGATACTTTTCGTGTATCTGTCGTCACTCCGTGAATTTGCTCTTCGCCAAAAGCTTGATTAGATAGTGTCCCACCAGCCATTTGGGCGATTTGTTTCACTGTACGTTTGATCATGATTTTTTCGCCTCTCTTTCTCATTTCACGTTTGAAGGAAAAGAGACACTACCTAAGGATAGTGTCTGCTCGTTGCTCACATTAAAAAGTCGTTTTAATGGTTTGTTTTTCTTGATGGCGTTCAATTGCAAGTGACACTAGCTTTTCAATGAGCTCTGGGTACTCTACACCAGTGTGCTTCCAAAGCAGCGGGAACATACTAAATGGTGTGAATCCAGGCATTGTATTCACTTCATTGATCAACACTTCGCCTTTTTCTGTAAGGAAGAAGTCTGCACGTACAAGACCAGAACCATCTAGGGATTTAAATGCCTTAATCGCCATATCATGAATCGTCTTATACTCATCCTCTGACACACTTGCAGGAATGATCAAATCTGTATCGCCATCTTCATATTTTGCTTTGTAGTCATAAAAATCTGTTTTAGGTGCAATTTCACCAACGACAGAGCATTTTGGCTCGTCATTTCCTAATACACCAATCTCGATTTCTCTTCCTACGACGCCTTCTTCTACGACCACACGTCGATCATATTGGAAAGCCAAGTCGAATGCCGTTTGCAGCTCTTCTTTGCTGCGACATTTGCTTATTCCAACACTTGATCCCATGTTGGCAGGTTTCACAAAGCATGGATAGCCAAGTACTTGTTCCACCTGTTCTAAGCTGTCTGGTGTGGCTTTCTCATAGTCTTTTTTATTGAAGGAAAGGTGCTTTGCTTGTGCAAGTCCTGCTTGAGCAAAAACATCTTTCATCATGACTTTATCCATACCCGCGGCAGAAGCAAGAACGCCGTTGCCGACATACGGGATATTCAGCAGTTCAAGTAATCCTTGCATCGTTCCATCTTCACCATTTGGCCCGTGCAATAATGGAAAGACAACATCAATCTTCTCATCAGCAGATGTAGGCTGTGGAAACATGCTCTCGTTTAAAGAAGTCGGTAAAAACGTCTTTGCATTCTGTTCAAATTGAAGCATTCTGACGTTTGATACTGGTTCAGTGAGTTTTTCTCCTCTTAGCCATTCGCCCTCTTCTGTAATATAAATTGGATGTATATCGAACTTCTCAGTGTTAAGTGCTTTTGTAACTGCAAGGGCTGTTTGCAGTGATACATTATGTTCGGCTGACTTTCCGCCGTAAATCAATCCTAAACTTATTTTCAATGGATACTCCCCCCACTAAAATTCATCTTTACTATCTTATCACTTTCAAGCAAAAATGCTCTAATTAATTTTTCTTGTTACGGAATTGAAATGATTTGTAAGGTTGTAAGCGCCTCCCGAGCATTTGTATGTCATTCGCCTTTATTTTATATTAAAATGACATTGAAAAGGAGTTGTGACAAATTGAAAAAAATCACAAGTACTGAACAATTCAATGAAATCATTCAATCTGACAAAGAAGTCATCGTTAAATTCTTTGCAACATGGTGTCCTGACTGTACAAGAATGGACATGTTCATTCCAGACATCTTAGAGGCGTATGCTCACCATGAATGGTTTGAAATAAACAAAGATGATTTCCCTGAACTAGCAGAAACGTATCAGGTCATGGGTATTCCAAGCCTGTTAATTTTCAAAAATGGCGAAAAAACAGGTCATTTACACAGTGCAAACGCAAAATCACCTGAAGAAGTGACAGAGTTTCTTCAAGAGCACGTTTCTTAAATCGTAAAACGAAGGACATCAGCAAACATTTGCTGGTGTCTTTTTTTCTCTATTCCTTTCATCAAATCTCTTCATAAGACGATTTGTTCAGTCAAAACGTTTCAATGAGCGAAAGAATGTTTTATATAGATGTTTCTCTTACGACAAGAAATGACAGCAATTATTTCCTGGGAAAGAATGTGCGTCGACTAGTCTTCAAATTTGTCGATTACGTGAATTTTCTGAATATAATCTTTACTTCCAGCTTTGCACTTTGTATAATAGAGATGCTAATTGAAAATGATTATCAATTTCATCTAAGTGGAATTCTATAGACGTCTATTCTTATAAAGGAGCGATGAGTCACATGTCTAAGAAGAAAATCAAAACGTATCAGCAATTGATTGAAGAGAACAAGAAAGCCATCATGCGCGATCCTAAAATGATGGAAAGTATATACGAAACCATCGACAAAAAGCATCAGAAGCAGCTTGCAGCTACTGGACGTGAATCATAAACATAAGGGGTAGCAGTCAAAGCTGGCTGCTCCTCTCTTTTGTCTTTTCCAACAAAAAAAGCCGATAAAATCTATGCTTTGATTTTATCGGCTTTTGTTTTAATGAGATTTCGCTACACGGTCCTGCTTCATTCCTAAATAAATGAGCATATATGTGAGATAACCCATGGTCATTGTTAAACCACCAAAGAAGAACTGAGAAAAGACAGGCTCCTCAAATGTTGTGACAGCAGCAAGAATGATCCAGCTCGCATATAAATAAACCATGAACCATTTCATGTTTCTTTTAAGTGTATACAGAAAGAAAAGACCGGCTAACGAAAAGATTCCCAGCGCTAGTCTGAAATAAATAAGATGATCAAACTGGAAGGCAAAAGACACAAACGAAAACGACAGCAGCAACAAAATAGGTAAAGCCGTAATGAAATTTTTCACGATAGTGCCACCTCCAAGATTCCCTCTTATTATAAGACAAAATCAGCCGGTTATCGTGAAATGCAGACTCGTTTTCACAAAGATGTCACGAATTTTCCTTGTTATTTGACACAATTTTTACACATTTACATCGCGCTTCCAAAAAAGAACCCAAGCCGTTCCAACAAAGAAAACAAAATGCGCCCCTACCATAAATAGAGAAAACAAAGGACTCATGCCATGGAAGGGTGGCGGTCCTTGAAAGCTGTACTGAGTAAAGTCCGTATTAGCAAAAAGTAGGATTTTCCCCCACTGATTTTCTAAAAGAGACATAATAGGCACAAGTGATTTAGCCGCATATAAAACAAAAAACGAGGTCACAAGCGCAACGAGGCTGTTTCTAAACAAGCTGGAACACATAAAAGCGAAGCTTGCCATCATCAACACTTCCACCCACTGAGATCCGATCACAGCAAACGTATGCTGAAATAAGCGTCCCGAACTTTCATCAAAAGCAGTACCAAAGAAAATAAGGCCAAATAGGAAAGCAATTACATAATAAAAAACAAACAAATAGATGACCTTCAGCACAAGTGTGATGTATTTTGACAGGTAAATTTGCAGCCTAGTTTTGGGCCGTATCAATAAAAACTTGATCGTTCTTTTTTGAAATTCTGTTGAGATCAAGGTCGCGCCAATGACAACTGCAAGCACCTGTAAAATAAATACGACGTTTGTGGAATAAGCAAAATAATTGGCAACAGTGTCTTGTCCACCAAAACTAGAAATGACTCGTTTCAATGCTAGAGCCATCGCCAATTGAAACACAACGATCAGTCCAAGTGCGATGAACGTAATCTTTTTCTTCATCATTTTTTTATGCTCATTCTTGATGAGTTGAAGCATCTGCCGTCCCGCCTTCCGTCCATTTCATAAATGCCTCTTCAATTGATGGCTTTTGAGGTGTCATTTCAAGTACATCAAACCCAGCCAGTACAAGCTGTTTGTTCAGCTCAGGCACTTGCTCTTTGTTCAATTGAAGTAAAACATGCGATCCATTTCGTTCATATGTATAGTCATGTGTCTCGAGCCACGTCACTGCCTTTTCCACTGGCTGAATATTCATGAGCATCTGTTCTTTCCCCTCTATGTCACGAAGCATGGTACTAGCTTTGATCTCTCCTTTTTGAATGATGATCATGCGGTCACATAGCTCTTCTACCTCATGCAATAAATGTGTAGCAAATAAGACGGACGTTCCTTCTTCTCGCACTAGTGTTTGCAAGTGCTCCCTGAACTCCTTCATACCGGCAGGATCAAGTCCATTTGTCGGTTCATCTAAAATGAGCAGATTTGGCTGATGTAATATGGCTTGCGCAATCCCAAGCCTTTGTTTCATCCCCAGTGAATAGGTCTTCACCTTCTGATGAATGGCGTGCTCCAGACGAACTCTTTTGACCACTTCATGCATTCGTTCCTCCGTCACTCCATTGTGCATCGCCGCATACAGTTCAAGGTTTTCAAAGCCTGTTAAATAAGAATAAAATTCGGGATTTTCTATGATTGCACCAACAGATGACATCGCATGTCGAAAATCTTCATCCTGTGAATACCCATTGATCATGATTCGCCCGTTGTTTTTCTTCATCAAGCCAACGATCAAACGAATCAAGGTTGTTTTTCCAGAGCCATTTGGCCCTAGTAAGCCGACGATTTCTCCCTTCCCTATTTCTATGGATATATCTTGTAAGATTATTTTCCGGCCAATTCGTTTATCGACTTTCTCTACCTTTAAAACAGCAGACTCCAAAGTGGTTCCTCCTTCTGATGTAAAACCTTTGGCGGCAAAGAAGGCCGCTCATTCTGTTAAAAGTATATCACGCAAGACAAGGAACTCCATGAAAAAAAGGGCTGATTGAGTCAGCCCTGTCAGCCCTTCTTTTACATTACATGGATAGATTCGGTGATGCTGCGTCTTTCTCATGTTTTTTCTCAGTTTCGGTCACAATCACCGCGCATGCGGCGTCACCTGTAATATTGACAACGGTTCTTGCCATATCTAATAAGCGGTCAATACCAAGGATGAGCGCAATGCCTTCAACCGGAAGCCCAACCGAATTCAATACCATTGCGAGCATGATCAAGCCTACGCCTGGTACACCGGCTGTCCCAATACTGGCTAATACGGCGGTTAATACAACTGTGAGCATTTGCATCAGCGTTAATTCCACACCAAACACTTGTGCAATAAAGATGGTTGCCACCCCTTGCATAATGGCTGTTCCATCCATATTGATCGTAGCGCCTAAAGGCTGCACGAAACTGGATATCGGCTCAGGTACTTTCAATTTCTTTTGAGCGGTTTCCATAGATACAGGGAGAACCGCACTACTGCTAGACGTACTAAAGGCTACGACCATCGCAGGCGAAAAGTCTTTAAAGAATGTAAATGGATTTCGTTTTGCAAATAAAGCCAAAGTTGAGCCATATGTGAGAAAGAAATGCACCAATAGTGCTACTAATACGACTGTAAAATACAGCCCCATGGCTTTAATAGCTTCAAGGCCTTGGCTCCCGATAGCCGTCACAATTAAGCCAAATGTCCCGTACGGAGCAAATTTCATGACCACTCCTACAAGGTACATCATGAGTTCATTGCCTTGTTCTAATATGTTGAGTAATCCTTCTGTTTTTTTGCCTAGCACTGCAATTCCTAGTCCTAAGAATACACAGAAGACAATGATTTGCAGCATATTTCCTTCAACTAAAGATTGAACTGGATTTGATGGAATGATGTTTAATAAAGTGTCTGTCGTAGATGGTGCTTCTTGAGGTTCGTATTCTGCCCCTTTAGTATCGAATGAACCAATGGAACCCGGTTTGATTAATAATGCTAATGACATCGCAATGATAATAGCGAAGGTTGTGGTCAGTAGAAAGTATAAGATGCTTTTTGCTCCAATTCGGCCTAGTTTTTTTGGATCTCCGAGGCCTGCTACACCAAGTGTAATGGAAAAGAAGACGATTGGCACAACCAGCATTTTAATTAGATTTAAGAAGATTTGACCTAGAGGTGTGAATAGATAAGGGTCTAACATTTTGAATACATTTGGAGCGAAAATGTTAAGCAGAAGTCCCGTGATTGCACCCACAATAAGGGCAATAATAATTTTTGTCGCCAGCTTCAATAAAATCTCCCCTTCCTCGTCAAAAAGACCCACGAGAGAGTTTTCTCGTGGGTCTGCGTGTCTTTACATATACCACCGTTTACTCTCTTCACGCCGATGAGGTTAGCTGACGGGTTAGGACGAAGAGATGTCCTTTTTTCTCAACAGAGAAAAATTCACCCCAAAAACATGGGTCCCCCATTCCTTTAGAAGGATTAAGCGTGTGGTTATTATGATATTTTCATACTATTTATACCTTATTTTTAGAAAATTGTAAACAGGTTCAAGTGAACTTTTTAACTACTTTCCTCCTTGTTGGTGACCTCCAAAATATCTAGAATAAACACAAAGATTGGTATACCAATAATGAGTCCCCAAATCCCGATGTAGTGTTCAGAGAAGATCAGCACAATAAATGTGAAGAAAATAGGGAGTTCTGTTTTTGCTGACATGAGCTTCGGGTTTAAGAAATAGGCTTCAATGGCATGGATGATGACGATCACAAGCACGATATACAGGACATACATGCCGCCCCCAAGCGTATACGCAATGATGCTGAGGGGAATAAGTGAGATAACCACACCTGCGACTGGGATTAAGCCTAGCAAAAAGACCATGACCGCTAATCCAAATAATTGAGGGAATCCCATAATACCTAGCGCAATGGTTGTTAAAACACAGTTAACAGTTGCAATAATAAACTGTGCTTCGAGTACCTTTCCGAACGTTCTGGAAAATTTACGTCCAAAGAAGGCGATTTCGTGATAGAACACAGAGATTTTACTCGTTTTGAACTTGTTCATGAATTGAATGAGGCGTTCTTTTTCGAACAGGAAGAACATGCTTAATATTAAGGACATAATGACTTGGATACTGAACGTACTGAAATCTGTTAAGTATGTATAGAGGAAATTAAACCCTTTCTCAAAGTAAGCTGATATTTTAAAATCTCCGAATACGTTGGTGATGACATCAAAGAAGGGTAAATTTTGTGGATGGTCTGCAATTTTCTTTCCTAAATGAAATAGTTGCTCCACCTGTTTGGCGATGATTGGCACAAACACGAATCCGCCAAACGTCAATCCACCAGCCAAAAGAATATACAAAATGGTAATAACCGATTTCTGCCCTATTTTCAGGAAGCGACTTAAAAAGCCTCTAATGACCTCTTCTAACCGATTCATCAAAAAGGTGAATATGAAGGTCAAGAGAATTAAATTCATCATTCCTCTTAATAGATATAAGGCTGTGGCTAATACTACAAATACAGAAAACCGCTTAACACCGGGTTTTTCGAACAATTTTAAAAATGCTGCCATTACGTTACACACCTGCCAGGACTAAAGTCTATTTTTCATTGGATCTGATATACATTATATCGGATCTTTCTGTAAATTATATAACAAAAGGTCATTGAGGTCTTACGATTCGACCTAAATTTATCAAGCTTTAATGTTTTTTCTTTTCAACACAAGAAAAAACCGAACCCCATGTAGACATAAGGTTTCGGTTTTGGGTTGTTTTTATACTATACAGCTTGCTTCATATTGCGCATTTCTTGAAGGGCTGTTTTGCTCTTCGCCTCGTCAAATTCACCTTCACTTTTCGCCACAACAATTGTCGCGATTCCATTTCCAATGAGGTTTGTGATGGCTCTTCCTTCGCTCATGAATCGGTCTACGCCAAGCAGAAGTGCAAGCCCCTCTAGCGGAATGACCTGTAGTGCAGCAAGGGTAGAAGCGAGCACGATAAATCCGCTTCCTGTCACCCCAGCCGCGCCCTTTGAAGTTAGCATCAGAACAAGGATAATGGTGATTTGCTGACCGATAGATAGGTCTACACCAAACACTTGCGCTAAAAAGACCACAGACATCGATAAATAGATCGAGGTTCCGTCTAAGTTAAAGGAATACCCTGTTGGGATGACAAGGCCCACAACAGACTTAGAGCACCCGTAGCGTTCCATTTTATCCATCATTCTTGGCAGCACGGATTCTGATGAGCTTGTGCCAAGAACAATTAAAATTTCATCCTTGATAAATCGCAGGTAACCAAGCAGACTGAAACCATACATTTTACAAATGATGTTCAGCACAACGAAGATGAACAGGAACATCGTCAAATAAACGGAGAGCATCAGACTTGCGAGCGGTTTAATCGACGCCAAACCAAAGTGTCCGATCGTATACGCCATTGCCCCAAATGCACCGAGCGGCGCTGCACGCATGATATATCCAATGATTTTAAAGAAAACAAGTGACAGCTTATCAAGCCATTCGATGATGCCTTTCCCCTTATCGCCAAGGGCAGCGAGTGCAACACCGAATAAAATTGAGAAGAATAAGACCTGTAAAATATCACCCTTTGCAAAGGCATCTACCATATTAGATGGTACGATGTGTGTAACAAATTCCATCCAGTCGATACCCTGTCCCCCATTTTGGGTATACTGCGAAACGTCCCCTTTTTCAAGCTTACTATAGTCCAGACCTGCACCTGGCTTCATGATATTTACGACAAAAAGTCCGATGACCAAGGCAAGCGTCGTGACGACTTCAAAATAAATAAATGCTTTTCCCCCAACTTTTCCAACCTTTTTCATATCCCCCATTTTGGCAATACCAAGAACAATGGTTAAGAAAATAATTGGTGCAATGACCATTTTAACGGCATTGATAAAGGTGTCACCGAGCGGCTTCATTTCTTTTCCGACGTTTGGCCAAACCATCCCAACAATGATCCCGATAATGACAGCTGCAACCACCTGAAATGTCAGGTTCTTCAAAAGCCTCTTCATAAAAAATCAACTCCCTCACCCTTTGATGTAAACGCTTAACTGTTATCTGTAGCTAAATGATAGCGATTTCAACAAAGGCTGTGAAGCTTATGTACATATCGTACATTTTGGTCTTTTTGGTCTCTTAGTCAGAATGTACGATATATTTATTCACAGGCCGCCCAACTCCGCCGTATTGCATATCTAATTTCAGCTCGCCTTCTTTCACTAAGAAGTCTAAATACCGGCGTGCCGTGACACGTGCAATGCCAAGTGCATTGGCCACTTCCTCCGCAGACTGCGGTCCTTCCTGCAAGCCCATATAGGCTTTAATTTCATTCATCGTATGCACATTCAGCCCCTTAGGAAGCCAAGTATCTTCCTGCTTAACAGCCGGCTTTCGTATGATATCATCCAGCATCTCCTGAGAAAATTCTGCTGCTGTGCGAATTTTAGATTTAAACGCTTTATAGGTTTCAAGTGATTCTTTCATACGTTCGAACTTAAATGGCTTGATGATATAATCTCGTGCACCATTTTGAAGCATGGTGCCAATCGTCTCTTTGTCTTTTGCCGCAGAAATAACGATCACGTCCACCTGTATCTTTTGCTTTCTAATGTCTTGAAGCGTCTTCACGCCATCTTTTTTTGGCATATATACGTCGAGGACAACAAGGTCTGGACGAATTTCTTTGATGAGCTGGATTCCCTGCTCCCCATTACCTGCGATTGCCACCACTTGAAAGCCAGGAACACTCTTAATGAACTCCTTATTCACTTCTTGCACCATCGGATCATCTTCAATTAATAGCACCTTAATCTGAGTCATCTGTCTCTCTCCTCTATAATCATTGGGAATTCGATTGAGAAGGTGGTACCAATGCCGATGCTTGATGTGACTTCTACATTTCCCATCCCTTTGTCGATAATCGTTTTTACAATATACAGGCCATAGCCTGTTCCGCCTTCTTTGCCGTGTGTGAAACCTTTATCGAAAATATAAGGAATCATTTCCTCTTCAATCCCGGAGCCATTGTCTTCAATTAAAATCGCGAGGACATCCTCGGTTTGATCAATACTAATAGAAATGCATTTTGTGTCTCTTTCTACAGTATCATACGAGGCAAAGGCATTCTCAATCAGGTTGCCAAGCAGCTTCGTCATATCATGTTGATCTAGACGCTCAGGGAAATCACGTAGACAGCTATGTTCGTCTACTTCGACCTTTATGCCTAACTCCTTGCCCCTTCTGATTTTGCTCATCAATAAACCCGCAACGGCATCATGCTGAATGACCCGATGAAGAAAGTCCAGCACATGTTCTTGCTCTTCCGTCGTTTGAAAGGCTAGATCAAGTGCCTGATCGGGTTTACCTAGCTGAATCAGCCCAGCAATCGTATGAAGCTTGTTCATATGCTCATGATTTTGTACCCGCAGACCGTCTACAAAGTTCTTAACCCCGGTTAGCTCCTCTGCCAATTTTGCCGCTTCTGTCCTGTCCTGAAAAATGGCGACCGCTCCAATAATTTTCTTTTTCATGACAATCGGAATTCGGCTACTCATAATCCGCTTTCCGCTCATATGAATTTCTTCATTATAGACGGGCTCCGCGCGATCAATGATTTCTGGAAGCCTTGTGTCAGACAGCACATCCCAAATATTCTTGCCTACGACATCCCCTGTCACACTAAATATTTGCTTCGCCTTTTCATTAAAAATGGTAATCATGTGCTGATTATCAATGGCGATAACCCCTTCATTAATAGAGTGAAAGGTTGCGGTGCGCTCCTCTAGCATTCTGACAATCTCATGCGGCTCCAGCTTAAACATTTGCTGTTTAATATGACGAGCAAGTAAAAATGAACCGACAAGCCCAAAGCTGAGCGTGAGCAAGAGAATCATGAGGATATCTCGCTTCATTTCTCCTAATATATCGATCATACTTGGCAGTGTTCTCCCAACAAGGACGACCCCTGTTTGATTAAATTGATCATCCTTCACTGGATAAAAGGCTCTGATGGCGGTCCCAAGCTCTCCCTCTGCTTCTGAGAAATAAATGTGCTCAGCAAAAGCAGGCTCTTCATCTGTCCCCTCCGAGCGCTGACCAATCCTTGCTTTCACTGGATGCGTTAGTCTCACATGATCCATATCCATGACGACAATGTAGTCAGCATCTTGAATAATCCGAATCTCCTCGATGGCATGCTGTAATCGGTCACGTTCCTTTGTTTGATCAGCTAACGCCTGCTTTACCTCATTCATCTCAGCCACTGTTCTCGCTGTGTTCATGAGCCTTTTTCGAAGCTCCCGTTCCTCTGTTTGCTGGATTCCCCCAACAAGGACAATTCCTCCGATTAAAAGGGCGAAAATGACAACGAAATATGTGAGGATGGTGAGCTTCCATCTAATAGATAATTGTTGTAATTTCAATCGATTTCTCATCATTTTTTCCACCTGTATCTTTACGAATTCTTCCTCGGTCAAGTATGCTTGACATAAGGGGGATCGGACGCATGAAGAATTTACTCGCCTATACACTATTGCTCTTGATTGGTTTTGTAACCGCTTTATACTTTGGTTTTTATCATATGATGCCAAAAGCCGCGACGACCTTTGACGATGAACAGACAGGGCTGAAGGATCAGCTTGTGTTCAAATTTAGCCATGTCGTGGCAGATAATACACCAAAAGGACTTGCCGCAAAGAAATTTGCTGAGCTTGTGCACGAAAAATCCGATGGCAAGATCACCATTCAAATTTTCTCCAACGGAAGTCTTTATTCTGATATAGAAGAAATTAATGCACTCAAAGAGAATCAAGTTCAATTTATCGCACCATCTACCTCGAAGCTCGGCATGCTATCCCCTGAGTGGCTGGCACTTGACCTTCCCTTTGCTTTTTCTAATTACGATGCGGTTCAAGAAGGCTTGCATGGTGCAATTGGACAAAGATTGTTCGGCACCCTGCAAAAAGATGGGCTAAAGGGAATGGCGTATTGGACAAATGGCTTTAAGCAAATCACCTCTAATAAAGGGCCAATCAAACAGCCTAGTGATTTAAAAAACCAATCTCTCCGCATTATGCAAAGCGACATGATTGAAAAGCAATTCAAACTTCTTGGCGCAAAGCCCTATCAGGAATCGTTTAATTCGACGTTTCAGCTATTAGAAACAAAAAAGGTAGATGGTGAAGAAAATACCATTTCAAATATTTATTCAAAAAAATTCTATCATATACAAGACTATATGACGATCAGTAATCACGGATATTTGGGCTATGTGGTCTTAACAGATCAATCCTTCTTTGATCGCCAGACACCTGAAACGAAACAAATTTTACTTGAAGCGATGGAAGAAACAACCGCTTGGAATGAAAAACATGCAGAACAGATGAACAAAGATCAACTGGAGGAGATTAAACGGGAATCACCGATTGCCATTCATGAATTGACACCAGCTGAAAGACAAAAATGGGTGAAAGCCCTCGATCCTTTGTATGAAGAAGCCGAAAAAACCATTGGTTCTCCCCTAATCAAACAGATTCGTGAGCTGCGTGCGCGTTATGAACATTCTCCGATCCATGCTTTTCAAGAAGAGGATAAGACCAAATAAAAAATCCCTTTGAGTAAGGGATTTCAGATTGTTAACAAAGGGCTATAATGAATCTTCATTTTAGCCCTTTGTCTTCTATTCAGCGTGACATGAAAACTTTGCAGCCCTAGGAAGGGCGAGTACTGTGGCGCGGAGCGAATTTGACATTCGTGAGTACCAGCACGCGGGACTGACAACGAATGCAAGGGTTTGTCTACATGCCGCGTTATGCACCAGATTCACTCTGTTCTTGCTGGGTGATCTCTTCTAATCTTGAGACAATTCTTCGTTTTCGGTATTGCATCATGCCTGTTTCGGCAATACTTTTTAGTTGTGAGCGGTTGGAGACTGCGCCAAATAAAATCCCTGCTACGGGAACAAGCTGAAATAGTTTCTTCCAGCCAAATGAATCTCGGTAATTATAGACTACCTCACGCCACCCTTGGATTTGTGAGAACATGTTTTCATGTTTCCCTTCTGAATCATGAAAGCTTCTGAGCTCTTTTAATATCGATTTCTTCCCAACCACATCAGCAGAAGTCAGTTGTAAGCATTTTATGATGAAGACCCGCTCTTCTTTGTTTTTAGGATCATAGCCATAGGTGACGGCAATATCCTGTAATGTTTTAAGGGAGAGGCCAAGTACCGCAGGAATATCTGCAGCCAGTGTAAACATACCACCGACACCCGTTGTCGCCCCTTGTACCGTGGCGAGATTCGTCCTATTTTTCCCCATATGTTCACTAATGGCGTCCATGATTTCAATTGGCGCTTTTTCTATATCTTCTATACGCTGAATGGAATCATCTGCACATTTCTTTTGAAATTGATGGATGATGCCTTTTTCTGATGTCAAATAGGCACCGCCTGATTGAATGTAATGACCCATTTCATCTAGCAGCACACCGATTTTTTTCTGGATAAAGGCAGGCGTCAGCTTGTCCAGCATTTGAAATGGCAAACGGCTGAGTTTCTCCCAAAACCATACCTTTTGCTGGTCTTTCTCCCACTTTTCAATTTCTTTTAATTGTGCTTTTAGCCACTCTCTTTCCTCCATTGTAATTGCCTCCTTAGATGCCGCTCAAGTATTTGTCTGTTATTATACACAATCCTTTCCCATCATACGTATAGAACATTGAAGCGGTTTCGAAAGGTTTGAAACTTTTTCAAAACGGTTATTGCTTAATACAAACAAAAAAGAGGAGTGATCAACATGTTAGGATTTCTAATTTCATTAGTTGTGGCGATTGTCATCGGCCTTATCGGCAGTGCACTCGCTGGAGGTAGTGTACCAGGAGGATGGATCGGTTCAATGATTGCAGGACTTGCAGGTGCTTGGATTGGTCACGGATTGCTTGGAACGTGGGGTCCTAGTTTGGCAGGCTTTGCGATCATTCCAGCCATCTTAGGCGCAGCGATCTTTGTCATTATCTTAAGCCTGATCTTCCGTAGTGTGGGATCAAGGGTTTCATAAAAAAACAAATAACAGAGGAAGCAGTAGGGACACCGTCTAAAAGGCGGTGTTTTTTATGTGTTGGATTGACAAGGTATCTATTTTTTTCACTTACATAAGATAAACAAACCTATTAGTTCAGATAGTTGACTTTTCATGAAGATGGGCATATGATGATTAAAAATTGCATCAAGGAAACATTTTGTGCCCAAGCAAAACTTTGTAGAATCTAGGTGATGACATATGACAAACAAATACATCGAGGCACAGGCACACATGTCAGAGGCAGCTGAGCGTGCACTTGAGGGGAAAGTCAAAGGATTTAGAAGACTCCTTCCTTTTCTCGGCCCTGCTTTTATCGCAGCCATTGCTTATATTGATCCAGGAAATTTTGCCACCAACATTGCGGCTGGCTCCAAATATGGATACCTCCTTTTATGGGTGATTCTCATATCAAATCTCATGGCTTTGCTCATTCAGTCCTTATCCGCAAAGCTCGGAATCGCGACAGGTAAAAACTTACCTGAAATCGCACGTGAAGAGTTTCCAAAACCCGTTTCGATCGGTTTATGGATTCAAGGAGAGCTCGTCATTATTGCCACGGATTTAGCTGAGTTTATCGGGGCGGCACTTGGTTTATACTTGCTCTTTCGAATCCCGCTGCTCGAAGCATCTATTATCGCAGCTATCGGCTCATTTGCGATATTGGAACTGCAAAGACGAGGATATCGAGCTTTAGAAGCAGGTATTACAGGCATGCTGTTCGTTGTCGTGATCGCTTTCGCTGTTCAAACCTTTGTCGCTAAACCCGATATCGCAAGTGTCGCTGGCGGACTGTTCATTCCAAAATTTGATGGCGCAGACAGTGTGCTGCTTGCCGCTGGAATTTTAGGTGCGACCGTGATGCCTCACGCAATTTACTTACATTCAGCTTTAACCCAAAGAAGAGTCGTCGGCAGAACGGAAAAGGAGAAAAAGCAGATTTTCCGCTTTGAGTTTTTAGATATCCTCATTGCAATGATCGTCGCCGGAGCCATCAATGCCAGCATGTTGATTGTGGCTGCCGCTTTATTTTATAAAAATGGCCTTTTTGTTGAAGATTTAGATGTTGCGTTTCAGCATTTTGGTACACTCGCAGGACCTGTATCAGCCATTTTATTTGGTGTAGGTCTGCTTGTAGCCGGACTATCCAGCTCTTCTGTCGGTACATTGTCAGGCGATATCATTATGCAGGGCTTTATTCAATACCGAATTCCGCTTTATGTTCGCCGGCTGATTACCATCATTCCTCCTATTGCGATTATTGCATCTGGAGTGAATCCGACCTCCGCACTTGTGATGAGTCAGGTCGTCTTATCGTTTGGGATTGCCTTTGCTTTAATTCCGCTCATTTTATTTACAAGTAAAAAACGAATTATGGGTGAATTAACGAATGCCCGCTGGGTGACAGGAATATCTTGGGTGATAGCAGCTCTTGTTGTAGCACTTAATCTTTTCTTAATTGTAGATACGTTTATGTAAAAGACAGTGTTGAGCTGTCTTTTTCTTTCCAAATGGTTATGGTAGAATTCCCCTGAGAGGATGTGGGTACATGTTTGTTTATCAGGATCAAGAGATATCCATGCGGTTGCTTGAGCCAAGAGACGCAAGAAGTCTGTATTTGCTCATCCAGCGGTCGAGAGAGCATTTACGTGAATGGATGCTTTGGGTGGATTCAACTCAGACAGAGGAAGACAGTATGATGTTTATCCAAGGTGCGATGCAGCAAGCGATGCAGAACAACGGGTTTCAAGCGGGCATCTGGTCACATGGAGAACTTGTCGGCATCATTGGCACCCATCAAATTCATTGGATCAATAAAACCGTTTCAATCGGCTATTGGCTCGGAGAAGGCTATCAAGGAAAAGGGATCATGACAAAAGCATGCCAAGCGGTCATTCGCTATTTATTTGAAGAGTGCGGACTGCACCGTATTGAGATTAGGGCTGCTGTCGATAACCAGAAAAGCAGACGTATCCCAGAGCGGTTATCCTTTTCTCTTGAGGGAGTGTTGAGACAATGTGAATGGCTGGGTAATCGCTTTACTGATCATTGTGTGTACGCCCTTTTACAGCCTGAATATATGAAACAAAAAACGGATGCGATGAATCAGCACACTTAATTGTGTCGATTGCATGAATTATTTTACAAAGTGAAGCTTTGTAGTATCCGTTGTGATCCGCATCTGATAAAATAGAAGGAAAAATCGAGGTATGATGTATGTCTCTTATTATTTTATTTTACTTATGGATTGTCCCTTTAGTATTTGGTATTTTCTTCTCATTCCTAACAAAGAAAGCCACCTACAAACGCCGCTTTGTCCCATCCTATAGCATGATAGGGCTCAGCATCGTTTTTCTCATTCTGGCACTCGTCTTTTCAGCCAGCCATTTTCTATTTATTTGTGGTATGTTCCTATTTGCCACCACCCTTGTTGGCACAGGCATCCCCTTATTCTTAGCCTTTGGAAAAACACCATCCTAAACAAAAACCACCTTTTCACGATGGAAAGGTGGTTTCATTTTTATTGAGGCGGCATTCGATATGTCATTGTGGCATTTGGATGTTCTTCAATCGTCTTCATCATGTCTTGAAGGATCTCGGCTGCGCGTTCATTTGAGTCATACTTGCCGAGTAGCTTTGCCCAAGAAGTACTCCCCAAGATCATCCCTTCAATTTTTTTGCCGCTTACTGAGACTTCTTGTACATGAATGATAGTTTGTTGATTTTGTGTGAGGATTAGTAGCATGGGTTTTTCTCCTTTTTTTGGTGGTTGGATTAGTTTAACATATGATTTCCAATTATGCTTGGGGTGATTTTGTTTGCTTTTTATTAGAAAGTTCGCCCGTATTTTCAAATTTCCCGAACATGATACTTATTTTATGGTCACTTAATGCTTTCTTCTCCATTGCTTTTAAAAAAACAAATTCACTTTATTCTTTTATCATATCAATCTTTACATGCTTTGAAAGAGAACGATGGACAATTAGTCCATCGTTCCATTTACGTTCTCTAGTTATTTAAAAATTAATTCCTTTTCTGTCTCTAAAAACTCTTCTACAAGTTCTTTAATTGTATTTTTTGAATCATGAGGGTAATAAAATGCGTCTGAAACTTTTCTAAAGAAGTCATACATATTTTCCGGTGTATTAAAGATTGAAAAAATATTTTCAATTTCTTCAAAGATATCTTCATCACTTGAGTGACTATACGTCTCTTTCACAGTGCTATATAGCCACTTATGATATTCTCTTTTCATGTCTTCCGAAGAACTGTCAGAGGTTATGCTTTCAAGTATATTATCTACTTTCACTTCTTCTTGTTCCCAAGCTAATTCAAGGATTAATTCATTATTAGCATTAGGATTATTTTCTAAGTATTTAACAGCATAGTTTGTTACTTCTAAAGCAGATATTAAATTAAACTGCCTACCAATAAACAGCGTAGACCAGTTACAATCAAAACCATTTTTTGTGATTATTTCTGTTTTATACAATTTTCTATCTCTCCCATTGATTTATTTTTCCTGTCACTTTGCCACCAGGTATAAAAGTTCTATGGGTTACTGTATTCGTTGTTGGATCTACCACCCATTCAAACACGCCATTCTTTATTTCTTTCGACTGTACCATTTCAGGGGCATTGTTCTTTACTTTTACATATTTCGTTTCGTACTTAACCACTGAGCCCTCTATTTGATACAACGAATCCATATGGCCTTTTCTATTTGGTAAATCAAATCTCTTAGAATGAACTGCATAGTTGTCAATTATATCATTAAAGCTATGATAAAAATCATCTTTCAAAGCACTACCTGCTCGTGGATTTTCTAAAACTGGATGCTTAAGTTCTCTGGTATTCTTAACACCCATCTTCCCATGAAACCCTTTCGCCCCAAACGGTAAAAGCATTCCCAGCGCCGCATTCATACTCGCTTCCTGTTGTTCTTTCGAGATCTTATTCCCGAACATGTCTCTACCTGTAATTGCTTCGCTGAAGCCGTTTGTAGCAGTGAGTCCATATAAGCCTTTTTGCGATGTTTTTAAGGCGTCAAAGGATTTTTGCGATGTCTTGTAAATGTCGACTGCTTTGACTGCGGCTGAGGTGGCTTGGGTCGTTTTATAGACGGCTTTTCCGCCTTTGAAAATGCGTCCTGCCCAGCCGACGATTGGGATATAGCCTGCTGCTGCCATGCCGCCTGCGGCGACGCGCTGTCCTGCGGTAAGTTCTTCGCCTGTGATCGGGTCAACGCCTGTTGCGGCGCGTTTTGCATCGTTTACGCCTGTCAGTTCATTGACGATATTTCCACCATAATCGAGTGCTTTTTCATACCAAGGACGGTTGGCGAGTGCCTCTTGTTCCTTTGCGATCTCGCGGGCTTCTTCTTGTTCTTTTTTGATTTTCAGATATTCAGCAGTTTGCTTCTCAATATCGCTTTTTGCCTTGTAGATTTCGCTATTTTGATACGCTTTCTTGTCAAAATTCATAGGGGAAATCGCTTTTCCATCATTTGTCGCATTCATCATTTCAGCGTACAATGCCATTGTAGCTTGCTGTTCCGTCTCTGACAAAGCATATTCATCTTTTAAATTTTGATCAAGCTCTCTTAGATCTTTTACTGTCTTTTTTCGCTCGTCTTCCGCATCTGCAATTTTTTCGTCAAAGGTTTGACTATCAAATACTTCTAGAGAAATGAGGTCGTCGATGTCTTGAAAAATCGTTTTAAGCGCCTTTTTTTGATCCTTTACAATGCTTTTGGCATTTTTGATGCCCATATGTACAGCGTTGTCTAAAAAGTGTTCTTCTACAAAGGTATCGCCGCCAAAGTTTGTATCATCTAGTGTCCCAGAAACACCTTCATGAAAGGCTTTTTGCTTATCGATGAAGCTGATAAACATGTCTACATTTCCAGCCAGCTCTTTATAGAAACTTTTAATGTTATCGGCACCTTTCCCAGTGAAGTCATCACCGAGGTTGGCAACACCTTGTAATGCTTTTTTTAAATCGACCATTTGTTCTCGTAGTTCCTGGTAGTGTTTTGCCCTTGCGTCCATGGCATTTGTTAGTGCTTTTGCATCAAGTATCTTCCCCAGAAGAATTCACTCCTTCCATTATTGATCATAAAGTCTATTTTACCTTTCTCATCGAATTGGAAAAATAGGCTTTAAGTTACAAAAATAATTTCCAAATTTTTTAATAGAGATGACGGCAAGTGACAATTGAAATGATTTTTCCTAATCATCACAAAAAAAGTCAGCCTTCTTTTCAGAAGACCGACTACCTTGTGTGTTTAGAAAAAGCGTTTGAGGCTTTTCTTGAGTGGAGGGATATCCAGCTCACCTTTTTCAAAGAATTTTTTCAATAAATATTTACTGAATCCTGCTGCTTGGGTGTAAGTGATTTTCCCAGGTAACGGAGGTTCATTGTCTACAGCGACATCAATAATGACTGGTTTATCGGATTGAAGGGCTGTATCAAAGGCTGGAGCTAATTCTTCATGTGATGACACGGAGATTCCTTTGCCGCCACATGCTTCTGCAAATTTAGCAAAATTAATATCCTCCAGCTCTATACCATAATTCATGTTTCCTTTTACCTGTTGCTCATATTCAATCATTCCTAAATTGTTGTTGTTTAAAATCACGACAACGATCGGGAGCTTATATTTTACAGCTGTCACAAAGTCTTGCATGACCATTGTGAAGCCTCCATCACCACATACAGCAATGGCTTGTCGGTTCGGTTCATTCAATTTAGCTGAAATCGCACCAGGTAAACCGCAACCCATTGTGGCAAGCCAGCTGGAGATAATGAAATCCTGCTGTTTCATTTCAAAATGACGCGCCATCCATACTGTCACATTACCAACATCAACTGAAAGAATGGCGTCGTCCTCGACTGCTTCTTCTAGTCTAGCAATGACTTGCTGTGGTTTAATCGGTGAAGTAGCAACAGATTTTTCTTTATCCATTTCTTCTCGCCACTTCATCATATGCTCTGTACAAGCTTCGAGAAAGCCACGCTGCTCTTTATATTCAATGTACGAAGTCAGTTCATGCAAACCACTCTTGCTGTCGCTCACAATTCCCACATCTACCGGATACCTTTTACCGATTTGATCTGGTTTAATATCCAGTTGAATGGCTTGCGTGTCCTCTGGTAAGTAGTCTCTATATGGAAAGGAGGTGCCAAGCATAATTAAGAGATCACATTCTTCCATCGCTTCATATGCCGGCTTCGTTCCAATTTGACCTAAGTTACCTAAAAAGTATGGATGCCTATCTGGTACAACCCCTTTTGCAGGGAGTGTGATGACGATAGGAGCAGCTGCCTTTTCTGCAAATGAAAGAAGCTCTTCTTTTGCATGTCTTAATCCTTTACCTGCTAAGATGACTGGCTTCTTCGCATTGTTAATCAGCTGAGCCGCCTTTAGCAGTTGATCTTTCTTCGGTCGTACTTCTCCCTCCACATAAAGAGGAGATGTATAGACGGGTTTGCGCTTTATTTTTTGAGAAAATAAGTCATCTGATACGGTAAGAACTGCTACACCTTTATGGGTATAAGCTGCTTTGATGGCTTGATTCAATAAGTCAGGCAGCGCCTCTGCCGTCTGTACCTGCTGATTAAAGACAGCGACATCGTCAAACATCCGCTCCAATTTGATTTCTTGGAATGCGTCTCTGCCTACTTCGGCCGAAGCAACCTGCCCTGCAATTGCTAAAACTGGTGCACCATCTGCTTTGGCATCATACAGTCCATTTAATAAGTGGACAGCACCTGGCCCAGCGATAGATAAACAGACACCGAGTTTACCTGTTAGTTTGGCATCAGCTGCCGCTGATAGTGCTGCCACTTCTTCATGTCTCGTTTGGATAAATTGTATTTGGCTTGATTCATGCCTAAGTTCTTCAATCAATTCGTTTATGCTGTCACCGGGCATTCCATAAATATGTTTCACGCCCCACTCTTCCAGTAGCGCTGTTACTTCTTTTCCTGCGGTTCTTTGCGGCATGTGAGAAAACTCCTTTTTTCTTACTCCATACCACCGCATTCTTTTGATCAAACGTTTCAACTTGCTTCTGCTACTTTTTAAAATGATAAGGCAGGGTCGCCACCACAATATCCCGCTTCCATAACAGGCGGAATCTTAATAAAAAGGCAGATTGATTATGCAAAATGGTGTGCCATCTTTTTTTCGGGATAAATTGAGGCACAAGCACCATCACTTTATATTGATGCGCATTTGCTTTTGCCTCAACGGTTTCAAGAAATTTATCAAGCGGGTGTATGAGGCTTCGATAGGACGAATGAAGCATCACAAGTCGTACGCCGCTATTAAGCTTTTCCCAATCCTCTTCAATTTTCTTATCCTTTTCTTTATCAAAGGATACATGCACTGCTATGACTTGCTCTGACAAAGACTTTGCATATTGAAGAGATTGTTCGACAACACGCGTCACACCCGCTATAGGTACGATGACCACATTTCCTTTCATCTCAACAGACTCTGTTTCATTCAATAAACGCAATTGTTCTCCCACAGACAGGTAATGCTTTTTAATGGAATGGAAGATAAATAGTACGATCGGCAGAAAAACAAATACTGGCCATACGAGATGAAACTTAGTCAAAATGAGAATCATGAAAACTGTAAAGGAAATCAGTGCTCCGACGATATTGATTGGCATTTTCGTTTTCCAGCCTTGCGGTTTTTCACGAATCCACTTCACACACATGCCGGTCTGCGACAGGGTAAATGGAATGAACACACCAACAGCATATAGCGGGATAAGATGTTCTGTTTTTCCATCAAACAACCAGATGAGCAGCATGGAAGCTACGCCTAAAAAGATAATGCCATTAGAGTAACCAAGCCGGTCTCCTCTTACAGTAAACATACGCGGCATATACTTATCCTTTGCTAAATTGACAGCCAATAACGGAAAGGCTGAAAAGCCGGTATTTGCCGCTAATATAAGGATTAGCGCTGTGACTGCCTGAATGACGTAATAGAAAAACGTACGCCCAAACGTGTCTGATGCAATTTGTGATACAACCGTTTCTTCTGGCTTTGGCGAGATGCCGAAACCAAACGCAAGCAATGTGACACCCACAAATAAAACAGCTAGTAATCCACCCATCATCAATAATGTTCTTGCTGCATTTTGAGCAGCCGGTTTTTTAAAAGATGGGATGGTATTTGAAATGGCTTCTACTCCAGTCAGAGCAGAACAGCCAGATGAAAAAGCTTTTAATAAAAGAAATAATGTAATGCCTTGTACGTGCGTGCCTACCGCAGTATGCTCAGGTGCTGGTGGTACGCCTCCTGTTAATAATTTAAAGCCGCCTACTCCAATTAAGATAAGGAGTGAAAATACAAACAAGTAGACAGGATAAGCCAGAATAGATGCCGATTCTGTCAATCCACGAAGGTTGAGCACCATAATCACGATGACCAATACAATTGAGATCAAGACATGATATGGATATAGTGCTGGAAAAGCTGATGTGACGGCATCAGTACCAGCTGATATGCTCACCGCTACAGTCAAAATATAGTCTACAAGCAATGATCCACCAGCGATCAAACCTGGTTTTTCACCTAGGTTCCTGCTAGAGACGACATATGCCCCGCCGCCTTCTGGATAAGCATAAATGATCTGGCGGTAAGATAGAATTAACGCCATTAAAAGAATTAATACACAACCTGCAATCGGGAGTGAGTACCAAAATGCTGCTGCACTAACGACAGAAAGAACAATTAAGATTTGTTCTGTACCATATGCAACTGATGACAATGCGTCTGATGACAATAATGCCAACGCTTTGATTTTTGATAGTTTTTGTTCTCCTGCTGCCTGTGATTTTAATGGTTTACCAATTAAAATACGCTTCATCAAACTGTACATGTGATGCCCGCTCCTTTAGTGTCAAACGATTTAAGTTACAAAAGATGGATCGCCAAAAAGACACAGAGGCAATAGAATGCCCCTGTGTCTATTGTTTAGATCACAGGTTGGTCTTTGCTCTCTTTAACGCTTACGAGGTTAGCTGACGGATTCGGGCGCATGAGACTTTGCCCTACCTAAAAAGGATTCACCCCACGTGGTGCTTTACCACCACAATTGGTTCCCCCGCTCATTGAAATGATTCAGCGATTGGTCTTTTATAAAAGAGATCATACTCCCGTTTGACACCAAAGTAAAGAGATTTTTTCGAGGTCTTTTGACCGTTTATTAATCAGTCTTTTTACGGTTTTTCCGTAAGAAATAAACAATCATCACAGCGACAAAAATGATCAGTACAGCGATACAGGCAAAGTAAACCCAAGACTCACCGGCACCTTGTTTTTCACCTTTTTTAAGATCATTTTTTGCATTGCTGACTGTTTGATGATTAGAGAACATATCTTTGTTCTTGCTTTCTATCGCAACTGTAGCGGTCTCCGTATTTGTTTGAAGGAATTGAATCACTTCATTTGATATATTAGCGTCAGCTGGCGTCATTCCTGAAAAAACGGTCATGGTTAATTCTTTATTCCATACGGATGGCTGCGTCCATACAATACGAGCTGTTGTTTCGTTGATCATGCCAAATGAGGATACATCATATTGATCCTTTTCCGCTGGAACAATGAGATCGTCTGCTTTTTCTTTTAAAAGAGAAAATGTCTGGATGCCCCCGATGAAAATGAGAGAGTTCTTTTTCAATTGTTCATCTGTCACATTTGATGCTTCGACCAAATGATAGTGAGTAGCTTCCGGTTGACTAAATGATTCTGTCAGCATTGCCATTTGATTAATTGATGCTTGAGTGATTTGATCTGGCATAATGATCAATGTGTTTCCTTGCTGCGTTTCCGAAGTGTAAGGAAGCGGCCATGCGGTTAAGTCCGGTGTATCACTAGTTGTTCCTTCTGGTATTTGAAGAGAGCTGTTCTTATCAATGTAAATCCAGCCTTCTTCATCCGTATGTCTGCAAGATTCCATGTTTTTAAAACCTGTTGTGACAAACTGTAAGTCCACATATTCGTTCTTTTGGAGTACTTGTGAATCTACTGGAATCGACACATGATAGAAGCCATTCTCATCTTTGTTTCCTAGTTTTGTTAACGGCACGTCGTGCGGTTCGTTATTGATCATAACTGTTAGACGTTCCGCTTTATTCGCTGGATCTGATTTTTTAAATGATAGAGTTAGTTTTGCACCTGATTTTTGTTGTGCCATTAATGCTTTCGGATAATAGTAGTGATCAGATGCTGTCTTTTTGGTTCCAACTTTGATATCATCTCCGCCAAAATCTATTAAACGAATATGATGCGATGGCTTAGACACATTAGCTGTCACTTTTTGCAGCAGCAAGTCGGTACCAGTGAGCTGACCTGTCAGTTCTGGCTGAGTCAAAACATTGATTTTTTCAGCAATTATCTTTGGCTGCTTAGCAGTGACAAATAAAACGGGCTGTTCTTTTTTCTTTGCTGTCAAGGTTCTTACCGCTAACGTAAGTTGATCACCTTCTGTTTTAATTCCAGCCGCTTGCTCGATTGATTTCATTCGCCCATTCCAGCTTCCCTTTGCTCCCACAGCAATGGTTGGATGCGCAATTTGCTCGATATCCTTTTCTTGAACGAGTTTGAGGTCTGCTTGGCGGTCTTTGTTTTTCAACGTGCGATATACTTTCATCGCCGCTTCTAATTCAGCCGCATTCGGTTTATTTGGAATCACAATATCTGTTTGTTCATTCTGTTCACCTGATGAAATAAATGGTGAAGGGAAGCTATCTAACGTCACGTCTTTCGTTTGAACTCCTTTGAACGCCAGCTCACTTTCAGGATATACTTTCAGCCAATTGGCAGGCGTCTCTTGGTTGATACACACACCTTCTTTTAACACACCATAAAATGCGAGCTGAATTTGATGAGATCCTTTTTTCAATTGCGCTTTGTTCAATTTGATTTCAATCGATTTTTTTGCATTTTCCCCTGATACAGGGATCGTCTTTTCAATCTCTCCATCAATCATCACTGTGAAAGACGATGGCGATATGAGTAATGGTGAAGCCTCTATATTTAATGTAAGAGTGCTAGACTCTACTTTTTCTTTCTCCATTTGATAGGAAAATTCAGTGCGGTCTTCTTGACCATACAAGGTCACCACATCTTCTGATAGATGCTGCGTTTCGGTTTGATTGCCTTTTGATGAGTGAACCCAATCGTCTTTCACTTGTACTCGATTGGATTGCGCCATTGCTTGACTTGCCATGAAAAAAGGCTGAATGGCAAGAGATAGCGCTAATATTAAAAACATCCATTTGACCGATTTCAATTTGTCACCCGCTTTTCTTTTGTTGTTGATCGTAACGCTCTGTTTTATACCATTTCACTTCTTGTTTCAATAATCGGCTCTTCACCTCTACACATAAGGAGTACACGACAAGCGCAATCCATACTTGAGAATAGGTGAAGTACATGAGAACCACTATGAGAATATTTTGTTTGGTGAGCTCTGTTTTCTCAATACTTAATGTAATCATCACTTCTGTTAGAAAGAGGAAGAACGCTAACCCCCAAAGGATCAGTGCAACAGCCCCTACAGATAAGTGGAGGTCAACAAATAGGTTTACAATAAAGATGCCATTTGAGAGCAGCACACCGAAGAAAAATAAGAAATACGTAAAGAAGAAATAAAACAAATCGAAAATCATTCGTTTTCGTTTTAGCTTCATAAACTGCCTTAAAAACTTAAGAACAACATATTGATTCCCTCTAGCCCAGCGCGTTCTTTGCCGCCACCAGACCTTCCATGTCTCGGGCTCTTGCTCCCATGTGATCGCCGCTGGGAAAAATCGAATCACATACCCAAGGTTATACACACGGATCGTTAATTCGGTGTCCTCGGCCAAAGCTTGGACATCCCAGCCGCCGAGCTCTTCTAAAATGTGCCGGCGGATGGCGAAGTTGGTACCTGGTATTGTCGCAATACCAAACCATTTCCATCTCCCGCCCTGCGCCATCCATTGAAAACAGATGGTCTCAATATTAATAAATTTGGTCAGCAAATTTTTGGCTGCATTGATGACCCTGAATTTCCCGACAACAGCGCCTGCTTTTGGGTCATTTAATAACCCAAGAACCAGATGATAGACAGCCTTTGGTTCTGGCATGTTATCTGCATCGTATACGCAAATCACTTCTCCTGTTGAAGCCTTCAAACCTTCATTCAGCGCAGTGGATTTTCCCTTCCCTGCAAATGGTGGCTTCGTTTCAATCATATGGACATGATCATATTGCTCACTGAATGATTGCACAATCTCTCCTGTGCGATCAGAGGAATTGTCATTAATCACAATGATTTCAAGGAGGTGTTTAGGATAAGATAGCTGAACCATCGCTTTTAATGTCTGCCGAATGACGACCTCTTCATTATGAGCAGGAATCAGAATACTGACGGTTGGCAGATCCTTCCCTTGTTTCGTCCATTTAGGCAGCACTTTTTCATAGGTCAGGTAATGCTGAAAGCCGCCCTGCATGAGAAACATGTGGTATAGGAGCATGATCCAAATGAGCATTAATGAAAGATAAAATAAAACATCAGCCACCTAATTTTCTCTCCTTAAAAATTCGTTTTTTCATTGTCAGTCTTAAATACAATGTGTATAAAGCAAATGCCGCAATAAACAGCATGACCACGACCGTGAGAATTCTCAGCATATTTTCCATGCCACTTCGTTTGACTGTTTTTGTTTCGGCGATGTTGGATTCCTCTACTTGAATATGTCCATTCCCAAATGTTTGGATTTTGACATGTGCAGTTTGGACCGTCTGTTTTGTTTTCTTGATATCCAGCCATTCGCTAGAAGGGATTGCCTCCATCTGTGTGATTAAATCCTGTAACCCTGCTATCCCCAACTCCACGTCATAGGACAGCCCTATTGCGGCTGATTGCAGATGCTGAACGGATTGAATCGTCTGTTCTGTTAAAACATTGGAACCTTCTTGGTCAGGGGCTTGCTCTACTTGATGCTGAGGATATAAGGTCATGCCGTGTAACATGGCAGGAGACGTCACAAGCGGCGATGCGCCGACTGATTTCCAAGTGCGGTCTGACAGCTGCACCTGTCCAAATAGACTCGACACATGCTTTGAAATCACTTCATACCCTTGTTGTGATGTCGCATCATGCGGCACCTCGAACCCAAGAGGATATAAGCCTTGACTAGTAAGAAGCTCAATGCCCTTTGTCAGTTTTTCTTCTGTATAGGCGATTTCTTGCTCCTGATACGATTTGGTATACGTATGAAAGTCTTTTTCATTTGGGAATTGACTTTTCATTCGTTTCTTCTCAGCTTTTTTTGGGTCATTTGACGAGATGGGCTGATCATATTTTGCATCCCAGAACTCAAATCCCTGACCAGATTCCTCCGTTCGATACGTACGGCTAAAGCCATGAAGAATGATACTCGCTCCATTCCCTTGCAATTGTTTTAAAACACTCACAAGTTTCGGGCGGTCACTTAGTGTGACTTCATCACCTGTTGCTCGATCTATCCAAGCAGGGGTCACTGCAATCTGATAAGGAATATGCTGTGCGGATACGTATTGTCCAAGTTCAAGTAGCTTTTTCTCGTCACTTGCTGGACTGATGTTCCCGAGCATTA